>NZ_JBHSIS010000001.1:0-26912 GCF_042653545.1 Actinophytocola glycyrrhizae
GGCGACCTGACCAGTCTGGTCGCCTGACCCCAGTAACGAGTCTCTACCGAACCCGGGGCGGTTCAGCCAGGCTGGTGTGTATCTTACTCGGCTTGCTTGGCGGTGATCGCTTCTCGGACTGCGGCTGAGCGGTGTGTGGCGAGTTCGTGGGTGAGGTCGGTGGTCGTTGTGGAGGATGGGTGCAGGACCAGGACACCCGCGATCTTTCGGGCGACGCGCGTACCCTGATCGTGGAGGCAGTGACGCAGTGCGGCCAACGCCAACGGGTTTTCGGTGCCAGCCAACACTAGTTGGGTCAAATTCCCGGCCGCTTCGGCCCGGACGGTTGGATCATCGTCGTGGATCAGCGTGGTCAGTACGCCTACCGCGGTGGGGTTGTCGAGGTGTGAGGCCAACTGGGCTGCCCATACTCGGTCGGGGTCCTTGGTTTCCAACGCTCTGGTGAGCAGTTTGTGGGCCAGGTCGGGATGTCCTGTCGCGGCGGCAAGCGCTGCCACCTCTCCCCGTCCGCTGGGTATTCCCTCACCGAGTTCGTCAACAAACGTAGGTGGATAGTTCAGTGCTGCGGTCGCGATTTGTCCAAGGCGGGTTCGTACCTCGTTCGGGAGACGGTCCGCCCAGCGGGTAAGCCTTTGGCAGGCCGCTGCTTTGTCACTGAGGGCGACCAGTGGTTCCTCTAGCAGGGCATAGAGGGAATCCCAGCGGGCCACGTCTTCGTGGTGCACGTTGAGGCTGGCCAGGATCTCAGCTGAGTCAAAAGCAGACATGCCGTGGCTCAGCTGCCGAGCGTCAGCGATCTGTCGGCTGATTTGTGACTCGAGCTTGGCCATGAGGGCCGGTACGGCTTCCGATGGTACATCCGGTGCGTTGTTGAGGGCGATCAGGGCACGGATCGAGCCGCCACGAATTTTCTCGATAAGCTGTTGATGGGCGATCTCGTTCACCGATGCCACTGTCCCGAGCAGCTGCAATCTGAGTGTTTCGTGGCAATTCTGTGCCATGGCGGTGGCGCGGTCTGCCCGGTCCGCCAACCAGGCGCTGGCCGGAAGCGCCCGGGCAAGCCGGGCTAGGGATACCGCTGCCGTCTCGTTGCTCACTGTTCCAAGGCCAAGCAGGAACTCTGCTGCGGCGATTTGGTCGTCGTGAGGTGCGGCGTGCACGAGGCCGGCAAGGGTATCGACGAGGCGAGGCCCCAACTCGAAGACTGGGCGAGTCCGGTCGGCGAACGCTTGTGGGTTTGCCAGGGTGCTGAGGAGCCAGCGTGCGGCTGCGCTGGCGGTCTCTTCATCCAGCACGTCTCCGCCGTGCCGGAGCAGAGTCAAGGTCGTCGCGCATGTGGTCCGGGTCCAGTGAGCGAGGTCGATGTCTCTGGCCGCGGTGGACACCGCTGCCGCTGGGCCGTCCAGTACGAGTCGGCAGGTTAACAGGGGCATGGCTTTGTCGTCGCCCGTCATCAGAAGGCCGGTGACGAGGGCCCGGACTTCGTCAGGATCGCTCGCTCGTCCGGTCCTGAGTAGAGCCTGTTTCAGGTTGAGGCTCTCCAGGTGTCTCCACTCGCGGTGATCAGCGAGATGGCTGGCTAGGAGGCTTGCGGTGAGCAGGCGGTTGTGGGCGACATTCTCGCTGTCGATGACCACCAACCTGCGGCGCCGGGACCAGGCGGCGAACTCGCGTTCGATCGCGGCGCTGGTACCGGTGGCGACGCGGTGTGTGCGCCACCACACCGCCAGGGTGTCCAGGCCAGTGATGGCTTGCCCCAGCTCTTCGCGGCCCCAGGCTGACCCAGTGAACAGCAGCATTGCGGCGGTGCCCGCGACTGCGGTCGCGGTGATGTCGTTCGGATGAGTGGATCTGAGTTCTTGCACGGAGACTGCACACGCCATGGCGTCATCGACCAGGCCGATGTCCCAACATGCTTGGGCGCGTTGCGCGGTCAGCCAAGCGTGGTCAACCGGCTCGTTGTCACCACGGTTGAGGGTCTCATCGAGGAGGACGAGGGCTTCGTCGGGGCGGGCATGTTCCATCAATGCGGCGGCGGCTACCACGGTGGCCGCCGCTCGAGCGGGCGGGTTTGGCGCGTCCTTGATCGCCTCGGCTAGCTGGTCGATGGTCCCCTCTGTTACCCGCTTGGCGAATGCCGCGACGAAGCGCCAGGACCAGGTGTTCGACGTCTCGGCTTGCGTCAAGTCGGGGACATCTGGTCGGCGGCTGAGATCCTCGATCTCGTCGAGGCGTGCCTCCAGGTAGAGCGCCAATATCTGCTCTGCGGTCACTCGTTCTGGTAGGCCGGCGTTTCGATGGGGCGCGATCACCCGTGGAACGAGCAGGGCGTGTCGAAGGAGATCCTTCGGAAGTAGGTGGTCTGCGCCAGTCCACGCACTGCCCTCCCACGCCGGCGGCTCATGTGGGTTGGTGACCGCGAGTAGCGCATCTCTGTTGGCCTCGTTGACTGTCTGGGAGGTCGGCACGAGGATCTTGACGCCTTTACCTGTGGATTCCACGGCCTCGCGCGTGATGTGCGCCCAGTACGAGACGTTGGTGTCCTCGTTGTGCAGGACGAGCAGGTGGGGGAGATAGTGGCTTAGCCAGCTATCGACGTGCTTGCGGTCCCGGTCGCGAAACCACCAGCCAACGACGTCCCCGGACTCGTCCAGAACCGGCTCGGCGAACCAGGACTGACCGGTTTTGACCTGCGCGCCGATCACCAGACCTAGATCAAACCGTCGGCTATCGGTTGGGAAGAGGTACAGATCCGTGCCGACGTCGGTCTCAGGCGACGATACGGCACCCCACCCCATACGCTCAAAAGCCAGCGTGACCGCCGTCTGTCCGGCCTTCCCCCGTTGCCTTTCCTCCGGCTGACGCACAGTGAGTAGTCAACCACGAGGTAGAACCACGCTGAGCAGCGGGTTCTATGCTCGGGGCATACAGTGTTTTGATCGCCGCCGTTGGGTTGGGCATAAGAGGGCATCTGATCTGGGACTCACCGATGCCCGAGACGGCCGGCTGTACTTGCCGGACCGAACCATCCTGCTCGCGCCCGCAGCGCGGGAACGGCTGGCAGCCTGGCTCAACCACCGGGCGCACCGCTGGCCGGCCACAACCAACCCACACCTGCTGATCAACACCAAGACCGCCGTCCGTAGCGGACAGGTCAGCCACGTATGGATCAACAAAACGCTCGGCCTGCCCGCTCAGGCCGTCCGCGAAGACCGGATCCTCGACGAAGCCATCGCCACCGGCGGAGACCTCCGCCGACTCGGCGACCTGTTCGGACTCAGCGTCAACGCAGCCGAGCGCTACACCCGAACCGTTGAACGCGATGACGGGCATCCCGCACGGTGATCATCGACGCACTCGATGCCCCTACGGCGAGGTCCGCGCGTTACACAACACTCAACCCCGCCCTGAGGGGGCAGCATACACGGTGGACGGCGACTACTGGTGCGTCTGGTGCGTAGTCTCGGGAATCAGCGGTGACGCGGGCCGCCACCAGCTTGCGCTGCCTCATCCAAACCCTGCTGCGCGCCCTTCTGGCTCGATCGAACGCTGAACAGTAAATAACAAACCCACAGTCCATGGCAGCCATTCACCGGTTGGCGCAGCCTCTCCAGTTCTGATAGAAACCCCCATCAACGGGAACCCAGGAGGGATGCCGAAGGGGGCCCTATCGTGAGCCCCGCGCGAGCTACAACCACAGGACGAACAGAGACCGCCGTATCTTGATCTCCGCGAGGCCGTTAACCGGCATGACAGGCCGACGTCAGCTTCGCGCCGACGTCACAAGTTCGGAGGAGGCCGTAACAGCTAACAGTCGGTGGTCGATACACAACTCGATGTCTACTCCGAATGAAAATACGTCCCCACGGCCGGACTCTCCGGTGTGGGTCACTCGCTTCGACTGGCCTGATTCCGTCACGCGGTCCCAGGTGCCAGGCACGGACGCGCATCTGCGCATTATCAACCGCGCCAACGGTGATGTCGGTATTTCTCCAGAACGCGCACCGGACGAACGCGAACTAGATCGGTTCGTCGCTCACTGGGCAAGCGGCGGCTTCCCAGTAGGAGCGAACGGCTTGCCGCTGCCTGTACCGACTGGTGGTGTTGGATTGCGGGAAGTGTTCGCTGGGGGTGCCGAGATTCTGGTGACCGAGGTTCGCATTGTGATTGTGCTCGTAAAGGGCGACAGCGCTTTTGGCAAGGTTTACGACGAACGGGGAACCGTGGTCGTGGTAGACCTGCCCTACCGCTCGCTTACGTCGGTCGAGGTCGAGCGAGAGAAGGGTTTGTTCGGCCGGATCAAGAAAAAGGGCGTCGGGCTGTTCACGAACCGACCATTAGGCCGGGTCGCTGTGAACCCCATGGCGAGGCTCGACGCCAATGCTGGCAATCCCGTCCTGGCGGATGACAATGAGTTCGCCGATGCGATCGTCCGTGCCGCGGCGTCCTACCGGCTGACCGCAACGTTGATGGAGAAGCAGGAACGCCAGCGCCTCGAACGGGTGCGGGACGGCGCACGCGTGCTCGACGGGCTCTCCGTGGTCGCCGAACTCGAAAATGATGGGAAGCCAGAGGGCGGAGCCGGTCAATGAGCACACAGACGACCATCGATGGGGTAATCGCGGAGGCCGCACGGGCGGCGGTGTCGGCGATGAGACCGAACGAACTACCGATCCTTGAGGACATCCTCGACCCGCCCCACCGACGCCTGTTCGGCAACTCGGACAGCGTCGGCTTCGGGGTTGGTGAGCTCACGGAGTGGGTGTCACCGGTCTGCGTCGCGGTGGTCACTTGGTACGCGCGGATCTGGTACACGGAGGGCAAGTCTCAGATCGAGAAGCGCACGCGCAAGTGGATCAGCAGACGGATCTCGCGCGGTGGGGATGAGGAACCTACTCCTCCTGCTCGTCCTGAACTCCCGATGACATCCACCCAGCTCGAGGCGCACGCCGACGAGGTGGCGCGCTTCGCGGTGACACTCGGTCTCGACAAGCGGAGCGCACAGCTTCTTGGCAAGGCGGTAGTGGGGGCGGTGGTCGAGAAGCTGACGGCGGAAACAAAGGCATGACCGGTCAGGCCGTGCACGAGGGCATGGCCGCGCTCGTCGGGCGTGTAGGGCGCCTCCGCGGCTATGCAGCGGGTATGTTCAGCGGCGGCGTCTTGCTGGTTATGTGGCGTGTTGTGTTCATGCCGGCCGAGGTCGAGCCGGACTGGCGGTGGATTCCCCGATCGCTATTGTCGGTCGCGCTGAACGTCTGCCTGCTTGAGATGGCGACTCGGTTCTTGGCGCGGGCGCCCGCGCACTCGCGATGGGATCTCTCGGCACACGTTCCAGCGTTGACCAGGTTGAGTCAGCTGTCCGGCACCGCCACTCCGAGGTTAATCGCCGACAACAGGTCGTCGGCGGGCGCTAGGCTTCGCGGGTGGGGCGACAACACCGCGATCGTCGTCGATTCCCCGACGATCACCAGGTGGTCCGACTCCGCAACCATACGTGACGCCACTCTCGCGCACGAACTTGGACACCTGTGGGCGAAGGACCTGCATCTTTACTACCGGATCCGCACCATCAGTCTCTTCGCGATAGGCATCCTGTGTGTGCTCGTTGTGGCTGCTGGCCTGCAGGACGGCAACCTTCCTCAGCTCCTCTCGACACTCGTGAAGATCATTGTCCTGGGAGGGCTGGTCGTGTTGTCCGCACGCTCCTATATCCGGTTCCGCGAACACGTCGCGGACGTCAGCGCGATGCTCATGCTCGACGACATGCAGACGCTCCGTCAAGCAGTGGTGGGGGTGCGTGACCAGACCCGCCTGGGGCGGCTGATTGGCACACACCCCCGCATGGAAGACCGTCTCGCGGTGTTGTTCAACTTCACGCTCCTCATGAGGGCAACCAAGGCGACGTATCTCATCCTCGGACTAAGTACCGGGTTCGCGGCTGCAGCGGTAGCGACGTTCTGCACGCCTCTCCTCGTTGGTGTCGGCGTTCCGCATCTGGATCCGCTTCATATCGGCGTGTTGGCATCTGCAGTGGGCTGCGGCATTCTGCTTGCAACCAACCTCGTGGAGCAGTGGGTGTTTGTCGACCGGTCTACGCGGATGACGACGGTGCGCCTAACGTCCTTGTTCGTTGGTGCCGCCACAGCGATGTGCGTGCTCGATCCGTTTCGCGACCTCGCGACGATTCGCCTCAACCTCAACGAGTTGGCGCTGTTAACCGGCACGGCACTTCTCGCGGCGGCCGTGTGCGCACTGTGCTGCTTCGCTGTGGCTATCAGGGTGGCGAATGAAAACTTTCGGCTAACACACCGCGCCGTCCTCGCCGGGTGCATGGCGCTCTGCATGGTTGTCGTTCTTGAACTTACACACCTATTTGCGACGCGTTGATTAGGAGTAGCTCTAGCACCGATCACCACGCTCGACAAATGCGGTTTCTGGTCAGACGAAAACGCCCGACCAGAAACCGCACGGACCGTTAGAACGGTGGCTCGTCGCTCGCCCCGGCACCGACACCACTGGCACCGGGGCGCTGCCCCAGGGGTCCGTGGCCGGCGTGCTTCCCCCGCCGTCGCGACGGACCTTGTTGATCTTTGCTGTCGCATACCGCAGTGCAGGACCAACCTCGTCCACACGCAACTCCCTCACGGTCCGCTTCTCGCCTTCCTTGGTCTCAACGACCGCTGCACCAGCCGCCCCTGTACCAGAACCCTCGCACCGCGCGAGAGCGACTCCGCGACGTTCTCCGCGTACTGGTTCCAGACGCTGCAACGCAGGAACATCGCCTCCCCGTCACGCCACTCACCGGACTGGCGGTCCAGCGTGCGCGGCGTCGACGCTACCGTGAAGTTGGCGACGGCGGCACCAGACGTGTGTCTCTCCAGCCATTGTGAACTCTCCTATCCATATCATCGAGACAAGTCAACGCCCGTCTGCCTTTTGGGGTTGGACTGACTTGCGCCGACTCAAGGACCTCGGCCTATGCCTCCGGCCCGGTCGATCGACACCGCGGTTCCGAACCGAAGCGTCCAGATAGGCTGTATGACGAACCCAACCTGTCAGTTCCCGCCATTCGATGCTTCAGAATTCGTGAACTCGCGGGGAACCTGGGTATACCTGAGTTCGGGGTCCGCGGTCAGGTTGCCGATGAGCGTGATGATCGTGTCTCCAGCCATGATTGTCTCCTTTGGATCGACTGCTGGCCGCGGGGGTGCGGGTGATCGCCGGTCACTGGTTGACGATGACGACACGTCTGTGACCGGGTTGCCGGGCAGGGTGGTGGGCGTATGAGATGTGGATCTGTGATGCGCCTCGCCATCCGCGCGTTCTGTGAGTACGCCTCAACCAGGCGGTGGCTTGCTTGAGGACTGTCCTGCGAAGGAGGTAGCCCAGCTGGATGGGTTGGCGGTGGCGATCCATTCCGATTCGCCAGCGATGATGTCTTCGTCCTGGTACCAGGCGCAGTGGCTGAAGCTGGCGTGCAGTTCCAGTCGCAGGCGGTAGGCGTGTCCACTGTGAAGGACTGCGCTGCCTTCGACGATGATGTCCTGTCCGGATCGTTGCGCTGGCCAGGGTTCCCAGGTCAGGGTTTCGGGGCGGGAGAACCAGACCCCGTGGTTTCTCGACGCGAGGGAGATCTTCGACAAACTCGATCGAGTGGGCCGCTCGGAACCGCCCGCGAATGTCCCCGGGTTCGTCCCGTACGGACCGGCCCTCAGTCCGGACACCGTCCAAGCAGGCGAACCGGTGTCGGTGTCGGTGCGGGTGAGGAACGTCGGCGTGTCGGCAGGCACCTACGACGCCGAACTGGAGGTCGACGGGGCGCCGTACGCGGTCACCCCGGTGACTCTGGCCCGTGGGCGAGTCGACCACGGTGACGTGGACGATCACACCCGACGCTGCCGGAACGCACCGGCACGCCACGGGACGCGCTGAGCCTGTCGAGCGGTGGTGGTTGACCCTCCTGAAACGACTTGTTCCTTGATAACGATTACCCAGTTCGTGGCTTGGGTGAACGAGTAGGGGACGGGTATGGCATTGGTCGTCGGCACCAAGTTGAAGGACAAGCACCGGGATGCCTGTACAGCAGCGTTGACTTCCGTGCTGAACCCCGGAGAGCAGTTGGTCGCCTTGGTGCGGACGAACCTGACTCGGCCGCTGTGCGATGGGGTGGCGGTCACAAACGCCCGTATCGCCGGTTTCTTGGCCAGCAACGTCGAGGCCAAGGGGTGCAAGGTCGAGGTGTTCGCGGACGACCTCGTTGAGGTTCGCCACCGGTGCCACAGCCCCGTTCCTGGCACGATGTGGATGAACTGGGCGAAGTGCTCGCGCGCCGCAGCGACGAGAACGACGCGGCGGAAGCGTGCGGCACGAGCAGCAATTTGTGACGAAGGAGAAGGAGAAAATCGGGAGAGTTCACTATGCCGTTAGTGGGGTAAACTGCACTCAACGGATCTGAACTGATCTGGCTTATGCAGGGGATTCTCTATTTCCGCAGGTCAGTGAATCGCGGTAACGGCGCTGGGGGACAAGTCCACTTGCCATTAGGTCAAGGGGTCAACTTTCCGAGTGCACCTGCGCGGAGTGTCGAGGTCCTGCATCATATCGTGTTGTTGGCCTCTCGGTGACCTGCTACCGAGAAGGGTGTTCTCGACGAACGCACGTGGCCGCGCGAGGTTCCTTCTGTCGCTGGCCGAGGTCCGCCGCGTCTGGCTCCTGCTCAAGTGTGCCGTCGGCGCGATAAGTGCGACGGCGAGCGTTTCCTAGGTGGTCGGCGTGCTCCTGGAGGTGACGGTCATCACCCACTGGCCGCCCTTCTGGCGAGCCGCCAGCGTCGGGCCCGTGGAGTGCCAGTTGGTCGGTAGACTCGGCTTCGTACAGCGCGAGTCGAGCGGTAGCTAGCGTGGCTCCGTTGAATTCTCGGACCGGTTCGACCCTCAAGATCTTGTCCTCGGTGTGTGGTGCACCGAGCGCGCAGCGAGGAGCCAACGAGCAAGCAGTGCTGCGCTCTCACCGCGCACTTCGTGCACTATCTGGCCGTCGCGCAGTCCGCGGTCGCCGTGTTCTTTCCTTTGGGTCCACAGAAGCGGACTCGAGTATCCTCTGTCGAAGGAAGAAGCAGCTGGATGGTTGGGTCTGGATCTTCACGAGTATGAGCAGGCCACCGCAGTCAGATCCGGGCACGCGTCGTCAGCAGTCTGTCCCGTTCGCGCTTACCTCTGTGGTCAAGGACACATCGCCGTTGATGCTTGGGCTGATGCATGATCTTCGCGTTTGCCTTGCCTTCGGTTGATGCCGTGATCGTTCGGGCGGGCACTTCGGGGAGATCGGGTGCGGGTTCGTAGGTGCGGAACGCGCCGTGAGGCGTCCTGGCGACGCGCGCTGATGAAGAGGCTGGGGATGGTCATGCCGCGATGGACTGGTGTGGTGTGTGGTGTCTTGCTGCTGGTCGTCGGCGGCTGTTCTGATCACGCCGCTGGTGGCGGGGACCAGTCGGCGAGTTCGGCGGGTCAGGTGTCTGTGGGCGGGAGTTCTGTGCCCACCTCCGGTGCCACGCCGTCGCGACGAGTCTTCGCGAATCCGGACAAGCTCACCGCGCAGGACGCACTCGGGGATCTGACGCTGTTGAACCCCTGCAGTGTGATCGACCCCGACACGCTGCCTGACACCTGGACCACCGTGATCGACGTGCCGGTGGCGTTCAACTTCTGTGAGATCAGTGTGACCACCAGGGAAGGCGCGGTGATCGAGGCGCGTGTCGGGAAACCCCAGTTGCCCTGGAGCACGGGGAAGGAGAGCCCTTCCAGCAAGCTGGAAGCAGGGATCTCGATCGCCCACGGACGGCCCGACATCCGTGGTGGCTGCGCGCGGGACGTCGTGTTCGCCGACGGTCTTGCGTTGGGGGTCAACGCCGTCGCCGACACGTCCATGGGGAACACCGATCCGTGCGTGGTGAGTGACGCGCTTGCCGACCACGTCGTCTCGGTGGTTCTGGATGGTCGCGCGGAAAGCCTCACCCTGCCCGAGGGGTCACTCGGCGGGCTCGATGCGTGCACGCTCGTCGGGCCGGAGTTGCTTGCTGCGGTGCCTGGTCTCGGTGCTGACGTCGAGCCGATGGAGTTCGTCGCCGGTCACAGTTGCTGGTGGGAGAACCCTGACACGCGGGCGACGCTTGACCTCGAGTTCGAGATCGGACCTCTCCCGGTGGGCGATTCCGGTGGCGCGCTGCACGGTCGTTACACCGCGACGACGCAGTACGCCGATTTCGGTGAGTTCTCGCTGTGTGAGGTCGGCGGTGAACACGTTCCCTTCGAGTACGAAGACGAGATGGCGATCGTGGAGAGCGTGACGATCCTTGTGCGGCTCCCCGCTGGCCAGGGCAAGGCTGCGTGCACGGCTGCCTCCACGATCGCGGACAGACTCTGGCAAGCCCTGCCGCCCTTGTGAGCCGACGCCGACCCCATTGGGCCGACTCGGCGTAAGTCGGGTCTCGCCAGGTAGACCTCGGCTCGTAGTGGGAGTCGTCGTCCTTGGAGGCTTTGCTGGGCGAGAAGTAGATGCGTGGTAACGCGATGTGTTTGTCCATCGTCACATAACGTTGCTGGTCGGTCCTATCAGCTGGAGATGCCCACTCTGCGTGTGGGCCTGGTCTCGGTCGGTTACTCCTTTTGGTGTCTTGGCGTCAGGTTGTTTCTGAGCGATCGTTTGTTCGGTTCGTTGGTCGTGTGATGTCGGGGGACATGCGCTGGCCTCATGGGGGGTTCGCCGACAATGCGTCGACTTTCGGCGCGCGCGGGACGCTCGCGCGCGTGGTTCGTACTGCCTGGCAACGCTGTTGCTCGCCGTGGGATCGCGGTGCTGGGGTCTCTGTCCTTGCTGGCGACACTGCTTGTCGCGGCACAACCTTTGGTTGTGCCGCAACCAGCTGATGAGCGGGTGACGGCTGCGCCGGACGAGGTGTCGGCGTCGCGGTTCGCGCGGGCGCAGGGGACTCGGGTCGAGGTGCTGGGGCTGCGGTCGGAGTCGTCGACGACGTTTGCGAATCCGGATGGCAGTTGGACGTTGCAGCAATCGGTTGGGCCGGTGCGGGTGCGTAAGGGAGATGGCTGGGTGCCGGTGGATCCGTCGTTGACGACGACGGAGGACGGGGTGCTCGCGCCGAAGGCCACTTCGGTGCCTGTCGAGTTTTCTGGTGGTGGGCGTACACCGTTGGCGCGGTTCGCCGATGGTGGTGCGGAGATGGTGTTGTCGTGGCCGTCGGAGTTGCCGGAGCCCACCGTGGAGGGGGCTACCGCCACGTATCCGGAGGTCTTGCCGGGCGTGGACGTGCAGGTGCGGGCCACGGACATGGGGTTCGGGCACGACATCGTGGTGAAGACGCCGGAGGCCGCCGCGAATCCGGCGTTGGCGCGGATCACGTTGGGGCTCACGACTTCGAGGTTGCGGCTGTCCGCCGACAAGGCAGGGAACCTGGCTGGCGTCGATGACACCGGTACGGAGATCCTGCACGCGCCCCACCCGTTGATGTGGGACACCCCTGAGGATGGGGGCCCTGTCACTGAGCGGCGGGTCGGGGTCGAGATCGGTGCGGACTCGATGACGTTGCTGCCGGATCTGGCTTTCCTGCGTGACCCGGGCACGCGGTTCCCGGTGGTGATCGACCCGACCTACAGCAGGCACGCGCCTGCCGCAGGTGGGTCGTGGACGTTGGTGCGGCGGGAGTGGCCCACCAGATCGCATTGGAACCTGCAGCCGAGGGACGCTGACGAACGCGACTTCGGGGTGTCCCGGGTGGGCCGTGCCCCAGGGGAGGTGTCGGCGTTCCTGGACCGGTCGTACTTCAAGTTCGACACCGCTCGGCTGGCGGGCAGTGAGATCAAGAGCGCGACGTTCCGGATCTGGCAGGTGTGGAAGTACGACCACAGTTGCACGGCGAGTGCCATCGATCCGATGGTCGTGTCCCAGACCGGCAACATCACTTCGGCCACGACGTGGAACAGCGGGCAGCCCGGTGCCGGAAATGTGCAGGGCAGTGTGCGATCTGTGCCGAAGGCAGGCCATTGTCCTTTGGATTGGGTCAGCCAGAACGTCACAGCTGGGGCTCAGGTCGTGGCTGATGCGAGGGCGGCCGCGATGGTCGTCGGGTTGCGGGCGACTGATGAAACCGGTGTGGCCGGGTGGAAGCGCTTCTATGTGCAGAACTCGCGGTACCCGTACATGGAGATCACCTACAACCGTGCACCCGCGATCAGCGCGATCGGTGTCGATCCGACGTTGGTGGCGTGCAAGTGGTGTGGCGGTGTGCCGTATGTGGGGGCGACGACGCTGAACCTGCGGGGCACGGTGGCCGATCCGGACGGTGGGCAGGTCACGGCCCAGTGGTCGATCAACAGGCCGAACACGGTCACCGCGAGCAAGACGTTGAGCGCTGGGTCGAAGTTCACGACACCGCTCAACACCGCCACGATCGCCGATGGCACCTCGGTGACCTGGAGCATGCGCGGCACCGACGGTGAGCTCGCGACCTCCTATGGGGGCGGTCCGCGGTTCGTCGTGGACAGAAAAGCACCGGCCAGGGCGCCGAAGGTGTCGTCGTTGCTGTACAAGGAGGACAACCGCTGGCACGGCGGGGTGGGGACGGCGGGGACGTTCACGTTCGCGCCGGATCTCGTGCCGGACGATCCGGCGACGTCGGTGGACGAGGCCGAATTCAACGATGTCGATCACTACCTGTGGGGCTGGCAGGACCCGCCTGCCACGAAGGTCGACGCGTCGGGCGGACTGGGTGGTACGGCGACGGTTCGGCTCACTCCACCCGGTGACGGTCCCCGGACGTTGTTCGTGCGGAGCAAGGACCGGGCGGGGAACCCGAGCCCGGTCAAGGCGTACCGGTTCTATGTGCGGGCGGGGAACGGGCCGCTGGCGCAGTGGTCGCTGGAGGGAAACACGCAGGACACGGCGTTCCTGGGGGACCGGCACGGCACGTTGAACGGCACCGCGAGCTACGGGCAGGGCGCGGTGGGCAACGGGATGCATTTCACGCGGGGCAGTGTGTCCGCGCCGTCGGCGGTGGACCCTGGCACGAGTTTCTCGGTGTCGGCGTGGGTTCGAGTTGGCGCGGTGGTGCAGGCACACACCGCGGTGAGTCAGTCTGGTCAGCAGACGAGTGCGTTCCAGCTCGGGTACCACGCCACGGACGGCGGCAAGTGGTTCTTCATGATGCCCCGTTCCGACGAGGCCAACCCGGTTCTCGACCGAGTGTGGTCCGCGGAGACCGCGACGACGACCGATTGGACGCACCTGGCCGGGGTGTTCGACGCGCAGACCAACGAGTTGCGGCTGTATGTCAACGGCCAGTTCTCTGCGGCGGTGCCGCACACGGGCGAGTCGTTCCCAGCTGGTGATGTCCGTATGGGCAACGCGTTGTGGGCCGGGGTGTTGCAGAACCACTGGCTGGGCGCGGTCGACGAGGTCCAACTGTATGACCGTGTGGTGCCGGATGCCGAGATCAGGGCGGCTGTCGTCGGCAGCAATGTTCAGCTCGCGCACTGGAAGTTCGACGAGGCAGTGGAAACCACCGGCTTGCCGGGTGACACCGCGCGCAACGTCGTCGAGGGCGGTGACATGGCGGTGCTGAGTGGTGGCGCGACGTTCACCGCGGACGGAACCGACGGCAGCGGCGCGGTCGCGTTCACCGGTGAGCCTGGCGGGGTGACCACGAACAGGGCGACGATACCGACTGATCAGAGCTTCTCCGTCGCCGCGTGGGCGTGGCTTCCCCAGGACGCGGGCAACCAGGACGACGGTGACCTCGCGGTGATCAGCCAGGACGGCGAGCAGGCGTGTGCCTTCTGTCTCGAGTTCGAGAAGGCGTCGGGCAAGTGGGTGTTCTCGATACCCACGGCCGACCAGCAGAGCCCGAGCGGCTACCACGTCGTGCGTTCGGCCGAGCCGGCGAAGAAGGGCGACTGGACCCACCTCGTCGCCACCTACAACGCCGCCACCGACGAGATGGCGCTGTATGTCGACAGCGAAGCCCCGGTCGCGGCGAGTGGCGCCACCTCCTGGCACGGCAGTGGTGCGTTGCAGATCGGCCAGGCCAAGGTAGGTGGCGCCGCGTCGCACTTCTACCGCGGCAGGATCGACGAGGCCCGGGCGTATGGCCGGGTGATCGGGCAGGACGAGGTCCTCGGGCTGGTCGGTTCGACCAAGGTGACCGCGGGGGAGTGGCGTCTGGACGGTGACGTGCGCGATTGGTCCGGTAACGACAACCGTGGGGTGGTCGAGGGGCAGGTGGACTGGACGGCGGGACAGACGTCCAGCCCGGATCCGGCCGATCGTGCGCTGCGGTTGGCCGACGCCGCTGGGCACGTGAGGGCGGGCACTGTGGTGGTCACCAACCAGAGCTTCTCGATCAGGGTGTGGGCGCGGGCCGACAAGACCGGGCAGGCCGGGGTGGTGGTGTCGCAGGACGGCTCGCGGCGCAGCGCGGTCCGGGTCGGGACCACCGCGTCGGGACTGTGGTCGTTCGCGATGCCGCAGTCCCAGACGGACAACGCGGTGGTCGACCACGCGGTCGGCGGCACTGTCCAGCTTGGTGTGTGGACTCATCTGGCCGCGGTGTACAGCAAGGACAAGGGCCGGCTCGAGCTGTATGTCAACGGTGTGCTGGCCGGGTCGGTCGCGCATGACGCGGAGGCGGCGGAGTCGGGTGACCTGATGATCGGTCGTGGGCAGGTCGCGGGTGCGGGTGCCGACTATTTCGTGGGTGCGGTCGACGACGTGGCGGTGTACAGCAGGCCGTTGTCGGCGGCGGAGATCCGGACCATGGCGGGCCGGGATCTGAGTCTGGTGCACAACTGGCAGCTGGACGAGTCCAGCGGCGCCGCCGCCGCCGACAGCGTCGGGACTCGCGGCGGCACGGTGACCGGCGGCGCGACGTTCGGGCAAGGACGAGTCGGAAACTCGGTTCAGTTGAACGGGACCACCGCCGCGGTCGCCACCACCGGCACGGATTTGCGCACGGACAAGAGCTTCACCGTCGCGGCGTGGGTGTGGCTGGACAACCCGGACACCGACGCGACGGCGGTGAGCGTCAACGGCACGAATACCAGCAGGTTCCGGCTCGGCTATCTGGCAGGTTCGAGGGGGACACCCGGGTTCTGGGTGTTCGAGATGCCCACCGCGGACGGCGGCGGCGCCCCGGTCCAGGCCACCCTGTCGACCTCTCCATCCGAGTTGGGCAAATGGATGCATTTGGTCGGTGCATATGACTCGGCCAGCGGGATGATGTGGCTGTATGTCGATGGCGACCGGCAGCGCGACAACACATTCGATTCGCCGTGGCAGGCCAGCGGCGGGCTGCAGATCGGGCGATCGCTGGACGCCGATGTCTCCGGGCGGTACTGGAGCGGCGGGGTCGATGACGTGCGCCTGTACGCGGGTGCGCTGGACCGCGAGCGGGTCAAGGCGCTTTACCGATCGTTTCCCACGGAGGCACCACCGCCGGAGTTGCCGGTCGCGGACGCCGGGGAGTGGGATTTCGACGAGAACGCCGGCACGGTCGCCGCTGATAGCAGTGGTCGTGGCCACCACGCGACCCTGGAGGAGGGGGTGACGTGGGTCGGTGGCCGCGAGGGCACGGCTGTGTCGGTGAACGGCACGTCCGGCTATGCGCAGACCACCGGGCCGGTGCTCGACACGAGCAAGAGTTTCTCCGTGTCGACGTGGGCCTACCTGGAATCCGTCGCTGGGGACCGGACGGTGCTGGCGCAGGACGGCGCCGTCGACAGCGCGTTCCAGCTGCAGTACAACGCCGCGCAGAAGCGGTGGGCAGTGCTGGTTCCAGCTGCTGATCCGAACAGTCCGGACGTTGTGCTGACCGCGACCGAATCGGCGTGGACCTCGGACTGGACGCATGTGGGCGCGGTGTACGACGCCGAAGCAAACCATCTGCGCCTCTACGTCAACGGGGCGCTCGCCGCGACCCGGCACGGCGTCACGATCGGTCCCTCCAGCGGGCCGTTCACGATCGGCCGCGGCAGGCTCGATGGGTACCCGTCCGCGTTCTTCTCCCGGGGTATCGATGACGTTCGGGCGTTCACCACCGCGCTCAGCGACGGGCAGATGCGCCTGTTGCACGACGACGTGCCCGCGGTCGAAACGCACTCGTGGCGGTTCGACGACGGCACGGCGAAGGACTACAACTGGCGTGCCAACCACGCCACGGTCAGCACGGGCGGGTCTTTCGGGGCTGGGATCAGCGGGCAGGCGCTGGTGCTGGACGGCACCAGCGGGGCGGCAGCCACGGCGGCCTCCGGGATCGGAATCCAGGACAGCTTCACCGTGCAGGCGTGGGCGAAGCTGACCCGCGGCGACCAGGTGGCCACGGTGTTCGGGCGGGATGGCAGCCGCATGAGCGGGTTCGTGCTGCAGTACCGGCCGGAGTCGGGTCGCTGGGTCTTCGGCGCCCGCACCCAGGACGCGGACGGGGCCCCGCTGAGTTCCGCGGTGTCGAACCAGACCGCGGTGCTCAACCAGTGGGTGCATCTGACCGGAACCTATGACCAGCCGGGGCAGCAGTTGCGGCTCTACGTCAACGGCACCCTGGCCGGAAGCCACACGCAGAGCGCGTTGTGGACGGCGACCGGGCCGTTCACCATCGGCCGGAGCAAGGTCAACGGTGTGGCGGCGGAGTTCTTCCCCGGCATGATCGACGAGGTCCGCGTGGATCAGGGCCTGGTCACCGAGGATGAGATCGCGCGGCGGGCGGGATGGCCGAAACCGTATCCAGGCACGCTCGGCAGCTTCGTCAACATGGCCGGTGACCACTACACCGCCCTGACCGACACCACCCCGCGTCCTGGCTACCACTTCGAACGCACGCTCGGTGTCCCGGCCGTGTCATCGGAGGGGGAAGACGAGGCCAGCACCCGGATGCTGTACTCCTGCCAGGACGGCGCGGACATCTTCACCTCCACCGACGTCGCATGTGGTGGGCAGCCGCTGCTGGGCGAGGTGGGTTTGGTCTACATCACCCCGCCCACGCACGTCGCGACTGTGCCGGTCCATCGCTGCGACACCGGCACCGACCGGTACGACTCCCGCATCGGGTGCGGCAGCGCGACGCAGGAGGAACTGCTCGGTTACACCGCCGCGTACGCGCCGCTACGCCGCTACGTCGCCTATCACTCCGATCACTGGACCTCGATCGACGGCACCACTCCGGGGTACCGGGCCGAGGGCCGGATGGGGTGGGTGCCGCTGACCGCGGAACCCGGCACGGTGTTGTTGATGAGCTGCCGCACCGAGGTGGACGAATTCACCTCGGTCGACCCGAACTGCGAAGGTAAGCAGATTCTCGGGCCCACCGGCTACCTGTACGAGACGGCGCAGCCAGATCTGGGCACCGCGCCGTTGTACCGGTGCCGGCTCGGCACCGAGCTGACGACCGAACAGTTCACCTCGGTCGCCGAGCTGTGCGAGGGCCGGGTGGTCGACCGGCTGCTCGGGCACGCGCTCGCCGAGTCACCGGTACCCCTCGTGGGTCAGTCCTGAGTCTTCCGCCGGTCACGGCATGTCGTTGAGCTGGGAAGGGATAGCCATGCGGAAGCGGCGCAGCAGAGCCATGTTCCTGTCGGTCGTGCTGGCCGCGTCGCTGGTGCAGGCCATCGCGCCACCGGCGGCTTGGGCGGCGGGCCCGTCGGTGCCGTCGACGCCGGTCCCGTCGGAGTCGGTGACCCAGCAGGGCCGGCAGGCGGTGAACACCGGCGATGAGACGACCCCGCGTGGTCTCAGCGGAGACCAGACCGGCGGTAGTTCGCTGCCGGGTGCCGGCAACTACGCGGCGACGTCGCTGTCGCCGTCGGCGACCTGGCAGGTGTCCGGGCAGACCGGTGACTTCACCTGGACCTACCCGCTGCCGGTTCCCTCGGCGCCGGGCGGGCTCAACCCCAACCTGGGCCTGTCGTACTCGTCCGGTGCGGTCGACGGGCTGACCAGCGCGACGAACAACCAGGCTTCCTGGATCGGGGACGGCTGGAGCCTGTGGCCGGGGTTCGTCGAACGGGGATACCGCAGCTGCGCCGAGGACGTCGATGGCACCGGTGAGAAGCCCGCTGACCTGTGCTGGCACAGCGACAACGCGACCCTGTCGCTCAACGGCTCGGGCACCCAGCTGATCCGGGACGACGACAGCGAGCCCGGTGACGAGGTGTGGAAGGCCAAGGACGACGACGGCTCGCGGATCGAGCGGATCACCGCCGCCGGAAACGGTGACGACAACAACGAGGCGTGGAAGATCACGACCGTCGACGGCACCCAGTACTTCTTCGGCACCAGTGTGGCCGCGAAGTCCACCTGGACCGTGCCGGTGTTCGGTGACGACGCCGGCGAGCCGTGCCACGGGTCGACGTTCGCCGCGTCGTGGTGCACCCAGGGGTACCGGTGGAACCTGGACAAGGTCGTCGACCGGCACGGCAACATGATCCAGTACTTCTACGCCACCGAAACCAACTCCTACGGCCGCAACAAGAACACCGCGGTCAGCTCCTACGTCCGCGGTGGCTGGCTCGACCGCATCGAGTACGGCATGCACGCCGCCAACAGCACTGCTTCCGGGCGGGTGGAGTTCACCGTCGCAGACCGGTGCGTGAAGAGGTCCGACTGCACGCATGCCAAGCCCGCGAACCTGCCCGACGTCCCCTTGAACCTCAAATGCGACGGCGCCACCTGTACCGACAAATGGGCGCCGTCGTTCTGGACAACCAAGAAACTCACCACCGTCACCACCAAGTCTCTCGTGGACGGTCAGTACAAGCCGGTGGACAGCTGGGCGCTGAGCCACGAACTCCCGGACCCTGGTGATGGGGAGAAACCCGCGCTGTGGCTGAAGAGCATCCAACACACCGGCCACACCGGACCGGCCGCCACACCGACGATCACGCTGCCCGAGGTCACGTTCGACGGTGTCCGCATGGAGAACCGGGTCCACGGGGTGGACGGCTACGCCTCACTCGTGCGGTTCCGCATGAATGCGATCGTTTCAGAGACCGGGGGCATCACTTCGATCCGCTACGCCGAGCCGGACTGCGTGTTCGGCACCGGGATGCCCGAGCACGCGCACAACAACGAACAGCGGTGTTTCCCCGCGAAATGGACACCGCCGTTCGCGCCGGAACGCACCGACTACTTCCACAAGTACGTGGTCTCGGCCGTGTCCACACACGACGGTGTGGCGGGCACACTGGCCGACGAGACGAGCTACGAGTATCTCGACGGCGCAGCCTGGCACTGGGACACCTCCGAGTTCGTCAAGGAGGACAAGAAGACGTGGAACGAGTTCCGCGGCTACTCCCGTGTCCGCGTCCGCCACGGCACCACCGACGACGGACCGCGCACGATGTCCGAGCAACGTTTCTACCGCGGCATGCACGGCGACAAACAACCGTCCGGTACCCGCCCGGCCACCGTGACCGACAGCGAGGGCGCTGAACGTGACGACTTCGAGTGGCTGCAGGGGTTCTCGTTCGAGACCGCCATGTTCGAACGCGAGGCCGCGTCGAACGCGACCGATCCGCGGCGCATCAGCAAAACGATCACCCACCCGGTCTGGCACGGCCCTACCGCGACCCGGGGCAGCCTGAACGCCTACATCGTCCGCGCCAACACCGAACGGACGTACACCGCGGTCGGCGCCAGCGGTGAGCGGGTGACCCAGACCGACACCACCTACGACACCCAGTGGGGCCTGCCGACCTCCACGAGCGACCTCGGTGACACCAGCACTGATGCCGACGATCTGTGCACGACCACCACCTACCAGCCCAACGAGACCCGCTGGCTCATCGACTTCCCGTCCCGCGTCGAAACCGTGTCCGTCCGCTGCGGGCAGACGCCGGTGTTCCCGCAGGACGCGATCAGCGACACCCTCACCTACTACGACGGCCAGCAGAGCGGGCTCCCGCCGTCCACGGCGGGCAACGCCACCGAGGTACGCGTCGCCTCCTCCCGTCCCGCGACCGGCCCGGTCTACGTCACGACCGCGAAATCCACCTACGACGCCCGCGGCCGTGTGCTGACCGCGACCGACGCGCTCGGCAACACCACCACGACCGCCTACACCCCACAGGTGGCCGGGCCGGTCACCCAGGTCGCCACCACCACCCCGGGCCCGCAGGACGGCGCGGCGGGGTTCACCACCACGACCACCTACGAGAAGTGGCGTGGCCAGCCGACGAAGATCGTCGACGAGAACGACAGCGTGACCGAGGTCGCCTACGACGCGCTCGGCCGCTCGACCGAGGTGTGGCTGCCCAACCGGTTGCGTGCACGGCACGCCAACGGCAACTACAAGTTCTCCTACCTGATCCGCAAGAGCGGGCCGATCGTGGTCACCACGAGGAAACTGAGCCCGAACGACATCAACTACGTCACCACCAACGAGATCTACGACGGGCAGCTTCGGCCCCGCCAGCTGCAGACCCCGGCGCCAGGGGGTGGCCGGTTGCTGACCGACACCCGCTACGACTCGCAGGGCCGGGTGGTCAAGACCTCGCGCCCGTACTACAACACTGGCGCGGTGGACACCGAGCTGTGGTTCCCGACCGACAACGTCGTGCCGAACATGACCGAGTACGTCTACGACGCCGCAGGCCGGCCCACGGTGCAGAAGTTCCTCAGCAACGGCACCGAGAAGTGGCGCTCCACCACCACCTACGGCGGTGACCGTGTCACCGTTACCCCACCCGAGGGCGGCACCCCGGTCACCACGATCACCGACGCCCGCGGCCGCAAGACCGAACTGCACGAGCACGGCCCGGACGGCGCGGACATCATCCGCTACGAGTACACCCCCGCCGGTCAGTTGTCGAAGGTCACCGACCCCGGCGGGAACGTGTGGACCTACACCTACGACCTGCGCGGCCGCAAGATCGCCGAAACCGACCCGGACCGCGGTGGCTCCAGCTACACCTACGACGACGCCGGACAGCTCGTGTCCAGCACCGACGCCCGCGACACCACGCTCGTCTACGAGTACGACAATCTCGGCCGCAAAACCGTCCTGCACCGCGACTCGGTCACCGGACCACGCCTGGCCGACTGGACCTACGACACCGTCCCGTACAGCAAGGGACTGCCTGCCGCCACCACCCGCTACGTCGGCGCCAGCGCCTACACCACCCGGGTCCTGAGCTACACCGCCGAGTACCAGCCGGTCCAGACCGAGATCGAGATTCCAGCCAGTGAAGGACCCGAGCTAGCGGGTAAGTACACCTCGACGCTCCAGTACAAGGCGGACGGATCACTCGCGTCCGAGACCTACCCCGCTGCCGGCGCACTGCCTCAGGAAGGCGTCGCCCACTCCTACAGCGATCTCGGGCTGCCGCTGCGCACCTGGGGCGGGTTCGGCGGCAACACCTACGAATACGTCCTCAACACCGACTACACCCGCTACGGCGAACCCCAGACGATCACGCTCGGGCAGGACACCAAACGAGCGTGGCTGTCCTACTACTACCAGGCCGACACCCGCCGACTGGACCGCACTGTCGTCGACGCCGAGGTCCCCGACCCGATGCAGGCCGACTACCGATACACCTACGACGACATCGGCAACATCACCTCGGTCGCCGATATCCCCGCCGGGCTGCCCAGCGACGTCCAGTGCTTCCGCTATGACCACCTGCGCCGTCTCACCGAAGCCTGGACCCCCACCAACGGCTGCGCAACCAACCCAGCCGCAAGCGCACTCGGCGGCCCAGCCCCGTACTGGCAGTCCTACGGCTACGACAAGACCGGCAACCGTGTCGAGCAGACCGACCATGACGCCGCAGATGACACCACCAGCACCTACACCTACCAGGGCCACCGCCTCGACAGCGCCACCACGACCACCGGTGGCGTCACCACCCTCGACGAATACGACTACGACCCGACCGGCAACACCACCAGCCGCGTCCTCGCCGGCGAGGACCAGACCCTCGAATGGGACGCCGAGGGCCACCTCGCGAAGGTCACCGAGGACGGCAAGGAAACCACCTACGTCTACACAGCCGACGGCACCCGCCTCATCCGCCGCGACCCCCAGGCGGTGACCCTGTACCTGGGCAACCAGGAAATCCGGCTCGACCGCAACACCCAGACCACGACCGGCACCCGGTACTACTCCCACGGCGGCCAGAGGATCGCCACCCGCACCGAGGCCAGCCTGAACTGGGTGGCCACCGATCACAACGGCACCGGTGAGGTGTCGATCAACAGCAACACACAGCAGGTCAGCCGCCGCCGCCACCTCCCGTTCGGCGAGCCCCGCGGCCAGGCACCGCCAAGCTGGCCCAGCGAACTCGGGTTCGTCGGCGGCACCATGGACGCCTCCACCGGACTCACTCATCTCGGCGCCCGCGAGTACGACCCCACGCTGGGCAGGTTCATCTCGGTCGACCCGATCATGGACCTCACCAACGCCCAGCAGATGAACGGCTACACCTACAGCAACAACAACCCCGTCACCTTCTCCGACCCCACCGGCCTGTTCAGCTGGGAAGGCGACAGCTCACCGACCTTCGACACCGGAACCTGCAAGCACAAGAAGTGCGACAAACCGAAGGTCCCGCCGGCGGTCAACGAACCGTCGGACGCGTACACGCAGATGCATTACAACAGCCCGGTGTTCGGGAAGACGCTGAGCAACGCAGCCCTCGACGCGTTGAAGGCTCGTGGTTACAAGGGCTCGGCGCTGTTCACGCGACGGGAAGCGCTGCTGTTCGCCACGCAAAGCAAGGAAGCCGCAGCGGCCGTGTGCCATGCGTTCGCGGATGGGGGCGGCACGTCACCGTCCGCGTGCAAGTACGACGTGTGGAACTGGGAAGGTGTGCTGACCGGCCTCAAAGCCGTCCTTGAGTTCGCCTACCAGCTCACTCCCATTCCCGACGCCATCGGCTGCGCTGGCGGTGACGGTGAGGCGTGTGCCTGGCTGGCCGTGGGAGCCATACCTGGGGGCCGGGTCCTCCGGGCCGCCGACAACATGGCCGACGCCGCCAACGCGGCACACAAAGCCCAACGTGCTTGTGGACCCAACAGCTTCATCCCCGGCACCAAAGTACTGATGGCCGACGGCACCACCAAACCGATCGAAGACATCAAGGTCGGCGACAAGGTCCTGGCCACCGATCCAGTGCGCGGAGAAACCGCCGCGAAGACAGTAGTCGGCACCATCACGACACAGGGGCGGAAGAACCTTGTGAAGCTGACCGTCGACACCGACGGCACCACCGGAGACAAGACCGGCACCATCGTAGCTACCGCAGCCCACCCGTTCTGGGGCTCGGAGCAGCGGAGATGGTTGGCTGCATCGGCACTGCATGCAGGTGAGGGCCTGGCCGATACCCGGGGGGCAACGGTCGACGTCGTGGCCGTTGATGTGTACAGCCAGACGCGAAGGGTTCACAACCTCACGGTCGCCGACATCCACACGTACTATGTGCTGACGGGGCAGACTCCGGTCCTGGTCCACAATGCAAACTGCAATGTAGGAACCCGGCAGTTCAACCACGCTTGGGATCAGCATTCACCTGAGGGGGCCTACGCCAAGGCCGGGAAGATGGAAAATGTATTTGCCGCTGGCATCAACAAGGGCCGATTTCGGGAGATGTTGGACGAGGCGATCGAGAATGGAACGAAGGTTCCTAGGTCTAAGTCCGACCCTCGTGGTGGACATTACATCGACTATGATTTCGGTGATATGGAATTCGGTGCGATGGGTCAGAATGGCATAAGAATCGTGGTTGATGGCATGGGGAACTTCGTTACCGCGATGCCGAAGTTTATGTACTAAGGAGTCGAAATTATCTCGTTTACATTCATGCCTCGCATCGACGACCCATCCTGGGATGCCGATGGCCTGGCGGGGCTCTCGGTTCGCATGCTAACGGCCGATGACCTGACTTTTCACTACTTCACCTCCGACGTGGTGATCAGTGATGGGTGTAACGAGGTTCCATTGAGGACGCCTGGTCTCCCCGTCGTGGACTTTGTCCTGATGCTTGTTCAGTTGTGCCGCGAAGTCGTATCGTCCGGCGAATCAGTTGTGGAGTCTTCGCAAACTCAAGATTCAATTACGGCTATGAGAGCCGGGGACGTGGTGGAGCTCTCCTACAGCTTTTCTGGTTTAGTTTCAACGATCTCCCTGCGTGATTTGAAGGAAGCTCCAAGCAGAGCGCTTCAATCGGCTCTTGAGGTGCTCTTTTCTGCTCATGACGACTTGAGGTTTAACAGGTATCTAATCGAACTTGTCGATCTCGTTCGAGCGGGGCCTGATGAACTCCCCGGTGGGTCCTGAACAGCTGTCATTCGAGCATTGGTGCGCTGCGCGCTGCGCGAGCCTGCAACCTCACTATCAGAGGGATCCTATGCCGCTCGAATAGTCATCGTTGCTGGTCAGGCGGCCTGTCTGTGCTCGTTGATGAGACCGCCGAGGATGCGGGTGCGGAGCACTCTCTGGGTGTCGAGGTCGTGTACCGCGACGGGGTGTTGCTGGGCCTCGGGTGGTAGCTGGTCGCGGGCTTGGTGGGGGCGGTGCCGGTTGTAGTGGTCTTCGTAGGTCTTCAGGACATACCGTGCGTGGCTCTCGCCGGTGATCAGGATGTGGTTGAGGAGTTCGTGTCGGAGGGTGGCGATGACCCGTTCGCTGTGGGCGTTCGTCCGCGGTGCCTGTGGTGCGCTCTTGATGATGCGTAGGTCGTCGGCGTGGAAGACGGCGTCGAACGTCCGGCTGTAGTTGCCGTCGCGGTCGCGGAGCAGGAAGCGTAGGGCTTCCATGCGGGCTCCGAGGTCGGTGGCGAGGTTTCTGGCCTGCTGGGTCGCCGACTCCCGGGTCGGGTGGGGCGTGACGCCGGTGATGTGCAGGCGCCTGGTGTGGTGCTCGAGAAACGCGAGCGCGTAGAGCCGTTTGTCGAGTGCGGTGTCGAGGTGGAGGAAGTCTGCCGCGATGATGCCTTCGGCTTGGGCGTGAGGAACTCCCGCCAGGTCGGGTCGGTGCGACGGGGGGCTGGGTCGATACCTGCGTCATGCAGGATCTGCCAGACCGTCGAGGGGGCGACACGGTGGCCGAGCCGAGCCAGTTCACCCTGGACCCGGCGGTGACCCCATCGTGGGTTCTCCCTGGCGAGCCGCAGCACGAGTGATCTGATCGCCGCTCGTGTCGGTGGGCGTCCGGTGCATCGGCGGGCGGAGTAGTCCCATTTACGGGCTATGAGTCTGCGGTGATGACCCGGTGCGCCGCGGAGTGGGAGACGCCGAACAGCGGCCCGATCTGGCGCATCGTCAGGTTGATCCGCCAGTAGGTCGCGACCAACAACACCCCGATCCGGCAACGGCAGACTCCACGGCCGCCCACGGCGTCCGTCGGCGATCTCCGGGCCACCCCGCACGGCCACGACCGCGACCAGCTTGCGGAACTGGCCCGGCTGCAGGCCGGTGAACGGGACGATCCACTCCGACCGCGACGCGGTGATCACCTGCATACACCCATGATCAACTATCGCCTCGACCAGCCGATCAGCACCCACCCCGACTTACGAGACATCTTTTAGCCGCCATCCTGGCGGTACTCGGCGCGTCCTCGGCCGTCCACGGCACGCAGTCCACCGCAGACGCACCGGAGCGACCGGACACGGCCGTGACCACCTACGAAGCGATGAAGAGTGCAGCGCCGCGCTGTCCAAGACGACAGGCACCTGGACCACTACGGTGTCCCGGCCGCGCAGGGCGACGGGGTGCCGGTGTCGGACTTCCCCGTGTACGCCAGGATCGACGTGCTCGCCGGGTGGGGCCGCGCGAAGGCCCGGTTCCTCCCCGAGCGGACCGAGTTCATGCGCCAGCAGGACCCATCCTCCACGCCGTGCGCGACCTCGAGGACGACGCGTGGATCGGGGTCAGCGAGCTGGGCAAGCTCGCAGGCCGGGTGGTGGACGGCGACGTGCGCGAGCAGGCCCGCCGATTCTCGGCCGAGCTGCGCGAGAAGAACCGGCTCGGGGAGGGCGCGTTCAAGCGCACCAGCGCGGGCACGGCGGTCAACGTGGGCGCCATCCGCGCGGCGGTGAACTTCACGGTGGCCGCCTGACGTACAACGGGTAGAGGCCGCGCACCACCATCCCAGGTGCGGGGCCTCCGTCACGTTCGGCGGCAGTACGCTCGCTCGATGGGAATCGTGCCGGGTCCCCCATCTGCGAGGTCTAGTGCTCTGGCCATGAACGTTGGCCGGGTTGGCGACACGCCGCGTCGGCGTTCGTGGTTGGTGGTCGTGGTGGCGTCAGGCTGTCTTGGTGGCAGATCCAGTCCGGGTGCGCAGATTTGACCGACCATGAGGGTCAGCGGTTGCAGCAGATCGTGCGAAGAGGCACCGGCTCAGCAGTACGGCTGCGGCGGGCGATGGTGGTGCTGGCCTCGGCCAGCGGGAACACCGTCCCAGCCATCGCGCGGCTGGTCCAGGGTGACGAAGACGCGGTCCGGGGTGTGATCCACCGGTTCAACGAGACGGGGATGGCCAGTCTGGACCCTCAGTGGGCGGGTGGCCGTCCCCGCCTGATCAGCCCTGAGGGCGAAGCGTTCATCGTCGCGACAGCCACCACGCGACCCGAGAAGCTCGAGCAGCCCTTCACCCGCTGGAGCCTGCGCAAACTCGTCACCTACCTCGCCAAGAACCCTTCCAGGGTGGTGCGGGTCGGGCGCGAACGACTACGCCAGTTCCTGCACAAACACGACATCACGTTCCAGCGAACCAAGACCTGGAAGGAAACCAACGACCCCGATCGAGACGCCAAACTCGCTCGGATCGAGCACGTCACCAACAGAGGGTCTGCCCAGGGTTTGGTTGACACCTCATCTGTGAGGCTTCGGCCTCGGTTGAGAGGATGTCA
>NZ_JBHSIS010000002.1:0-1451843 GCF_042653545.1 Actinophytocola glycyrrhizae
GGCGACCTGACCAGTCTGGTCGCCTGACCCCAGTAACGAGTCTCTACCGAACCCGGGGCGGTTCAGTCCACGAGGTCTCCGGTGTCTTGATCGTCTTGGTCGATGATCGCTCTACCGGAGACCTCATCTATCTGATCAACGACACGCCGAACCAGCCCCTATCCAGCACATCAGCTGGGTTAACACTTCGACACAGGCCCTAGTCCTCGGTGGTGCACCGACGGGGTGTTCGGCGAAGGAACTTGATGAGTTGATCAGGGGGCCGGTGGCCCCTGTGCGCGGTCGACAGGTCGGAGAGGATCGCGGGCGTCGCAGGTCGAGTTGGTGGGGGAGCTTGCCGGGTGGCTCTCGGATTCGACTCGGCGGAGGGTGGCTGCGCGGCTTGAGACGTGGGATCTCGGTGAAGTGCGGGATCGGGGTGTCAGGCTGCGGCACGTTGACCGGAGCCAAGTGACGTGCCGCCAGGTATTCCACGACCGACTGGTGGATGAACCGCACCGTTCCACCGGTGAACGTGACCAGGCCGCTGTCGATCAGGGCCTGTTCGACGCACCGCTCGCTGTCGCGCGACGGGCTCAGAGTCGCCGGCTGTTGCTGCTCCACCCAGCGTCGTGCGGCGGGTAGGAGGCGGCACAACGCCGAGCCAACGCGCCATGGTTCACCACCAAGACCGAGCCATCCACCCTGGACATGCTCATCAAGCTCCGACGCCAGATCATCGCCGCCCGATTTATGCCCACCACACCCCGACCAGCCACAACCCAAGAAATCATGGACATCCAGCAAGCCTGGGCACAAGCAGCCGCATAACCGCGAAAGTCGAGCTGGAAAGACCCACGATAAAAAAGCGTTCGACGAAACATCGACCTGACAGATCGTCAGCAACTCCTTCAAGGGGATCGGAGACAAGGGCTATCAGGGGACCGACATGATCACGCCTACCAAGAAACCCTCCTAACGAGAACTCAGTAAGGGCGAGAAGGTTGCGAACACCTCAATATCCGCGCTACGAGCACCAGTAGAACGAGTCGTGTCGCACGTCAAGAACTGGCGCATCCTTCACGCCGACCACTGCCGCCCACATGCCACCTACCTCAAACATACACACTGCCCGCGCATTATTCTTCTTCTCAATCAAATGGGAGTTTCGAATAGTCCTCTGTTTACCGGGTCGTCGACAGCTCGCTGATCATCTCCTTCGGTACCGTGACGTCGTCGAACCAGCGACCGCCGAAAGGACGGGGTATTGGCAGAATCTGATCGCTGGAGTAGGCAAGGATCTTGCGGTTGTAAGCACGCATTTCATCGCGCAAGGCCGCAGGAAGTTGACCGTCCAGGGAAATAGCGTGGTCCATCTCTGCGAGGAGCCGCTTGGTCTGGTCGATCGTCTTCAGCACTGCCTCGCAGAACACCCTGGACAACACGCCGTGCTCGCCTTTGATGGTCACCAGGCGCTCTATCGCTTCATAGGAAACGTCCTGGATATCTCGTCGACTCAGCCATTCGGTCTCGTAGTTCAGCCGGCGGTACCAGAGCGGCTCGACCATCGCCTGGCGGTGCTGTTCCAGCGTGCGGTGATGGATTCTGTAACCGTGCTTCTCCGGCTCCTCGAAGAAACGGCAGCCGGGGTCCAGGAAGGGCACCATGGGGCAGATTAGCGGCAGGACCGACGACCCGGCAAACTCGCGGATCAGGCGCTCTGAGTAGGCGACCGTGTCACGTACGGACTGGCTGTCCTGATACGGCATGCCGATGAAGAACCAGATCATCACGCCCTTGATGCCGGCGTCCAGCGCACGGGGAATCCACTCCTCCATCTCGGTCATCGTGTAGGTGCCGCGCCCGGCAGCCTTGCTGATCTTCGGGTCGTGCGATTCGGGCGAGAGCATGATGTACGAGTCCGTGGCGTGGCCCATTTTCTTCAGCGTGTCTTCTGACGTCAGGGTGAATTGCTCGAAGAACACACTTTTGTACCCAAGTTCGTGGACGGCGTCGAGGTACGCGTGCATCCTTGTCTTGCCTTCCGAATAGCACTGGAGGGCGTAGATGGAGGTGTGCTTGGCCGCCTCACCCATCGTTCTGAGTTCCTCGACGATCAGATCGTGGTCCTTGCGCACCAGGGTCTTGCCGACCTCCATGATGTTGCGGTAGGCGAAGCGGGAGCCGCCGCACCAGCCACAGTCGTGTGCGCACCCCGTGTTCGGCAGTGTCATGATCAGCTTGCTGGACAACGGCGTCACCGGCGTGGACTGGTAGTAGGACCAGTCGTTCCGGACGTTGTTGTAGTTCGTGGTGGGTTTGTGGCTGAACCCGGTGAACTCAACCCTGCCGCAACTCTTGTAGAGAAGGTTGTTGATCGAGCTGAAGTCCCGGTCACCGCGGACGACGGCTTCGACCAACCGGGTGACGGGGGCGAGGGTGTCGTAGCCCTGGACGACGATGTCCACCTGCGGATATTCGATGAGTTCCCGGGCGAAGTAGGTCGCCGAGATGCCGCCGAAGACGATCAGCGCCTCCGGATGGATCCGCTTCACCACCTTGGCCAGCTCGATCGCGCCGTGACATTGGGTCATCCAATGCAGGTCGAACCCGAAGATCGGCGCCTCCAGTCGCTCGATCAGCCGCTCTACATCGAGATCCGGGTGCCGCAGCATCAGCGAGGCCATATTGACGATCTGGCAGTCGAAGTCGTGGTCGGCCAACTGTTGCTTGATCGAAAACCAGCCTATCGGATACATCTCGTAGACGGATGTGACGTTGACGCTGTCGCTGTCGCTCAGGTAGGCGAACAGCATGTCGTCGCGGTTCCGGAAGTCGTACACGCTGGGTGCATGCAGCAAGAACATGTCCGCATCGAGCATCAATTGGGCATCCAGACTTCTTCGTGGGCGAGTACGACAGTGGGAAGGGCGTATCATGCCGCCGGCATCGGTTTGGTTTCGCCGCTGCCTGCGACGGGAGGTAACAATCGGTAGATCTGCCACATCCCGCCGATCACCCCGTCCAGCCGTGTCAGTGCTGCGTATCGCGGGTCACATCGCAGGATTGCGTCGACTTCCCGTAGACGCCACATCGGCGTTCGGGGGAAGAGGTGGTGAACCAGGTGGAAGCCTTCACCGTCCTTCTCCCCAAGCAGGAAGCGGCTCACCAGGCCGTACACCCGATTCCAGGTCATGAAGATGTCGACCCGCCGCGCGGTCTCGATCAACGGGTAGTGCTCCATGAGCTCGGCCACGGCGCCAATCCAAACCTGTGTCGTGATTAGCGGAACGATCCAGAGCACCACCAGCCACGGCCACCACCCGCCGAGCACGGCCCAGGCCAGCATCGCAGCGAGGATGACGATCCGCAGCCGCAGCTCGGCCGCCTGCTCGCCCTTCGTCACAATCCGGTGCCGCAGCAGATAGAGGACGTATGAGGCAGTGGCCTGCGGGCTCAGCATTGTCCACAGGTACCGGCGCAGCGCGAACTGGCTGAGGTTGTCGCCACACAGCCCGTTGTCCCGGTACTGCCGGTAGTCGGGATCGCGTTCAGGGTCGCCCAGCCGGCCGTGGTGCTCACCGAGGTGTGAGGCGCGGTAGCCGGTGAAGCTCTGCAGGACCGGGTAGCCGCCGAACACCGCCCCGATGACGTCGCCGATCCTGTGGTTCGCCATGAACGCGCGGTGGGTGGCCATGTGCAGGACCCCGGCGAGGGCCCGCTGGCGGCCGCCGATGAAGAACACCGCGACTATGTACACGGGAATCGCCACCCACAGCGACAAGTGTTCGTACGCCAACACCGACGCCGCGCTCCATGCCGCGATCCACGCCCAGTGCTCGATCACCTCGATTGGCCCGTGCCAGTTGTCCAGACGCGCCGCCACGCGCACCGCCGCGACGATTTCCGGCGAGAACCGGTACCGTTCAATGCGAAAAGTACTGGTCACAGTCGTTTACCTCCGTGCTCCTCACCTTGCCTGGCTCACCGACGACATGGTGAACCCCTCGACGCGCAGCGGAGGCATCGCGCAGCGCGTAAAGTCGTCGCTCCATTCGCGGGGCAGCGTCCGGTCCTCGGTCGTGCCGACCTCGAGCAGCCTGCCGAGCATGCCGACCGGCGACTCGTTGAACCGGAAGTTGTTCACCGCCCCGACGACCTCGCCGTTCTCGACGAGGTACACGCCGTCCCGGGTCAAGCCGGTCAGCAGCAGCGTCCGCGGGTCGACCTTGCGGATGTACCACAGGCACGTCAGCAACAGCCCGCGTTTCGTCGAGGCGATCATCGCCTCCAGTGACGGCAGCGCGTCGCCGTCGCCGGTCAGCACCAGGTTGTCCACGGCCGGGGTCACCGGCAGCCCCGCGAGCCCGGCCGAATACCGGCTGGACCGCAGGGCCGACAGGACACCCACCGAGATCCACGGGACGCGCCCGGCCGGCAGCCCGTTGTCGAACACCGAGGAGTCCGGCTCCGAGGCGTGTCCCACCACGAAGGGCCGGCATTCGAGGCCCGGGTGCGCGGGGTCGCTGAACAGCGTGACCGGCTGCGCCGCGAGCTGCTCGCCGATCCGCGTCCCGCCACCGGGCCTGCCGAACACCGTCCGGCCCTCGGCGGCCGCCCGCATCCCGGCCGACCAGTACAGGTGGACCATCAGATCCGCCACGGCCGCCGGCGGTAGCAGCGTCTCGTACCGCCCGGCGGGCAACTCTACCTGCCGTGACTGCCACGACAGCCGCCGCGCAAGTGAGGCGTCCAGCGAAGCGATGTCCACGTCCGAGAAGTCCCGGGTCGTCGCCCCTGCCCACGCTGAGCGGGTCAGGTCCGGCGACTTCGCGTTCAGCTCCAGCCGTCCGGTCGGCTGGTCGTGGCGCATCCGCAGCCCGGCCGACGTTCCGAGGAACGTGGAAGTGACCTGGTGCTCGGCGAACCCATACAACGTGCGCTCGGCTCCGGCGGCCGCGCGTAGCGTGGCGCCGAGCTCGGCCGCGAACCGCCGCAGCACACCCACTTCGGTGCCGGCGGGCGGATCGTCCCAGGCCGCCGAACCCGGCGCCGCGCCCGATGGAAGCTCACCGGCGTCCTCGGCGGCCGGCGCGTCGGAGGCGATCCTGACCGCCTCGCGGACGATGTCCTCGACCTGCGCGCGGTCGACGGCCGACCGCGTGACCGCCCCGACCCCGCACGTGCCGTCCGCGCGCCGGTCGAGCGCGATTACCTTGAGGCTGCGCGAGGTCGTGACGCCGTTGGTCGTCAACGTGTTGCCCGCCCAGCGCAGGTTCGCGGCGGAGTGCTCCTCGGAGATGGCGATGACGTCACCGCCGGGCGGCCCGGCCGCGAGCGCCAGCTCTACGGTGTCCTGCGGGGAAGCCGGCATTTTAGTCCTGTCCTTCCCACGCCGTGTTCAGGACCCGCACGCCCGCGAAGCAGGCGGCCGGCGTGCCGTGGCTGACCGGGGCGACCTGCCCCGGCTGCCCTTTGCCGCAGTTGAACTCCCCGGCCAGCAGGTAGGTCTGTGGACCGCCGAGGGCTTGCAGCGAGTTCCAGAAGTCCGTCGTCGTCGCCTGGTACGCCACGTCCTTGACCTGACCGGCCAACCGCCCGTGGCGGATTCGGTGGAACCGCTGGCCGGTGAACTGAAAATTGTACCGCTGCATGTCGATGGACCAGGACCGATCGCCGACGACGTAGATGCCGTCTTCGACGCCGGCGACCAGCCCGGCGATGTCCGGGCCGTCCGGGGCGGGCCGCAGCGACACGTTGGGCATCCGCTCCAGGGGCATGTGACCAGGGGAGTCGGCGAACGCGCACCCGGTGGACCGGCCGAACCCGCCGAGCCGGGCCATTCGGCGGTCGAGCTGGTAGCCCGCGAACACGCCGTCGACGACCAGGTCCCACGACTGGGCGGCCACGCCCTCGTCGTCCCAGCCGACGGTGGCTAAACCGTGCTCCACCGTCCGGTCCGCGGTGACCTGCATGAGCTTCGAGCCGTACCGCAGCGAGCCGAGCCGGTCGGGCATGGCGAAGCTGGTGCCCGCGTACGCGGCCTCGTAGCCGAACGCGCGGTCGAGCTCGGTGGCGTGCCCGACCGACTCGTGAATGGTCAGCCACAGGTTCGTCGGATCGATGACCAGGTCGTAGCGGCCGGCCGCCACCGACGGCGCTTGCACTCTCTCGGCGAGGAGTTCCGGGAGCCCGGCGAGTTCGCCGGGGAAGTCCCAGCCGGTGCCGGTCAGGTACTCCCAGCCCCGGCCGACGGGCGGGGCCAGCGTGCTTAGGTCGTCGAACCCTGTCGCCGTGACGGCGACCGCGGTGAGCTGCGGGAAGAGGCGGACCCGCTGCTGGGTCGCGGAAGTCGCCCCGTCGCTGTAGAACGTGCACTCCTTGACCTGGTACAGACTGGCGTTCACGTGCGAGACGACGGACTGGGCCAGGAGATCGGCGCTCCACCCCTCGAGCAGATCGATCTTGTCCTTCGCCGGGATCGTGAAGGGGTCGATGTCGTAGGCCGAAACCCAGGTCACGTTGCCGTGAGCGGGTTCGGGGGCAAGGTCGATGCGTTCGGTGTTCATCGCGGCGGCGACCTCGGCGATCTCGACCGCTTTGCGCGCCGTTGCTCGGGCGGCCTCCGGGGTGAGGTCCACCGTCCCGGCGAACCCCCAGGTGCCGTCGACGACGACCCGCACGGCGAGACCGACGTCGACGGTGTCCGTGAGTGACTGGAGTCGGGTGTCCGCCAGCCGCAGCCGCTGGCCTCGCGTGCGGGCCACCCGGAAGTCGGCGTGCTGCGCGCCGGACTCGCGAGCCTCGCTCAGTGCCGCGTCGGCGAGGTCGTGCAGCGGCAGTGTGGCGAACTCGGGATCGATGTGGGGCATCATCGGACGCCTGTCGTCCGGGCGATGCTCGTGCACACCGCGGCGAGAACGTCCTGACGCGCCGAGTTCACGAAGAAGTGGCCGCCGGGGAAGTCGGACACGTCGATCGGGCCCGAGACCACCTCGGCCCACGTCCGCCGCAACCGGTCCGGCTCGGCCACTTCGTCGCTGCCGTAGTACAGGTGCAGCGGGCAGTCCAGCGGTGGGGCCGCCGGATCCACGCGGTAGCTGTTCTGGACGTCGAGATCCGCGCGCAGCACCGGCAGCAGCAGATCCATCAGCTGGTCGTTTTCCAGGGCTTCCCGGGGAATCAAGCCGAATTCGGCGAGTTCGGCCCGCAACGCGATTTCGCTGAGGTCGCGGGCCTTCGGCGCGGACGAGATCACCCGGGGCGCGGCACAGCCGGAGACGATCAGGAGTGCCGGCCGGTGGCCTCGCGCCGCGAGGCTGCGGCCAACCTCGAACGCCAGCAGACCACCGAGGCTGTGACCGAACAACGCGATCTCGGCGTTGAGGAGCGGCTCGATCGCCTGGACGAGCTCGTCGAGCACTGCGGCGAAGTCGGTTTCGGCCGGCTCCGTGAAGCGGCTGCCCCGGCCCGCGAAGCGGGGTGCGACGACATCGGCCCCGGGGACCCGTCCCGCCCAATCGCGATAGAGGTTTTCGCCGCCCCCGGCGTAGGGGAAACAGAAGAGACGACGCGGTTGCGTGAGCGGCCGGCGGAACGTCGTGTACGTCAGCCGGGGAGATCCGGTCACCTCTTCCCTGCTACGCAAGCGAACCCACCCGATGTCCGACGAACTCGCCGATCCGGTCCAGGGCGTCGGGGAGTGAGGTGCGGCCGAGGCCGATGCGGAACCGGTTGTCCGCCATGTCGAAAACGCTGTCCGGCAGGAGAAGCACGCTCTGCTCCCGGGCCAGTTCACGCACGAAGTCCTCGACGGGGACCGGAAGCAGCAACTGCGGGAAGCCGAGCATGCCGGCGCGGGGAGGTTCCCACGCGAAGGCGTCAGCGTGCTGCCCGAAGAACGACTCCACGTGCGTGAGGTTCTCGCGGATAATCCGCCTGCTGCGGGCGACCAGGTGCTCCCGGGCCCGGAGCGCGATGAGGGACAGGATTTCCGACGGCGCCGAGGCACACACCGTCGTGTAGTCCTTGACGGCCCGGGCGGCGTCCACCAGTGCCTGGTTGCGGGTGGCCAGCCAGCCGACGCGCAGGCCCGCCAGGCCGTAGGCCTTCGACATCACGCCCACGCTGACGGCTCGCTCGTCCAGGTCGCACGCCGCGGGCAGAGTCGTTTCGGGATCGAACTCCAGGTGGCGGTACACCTCGTCGGAAACGACGACGACGCCGGCTTCGGCGCCGAGGGCGAGCAGGTCCTCGAACTCCGCGCGAGTCGGCAGCGCGCCGGTCGGGTTGTGCGGGAAGTTGACGAACACCGCGCGAGTGGCCGGCCGCAGCGCGCGGCGGACGGCGTCGAGGTCGAGGCGCCAGCCCTGGCCGGGGTCCAGCGGCACCGGGGTGACCGAAGCCCCGAGGGCGGGGCCGATGCGGTGCACGGACTCGAAGGCGGGCGCGACGACCACGGCGTGGTCGCCCGGGCCCAGGAGGGCGTTCGTGAGGAGGAACAACGCCTCGGCCGCGCCGCCGCCGCAGACCGTGACGTTGTCGGGGCCGGTTTTGGTGTACTCGCCGGCGATCGCTTCGCGCAGCAACGGGTGCCCGGTGGTTTCGGTGTAGCCGAGTTCGAGTCCTTCCCACAGGGCAAGGGATTCCTCGTCGGCGAGGTCCAGCAGTTCGCGCAGGGAGCAGCCGTCGACGTCGGAGGCGCAGGCCACGTAGTCGACGTCGAATTCGTGCTGCCCGAAGAAGTTCTCGATCTTGGAGCGGTCGGGGATCACCGGGTGCCTGCCTCCTCGTGGACGGCTGTCGCAGCGGACGCCGGCTCAGCTCGGTCGTTTTCCGGGACTCGCAAGGCCCGGTGATCGGTCTTTCCGCTGCTGGTGGTCGGAATCTCCGCCACCAGGTGGATCCGGGTGGGCACCATGTAGGCCGGCAGCCGGCCGGCCAGCCGGCGGCGCAGGTCCGGGACATCGCAGTGCGGATCGGCGACGAACGCCGCGAGGTGCGCGCCGACCACGTCGTGCTCGTCCAGCCGGACCGCGACCCCACCGTGGCCGACCAGGTCGGCGAGGGCGATCTCCACTTCGTCCAGTTCCACCCGGTTGCCGCGGATCTTCACCTGGCGGTCCAGGCGTCCGGCGTGGACCAGCAGGCCGTCGGCCCGGCGCCGGACCACGTCACCGGTGGCGTAGCGCGATCCTCGGTCCAGGAAGCGTTCGGCCGTCAGGTTTGGCTGGCCTAGATAGCCCAGTGCGACGCCCGGCCCACCGATGACCAGTTCGCCGGATTCCCCGCGATCTCCCGGCAGTGGCCTGATTTCCAGCACGGCCCCGTTGACCGCGGTGCCGATCGGCAGGTCGGCGTTCGGGTCGTCGGGTGACAGCGGAAGGCAGGCATGCGCGGTCGCGTAGATCGTCGTTTCGGTCGGACCGTACAGGTTCCACACCTGCTCGACGTGCGCGACCTGGGCGACGAGCGGCCTGCGCAAGCGCTCTCCGGCAAGCAGCAGGACGGTGTCCGCCGGCAGGTCCAGGCCGTTGCGGAGCAGGTGTTCCAGAACCGTCGGTGTGGTCTGCAGGAACGTTCGCCTGCCCCGCGTTTCCAGTAGCGTTCCTACCTCGTTCGCCAGGGTCTGCAGTTCGGTGGCGACGACCAGTTTCCCGCCGATTGACCAGGGCGCGAAGATCTCGAACACCGACACGTCGAAGGCGAACGAGGACAGCGCGACGAACACCGAGTCCCGGGTCATGCCGATCAACGGGACCATCGAGGCGACCAGCCCGGCCGCAGCGGTGGACCGGACCTCGACGCCCTTGGGGGCGCCGGTCGATCCGGAGGTGAAGATGACGTAGGCGGCGTCGGGACGCGGGCGGGGACGCGGTGCGCATGGCGTGGCGCTCCGGTCCCCGAGCAGTTCCGGTGTCGTGAGGTCGATGCGCTGGACGCCCTCCGGCGTGTCGCCTGCGGTGTCGACCACCAGCACCGCCCTGACCTGCGCACCTGCCAGCACCGCGGCACGCCGCGGTGCTGGCCAGCCGGGGTCGACCGGGACGTAGGTGGCCCCGCTCCACAAGACGGCCAGGATCGCGACCGGACCGCCGGCCCGGCGGCTCGCCAGCACCCCGACGTGGTCGCCGGGCGCCACACCCAGCGTGGCGAGCCGGCGGGCCAGCGTCGACGCCGCCGCGACGACCTCGGCGTAGGTCCACACTCCGCCGCTGTCCTGGACCGCGGCGCGGCCCGGTGCCTCGCGCGCGGACTTCAGCACCATGGTCGCGAGCCGGTCGGGCTGGTCAAGGCTCACTGAGGGCTCCTTCCACGGCGCCTCGAGCGGTGCCGATGACCTCGTCAGCGTGCTGCCGCCGGCACCCGGCCGACCGCACGGCGCACTCGACGATCCCATCGTCTTCCACGGGCTTGAAAACCGCTATTCGGACTTTTCGCCAGGCTGGCCGAATTCCTTTGCCGCCATTGGTTCTCGACGACGGGGGATTTACCGCGAATTCCAGTGCGTGGTGAACTTCGCAATCGTCGGGTGCTCCAGCAGCGTGAGTACATCAGTCTTGATGCCCAGCTTCTGGTTGAACAGCCGAACGAGGTCCATGAGCAGCAGTGAATGGCCGCCGAGGTCGAAGAAGTCCGTGTCGACGTCCGCTTCGGGGATCCCCAGCAATTCCACCCAGATCTGGGATATCTCCTGCTCGCGAACCAGCATCGTTACTGCCCCCAAGTGTTCAGCAGTTGATCACTCGGTTTCAGTGTACGTGTGCTCCACCGGGTGACGCAAGGCACTCGAATGGCGTAATCCTGCTCTCGCGGGTAGCACCGAAAATTGGCCTGATCGTCTCTTCCTCTTGGCGGTGGAGGTCGGTTACGCTGCGATCAGATTGGCCTGGTCGCGCAGAGTCACTGCCCACGCCGATCACTGGGAGCCGGCGGAATACGCCTGGGAGGTAGTGGTTGTGGAACCCGATTCGGAAACGGACTCGGTTGCGTTCAGGGTGAAACAGGTTATCATCTCGGTGCTCGAGCTTCCAATGGACGTTGCCGAACTCGGCGATGGTCTTTCGTTGTATTCGAACTCGATCGGCCTGGATTCCCTGACGCTGCTGCACATAATCACCAAGCTCGAAGAACGGATTCCCTGCAAAATCGACGACCAGGCGATGATGTTCGCGCAGCTGGTCGACGTCGGCAGCCTGGTGAAGCTGGTGAGCAGGCACGTCGATGCCGGGACGGACGGCCGGGGGGCGGAGAAGCAATGGTGACGCCCGATACGAGCACCGAAGCCGATCCGGACCTGCGGCCCGGGGAGGTGCCGTCGCACTGGTACAACGTCATCGCCGACCTGGTCGGGTACGTGCCCGAGGAGCGTGCGCCGGCGCGGCAACACAGCGGGCCGGCTCTGCGCCCGCAGCTCCCGCTCTCGATCTACCGGCAGAGCGTCAGCCGTGAGCCGTTCGTGGCGATCCCGGCCGAAGTGCAGGCCCAGTACGAAAGATGGCGGCCGACGCCCCTGATCCGGGCGCGTGGGCTCGAACAGCGGCTGCGGACCCCGGCGCGCATCTACTACAAGTACGAGGGCGCCAGCCTTTCCGGCAGCCACAAGCTCAACACCGCGATCGCGCAGGCCTACTACTACAAGCAAGCCGGCGTCGAGGAGCTCGTTACCGCGACCGGCGCGGGCCAGTGGGGTACGGCCCTTGCCATGGCCTGCACCATGTTCGGTCTCAAGTGCACCGCGTTCATGGTGAAGTGCAGCCATGACCAGAAGCCCCAGCGCCGGATGCTGGTCGAGCTGAACGGCGGCCGGGTGATCCCCAGCCCCAGCACGGCCACCAAGGCGGGCGCGGCGATCCTCGCCGGCGATCCCGGCTGTCCGGGCAGCCTTTCGATCGCGAGCTCCGAGGCCCACGAGTACGCGACGGAGTCCGAGAACGCCCGCTATTGCGCCGGCAGCGGGGACAACCACGTCCTGCTCCACCAGACCGTCATCGGCCAGGAGGCGCTGGCGCAGTTGCGGGAGATCGGCGACTATCCGGACGCTGTCGTCGGCGCATTGGGCGCGGGTAGCAACTTCGCCGGTATCGCGATGCCGTTCTTCCGCCACTCGAAGCTCACCGGGCGCGCGACGGAACTTGTCGCGGTCGAGCCAAAGGCGTGCCCCAAGCTGACGCGCGGCATCTACACGTGGGACCACCACGACGCGCTGGGCAACACGCCGATGTCCAGAATGTATACTCTCGGCCACACGTTCGTCCCGTCCGCCATCCACGCCGGCGGCCTGCGTTACCACGGTGCGGCCCCGGTCGTGAGCTGGATGTACCACGAGCGGTTGATCTCCGCTGTCGCATATGGACAGAAGTCGGTCTTCGACGCTGCGGCCGAGTTCGTCCGCGCGGAGCAGGTGATCCCCGCGCCGGAGTCGGCGCACGCGATCCGGTACGTAATCGACCGGGCCGTGAAGGCGCGCGAAGCCGGTACGCCGGAGACGATCCTGTTCAACCTCAGCGGGCACGGGCTGATGGACCTGAGTGCCTACGAGCAGTGGACGGCCGGGCTGCTCGACGACTACCCGGCCGCCGAGGCGGACATCGAGCGGGCGCAGGCGAAACTGTCCGCGCGAGCGGTGGAACGGTGACTGCCGCGCTGAGCGTCGCTCGTGGGGAGCCGGCGCCGGCGCAGGCCGCGGAGAGCGTCCTGCTTCGTTACGAGCAGTGGGTGAGCGAGACACCCGATGCCCCCTGCGTGGTAGACGGACAGGGCTCGTGGAGCTATGCGGAGCTTGACGGCTTGGCGCGCCGGATCGCCGGCGTGCTCGCCGAAGGGGTGCGCCCCGGCGACACCGTCACGGTCTGCCTCGATCGGTCCGTCACGCTCGTCGCGATCGCCATCGCCGTGGCCAGGCTCGGCGCGGTGTACCTGCCCCTCGGGCCACGCGTGGGCCCAGGACGCCTCGACGACTTGCTCGGCCGGGTGCGCAGCCCGGCCGTCATCGGCCCACCCGGCCTCCTCGCGGGGCGGGGACGTCGGGCGCGGCTGGAGGTTCCTGCCGAGGGCGCCAATGCCGTAGCCGAGGTGACCGTTGCCTTCCTCGCCGCGGAAACCGGCGCGGTGGCGGCTCCGGCCGGAACGTTCTACAGCGTGCTCACGTCGGGCTCCTCGGGAACGCCGAAGGCCGTGGCGGTGGGCGGCGCGGCGCTCGCCAACGCCGTGAGCTACTACAACGAGACGGCGGACGTGGTCCCCGGTGACCTGCTGAGCCTGCTCGTGGCGGCGCAGTTCGACCCGCACATCTCGGAGCTGTGGTGCGGTCTGAGCGCCGGAGCGGCACTGGCGGTCGCTCCCGACGAGATCCGGTACGACCCGGAAGCGCTCATGCGGTGGCTGCGGCAGGCGGAGGTGGCGGTGGCCCACGTCGCCACCCCCGTCGCCGAGCGGGTGCTTTCCCGCCCCTGGCCGCCGGGTCTGCCGTTGCGGTGCATGTACATCGGCGGGGAACGCCTGCGCCGCCGGCCGTCGCCAGACGTCACGGCGAAGGTCTGCAACGTCTACGGGCCCGCGGAGGCGATCATCGCCACCGGTGCCGTCATCGAACCCAGGGCCGACGGCAGCGCCCCGCCCATCGGCAGGCCGGTTCCCGGCGTGGAAGTCTGCGTGGTCGGCCAGGACGGACGGCTGGTGGCCCGCGGCGAGGCCGGCGAGCTCCTCATCGGCGGAGCGTGCCTGTCGGAGGGCTACCTCGACGAGGAACTGACCGGGGAACGCTTCGTCGCCGGGCCGGACGGGTCGGGGCTCGAACGGGTCTACCGCAGTGGTGACAAGGTCCGCATGCGCGCGGACGACGTCCTGGAATACCTGGGGCGCCTCGACTCCCAGGTCAAGATCAGCGGTGTGCGGATCGAGCCCGCCGAGGTGGAGGCCGTTCTCGAGAAGGATCCCGGGGTGAACCGGGCGGTCGTGGTGGTCCGGGAACATCCCGGCGGCGCGCCGACTCTCGCCGCATTCCTCCGGGCTTCGGGGAATCAGCTGGACGTCGACGCTCTGCTGGCCGGCGCCCGGTCGCACCTTCCGGAACAGGCGATCCCGGGGGAAGTGCACCTGGTCGGGAAGTTCCCGTTGAACGCCAACGGAAAGGTCGACACCGCCGCGCTGTTCGCCGGCGTCGAGGCCGCCGGGTCCTCGGGGGTGCCGGCCGGGATCGCGAAGCAGCTCGCGGCCATCTGGCGGGAACTCCTCGACGTCGACGAGGTAGACGACAGCTCGAACCTGTTCGAGCTGGGCGGGAACAGCATGGACGCGTTCAGGCTGGCCACCGTCGTCAAGGAAACCTTCGGTGTGCACATTCCCATGAAATCCATCATGACGTTGAGAACGCTGGGGCGCCTCGCGTCGGCGATCGACGCGGAGCAGGCAGCCGCCGACCTGCGGGCGTCCGAGGAGCATTACGGGACCTGGTAGCGAATCGGCGGACAGCGAGATCGAACCGGCGCGGCTGCGCGTGGACACTGGGGAGTCCGACTGCGGATGACGGGAACAACAGGCACGAGTACCCGGGTGGAAGGCGTCCACTTGGCGGGTATCGGCGCGTTCGTACCGAACGTGGTGAGCGTGCGGTCGGCCGCGCGACGCGGGCTCGTGGACGAGGACACCGCCACCAGATCGGGCATCAGCGGCGTCGCGGTGGCCGGTGACCTGCCGGCGACGGAGATGGCCGTGCGGGCGGGCGCGGAGGCGATCAAGAACAGCGGCCTCGCCGGTGCCGACATCCGGCTGCTGCTCTACGCGGGAGTCTGGCACCAGGGCCCGGACGGCTGGGGCCCGCAGTACTTTGTGCAGCGGGAACTGCTAGGCGACGACGTGCTTGCGGTCGAGGTCCGGCAGGGCTGCAACGGGTTCTTCACCGCGCTCGAGCTGGCCGTACCGTACCTCGGGGCCGCGGCGGAGAACACGGCCGCGCTGATCGTGGCGAGCGACAACTTCGGCACCCCGCTGATCGACCGGTGGCAGCTCGGCAACGGTCTGGCCTACCTCGGCGACGGTGCGAGCGCGGTCGCCGTCAGCCGAGCGCCAGGCCCGGTGGAGCTGCGGTCGCTGTGTTCGGCGAGCTATTCGGAGATGGAAGGAGCCCATCGCTCCGGGCTGCCGTTGTTCCCGCCCGGCGTCACGGTCGGAACCTCGGTCGACTTCCGGTCGCGCGCCGAGAGCTTTCGCGACGCGGCGATCTCCGGTGGCTGGTGGATGCGGTTTCTCGCGGGCCACAACGCGCGCATCACGCAGTGCGCGGACCGCGCGCTTGAGGAGGCGGGGGTGGAGCGCGCGGGCGTCAAGTACGTGCTGACTCATGGAATGCCGCGCCAGTCAGCCATCTCCTACCTGCGGCTGCTCGGCTTTCCCTTCGACCGGTCCGCCTGGGAGTTCAATCGCACGATCGGCCATCTCGGCGCCAGCGACCACTTCGTCACGCTGCACCACCTGCTGGCCGAAGGCGTGCTGGTCGAAGGCGATCACGTGCTGTTGAGCGGATATTCGCCCGGATTGACGTACAAGTCGGCGGTGCTGAGGATCACCGGTCGCGCGCCGGTGAGGGGGTGACGCGGTGCACTTCGATCTCAGCGACGAGCAGCAGGAACTCGTCGGCACGCTGCGGGACAACGGCACCTTGCTGTCCACGCCGGACCGGGAGGCGGACGGCCGGAGCGTGTGGGAGACAGCGGCCGAGCTGGGCGTGACCGGACTGTGCCTGCCCCGGGAACACGGTGGCGGCGGTCTGGGAGCGCTCGACACGGCGTTGTCCTTCGAAGCGCTGGGCCGGGGAGGTGCCGACCCCGGTTTGCTGTTCGGGATCGCCGCGCACCTGCTGGCCTGTGGCATCGTGCTCGCCGAGCACGCGCACGGCGACCTGCGAGCCGACCTGGTTGCCGGGATGTGCAGCGGTGCGGTGATCGCCGGAAACGCGATGACCGAGGTGCAGGCCGGCTCCGACATCGGCCGGATCGCCACGACCGCTGAGGCGGACAGTGGCTCGTACCTGCTGAACGGCACAAAGTCCTTCGTGAGCAACGCCAGCCTCGCGGATGTTTACGTGACGTACGCGATGACGACGCCCGGTGGGGGCCACCTCGGCATGTCGGCGTTCGCGGTACCCCGGAACCTGCCCGGCATCCGGGTGGCCGAGCCGCTGGAGAAACTGGGACTCGCGGGATGCCCGGCCGCGGGCGTCGAGTTCACCGGCTGCAGGGTTCCTCGCGACCACCTGCTGGGCACAGAGAACGAAGGCGGCAGGGTGTTCGCGAAGTCGATGGTCTGGGAACGGGCGTGCCTGCCGGCGATTTTCGTGGGAGTCATGGACAGGCAGCTGCAGCACTGCGTCGACCACGCGCGCGGTCGCCGGCAATTCGGCAGGCGGTTGGGCGACTTCCAGGCGGTGTCGCACCGCATCGCCGTCATGAAGCAGCGGCTGGAAAGCAGCCGGCTGCTGATGTACCGCGCCTGCTGGCTCGTCGACCGAGACGATCCCGATGCCGCAGCCGCCGCGGCGCTCGCGAAGGCCGCCGTCGCGGAGGCAGCCGTCGACAACGGCGTGGACGCGGTGAAGATCTTCGGCGCCCGCGGTTACCTGACCGCGGACGGCATCGGGCAGCAGTTGCTGGACGCCCTGCCGCTGCACATCTTCTCGGGGACCACCGACATCCAGCGCGAGCTCGTCGTGAAGGGCCTCGGGATCTGACATGACCGAGAACCTCCAGGACCTGCTCGTGGCCGCCGCCGCGCGGTGGCCCGACGCCGTCGCGGTCAAGACGTCGGACGGGAAGGTGACCTACGGTGAACTCAACCGGCGAGCCGATCTCTTCGCGGGCACGTTGACCGCAGGCGGAGTGCGTCGCGGCGACCGGGTGGTGCTCTGGAGCCCGAAGTCCGCGGACGTGATCGCCGCGATGCAGGGCACCCTGCGGATCGGTGCCGTGTACGTACCGGTCGATCCGCTCGCGCCACCGGACCGGGTCCGCCGGATCATCGACGACGCCGGGGCCAGGGTCCTGTGCGCGCCGCGTGCCCTCGCGGCCGGTGAGGCGGCCTTCCAGGACGTGGCATGCGTCGACCTAGATTCGGCGTCGCTGGGCGCACCGACCCCGCCGACGCAGGTGCGCTCGGACTCCGGAGACCTCGCGTACCTGCTCTACACGTCCGGCTCGCGTGGCGTCCCCAAGGGCGTGTGCATCAGCCACGGCAATGCGCTGGCGTTCATCAGGTGGTTCGCCGAGGAGCTCCAAGCCGGCCAGCAGGACGTCTTCGCCAACCACGCGCCGTTCTCGTTCGACCTGTCCGTTTTGGACATCTACGTGGCGATGACGGCCGGCGCGACTGTCGCCATCGTGCCGCCCGACATGGCATACACGCCGAAGCTCCTGGTCGAGTTCCTCCACCAGGAGAACATCACCGTCTGGTACTCCGTGCCGTCCGTGCTCATGCTGATGCAGCGCGACGGAGAACTGGCGAGCTGGCCCGCCCCGAAGGAACTGCGGGCCCTGCTGTTCGCCGGAGAACCGTTCCCCATCCCGTACGTGCGGGAACTTGCCGGGTGGACCACCGCGCGCCTGCTCAACCTGTACGGCCCGACCGAGACGAACGTGTGCACCTACCGGCAGGTCCGGGCGGCGGATCTGGAACGCGAGGTTCCCGTGCCGATCGGCCGCGCGTGCAGCGGCAACCGCGTCTGGGCTCGGCGCCCGGACGGGACGGTGGCGCGGCCCGGCGAGGAGGGTGAGCTGGTCGTCGACGGGCCGACCGTCTTCCAAGGCTACTGGGGCCGCGAGAGGCAAGAAGGCCCGTACGCCACCGGCGACCGCGTCCGGGTGTGCGGCGACGGCTCCTTCGACTACCTCGGCCGCGGCGACGACGTCGTGAAGATCCGCGGCAACCGCATCGACCTCGGGGACGTCGCCACCGCGCTGCACGGTCACCCCGGAGTGGCGGACGTCGCCGTCGTCGCGGTGGGGGGCGGGCTGGAACGGCGGCTCGTGGCGTTCGTCGTCCGGCGCCCGGAAGAGATGTTCGGACAGGTGTCGCTGCGGCGGCACCTGGCTGGCCATGTTCCGCCGTACATGATCCCGCAGGACCTCCGGTTCGTGCCGGAGCTGCCGCGGACGACCCGAGGAAAGATCGCCACCGGCAAGCTGCGAGCGCAGGCCGTCGAGAAGGAAGGCACCCATGGAAATGCCCCCTGAGCCCGATCAGGTAACGACCCGGCTGCTGTCCTTCATCCGTACCAGCTTCCTGGCGGGCGATCCCGAAGGCGAGCTGGGTATCGACACGCCGCTGCTGGAGTTCGGCATCCTGAATTCGCTCAACACCGCCGAGATGATCGCCTACGTCCACGAGGAGTTCGGCGTCAGCCTGGCTTTCGACGAAGTCACCGCCACCACGTTCAAGACCGTCGCGAGCCTGAGTGCCCTGGTGAGCGCACGGACGACGGTGGACTCGACGCGCCGGTAACGGGGGAGCAGCAGATGGCAATGGTGTCCGATGGAGCAGACCTGGACGTACTGTCCTTCGTCCAGGAGCTGGGCCGCCGCAGGGTGCGGTTCCGCCTGGAAGGCGGCAAGCTCACCTCGGCCGGTTCCGAGGAGCCGACGCCGGCCGAAGCCGGGTTCATACGGCGGAACAAGGCCGAGATCATCGCGCACCTGTTGTCCCAGTCGGCGGAGATCGGGAGGGCCGGCGCCGGGGACGCCGCGGTGGCTCCGTTGAGCTACCAGCAGGAGCGCCTGTGGCTGCTTGACGAGATCGCCGAGCATTCTGAGGAGTACAACTCGGTCACGGCGGTGCGCGTCCGCGGAGACCTGGATCGGGAACGGCTCTGCGAGGCGTTGCGTCGCGTCGTCGCCGAGAACGACGTCCTGCGCACGGTCTACCGGATGGCGGGGGACACGACCGGCCAGATCGTCCTGGACACCGATTTGCCGATCTGGCGCGAGGAAGCGGACACGGCCGACGACGCCTTGGCGAAGGCGCAGTCGCTCCAGCTGGCCGAGTCGGGCCACCGGTTCGACCTAAGCCGGGAGATCCCGGTGCGGTGCCGGCTGATCACCGGACCTGGCGTGTCCTACGTGATTCTGAACATCCACCACATCGTGTGCGACGGCTGGTCGATGCCGATCGTCTGGCAGCAGCTCCGCCGGTTCTACGACACGCCGGACGCGAGCCCCGCGGACCCGGGTTGCTCCTATGCGGACTATGCGCGCTGGCAGCGTCAGGTGCTGACCGGGGACATCCTCGACACGATGGCGGACCGCTGGCGGGAGCGCTTGGACGGTGCGCCGCTGGTGCACGGGATGCCGGTGGACGGCAGCCGCGACGCGCCGAGCCAGATCGCCGGCGTGCTCGTCCGGCAGCCGGTTGCCGCCAGCACCTACGACGCGTTCGTGAAGAACTGCGTGGCTGCCGGGGCGAACGAGTTCGCCGGGCTGCACGCCGCCCTCGCGATCCTGGTCGCGATCGTCAGCGGCCGGGAAGAGACGATCATCGGCAGCCCGATCGCGAACCGCGAGCTCCCGGACATCCAGGACACCATCGGCTTCTTCGTCAACATGATCGCGGTGCGGTCCGCGGTCCGGCCGAGCAGCACGTTCGGCGACGTGCTCGACGCCGAGCTGGCGGAGATCGAATTCGGCTACGCCTTCCAGCAGGTGCCCTTCGAGCGGGTCGTACAAGAGGTGATCGACGAGCGCACCGACCGGTCGCCGATCTTCCAGATCGTCCTGGCCCTGCAGAACTTCGGCGCGGGCGGACCGAGCCTGCCCGGGGTGGACGTCGACGTCCTGCCGGACGTCCAGCAACGCAGCCGGTTCGACCTGGAGGTCTTCGTGTCGGTCGACGGCGGCCGGAACCGGGAGATCCTGTGGGTCTACGACGGCAGCCTCTTCGAACAGGAGACCGTCGAACGGTGGGCGGGCTGGCTCGCGCGGATCATCGCGGTCGCTTCCGGCGGCCTCGGCGTTTCCGTCGCGGACCTGAGGACGTCGCTGACCGGAGGCGTGGTCCGCACCGACCACCCGGAGACGGCCGGCGAGATCGATGTCCTCGAGCGGATCGAGGCGGTCGCGGCCGAGGACCCGGGCCGGATCGCCGTGAGCGAAGCCGTGCGGCACCTGACCTACGGGGAGCTCGCGCGACGGGCCAGCGAGATCGGCGCGGCACTCACCGGGAAGTACGGGCCGGGTGGCGTGTACGCACTCGAGATGCCGCAGTCCATCGAGCTGGTGCAGACGATCGCGGCCGTCCTGTCGATCGGCGGCTCGTACCTCGTCGTCGACCCGGAGGACGGCGCGGCCCGGCGGGCCGCGGTGCTCGAAGCCTGCCGGCCGCGGTGCCTGCTGACCGCAGGAGCGCACGTGCCGGCGGACCTCGACGTGATCGACGTGCGGGCACTGGAAGCGGACAGCCGCGGTCCCCGGGTGCCGGCGTCCGGGGATGCCGATCTCTATTACGTGTTCACGTCGGGTTCGACTGGGCGACCGAAAGGCGTGCGGGTCACCTACGGGAACCTGCGCGCGTACCTCGGCGGGGTGGTCGGGCGGCTGCGGCTGCCCGCCGGCGCGCGGTACTGCTGGCAGTCGAGCGTGACGACCGACTTCGGCAACACGGTCCTGTTCGGCGCGCTCGCCACCGGCGGGCGGCTGGACATCGCGGCGCGGGACGACATCCTCGACGGCGCCGCGATGCGGAGCTTCCTGCGCCGGCACGACACGGACATCCTCAAGATCACGCCGAGCCACATGGCGGCCCTGCTCGAGACGCACCCGGTCACCGAGCTGCTACCCGGCAAGATCCTGGTGCTCGGGGGAGAGGCGGCCTCGCCCGCGGTGATCCGGGCGCTGCGGGACGTACCGGACTCGGTCGCGGTGTACAACCACTACGGGCCGTCCGAGACCACCGTCGGGGTCTTCGTCGCGGATGTGAACGATCCGCCGGACACCCGCGCGCTGCCGATCGGACGGCCGCTGCCCGCGGTGGGCTACGCGATCGAGACGGCGGATGGTGCCCCGGCGCCCTTCGGCACCGCAGGCGAACTGGTGATCCGGGGCGCACAGGTCGCCGCCGGGTACCTCGGTGAGCGGACAGGCGGGTTCTTCGCCGGAGCGGGCGGACGCGGTTATCGCACGGGGGACTGGGTCCGGCAGCGCAACGACGGCCAGCTGGTGTTCCTGGGCCGGCGGGACAGCCAGGTGAAGGTCCGCGGGTACCGCGTCGAACTCGGCGAGGTGAAGGACGTGCTGGAGACCGCGGACGGTGTGGGCCGGGCCGCGGTCCTGCTCATCGACGACGTGCGGGGCGAGCGAGGCATGGTGGCGTTCGTCCAGCCCGACGGCTCGGCGCCGGTGTCCCCAGAAATCGACGCGGACGCGGTCGTCGACCAGTGGCGGGAGGTCTACGACTTCGCCTACGCCGAGCGCGTGACCGGGGACGTCGAGTTCAACGTGTCCGGCTGGATCAGCTCGTACAGCGGCGAAAAGCTCCCCGAGGACCAGATGCGCCACTGGCTTTCCAGCACGCTGGAGCGGATCTCCGCTATCAAACCGAAGAACGTCTTGGAGATAGGGTGCGGTCTCGGCGTCATCGCCTACCCGCTGAGTCGCCTCGTCGACAACTACCTGGCCTGTGACTTCTCCTCGCAGATCATCGCGGTGAATACGGAGAACGCCAAGAAGATCGACACGGGCCGGCTGTCGTTCTTCACATGCGAGGCGATCGACATCGACCAGCACGTCGACCGCGTCCGCGCGGCAGGCGTCGACACCGTGGTCATCAACTCGGTCGTCCAGTACTTCCCGAGCCTGGACTACCTGGAAGCCGTACTGGACAAGATCCTTGCCGTCGAGAGTGTGCGCACCGTCTTCATCGGCGACATCCGCAACTACGACCTGCTGGACGAATTCAGCCTGTCCATAGTGGACTTTCGGGTTCCGGCTGGCGCCGCGCCCTCGGATCTCGGCCGCCTGCAGGCGATGCGCGCACACTCAGACCAGGTGGCGGAACTCCTGGTCTCCGACGAGTACTGGAGCACGTTCACCGCGCAGCGGGACAGCGTGGCCGGAGTGAGTGTCCTGCCCCGGGTCGGTCCGGTTTCGAACGAGCTCTTCGACTTCCGGTATGACGTTATCTTGACCAAGGACCCGGACCGGCTGCACCGGCCGGAGCCGTCGGACTCGGTCGAGGTTCGCCACGACGAGTTCGACGAGTTCGACGAGTTCTGTCGGGCGCTCGCCGGCGGCGAGGTCGGCACGGCCGTCGTCCGAGGCATCCGCAACCCCTGGACCGCGGGCCACTGCGACCGGCTGCGCATGGCCAAGGGGGGAATGACCGCCGGTACGGCGGCGACGAGACCGGCCGAACCGGACCCTGATCTCGACCGGCTTCGGACAATCGCGGCTGCACACAGGTTGCGGACCAGCGCACACTACGCTCGCGACGACAGCGGGTCGGTCAGCAGGCTCGACGTGGTGATCTTCCGGGCCGGCCCGGCGGATTACGCCGACAGCGCGGTCGTGGTCGCCCGGCCCAATTGGCGGAGCACGCCCCTTGCCAGCACCCCCACCGCAAGCAAGCAGGACGATAAGCTGGCCACCCGTGTGGCCGTGGCGGCCACGAAAGCGCTTCCCAAGCATATGCGTCCGGACCGGATCATCGTGGTGCCGACGTTCCCCCTCGGCCGGACCGGGAAGCTCGACCACAACGCTCTGCGGTCGCTAGCGGCCCGGCAGGAAGCGGCTGGTGCGCTCGGCGAGCTCGTGGGCAAGACAGAAGCCAGGCTGGCGGGGATCCTGCGGGAGTTGCTAGGCGCCACCGTGCGGATCGACAGGGAGAGCGACTTCTTCGCCATTGGCGGGCACTCCCTGCTGGCGGCCCGCTATGCGCACGCCGTCAACCGGGCGTTCGGCCGGGAACTGCGCGCGAAGGCCGTTTTCGACCGGCCGAGGCTGCGGGACTTCGCCGAGTTCGTCGAGTCGAGCCGGGACAGTGCCAGTCAACCCGTTGTGTCGGGCGGTATTCCCGCGGACAGGATGCCGATTTCGCCCCTGCAGCAGCGCTTCTGGACGATCGCGAAGGCGTCGGGGCCGTCGACCCTCTACAACACCACACTGTTGCTCGAACTGACGGGCTCGTTGGTCGTCGCGGCTCTCCGGGCGGCATTCGATCAGGTCGTCGCGCACCACGGGGTGTTGCGGAGCCATTTCCGGGAAGAGGATGGCATTGTCTATCTCCGGCTGCGCGACGACATGGACTTCGCGCTGCCGCAGATGGAGATCCCAGGCCTGACCCGGGAACGCGCCGAGCGCATCCTCATGGAGCGGATCAACCGACCCTTCGAACTCGAAACCGGCCCCCTCATCGAGGCCGCCCTCGTCACCGCGTCGCCGGATACCCATTTCCTGATGATGTGCATCCACCACATCATCGCCGACGGTGTCTCCGATGCGATCTTCATCGAAGATCTGCGGAACTGCTACGAGGCGATCCTGCAGGGCCGCGAGCCGCACTGGCGTGACGACGGCGCTACTTTCCTCAGGTACCTGGCCGAAACCGAGTGGCCGGGTAACGAGAGCCTCGAGTTCTGGGCGAGGCAACTGGTGGACGCGCCGGTACAGCACTCGCTGCCGCTGGACGGCGAGCGCTCGGCTGGCACCACCCACGAGGGCAAGTCGCTGCGCTCGGCGCTGCCCGAGGAGACCACCGACGCGCTGATCGATCTCGCACAGCGGCACGGGACCACCCTGTTCGTGGTGTTCAACGCCCTTGCTGGCCTGTTCTTCTCGTTCCTGTCCGGAGAGGACGACGTCGTAATCGGCGCCCCCTTCGACTGTCGTGAGACCGAGGCCGACAACACTGCGATGGGCATGTACCTCAACACGGTTCCCATCCGGCACCGCATAGATTGGACGAAATCCTTCGATTCCCTCATCGCTAAGGAGTGGGCGTTCTTCCGGGACGCGTTCGCGCACCGGCACGTCCCGTTCGACCGGGTCGTCGAGCACGTCAACCCGGTACGCATCCCGGGCATGAACCCGGTCTTCCAGATCCTGCTGGCCCTCCAACCGGAAGGGCCAAGCAAGTTCCCGTTCCACGATTGCCTGGCGCATCCGATCAAGGCGTCGACGGTCCAGTCGAAGTTCGATCTCCTACTCAACTCGCGTGTGACCGACGGTCGGCTTGTGATCTTCTGGGAGTACGACAGGAGCCTGTTCTCGGCGCACCGCATCGAAGGCATGGCGAAACTCTTCGAGTCCTTCGTCGAGATCACGGTGGGCAACTCCTCAGTGCCGCTGGGCGAACTCCGATTCGGCACGGATACCGACGGTCGGCAGTCCCTCGCTGTGCTGAGCGGTCCGGTGGTGCCGCTGGCAGACCAGAGCTACCTCGACGCGTTCGCGCGTAGCGTGGCCACCCGTCCGGACCATCCCGCGGTCCGTGACACCGACGGGACTGCGGTTGGCTACCGAGTCCTGGACTCGCGGTCGGATGCCCTGGCCTCAATCCTGTACGGGAAGGGGGTTCGCCAGGGCGATCTGGTGGCCGTCTGTCTGCGGCGGTCCACCGAATTCCTCGTGACAGTACTGGCGGTGAATAAGCTCGGAGCGGCGTATGTCCCGATGGACTCGGAGTACCTGCGGCTCAACGCACCAGCGCTCCTGGCGGAACACCACATCGCCTTCGCCGTTGCCGAAGACGACGATCCGCTCGCGAACGGGGGTGATGTCGTCGTCGTGCGGCGGCGCGAGCTCCCTGAAACCGCCGCGTCTTCTACCTGGCCACGGGTCGCGATAGGGCATACGGATCTCTGCTATGTGATCTTCACCTCCGGCTCCACCGGGAGGCCAAAGGGCGTGGCTGTGAGCCATGTGGCGGTGGTGAACTACCTGACGCACTGTGCCGCGACGTACCTCGATCGCCAGCCACAGGTCGCGGTGGTGGCCAGTCCGCAGTCCTTCGACGCCACCGTCACGACCACGCTCTTCGCGCTAGCCGCGGGCCTGACCCTGCAGTTGGTGGCCGAGGGCAACGAGATCGCAGGGCTGCGACACATCCTCGCCCAGCAGCCGGACGAGCGGCTCCTGCTGAAGTTGACGCCGTCCCACCTGGTGGCGCTGTCGAACCTCGGGGTCACTCGGCAGGCGTCGGCGGCCCGGCACGTCTTCGTCATCGGCGGTGAAGATCTGAGTTCCGCCGTCGTGGCACCTTGGTTCCGGACATTCGGGGAAAGCTTGTTCTTTAACGAGTACGGCCCGACAGAGGCGACCGTCGGGTGCATCGTGCACCAGGTCGACGAGCAGGATGTCCGGCGGGGTTTGGTGCCGATCGGCACGCCGATCTGCAACACGGCGATCGCCGCGGTGCACCGGGAGATGATCTGCGTGCCATACCAGCGCGGCGAAATCGTCATCACCGGTACGTCGCTCGCGCGCGGTTACCTCGACAGCGGCCGACCGGAAGGCGGGTTCCGGGCCGTGCCGGCGTTGGGCGGCGCGATCGGCTACTACACCGGCGATGTGGCCTTGCTCACCGAGTCCGGGTTCCGCTACCACGGCCGCAGCAACGACGACATCAAGATCCGGGGCTTCCGGATCAGCCTGGCCGAGGTCGAGGCGGCGATCGGCGGTGTCGACAAGGTGGCCGCTTGTGCCTGCGCGGTGTCTGCGGACGGGCGGCGGCTGTGCGCTTACATCGTACCTGCCGCAGCGGTGTCGCAGACTCAGGAGGACGAGGCGGAACTGCGCACCACCCTACGGCGCACGCTGCCGAGCTACATGGTGCCAGAAGTCATCACGCTGATCGATGAGTTGCCGCTGACCGCTAACGGCAAGGTCGACGTGCGGAAGCTGACCACCTCACACAAGGCGCCGATCGAGCTGGACACCGGTACCCGGCCGAGCGATGTCCTGGGCAGGCTGACCGCAATCTGGCAGCATGTCTTGGGTGCCTCCCGCGAGCTGCCGACCGATTCGTCTTTCTTCTCCCTGGGCGGGAATTCGCTGTTGGTGACCTGGCTGTTGATGAGGGTGAACGAGGAGTTCGAGGCTTCGATTACACTCGACATGCTTTACCGACATGTAACGCTCAGCGAGCAGTGCGCGCTGATTACATCCGACGCGGCCGCCGTGCCGGAACCGGACGTCGCTCCCTCGGCGGCAAACGACCCCGCCGAGGCCAAGATGACCGACGCGCAACGTCGATTCCTCTTCCTGGAAAAGCTGGGGACCGGGGCTGATCACGCGATTTCGCTCTGTTTCCACATTGAAGCTGGCATCGACATCGACCATCTTCGGTCAGCCGTCGTTGCGGTGCTGGATCGGCACCCGATCCTCAAGTCCCAAGTTTCGGAATTATCCGGATTCCCAGTGCCGGTGCCGGGTGAGGCGATCGCGAGCAGCGAGTGCGTGGAAGTCGTCCGCTGTACTGACGGCGAAGATTCGCTCACGCGGATACTTTCGCGGCGGGACAGCGCGGTCAATGTCTTCAGCGGGCCACTGAGCCGGACCTTCATCCACCGCCTGCCGGACGGCTCCGCCGATCTGCAGATTGCCGTGCATCACATCGTCTTCGACGGCTGGTCGGAGACGATCATCCTGACGGACTTGGCACGGCTGTACACGGAGATCGTGGCCACCGGGAAGGCCGAACCCGGCTCGACTGTCCCGTTTTGGCATTATGCCGCCGAAGTGTCGAGTGAGAACGCGAAGGCGAACACGGAATGGTGGATTGAAACCCTGGCAGGAGTCTCGGGTGCCCACGGTTTGCCCAGAACCGAACGCGAGTGTGCTGCCGGTGAGCCGGCCCGTGTCGTCCACCGCGTGGTCGAAGGCGAGATTCTCAATCGCCTGGATGACACGTGCCAGCGGCTCGGGGTCACGCAGTTCAACGTCATCCACAGCGTGCTGGCGCTCGCCGTCTGCACGGTGAGCTCCGAAACGGAGGTCGTCGTCGGGGTTCCCGTGGCGAACCGGCTTGACGCCATCTACCGCGACACAGTTGGTCTGTTCATGGAGACGCTGCCGATGAGGACGACCATCGGTGGTGGCGACGCGACGTTCGCCGAGATCCTGCGGGACAACCACCTACGGATCTCGGATGCTCTGACGCGGACGGACTTCCGGGTTGAAGAGGTGATGAACGCACGTGCTTCGCATCCGGACAGCGGTGGGCGTGCTCTCTACGAGGTCATGTTGTCCTACCACGACGAAGGTGGCAGCGCCCTCGACTTCGCCGGCGTACCCGCGAAGCGGATCTTGCTCCCAACACGGGAGCCAAAGCTCGATCTGATCGTCGATGTCAAGATGGTGGAGGGACGGCTGCACATCTACTGGGAGTACGACACTTCGGTGCTGTCGTACGCGACTGTTCATGAGCTCGTCGAGCAGTTCGGCCGCTGGCTCGCGTGGGGTCTGAGGCGCCCAGATGAGCCCGTCCGGGCTCGAGACATATCCTGGGTACCCGATAGGGAAGAAGGCCAGGACACCACCCACGATTCCCGTGGAGAATGAGGGACAGGTGAAGAAGTATCCCGTTCCGGACCCGGGCGTGCCCGACAACCGGTCCGCTGCACGATACTTGTTGTGGCTGTGCAGGCGGCAGTGGCAGTCGGTGGCATCGGGCGCGTGGTGGGGTGCGCTGTGGATGGTGTCAATTTCGCTGATGCCCGCCGTACTCGGTCAGGCCATCGGATCCGGTATCGCGAACAAAGACGCCGATGAACTGCTCCGCTGGACCATGCTGGCGCTGCTGCTGACAGTTTTCATCATAGTCGCGGGATTGTGCCGACACCGCAGTGCGATGGCAAATGTCTACGCCGCCGAATACCGGACGGTACAGGTGGTGACTCGGCACGTCGTCAAGCTCGGTGCGACGCTGCCGAGGATCGTCGCCAGCGGCGAGGTCGCGACCATCGGCAGTGCCGACATCATGTCGATCAGCGGTGGCTTCCAGAACCTCTCGGTAACCGTTGGCGCCGTGGGTGCCATCTGCGTGGTGGGCGTCATCTTGTTCAGCGTTTCCGTCCCGCTGGGCCTGACCGTCTTCGTCGGCACGGCGGTCTTGATGGCTATGACCGCGTACCTCACGAAGATCCTGCACCGGCGGCAATCCGCCTACCGGAGCACACAGTCCCAGCTGACGGCGATGGCCGTCGACATCACCGCGGGCCTGCGGGTGCTGCGCGGCATCGGCGGCGAATGGTCCTTCAGCCGAAGGTACCGATGCAAGTCGCAGAGCCTGCGTCGGGCTGGGGAGCAGGTGGCCCGCGTCCAGTCCTGGTTCGACTCCATGCAGGTGCTCGCACCCAAGGTGTTCGCGACTGTGGTCACGTGGCTAGCGGCGACCTTCGTGATCAAGGACGAACTCTCAGTCGGGGACATGATCACCTTCTATGGCTACGCCGCCTTCCTCACCCTCCCGCTTTCGGTGCTTGGGCAAGCGGCGAACGCGATGACGGGCGCATACGTCTCGGCCGGGAGAGTCGCCGGCTTTCTGCGGCTGGAGCCCGAGTTCCCCGCTGTGCCAGCCGGGCCGCCGCTCGCGGCGACAGCCGCCACCGCACAGCTTACGGACGGCTGGTCGAATCTGAGCGTGCCGCGAACGGGTTTGCTCGGGGTCGTCTGCGCGGACGCGGAGGACGCGACCGGCCTTGCGGAGCGGCTGGCCCGGTTCACCGATTCGGGCAGTCCAGCGATCGGGGGTGTGCCCCTGGCGAAACTGCCGCTGCCGTGGCTGCGCAAGCACGTCGTGCTCGTGCGCAACGAGGACACACTCTTCGGCGGCCCGCTCATCCGTGAGCTCACCCCGCCCGGTCGCCAGGCCGACCGCGCGACGCTGGACAAGGCCATATACGTGAGCGCGGCCGTGGACATAGTCAACGGCCTGGACGACGGTCTGGAGACTGTCATCGAGAACGGAGCGAAGAACCTGTCCACTGGCCAGCAACAGCGTCTCCGGCTCGCCAGGGCCCTTGCCGCCGAACCGGCCACACTGATCTTGGTGGAGCCGACGAGCGCCGTGGACGCCTTGACCGAAGCGCGGATCGCCGAGCGGCTCGTCGAGAACCGCCGGGGCCGCTCCACGGTGGTCTTCACCTCGAGTGCCTTGGTGCTGGACCACGCCGACCGGGTCTGCATGGTAAAAGACGGCCTGGTCACCGCCGTGGGCACCCACAGAGAACTGCTCGCAGAGTGTCCGGCCTACTGGGCCGTCGTCAACCGAGGCGGGGAGTGATCCACGATGTCCGCCAAGATCCTCCCGATCTCCGACCCCAAGTCGACCCGCAGGTACGCGCTGAAGGCGCTGCGGAGCCACCCGCGGCTGCTGGTCAGCGCGATCGGGATGAACGCAGCGGCGGCCGCGACCGCGCTGGTCGGACCGCGGCTGCTCGGTGACCTCGTGCAGACGGTGGTGTCCGGAACGACTGTCACGCACGTCACTGGGATCGCCATCGCGCTACTCGCCTTCGTCGTACTGGAGGCCCTGCTCATCCGCGGCGCGACCGTGCAGGGCGGCAAGCTCAGCCAGGCGGTGCTGGCCGAGGTTCGCGAAGAGTTCATCGAGCGCGTCCTCGCGGTACCGCTGTCCACGGCCGAGGCAGCCGGATCCGGGGACCTCATCTCACGGGCATCCCGCGACATCGACTCGATGGGACGAGCGGCCCAGTATGCACTGCCGGCGATCGTGACCGCCGTCCTCACCGTCTCGCTAACCGTCGTCGGCATGCTCGTGGCGTCCCCCGGGCTGTCGTTGGTCATGCTTGTCGCGGTGCCCCCGGTCGTGCTGGCCACTCGCTGGTACATGCGCCGCTCGACAGCTGCCTACCTAGCCTATAGCGCGGCCGCGGCTGACGTGACCGAGCAGCTGTCGGCATCGACGAGCGGCGCGGCGACGATCGAGGCGCTGGGACTGCAAGAACGGCGCATCGAGGCCGGCGACGCGTCCGTCAAGGGCACGTACGACGCCGACATCGGGACACTGCGGTTGCGGACGGTCTTTCAACCGTCTGTCGAATTCGGCTACCGGCTGCCGACCATCGCCGCGCTGCTGTTGGGCAGCTACTTCTATGTCAATGGCTGGGCAAGTCTGGGTGTCGTGACAGCCGTCGTGCTGTACACGCAGCAGATCGCCCAGCCCCTCGCTCAAGCACGGGACTGGCTCTACACCGTGCAGACGAGTTTGGTTTCCCTTGCGCGGCTGATCGGCGTGGCGGAGGTTCCGCCGGACCGCGAGGTCCGAGCGCACGCGGGGGGCGAGCAAGCGCCGGACGGCGAACGGAACCTGTCGGTCGACAAGGTGACGTTCGCCTACGACGACGGGCCAGATGTGCTGCACGATATCAACCTCACTGTCAAGCAAGGGGAACGTCTGGCGATCGTCGGCTCGTCCGGGGCAGGAAAGTCCACCCTGGGTCGCCTGATGGCCGGAATCCACAGTCCCCGCTCCGGCTCGGTGAAGCTCGGCGGTACTCCGCTGATCGAGCTGCCCCTTGACCAGCTGCGCAGCCGGGTGGCCCTGGTGAGCCACGAGCAGTACGTCCTGGGCGGCACACTGCGGGAAAACTTGGAACTGGCGGCGAGAGCCGGCAGCGCCTCCGACGAGACGATTTGGTCGGCGCTGGACGCTGTGGTCGCGAAGGAGTGGGTGAAGGCGCTGCCGGACGGGCTGGACACCGTCGTGGGCGCCGGTGGCACTAGCCTGAGCCCGGTCCAGTCGCAGCAGCTGGCCATCGCCCGGCTCGTTGTAGCCGATCCGGACGTTCTCGTCCTGGACGAGGCCACTTCCGTGCTCGACCCGACGTCGGCGCGGCACTTGGAACGATCGCTCAACGCACTGGTGGCCGGCCGAACCGTGATCGCGATCGCCCACCGGCTGCACACCGCATTCGACGCCCACCGCGTCGCCGTCGTCGAGGACGGCCGGGTGGTGGAGCTCGGCTCACACGCCGAGCTGATCGAGACTGGGGGTGCCTACGCGCGGCTCTGGTCGTCCTGGCACGGCGCGTCCCCAGACGGGCGAGAACTGGCAAGGAAGGCACACGATGCTGATAGTTCCCTTCACTGAGGGAGCGGCAAGCCCGGTACAGGTGGCAGCGGCTTGCGGGGGACAGGTCGACTTCGTCTTCCTCGTTGACGAACAGGACGGGCGGATCGCACCTGCCGTGCCGATGCTGCACGAGCTGGCGCCAGTGGTAACTCACGACGGCGACTTGCCACAGGTGCTGGAGCAGCTGGCGCCGTTCGAGCCTCACGGTGTCGTCACGTTCTCCGACTCGACGATGCAGCTCGCGGCGGCCATTGCCAAAGCCTGCGGGATTCCCTACAACAGCCAGGAAACCTGCGTGTTGCTCAGGAGCAAGCTGAAGCAGCGTCAGTGCCTGAACGACGCCGGCGTGGGCAGCGTCCGCACCTTCGGCTTCTCTCTCGACCAGGCAGAATCGGTTTCGCTCCCGGCCGACGTCCCGTTCCCCGCAGTGGTCAAGCCGGAAGTGGGTGCCGCCAGCAAGAACGCCGTGTTCGTTGCCTCCCGAGACGAGCTGACTGCACGTCTGGCCGAGCTCACCCCCGGCGTCACCTATGTGCTGGAGGAATACCTCCACGGCGCTGAGCTGTACGAAGTGGACTGGCTCGGCGACTACCTCTCCGTGGAGAGCGTCGTGTCCGGCGGCGCGATCAGGCATTTCGGCATGAGTGCGCGGTTGCCACTGGTGGCGCCCTTCCGGGAAGGTGGACTCGTCTTTCCAGTGCGCCCCGATGACACGACCGCAGTCGCGATCACCGACCTGGCGGAGCGCGCCATCAAGACGATCGGAATCACGATCGGTCTGGTACATACCGAGATCAAGATGACTCCTGACGGGCCACGGATCATCGAAGTGAACGGACGTCTGGGCGGCGCGCTGGAGCGGCTGGTCCCGCGGGCCACGGGCATCGATCCGGTCCGCCTCGCAGTGGACATTGCGCTGGGTGCCCCGCTTCCTGGTGAGTTCGGTGCGCCGAGCCAGCTGGCCATGGTGGTGTGGGTGCAGCCGCCGATGTCCGCCACTGCCGTGGCGGAGTTGCCGTCGATACGGGAGTTGCGTGAACTTCCTGGGGTTTTCGGGGTGGATCGCTTGCGCAAAAATGAGCACGCGCTCGACTGGCGGAATGGATCGCTGGGGCGGGTCTTTGACATTTGGCTCGACGCCGGGTCCCTGACGGAACTCGGGGAGCGTTACAGCGCCGTTGTGGACGTTCTCGACAACGGCATCAAATGGAAGTTGGAATCGGCAGGCGGGCGGCGAAACAAAGAGGATTGAGGAGTGCGCACCATGGTGGACTGCCTGACAGTCACGGTACAACGACGGCCATCTATCGCCTTGAGTTTACGTGCATTGGGACGGCGTGCCTTGCAGGCGCTCGCCATCTTTGACCGGCTGGAGGTTCCGGCCCGCTCACGGCGACGCGAGGCGACAAGACCGCGTGGTGAGCCGACTACCTTCGGCCTTGAAGAACGGGATCGTGACCCGTGCGAACCTGACGTTGATCTCCCGGCGAGACCGTGGAAATTGTCAGAGACTGCGCACTGAACAAACTGTGGGCAAACTATCGGTTCACGCCGACGCCGGCGTGAACCGATCTCGGGACAAGCACGTAACCTACTTCGCACACCGATTTCCGGGGGAGTTCATGTCGGACATTGAGGAAAGCTATTCCATCGTCCGCAATGACGAGGATCAGTGCTCGATCTGGCTCACGGACGCGGAGACACCCGCAGGGTGGGAGTGGGTTGGCGAACCCGCATCGCGGTCCACCTGCCTGGACCGGATCGGTCGACTGTGGATGGACATGCGGCCGGCGAGCCTGCGGAACACCATGGAATACGGCGTTTGATCCTACCATGCCGTGGACATAACACCAAAAAGGAGCTGATATGCCTGGACCGAAAGTCCCAGTCGAGTCCGAGTGCCCGGTCAACTCCTACAACGAGTGGGACCCGCTGGAGGAGGTGATCGTCGGCATCGTCGATGGCGCGCGTTTCCCGCCGTGGCACGTTGAGGTCGGCGCACCGCTTTCTACGGAGCAGCGGGCCGTGTTCCGGGAACGCGCCGGACAACCGTTCCCCGCCGAGGAAATCGCCGCGGCGCGGGACGAGCTCGACCAGCTTGTCGACATCCTGCAAGGCGAAGGTGTCACCGTCCGCAGACCCGAACCACGCGACCACGGCCGGACTTACGGAGCGCCGGGCTGGTCGAGCACCGGTCTGTATGACGCGATGCCGCGGGATTTGCTGCTGGTCGTTGGCGACGACGTCATCGAGGCGCCGATGGCCTGGCGGTCGCGCCACCACGCGGCGTCGGCGTACCGGCCGCTGCTCAAAGAGTACTTCCGGCGTGGAGCCCGGTGGAGTTCCCCGCCCAAGCCTGAGCTTTCCGACGAGCTGTACGTCGATGGATGGGTTGACCAGCCTGAAGGGGAGCCGTTTCGATCAGTGATCACCGAGTTCGAGCCCACGTTTGACGCAGCCGACTTCATCCGGTGCGGCCGGGATATCTTCGCCCAGCGCAGCCACGTCACCAACGCGATCGGCATCGAATGGGTCCGTCGGCACCTGGGAGAGGCGTACCAGGTCCACGAGCTGGAACTGCTCGACGACCACCCGATGCACATCGACGCGAGCGTGATGCCGCTGGCGCCTGGCAAGCTGCTCATCCACCCGGACCGGGTGCCGGAGGTGCCGAAGATCTTCAAGGACTGGGAAGTGCGCGTGGCGCCGAGGCCGGTGATCCCGGACGGGCATCAGCTGTACATGACCAGCAAGTGGATCAACATGAACGTGCTGATGATTGACGAGCACCGCATGGTGGTGGAGGCGCAGGACGAGCCGATGCGCCGCTTCGCCGAGAGCTGGGGGATTACCGCGATCCCGTGCCCGTTTCGGTCCTTCAACAGTTTCGGTGGTTCCTTCCACTGCGCGACCGTGGACGTGCGGCGGCGCGGCGGCCTGTGTTCCTATTTCTGAGCGGAGAGGATGACTGGTGAAAATCTGGAGAAATACCCCGAAGGACTCGATCCTGTTCGGAATAAGCCTGACGCAGTTCGCGGTGACGCTGACGCTGGCGATCACCTGGGACGTGGCCCCGCTCCCGGCCAAGGTTGGGGGAGGGGTGCTGTTTATCATGATGATGACCTACAACATTGTCGTCGTGACGCACCTCTTTACCCACGTTCCGTGGTTCACGAGCGATCGCTTGAACGCCATGGTGTCGCTGGTTAACTCCGTCAATATCGGCCAGTCCGTCCAGGCGTACCAGTTGAGCCACGTCCGGAACCACCACCGCTTCAACAATGATCGGCAAGGTGTCGACGGCCGCACCCGCGATGCGTCGTCCACGTACCGCAAAGGAAAGAACGGGCAGCACGAGCCGCTGCTGCCATACGCTCTTGGCGGCGCCGTGGATTCTGTCGTCGGCCGGGGCAAGGACATAGCGTCCGCGGCCCGTCTGTGGAAGGTCGGGCCAGGCGAAGCGTCGCTGCTCGCCTTGGCGTCGCGCAGAGAGAAGCGGCGGACCCGGGAGCTCCGCCAGATCCAGGCCGACCGCGCCGCGCACTGCCTTGCCCTGGTGGCGTTTGCCGTCATCTCCTGGCAGTGGACGCTCTTGTGCTATCTGCCGGCATTCTTCGTGGCGCTGACGCTGGTCAACGTGCAGAACTACTACCGGCACTACGGCGCGAACCCAGAGGACCGCGCATCCGACTCGGTGAGCTACTACAACCGCTTTTACAACTTCATCGCGTTCAACGACGGATACCACCAGGAGCACCACCTCAGCCCCGGAACGCACTGGTCCCAGATGCCGAAGGTCAAGGAACGGCACTGGGCCAAGTTGGCTGCGCAGCCCCGCATCGTCAGTCCGGTCCCCGCGATGCTCGGATTCCTCGACCGGAAGCGGCCGATGCTGCACGAATCCGAAGCGGAGTGCGCCGGATGACGCCCGGCCTCGGTGTGCACCGCCTGATCGAAGCGCAGGTGTCGGCGACACCGGACGCAGTCGCGGTGGTCTGGGACGGCGGCACGCTCACCTTCCGTGAGCTCGACGTGCGGGCCAACCGGCTCGCTCACCTGTTCGTGGCCGGCGGTGTGCGGCCGGAGCGGCTGGTCGGGGTGGCCATGGAGCCGTCGGCGGACCTGCTGGTCGCGATGCTGGCAGTGTGGAAGGCCGGTGGCGTGTACGTGCCAATCGACCAGTCACTGCCTGGCGCCGCCGCCGAAGCGATGATCGCCGACGCCGGAATCACCTACCTGGTCCGGAACGGGCCGGTCACAGTGGATCCCGCAGGCGTGCCAGTCGTGGACCTGGCACGGGTTGACCTGGCCGATCGGCCAGACACAGTCCCGGCCGTCGCCGTTGCCCCGGCCAACCTCGCCTACTGCATCTTCACATCGGGCTCCACCGGCAAGCCCAAACCTGTCGCGGTTGCGCACGCCAGCTTCACCAACCACGCTGTGTCGTTGCGTGACCAGTTGAAGCTGAGGCCGGCGGACCGGGTTCTCCAGTCGACCGCGATCGCCTTTGACGCGGCACTGGAGGAGATCCTGCCCGCGTGGCTCGGCGGCGCCGCGGTCGTCATGCCTGACCGGCCCCGGTTCACCAGCCTGGAGTTCACCGAGTTGATCGACCGGCTCGGCGTGACGATGGTCAGTCTCCCCAGCGCCTACTGGCACCAGTGGGTGGACGACCTGACTGCCGGGCTTGTGTGCCTGCCGGATTCCCTGCGCATCGTGTTCATCGGCGGGGACAAGATCCTGGTCGAGAAGCTGGCCGCCTGGTACCGACTGCCTGGCGCGGAGAGGATCGACTGGGTCTCCGACTATGGGCCGACCGAGACCACGATCAGCGTGGCGTTGCACCGTCCCAGCGTCAAGGTGGCGGACCCGGACTTGGCCGACTACGCCCTCGTTCCAATCGGCCGTCCGTTCGCCGGTGCGGTGTTCTATATCCTCGACGGCGACTTGCGGCCAGTGTCGGACGGCCTGCCGGGCGACATCTGGATTGGCGGACCGGTGCTGTCCCGCGGCTACCACGCTTCCCCTGCGGTCACCGCCGATCGGTTCCGGCCCGATCCCTACGGCCTTCCTGGTGCGCGAATGTACCGCACCGGCGATCGCGGCAGCCGACTGACCGACGGAACCCTGGTGTTCCTGGGCCGGTCCGACCGCCAGGTCAAGATCCGCGGGCACCGCGTCGAGCCGGGCCAGGTGGAAAGCGCAATCCACCATTGCGCCGGTGTCAAGGATGCGGTTGTTGTCGCCGTCGAGGACCCTCCCTTCGGATCGCGCCTCGTCGCCTACGTCGAGGCCGAGCACGTGTCCGAGGAGGCGATTCGCACGGAGCTCGCGGGACGGCTGCCAGAGGCCATGGTGCCGCAGGCCATCGTGCTGCTGAACCGCATTCCGCGTTCGCCGTTAAATGGCAAAGTGGCGCGCGCCCAGCTCCCGCCCGTCGCGGCGACGCGCTCCGAACGCGCCGATACCGCTGGGATGACGGCGCTCGAACGGGTCCTGGTATCCCTCGTCGGAGACGTGCTCGACGGCGGGCCCATTCGCCGTGACGAGGACTTCTTCGCGGCTGGGGGCGATTCGCTGCGCGCGTTGCAATTGCTCAGCAGGGTGGCCGAGGTGACCGGCGTGGCGCTGACGTTCGCTCAGCTGCGGGCAGCGCCGAGCGTTGTCGGGCTTGCGGCGCTGGTGAAACGGGAACACGGCCGCGGCGCATTGGACGGGACCGTCTTGCCGGCGGGTGCCCGAGGTAATCGGCGCCCCGCGTCGCGAAGCCAGAAGGCCCTGTGGTTCCTGGACCAGGTTCATCGCAGCGCGCCGATTTACGCGATCCCCGTCTGCTATCGCGTCCTGGGCGCGCTCGACCTGCATCGCGTCGATGCGGCGCTGACCGCGATCGTCGCCCGTCACGAGGCGTTGCGCACCGTGTTCGAGGCTCAGGATGGCGAGATCTGGCAGCGCATCCAGTCCGCCGGCCCTGTCCACACCACGGTGACCGACGTCGCCAGCATCGAGGAGGCGGCCTGCCTGGCCGCAGAACAGGCTGCGCGGCCGTTCGATCTGGGCACCGGCGCCATGCTGCGGTCGGCCTGCTTCCGCGTCGGCGACCGCAAATTCCTATGGCTGCTCAACGTTCACCACGCGGTGTTCGACGCCTGGTCGTTGGCCGTCTTCTGGCGGGAGTTCGGACGGCTGTACGGCGGGCACTCGTTGCCCGAGCCGGCCGTTCAGTACGGCGATTACCAAGCGTGGCAGGAACGTTGGCTGTTGAGTGCGGAAGCGGACGAGCAGCGCGCTTACTGGCGCGGACGGCTGGCCGGAGACCTGCCGCTCCTCGAAATCGGCTCTCGCGATGGTGTGGAGGGACGTATCCGCACTGCGGGGTTCGCTGTTGAACTGCCGTCCGGCTCCCTCAACCCATCTGCGGTCGAGCGTGTGGCTCGCGCCTGCGGGTCGACCGCCGCCACCGTGCTGCTCGCGGCATTCTCCGCGACCCTGCACCGGGTCGGTGGCACTGATGATCTGGTAGTCGGCGTGCCGGTGGCCTGCCGGAACCGGCCGGGCACCGAGGACCTGATCGGCTACTTGGTCAACACGGTCGCGCTGCGACTGCGGTTCACTGAAGGCATGCGGTTCAGCGAGCTGGTCGCGAGGGTCGGCGAAGCGTTGTCGGAGGCGCTGAGCCACCAGGAACTGCCGTTCGTCGATGTGGTCGAGGGTATGTCCCGCACCGGACTGCGAAGCGCGCCCGCCGGGGCCAACCCGCTGTTCGACGCGATGTTCGCTCTGCAATCCACACCATTGGACGGCTGTGCCATCGAGGGCTTGGACATCGCCGAGCATTTTGTCCACTCGGGTACGGCGAAGGTCGCGCTGACCTGGAGCGTGCGGCAGGCTCCTACAGGGCTGGCTGGCGAAGTCGAGTATGCGGCGGACCGGTTCGACGAGGCCTCGGCGAGTCGTTGGCAAGAAGCCCTACTGGCGTTGCTCGCCGCCGCAACGGCCGATCCCGGCGCGATGGTTGACGAGTTACCGCTGTCTTTCACCGAGCAGGTTACTTCAGGAGGATTGTGAACCATTTTTGTCTTTGCTGAATAGGACTCGGTGTGGGTCGGGTAACACGTCGAGTCCGGGAGTCTTTGGGAGATTGGATGAGAAGAGCCGTCTACCGGCGTCGACCACGACACCGCCGAGCCGCTCGCCCTGGCCGACACCGGTTCGCGGTGGTCATTCCCCGCTGGCGGTGCCTCGTCACCGACGTCCGGCCACGTTCGAGGTCCACTTCACCCTCGCCTACGTCTTCGTCCACCGACGCTGCCAGCTTGTGTCGTCGACCTTGACCTCGCAGCCTTAGACCCCGCAGAACTCGCCACGCTGCGGCGACCTGACACAGGAAGCGATGACCATGAGAACGACCATCCTGACCGGGAGCGGACCCCTGGTGGTCGAGCCGACCACCACCCGTGATCTCGCCGAGGTCGTGGACACCGACCGCGACCGCGTCGACGACATGTTGCGCACTACCGGCGCGCTGCTGTTCCGCGGTTTCGCGGTCGGCGACGCGGACGAGTTCGCGCGAGTCGTGTCCGCGCTGTCACCGGAGCCGCTCGACTACGTCTACCGCTCGACGCCGCGGTCTTCGGTCACCGCCGGGGTATTCACCACCACCGAGTACCCGCAGGAACAAGAGATCACGCTGCACTGCGAGAACGCCTACCAGCGGCAGTGGCCGAAGCGGTTGGCGTTTTGCTGCCTGACCCCCGCCGCGGCCGGCGGCGAGACACCGATCGCCGACATGCGTGCGGTCACCGCGGCAGTCGGTGCGGAACTGGTGGACCGCTTTGCTGAGCGCGGCGTCCGCTACTTGCGCCACTATCGGCCCTACATGGACCTGTCGTGGCAGGACGTGTTCCAGACGACATCGCGCGCCGAGCTCGCGGAGTTCTGTGCCGCCAACGACATCGAGCACGAGTGGTTGGACGAGCAGACTCTGCGCACCGCACAGGTGAGTCAAGGAGTCGCGACCCATCCGGAAACCGGTGAGCGCGTGTTCTTCAATCAAGCACATCTGTTCCACGTTTCGAACCTTCCGCCCGAGCCCGCCGCCGCGCTGGTCAAACTCTTAGGCGTCGATCGACTGCCCAGGAACGCCTACTTCGGCGACGGCGGCGAGCTCGACCTGGCCGACCTCGACCGGGTACGTGACGCCTTTCGGAACGCCGCGATTATCTTTCCGTGGTGTACGGGTGACGTGCTGTTGATTGACAACATGCGCATGGCTCACGGTCGCAGGCCCTTCACAGGCACCCGGAAAGTGCTGGCGAGCCTTATGGACGTCCACTCCCCGGCTGAGGCACCCTGACTGGCCTGCCGCCGCGCGACAGCTGTGCCCGACGTTGCCGGTCACCCCGACACGCTCGCCCGCGCGGCCGCCGTGGAAACCGGCAGCAGCCACCCCATCGCCGCCGCCGTCACGAGCGGCGCCACCGACCGGGACATCACCGTGCCCGCCGCCACCGGCGTGGAGATCGTCACCGGGCGGGGCATGCGCGGCACCATCGACGCACGCCGGTCCTCCTCGGCCGCCTCGCACTGCTCTCGCACGAGAACTGGACAATCCCACCCGAGCTCGCTGAGACTGCCGACCGGTTCGAACGCGACGGAAAGACCGCGTTCCTGGTCGCCTGGGACGCACCGCTCGCGGTGGCCGACACCGTGAAACCCGACGCCGCGTCGGTCACCTCCGGACGATAACCGGTGACGCGCCCAGGAACGCGCACCCGGCGTCCCTCGGGCTTGGCACGCAGCGCGACCGGGCCTCTCTGCGGGCCGGAGACCTCACCGAACCAGACCCGTTCCTGAGCTTCGGCGATCCGCTTGGTCAGATGGCTCTCCTGCCCGCGCCGGCTGGGCCTGCGACCAGAGCATGAGCAGCAAGACCGCGTGCTCATGCGCGCAGCGCTACCGCAGGGCCGAGCACAGTCCTGCGCGAGCCGCCAGGCTGGGGCTGGATACATCGGTGACGATTTCCAGCGGAAGTCACACTTCCACGATCGTTACTGACCACGATTCTTCGGCCGTGGATGGGAGATGTAGGCACCGCCGGGGGAGGGCCGGACCGAACAGCGCTCCGCACGACACGATGCTGTCAGCCTGCGCAAGAAACTGGGCCTGGTACCGGTACCACAGACCGACCGGCACCTACATCAAGGCAGTGGTGAAATCTCGCATAGCTGGTGTGATCTCACCAAGATTGGTGTCCGAGGGGGGACTTGAACCCCCACGCCCTTGTCGGGCACTAGCACCTCAAGCTAGCGCGTCTGCCATTCCGCCACTCGGACTCTGTGGTGCGTATAGCGTAGCGGACGCCGTTCGGTGGGCTTGTGGGGGGTTGGGAATGGTAGGAAGTCCCACGTGACCGAGCAGATGAACCTGGCCCAGGACGAGGCTGTCGAGCTGACCTCTGAGCTCATCCGGATCGATACGAGCAACACCGGGGAGCTGGACACGACCGTTGGGGAGCGTGCCGCAGCCGAGTACGTGCGGGCGAAGCTTGAGGAAGTCGGGTACGAGACCGTCTACGTGGAGTCCGGGGCTCCTGGGCGGGGGAACGTCTTTGCTCGGCTGCCCGGGGCCGATCCCTCTCGTGGGGCGCTGCTCATCCACGGGCATCTTGACGTCGTTCCCGCCGATGCGACCGAGTGGTCGGTTCATCCCTTCTCGGGAGCCATCCAGGACGGGTACATCTGGGGGCGGGGCGCGGTGGACATGAAGGACATGGTCGCCATGACGCTCGCTGTTGCTCGGCGCTTCAAGCGGGATGGGATCGTCCCTCCTCGGGACCTTGTCTTCGCCTTCCTGGCTGATGAGGAGGCTGGGGGGCACTACGGATCGCAGTGGTTGGTCGAGCATCGGCCCGATCTGTTCGACGGGGTCACCGAGGCTGTGGGTGAGGTGGGGGGCTTCTCCGTCACCCTGGGGGAGGGCGTCCGGGCTTACACGATCGAGATCGCCGAGAAGGGGATCGCCTGGATGCGGCTTCGGGTCCGGGGGCGTGCGGGCCACGGGTCGATGTTGCACGACGACAACGCCGTCACCAAGCTCGCCGCTGCTGTGGCGCGGCTCGGTGCGCATGAGTTTCCGCTGGTCGTGACGGATTCCGTGCAGGCGTTCTTCGACTCCGTGTCGGCGTTGACCGGGGTTGCCTTCGACGCTGACGACCTGCCTGGGGCGGTTGCCAAGCTTGGGCCCTTCGCGCGGGTGGTCGGGGCTACTTTGCGTGACACCGCGAACCCGACGATGCTCTCGGCCGGGTACAAGGCCAACGTCATCCCTTCGGTGGCCGAGGCCGTCGTGGACTGCCGGGTGCTGCCCGGGCGTGAGGAGGCCTTCCTGCGGGAGGTCGACGAGATTCTCGGGCCGGACGTCGAGCGGGAGTGGGTCAGCAGGCTGCCCGCTGTCGAGACCACCTTCGACGGTGACCTCGTCGCGGCCATGACCGCCGCCGTGCAGGCCGAGGACGCCAGTGCCCGGACCATTCCCTACGTGCTCTCCGGTGGGACCGATGCCAAGGCGATCCACACGCTGGGCATCCGGTGCTTCGGGTTCGCGCCGCTGCGGCTGCCCCCCGACCTCGACTTCACCGCCCTGTTCCACGGGGTGGACGAGCGGGTGCCCGTGGACGCCGTGCGGTTCGGTACCAGGGTGCTCGATCGGTTCCTCCAGAACTGTTGACCGTCCCCGAGCGGTTCGACCTCGCGGACGGGGGCTCGCTTGCCCTCGTCCGCGCAGGTGACCCCGTCGCACCCGCCACCGTCCTGCTCCTGCACAGCTACGCCCAGGACCGGCGGGTCTGGCACAAGGTCCTGTCCCTGCTGCCGGACGTGACGTCCGTCGCGGTCGTGGCGTACGACCACCGGGGGCACGGGGACTCCTCGCCCGCCACCGCCGCGACCGCGACGCTCGAGCAGCTCGCCGACGACCTCGCCGAGGTCGTCGAGCGGGCGATCCCGCACGGGCCCGTCGTGATCGTCGGGCACGGGATGGGCGGGCACGTCGCGATGGCCATGGCCGCCAGGAACCGGCTGCTCGCCGAGCACCGGCTCGGGGCGCTGCTGCTCCTGTCCACGAGCGTCGGCTGGGTCGCCGAGACCCTGCCCCGGCCGCTGGGGCGGCTCGTCCAGGACCTGCACGCCATCCTCGGGCCCCGGCTCGTCGACCACGTGCACCGGCGCATCGACAAGGCCACCACCATCGGGTTGCGGTGGCTGCTGCTCGGCGACGACCCGGCGGAGGCCGACGTTCGGCTGGTCGCCGAGATGGTGTCCCAGCACTGGCCCGACACCGTCGCGGTCTTCCGGCCCGGGCCGGCCCCCGGCGCGCTGGGCGTCGCGCTCGAGGTGGTGGCCGGGCGGCCGCTGATCGCGATGGTGGGGGACAAGGACCGGCTCGTGCCCGTTGGCCGGCTCGACGACACGTTGCACGGCCACTCGGTGACCGTGCCCGGCGCCGGGCACATGCTGCCGCTCGAGGCCGCCGCGGGGATCGTGCCGCGGATCGCGGCCCAGGTACGGGAGGTGCTCACCCCGGTGAACCATTCGGGGTAGCGGCGCGTAACGAGCCGACAGGACGACATCGGTTGAACAGATACGGAGACATCGTGCCCGAATTCGTTGGCGGACTGCCGCTGCACCCGCTGGTGGTGCACTTCGTGGTGGTGCTGCTCGTGATCGCCCCGCTGGGCGCACTGCTCACGGCGCTCTGGCCGGCGGTGCGCAGGCGGTTCGGCTGGCTCGCGTTCGCGGCGGCTGCCGTTGGCACGGTGCTCGTGCCGGTGGCGATGAGCAGCGGCGAGAACCTGGCGAGCCGGGTCGGCACCAACCCGCTGATCCAGACGCACGAGGACCTGGCGGGACTGATGTTCTGGTGGTCCCTCGGCCTGACGGTCGCGCTCGGTGCGCTGATGGTGGTGCACACGAGGGCGGCGCGGAAGACGACCACGAAGGTGGCGGCCGCCGAGGAACAGGTGGACGCGGGTGAGCAGCGGAACAAGACCCCCGCGCTGGTCATGATCGTGCTCGCGGTGCTGACCGTGGGGGTCGCCGTCGGCACCGGCATCCACGTCTTCCGCGTCGGCGACGCCGGTTCCCGCGCGGTGTGGGAGGGCATCGAGAACCTCCCGCCGCAGAACGGCGGGTGATCGGGAGCCCGGCTACGTGCTGAGACCCGGCAGGAGACCGCGGGCCCGCTTGCGCTTCAGCAGCACCCGCCTGCTCCCGTCCGAGTAGAGCCGCACGTTCGACAGCTCCCATCCCGCGAACTCGGCGTGGATGGACAGTTGCGTGGCCGCTGCACGGCGCGAGAGACCTGGCGGAAGGCGCAGCGGCCGGTACTCCCAGTCCCCGTCGACCACCTCTGCTGTACTCATAACGCGATCACCTGTATCCCATCTCCTGTGCCGGACGCGACCATCACGCGGCCGGTGCGGGGGTCCACCGCCACGGTGTTGGGCTGGGACACCGTGGGGAACCGGTACTTCTCCTCCGGTTCTTCACCGGCCACGTCGTAGCCGACGACCTCGTTCCGCTCCGTGAGCGTGACCCACGCCAGGTCCCGCTCGGCGTCGTAGGCGATCGCGTACGGGGCGCCCGCCACCGGATAGTTCTGCCGCATCAGCAGTGGGTCGAGGGAGAACGCGAGCAGCGCGCCACCACGGGTGTCGGTGACGAGGACCCGGCCGAACCGGTCGGTGACGGCGTTCGTCGCGCCCTGACCGGCACGCAGGCCCTGGCTGACGCTCGCGCCCGGCACGTCGAGCTCGAACACGGCGTTGCGCAGCCGGTCCAGCACGACCGCGCCCTCGCCGGTCGACAGGACCTGGTCGACGCTCATCATGTCGCCGCTGATCATCCGCTGGACCTCGGCGCCCTCGACGACCGCGACCGCGTGCTCGTCCCGCATCGCGACGAGGATCCGCCCGTCGTGGGGCGCGGTGCCGGCCGGCTCACCGCGGAACGAGCCCGCGGGGCTGGTGCCGCCGTCGACGGCGACGCGCACCACCTGGTGCTCGCCGGCGGCGAGGAAGGCGCCTTCCTCGACGGTGAGCGACCCCGCGGCCACGTCGACGGTCCTCGGGTCACCGAGCGTGTCTGCCAGCGGGTAGAGCCGGAGGGTGTCCTTGCCCGCGACCGCGAGCGTGCCCGACTCCGGTTCGAACGCCATGGCGACGACGTCGTCGGTCAGCGCGGTGACCGCACCGGCCGGCGTGGCGGCGGCGGGTGGCGACACGGCCGCGGTCGCCGCCACGGGGTTGTCCGTCACCATCAGCTCGTCGCCCTGCCGCTCGGACGAACAACCCGAGCCAACCGCCGCGCATACCACCAGCAGCACGGCAACCTTGCGACGCAACATCGACCTCCGGCACGATCCCCGCCCTCGTCGGCGCACCCGTGTCGCGCCGACGGGACATCTGTCCAGCATCCCCTAAAGACGCACAGGACGCTAACCCCTGGCCAGGGTGTCGTGTCGGCTGGCCCGTCAGTGGCGGGCCACGAGCCCGGTCCGCAGGTCGTACACGGCCGTGATGATGCGCGGGCGGACCGTCGCCACCGCGTGTGACCGCCGGGTCAGCTCGTCGGCGACCCGTGTCGTCTGGTTGCGGACGCAGGCCGCCAGGAATCTCTGTTCGTCCGGCACACGTGGGGTGGCGCGGACCGTGGCCTCGATGGCGCGGGCCACGGTGTCGACCGGGCCGGTCACCTCGCTCGAGCCGTCGACCAGGCTGATCGCGGCCCGCACCGCGCCGCACCCGCTGTGGCCGAGGACGACCAGGAGCGGCACGTGCAGGTGTTCGACGGCGTACTCGACGCTGCCGACGACCGCGTCGTCGAGCACCTCACCGACCGCCCGGACCGTGAACAGGTCGCCGAGCCCCTGGTCGAAGACGAGTTCGGCGGGGACGCGGGAGTCGGCGCAGCCCAGCACGCACGCGAACGGGTGCTGCGTGTCGACGAGGCGTGCGCGGTGCGCGGGGTCCTGGCGCGGGTGGTGGGGGCGGCCTGCCGCGAAGCGCTTGTTGCCTGCGACGAGGCGCTGCCACGCGTCGGCGGGCTCGGCGGAGAGGGGAGTGGCGGATGCGGGGAAAGCGGCGTCGGCGGCGACTCCGGTGGCGACGAGGGCACCGAGGCCGAGCAGGGAGCGACGCGACAGCTTTGCATACTCCATACTGCATACATTGCCCGGTCAGTGTGAATCGTGCAACCGTCTGATGACGGAGCGTCAGGTCAGGTGGTGCTCCGGATAGGTCAGCTCGATGTCGCTCACGTCGTCGAGCGCGGCGCGGATCGCGGCGGGCAGGGTGAGCTCCTCGGACACCAGCGACCCGAGCAGCTGCCCGGTGTCGCGCGCGCCGACGACCGCGGAGCACACGCCGGGCCGGTCGCGCACCCATGCCAGCGCCACCGACAGGGGCGAGGTCGCGAGGCCGTCCGCCGCCGTGACCACGGCCTGCACGATCCGTGCGGCCCGTTCGTTGCGGTGGTGGTCGACGTAGGGCGCGAAGTGCGCCGACGCGCCACGCGAGTCGGCGGGCGTCGCAGCGCGGTACTTGCCGGTCAGCACGCCGCGCCCGAGCGGCGCCCACGCCAGCAGCCCGATCCCGTGATGGTCGGCGGCGGGCCCGACCTCGCGCTCGATGCCGCGTTCGAGCAGTGAGTACTCCATCTGGGTGCTCACGATCGTGGCCGGCTTGCCGCGCTGCCGCGTCGCCGCGGTGGCGAGCTGCCAGCCGCTGTAGTTCGACACGCCGGTGTACCGGACCTTTCCGCTGGTCACGGCCGCGTCGAGCGCGGAGAGCGTCTCGTCGAGCGGTACCGCGGTGTCCCACGCGTGGAGCTGCCACAGGTCGATGTGGTCGACGCCGAGCCTGCGCAGCGAACCGTCGAGCGCGCACAGCAGCGCACCCCGGGACGCGCCGCCGCCGAACGGGCCGTCGCCTCGCCGCGCGACCGCTTTGGTGGCGATGACCAGGTCCTCCCGTGGTACGAGGTCGTCGAGTAAGCCGCCCAGGATCCGCTCGGCTTCGCCGTCGGAGTAGACGTCGGCGGTGTCCACCAGCGTCCCGCCGAGGTCGGCGAAGGCCACGAGCTGGCTCGCGGCCTCGTCGGCGTCGGTGTCCTGGCCCCAGGACATGGTGCCCAGGCCGATCCTGGACACCCGCAGCCCGCTGTGCCCGAGGTGTCGTTGCTCCACCGGGCGAAGAGTACGGGCAGGTCCGCGTAGCCGCTGGCAGACTCACCGACATCACAATTGGCCGACCGCCAACCGACGGTAAGGTCCGACCATGCGACTCGGACTGAACATGGGCTACTGGGGTGCGGGCAACGACGCGAACAACCTGGAACTCGCGAAGGAGGCCGACAGGCTCGGCTTCTCCGTGGCCTGGGTTGCCGAGGCGTACGGCTCCGACGCGCCGACGGTGCTGTCGTGGGTGGCGGCGCAGACCGAACGCATCGACGTCGGCTCCGCGATCCTGCAGATCCCCGCACGCCAGCCGACGATGACCGCCATGACCGCGGCGACGCTCGACAGCCTGTCCGGCGGCCGGTTCCGGCTCGGCCTCGGCGTGTCCGGCCCGCAGGTGTCCGAGGGCTGGTACGGCGTGAAGTTCGACAAGCCGCTCGCTCGCACCCGTGAGTACGTCTCGATCGTCAAGCAGGCGCTGCGCCGCGAGCGCGTCTCGTTCGAAGGCAAGCACTTCACGCTGCCCCTGCCGGAGGGCCCCGGCAAGCCGCTGAAGCTGATCGTGCACCCGGTGCGCAGCGAGATCCCCGTCTACCTGGCCTCCATCGGCCCGAAGAACCTCGAGCTGACCGGCGAGATCGCCGATGGCTGGCTCGCGATCTTCTACTCGCCCGAGTACGGCCCCGAGTCGCTCGAGCTGATCAGGAAGGGCCGCGAGAAGGCCGGGAAGACGCTCGAGGGCTTCGACGTCGTGCCCACCGCGCCGCTCGTCGTCGGCGACGACTGGCAGGCCGCGGCGGACCAGATCCGGCCCTACGCCGCGCTGTACGTCGGCGGCATGGGCAGCCGCGAGCAGAACTTCTACAACAACCTCGCCTGCCGGATGGGCTACGAGGCCGAGGCAGCCGAGATCCAGAACCGGTACCTGTCCAAGGACTACTCCGGCGCCGCCGCGAAGGTCCCGCTCGGCTTCCTCGACTCGACCGCGCTGCTGGGTCCCAAGGAGCGGATCGCGGAGAAGATGCAGGCCCTGGCCGAATCGGGGGTCACCACACTGACCGTTTCGCCGGTACTGCAAGATCTTGAGCAAAGCATCGCGGCCCTGCGCGTCGCGGTGGAAGCTCTGGATCTCGCAGGAGTGGGTAGTTGAGCTGGCTCGAAGCCGTCGTTCTCGGTCTCATCCAGGGACTCACCGAATTTCTCCCCATCTCCTCCAGTGCGCACCTGCGGGTCGGCGCGGCCTTCGCCGGCTGGGGCGACCCGGGTGCCGCTTTCACCGCCGTGTCCCAGATCGGGACCGAAACCGCGGTCATCATCTACTTCCGGAAGAAGATCGGCCGGATCTTCGCCGCGTGGTTCCGGTCGTTGCGCAACCCGAGGACCTGGCGCGAGGACCCGGAATCCCGCATGGCGTGGCTGGTGATCGTCGGCACACTGCCGATCGCGATCCTCGGCCTGCTGTTCCAGGAGTCCATCGAGCACGCCTTCCGTGACCTCCGCCTCATCGCGACCACGTTGATCGTCTTCGGTCTGCTGCTCGGCTGGGCGGACTGGATCGGCAAGAAGCGGTACTCGCTGGACCACCTCACCATCCCGCACGGCCTCGCGTACGGCTTCGCGCAGGCGCTCGCGCTGGTTCCCGGCGTGTCGCGCTCGGGTGGCACGGTGACCGCGGGCAGGCTGCTCGGCTACCGGCGTGCCGAGGCGACGGAGTACGCGTTCCTGCTGGCAGTGCCAGCGGTGTTCGCGTCCGGTCTGTACAAGCTGACCGACATCGGCGGCGCGGACGCGCCGGCGTGGGGACCGACGATCGTCGGCACCGTCGTGGCGTTCCTCGTCGGCTACGCGGTGATCGCGTGGCTGATGAAGTACATCACCACGCACAGCTACCTGCCGTTCGTGGTGTACCGGATCCTGCTCGGTGTCGTCCTGCTGGCCCTCGTCGGCTTCGGCGTGCTGGCCCCCGACGCCGGACCCGCTCCGTGACGGCGGGTTAGCCTGACGCCGTGGCTACCGTCGTACTCCTCAGGCACGCCCGCTCGACCGCGAACGGTTCCGGCGTACTCGCCGGCCGTTCACCAGGGGTCGAACTCGACGAGACCGGTCGCGGGCAGGCCGACGCGCTCGTCGCGCGGCTCGACGCCGTCCCGGTCGCCGAGATCGTCTGCTCGCCGCTGCTGCGGTGCGAGCAGACGATCGCGCCGCTCGCGGCCGCGCGGGGGCTCGTCCCGGTCACCGAACCCGGGCTGTCCGAAGTGGACTACGGGGACTGGACGAACCGCGAGCTGAAGGTGCTCGCCAAGGAGAAGCTGTGGTCGGTGGTGCAGCAGCACCCGTCCGCGGCCGTGTTCCCCGGCGGGGAAGGGCTCGCCGCCGTGCAGACCAGGGCCGTGGCGGCGGTGCGTGCGCACGACGCCCGCATAACCGCCGCACACGGCAACGGCGCCGTCTGGTTGCTGTGCAGCCATGGCGACGTGCTCAAGGCGATCCTCGCCGACGCGCTCGGCCAGCACCTCGACACGTTCCAGCGGATCGTGGTCAACCCGGCGTCGGTCTCGGTGGTGCAGTACACCGAGACCAGGCCTTTCGTGCTGCGCATGAACGACAACGGCGGGGAGCTCGCGAGCATCGTGCCCGCCAAACCGCAACCCGAGGACCCGGATGGTCCCCGTCCCGGTGACGCGGTGCCGGGTGGGGTCCCCGGCAGCGCCTCCTGACCCTCGCCCCCGGCCCGTCGTGCACGGGCAGTGAAACGCCGTCACGATCTGGGTCAAACCGCAGGGTGACCGGCCGCGTCTGTGCCAGTATCTGTGCACTCGAAGTCTCCGCTGCGGCGGCACCATAGGAGTGGCGATGACACACCCGTACGGCCAGCAGCCCGATCCGTCGGGCGGATACCCCCAGGGTGGCTACCCACAGGTCCCTGGCCAGGGACAACCCGCTCAGGGCTACCCGCAGAGCCCGCCCTATGGCCAGCCCGCGCAGGGGTATCCGCCGAGCCCGCCGTACGGGCAGCCCGCGCCGGGCTACCAGTACGGCACGATGCCCTCCGCGCCGCCGGAGTACGGCGGCGGGCCGATCCCGCGGCCGGGTGTGGTGACCGCGGCGGCGGTACTCAACTACGTTCAGGGCGGCATCACGCTGGTGCCGACCGTGCTGTTCCTGTCGGTCCTCATCGGGCTCGAGGCAGGCGCGGAGGACGCCGGTCTCCTGTGGATCGCGGTCGTGGCGCAGATCATCGGTGCCGCACTGCTGATCGCGGGCGGTGTGCAGATCATGGGCGGGAAGTCCCGATCGCTCATGGTCGCGGGCACCGCGCTCGAGATCGCCGTCAGCCTCTACTGGATCGTGATGTTCGCGGTCCAGACCAGCGGGGTCGAGGGCGCCGAGTACGGCACGGGCATGGTTGTGGCAAGCGCTATCTTCTTCGCCATCATGCCGACGATCAGCCTCGTACTGTCGCTGGGCGCCAGCACGACACAGTTCCTGCAGTCACGTCGCGGACACTAGGGTCCGCGACCGAGAGGGGTAGTGGAAATGTCACAGCCGTACGGGCAGCAGCCCGGCGACTTCAACCAGGGCCACGGCGCCATGCCGCCCGCGCCGCCGGAGTACAGCAGCGGCCCGGTCACGCGCCCCGGCACCGTGACCACCGCGGCGGTGCTCGCGTTCGTCCAGGCCGGTATCACGCTGATCTGCTCGGTCATCATGATGATCGGCCTCGGTGCCATCGCGGGCGCGATGGACGACGCCGAGACGATCGGCGGCATCGACGTCGACGAGGGCATGCTGGCCGGTCTGTGGATCGTGACCATCGTCGGCCTGATCGGCGCGGGCCTGCTGATCTGGGGCGGTGTCAAGGCGCTGAGCGGCACCGCGGGCCAGCTCCTGGTCATCGCGGCAGGCCTGCAGATCCTGCTGTGCGTCATCTGGCTGGCGGCGTTCCAGGGCGGCATCGTGTCGATCATCCTGGTCGTCATGCCGATCATCATCCTGGTGATGTCGCTTGGCGGGCCCGCCAAGCAGTACGAGGCGTCGCGCAGCGGCCGCGCCTGACGCGTTCTCCCGCACGAAGGGCGTCTCCCCGGTTCCCGGGGTGGCGCCCTTCATCGTGTTCACCTGGCGAGCAGTTCCACCTGGGCGAGCGTGACGGTCGGCGCGCCGGAGCCCTCCGTGATGTCCAGCCGGTACTGCCGGTAGGTGCCGGGGTTGGCCACCGAGAACGGGCGGGTCTGGCGGTGCCAGCGGAACTCCTCGCCGGACCGCTCGTCCAGCACGGTCCAGTGCGCGCCGTCGTCCGAGCCGCGCAGCGTCCACGAGCGGGGGTCGTCGCCGCGGGTGCCCGAGGTCAGCGTGTAGTAGCGGACCATGGCACCCTCGCCGGGCACCCGGTAGGCCAGCCACGGCGTCGGAGTGCGGAACGTGACCTGTGTGCGGCTGTTGTCGTCGAACAGCGGCGCGACGTTGACGCCGTCGCTGCCCTCACCCGCGCCGTCGACGGTGCGGGTGATGTCGTGCATGGTCCCCGGCACCGTGTCGGCCGGCGTGAGCGACGGCGGCAGCGCGTCCGGCCCACAGCCCCAGGCCGACGGTCGCGGACCCATGCGGAAGTCCAGTACGGCACCGTCGGCGAGCACCGAGTGCGGCACGTACACCTTCTCCCACGGCGTGCCGTTGATCGTCAGGCTCTGCACGTACACGTTCTCGGGACTGTTGCCCGGCGCGTTGACGACGATCTCCCTGCCGTTGTCCATGCGCACCACGGCACGGGTGAACAGCGGCGAGCCGATCACGTACGCCGGGCTGCCGACCCGCAGCGGGTAGAAGCCGAGCGCACTGAACAGCCACCACGCCGACATCTCGCCGTTGTCCTCGTCGCCGAGGTAGCCCTGCCCGATCTCGCTGCCCGCGTACAGCCGGGACAGGACCTCGCGGACCTTGGCCTGCGTCTGCCACGCGGCACCGGCGTAGGTGTACATGTACGGGATGTGGTGCGAAGGCTGGTTGCTGTGGCCGTACTGCCCCATCCGGACATCGCGCGCCTCGAGCATCTCGTGGATGGTCTTCCAGTACGCGCCCCGCGCGCGGCCGGTCTCCTGGGTGGCGAAGAACTCGTCGAGCTTCGCGGCGAGCGCGGCGCGGCCACCGGCGAGCGCCGCGAGCCCGGCACCGTCGTGGGGCACGCTGAACGCGGTGTTCCAGCCGTTGGTCTCGACGTAGTCGCCGCCCCACGCCCGCGGGTCGTACTGGTTCGGTGCGTGGCGCAGCCTGCCGTTGTCCTTGCGTCCCTGGAAGAACCCGGTGCCCGGGTCGAACGAGTGCACGTAGCCACGTGCGCGGTCGAGGAAGTACTCGTGGTTCTCGGTGTCGCCGAGCGCGTGCGCGAGCCCGGCGATGGCGAAGTCGTTGACGCAGCCCTCGAGCGTCCACGACAGACCGAACTCGGTGGTGGCCGGCGTGTAGCCGAGGAAGATCGACCGGCCGATGCCCTTGCGGCCGACGCCGGGCCGGTCGGGGACGACGGTCGCGTTGCGCAGCGCGGCCTCGTAGGCGGCCTCGACGTCGAAGTTCCGCACGCCCTTCAGGTAGGCGTCGGCGAAGGCGACGTCGGAGCTGGTGCCGGTCATCAGGTCCGCGTAGCCGGGTGAGGACCAGCGGGCGATCCACCCGCCGTCGCGGTACTGCTGCACGAAACCGTCGATCAGCTCGCCTGCGTGGTTGGGTGTGAGGAGCGCGTACGCGGGCCACACGGTCCGGTAGGTGTCCCAGAAACCGTTGTTGACGTAGATCTTCCCGGCCCGCACGGTCCTCCCGGTGTGTACCGGGGTGTCCTTGCGGGCGGGCGGGGAGAACGGGCTCGCGTACGCGATCGAGGGCACCTCGTCGGTGCCGGTGTTCTCGTGGCCGCGGTTGGGGTAGAGGTAGAGCCGGTACAGGTTGGAGTACAACGTGATCAGCTGGTCCTCGGTCGCGCCGTCGACCCGCACCCGGGAGAGCAGCTCGTCCCACCTGTCCGCGGCCCGGTCGCGCACGTCCTCGAACGTGTCCGAGTCCGCGATCTCCAGCCACAGGTTCTTCTTGGCCTGCGCCACGCTGATCAGCGACGTCGCGATCCGCATGGTGACCACGGTCGGACCGGTGATGTCCGGCTCGAACCGCACGTACCCGCTGACCCGGCGGGACAGACCGCGCCACAGCCTGCCGGTCGCGGCGATCGTGCGGTCGAACGTGGCGTACACGAACAGCCTGCCAGCGCCCTCGGACAGTCCGCTTCGGACATCCGAGTAGCCGGTGACCGTACCCGCCACCGGGTCGATGGCGATCCTGCCGTGCCGGGTGATGTTGTCGAAGACCAGGTTCGCGTCCTCGCCGGGGAACGTGAACCGCATCAGCGCGGCGTGGTCGGTCGGCGCGACCTCCGCGGTGATGCCGCTCGTGAACCGCACGCTGTAGTGGTGCGGGCGGGCGATCTCGTTGCCGTGCCGGAAGGTCAGCGCGCGCTTGCGCCGCCGGGTGCTCGGCCGTTTCGCCGCGGCGGATGGCAGGACCTGGAAGGTCTGCCGGTCGCCCATCCACGGGCTCGGCTGGTGGCTCGCGGAGATCGCCTCGAGCGCGGGCAGGTTCCGGTCGTTGTTGTGCCGGTGGTAGCTGTAGAGCCAGTCCTTCGCGCCCGCGTCGGTGACCGGGGTCCAGAACGTGAAACCGTGCGGCACCGAGGTGGCGGGGATCGTGTTGCCGCGCGAGTACGCCTTCGTGGAGTCCGTGCCCCTGGTGGTGAGCACGTGGTCGACCGGCCGGGGCCGGGCCGAGGGGACGGGCCGGTCGGCGATCGTGACGTCGTCGAGCCAGCCGGAGAACTCGGCGGGGCCGTTCTGGTTGTCGTAGGTGAGCAGTGCGCGGACGGCGACCCTGCCTGCCGCGACCGCGCCGAGCCGGACCACCCGCTGGTTCCACTGGTTCGGTGTGAGCGCCCTGGACCCGCCCTGGCCCTGTGCGGTGAGCGGGAAACCGAGCTGGTCGACCGCGCCGAGCTCGCTGAGCAGGGTGCCGTCGGCGAACGCGAGGTCGAGCGCGACGTAGGTGCTGGGGAAGCGCAGGTCCTCGCCGCTCAACTCGGGGAACACCACGTACGACAGGACCGTGTCCGCGCCGATCGGCAGGTCCAGCAGGAACAGCTTGTTGGTGACACCCGCCGGTCCGCGTGCACCGTGGGTGCCCTGGTAGCGCAGCGCACGCAGGCCGGTGAACCCGACGCCCGGTTTCGCGGTGGCCGGCTTGGCCGGGCCGCCGCCCTCGCGGGTGCTCATCGTGGCACCCGAGGCTCTCGGCGCGCCGCTGCGGTCGAGGTCGGTGGTGTCGATCCAGGTCAGGGGCGGGTCGGTGTTCTCGAACGACGAGAAGAAGCCCGGACTGCTCATTGCGCTCCTGATCACGAGTCGGAGTGCCGTGATCCTATTGGTGCAGAATGCCGGTATGCACCCCGCGCGCAGACTGTGGACCGTTCTCGAACCACTCCACGCCGTCGTGTACTTCGGCGCCGACGTCCGGTCCGCGGGCAAGGCCATCGGCCTGCGCGGGTACTGGGACACCTACTTCGCGTTCCGCGCCGCACCGCTGGGCGCGGTCGCCGCGGCGCCGGTCACCGGCCTGTTCGCGGGGTTCGAGCCCGGGATGGTCGGCCGGTCGCTGCCGTCCGCGTGGTCGCGGGCGTCGGCGGAGACCTGTCTCGCGGCGCGCTCGGCGGTGTCGGCCACCGCGTTGCGGGCGGTCGGGGTGTCCGACGAGAAGTGCGCGAAGGCGGTTGCGCTGCTCTCGTCGCTGGAGCCGGCGCCGACCGGCAGGCCACTCGGTGCGGCGAACGCGGCGCTGCCGCTGCCGGAGGACCCGGTCGCGGCGCTGTGGCAGCTGGCGACGACCGTGCGGGAGCACCGCGGCGACGGGCACGTGGCGGCACTGGTCACCGCGGGTCTGTCCGGACTGGACGCCCTGCACCTGCAGGTGTCGGCGAAGGGCCTCGATCCCGACGCGCTGCGGCAGGTGCGTGGCTGGACGCGGGAGCAGTGGGCGGCGGCGCGGGAGTCGCTCGCCGAGCGGGAACTGCTCGACGCGGACGGGCTCACGATGACCGGCGCCGACGTGCTGGAGTCGGTGGAGGAACTCACCGACGCCGCCGCGTGGCAGGACGGGCTGGCCGGCGTGCCGGTCGACGACGTGGTCGAGGTGCTGGCACCCGCGGCGTTCGCGGTGTGGGACTCCGGTTTGCTGCCGGAGGGCAACCCGATCGGCGTGCCACGTCCTGCTTGACCTCCAGTAAGGTCCAGCCCTTAGCGTCGGCGCCGGAATTGTCGGTGTCTCGTGCGAGGGTGACTTCATGGACATGGAGACCACAGCGTGGATGTCGCTGTACAACACGATGAACGCGACGGACGACCGCCGTCCGTTCTCGAAGGCGACGCTGCGCCGGATCGGTCGGTTCGCGCGGCCGCACAGAAGACTCCTCGGGTGGTTCCTCCTCCTCAGTGTCGTGACCGCCGTGCTTGCGGTGGCCACCCCGGTGCTCGCCGGGTGGGTGGTGAACGCGATCGTCGTGCGGTCCTCGCTGCGGGTCGTGGTCGTGCTGGCGGTACTGATCGCGGTCATCGCCGTCGCGGAGGCCGCGCTGGGGCTGGTCTCGCGGTGGCTGTCGGCCCGGATCGGTGAGGGGCTGATCGTCGACCTGCGCACGTCGGTGTTCGACCACGTACAGCGGATGCCGGTCGCGTTCTTCATGCGCACGCGCACGGGTGCGCTGGTGTCGCGGCTGAACAACGACGTGATCAGCGCGCAGAACGCGTTCAGCAACACGCTGTCCGGGGTGCTGTCGAACGTGGTCATGCTGGTGCTGACACTCGCCGTGATGCTCGGGGTGTCGTGGCAGATCACGCTGATCACCCTGCTGCTGTTACCCGTGTTCGTGGTGCCCGCGCGGCGGATGGGCGCGCGGCTCGCCCGGCTGGAACGCGAGGCGGCGAACCACAACTCGACGATGAGCACGCAGATGACCGAGCGGTTCTCCGCGCCGGGCGCCACGTTGGTGAAGCTGTTCGGGCGGCCGGCCGACGAGTCGGCGGAGTTCGCGCAGCGGGCGAGCCGGGTGCGCGACATCGGCGTGCGGACGGCGATGGTGCAGACGGTGTTCGTGACCGCGCTGACGCTCTCCTCGGCGCTCGCGCTCGCGCTCGTGTACGGCATCGGCGGGTGGTTCGCGTTCGCCGGCACGCTGGAGCCCGGTGCGGTCGTGTCGCTGGCGTTCCTCCTGACCAGGCTGTACGCGCCGCTGACGGCGCTCGCGAGCGCGCGGGTCGAGGTGATGAGCGCGCTGGTGTCGTTCGAGCGGGTCTTCGAGGTGCTGGACCTGAAGCCGCTGATCGACGAGAAGCCTGCGGCGGTGACCGTGCCGCCGGGGCCGGTGTCGGTGGAGTTCGACCACGTGTCGTTCGCGTACCCGGCCGCGTCCTCGGTGTCGCTCGCGTCGCTGGAGGAGGTCGCGAAGCTCGACACGCGCGGCGGTGTCGAGGTGCTGCACGACGTGTCGTTCCGCGCCGAGCCGGGCCAGCTGGTGGCGCTGGTGGGGTCGTCGGGCGCGGGGAAGTCGACGATCGCGTCGCTGATGCCCCGGCTCTACGACGTGGACTCCGGGGCGGTTCGGCTGTCCGGGGTGGATGTCCGGGACCTGTCGTTCGCGTCGCTGCGGGACTCGCTCGGGATGGTGACGCAGGACGGGCACCTGTTCCACGAGTCGGTGCGGTCGAACCTCATGTTCGTCGCGCCGGGGGCGAACGAGGCGGACCTGTGGGACGTGCTGTCGCGGGCCCGGCTCGACGAGCTGGTGCGGTCCCTGCCCGACGGGCTCGACACGATCGTGGGGGAGCGCGGGTACCGGCTCTCCGGCGGGGAGCGGCAGCGGCTGACCATCGCGCGGTTGCTGCTGGCGCGCCCGAGGCTGGTGATCCTCGACGAGGCGACCGCGCACCTGGACTCGACGTCCGAGGCCGCGGTTCAGGAGGCGCTGGCGGAGGCGTTGACCGGACGGACGGCGTTGGTGATCGCGCACCGGTTGTCGACGGTGCGGGCCGCGGACCTCATTCTCGTCATCGAGGGTGGGCGCGTCGTGGAGCGCGGCACCCACGAGTCGCTGCTCGCCGCGGCCGGGCGGTACGAGGAGCTGTACCGGACGCAGTTCGCCCCCGCTGAGGTGACAGCGTCCGGGGACCGGGTCGGCGGGTGAGGTGGACCGTCCGGTACGGCAGGGGTTCGGTCAGGCCTGGTTGATGCGGTTCGGCGGGTCCTCGTGGCTGGGGTCGGCGGGGAGGCCGGTGAGCGCGTCGGTGATCTCGAAGGCGATGGCGGCGGCCGTGTGAGGGTTGTCGGTGGTCAGGATCCGGTGACGGCCGGTCGTGGTGTCGACGGCCAGTTCGTAGCGCGTCCGGTTCATGGCCTTGGCCAACCGGATGGTTCTGGCCGTGAACCACGTCAGTGCGGTCGTGGTGACCAGGGCTGAGACGAGGTCGGGAGACAGGGCCGACACGACCGCCGCCGGGATCAGTCCCAGTGCGACGGTGACCGCGTAGCGCCGCACGGCGGCTCCGCGGTCGGGTGCGTGTTCGGTCGTGATCGCTCGCGTGACGGTGTGCAGCGGATATGCCTTCGCGCCGGCTCGGAGGGTGTCCCCGTCCACCCCGACGTCCAGGTGCTCGCGTTTGGTGGACATGGTCGTTCTCCCCTGTTGCATGTCCTGGTACGCGGAGGCTAACTCCGTGCACGGCGGGGAAGCGGCGCTCGCCATGTTTTGTCACAGAAGTGACCAGTCGGATGATTATGCGCTTGCATGCATGACTATTCTGAGTTCGTGTTCGATGAGCTGATGCGGGCCGGGTGGCCCGCGACGGACGAGGTCGCCGTCGACGGCTGGGTCGCCCGGTTCGCCGGTGGGGTGACCCAGCGCGCGAACTCCGTGCTCCCGTTCGCCGCGCCCGCGGACCTCGGCGCGGCACTGCTGCGTGTCGAGCGGCTCTACGCCACGCGCGGGCTGCCGACGGTGTTCCAGCTCGGGCCCTCGGCCCAGCCCGCCGGTCTCGACGACGTGCTCGCCGCCCGTGGGTACGAGTTCGGGTCGCCGACGTCCATCCAGACGGCGCCGGTTGGCGACGTGCGACCGGATCCCAGCGTTCGGATCGCCGAGTCGCCGTCCGACGAGTGGCTCGACCTGTGGTGGCGGGTGGACGGCCGTGGCGACCAGTCCGCGTTGGACGTCGCGGCCGAGATTCTCTGTGGCGGGCCCGCCTTGTACGCGACCGTGCGGGACACCGCCGGGGTCGCCGCTGTCGGACGGCTCGCGCTGGTGGGGGAGTGGGGCGGCGTGTACTGCATGGCCGTCCGTCCCGGCGTACGCAGGCGCGGTCACGGCGCGGCCGTGCTCTCCGGGCTGCTGGCCGCCGGCCGCGCGTGTGGTGTCACGCGGGCCTGGCTGCAGGTGCGCGCGGAGAACACGGCCGCGTTCTCGCTCTACCGGAAGGCCGGGTTCACCGAGACCTCCCGGTACCACTACCGGTCACACCGTGGACAGGAACCGGTCCAGGACGTTCACCCCGAACCGTAGGCCCTCCACCGGCACGCGTTCGTCGACGCCGTGTGCCATCAGCTTGTGGTCGTGGTCCTCCGGGATGAACAGCGGCGCGAACCCGTAGCAGTCGATGCCGAGACGGGCGAACGCCTTCGCGTCGGTGCCGCCGCCCATGCAGAACGGGACCACGATGCCTTCCGGGTCGAACGCGCGCAGGGCGTCGGCCATCGCGTCGAACCACGGGGTGTCCACCGGGGCCTGGACCGGCGGCTGGCGCTGGACGAACTCGCGGCTGATGCCAGGCCCGAGGACGCGGTCGATCTCCGCGAGCAGGTGGTCCTCGGTGCCCGGCAGGACCCGGGTGTCCACCAGCGCCGACGCGACGCCGGGGATGACGTTCACCTTGTAGCCCGCGGACAGCACCGTGGGGGTGGTGCTGTTGCGGACGGTGTTCTCGATGACCTTCGCGGCCGACCCGAGGCGGCGCAGCGTCTCGTCCATGTCGTCCCAGGCCACCTCGATGCCCAGCGCGGGCGCCGCCCGCTCCAGGAACGCGCGCACCGCGGGCGTCAGGTGCACCGGCCACCGGTGTGCCGCGAGCTTCGACAGCGCGTGCACCAGGGTGACCACCGCGTTGTTCTCGTTGCGCCGGGAGCCGTGGCCCGCCCTGCCGGTCGCGGACAGCCGCAGGTGCGCGGTGCCGCGTTCGGCCGTCGCCACCGGGTACAGGCGGACCTGCCTGCCGTCGGTGTGCGTCGTCCGGACCGTGTAGCCGCCGGACTCGCCGATGGCCACCGCGCAGTCGTCGAACAGGTCGCGGTGCTTGTCCACCAGCCATTGGGCGCCCCACTCGCCGGTGTCCTCCTCGTCGGCGACGAACGCCAGGACGATGTCGCGACGCGGCCGCGTGCCCGTCGCCGACCACCGCGCCAGCACGGTCAGCAGCGCCGCGCACATGTCCTTCATGTCCACGGCACCACGGCCCCACACGAAACCGTCGCGGATCTCGCCCGCGAACGGGTGCACCGACCACTCCGACGCGTCCGCGGGCACCACGTCCAGGTGGGCGTGTACCAGCAGCGGTGCCAGCGCCGGGTCGGTGCCGGGCACCCTGGCCACCACGTTCGCGCGCATCGGGTCCCGCTCCAGCAGCGTTGGGGTGAGGCCCGCGTCGGTCAGGTGCCCGGCCACGAACTCGGCGATCGCGCGTTCACCGTGCAACGACTTGCCATCGCCCAGGTTCGTGGTGTCGAACCTGATCAGCTCCGCGCACAGCTCCTCCACCGCCGGTTCACCCATAACTACCCTCCACGGCCCCGCTCGCGATCGCGGTGACCACCTTGAACGCCTTCATCGCCTCGGTCATGGACGCGGCGTCGAACCCGACCCGCCGCACGTCGAGCTGTTCGACCGTCGGCACCACCGCGGCCGCCGCGGCTAGGTGTGCCGCGTCGAACTCGACCTCGATGCGGTGCCCGCTGATCGTTGCGTCGAAACGTCCGGCCCGCGCCATGGCCATCCTGGACTGCTCCTCGATCGCCGCCGCGGTCACGGTGGGCGGGGTGCAGATCGCCGCGTACCGGCTCACGCACTCCTTGACCGCGACCGTCCGCGCGCCGGGCACGTAGTCGTTGGCGTCCACGCAGGTCAGGTCGTCGCCGGTGACCAGGAGGACCGGCACGCCGTGCTCGGCCGCGAGTGCCGAGTTGAGCCTGCCCTCGCTGGCGTGGACGCCGTCGAGCCACACGCCGGTGATCTGGTTGGGCAGGTAGGTGTGGGACAGCACACCCTCGACCCCGGCGCCGGTGTGGTACCCGAGGAACACCACGCCGTCCACACCAGAGTCGATGCCCTGCATCATCGACAGCGGCTTGTGTTTCCCGGTGAGCATCCGCGCCCTGGTGTCGAGGTCCTCCAGCAGCACGTTGCGCTGACTGGAGTGCGCCTCGTTCACCAGGACGTCGGTGGCGCCGCCCGCGTACAACCCGGCGACGCAGGCATTCACGTCGCTGGTGAACATCGGGCGGAAGCGTTGCCACTGTTCTGTTCCGACCTGCACGTCCGCCGTCCAGGTGACGCCGCTGGCGCCTTCCATGTCGGCTGAAATCATGATCCGCACGGTCCCACGTTACGTCTTGGCACCCGTTGCCGACACAGATTGACTTCAAGGGGCCATAGGTGGTTACTTCCTCTCAACTTACGAGGAAGAGGTGATCGTCGTGAGATCGAGGCTACTGGCGCTCGGTGTCACCCTGATGGCGTCGGCCCTGGTCATGGCCCCGGTGGCGGTGTCAGCCAGCGCGGCGCCGGCCAGTGCGCGGACAGCCGGGGCGGCGAGCGGCCAGGACGGCAAGATACTCCGGATCGGGGTCAGCCGAGAGGTGGACACGCTCAACCCGTTCATCTCCATCACCCTGATGGGTACCAGCATCCTGCGGTACCAGTTCGAGTTCCTGACCACCTACAGCCAGGGCTCGATGACCCCCGAGGGCGCGCTCGCCGAGAAGTGGGAGACGTCGGAGGACAAGCTGACCTGGACCTACCACATCCGCAAGGACATGAAGTGGTCGGACGGCCAGCCGGTCACCGCGAAGGACGCGGCCTGGACCTTCCAGAAGATGCTGGACGACGAGACCGCCCAGACCGCGAACGGCAGCTACATCCAGCAGTGGGAGTCGGTCACGGCCACCGACGACTGGACGCTGGAGATCAGGACCAAGGTTCCGCAGGCGACGATGGACGCCCTCGACATCCCGATCGTGCCCGAGCACGTGTGGTCGAAGATGTCCGACATCAGCGCCGCCCCCGAACTCCCGATGGTCGGCAACGGGCCGTACTACGTCACCGAGTTCAAAGAAGCCCAGTTCACCAAGATGAAGGCCAACGAGAACTACTGGCGCGGAGCTCCCAAGGTCGACGAGGTCCACTTCATCTACTACAGCAACTCCGACGCCGCGGTGTCCGCGCTGCAGAGCGGCGAGGTCGACCTGATCAACCCGCTCACGCCGACGCAGTACGACGCGTTGCAGGGCGACCCGGAAATCCAGCTCAACAACGCGCAGAACCGCCGGTTCAACGAGCTGCTGATCAACCCGGGTGCCGCCACCAACGACGGCACCCCGATCGGCGACGGCAACCCCGCGCTCAAGGACATCAAGCTGCGGCAGGTGATCGCACAGGCGATCGACACCAAGACGCTCGTCGACAAGGTGTGGAGCGGCTACGCCACCGAGGCCGCGGGTTACATCCCGCCGATGTTCTCCGACTTCGCGTGGAAGCCGACCGGGGACCAGGTGCGGAAGTTCGACCTCGACGCGGCGAACAAGGCGCTCGACGAGGCGGGCTACAAGAAGGGCTCGGACGGCATCCGGCTCGACAAGCAGGGCAAACCGCTGAACCTGCGGCTGCTCACGCACGCCGAACGGGACATCGACGAGAACGCGAGCCCGTTCATCAAGGGCTGGCTGAAGGAGATCGGCATCGAGGTCACCATCGAGCCGAAATCGGACAACCAGGTCAACGAGGAGACCACCCGCGGCCAGTTCGACCTGGCGATCTCCGGGTGGAGCGCCAACCCCGACCCGGACTACGTGCTGTCGCTGCAGACCTGCGCCAACCGGCCCAACGCCGACGGAACGGGCGCCACACCGGACTCGTTCCTGTGCAACGAGGAATACGACGCCCTGTACGCCGAGCAGCTGTCGGAGTTCGACCGGGGCAAGCGGATCGACATCATCAAGCAGATGCAGGCGCTGCTCCACGACCAGGCCACGCTGGTGATCTTCGGCTACGACAACGCCCTCGAGGCGTTCCGCAAGGACAAGTTCGAAGGGTTCCCCCAGCAGCCGACGGGCACCGGCGTGATCATGTTCCAGCAGAGTTACTGGGGCCTGCTCGGTGCCACGCCGAAGGGTGAGGGACCGGTGCCGGTGTACGACGGCAGCCAGAGCGCCGAGTCCGGCGAGGACACCACGGACGCGGCGGGTGAGGACAGCAGCAACACCGGGCTGGTCCTCGGCATCGTCGGTGGCGTGCTCGTCGTGGTCCTCGTCGTCGGCCTGCTGGTCGTCCGAGGGCGTCGCAAGACGGCCGACGACCGCGAATAGTCAGTAGCAAAGGAAAACTGTGTCGGACATCCTCACCCCGACCGAGGAGGCACTGGCAGAGGCTCCGCCACCCACCCGTGGTGGCGGAGCCCTCCGCTACGTGCTGACGAAGATCGGCGGCGGCCTGATCAGCTTCGCCCTGGTGATCGTGCTGGGCTTCCTGCTCTTCCGCGCACTGCCCGGCGACGTGGTCGCGACCATGTTCCGCGGTCGCCCGGCGACCGCGGAGATGATCGCGAACCTCAAGCACCAGTACGGGCTGGACCTCCCGCTGTGGCAGCAGTTCGTCAACTACCTCGGCGACCTGTCCCGCGGCGACCTCGGCGACTCGTACGTGTACCGGGTGCCGGTGCTGCAGAAGATCGGGGAGCGGTTCTGGCCGACGGTGCTGCTGGTCGGCGTCTCAACGCTCATCTCGGTGGCACTCGGGCTGTGGCTGGGCACCCGGTCGGGGTGGCGGCGGGGGAGCCGGTTCGACCGGATCAGCACCGGCGTCGCCCTGGCCCTGTGGTCGACGCCGACGTTCTGGCTCGGCATGCTCCTGCTCGCGGCCACGACCGGGCTGTTCCCGACGGCCGGCATCGTCTACTCCGACACCCCGCCCGACTTCCTCTCCCAGGCGCTCGACATCGCCCACCACATGGTGCTGCCGACGATCACGATGGTCGCGGTCACCTACGCGCAGTACCAGCTGGTCATGCGGTCCTCGCTGATCGAGGAGATGGGCGCGGACTACCTCACCACCGCCCGCGCCAAGGGGCTTCGGGACGACGAGGTGCGGCGCAAGCACGCCGTGCCCAACGCACTGCTGCCGACGGTCACGCTGGTGTTCCTGCACATCGGGTTCGTGATCGCGGGCGCCATCAGCGTCGAGACCGTCTTCTCCTGGCCCGGCCTTGGCCGGTTGACCTACGACGCGCTCCGCGTCGGTGACCTGCCGTTGCTGCAGGGCACCTTCGTGGTGCTGGCAGGTGCGGTGATCGTCATGAACGTGCTCGCGGACCTGCTGTACCGCGTGCTCGACCCCAGGGTGCGTGCGTCATGACCGCCCCGTCCCCACGCGCACTGGCCTGGCGCCGCCGCGGTGCCGCGTTCGCCACCGGGTGGCGGGAGTTCGCCAAGCAGCGCTCCGGGCTGGTCGGACTCGGGCTGCTCACGGTCATCGTGCTGCTCGCGATCCTCGCGCCGGTCATCACCGACCGCGACGGCCTGGATGTCACCAAGGCCACCGGCGACCGGATGGAGTCGCCGAGCTGGGAGTTCCTGCTCGGCACCGACCGGCCCGGCCGCTCGGTGCTGCTGCTGACGCTGTGGAGCGCGCGGATCTCGCTGACGGTCGGGTTCGTCGCGACGCTGCTCTCGGTCGCGATCGGCACGGTCATCGGGATCCTGGCCGCGCACTACGGCCGCTGGGTGTCCGCGGGCCTGATGCGGATCACCGACTTCTTCCTCGTGCTGCCCTCGCTGGTGCTCGCGATCGCGCTGTCGACCGTGCTGGAACGCGGCATCGGCACGATCATCCTGGCGATCGGGCTGACGTCGTGGCCGTCCGCGGCCCGGCTCGTGCGCGCACAGACACTGACCATCGAGGCGCGGCCGTACATCGAACGCTCGAAGGCGCTCGGCGGCGGGCACTTCCACGTGATCTCCAAACACGTGCTGCCCGCGGTGCTGCCGCTGGTGTTCGTGAACACGACCCTGGCGGTCGGTTCCGCGATCGTCGCCGAGTCCACGCTGTCGTTCCTCGGGCTCGGCGACCCCGACCCGATGCGGCCCTCGTGGGGCTCGATGCTGCGGTCGGCGTGGCTCGACTCGGCGATCATCGCGGGCGCCTGGTGGTACCTGTTGCCACCCGGCATCGCGATCGGCATCGTCGTGCTGGCGTTCACCATGTGCGGACGGGCACTGGAATCCGTTCTCAACCCACGACTGCGGGAGGGCTGACGTGCCGCTGCTCGAACTGCGGGACCTGTCGGTCCGGTACCGGAACCGGGACGTGGAGGCCGTGCGCGGCGTGCACCTCACGCTCGACGCGGGCGAGAAGCTCGGGCTGGCCGGGGAGTCCGGCTGCGGGAAGTCCACGCTCGCCATGTCGGTGCTGCGGCTGTTGCCCGCCAACGCCGACATCAGCGGCGAGATCCTCCTGGACGGCGAGGACGTCACCACGATGAGGTGGGGCCGCCTGCGTGCCGTGCGGTGGACCTCGGCCGCGATCGTGTTCCAGGGCGCCATGCACGCGCTCAACCCGGTGCGCCGGGTCCGCGACCAGATCGCCGAGCCGATCGAGCTGCACAGCAGGACCGAGTTCTCGGCCTCCGAGCTGCGCAAGCGGGTGCACGAGCTGCTCGCGCAGGTGGAGCTGCCGCCGGAGAAGGGCGACGCGTACCCGCACGAGCTCTCCGGTGGGCAGAAGCAGCGGGTCATGATCGCGATGGCACTGGCGTGCGAGCCCCGCCTGGTGATCGCCGACGAGCCGACCACCGCGCTCGACGTGATCGTGCAGGCCCAGGTCCTCGCGCTGCTGTCGGACCTGGTCGCGAAGAAGGACATCGGGCTGATCATGATCAGCCACGACCTCGCGGTGCTGGCCTCCACGTGCGAGCGGCTCGCCGTGATGTACCGGGGCGAGCTGGTCGAGGAGGGTTCGTCGGCGGAGGTGATCGCCAACCCCCGGCACATCCACACCAGGACGCTGGCCGCCGCGTTCCCGACGGTCGGCGACCCGGTGTCCCGGTACGCGCCTGCCGCGGGCACCGCGCTCCCGGACGAGGTGCCCGCACCGGGCGGGGAACTGCTGCGCACCACCGACCTGCGCGTGACGTTCCGCACGAGAGGAGTCACCCACGCCGTGGCTGGGGTGGACCTGTCGGTGCGGCGGGGCGAGATCGTCGCGCTGGTCGGCCAGTCCGGGTCGGGCAAGACCACCCTGGCCAGGGCCATCCTCGGGCTGCAGGAAGCGACGTCGGGTCAGGTGACCTACGACGGGAAGCCGGTGCCGCGCTCGTCCCGCGGGCTGAAGGCATACCGGCGCCACGTGCAGCTGGTGCTGCAGGACCCGACGAGCGCGCTCAACCCGAGGCACTCCGTGTACGAGTCGATCGCCGAGGGGCTGCGCATCCACAAGGTGCCCGGCGACGAACGGGAACACGTCGCTGCGGCGCTGGACGCGGCCGAACTGCGGCCCCCGGAGGAGTTCATGCCGCTGCTGCCACACCAGCTCTCGGGTGGCCAGCGGCAACGGGTGGTGATCGCGGGCGCACTCGCGCTGGAGCCGAAACTGCTGGTGGCCGACGAGCCGGTGGCGTCCCTGGACGCGTCGGTGCGCGGCGAGATCCTGGCCCTCCTGCTGCGGCTGCGGGCCAGGCTCGGCCTCGCCGCGCTGGTCATCACCCACGACCTTGGCCTGGCGTGGAACATCGCCGACCGGGTCGCGGTGATGTACCGGGGCGAACTGGTCGAGGTCGGCCCGGTGGACGAGGTGCTGAACGACCCCAAGCACTCGTACACACAGTCGCTGCTGGCCGCACTCCCGACCACCCACCCGAAGGAAACCGACGTCACGAGCGGGTGAAACCCCTGGTTGACGGCCAGTGCCGACAGCGATACTCAGGGTGACACCTGGGGGCGTTGAATGGCGGGCAGGACAACGACGCGGATCGTGGTCGGGGTCGCGGTGGTCGGCGCGGTCGCCTACCTCGCACCGGAGGCCGTGGACAAGGTCGGCACTTTCCTCGGCGACGCGGTAGGGGCGAACGACGCGGTCGTCATCGGCGAAGGCGAGCACGCACTGATGGTCGCGGCCAACGCGAAAGCCAAGGTGGTCAATTGCGCCACCGAGGCCATCGTCGCCCAGAAATCCTGCGACGACCTGCGGGTTCTCGTGGTGGACGCGGCACGGATGCCGTTCATCGCCAGGAACACGAAACTGGCGTGGGAATCCGGTCTACCGGCGATGCTCACCATGGAGAGGAGCAAGCAGGAAGCCAACCGCAAAGCAGCATGTCCACGCAGCTTCCGGGGAAGCCATGGCGGACAATGCGACGAGTACCCCATGGCCAGTACCTCGGAAGGGGGGATGGATGTCAGGACAGAAGAAGTGCCGCCCCGGGAGAACCGATGCCAGGGTGGGTCCTACGTCCGTCAGCACCCGCCGGATGGTCAGCGGTTCCTGGTTGTGATCAGCCACCCGGAGCTGATCACAACCGCGCCGTACGCCGGTGTCGACATCGCGGCCAAGAGGGACTGCGGCTAGTGGCGCGAATGTCGGTTGATGCTCTGGTCGGCAACTACTCCTGGGTCAACGAGATCGAGGGGTGGACGGTGTCGGTGATGCGGTCACGTCCGACCGCCGAGGTGATCCGGGTCTACGGTCGAGATCAGGAAGTACCGCTGGGTGACGTCCCGTTTGCCGACATGGATCGTCATCGCGGACCCGATACCGGTGCTGTCGAACTGTTCGTGCAGGTCGTGCGGCACGAACAGTGCACTGTGACGCTCGAGCACAACGGGTGGAGTGGTGCGCTGCCGGAGATCGCCCGACGTTGTTCCGCGGACGGCGGATGGTTCTTCAGCGTCTACTGGAACATCCATGCCGCGGGGATGGTCACGCAGGCGATCGACGGGCACATCACCGCCCAGTTCGAACCGCTGTATCCCATGACGCCGGATGTGCAGCCGGGGGAGCGGCGGCCGGCATGGGCCATCGGGCCGGAGGTCGAGCTGGGACTGACGCGACAGGTGTGCATGGCTCAGCTGGAACAGCAGACCGGAGTCGCGGTTCGCCAGGAGTGGCTCACCGAGCCGCTGCCGACGTACCGGATCCCCGAACCGTACTGGCTGTACCGGGACGTCGAGGGGGCCGACCGGATCTGAGGGGTCACGAGGCCGGGACGTGCTCCTGGCCGTAGAACCACAGGATTTCCTCGAACGCCAGCGCGTTGTGGGTGTCGTACCGGCTGTTGGCGTCCAGTTCGACCAGGTACGCGCTGTACCGGCCGTCGTCGTACTGTTCGCGGGTGGCGGTCTCGATGGCCCAGGTCCGAAGACCCTCGGTCAGGTCGGTGACGTCGCCGGTGACCTCCACCCGTGCGCGGGTGCGGTCCCACGTGAACGAGCCGGTGCCCTGTTCCTCCGTCAACACGTACCCGTGCTTCATGTGCCCGTTCCTTCCAGCGATACCGTGCGATGTACACCAGAGCTTAAAACTGAAACTTCAGTTCAGCGTGGATCTATCGGGTGAACTTCCTTGCAGACCACAAGACGCTGCGTAGTAGCTTCACGGTGAAATTTCGTCGTGAAGGGAGTCAGTGGAGTGGCTGGCAAGGGGAAGACGGTCAGCAGCAACCGGCGTGAGGTGGGCGCCGCGTTGCGCAGCTTCCGCAAACGGGCGGGCATCGATCGGCTCGAGGACGCCGCCGTGCTCATCGACGTCAGCGCGGTCACGATGGGCCGCATCGAGAAGGGCGAGGCGCCGATCAACCGCGCCAGCCTCGGGGTGCTCGCCGACCGTTATGGCCTCAACGGGCACGAACGTGACGCCCTCATGGAGCTGGCCCGCCAGACCCGCGGCAAGCGCGGCGCCTTCCCGGCGTACTTCAGCGTGAAGTCCCGCGCGATGCTGGAACTGGAGGCCGAGGCGACGGACCTGTTCGTCGTCACCATCGACCTGATCCCCGCGCACTTCCAGACCGAGCGCTACATGCAGGCGTTGTTCGAAGGAAACGGCGAAGGGCTGCCCCAGTTGGAGATCGACCGGCTCAAGCGCGTCCGGATCGACCGGCAGGCCATTCTCGATCAGCCGAAACCGCCGCGGGTGCGCGCGGTCATCCACGAAACCGCGTTGCGGCTGCCCATAGGCGGCCAGGACGTCATGCACGAGCAGTTGCTGCACCTGGCGGCGACCAGCGAGTTGCCCAACGTCGAGATACAGATTCAACCGACCGCCGCGGGCATGTACCCCGGCATCGGCACCACGTTCACGCTCCTGCGTCTCGACAACGACCTGTCTACGGACCGCGTGCAGGTGGACAGCCCCGGCGACAACATCTATCGGGATCGAGTGACGACAACCGAGCCCTATAGACTGAGCTGGGAGCGTAAACGAGTCGCGGCGCTGAGCCTTCCGGCCTCCAAGGCGCTCGTTCTCAACGCCGCCGCCGAGTTCGCTCCCGGTACCGGGTAGCAACACACCTGACGGGTGAGGGCAGTGACACTGATCTGGCGCAAGTCCAGCCGAAGCGGCGGTGGGAGCGGTAACGGGGGCGGCGGTGACTGCGTCGAGGTGGCCTTCGGGCCGCGCGGGCCGCTGATGCGGGACAGCAAGACCGGCGAGCACGGCCGGCTCCTCCATGCGAGCCCCGCCGCGTTCGCCGCACTGGTCACCGCGCTCAAACGCTGATCACTACCGGTGGTGCCCTCTCCGACACGCGTGGTTTGTCATGAAGGCCACCGTTCCGACGAACGGACCAACCGGCCTGTGTAATCTCAGACCGCCATGTCAACCACCACCGACGCCCACGGGGTGCCCCCCGCAGTGAGCACCGTAGAAGACGCGACCCCAGCACCAGTACCGGTTCGGCGCACGCCCGCGCTACCGGTGCGGACCATCGTGCTCGGCACCGTCGGCAGTCTGCTGATCCTCGTGAGCGCGCTCGGTGCCGGCGCGATCCTCGCGCAGGACCCGATGATCGGCCGCGGCCCGCTGTCCTGGATCCGCTACGGCCACGGCCGCATCCTGGCCACCCTCGTGCTCTACACCGGCTTCGCGCTGGTCGTGTGGGCCTGGGTGCTGCTCGGCCGCCACGTGCTCGCGGGCCGCGTCGGTGCGCGCCCGGTGCTCGTCGCCGCGCTGTGCTGGACGATCCCGATGCTGCTGTCGCCGCCGGTGTTCTCCAGGGACGCCTACCTCTACATCGCGTACGGGACGCTTCCGCTGCACGGCTACGACCCCTATTCGGTCGGTCCCGGCATCCTGGACGTCGACCCGGTCGTGGACAACGTCGACTCGTTCTGGCAGGCCACCCCGGCGCCGTACGGGCCGCTGTTCATCCTGCTGGCCAAGGGCGTCATCTCGATCACCGGCACGAACATGATCGCCGGTGTCGTCCTCATGAAGCTCGGCCTGGTCGTCGGCGTCGGGCTGATAGTGGTGGCGATGCCGGGGCTGGTGCGACACCTCGGCGGCAAGCTCCCGGTGGCGCTGTGGCTCGCCGTCGCGGGCCCGATGACCGTCGTGCACCTGGTCGGCGGTCCGCACAACGACGTGCTCATGGTGGGTCTGCTCGCCGTCGGCACGGTGCTGGTGCTCGACCGCAGACATGTGCTGGGCATGATCGTCGTCACACTGGCGGTCGCGGTGAAGGCCACCGCCGCGGTGGCGCTGCCGTTCCTGGTGTGGGTGTGGGCAGGGCACCTGGAGTCCACCCGCTGGCGCAACTTCACCCGCGCCTGTGCCGCCTCGGTCGGCATCTTCGTGGTGACGTTCGCGGCCGCCACGTTCGTGTCGGGTGTCAACCTCGGCTGGATCTCCGCGCTCGACGCGCCGACCGCGATCGTGAACTGGCTGTCCATCCCGACCGGTGCCGGCGAGATCCTGCACGGGCTCGTCGGCGTGTTCGTCGAGGCGCCGAAGGTCTGGTTCGTCACCGTCATGCGCGTGGTCGGCGGCGTCCTGCTGGCGTGGATCCTGGTCCGCCAGTGGTGGCGCGCCCGCGACGGTGGCCCCGACGCCATCCGCCGCGCGGCCATCGCGCTGTTCGCGTTCGCCGTCCTGTCGCCGGCCACGCTGCCGTGGTACCTGGTGTGGGGATTCGTGCTCGCCGCCGCGCTGCGCTGGGAGCGCCGCCAGCTCGCCGTGCTGGTGACGTTCGCGGTGTTCCTCGTGCTGACCTACTCCCCGGCAGGCGACGACCTGCTCTACGACTGGTTGTTCATGGCGCTGGCCGCCGGCATCTCGATCCTCGCCGGGCTGTCGCTGCTGCGCCGTGACCCGCTCAACCTCTTCCCCGCTCGCGAGCCGTTCCTGTCGCGCGGGGCGGGCGTTGAGCGCTGACACGGCCGAGAAAGCGGCCGATCCCGTGCCCGACGAGCGGGCGCACCCGACGGGCACCATCGTCCTCGGCACGGTCGGCAGCCTCGTCCTGCTGGTCGCGAGCTTCGCGGCCGGGGCGGGCTCCCTGCGGCACCCGTTCCTGTCCGGCTCACTGGACTGGGTGAACTACGGCCACGGCCACATGCTCGCCGAGCTGGTCGTGTACCTGGGCTACGGGCTGCTGGTGTTGGCGTGGATCCGGCTCGGGAGGCTCGTGCTCGCCGACCGCGTGCGAACCCGGTCGGTGCTGGTCGCGGCCGCGTGCTGGACAGTGCCGATGCTGTTCGCACCGGCACTGTTCACCCGCGACGTGTTCTCCTACCTCGCGCAGGGCGCGGTCGCGCTGGCGGGGCTCGACCCCTTCACAGTGCCGCCGACCGTGCTCGGGGACACGTCGGAGATCCTCAACAACGTCCACCCGTTCTGGCAGGGCACGCCCGCCCCGTACGGGCCGCTGTTCATCCTGCTCACCAAGGGCACGGTGTGGCTGGTCGGCTCGCACGTGTACGCGGGGATCGTGGTCACCCGGCTCATCGAGGTCGCGGGGCTCGCGCTGCTGGTGTGGGCGTTGCCCGGGCTGGTGCGGCATCTCGGCGGGCGGCTGCCGGTCGCGGCGTGGCTGCTGCTCGCCGGACCGCTCACGGTGGTGCACCTGGTCGGCGGTCCGCACAACGACCTGCTGATGATCGGGTTCCTCGCGGCGGGCACGCTGCTCGTGCTGGACCGCAGGCATGTGCTCGGCATCGCCGTGGTCACGCTCGGCGTGGCGGTGAAGGCGAGTGCCGGGATCGCGCTGCCGTTCCTGGTGTGGGTGTGGGCGGCGCGGCTGGGCTCGACGCGGTGGCGGAACTTCGTGCGTGCCACGGCCTGCGCGCTCGGGGTCTTCGTGGCCGTGTTCGCGGTCGTGTCGCTGGCGGCGTGGGTGGACCTCGGTTGGCTGACGATGGTGAACGCGTCGTCGCGGCTGGTGAACTGGCTGTCGCCGCCGACCGCGCTCGGGGAGCTGGTGCACGGGCTGGTCAGCGTCGTGGCCGACGTGCCGCGCGACCCGTTCGTGACGGTGACCCGGCTGCTCGGGTTGGCGCTGATGGTCGTGCTGGTGCTGCGGCAGTGGTGGCTCGCGCGCGACGGCGGCCAGGACGCGGTGCGGCGCGCGGCGATCGCGTTGCTGCTGGTCGCGGTGCTGTCCGCGACCATGCTGCCCTGGTACCTGACGTGGGCGCTCGCCCTGGGGGCGGCGCTGCCGTGGCGTCCGCGCTGGCTCGCGGTGGCGGCCGGGGTGTCGGTGTTCATGGTGGCGCCGTACTCCGCGGCGGGGGAGCAGCTGCTGTACGAGTGGCCGCTGATGGTCGCGGCGATCGCGTTGTCGGCGTGGGCGGGGTACGCGCTCGTGCGGCCGGTGGCGCGGGCGTAGCGGTCAGACGGGGGCGATGAAGCCCGGTACCCAGCCGGGGTCCTCCTCGCAGGCCGGGCAGGGCAGCTCGACCATGATGCCGGAGGACTTCTCCGCGAAGACGACGCCGGAGCCGGGCAGGATCATCGGCCGCACCGAGCCGTCCTCGGCGCGGTACTGGGTGATCTGCCTGCAGCTGTGGCACACCGTCCTGGGCGGTGTCGCGGTGCTGTCCATCATCGCGACAGCATAGCGACGCGATCTCGCCTCGACGTGCCGCACGCCAGGGCTTCGTCCGCTGACCAGTGAGGTTGACCGTCGTCCACGATGCCGGGCGAGCGCACGCTGTCGGGCGTCAGCGAGGGCTGGCCCGCGATCATCTCCAGCCTCACGTCGCTGCTGGAGACCGGCGCCGTGCTGCCTACGGACTGAGCTCGCGCACCGCGGCGACGACCCGGTCCATCTGCTCGGGCGTGGTGACGATGCTCGGACCGAACCGCAGGTACTGCTGCTCGTAGGGCGTGACGCTCGCGACGACACCGGCCTGCCGCAGCATCACGACCGCGGAGTAGGCGTCCATGCCGTCGACCTCGCAGCACACGATGCCCGCCGACATGTCCGGGTCGTCCGGCGTGACGAGGGTGATCGACGGGACCTTCGCGAGGCCCTCCTTGAGACGGGACGCCTGTGTCGCGACCCGTTCCGCGATCCGGTCACGGCCGATCCGCTCGTGCAGTTCGAACGCCTCCCGCACCGCCCAGCGGTGCTCGAACGAGTGGTAGCCGCCGGGGGTGAAGCGGGCGGCGGGGGAGTCGCCGTGGGAGAAGGTGGGGATCACCGGGTCGAGGGCGTCCCACGCGCGTCCCCACAGCAGCCCGGTGCCCCTCGGCCCGAAGAGCCACTTGTGGGTGCCGGTCGACAGGAAGTCGCAGCCGAGCTCGGCGACCGGCAGGTCGACGGCGCCGAACCCGTGCACGCCATCGACGCACAGCAGGGCCCGTGCTTGCGACGCTCGCCCGGCGTTGACCTCGGCGAGCATCGCGGCGATGGCGGGCACGGGCAGCCGGACACCGGTACTGGAATGCACCCAGGTGATCGCGACGACCCGCGTGTTCGGCGTGATCGCGGCCCGCAGCCGCGCCACGACGTCGGCCGCGGTGGCCGCTCGCGGGTCGTCGTACAGCGCGATTCTGCGGACCTTCGCACCGGTGCGCCTGGCCATCAGGTCGAGCGCGGCGTGGTGGGCGGCGAAGTCGTGGGTGCTGGTGACCACGTCCTGTCCGGCACGCAGCCGCATGCCGGAGTACAGGACGCCGAGGCCCATCGTCGTGCTGTCGGTGAACGCGACCTGGTCCGGTGCACCGCCGAGGTAGGAGGCCGCGGTCCTGCGGAGCTCCTCCTCGGCGGTGCCGTGGCGGTGGAGGTAGGCCTCGGTGTCGGCGTCGAGCCCCGCGCGGTGCCGGTCGATGGCGTCGCGGACCGGTTTCGGGTGGGCGGCGAGGACGAACGCGGCGGTCTGCACGAGGTCGGGGTCGAGCGGGAACAGCGCGCGGACGTCCTGCCAGTCGGCGGGGTCGAAGCGTGCGGGTGCGGGCGGGTCCTGTGCGGTGGTCGTGCACGCCGCGAGCCCGGCGACCAGCCCGGCGGTGAGGATGGTGCGGCGCCCCAGTTCGTTCATCGGAGCATGGTATGCGCCCAGAGCGAAACGGGCGCCGGTTTCGGGTCGACTGACTTACGTTGTGCCGCATGGAGATCACCGAGTTGCTGCCGTGCCTGCACCAGGTCGGCCTTGAGTTCGGTCAGGCGTATCTGTGGCGCGACGGCGACGAGCTGACACTGGTCGACACCGGCATCCCCGGCAGCGGTGACCTGATCGCCGCCGCGGTCGCGTCGCTCGGGTTGCCCCGGTCCGCGGTGCGCCGGATCGTGATCACCCACGGGCATGAGGACCACGCCGGCTCGGCGGCGGAGATCCGCGCCTGGGACGGTGCCCCGGTGCACGTCCACGTCGCCGACGCGCCCGTCGTCCGAGGAGAACGCGGGCGCGAGGAACCGGTGATCACCGAGTTCGAACGCCCGTACTGGGACCGCGTGACCGAGCTGGGCATCACCGCCATGACCATCCCTCCGTCCACAGTGGACGTCGAGCTGGCCGGTGGTGAGGAGCTGCCGTTCGGTGACGGCGCACGGGTCCTGTCGATCCCGGGCCACACCGCGGGCAGTGTGGCGATACACCTGCCGCGCCACGGCGTCCTGTTCGCGGGCGACACCGTCGCGTGCCTGCCGGAGACCGGCGTGATCCCCGGCGCGTTCAACGTGGACGCCGCGACGATGCTCCAGTCGTACCGCATGCTCGCGGACCTGGACCCGGACATCGTGTGCGTCGGCCACGGCAGCTCGGTGGTCGGCGGCGCGGGCGCGGCGATGCGTGCCGCCATCGGCTAGCGCGTGTCCTGCGGAGCCTTACCCCAGGGGAACGTGACGGCACCGGACCACCGACCGCCCGCGGTCCGCGGGTGTCGCTGGGTCGGGACCAACACTTCTGAATCCGGGCACTAGCTCAGCGCGGGCTCGTCCAGCGTCAAGGTGCACAGGTCACCGTCCAGCGTGGCCCGCACCCCCAGCGGAATCGTGAGCTGGTCAGCGCAGTGGCCGAAACCGAACTCCCACACGACCGGGATCCCCAGTCCCACAAGGAGGTCCGCCACCACGGCCTGGACCTCCTGCGGTGCCCCGCAGCCGGTCCACGACCCGGCCACGACGCCCGCCACACCGGTGAACCATCCCGACCGCAACAGCTGGGTGAGCATGCGGTCGACCTGGTACGGCTCCTCGTTCACGTCCTCGAGGACGGCGATCGACCCGTCCGGCGGCACGGTCGCGCCCTCGGCGCCGACCCCGGACGACAGCAGCGACAGGTTCCCGCCCACGAGCATCCCCGACGCGACACCGTCGCCCAGCGGCACCGAGCACGGCCCGGTCAGCGTCAGCACCGACTCCGGCTCGAACAACGTCTGCCGGAAGTGCTTCTGCCCGCCGACGTCGAACGACGCCGCGCTCGCGACCAACGGCGCGAACAACGTCACCACGTCCAGCTGCGCACCGATCGCCTGGTGCAGCGCCGTGATGTCGCTCGACCCGGTGAACAGCTTGGGTCCGGCCTGCGCCATCGCGTCCCAGTCGAGCAGGTCGAGCATCCGCATGGCGCCGTAGCCACCGCGGGCACACACGACGGCCTCGACCGCCGGGTCGCACCACGCCGCCTGCAGATCCGCCGCCCGGTGCACGTCGAGCCCCGCCAGGTAGGGCAGTGACGGATGCCGGTCGAGCACATGGTCGGCGACCTCGACGACCAGCCCCCAGCTCTCCAGGACCGACACCCCACGCGCCAGCAACGCCGCGTCGACCGGTCCGGACGGCGCCACGAGCCGGACCCTGCTGCCCGCCCGCAACCGGGACGGACGGGCACGCGTCACGACCTCAGCTCCAGCACCGGCACTCCCGGCGGCGTGAACCCGAAGACCTGCCCGTAGAACGACAGCTCCGCCTCCAGCGCCGCGGTCACCGTCGATGCCCGCCGGAACCCGTGCTGCTCGCCCTCGAACGTCAGGTAAGCGTGCGGCAGCCCGGTCCCGTCGAGGCTCGCGACGAACCGGTCCGCCTGCTCCGGCGGACACACCTCGTCCTCGAGTCCCTGCAGCAACAGCACCGGGCCGGCGAGCCGGTCGACGTGGTTGCTCGGCGACCGGTCGGCGTACCGGTCCGCGTGCTCCGGCAGCGTGCCGACCAGACCCTCGATGTACCGCGACTCGAAGTCATGTGTCTCGCCACCGGCGCTCGTCCAGCCGGTCAGGTCGAGGATCGGGAACATGATCGTCGCGCACGCGTAGGTCGACGCCGACGTCATCGACGCCGCAGCGGTCCACCCGCCCGCGCTGCCGCCGCGCACGGCGAGGCGAGCGCCGTCCACGACACCCTCCTGCGCGAGGGTGGTGGCGACCGTCGCGCAGTCGTGCACGTCGACCACCCCCCACTGCTCGTTGAGCGACTCGCGGAACGCCCGTCCGTAGCCCGCCGAACCGCCGTAGTTCACGGCCGCCACCGCGAAGCCGCGGCTGGTGAAGTACGCGATGTCACGCTTGAGCACGTCGGTGACCTTGCCCGTCGGTCCGCCGTGCACGTGGACCAGCAACGGCGGCGCAGCACCGGGCGGGCCGGCGAAGTCCGGGTTGCGCGGCAGGTACACGAACGCCGGGATGTGCCTGCCGTCGTCGCTGGTGAACACCCGGTGCTCCGGCACCGGCAGATACGCCGGATCCAGCAGGTCGTGCGGCTGCCCGGACACGATCGTCTCCACGCCGGTGCCGAGGTCGAGCCGCACCACGGCGACCTCCTGCTGCGGCCCGCCCGCGGCGGACACCACCACGCCGTCGTGCGCGACGAGGTCCGACGACCACGCGGTCAGGTCGGTGTCGACGTCGGTGACCGTGCCGCTTCTCTCGTCGAGCACGGCAAGCCGGTCCGACCGCAGCACCGCGTACCGGCCGCTGCCCAGCGGCGCGAACCAGCGGCCGCCGAGCACCCACAGCGGCCCGCCGAGCTCCTCGTCGCAACGCGCCAGGTTCACCGCGCTGCCGTCGAGCCCGACGCGGAACAGGTTCCACCAGCCGTCCGGGTCGGTGAGCACGAGCAGCGAGTCCGATGTCTCCCATTCGGCCTGGCAGACGCTCTCCCTCGGCCCGCCGGCCAGGACGCGATGGGGTTGCCCGGGCTTCGCGACGCACAGTTCGGCGCCGTCCCACGGCATGTTCGGGTGGTCCCAGCCGATCCACGCGAGCCGCGTGCCATCCGGCGACAGGCGGGGACCGGACATGAAGTGGTGGCTCGCGCCGAGCGAGCGCGGCCCGGTGCCGTCGAGCGGCACCTCCACCAGGTCGCGCGCCACGTCGGTCGGCCGGTCCCCGGTGACGGTCTCGCGGACGCACAACACGGACGTGCCGCCCGCGCCGGGGGAGAGGTCGGCGTACCGCAGGCCGTGCTCGCGGGCAGGCACGGGGGTGAGCGGGCGCGGGTCACCCGACCCGTCGTAGGCGTAGATCCGCTGGTCCGCCCAGTTGGTGAAGACCACCGTGTCGCCGAGCACGGTCCACGGGCGCCCGCCGTACTCGTGCACCCGGTTGCGCACGTTCCACGGCGCGGCCAGCACCTCGGCCGGCGACCCGTCCGGCCCCTCGCGCATCAGCGCGACCCGTCCCTCCTCCGTCGGCCTGCTCTCCGCCCACCACACGACGCCGTCGTGCACGTCGACCCACTTGGGGGCGACGCCGGCGACGGCCACCGTCTTCGCCGTGAGCGGCGACTCCCAGCTACCGAACTGCGCGATCTTCACCACGCCGGAGACCCTAACCGGGGGAGCGGGCCGGTGGTGGGTCCGGGCGGCTTCGATACGGTTGCTCCCGCCTGCGTGTCGGGGTGGGAACAGACCTGCTCGAACGCGGCGTTTGCCGTAGGGTCGGAGGTGCCATGGCTCGAGTAATTCATGTCTTCCGTCAGCCCGATCGGTTTGTCGCAGGCACGGTCGGTCAACCAGGCGACCGCACGTTCTACCTGCAAGCCTCGGAAAGTGCCCGCACCGTGTCCGTCGCGCTGGAGAAGCAGCAGATGGCCGTGCTCGCGGAGCGCATCGGCTCGTTGCTCGAGGAGGTCCACCGCCGCTTCGGCGCGGACCTGCCGGACGAGACGCCCGACGACCTCGTCGACGCCGACCCGCTCAACGTCCCGGTCGAGGAGGAGTTCCGCGTCGGCACGATGGGTCTCGGGTGGGACTCGGAGTCCAGTGCCGTCGTGATCGAACTGCTGGCGATCACGGAGACCGAGGTCGACGAGTCGATCGTGCTCGACGACACCGAGGAGGGCCCGGACGCGGTCCGGGTGTTCCTCACCCCGGCCGAGGCGCGCGCGTTCGCCGAGCGTGCCGACCGGGTGATCAACGCGGGCCGCAAGCCGTGCCCGCTGTGCGGTGAGCCGCTCGACCCGGCCGGGCACGTGTGCCCGCGCCAGAACGGCTACCGGCGCACCGAGGACGACGAGGCGGAATAGGGAGTTGCTGCCGTCGGATCCGGGTGTCCTCGAGCTGCTCACACGAGGACGGATCGAGATCGAGGGTCGCCTGGTCGACGCCTCCAACGCCACGCTCTACTGCGAGATCTCCGGTGGGGACGAGGTCGCGCGCTGCGTGTACAAGCCGGTCAGCGGCGAGCGCGCACTGTGGGACTTCCCCGACGGCACGCTCGCGGGCCGCGAAGTCGGCTCCTACCTCGTGTCGCAGGCCGCCGGGCTGACGGTGGTCCCGCCGACCGTGCTGCGCTCCGGCCCGTTCGGGCCGGGCATGGTGCAGCTGTGGGTGGACACCAAGGAGGGCGACGACCTGGTCGATGTGTGCGCGCCGGAGGACCTGCCGCCGGGGTGGCGGATGGTGCTGCGCGCGCATGACCGGTTCGGTGAGCCCGCGGTGCTCGCACACGCGGACCACCCGAGCGTGCGGATGATGTCGGCGCTGGACGTGGTGCTCAACAACGCGGACCGCAAGGGTGGCCATGTGCTGCACGGTACCGACGGGCAGGTGTACGGCGTGGACCACGGCATCTGCCTGCACACAGAGCACAAGCTGCGGACCGTCCTGTGGGGCTGGGTCGGCGAGCGGCTGCCCGAGGACGTGGTCGGCATGCTGGAGACACTGCGGGCCGGGCTCGACGACCTGTCGGTCGAGCTCGCACAGCACGTGACGAAGGCCGAGGTCAGGGCGTTGCGGTCCCGGGTGTCGGCGCTGTTGTCGGCAGGGGAGTTCCCGACGCCGGGCTCGGACTGGCGGGCGATTCCCTGGCCCGCGTTCTGACCTCTGATCGGGTCATCGTGGCGGGCCCATGACGCGGGCGGCCGCCACGATGATGTTCCACAGTGGACTGTTGGTGGTCTCGTAGTAGACGCGGCGGCTGCCTGCCTCCCGGTGTTCGGTGAGCATGCCGAGGTGGACGAACCGGCGCAGCTCGGTGCCTGCCGCGCTCTGGGGGATCACTTCGTCCGGCGGCTCCGACTGGTAGAAGCGCCGGGCGCCGCGGGCGTGGATCCACAGCGCCACCCGCAGCCTGCACGGACGGCCGAACAACAAGCGCCCCACTTCACCGACGTCGGTGTCCATGCCCACCTTCCTACCATAAACAGCTATTACCTATATGGTTTTCCGATTCTAGCGGGCAAGATCGACGCGGTCCAGTCCCGGACGACAGCCGAAACGCGCACGGAAGGAAGAGGGGCGCCGCGGGCATCGCCGACACGGAAGCTGGCTCGCGCAGCTATGACGCTGGCGGGAAACGATCGAGGACCCCCGTATGGCGGTTGCTGCCTGCCCCAGGGGCTCGAACGCCTGGCGGCGGAGGTGGGTGCGCGGTGGCACTACTCCCCCGACCAGACTACACGTATCTTCTATAAACTATATAGATGTCCAATTTTAGTGGCGACCCGCCGTCGCCCGGCACACAGAACACGCCCAAAAACAGCAAAGACGGGAAGATTGAGGGGTCTTGGCGTCACGGTTCGATTCGCACGTCCTTGGGTTCCGCGGCGGGTACGTGGAAGTCGAGCAGGCGTGCGCCTTCCGTGGTGAGCGCTGTCTGGTCCTTCTTGGTGGTCCGCGCCCATGGCGTGATCGTCAGTACGGCTGACGTGCGTTGCTTGGTGATGCGCCATGAACCGCGCACGAATCCGTCGACGAGGAACGTGCCGGGGAAGACGCCGTTCTTGACGCCGAACAGTCGTTTGCGGTGTTCTTCGGTCAGTATGCGGGTGCGGTCCGCGTGGGCGAGTGTGAGGTTGTCGAACTCGGGGAGGAAGCGGACGGGGGCCGGGGTGTTCTCGTCCGGTCGGGGCGCGTCGGGGAGGTCGAGCAGTTCGCGGCCGTCTTCTGTGGTGTACGTGCGCAGGTCGAGTGTGTCGGTGACTTCGCGGAGCCGGGTCAGGCCGGCCCAGGTCTGGAGGTCGGCGACCGACGCGGGGCCGAACGCGGCCAGGTAGCGCAGCGCCATCTGTTTCGGGTCGGGTGACTTGTCCAGGTCGCGGCCCAGCCAGTGTTCGGCGGTGTGGTACTTCGTGTGGCCGCTGTGGCCCCACACGGCGCGTGGCGGTACCTGCACCAGTGGCAGGAGGCCGCGGGCGGCGTGCGCGAGTGCGGCCGGTGCCCGGTCGGGCCATTGCTCGGCGAGTGCGGTGCCGAGTTCCTTGGCGGTGAGTGGCCGGTTGGCGAGCGCGTGCCGGGCGGCGTCGGCGAGCTTGGTGAGGTCGAGGTCGGTCAGGTGCGGGGCGTGTTGCTGGTTGGTGCGCAGGTCGCGGTCGAGGAGTGGCTGGATCAGTGGTCGCAGGAAGCACGCGTCGGTGGCGGTGACCAGGTGGACGGTGCCGCGCATCAACACGATGCGGACGACTTGTCTTTCGACGAGTGCGTCGGCGAGGGTGCCTGGCTGGAAGTCGGTCAGCCGGGTCCACAGTCCTGTGTACGGCGGGAATGGTGCCTGTGCCTGCATGCCGACCAGGTGCTCGATCATCCTGGTCATGGGCATGTCGGTTCTGGCGAGCAGGTGCTGGCGTGCCAGTGTGGCCCGGTTGATCGCCCGCAGGCTGAGTGTCCCCATCCCGTCGTCCCCTTTGTGTCGGCGTGGTCCGCGGAGGAACTGTCGCACGTCGGCGGCGGGCCGTTCCGGGTTCCTCTGGTGCGGCGAGTGCGGGGTTCAGCTGCTGAACGGGTCGTCGAGGTGTCGAGCGCGTGTTGCGTCGGTGGCTACGGGTTCGGCACGCGGTGAACGGTTGGTGCGTTGTCGCGGTGGGCGCGGAGGTGTCGTCCGGTGGGGGTGTCCTGGTTGGCGAGTTCGGTGGGTGGGCCGGTGTACAGCACGCGGCCGCCGTGTCTGCCCGGTCCTGGGCCGAGGTCGATGACGTGGTCGGCGCGGCGGATCACGTCGAGGTCGTGTTCGACGACGATGACGGTGGCGCCGCTGTCGACGAGCCGGTCGAACAGGGTGACGAGTTCGTCGACGTCGGCGGGGTGTAGTCCGGTGGTGGGTTCGTCGAAGACGTACACCTGGCTTGGTTTGGCGAGTTCGGTGGCGAGTTTGAGCCGTTGGCGTTCGCCGCCGGACAGGGTGGTGAGTGGCTGGCCGAGTGACAGGTAGCCGAGGCCGACTTCGACGAGTCTGGCGAGTCGGTCGTCGTGGAACAGGTCGAGTGCTTCGTGGGCGTTCATCCGGAACACTTCACCGATGTCGATGCCCTTGCAGGTGTATCGCAGTGCTTCGTCGGTGAATCGCCTGCCGTGGCAGCGTTCGCAGGTGGACACCATGGGGTCGAGGAACGCGAGGTCGGTGTGGATGACGCCGGCGCCGCCGCACTCGGGGCAGCCGCCGTCGCCGTTGGGGGTGAACAGGCTGGGGCTGACGTCGTTGGCTTCGGCGAACCGGGCGCGGATGGTGGCGAGGACGCCGGTGTAGGTGGCGGGGGAGGATCGGCGTGAGCCGCGGACGGCGCGCTGGTCGATGAGTACCGCGCCGGGCACGAAGCCGTGGACGAGGGTGCTCTTGCCGCAGCCGGCGCGGGATCTGGCGGAGCGCGTCGGCACGACACCGAGGACGTTGCGGCGGGATCTGGACCGGTTGCGGGAGTTCGGGTATCCGGTCGAGTCGACGCGTGGCCCTGGTGGCAGCTACCGGCTGGTGGCGGGGAAGGCGATGCCGCCGCTGGTGTTGACTGACGACGAGGCGACCGCGGCGGTGGTGGGGCTGCGGATGGCGGCGCCCGCGAGTGAGGCCGCCGACGGTGCGTTGCGGAAGTTGGAGCGGGTGCTGCCGCCCCGGTTGCGGCGCCGGGTGGCCGTCCTGTCGGCGGTGACGCACACGGTGGCGCGGCAGGTGCCGGATCTGGGGGTGATCGGTGCTCTCGCCGCGGCTGCCCACGGGCGGCACGATGTCCGGTTCACCTACCGGGGCCGTAGGGGTGAGGTGATGGAGCGGCATGTCGAGCCGTACCGCCAGGTGCTGCTGGACCGCCGTTGGTACCTGCTGGCGTGGGATCTGGGCCGGGCGGACTGGCGTACGTTCCGGGTCGACCGTGTCGCGTCGGTGGCGGTGGCGGGCAGTACGTTCGCGCCGCGTGAGCCGCTGCCGAACACGGTGGTGCACCGGGCCGAGGAGGGGCCGAGGGGTGTGGTCCGTTTCGATGCGCCGGTGGCGGAGGTGTCGCCGCGGCTGCATGCCGGGTCCGGTGTGCTGGAGGCGGTCGGCGAGCACAGTTGCCGGTACACGAGCCCGCCGGAGGACTGGGCGTGGCTGGCCGCGGTGGCGGCGATGGTCGGGGTGCCGTATTGGGTGGAGTCGCCGCCGGAGCTGGTGGCGGAGACGGAACGGCTGGCCGGGCGGGCGGCGCGGGCCGCGGCCCCCCGGTCACCGGTGTAGCCGGGGGACCGACGACCTGCGTGTCGTTCGGGACACGCAGGTCGTCCGACGTCTCGGGTCCCAGGTTTCTCGCGAGTTTCTCGATAGGGTGACCAGCCGTGCGATCGGAGAACTACGGCGACATCCTGGGGCGCGGCCGCCGCCGCAAGCAGATCCCGGAGGTGGTCGCCGAACCGGGGCTCGTGGCGGAGGACCCGGCGAGCGGGTTCACCGGTGCCGTCGTCCGGTTCGAGAACGGGCACGTGGTCCTGGAGGACCGGCACGGCCGGCATCGTCTGTTCCCGCTCGCTGCGGCGGGCTTCCTGATCGACGGCGAACCGGTCACTCTGGTGCGGCCCACCCGGAAGAAGGCACCCGAACGGGTGATTTCGGCGTCCGGGTCGGTGCGTGTTCAGGGGCACGCGGCCCGCACCGCACGCGACAGCCGTCTGTGGGTGGAGGGCATCCACGACGCGGAGTTGGTCGAACGGGTGTGGGGGCACGATCTGCGCGTCGAGGGTGTGGTGGTGGAGCCGTTGCACGGCATCGATGACCTGAACGGGCTGGTGGCCGGGTTCGGCACCGCGCCGCACCGCAGGCTCGGTGTGCTCGTCGACCACCTTGTCAAGGGCAGCAAGGAATCCCGCATCGTCGATGCGGTGCGCGACCCCAACGTGCTGGTCACCGGCCACCCGTATGTGGATGTCTGGCAGGCGGTGAAACCGGCGGCGGTCGGCATCCGGGAATGGCCGGTGGTCCCGCGCGGCACGCCGTGGAAGGAAGGGATCTGCGCGGCTCTGGGCTGGGGTGAACCGGCCGATGGCTGGCGGCGTGTGCTGGCGGGGGTGGGCAGCTACCGGGACCTGGAGACCCCCCTGATCGGTGCCGTCGAGCGGCTCATCGATTTCGTCACCACCGGTGAAGAGTAGTGACCGGAGAGGCAGGGTTCTGAGATCATTGCGGGTATGGCCGCATTGTTCTGGCTCATCGGTGGAATCGCGCTGATCGCCGCCGAGATCCTGTCGGGGGATTTCTTCCTGCTCATGGTCGGTGTCGGGGCGCTGGCCGGCGCGGGCTCCGAGTGGATCTTCGGAAACACTCTGGTCAGCTGCGCGGTGTTCGCGCTCGTGTCGATCGGGTTGGTGACGTTCGCGCGGCCCTGGCTGAAGCAGAGAATGCACGGTGAGCTCGTGCACACGAACGCCGATGCGCTGATCGGCCGCAAGGCGGTCGCGGTGTCGGTGGTGGACGCGCAGGGCGGGCAGGTGCGGCTTGACGGGGACGTGTGGTCGGCCCGCTCGTTCGACGACAGGTCACCGATCGCGCCGGGGGCCTCGGTGACGGTCGTGGAGATCGCCGGCGCGACCGCGGTCGTGCTGGCGGACTCGGATTGACCGGGGCCGGGGTGAACGCGATCCAACTTCTGGCTGGACGCGGCCATGACATGCGCATGTTCGGGTGGCTGATGTGATCTACTTCTGCAACACCGCCCAGGAAGCGCCGTCCGGAGTGGAGGCACGTTGACCATTCTCATCATCGTCGCGGTCGTGGTTCTTTTCGTTCTCACGGTCGTGGTGAAGTCGATCCTCGTGATCCCGCAGGCACAGTCCGCGGTGATCGAGCGGCTCGGCAGGTTCCGGTCGGTCGCCGAGCCCGGCCTGAACTTCCTGGTGCCCTTCCTCGACCGGGTGCGTGCGCGGATCGACCGCCGCGAGCAGGTCGTGTCGTTCCCACCGCAGCCGGTGATCACGCAGGACAACCTGACGGTGTCCATTGACACGGTCGTGTACTTCCAGGTCACCAATCCGCGTGACGCGGTGTACGAGATCTCCGACTACATCGTGGGTGTCGAGCAGTTGACCACCACCACGTTGCGCAACGTGGTGGGTGGCATGAGCCTGGAGGAGACGCTGACGTCGCGTGACTCCATCAACGGGCAGCTACGCGGGGTGCTCGACGAGGCCACCGGCCGGTGGGGCATCCGGGTCGCGCGGGTCGAGCTGAAGGCGATCGACCCGCCGCCGTCCATTCAGGACTCGATGGAGAAGCAGATGCGCGCGGACCGGGAGAAGCGCGCGATGATCCTGACCGCGGAAGGTACCCGCGAGGCGGCGATCAAGACGGCGGAAGGCCAGAAGCAGAGCCAGATCCTGTCCGCGGAGGGCGCCAAGCAGGCGGCGATCCTCGCGTCCGAGGGTGAGCGGCAGTCGCGGATCCTGCGGGCGCAGGGTGAGCGCGCCGCGCGGTACCTGCAGGCGCAGGGCCAGGCGAAGGCCATCGAGAAGGTGTTCGACGCGATCAAGGCGGGCAAGCCGACGCCGGAGGTGCTGGCCTACCAGTACCTGCAGACGCTGCCGCAGATGGCGCAGGGCGACGCCAACAAGGTGTGGATGATCCCGAACGACTTCGGCAAGGCCCTTGAGGGCTTCGCCAAGGCGCTCGGTGCACCCGCCGACGACGGGGTGTTCCGGTACGAGCCGCCCGCCTACGAGCCGCCGCAGAACCGCGACGACGACGAGGAGGAGATCGCGAGCTGGTTCGACACCTCGACGGACCCGAAGGTCGCCGAGGCTGTCCGCGCGGCGGAAGCCGTTGCGCGGCAGGAGGTCCCGAGTCCGCTGGCGAAGGCGGCCGCCCCCGCGGCGCTGTCGCGGCCGCCGCTGCCGGTCGGCCCGCCGGAGCCCGAGCCGGAGCTGCCGACCGCGGTCGCACCGGCCTACGAGCCGACGCAGGGCATGGGTGGCACGTCGCCGGCCATGCCGCCGCCTGCGCGGCCGAACGAGTCGACGGAACTTTCCGACGAGCCGCCGCGCTATCAGTGACCGAACCGCGATGGCCCCGATTCCCGCTGGGAGTCGGGGCCATTGTTTTGGCGTGGATGAATCATTCCGTTGTGGACGGCTGCGAATGCGCCGCGGTGATTGCGGCGGGGGCGGTGGGACGCTTCCTGGCGGCCACGATCACGGCGGCCGAGCCCGCCGGGTCGACGCAGCAACATCGTTCGCGGTCAGTGGAACCGGCACGACCAGGGCCCGCGGATGCCCCATAGTGGGCCGCATGAGCTGTCTCGACGACACCACCCAGCTTCCCGGCGGTGCCCTGGTGCGGGGACGCGGCCTGCGCAACCCCGCACCAGGGCACCCGGTCCCCGAGTTCGGGCTCTACCTCGGCACCCGGAAGCTGCGGGCCAGGCACTCGTTCACCTGGCCGCACGAATGGCTCGAGTGGCCGGACTTCCTTCTGCCACGCGACACCGAAGCGGCCGTCACCAGGATCCGTGACCTGCACCGGCGTGCGCTCGACGGGCAGCGGGTGGAGGTCGCCTGCGGTGGCGGTGTCGGGCGCACCGGCACGGTCATGGCGGCACTCGCGATCCTCTCCGGTGTCCCCGCCGCCGAAGCCGTGACGTGGACCCGCGGTGCCTACCACCCGAGGGCGGTCGAGACGCCGTGGCAGCGGCGGTGGCTGACCGCGCGCTTCGTCCCGGCCCTACGGGCGGGCGCTGACGGATAGCGCCGACAACGCGACCGCCGGGGTCGGTGCCGCACCACAGCTCGCCGCGCGGCCCGCCGATATCTGCTGTTCGGTGACCGCCACCCGCCACGACCGGCCGTCGTGGTGCGCGACCGTCACCATCCAGCCGCCGTCGACCGGCTCCTCGACGGTCGTCACCGTCAGCGCGTCGAGGTCGGTGATCCCCGTCGACTCGCGCACCGCGACCTCCGCGACCTGCCCTGGCGGGGACCACGTGGACCGGCCGCGGCAGTCGACCAGGTCGGGGCCGCCCGCGAGCAGACGCAACGCCGCCTCGGTTGTCAGCCGCCCGTATGAGTACCCGGTCGGCAGGAGCACCGCGGTCGGCGCGAACCGGTGCCCGCCGAGGTGGGTGCACTCCCACACCTGTTCACCGTGGGTGGCCGCCAGCTCGGCCGCGACGGGACGACCGAGCAGCGCGCAGCACACGTCGCGTCTGCCGTTCGTGCACACCAGCAGCAACGGATCCGGCACAGGTGTACCGAGAAGGCCGGGTTCGCCCGCGCCCACGCGGGAGAAGTCCAGGTCCAGCAACTGCTTGGGGTCGGTGACCGTGGTGTGTTCCAGCCAGGTCCGGCCGGGTGCGGTGTGCGCGAGGTACACGTGCCTGGGCACCGGGCGGTGCCGGTCGGGATGGCTGCCCGGCCTGCGGATCAGCACGATCCGGACCCCGGTGCCCGCCGCCAGCGCGGCGAGATCCTGCCCCACACCCTCGTCGAGGTGGCTCGCGGCCAGCGCGTCCCTGCCCCACGGCCCCGGCTGCTCGATCGCGAGCCACGACCGGGCGAACGCGGCCGTGCCCGCGAGCGGCTCGCCGAGTTCCACGGACAGGGCCGCGCACCTGGGCTGCCGGGTGCGGTTCGATTCCATCACCACCAGCGTCTCATGTCCGGTACCGCCGGTGGGGTTGTGCTCCTGGTCCCGCCGAGTGATCGTTGCGTGCTCCGCCACCAGCGGAACCAGCGCACGGAAAATGACTGACACGGGTGCATAGGGTGGGAATCATGCGCCCGAAGGTTCCCCATGCCGATCCCGGCGTGCCCGATGCCCGCGGCCCGCTGCGGTTCCTGTTGTGGCTGGTGCGCATGCAGCGCTGGCGGGTGCTGCTCGGCGCGACGCTGGCCACCACGTGGATGGTGCTGCTCATGCTGCCGCCCTACCTGATGGCGCGCGCCATCGACGACGGCCTGCGTGCCCGCGACCTCGGCGCGCTCGGGTTCTGGGTCGTGGTGCTCGCCGTCGCGGGCGCGGCCAACGCCGCCATCGGCGTGGTGCGGCACCGCACCATGACGTTCATCCGCAACGACGCCGCCTACCGGACCGTGCAGGTCGTGATCCGTCACGCCGTGCGGGTCGGCGCCGAGCTGCCCCGCCGCGTCACCTCCGGTGAGGTCGTGAGCATCGGTGCCGCCGACCTCGACCGCATCGCCCGCACCATGACCGCCACCGGCCCCGGAGTGGGCGCCGTCGTCACCTACGGCGCGGTCGCCGTGCTGCTCGTGTCGATCTCCCCGCTGCTCGCGGTCGTGGTCCTGGTCGGCGTGCCGCTGTTCGTGCTGTCGATCGGGCCGCTGCTGAACCGGTTGCGCCGCACCGAGTCCGTGTACCGGGAGAACCAGGGATCGCTCACCGCCCGCGCCGGTGACATCGTGGCGGGGCTGCGGGTGCTGTGCGGCATCGGCGGCAAGGACCTGTTCGCGACACGGTTCCGCCGCCGCTCCCAGGCGCTGCGCACCGAGGGCTACCGGGTGGGGTCGGTCGCGAGCTGGATCGAGGGGGTCGCGGTCGGGCTGCCGAGCCTGTTCCTCGCGGCCGTCACCTGGCTCGCGGCGCGGATGACCGCGGCGGGGGAGATCACCATCGGCGAGATGGTCGCCGTGTACGGGTACGTCGCCGTCCTGTCCACGCCGGTGTACTTCCTCATCGAGGGCGCGCAGGACATCAGCCGGGGTCTGGTCGCCGCCCGCCGCGTCACCGACGTGCTCGGCATCGAACCCGCCGTCGAGGACCGGGCAGGTGACGACCCGCCCGTACCGGCACCGGCCGGGCCCGCGCCGCTGCACGACCCCGACAGCGGGCTGACCGTGCGACCCGGTGAGTTGCTCGCGATCGCGGCCGCCGCGCCCGCCGACGCCACCGGCCTCGTCGACCGGCTCGGCCGCTACACCAACTCCGCCGTGACGTGGGGCGGGGTGCCGCTGTCGGACGTGCCGCTCACCGACGTGCGGTCCCGCGTGCTGGTCGCGGACAACGACGCCTACCTGTTCGCCGGCGCGCTGCGGGACGTGGTCGCTCCCAGGGACGGTCTCGACGACCGCGCCGTCACCGACGCCATCCGGGTCGCGATGGCGCAGGACGTGGTCGACGCCCTGCCGGCGGGCATCGACTCGTTCGTCGAGGCCCAGGGCCGGTCCCTGTCCGGCGGGCAACGACAACGGCTGCGGCTGGTACGCGCACTGCTCGCCGACCCCGAGGTGCTGCTGCTCGTGGAACCCACCTCGGCCGTCGACGCGCACACCGAGTCGGTGGTGGCCGAGCGGCTGCGGGCCGCCCGCCGTGGCCGTACGACCGTGGTGGTCGCGACGTCACCGCTGCTGCTCGACCGGGCCGACCGCGTCGCGTACCTGGTCGACGGGCGGGTCGCCGCCACCGGCACCCACACCGACCTGCTCACCACCGAACCCGGGTACCGCACGGTCGCGTTCCGGGGAGCGCAGGAGGACCTCGTCCGTGACTGACACCTGGCAGTTGCCGGTCGCCGACGCCCGCGGGGTGCGGCGCGCGGCAGGGGACATCATCCGCGCGGACCCCGTCGCCACCGTGCTGGTCGTCGTCACGACCTGCCTCGCGGCCGCCGCCGGGCTGGGGGCGCCGTGGCTGATCGGCAGGATCGTCAACCAGGTCGAGTCCGGCGAACCGGACCTGGCCGCCATCGACCTGCTGGCGCTCGCGATCGTCGCGTTCGCCGTGGGACACATGGTGCTCACCCGGTTCGCCAGGTACTTCGCGCACCGCTTCGCCGAGCGGTCACTCGCACGGCTGCGGGAGGAGTTCGTCGACCGGACGCTCGCGCTGCCGACGGCGGTCGTCGAGCGTGCCGGCACCGGTGACCTGATGTCCCGCACCACCGCCGACGTCGCGACCGTCGGCGGTGCGCTGCGCGACGCCGCGCCCGAGGTGTTCATGGGCACCCTGCAGGCGACGCTGATCTTCGGTGCCATGTTCCTGCTGAACCCGGTGCTCGCGGGCGCTGCCCTGCTGGGCATCTCCGGGCTGTGGTTCGCGGGCCGGTGGTACCTGAAGCGGGCCAGGACCGCCTACCTCGCGGAGGGCGCGGCGAACTCCGCGCTGTCCGAGTCGATCGCGGCGACCGTCGACGGTGCCCGCACGATCGAGGTGTTCGACCTGCGGGCTCGCCGCGTCGCCGACGGCGACACCGCCGTCCGGGACGGCTTCCGCACCAAACTGCGCACCCTGTTCCTGCGTTGCGTCCTGTTCCCCATGGTCGACTTCTCGAGCATCGTGGCGATGGTGGTCGTGCTGCTCATGGGCGGCGTCATGTACGTCAACGACCTGGTGAGCCTCGGCGCGGTGATCTCGGTGAGCCTGTACGCGATGCAGCTGGTCAACCCCATCAACCAGATGCTGATGTGGATGGAGCAGGTGCAGCGCAGCGCCGCGTCACTCGCCCGGCTCAAGGGCGTCGGCGAGGTCGAGCCCACCCCGGTCGGCGAGGCGACCCCGGACGACGACCGGCTCGAGGTCAGCGGCGTCCGGTACGCCTACAGCGGGGACCGGGACGTGCTGCACGGGGTCGACCTGTCGGTGCGGCCGGGGGAGCGGCTCGCGATCGTCGGCCCGTCCGGGGCGGGGAAGTCCACGCTGGGGCGGCTGCTCGCCGGGGTCGACGCGCCGAAGACCGGCACGATCACCGTCGGCGGCGCCCAGGTCGCGCTGCTCGCGCCCGAGGAACTGCGGCGGCGGATCGTGCTGGTCACCCAGGAACACCACGTGTTCATCGGCACCGTGCGCGACAACCTCGCGATCGCGGCACCGGACGCGGACGACGACACGATGTACGCGGCACTGTCGGCCGTCGACGCGACCTGGGTGCGGGAGCTGCCGGAAGGCCTGTCGACCGAACTGGGCGCGAACGCCATGACACTCGACGCGCCGCAGGCCCAGCAGCTCGCGCTCGCCAGGGTCGTGCTGGCCGACCCGCACACGGTGATCCTCGACGAGGCCACCGCACTGCTCGACCCGGCCACCGCCCGCCACGCAGAACGCGCCATGGCCGCTGTCCTCGAAGGCCGCACAGTCATCGCCATCGCCCACCGCCTGCACACCGCGCACTACGCCGACCGCGTGGCGGTCATGGCGGACGGCCGCATCACCGAACTGGGCAGCCACGACGACCTGGTCGCCGCGAACGGCGAATACGCCACCCTGTGGCACCACTGGCACGGCAACTGACCGCGCGAGTCCCCCGTTCGCGACCCGCGAGTCCCCGGTTCGCGACCGCCGAGTTGACCGTTCGCGACACGACGCGAACCGCGAACTCAGGGGTTCTGAACGGGGGACTCGCGGGTCGCGAACGGGGGACTCGCGCGGTTTGGTGGGAGGCGGGGAGTGGGTGGCCTACGGTGTTGGTCTCGTGTGGCGGGCCACCAGTTCCGTGCCCAGCCGGGCCAGTTCGGCGCGCACCTCGGGGGAGTCCTCGACCTCGATCATCGCGCCCCAGCCCGCGAGCGGCTGCGCGATCATCAGTGGCGTCGGCGCGGCGAGCCGCACCCGGACCCGGCCGTCATCGGCCGGACCGAGCACCTCGCAGTGCCGCCCGTACTGGTCCCGCAACACGAACACGAACCGCTCCGCCACCAGAACCGTCGCCGAGACAAGCGACCTGCGATGCTCGACTTCGGTCACGACCTGCTCCCACACCGACGACAGATCGAACCCCTCCGGCCGGTCGAACGTCTCCCCGGTCACCTCCGCGTCGGCGATCCGGTCGACCCGGAACGTCCGCTGACCACGTTCGGTCCCACCGACCAGGTACCAGATCTCGTCCTTGTCGACGAGACCCCACGGCGCCACCATCCGCTCCGCCCGCGCCCGCCCCCGCGCCGCGTAGGTGAACCGCACCTTCCTGCGCCCCACCACCGCCCGCTGCAACAACTCCACGACAGGGGAGCGGTCCCTGGGGCGCTCACCCCACCGCGCCGGATCCAGGACCACCGCGTCCGCGGCCGCTTCCGCGTCAGCGCGGAACGTGTCGGGCAACGCCCGCACAAGCTTGCGGAGCGCGGCCTTCACCTCGGGCGCCACCGCCGCGGCCGGCCCCACCAGCAGGAACAACGCCTGCGCCTCGGCCGCCGTCAACCCGGACAGATCCGTGCGGGCACCACCGACCAACGACCAGCCACCGCCACGGCCGGGCTGCGGATACACCGGGATCCCCGCCGTGGACAGCGCCTCGAGATCCCGCCGCGCCGTGGCGACCGACACCTCCAGCTCCTGCGCGACCTCCGCCGCCGTCACCCGGCCACGCGCCTGCATCAGAAGGAGGGTCGCCACCAGACGGTCAGCACGCATGACACACATTCTCGCCAGAAAAGTGCTCAGACAGTGAGCACTTTCCCGGGGAGAGTGGATCCCGACAGCACGACAAACCGAAGGGGATCACCACATGTTCCGCGGATTCGCCACCATCAGCTACTACGCCGACGACATGACCGCCGCCCAGGCCTGGTACACCGAACTGCTCGGCGTGCCGCCCTACTTCCGGCGCGACCACGACGGCGCACCCGCCTACCTCGAGTACCGGATCGGTGACTACCAGGCCGAACTCGGCCTCATCGACAGCCGCTTCGCACCCCACGACGTCAGGAACGGCCCAGCCGGCGTGATCATGAACTGGCACGTCGACGACCTGTCCGCGGTACTCGACCGCCTGCTCGCCATGGGCGCGACACAGCTGGAGGGCATCACCGCCAGGGGAGAGGGGTTCGTCACCGCGTCCGTGGTCGACCCCTTCGGCAACATCATCGGCATCATGACCAACCCGCACTACCTGACGGTGCTGGCCCAGCGGACCTCATGACTTCATCGCGTCACCGTCGTCTCCCGCTCCACCCGCGACAGCTTCTCGGGGTTGCGCACGTAGAACAACCCGGTGATCAGGCCACCCTCCACCCGCACCGACATCACACCGTCCAGTTCACCGTCGAGCCGGAACAGCAACGACGGGAACCCGTTGCACTGCACCGGCTCGACGGTGCCCCGCTGCCGGAACCTCGCAAGGCCCGCGGACAGCAGCCTGACCACCTTGTCCGCCCCCACGACCGGCCGCGGCACAGCCTGCTTGACCCCGCCACCGTCGCTCAGGATCACCACATCCGGTGCGAGGACGTCGACGAGCCCCTGCAGGTCACCCGTGTCGACCGCCCGCTGGAACGCCTCGAGCGCGGCCCGGCTCTGGCCAGGGGAGACGGGGTCACGCGGCCTGCGCGCCGCCACGTGGGTGCGGGCGCGGTGCGCGATCTGGCGCACCGCGGCGGGGGACTTGTCGACGGCCGCCGCGATCTCGTCGTACTCCAGCGCGAACACCTCACGCAGCACGAACACCGCACGCTCGGTCGGCGACAGCGTCTCCAGCACCAGCAGCATCGCCATCGACACGCTGTCGGCCAGCGCCACGTCCTCCGCCACGTCCGGTGTGGTCAACAACGGCTCGGGCAGCCACGAGCCGACGTAGGACTCCTTGCGCCTGCCCAGCGTCCGCAGCCGGTTCAGCGCCTGCCGCGTGGTGATCCGGACCAGGTACGCCCGCGGGTCCCGCACCGTGCTCAGGTCGACGGTCACCCACCGCAACCACGACTCCTGGAGGACGTCCTCCGCGTCGGCCGCCAGTCCGAGCATCTCGTAGGCGACGGTGAACAGCAGATTGCGGTGCGTCATGAACACCTCGGTGGCCGGATCCACCCTGCCGTCCTCGCTCGTCCCGGCGCCGGTCATGGATGACTCCCATCGCTCTGCACATGTCACCCACACGACACCGGACCCCACGATTTCGTGACAAACCCCGGCCACGCCCGCAAAGATCGTAGTGGGGGAGCACAGAGCCCTCCGACACCATTCACGCCAGGGCAGGAGCAAGCGATGCGCAACGAGGCCATGGAGCGGTTGGACGTCCTGGTCGGATCGTGGCGGACGACGATGCGGAACGCGTGGTTCCTGGAGCCGGCCGACCGAGAGGTGACCGGCTCGGCGACGGCCGAGTGGCTCGACGACGCGTTCGTGGTCTTCCGCTGGAGGATGGCCGGCGAGGTGGGAGAAGCCACGAGCGAGATGATCCTGGTGCTCGGCCGAAGCGACGCACACGACGCCTACACGGCCTTCTACCACGACGAACGAGGTGTCTGCCGGGTCTTCGCCATGACGTTCGACGGGTCGCGCTGGAACCTGGGTCGCGAGGACCCCGACATGTTCCAGCGGTTCGTCGCCGACGTCGGGCCGGACCGGATCGCGGGCCGCTGGGAGGCGTCGGAGGATCACGGGTCGACCTGGCGCAAGGACTTCGACCTGGTCTTCGATCGGGTCTAGCAGCACCGGGGGACCGCGTTCGCGACAACTCTTACTTAACATAATGTAGATTATCGAACTTACTGGATGGTGTCTTGGCACGGGGTATCAGCAAGCCTCGGCTACTGTTCGCGCATGGTCGCCTGTCTCATGTGCGGCCGTCCGCTCCAGGTGTCCGCCGGGCGCGGACGGACGTCGGTGTACTGCTCGGCCGCGTGCAGGCAGAAGGCATACCGGGCACGACGGTCCACCGGTACGTCAGGCGGCACACTGGACGCCGTCCACCGGGTCATCGCCGACATGTCGCTGCGGATGCAGTTGCTCGCGGTCGATCCGGAGCGGGTTTCGCGGCCCGCGGCGGAACCGGCCGTGGAGAAACCTCAGGAGAACGCTTCTGAGGGAACCTTCACCGACCTCGTCGAGCCCTACCGGCGTGAGATACAGGCCTATTGCTACCGGATGCTTGGCTCGTACGACGACGCCGAGGACCTGGTGCAGGATGTGTTCCTGCGGGCGTGGCGTGGCAAGGACGCCTTCGCGGGCCGTGCCAGCGTCCGCACGTGGCTGTACAGGATCGCCACCAACGCCTGCATGGACTTCCTGCGCCGCAACCAGCGCGAACCCCAGCGGTACGAGCCGTTGCCCGGCTTCGACTCCGGCGCCGAGGAAGGTCCAGAACGCGTCCCCTGGCTACAGCCCTACCCTGATCAACTTCTGGATCTCGACACCGCGCCGGACAGCGCCGCGGTGTCCCGCGAGACACTCGAACTGGTGTTCCTGACCGCGATCCAGCACCTGCCGCCCCGGCAGCGCGCGGTCCTGTTGCTGCGGGACGTGCTCGACTGGTCGGCCGCGGCCACCGCCGAGCAGCTCGAGATCACCGTGGCGACGGTGAACAACGACCTGCAGCGCGCCAGGCCCGTGCTGCGACAGCACCTGCCCGCCCGTCGCGCGGACTGGGCCGTGACGACCGGGCCCTCGGCTGAGGAGAAAGCGCTCGTCGAGCGGTACATGGCCGCGGCGAACAGCGGTGACCTCGACGCCATGGGTGAGCTGCTGACCGACGGGACGGTTCTGACGATGCCGCCGAACCCGCTGTGGTTCGTCGGGCGGGACGCGATCCTGGCGTTCCTGCGGCCATCGCTGCTGCCGGACTCGCCCGCCTATGTCGGGGCGTGGCGGAGCCTGGCGACCTCGGCGAACCGGCAGCCCGCCGTCGCCCACTACCTGCAGCGTCCCGGGACGGCCGTGTTCCGCGCGCAGGTGCTCGACGTGCTGCGTGTCGAGGGCGGCAGGATCGTGCAGATCACCGCGTTCGAACCGCACCTGTTCCCCGCGTTCGGGTTGCCGCTCAAGCTCCCTCCCCTGCCGCTCTCCTGACCTCGACATATTTCGTCACGTGACGATATCGAGCACAGGGAAAGAAGGCGGGACTAGGCAGCCTTCGGCATCGCCGCTTCGACCAGCACCCGCTCGACCCTGGCGATCAGCGAGGCCCTGCGCAGGCACCACACCCGGAACGCACGCCGGTCCCCGCTGTCCAGCGCGGCGTCGATCTGGGCATCCGTGTTGACGATGCAGATCCGCAGGCCGCTGATCTCCGCCGAGGCGTTCGACTCGGACATTGCGCACCACCGCCCACCAGAAGGGTTCCCGACCCGAGCGGGTCGTCCTCTATGTGTACAGCGGCGCGCTCGAACGGCGGTTGAGTCCGCCCCGTCTTCACGTGGTGTTCTGCGCGTCCAAGGTCATGGTCTCCCCCGCGCCCTCCGCGGTCGGCATGAGCCGGGGCGTGCGCATCCACGTGCCGTGCGGGCGGGCGAGCAGCTCGCGCAACGGTTCCGGTTTCCCGAGGTGGAACCCCTGTGCGACACGGACTCCGAGCCGGGCGAGCGCGTCGACCTGGCTCGCGCGTTCCACCCATTCGGCCACGACGGACACGCCCAGACCGCGGGCGATGTCGACGATCCCCTGTACCAGGACGGTGTCGCGGCTGCCGTAGTCGATGCCGCGGACGAACTCGCCGTCGATCTTCACGCCGGTGATCGGCAGTTGTTTGAGGTGCACGAACGAGCCGAAGCCGGCGCCGAAGTCGTCGAGGGAGATGCGGCAGCCGCTGGCACGCAGCTGCTGGGCGAGGCTGCGGGCGGCGGCGAGGTTGGTGACCGCGGCGGTCTCGGTGATCTCGAACCCGAGCCTGCCCGGTGCCACACCCGCGGCGGCGAGGCGGTCCAGGACGTAGTCGCCGAAGTCGCCGTCCTCCAGGGTGCGGCCGGAGACGTTGATGTTGAACCGCAGGCCCGGGTACGGGTGCGCGACGAGGGTGTCGATGGCGGTGCCCGCGACCCAGCGGTCGATCTCGAGGACGAGGCCGCTGCGTTCGGCGGCGGGCAGGAAATCCCCCGGGCCGAGTCGGGGTTCGCGGCCGTCTTCCAGGCGCAGCAGGAGTTCGTGGCCGACGACGCGGTTGCTGCCGAGCTTGACCATCGGCATGGCGTGTAGTTCGAGACCGCCGCCGGCGAGGGCGTTGCGGAGCCGGTCCAGGACGGTGACGCGCAGGGCGGTGTCGGCGTAGTGGCCCTGTTCGTAGACGGTGACCCGGTTGCGGCCCGCGTCCTTGGACGCGTACAGGGCGAGGTCGGCGTTGGCGAGTACCGCCTGCCAGCTCTCCCCCGACCGGAACCCGGCGACGCCCCCGCTGACCGTGATGCGGGTGGTGCCGACGCCGCCGGTGACGGGGATGGTGGCGACGGCGTTGCGGAGCCGGTCGGCGACGCGGACCGCGGTGGCCTCGTCGGTGTCCGCGAGGACCACGGCGAACTCGTCGCCGCCGAGCCTGCCCAGGACGTGGCCGCCGCCGAGGCGTTCACGCAGGACGTTGGCGAGCGTGCACATGACCCGGTCCCCCGCCGGGTGGCCGCGGAGGTCGTTGATGTCCTTGAAGTTGTCGAGGTCGAGCAGCAGCAGGGCGCCGTCGCCGCCGAGTGCGAGCTGGCGTTCCAGTTCCCTGGTGAGGGCGCGGCGGTTGAGCAGGCCGGTCAGCGGGTCCTCGTCGGCCATGCGGATGAGGGCTTTTTGCCATTCATCCCGTTCCGCGGGAGCGACGTCGCTTTCCCGCCAACGGCTGACGTCGCTCACCCGATAGAGGTAACCGTCGTTGAGCTGTGTGCAGCGGACCTCCAGCCAGCGGTGCTGGTCGTCGCCTGTTCGCAGCGACACGACGACGTTGTCGGCGCTGGTTCCCTCGCCAGGGCACTCCGGTGCGCCGACCAGGAGAGCGGTGAGTGAACGGCCTGCGCACTGCTCCGGTGTGAGTGCGAGCAACTCGGCCATGACACGGTTCAACCAGCGCACACGACCTCGTGTGTCGGTCACGGCGAACGCCGTGTCGGCAGCGTCCAGCACCTCACTCAGTAAGGTGCCGTCGGTGTCCATTCGCGTGCCTCGTGTCGTTGATCGGGCAATTGCGCACGAAGCGTAGTCGAATGTGCTGCGTCAGCGCAGCCGCTCGAGGCCATGTGCGTTCTCGACCACGGTGGCGGCGAGGTTCTTCAGCTCGCGCGGGCCGGCGCCGTCGTTCGCGGCGGTCACCACGTCCTCGGCGGCGCAGCGGAGCTGGAACAGGCGGTCCTGGAGGTCGGCGAGTTCGGCCGCGGACAGGACGACGGCGTCTTCCGGCAGGCCGCCGCGCTGCACGGCGGAGCGGCGTTCGTAGGCGCGCTGGCGGCAGGACTGGGAGCAGTACCTGCGGGGACGACCGACCTTGCCGTCCTCGGGTAACCGCAGACCGCACCAGCCGCAGTGCCGTACATCGGCGCGGGTCTTGAGTCGTTCTGGAGCGATCACCTGACGAACCTCACGTGTCAGACGCTAGCTGGCCACTGCCCGTGCAACTGCGTGCCACGCCGCTGATGCACACTCGACAGTGTGCATGACCACGCTTTTCTCAGCGGTCCGTACCCGCGTGCGTTCGTCCACCGGGGATGGCATTACGACGAGCTCGACGGGATGGAGAACTCGCTGTCGGCGTTCCGGCGCGCGGTGAGCGAGGGCTACAGCTACCTGGAGACCGATGTGCACGCGACGTCGGACGGGGTGGTCGTGGTGCACCACGACGCCGTGCTCGACCGCACGACCGACGGGTCCGGTCCGATCGCGCGGCAGCCGTGGCAGGTCGTGCGTACCGCGAAGATCGGCGGGCGGGAGCCGGTGAGCAGGTTGGAGGACCTGCTGGAGGAGCTGCCGGAGGCGTTGCTGAACATCGACGTGAAGGCTGCGCGGGCGATCGAGCCGCTGGTGCACACGTTGCGGCGGACGAACGCGTTCGGCCGGGTGTGCGTGGCGTCGTTCTCGGAGGCCAGGCTGGAGCGGGTGCGGCGCAGCGCGGGTGCGGGCCTGCTGACGTCGATGGGCACGAAGGCGATCGCGCGGCTGTGGGCGTCGGGCCGGCTGCCCGCGTTCGTGTGGGGCAGGCGCGGGCACCAGCGGATCGCGCAGGTGCCGGTGCGGCAGGGGCGGATCACGGTCGTGGACAAGCGGCTGATCGTGGCCGCGCGGCGGCGTGGCATCGAGGTGCACGTGTGGACCATCGACGACGCGGACCAGATGCACGAGTTGATCGACCTTGGTGTGGACGGGATCATGACCGACCGGCCCGGTGTGCTGCGGGACGTCCTGCGGGAGCGGGGGCTGTGGGCGGCCGCGCAGTGAGCAGGCGCGGGGACACTTAGCCCATGGACTCGGCGATCTCGATCGCGCGCCACCGCGGCAGGTCGCCCTCCACGCGGTAGGTGATGCCGTCCCGCTCCCAGATCAGGCAGGCGGGCCGACTCCTCGCGCAGGGTGCCCGTCGCGGTCGGTGTAGAGGACGGGATGTGGCCGGTCGACCCAGATCGCGGGGGCGCCGTGGACGGCGACGTGGTGGATGTCGGCGGCCGCGGCGAACTTGGTGAACATCGGGCCGAGGCCGCCGTCGAACTGGTCGACGCGGACGCCGCACGACGCGGTCGCCGGCGAGCAGGCGGACCGCGCCGGGTGGGCCGAGCCCGGCGGGCAGGCGCAGCGGGAAGTCGCCCGCGGTCCTGGCCCCGGGGAGCGCGGTGTCCCGCTCCTCCGGCAGCGGCGGGTCCAGTTCCGCGGGGTGACCGGTGCTTGTCGGTCACAACTGTCACAAGCGCACCAGTGGTCACAGCTGTCACGGCACTGTTTCGTCACACCCTGTCCCAAGTGGATCAGCAGGTACGCCCGTCCCTGTAGGGTCCGCGTGCCAGCACCGGGACGGAGGATCGATGAGCGTGGTGGACGGCAGCCCCGAGACGGTGCCCAGCGCACCCGACCGCAGGCGTGAGCAGAGCGGCTGGGTCTGGTACGACTGGGCGAACTCGGTGTTCCCGACCTCGGTCGTCACCGTGTTCGGATCGCTGTACCTGACCGCCATCGCCGCGGACGCGGCCATCGCGGACAAGGCGCTGAACGGTCCGAACCCGTGCCCCTCCGACGGTGACGGCGGCACCAACAAGCTCGTGGACTGCCAGATCGCCGTGTTCGGGCTGCACTTCCAGGCCGGTTCGCTGTGGGGTTACCTGCTGGCGACGGCGACGATCATCCAGGTGCTGATCGTGCCGCTGCTCGGCGCGATCGCCGACCGCACGCAGAACAAGAAGCGGATGCTCGCGGTGTCCGCGTTCGGTGGCGCGACGGCCACGGTGCTGATGTCGCTGGTGAGCGGCACGAACTGGCAGCTCGGGGTGATCCTGTTCATCCTCGGCAACATCGGCTACGGCACGTCGGTGGTCATCTACTACTCGTTCATCCCGGAGATCGCCACCGCCGACGAGCGGGACGGGCTGTCCACCCGCGGGTGGGCGTTCGGGTACCTGGGAAGCGGGCTGGCGCTGCTGATCCAGCTCGTGGTGTACCTGGCGCACGACTCGCTGGGGCTGACCGAGGGCAACGCGGCGCAGGTCGCGTTCCTGCTGTCCGGCATCTGGTGGGCGGCGTTCACGCTGATCCCGTTGCGGCGCCTGAAGGACCACCAGCGTCCGCACGGGCAGGAACGCGGTCCGGGCGGGGTGGTGCTCGGCGGGTTCCGGGAGCTGAAGAACACGCTGAAGCTGGCGCGGGCGTACCCGTTGACGCTGGCGTTCCTCGGCACGTACCTGATCTACACCGACGGCATCGCCACGGTCGCGAACGTGTCTGCGCAGTACGGGTCGGAGGAGCTGAACTTCGACGAAACCGTGCTCATCTCGACCATCCTCATCGTGCAGTTCGTCGCGTTCGTCGGCGGGGTGCTCCACGGCGTCGTGGCCCGGCGGGTCGGCGCGAAGCGCACGATCATGATCAGCCTGACCGTGTGGCTGTTCGTGGTCGGCGCGGCGTACTTCGTGCAGGCCGGGCAGGCGCTGCAGTTCTACATGCTGGCGGCGGGGATCGGGCTGGTGCTCGGCGGCACGAACGCGCTGTCGCGGTCGCTGTTCAGCCAGATGGTGCCGCCCGGCAAGGAGGCGCAGTACTTCTCGATCTACGAGATCGGGGAACGCGCCACCTCGTGGATGGGCCCGCTGCTGTTCGCCGCGGTCGCGGGCGCGACGGGTTCCTACCGGCCCGCGATCATCTCGCTGGTGGTGTTCTTCTTCGCGGGCCTGGTGCTGATGTTCTTCGTCCCGGTCCGCAAGGCCATCCGCGCGGTGGGCAACCCCGAACCGAAGCTCCTCTAGACGATTGATTCCGTGAAGATCATGTGAAGTGGCTTGGCGTACGGACCCGCCATCAGGGCCGATGCCGTGAAAGACGTGCTCACAGCAAACGAGTGCCGTCAATGGGCCATTCAGGACGCCCAGCGCCCTGAACGCGCCTTTCAGGGCATTCCCGCGCCGTCAACGCGCCATTCACAGCACCAGAACCGGGCCCCGCCCGCCCGCCCCGCGAAGTGGGGCCCTGCCCGCGCAACCTTGACGGTGGCGCAAGCCCACCATCAAGGGGCTCCCTGCCATCCCCGAGACCTGCCCGTCCGGCGAGGACAAACCCACCACAACGTGAACCGGAGCCACGCGACCAGCACACGACGACCGACCGCCCACTCACACCGACTTCACGGATCAAACATCTAGATCTGGCGTGGGCGCACCGGCTGGCGGAGCACGGTTCGCAGCTTCTCCGGCGCCGTCCTGCGTGGGTCGCCGAGGTAGACCTCGTGGTGGCGGTCGCGTTCGGTGAGGCCGTTGGCCGGAAGGTACTCGGTGTGCAGCGCGGTCATGATCGGGGTCTCGTCGTCGTAGGAGCCCACGTGCAGGACCTGCGCGCACCGGCCTTCGTGCAGGGTCTCGTGTTCGACCTGTTCGATGGCCGGGAGCTTCTTGCTCGCCAGCGCGGTCTCCGTGGCGTCCTTGATGTCGGCGGCCGTGAGCCAGTCCGGCTGGCTGATCAGCATGCGCCACTGCCACTCGTCCTTGGCGCGTGCGGTGAACACCTCCGGGTCCGGTGCCCACCACAGGCCCTCCAGCGGACCCACCACGAAGTCCCGGCCCGCCCGCTTGCTCGCGAACTTCAGTGTGTAGGCCACCGCGTACAACGCCGCCACCGCCTGCGGATACGCCGGGACCGTGTTCGGGTTTCCCTTGCCGGACACCGCGATGAACTGCTGTGGGGGCACCTCCAGCAGCGCCCACTCGCGGTTCTTCGGCGCGTACAGGTCCTTGTGTTCGCGTTTCACGTCGTACGGGCTCATGGCAGGTCCCTCCGGTAGGCGGCCAGCCAGGCCTGCTCGGCCTCGAGCTGGGTCAGTGAGTGGTCGAAGATCGCGCGGACGAACGGCGGGGCGTCCGGTGGCGCCGCGGCGCGGATGGCCGCCACGCGTTCGGCGAGCGCCTCCGCGCGGCGGGCCAGCGCGGCACGCAGCCGGTCCGGTGGGATCACCGGCTGGTTCGCCAGGCCGACGAGAACCGGCGGGAACACCGGGCGCGGCTCGGCGATCGCGGCCTCCGCGGCCTGCGCGCACACGCGCCGCCCGGCGGCGGTCGGGGCGAACACCTTGCGGGACTTGCCGTGGGCGCGTTCGCCGGTCTCCTCGACCAGGCCGCGGTCGCGGAGCTTGGTGAGCAGGTAGTAGATCGAGCTGAAGCCGATCTCGGTCCACTCGCGCATGCCGCGCTCGGTGATGACCTCGTCCAGTTCGTAGCCGTGACGGGGTTTCTCCACGAGCAGCCCGAGCAGTGTCAGCTCGGCCGGGGTGAGATCCACACCTACTATTCTAGCACTAGAATAAGAGGTGGCAGGCATGCGACGCGGGAGCTGGTTTCGCTCAGGCGCCGACGAGAACCGCGGCGTGGCGGGCGGCGACCGGGTCGCGCAGACGCAGGGTCGAGCCGTCGGTGAAGTCCACCCGCAGCCACGGCTTCGGCGGCAGGCTGCGGCCCGCCAGCTCCGCGGTGACACCACGCACCCTGGCAGGTGCCACGTCCAGCAGCGAGGTGACCGGCCCTGCCGCATCCGGCGGAGCCGCCAGCAACGCGGTCGCCACCACCAGGGCCAAGCGGTCGCGGGTCAGCACCAGGCGGGCGGCGCCCGAGGTGTGGGCGAGCAGGTCGGCGAGTGCGACGGCGTCGCGGTCCGCGCGGTCGGCCTGCGCCCAGTACGCGATCGTCGGGTCGTCGAGCCAGCCGTCCGGGCCCTGCGAGGACACGGCGGGCAGCGGCCAGCGCGCCGAGGGCAGGTCCAGCGCGGGCATCCGGCCAAGCGGTGTGTGCGGAACCCGCAGCTCGCGACCCACCTGGGCGCCCACGTACCCGGTGTTCGCCGTGCCCGCCACCAGGACCTCCTCGCCGGGCAGCAGGGCGGCGGCCTGGTCGAGCGCCTCCCGCGCGAGCGTGGCCACCCAGTCGCCGCGGGCACCCGGCCGCAACGGCGGCGCGCCGTTGGTGAGCCCCAGCGCGTACTCGCACTCGTCGCGGTCGGTCATGCCGACCAGGAAGTCCAGGCCGGAACCGTCGACCAGCCGCAGCCGCAGCACGGGCGCCGCCGCGCGCTCCGCGACCTCGAACCCGGCGATCTGCCCGCGCCGGATCTCGGCCAGCGGCTCCATCCTCGGCGGCGTGACCGGCTCACCCTCGTAGTTGCCGCTCCCCCACAGCTTGCGCCGGTCTGCGACCCGCTCGGCGAGGTCCTTGCCCAGCTGCACGATGCCGTCCCGGACCCGGGCCGCCTTGGCGAGGAGCCCGCCGGGTTCGGCACGGGTGTACAGGGCGAGCCGCTGCCGGGTCAGTACGTACAGGCGGTGGGGCCCGCCGGTCCACGACGACACCATCCGCACGTACCGGTGTGCGAGGCAGTCCAGCGCCTTGCCCCACACGACCAGGTCAGCCGAGCTGTCATCCGCGTGGTCGAGACCGGGGATGTCGAAGGCGTGGGTGTCGGCGTAGGCCGCCCACACCGGGCCGCCTTCGCCCGGCCGGTCCATCAGCGACCGCGCGACGGTCGCCGGGCCGAGCGGTTCGGCGAGGAACTCCGTCAGGTCCGCCCGTACCACGCTGCTCGACGCTCGCACGCGATCATCCTAAGCCGGTGCGCCGGTCCACTCCGGGATGTCCTGTCCCGATACGAGTCCCGCGACACTGACGGCTCGGGCACGGCCGATGCACGAGCCCGTCAACCCGGTCACTCGCGTGCCGCGCCCGCCTTCCAGTAGCCGGAGAACATGATGCGGCGGCGGTCCACACCGCGTTCCCTGACCAGGTGACGGCGCAGCCCGGTGGCGATCGTGGCCTCCCCGCACAGCCACGCGTATCCCAGGCCGGCCACGTCGGCAGCGGCGACCGCGGGCAGCAGCCGGGCGCCGGGCGGCTCGTCGCCGCGGAACAGCCACGTCACCTGCCTGCCGGAGTCGATCGGCAGGCGGTAGGTGTCGTCCGGGACCTCCACGTACGCGCGGATGTCCGCGCCGGGATGTGCCTCGATGATCGCCGACAGCGCGGGCAGCGCCGTCTCGTCGGCGCACAGCAGCTGCGGGCCGGAGGCCGCGGGCTGGTAGGTGCCGTTGCCCGCGCGGAACCCGACCCGCTGACCCGGTTCCGCCCGCGACGCCCACCGCGTGCCGGGACCGGCGTCGCCGTGGAGCACGAAGTCGACGTCGATCTCCGCGTCGGCGCCGCGCAGCGCGCGGATCGTGTACCAGCGCAGGTCCGGCCGCTGGTCCTCCGGCATCCGCCGGATCGCCTGCCGCACGTTGATGCGGTCCGCGCTGGGCATGGTCACCGCCGTCGCACCCGCCGGTGGCATGAGCAGCCCGAAGTACTCGTCCGCGCCGGTGAGGGTGTGGTCGGCGAACTCGTCGGCACGAAACGTGATCCGCCGGACCGCCGGTGCCAGGTCGACCGTGTTGGCGACGGTCATCGTGAACTGGTCGTACACGGCCCGCTGGGCGGGTGCGGCCATCACCAGCGAGACAGCCTTGTCGAGCACCTTCATCTGTAGCCGCTCAAGCGTGGAATAGTTAGGCACGCCTAACCTTAGCTGAAGTGGCGGATAAGTCCATCCACGACGATCTCCAGTCCCAGCGTCGCCAGCCCCGCCCGCGCGGGCGGCACCGGCAGGTCCGCGGCCACCGCGGTGCGGACGGCGAACGTGTCGCGGTCGGCGGTCTCGAACCGGCCGAGCACCGCGCCGTAGACGTGCTCCCACAGGATCCGCGACGCGTCGGGCACATCCGCCTCCGCGACCCCGGCGGCGCGGAACGCGTCGAGCATCCGCCGCACCACCGGCACCACCCGCGGACCGGCCAGCCCGTCCATCGTGATCGCCAGCACCGACCACGCGTCGGCCGCCAGCACCTCGTACGCGGCGGACACGAGACCGATGATCTCGGCGCGCGGGTCGTCCGAGGGCGCGGGCACCACCAGGCCCGCCGCGACGGCGTCGAGCATCGCGACCACCACACCGTCGCGGTCGCCGGCGACCTGGCGCACGGTCGCCATCGTGGTCCCCAGCTCCTCGGCGACCGAACCGACCGACACCGCGTGCAGGCCGTCGCGGCGCGCGACGATCCGCCCCGCCTCGGCGACCGCGTCGCGGTCCGGGGTGGTGGCGGGCACCGCCACGGCAGCGGGCCGCGCACGCGGCACACCGGTCAGCGGGTGGCCGAGCCTGCTCGCCAGCCCGTCGAGCATGATCGTGAGCTTGTCGTCGAGCCAGCCGCGGCGTTCGAACCGCGAGGCGTCCGGCCCCTCGTACAGCTCCCGCAGGCTGCGCCTGCCACGGGGCGTGTCGAACACCCTGCTCATCCGGCGCACCCCGATCTCCGCCGCGATCGTCAGGTCCGCCGTGTAGTCGACCGCGATCACCGCGTCCCGCGCATTGAGCCCCTCGGCCCGCAACCGGACCACGTACTGGTCGGCGATCCCGAGCGCCTTGCCGGGCATGCTCGGCACCATCAGCGACGTCTCCGCCATGCCGGGATGCCGTTCGAGGAACCGCCACAGCGCGTCGGCGAACGAGACCATGAGCTCCCGCCACCCCAGGTGGTCCGTGCCCGGCCAGTCGAACTCGCGCAGCGCCAGGTCCAGCGCCGCGAGCAGCAGGTCGTCCCGGTCGTGCACGTACCGGTACAGCGTCGAGTGGCTGACGCCCAGCCGTCGCGCGACCGTTGGCATCGACAGGTTCGCCAAACCCTCCGCCAGCGCGGCCCGAGCCACGTCGTTCCTGGTCAGCGACGGGGGCCGGCCGGGACGACGACCTGTCCGGGACTCCGTGTTCACCGCAGTACCGTACCTACCCCGCCTGCGCTCCGTACCCGGCCGGCGGCGGTACCGCGTGCTCCGCGGCCCTGCTGACGTGCTCCCACTCCGCCCACGTCGCGAGCTTGCGCGCGGTGGTCTCCACCGCCAGGTCGTAGGCCATGTCGCCGAGCAGCAACCGCAGCGGCGGGTCGTCGCTGCCGACCAGTTCCACCAACGCCCGCGCGGCCAGCTCCGGCAGGCTGTCCTTCGACCCCTCCGCGAACCGGCGTTCCAGCTCGGCCCGCAGGTCCGCGTACGCCGGGTGCGGCGTGGTGGCCCGCAGACCGGTCAGGTACAGGTCGGTCCAGTAGCCGCCCGGCTCGACGATGGTCGTCCGCACGCCGAACCGCGCCGCCTCGGCCGCCGCCGCCTCGCTCATGCCCTCCAGCGCGAACTTGCTCGCGCTGTACAGGCCGGTGAGCGGGTGCCCGCCGAGCGCGCCGATGCTCGAGACCTGCACCAGGTGACCGCTGCCCTGCGCACGCAGGTGCGGCAGGACCGCCTGGGTGACCCACAGTGGGCCGAAGAAGTTCACGTCGAACTGGTCGCGTGCCTGCTCCTCGGTGAACTCCTCGACCATGCCCATCGCGAGGTAGCCGGCGTTGTTCACCACCACGTCCAGGCGCCCGAAGTGCGCGACCGCACGATCGACCGCCGCGTGCACGGCGTCCCGATCGGTCACGTCGAGCCGAAAGGCGAGGACCCGGTCGTCCTCGCGCGGTTCGATGGTGCGGGACACCGCCACCACGCGGTCCCCTTCGGCCAGCGCGGCGTCGGTGAAGGCCTTGCCGAGACCGCGGCTGGCACCCGTGATGAACCACGTGCGCATGTCGTTCTCCTCATCTGACGAGACGGACCGTCTCGTCTTGCCTGAGGTACCGTGACACGCATGCCGACAGAACGCAAGTCCCCCGACGCCGCCCGCCGCAGCCGGCCGGCGCGGCAGGCCATCCTCACCGCCGCGCTCGACCTGGCCGCCGAGGTCGGCTACCGGCGGCTCTCGATCGAGGGCATCGCCGCCCGCGCCGGCACGGGCAAGCAGACGATCTACCGGTGGTGGCCGTCCAAGGGCGCGGTCCTGTTCGACGCGCTGCTGGCACTGTCGGAAAACGAGGTCGGCGAGGTCGGCGGCCAGGACGGCGCTGCCGGGCTGCCCGACACCGGCGACCTCGCCGCCGACCTGAAACTGGTGCTCGCCGCCACCGTCGAGGAGCTGAACAACCCCCGCTACAGCGAGCCGATGCGCGCGCTCACCGTCGAGATCCTCGAGAACGCCGAACTGGCCGCCACCTACCGCGAACGGCTCGACCAGCCCGTCCGCGAGATGAAGAAACGACGGCTCCTGGCCGCGGTCGCCGCCGGGCAGCTCGACCCCGGAACCGACCTCGACCTCGCCATCGACCTGATCTGGGGCCCGCTCCAGAACCGGTGGCTGTTCCGGGAGGGGCCCCTGACCAGCGCGTTCACCGACGCGCTCGTCGACACCGCGCTCAGCGGGCTCGCTCAGGCGTCCCGACGGCGCACCGAAACGTAGGCGGCGCCGAGCGCGGCGGTCGCGATGCTGGTCCGCGACGCCCGGTAGCGCTCCTACTCACCGACCGCCAGCTCGGTCCAGGTCTCCCCGGTGCCCCGGCCGACCCGCAGCAGCACCAGGTCACCCGCCGCGACCGCGCCTGCCCGCAGCTCACGCCGCAGCATCGGCCACACCTCGGCGGCGACCGGACCGCAGAACACGTGCTGCACGCGGGCCAGCACCGGCAACGGCGGCGACCCAACACCTTCGCAGGTCACCCGTACCGGATCGGTGTGGCGGTGGCAGCGTGGCGCGGGAACCGCGGGCGCGGCAACGGTTCTGCGGTCGTCCATGCCCCTCCTGTCAGGCCCCGACCCACGTGTGCGCCGCCAGCTCGGCGACGAACAACGCGCGGACCGGGTGGTCGGCGAGATCCCCGTGCAGGCCGAACAGCTTCGCGACCTGCCAGTCCAGCCTGGTCAGCCTGCGGTGCACGTCGACGACCGCGGACCGCGTCTGCCACCGCCTCGCACCCTCCACGTAACCGCGCAGCGACGTCAGCGCCGCGAGCACGTCGGAGATCGCGCCGACGGTGAGCCGGTGGTGGAGCAGCGGCCGGCCGCCGGTGAGCGGCCGGGAACCAGTCGAACCGGCGCCCGCGACCCCGCGCGAGGTCACCGCGCCATGCCGGCCCAGGTCGAACGGTCCCCGCCCCAGCGCCTGGTCGAGCAGCTTCCGCGCCAGCCCGATCCGCACCGCGGCCAGCCGCAGCCCGACCACCTCCGGACGATCACCCGCGTGCCGCAGCGGTACCAGCCCCACCGGAAGCCGCACGTCGAGGATCGCCACCCCTTCGGAGGTGGCCATGTGGTGCTCGAGGACGTTCGCGCCCTCGAGCACTCGTTGTTCCGGGACCGCCGCCCATCCCGCGTGCGCGGCAGCCATGAGGTCCGCGTCGTCCAGATCGGCCAGCGCCCGGTCGAGTCCCGCGGACAGCCCGGACGTGTAGCCGACCGACTCGAAGTCGGCGACGTCCAGCCATCCGAAGACACCGGTCACTCGCAACCTCCCGGAGAACGCGATATGCGGTGGCGGCACGACTGCCGTGAGGGGGCCGGCCGGAGCCGTGCCACCACCGTGCAAGAGGCCGTCCTGTCGGCACTCCCGTCATGACGAAACCCGATCAAGGGCAGCTGGGCCAGGAACTTCGACCGGCACAAACCCCGGCACAACACGCGCTGGGTCCCGGACCGCACACGAGCGGTGAACGCGCGTGCTGCCAGCACAAATGTGGGTGGCGACCACCCATGCGCGATGCGGGGTGGGTAGGCGACCGTGTAACCCGTCCCCATCCCGGCGGCTCGCGAGGAGGTCCCCACCATGGCTACGCGCCCCGCGTTCGGCACCGTCCTGCGGACCCACCGCACCGGCGCAGGCCTCACCCAGGAGGAGCTCGCCGACCGGTCCGGTCTCTCGGTCCGCGCCATCCGCAATCTCGAGATCGGCCGCACCGAACGCCCGCAGCGGCAGACGGTCACCCTGCTCGCCCACGCGCTGCGGTTGCGCGACAGCGACCACGCCGCACTGCTCGCCGCCGCGGGACGCAGACCGGTGGAACCGGCCGCCGGCCGGTGCGAGCTGCCACCCGACGTCCCCGAACTGTGCGGGCGGGACGGGGCGGTCGCGGCGCTCGCCAGGGCGCTGACCACACCGGGCACCAGGTCGGCGCTGGTCAGCGGTGGGCCAGGGGTGGGACGCACCGCGGTGGCGGTGCACACGGCGCACCTGGTGCGCGACCGGTTCCCCGACGGCCAGCTCTACGCCGACCTCGACCAGCCCGACCGCAGCCCCATGCCCGTCGACGCCGTGCTCGCCCGCCTGCTGCGGTCCCTCGACGTCACCGACCCACCGGACACCCGGGACGAACGGGCCGCGCTGGTGCGGGCCGAACTGGCCGCGCGGCGCGTGCTCGTGGTGCTCGAGAACGTGGCACACGAAGCACAGGTGCGGCCACTGCTGACCGGTGCGGCCCCGAGCGCGGTGCTGATGACCAGCCGCCGCGACCTGCTCACACTGCCCGGCGTGGAACCGGTGCGGCTGGCGCCGCTGGAGGTCGTGTGCGCCAGGCAGGTCCTCATCCGCCTGGTCGGCGACCGCGTGCGGGACGAACCCGCCGCCACCCGGACCATCGTCGAGGCCTGCGCCCGGCTGCCGGTCGCGCTGCACATCGCCGGGTCCTGGCTCGCCGCCCGGCCGCACCGCCCGCTCGCCGACCTGGCCGCGCTGCTCACCGACGACGACCTGGTGCTCGACCGGCTCACGGTCGCCGACCTGTCGGTGCGCGCCTGCATCGCCACCCACGTCGCCACGCTGCGCCCCGACGAGCAGCGTCTCCTGCACCAGCTGGCCCACCTCGACACCGACACGATGACCGCGGCGGAGCTGTGCCACCCGCTGGCCACCGCGGAACCCGCGCTGCGCGACGGGCTCGACGCGCTCGCCAACGCACACCTGCTCACCCCGGCCGGACCGGGCTACCGGATGAACCCGCTGGTCAGGCGGTACGCACAAGAGGAAGCCGGCCTACCCCGGCTGAGGGCGGCGCGATGAGCTGACACGGATGTGAACAATCTCGGCACGAAACGGCACCGTGCGCGGGGAATATGCGTAGTTTCCACCCATGACCCCGCCCCCACGGGCTGGCACCGTCCTGCCCATGACCGAGACGGGGCTCGCCGGCGCGTTCGCAGCGGCCTGGTGGGCGCCCGCCCTCGCGCTGGCGGAACGGGCCACGCCGGTGCGTGGTGCGATGCCGAGCACCGAGGCGCGGGCCAGGGTCGCGCGCTGGCGCGCCGGTTTCGGTGCCGGCAACCGGTTCGACCTGCGACTCGCGGCCGACGGCCTCGACGAGGTCGCGCTGCTGGGCCTGCTCACCGAAACCCCTGCCGCGCTCGCCGCGCGGATGTCCCGCCCCGCCTGGGCCGACACCGCGGAACGCGCGGTCCGCGCCGCGGTCGCGCACCAGGTCGACACGACTGACTGGCGGACCGCGCTCGCCGCCGTGCTGCGGCCCTTCGTCACCGGCGCGACCGACGACCTCACCGACCGGATCAGCGCCCACGCCCACCAGGTCGACCTCGCCGCGCTCGTCAACGGGTTCACCGCCCGGCTGTCCCGCCTGCTGGTGTCCGTCGCGACCAGGACCTTCGCCCACGAGGTGAACACCGAGGTGGCCGCCGGTCACGCGGCGGGCTTCGCCGAGGTCGCGACCCGCCTGACCGAACCGGCCCGCCTCGCCGGGCTGCTCACCACGTACCCGGTGCTGGCCAGGCTGCTCGGGCAGGCCAGCACCTTCCAGACCGAAGCCTTCGCCGAACTGCTCGGCAGGTTCGTCGCCGACCGGACCAGGATCGTCGCCACGCTGTTCGACGGCACCGACCCGGGGCCGCTGACGGAAGTCCGGGCCGGGCTCGGCGACACCCACCGACGCGGCCGGTCGGTGGCGTCACTGACCTTCGCCGACGGCAGCCGGGTCGTCTACAAACCCCGCGACCTCGCCGCACACGAACGGTTCGGCGCCGCCGTGCGCAGGCTCAACGACGTCGTGCCCGACCTCGACCTGCGCACCGCGGGTGCCGTGGTGCGCGACGGGTACGGCTGGGTCGAGTTCGTGCCCGTCGCGCACCTGCCCGACCTCGCCGCCGCCGACCGGTTCTACCGCAGGCAGGGCGCGCTCCTCGCCCTGCTGCACGCCCTGCACGCGGCGGACATGCACTTCGAGAACGTGATCGCCCACGGTGACCAGCCGGTGCTGGTCGACACCGAGGCGCTGTTCCACCCCGCGCTCTCCGCCCCCGCCGACGGTGTCGACCCCGCGGGCCGCATGCTGGCCGAGTCCGTGCAGCGCACGGGGCTGCTGCCGGTCGTCGTCGCGGGCGAGGGCGGCACGGCCGACATGTCCGCGCTCGGCGGGACGACCGTGTCCGACGTGCTCACCGACTGGGTCCCCGACGAACGCGGTGCGCTGCGGGAGGTGCGGCGCACCGTCACCAGGTCCGGCGCGGGCAACCTGCCCCGGTTCGACGGCCAGGACGGGCGCGTCGCCGACGTCGCCGTCCACGAGAGGGCACTGCTCGACGGGTTCCGCACCGCCTACGACGCGATCACCCGGCACCGCGACGAGTTCACCGACCTGCTCGACGCGTGTGCGGGCGACGAGGTGCGGGTCGCGGTCCGCCACTCCCGCGGCTATGCCCGCCTGCTCGCCGAGTCCACCCGCCCCGACCTGCTGCGCGACGGGCTGACCAGGGACAACGCGCTCGACGTGCTGTGGGTCGAGTCCGCCGACGACCCGCTGCGGTGGCGGGTCTGCCGCCACGAGCTCGCCGACCTGTGGGCGCTGGACGTGCCCGTGTTCACCGCGCGCCCCGGGTCGGCCGACCTGTGGAGCGCGACCGGGCACCGGCTGCCCGGTGTGCTGGCGCGGCCCGGTCTCGCGAGCGCGCTCGCGAAGATCAACGCGATGAGCGAGGTCGACCTGCGCGACCAGGAGTGGATCATCGCCGCCGCGCTCGCCACCCGCGCACCGGCAGGCGGGCACCGCGCCGTCCAACCCGTGCCCGGCCACCTCGCGGGCACCGCGGCCCCACCGGAGCGGCTGCTCGTGTCCGCGTGCGCGATCGCCGACCGCATCGTGGCCCGCTCCCACGCCGACGGCGACCGCGTCAACTGGCTCGGCCTCGAGCTCGTCGACGACCAGCGGTGGCTGGTCCTGCCGATGGGTGCGAGCCTGGGCACCGGCTACCTCGGCGTCGCGCTGTTCCTCGCCCAGGTCGCCGACCTGTCCGGGGTGCCCCGGTACGCCGAGGTGGCCCGCCAGGCACTCGGCGGTCTGCCGAGGCTGTTCGACCTGATGCGCGGCAGGCCCGACCTCGTCGGCACCGTCGGGTGCGGCGGGTTCCACGGGTTCGGCGGCATCGCCTACGGCCTGGCCCGGCTCACCACGCTGCTCGGCGACGACGGACTCGACGGCGGCCTGCGCGACGCCACCCGCACCGCGGTCGAGCTGGCCGCCGCCGCGGCCAAGGCACCCGGCCCGGCCGGGGTCGCGAGCGGCGGCGCGGGCTGCCTCGCCGCCATGACCGCCGTGCACACCGAGCTGGGCCTGCGGGAGGCCGCCGACCTCGCCAGGGAATGCGCCGACGGGCTCGCCGAACTGGTCCGCCGTACCGGCGGGCACTGCGGCCGCCCCGACGGGCCGGCCGGGTTCGCCGACGGCGCGGCGGGCATCGCGTGGGCGCTCGCCCGGCACGACCCCGACGCGGCCGCGCTGGCCGCCGCACACGCCCGCGCCACCGGCGCACAAGCCGGTGACCTGGGCTGGTGCACCGGCGCCGCGGGCCTCGCGATGGCGGGCGGCGACCTCGGCGCACTGCTCGCCGACCGGCCCGTACTGGGTGACCTCAGCCTCTGCCACGGCGAACTCGGTATCACCGAGGCACTCGCGGACGATCGAACAGAGCGGGTGGCCGCGGTCCGCCGCCGCCGCGCCGGGCTGATCCTCGACGCCTACATTCGGTACGGCCCGGCCTGCGGCACCCCGGGCGGCGTGCCGACTCCCGGCATCCTCGGCGGCGTCGCGGGCATCGGGTACGGCCTGCTCCGGCTCGGCCACGCGGAGCGGGTCCCGTCCGTCCTGCTGCTCGAACCCTCACGACACACCGACCACGTCCGACACCCACACTGAGAGAAACAGGAGCACACCGTGTCCGAGGAGCTGTTCACCACCGCCGACACCACCGCCGACGCCACCGACAAGGAGGAGCGCGGCTACCCGACGCCGCTGCTGCGGTTCATGCCCGCGATCACGTTCGGGGTGCGGGCGGCGGCACTCGCCGGCATGGCGGTGTCGGCGGGCGCGCTGGCCTTCGGGCTGGCAGGTGCGTTCGACGACGTCACCGCGGGCGCGCACACGACCTGCTGCGGCGGCGAGTTCGACTGACACGGACACCGTGGTGCGGGCCGGGTGAGCCGGGTGAGAACGTCCGGTTCGCACCACTCTGGATCAAGCGGAGGACACCTCGGTAGTCTCGGCAACCGTGCGGAACCGCTCGTCAACAGTGGTGGGCCGCGACCAGGAGCTCCGTACCGTCGAGAACGCCCTGACCGCGGCGGCCGCCGGGCGGGGCAGCGCGGTGTTCCTCGTCGGCGAGAGCGGCATCGGGAAGTCCAGACTGGCGGCCGCGGCCGCCGACCAGGCGTTCGGGGCCAACATGGTCCTGATGCGGGGCCGCGGCAGCGCCATCGGCCCCATGGTGCCCTTCCGGTCCCTCACCGAGGCGCTGCTGTCGCTGCTGCGTGCCGGTGAACCCCTCGACATCGCCGCCCTCGGCCCCTACCGGCCGGTCCTGGCCCGGCTCATCCCGGACTGGGGTGCCCCGGCCGCGCAGCAGCAGGACGGGTCGCTCGTCATCCTCGCCGAAGCCGTCCTGCGGCTGACCGGCCTCGCGGGCAAGGACCGCGGCTGCCTCGTGTCCCTCGACGACCTGCAGGACGCCGACGCGGAAAGCCTCGCGGTCGTCGAGTACCTGATCGACAACCTCGACCGCCAGCCGACCATGCTGCTCGGCGCGATCCGCGACGAGCCCTGCCCCGCGCTCGACCTCGCCCGTGCCGCCGCCCGCCGCGGCACCGCGGTCCTCATCGACCTCAACCGTCTCGACCAGGCCGGGCTGCGGGACCTGGCCGGCGCCTGCCTCTCGGTGCCTGCGCCGGAGGTGCCCCGGCAGGCCGTGGAGCTGCTGTGGGCAGGCAGCGCGGGCAACCCGTTCCTGATCGAGGAACTGCTCGGCGGCATCGTCGACGGCGGCCTGCTCGTACCGGCGGAGAACGGCTGGCGCATGGCCGACCCGCCACCCGAGGACGTGCCCGCGACGTTCGCGCGGACCGTTGCCCGCCGCATCGAGACACTCGGGCCCGCCGTGCAGCAACTGTTGTCCGTGGCGGCCGTGGCAGGCAGGCGCTTCCCGCTCGCGGTCGCCCAGGCCGTGACGGGCCTGGGCGACCGCGAGCTGCTGTCCCACCTGCACGGCGACGCGGTCGCGCAGCTCGTCCAACCCGACGACCAGCTGCCCGACTGGTACACCTTCCAGCACCAGCTGGTCCGCGAGGCGCTGCTGACGCTGCTGCCCCCGGCCGAACGGGCCCGCGTCGCAGAACAGGTCGCGGACGCGCTGGAGACCGTGTACCCCGGACTGCCCGGCGAGTGGTGCCAGACGGCGGCCGCGCTGCGCCTCGACGCGGGCAACACCACGGTCGCGGGCCGCCTGTTCGCCGAAGCCGGCCGCCGCGCGAGCACGCAGGGCGCCGCGAACTCGGCGGTCGGGCTGCTGGACCGGGCGTGGGACCTGCTGGCCGGTGACGAGGCCGCCGAGCGGGCCGACACGCTCGAGCACCTGGTGTACGCGCTCGCCGAGGCCGGGCTGGTGGAGCGGGCACTGGCCTCGGTCGGGACCCTCGACCAGGTCGGCGGCCTCGACCCGCGCCGAAGGGCGCGGCTGCACACCCGCCTCGCCTGGGCCGCCCAGGTCGCGGGCTCCGGCCCCGGCAACCTCGCACAGATCACCTCGGCACGCACCCTGCTCGGCCCCGACGCCGACGAGGCGGACACCGCGCAGATCGACGTCGTCGAGGCCCACATCGTGCTGGACGTGCCCGGCCCGGGACAGCTCGAGAAAGCCGAGGCGCTCGCGCGCCGCGCCGCGGAGGTGGGCGACCGGGTCCCGCTGCCCGCGGTCGCGTGCCAGGCGTGGCAACTGCTCGGCGCGCTGCTCCGCTCAAGGGACCCGGCCGGTGCGACGGCCTGCCTGGAACGGGCGCGGCGCACCGCGATGCGGCACAACCTGCCGATCTGGGAGATCCACGCGCTGGTGCGGCTCGGCAACGACGACGCACTGCGCGACGGCTACCTCGACCGGCTCGAACAGGCGCGGACACAGGCCACACTGGTCGGTGCCGTCACCGCCCGCTACCAGGCCGAGCAGAGCATCGCGCTGTACACGATCCTCGAAGGCGACTTCGCGGCCGCCGAGGCGCTCACCGACCAGGTGCTCGCGGCGGCGAGCAGGCTCAAACTCGTCGAGTGCGTCCACTACGTGCTGATGGTGCGCGCGATCCTCGCCGGGCACCACGGCCGCCGCAGGGAGATGGACGAGGCGCTCGCGGCCTTCCGGCACTGGGAGGGCGACGCGCAGCCGCTGTACGCGCCGAGGATCCACGGCCTCGCCAAGGCGTTCTGCGCGCTGCTGGAGGAGAACCGGGCCCGCGCGATCGAGGAACAGGCACTCGCACTGCGGGCGGAGGACACCACGCCGACCGTGTTCCACCTCGGCGGCCGGTACGGGCTGCACCTGCTGCTCGGCGCGGTGACCGGCACGATCACCCGCGACGAGTTCGACACCGTCGCGTCCTCACCCGCCGCCGGGCTGCGGTGGGACCGGATGTTCGCGCAGTTCGGCCGCGCCGTCCTCGCGGGCCGCGCCGGTGCCGTCGCCGAGGCCGACACGGCGTTCGCCGACGCGCTCGCCGCGGGCACCCCGTACGCCATGGGCAGGCACCTCGGGCTGCGGCTGGTCGCCGAGTGCGCGCTGGCCGACGGGTGGGGCGCGCCGGTCGAATGGCTGCGTGCCGCGGAGGACTACTTCCACTCCGCCGACATCCCGGCCGTCGCGAGCGCGTGCCGCGCCCTGCTGCGCAACAGCGGCGCGCGGGTCGGGCAGCGGCGCACCGGCCTCGCGGAGATGCCCTCCGCGTTGCGGTCGGCGGGCCTGACCGTCCGCGAGTACGAGGTCCTGCGGCTGCTCGCCGACCGGCTCGGCAACCGCGAGATCGCCGACCGCCTGCACCTGTCGCCGCGCACGGTGGAGAAACACGTGTCGAGCCTGATCACCAAGACCGGCCTGCCCAACCGCATCGCCCTGTCCGAGTACGCGGTGACCACCAGTCCGCCGCCCCGGACGTGAAACACGCCGTCCGCAAATCCCGGGCCGTGACCGGATCGTGCGCGAGAATCAAGTGGTACGGCGTGAAACGCGAGTGGCGGATCAAGTAGGGGGACCTTGTGGACCGGCTGGCCAGCCTGATCGAACCCGTCCCGCTGCTCGACCTCACCACCGCCGTCTGCCGGTGGCTGCAGGACGCGCACGAGGCCGCCGCCGAACTGCAGCGGGCCCGCCGCGGCGGGTCGCGCGGCGGCTGGCAGAACAACACGAGCTTCGGCGTCGACCGCTACCAGTACCTGCTCGCCACCGCGGGCACACTCACCGCGGAGATCCCCGACCTGCAGGTCGACCCCGCGTTCCAGTCGATCCTGCTGAAGCTGCCCCGCGTCGGCATCTACCAGTTCCAGGTGCCCGCCGGGCCCCGCGGCTCCCTCGGTGACACCAGTGAACTGCGCCGCGAACTGCTGACCGGCGCCGACGACCACGGCCTGATCAGCAGACCCGAGATCTGGCTCGGCGGCCGTGCCCGGCTGTTCCTCGTGTGGAACGGGTCCGAGGAGCACGGCCTCACCGGCGCGTGGATCGGCCAGGGCGAGATGCTCGAGAAGCGCATGGACTGGGACTGGGTGTTCAGCCTCCAGGACGTCACCGGCGCGGTGGGCATCCCGCGCCAGACCGGGCCGCTGGACCCGGCGATCTTCGACCTGCCCGAGCCGGCGCTGCCGCTGCGGCCACGGGACTCCGACGAGGACCGCCACACCGGCTGACCCCGGGCGCACCACTCTCCGTGCATGGACCACCATGCACGGCAACCCACCCTGTCGTTCGAAGGAGCCCGTCCCGTGCACCCGGATGCCATCGCCGTCGCGCAGGCATTCGCGCCCGCCCGGCTCACGATGGCCCGCGAGCTGGCCGGCCTGCGCAAACGGGACCTCGCCGAGGCCATCGACCGCACCGCGGCCGCCGTCTCCCAGTACGAGCTCGGTCAGGCCCGGCCAAGTGGCGAGACACTGCAACGCTGCGCGGCCGCACTCGACGTGCCCGTCTCCTTCTTCACCGCGGGCCGCCCGCAGCTGCGCCTCGACACCGCGGGCGCGCACTTCCGGTCCCTGCGCTCCACCACCACCCACCAGCGCCAACAGGCACTCGCGCACGTCGAGCTGCTGTGGGAGCTGATCGACCAGCTCGACAACGTCCTCGAACTCCCTCGGCTCGACCTCGGCCTGCCACTGGGCATGCGCCCCGGTGACCCGGCCGCCACCGCCGGCATGATCCGCAAGGCGTGGCACGTCCCCACCGGCCCGGTCGTCCACCTGGTCCGCACCCTCGAAACCCGCGGCATCGTGCTCACCCAGCTGCCCGGCGTGGACGCCGAGACCATCGACGCGTTCTCCGCCGCACTGCACGGCCGCCCGATCATCGTGCTGTCCCGCAAGGGAAACCCGATGCGGCAGCGGTTCTCCGTCGCCCACGAGCTCGGGCACCTGCTGCTGCACCCCGAACCCGCCCCCGGCGACAGCAGGCACGAACGCGAGGCCAGCACGTTCGCCGCCGAGCTGCTCATGCCCGCCGACGAGATCCGCGACCGGCTGCCGACCCCCGTCGACATCACCGAGCTCAAAGAAACCGCCGACGGCTACGGCGTGTCCGTCGCCGCGCTCGCCTACCGAGGCAAGGACCTCGGCGTGTACAGCGAGTCCACCCTGCGCCGCGTCATGACGACCCTCACCCGGCTGGGCTGGCGCACCGAGGAACCCGTCAGCTCCCGCTACCCGGGCGAACGGCCGGAACTGCTCGTCCGTGCCGCCGAACTGGCGCAGCGCCACGGCCTGCCGCTGCCCCTGCTCGCGGACCGGCTGCACCTGCCGCTGCCCAGGCTGCGCGACCTGCTGGGCATGCCCGACCCGAAACCGCGGCTGCGGCTCGTCCACGGCGGCTGAGAAGTCCGTTCTGCGCTCGGCTACCTGGTGATGGTCGGCCTGCTCAGCCTGCTCTGACCGGCACGTCGGCTCCCGACTGAACCACACCCGCTAGCCGGACCGGTCGACGAGTAGTTCCGCGAGCAGCCGGGTGCGCAGCTCGTCCGCGGGCAGGTCCGGGGTGAGCAGCACGTCGCGGAGTGCGGTGGTCCTGGCGCGCAGCTCGGCCGCCTGGTGGGCGGTGGCGGTGACGCCGGTGAGATCGGTGGCGAGGGCGTCGGCCCTGGTCCTGGTCCTGGTCAGCTCGGCGGCGGTCTCGTCGAGGCGGGTGCGGGTGCGGGTCAGCTCCTCGCTCAATTCGTCTCCTCTGACGCGGGCCCGCGTGAGCTCACCGGACAGCTCGTCGACCCTCGCCATGGTGCGAGCGAGTTCCTCGTCGACGGTCCTGCGCAGGTCGGTGAGCGCGGTGCGGGCGGCGTCGCGTTCCGCGCGGGTGGCCGCCAGCTTCTCGGTGGTGGTGGCGAGGGCCTTCGCGGCCGTCTCGGCGCGGGCGCGCTCGTCGCGGACGATGACCTCCGCGCGTTCGCGTTCGGTCGTGGCCACGCCCTCGGCGCGGGCCTGAGCGCGTTCGGCCTCGGCGCGGGTCGCGTCGGCGGCGTTCGCGGCCGCCAGCGCCCGGTCCCGTTCCGCGCGTGCCTGCTCGGCCTCGGCGGTCGCGGCGCGGACAACCTCAGCCGCCTGGTCGGTCGCGCGCTGGGCCGCTGCCTTCGCGGCGGCGGCGGTCTCCTCGGCGGTCTGCCGGAGCCCACGTTCGCCGGCGACGGTCTCCTCCGCCTCGGCGACGCGGGCGGCGGCCGTCTCCAGCTCGGTGCCGAGTGTGTCCCGCAGGGCGGTGGCCGCGGCGAGGACCTCCTTCAGCGGCTCGGCGATCCGGTCCGCGGCAGCGGTGAACGTGCCGGCCGCGGCTGTGACGGCGGTGTCGGCGGCGGTGCCGAGCGCCTCGGCGAGCGCGTCCTGCGCGGCCGCGAGCTGCTTGCAGTTCTTGCCGCCCGGCCACGTCCGGTCCGGGCAGTACGCGTAGGGCCGTCCTCCTCTCGGGCCGGGCGGCGGCAGCGGCGCGCGGCAGCGGCTGAACCCGCAGAGGGAGTCCGTTTCGAGGGTTTCGATCACGACATCGACCATGCCCGGCAGTCTAGTATTAGCTTTCATTACTCATAACCCCGGTTCCGATTTACATAACCACAGCCTAGGTCGGCTACAGAACCCAGCTTTTGTAGCTAAGCTGTCGGGGTGACGACAGGAGAGTTGACTCAGCCGCTCGACGGGCCGTGGCCAGGCGTCGACAGGCCAGCGGAGTTGCTGACGCGGATCGCGGAATGGCTCGGCGGCTACGGGAACCGCGCCACGAGACGCACCTACGCGGAAGGACTCGGCCTGCCCGTGACCGCGGTCGACATCCGCGACTGGCTCACCGACCCGGAACGCGACGACTGGGCCGTGGCCATCACCCGGTACGCGGCGGTCGTGGGCGCGACCCCGGACCGGCCCGCCGCCCGGCACACCCCGCCGCCCGCGCCCCGCGGCCGGTTCCGGCACCTGCACTGGTTCCGCTGGTGCGCCACCCACGGCGTCGACCCGCGCGCCGCGACCTCGACACACGTCAAGACCTGGATCGACGCCCTCACCACCGCGGACGCCGCACCGGCCACCCGCGACCGCATGCTCGCGACCGTCAAGGCCCTCTACACCCACCTCGCCGACACCGGCCTCGCGGCGGGCAACCCGGCCGCGCTCAACCGCCGCCGCCTCGGCCTGTCCGCCCCGTCGACCAGCGGCACCGTCGTCCTCACCACCGACCAGGTCCGCGCGCTCTACACGGCGGCGAGCACCCCGCGGCGGGGCGCCGGCGCCCTCGACACGGCACGCGCGACCGCCGTCGTCGCCCTGTTCACGCTGGGCCTGCGGGTCAGCGAACTGTGCGCCCTCGACCGCGGCGACCTGCACGTGACCCGCGGCCGTCGCGCGCTGCGGGTCCACGGCAAGGGCGGCAAGACCCGGGTCGTCTACCTGCACCGGGCCGCGGAACAGGCCCTGACCGGCTACCTGCGCGAACGCGACGCCGACGCGGGCACCGCCCCGGCCCGCCGGGGCGCACCGATCGACTCACCGCTCCTGGTCACCAGAACCGGTCACCGCTTCCGCCGCCAGGCCGTGTGGCAACTGCTGCGCCGCCTGTCCGCCGACACCCCGCTGCACCCGCACGCCCTGCGGCACTTCTACGTCACCACCGCCGTCGAGGCGGGCGCCCAGCTCGTCCACGTGCAGGCCGACGTGGGCCACACCAGCATCGACACGACCGAACAGGTGTACAACAACGCCGCCCGCGACCCGTCCCGCAGCGCCGTCGACCTGGTCGGCGACGCCCTGGAACTCGGCACGGCACACCAAACCGACAGCAGTGCGGTTTGATGGAAGAGATGGCTCAGGGCGAAGCGGGCACGACGTGGGACCGGACCGTGCTCGGTCCCACGTCACTGCCGGTCGTCGTCGCGAGCCGCGACGGCGTCGTCGTCGAGGTCAACGACAGGTGCCGGGAGCTCCTCCCGGACACCGCCGTCGGCACGCGGCTGGCGGACACCGTCCCCTCCTGGCTGCTCGACGCCCACGACCACATGTACGCGGGCGCCGAGGACGTGGCAGTCGGCCGGCTCGGTGATCGCAGCGTCGCGGCGCACCCCGTGCGGCACGGCGACGACATCGCGTGGTGGCTCGTCGACACCACCGCAGAGGAGGCGCTGCGGCTCGAACGCAGGCGCACCGAGTTCCTGGCCACCGCGTCGTCCGCGCTGCTCGCCTCGCGCAACCCCGGCCGCTGCATGGAGACGACCGCGCACCTCGCCGCCACCTACCTCGCCGACGCGGCGATGGTGATCGCACCGCGCGACCACGGCTGGTACCCGACGGTGTCCTGTGTGCGCTACGGGCAGCCGGTGCACGAACGGCGTGCGATGGCCCCGGCGGCCATGCCGGGACTCGGCGAGGCGCTTCAGGCTTTCCCGCCCATGCCGTCGCTCTGGATCGACCCGGCCGCCGCACCGGACTGGCTGCTGCCCGCGGATTTCGGCGCGGTCGGCTCGCTGATGGTGACACCGCTGCCTGGCCACGGGGTGTCCGTCGGCGCGCTCGTACTGCTGCGACGCTCCCCGGACGCGGCGTTCAGCGCCGACGACGACCTGCTCGCCCGGCTGTTCGCGGCCAGGGCCGGGGTCGCCATGGCCGTGGCACATGTCTACGCGGAACAGGACGCGATCACCGAGGTCCTGATGCGCGACCTGCTGCCGCCCACCCTGCGGGAGGTCGGTGGCGTCGAGTTCGCGGGCCAGTACCGGGCCGCGCTGGACACCGACCGTGTCGGTGGCGACTTCTACGATGTGCACCCCGCCGACGACGAGCACCCCGCGAGCCTCGCCATCCTCGGGGACGTGTGCGGCAAGGGCCTGGAGGCCGCCGCGCTGACCGGCAAGGTCCGCACCACGGTGCGCGCGCTGCTGCCGATGGCCGACGACCACCAGCGCGTGCTCCACCTGCTCAACAACGCGCTGCTGACCGCCGGCAGCACCCGGTTCGTGACGCTCGTGCTGGCCTCGGCCGTGCGGGACGGCGCGACGGTGCGGCTGCGGTTGACCGCGGCCGGGCACCCGCCACCACTGGTCGTGCGGGTGAACGGCGACGTCGAGGAGGTCGACACCAGGGGCAAGCTCGTCGGCGTGCTGCCGACGATGCGGTCGACGACGGCAACGGTGACACTGGCGGCCGGGGACACCTGCCTGCTCTACACCGACGGCATCACCGAGGTGCGCGGCGGACCGCTCGGCAAGGAGATGTTCGGGGAGGAGCGGTTGCGGGCGGCCCTCGCGGAATGTGGCGGCCTGCCCGCGGAGGCGACCGCCGAGCGCGTCCAGATGCTGGCGATGCAGTGGGCAGGGCCCCGGCAGCACGACGACATGGCGGTCCTCGCGATCTCCGCGCCGCGCAGCGGTCGCCCGAGCACCGTCGGGGGGCACGGACCAGGGCGGTGCACGACATGAACAGCACCCGGACGCACACCGGCGGGACGGAGCAGGCCAAGTACGCCGGCCTGCTGTGGGACGCTGTCATCGCCGCCGACGAGCACACCGCACACGACGTCGTGCACGCGGCGCTGGACGCTGGGGTCAGCGCCGAGTCCGTGCTGCTCGACGTCATCGGCGCCGTGCAGCGCCGGATCGGTGCCGAGTGGGCGGCCGCACACATCTCCGTCGCGCAGGAGCACGCGGCCACCGCGATCAACGAACGCGTCATCGCGGCACTGCCCGCCCGCACCGGCGGTACTTCCGTCGTGCACGACCGGATCACGGTCACCTGCGTGGACGGCGAGTGGCACTCGCTGCCCGCCCGGCTGCTCGCCGAAACCCTGACGCTGCGCGGGTTCGCCGTCGACTACCTCGGCGCTCAGGTCCCGTTGCCACGCCTCATCACGCACCTGCATCGCACCGCCCCGGACACGGTGGCACTGTCCAGCTCGATCCCGGTGCGGCTGCCCACCGCCCACGCCACCATCACCGCCTGCCAGGCGGCCGGTGTGCCGGTGATCGCAGGTGGCGCCGCCTTCGGCGTGGACGGCCGCTACGCGCGGCTGCTCGGCGCGCAGGCATGGGCACCGGATGCCAGGGCCGCGGCGGACCGGCTGGCCGAGGCGCCGCTTCCCCGGCCGGTCGGCGCGCCCCAGCCCGTCGACCTCCTGCCGCACCTCGCCGACCAGGAGTACTCGATGGTCGCCCGGTCGGCGACCGCGCTCGTGGCCGCCGTGTACGAGGGCCTCGCCGAAAGCCTGCCCTCGATGGCTGACTACACCGAGCTGGAACGCGAGCACACCGCGGCGGACCTCGCCCACATCGTCGACTTCCTCGCCACGGCGCTGTACGTGGGCGACGACGACCTGTTCACCGGATTCCTGAGCTGGACCGTGGGCATCCTCGCAGCGCGCGGCGTGCCCACGCACGCACTGCGCGCCGGGCTCGACCTGCTCGCGGCCGAGCTGCGTGACTTCCCCAGAGCCAGTGGGCTGCTCGCCGCCGGGGCCGCGCACCTGGAACGGCTAGGCGCATGACCCGGGAGCTGTGCGGGTAGCGGTCAGGGTGTGCACAGCGGTGGCTGGCACAACATGCCGCTCAGCGCGGTGTAGAAGATCTCCGGGAGCGCGGTCGGGTCGGGGGCGGTGAACGCGCGGCCGCCGGTCGCGGTGGTCATGGTGGTCAGTTCGTCCAGTGAGGCGTCCGGGCCGATGCCGATCGCGATCATGGGCAGTGGGCGGCGCGGGTCCTGCAGGGCACGCAGGTCGGCGAGCAGTGTCTCCAGGTCGATGCCGTCGGCGTCCTCGTTGCGGCCGTCGGTCATCACCACCACCACGTTGAGCCTGCCCGGTTCCCACTGTTCGCGGGCCGTGCGGTAGATCGCCGCCGTGCTGTCGTACAGGCCGGTCGCGCCGTCGGGGATGGCGCGGACCGCGCGCAGGCGGTCGAGCGCACCGGTTTCCCGGTGTTCGGCGACCGTGCGCATCGGGAGCAGTTCCTCGTGGTCGCGGTCGCCGTCCAGGTTCGTCGAGAACAGCGTCACGCCGACCTTGGTGGTGGGCTTGACGATGCCGAAACCCGCCTCGGTGGCCGCCACCGTCACCCCCATCCGGTCGAGGCCGGTACCGGGAACCGACTGCGCCATCGAGCCGGAGACGTCCATGAGGATGCTGAGCCTGCCGCTGAGGTTGATCGCCGCCCACTGGTTCAGCATCTCGTCGGCGACGTCGGTGTCCGGCACGGCGACCGCGCTGTCCGGTGCCCGCAGGTGGTTCGCGGTCAGGGACGGCTTCGTGTCGGGGTCCAGGAGCACGGCGAGCAGCCGCTGCGCGAGGTCGCGTTCCGCCGACCTGGGCATGACCGTGTACGGGTAGTCCAGTGCCGGCACCGGCACGTCGGCGGGCACCGCGACCAGCGCGGCTCCGTCGTGGGTCAGCAAGTCGTGCTCCGAGAGCGGGAACGCGGCCAGCCGGTCGAACACGCCGTCACCGGATCGCACCGTGTGCTGCGAGAGCCCGCGCAGCACCATCGTCGCGGACGGCAGCGCGCGGACGCCGAGCAGCGCGGACAGGCCGACCGGGTCCTGTACCGGGTCGGGCAGGCCGGCACGCACGTCCGGCACCAGCACACGGGCCCACGTCAGTGGCGCGCCGAGCCGGTCCGCGACGGGTTTCGTCACGCCGAGCACCACCGGCGACGAGGCGACCGACGTGCCACCGACCGGCAGCTCCCACGCCCGCCGCGCCTGCGTGCGCTGCAGCCACACCGTCGACTCGGGTATCCACACGTCGGGCTGGCGGGCCCGGGGTTCGGCGAGCGCGTCGGCGGTCGCCGAAGACTCCTGGGGCGTCACCAGCACGCGGGCGCACGCGTCACCCATCCGGTCGGCCGCCGCCTCGACCACGGGTGCGATCTCCGGGCTGGCCGTGACCCGCAGTGTGCGCGTGCAGTCGGCGCTGGAGAAGTCGACGTGCGGGTAGCCGATCCACAACGCGACGGTCAGCACGAGCAGCGTGCCGAGCACTACCGGCGGCCGGCGGAGCATGCGCGGGACAGTAACCGCCTCCCCGGATTCAGGTGTTGTTCTGCCGCACAAACCCTTCTGTGCCCAGTGCCAAAGGCTCCCCGGCTATGGTCGCGCCACAACTGCCGCAGGAGAACCGAGTGGACTTCGACCAGGTACGCCGGGACTGGACCACGCTCGGCGCGCGTGACCCGCTGTGGGCCGTGAGCGTGTCCGCCGACAAACGTGGCGGCCGCTGGGAGGTCGACGAGTTCCTGGAGCTGGGCCGCCGGGACGTGGCCACGGCCCGCGCATGGCTCGCGGACCTCGGGCTGCCGACGACGTGGGAGCGGGTGCTGGACTTCGGGTGCGGCGCGGGCCGGCTGTCGCAGGCACTCGCCGAGCACGCCGACGAGGTGGTCGGCGTCGACGTCTCCGCGCCGATGCTGGACACCGCGCGGGCGCTGGACCGCAGTGGCGGGCGGTGCCGGTTCGTGCTGAACGAGGCGCCGGACCTGCACGTGTTCCCGAGCGGCAGCTTCGACCTGGTCTACTCCGAACTGGTGCTGCAGCACCTGCCGCGCCGGGTGGTGGCGGACTACCTCGCCGAGTTCGTGCGGGTGCTGCGACCGGGCGCGATCGCGCTCGTGCAGTGCACCGTCCGGCCGCTGTGGACCATGAAGGGCGTGGTGTGGCGGCTCGCGCCCGGCAGGCTCGTCCGGCTGTTGCAGCGCGCGGTGCTCGGCTACCCGGCGCCCATGCTGATGACGCCGGTGCCCCCGGCGTGGCTGCGGACGGTCGTCGAGGCACACGGCGGGGTCGTGGTCGACAGCGCCACCACGCCGCAACCGGAGACGCACTGGGTGTCCGCCAGGTACGTGCTGCACAAGCCGGCCGGAGCGACCCGAGATCAGGACTGACACCATCCTCCGCTCTCCCACCACGTGGATCGTCGCCGGGCTGACGCTGCTGTCGTTCCTCCAGCTGCCCGGCCGCACCACGTTCGACACGAAGCTCGACCTGGTCGTCGACCCGATCGGGTTCCTCGACCGGGCACTGCACCTGTGGAACCCGGCCTCGACCGGCGGCGAGCTGCAGAACCAGGCGTACGGCTACCTGTTCCCGATGGGCCCGTTCTTCGTCGCGGGCGACGTCCTTGGCTTGTCGCCGTGGGTGACGCAGCGCCTGTGGTGCGCGCTGATGCTGGCGCTGGCCTACACCGGCGCGCTGATGCTGGCCCGTGCGCTGCGGATCGGTTCGGGTCCCACCCGGCACGTCGGCGCCCTCGCGTACGCGCTCGCACCGAGGATGCTCACGGAGATCGGTCCGGTGTCCGCCGAGGTGCTGGCCGCGGTGATGCTGCCGTGGGTGCTGCTCCCACTGGTGCGGGTCAAGGAGCTGGGTGCACGGCGGGCGGCGGCGCTGTCCGGGGTGGCCGTGCTGTGCATGGGCGGGGTGAACGCCGCCGTGGTCGTGATGGCCATGGTCCTGCCCGGGCTGTGGCTCGCGACCAGGAGGTGGTCGTGGGCGCACGCGAGGTTCGTCGCCTGGTGGTCCGGCGCGGTCGCGGCCGCTGTCCTGTGGTGGGTCCCGCCGCTGCTGCTGCTGGGCCGGTACAGCCTGCCCTTCGTCGACTACGTCGAGTCGGCCACGAACACGACCACACCGACCTCCCTGTTCCAGGTGCTGCGCGGCACGAACCAGTGGGTTGCCTACATCGTGCAGGGCACACCGTGGTGGCCGTCGGGCTTCCTGCTGGTGGACAACCCGGTGCTGATGCTCGCGACCGGTCTGCTGGCGGCGGTGGCGCTCGCCGGGCTGGCCAGGTCCGGCCTGCCCGAACGGCACTTCCTGACCCTCGGCGTGGTCACCGGCGCCGTGCTGCTGACGATCGGGTACGTCGGCGCGCTCGACAGCCCGCTTTCGGAGGTGGTGCGCGGGCTGCTGGACGGACCACTCGCGCCGCTGCGCAACGTGCACAAGTTCGAGCCTGGCCTGCGGTTGCCGCTCGCGCTGGCGCTGACCCACGCGATCACCGCGCGGCGGCGGGCACCCGCACGGTCGCCGGCACGGCCGTTCCCGGCGATCGAGCGCCGGTTCGCGGCCGGGACGCTGCTCGTGCTGGTGGCCGCCGCGCCCGCCTGGCTGCTCACGCTGCGACCGGGGCCGGGCTGGGACGAGATCCCCGGCTACTGGCGCGAGGCGAGCGCGTGGCTGGCCGAGCAGGACGCCTCGGCCCGCACGCTGCTGGTGCCGGGCACCGGCTTCGCCGAGTACTCCTGGGGCCGGCCGGTCGACGAGCCGATGCAGCCGCTGGCGCGTGCGCCGTGGTCGGTGCGCAGCCAGAGCCCGCTCGGCTCGGAGGGCAACACGCGGGTGATGGACGCGGTCGAGGACGCGCTCGCGGGCGGCCGCGGCGCGCCCGGCCTCGCCGACTTCCTCGCCCGGTCCGGGCACCGGTTCCTGTTGCTGCGCAACGACATCGAACGGGAGGATGTGCCGCCCGCCGCGGTGCTGCGTGCGGCACTGGACCGGTCTCCCGGCCTGTCGCGGGTCGCCGGGTTCGGTCCACGGGTGCGGCTGCCGGGTGTCGACGCCGGGCTCGGCGCCGTGCCGTCCCTTGAGGTGTACCGGGTGGACCGGGACGTGCCCATGGCCGTGGCGGTCGCGACCGGCGACCTCGCCACGGTGAGCGGTGGCCCGGAGTCGCTGCTGCAACTGCTCGACGCCGGACTGCTCGACCCGGACCGGCCCACCGTGCTCGCCGGGGACGGCGGCGCGCGGGCGGCAGCGGACTGGTACGTCACCGACGGGCTGCGGAACCGGGAACGCAACGTCGGCCGGATGCGCGACAACCTCGGCCAGACCCTGACCGCCGACGAGCAGCCGAGACAGGACCGGCCAGCACTCGACATCCTGCCGTTCGACGACCAGGTGCACCGGACGGTGGCGGCGTACCAGGGCGTGCGGGCGGTCACGGCGTCCTCGTCCGCGAGCTTCGCCGACTCGGTGCGCGGCACCGACCTGACCTCGATGCCCTACGCAGCGCTGGACGGCGACCCGTACACGGCGTGGCAGTCCTCCTCGCTCACCGGCCCGGCCGGGCAGTGGCTGGAGGTCACGCTCGACACGCCCCGGGTGCTGACCGAGGTGGGCCTGCGGGTCGTGGACGACCGGCGGGTCGGCTGGCCGGTCACCCGGGTGCGGATCACCACCGACGCGGGCTCGGTGGAACACGAGATCGCACGCGGTGCCCAAGACCAGCGGTTCCCGGTGGCGGCCGGGCTGACCGGCCGGGTGCGGGTGACCGTGGTGGCGATGGCGGCGAACCGGGACACCGGCAACGTGGGTGTCGCCGAGCTGACCGTGCCCGGGGTCGAGGCGCAGCGCGCCATGCGGGTGCCTGCCGACGTGCGCCCGGCCGACGGGCAGCGCACCACGTTCGCCTTCAGCAGGGGCCCGCAGCCGCGGTACGCGTGCCTGCGGCTCGCCGACGTGGTGCGCTGCGACGCGGGACTGACCCGCTTCGGTGAGGAACCCGTCGGCCTGCACCGCCTGTTCGCCACCACCGCCCGGACCACCTACGAGGTCGGCGGCACCGTGCTGCCCGCGGGCGGTGCCACGCCACCGCTCACGCTGCCCGGCGTGACGGTCTCGGCGTCCACCCAGCTCGCGGGCGACCCCGGTGCCGCGCCCCTCGGCGCGATCGACTCCGACCCCGCCACCTCGTGGATCGCCGACCAGACCGACCAGCGGCCGGTCCTGCGGCTGGCGTGGGACCGCCCACGCGAGATCCGTGGCCTGCGGCTGGTCACGACCGGGGGCACCGGCGCGAGCGCACCCTCGGAGGTGCAGCTGACCTCCCCGGCGGGCATGGTGCGGCGCACGGTCGGGCCGGATGGCGCGGTCGAGTTCGCGGGCAGCGCGGACTGGCTCGAGATCGCGGTGATCCGCGTCGCGTCGGGGGCGACGGGGCCACCGGGGATCAGCACGGTCGAGGTCGAGGGCGTGCCGTTCCCCGCGATCGGCCCGGACACGCCGGTGCGGGTGCCGTGCGGCTCGGGCCCCGGCTTGCGGGTGGATGGGCGCGACTACGACACCGCGGTGTCCGGCACGGTCGCCGACGTCCGCGAGCACCGGGCGCTGCCGCTGCTCACCTGCCCGGATCTCGCCGAGGGGCTGGACCTGGCGCCGGGTGACCACGAGCTGCGCACGACGCGGACGAACGACTTCGTGGTGCAGGACCTGTGGTTGCGGCCCTCGGGTGCGCCCGGGGTGCGGCCAGCGGAACGAGCCGTCACGGTGGAGTCGTGGGCCGCGGCGCACCGGGAGCTGCGGATCGCCGACGGGCCCGCTGCGGTGCTCGCGGTGCGGGAGAACGCCAACGACGGGTGGGTCGCGAAAGCGGACGGGCAGGTCCTCGCCAGTACCAGGGTCGACGGCTGGCAGCAGGCATGGCTCGTGCCGCCCGGTGCGACGACGGTCGTCCTGGAGTTCACGCCGGACGCGACGTACCGGACGCGGCTGCTGCTCGGCGCGGTGGCCGCGGTGGTGCTGGTCGTCGCCGCGGTCGTGCCGGGGCGACGCGGGCCGGGACCTTCGGCCAGGCCCGCGCGGGGCAGGTGGGTGCCGTGGGTGCTGGCCGTGCTCCTGGTGGTGCTGGGCGGCATGGCGGGGCTGGTCGCGCTGCTGGCCTGTCTGTTCCTGCGCAGCCTCGTGCCGCGCCACCGGCGGGCGGTGTCGATGGGCCTCGCGTTCGGCGGGATGACGAGCGCGACGGTGATCAGCGTGACCGGACGGCTGCTGGAGCACGGGCAGGACTGGGCGTACGGCACGGCGGCGCAGGCGTCGGTGCTGGTGGCGCTCGCAGCCGTGGTGTCGGTGCGGGTCAGGTGGTTCGACCGTGCCTAGGTGGTCGGCGCCGGAAGTCCTTCGTGGGTATCGGCGGATCCAGGTTTTCGCTGGGCGTGCGGCCGGAAGGCCCTCGTACTGGTTGTACTTGGGCCTTCCGGCCGTGCGTCCAGCGGGAAGCTGGGCCGTCGAGACCCCTGGAGGACTTCCGGCGCCGACCACGAAGCTCCACGAGCGCACCCGCGGCGACGAGCGCCCCGGTGGTGATCGCGGCCGCCCCGACGACCTGGCCTGGCGAGTCGTTCAGCCAGCCCAGCACCAGGCCGGTCTCGACCGCGACCGCGAGCCAGGTGAGCAGCGTCGCGCGGCGGTCGCCGTCCGCGATCCGCGCGAACAGCAGGATGTGCGCCAGTGCGAGGAACGCCCCGTTGACCGCGAAGGGCCACAACGAAAGCCCGCTGTCCACATACGACCGCCCGCCCACGAGCGCGAGCAACCCGGGCCCGAACAGGGCGGCGGCGAGGACGACCGTGCCACTCAGTGCCGCGCACACCGCGAGCCCGGCCGTCATGGCCTTCTTGCGGCCGGCACCGGTCAGCCGGGGCAGCACCAGCACGGCGACCGCGTGCGGCAACCAGTAGGCGATCTTCGCCAGGACCGCACCGACCGCGTACTGCCCCGACACGGCGGGCAGGACGTGCCGCGCGAGCACCAGGTCGAGGTTGACCAGCACCACCACGGCCAGCAGTGCCTGCGCCGCGTGCGCGGCCTCGGCCAGCCGGGCGGCGCGGAACCGGGCGGGCACCGGACGCCCGCACACCACCCAGCCGACGCACGTGGACACCGCGACCCCGGTCGCCACGCCCGCCATCGCGCCGCCGCTGGTGCCGGTCACGGCGAGGCCGGTGAGCGCACCGCCCACCCTTCCCGCCGCCTCACCGGCCACCAGCGCGCCGTACCGCGCGAACCGCTGCCGCCCCTGCAGCAGACCGAGCCACAGCCCGTTGACGGTGAGCGGTGCGACCGACACCGTCAGCCACACCAGCGCGCCGACGTCGGTCACGTGCAGCGCGTGCGCGACCAGCGGCATGGCGACCGCGGCCAGCGCGGTCATCCCCACGGCGACCGCGATCCCCAGGCCCGTCGACGGCCCGCGTGGCTCGCCGGGGTGTGCGGCGACCCGCAACGCCACCGCGGTCGCCATGCCCATCGCGGGCACCGTGCCGACCAGGAGCACCGCGAGCAGCGCGCTCAGCTCCCCGAACGCGAACGGCGCCAGCAGGCGCGCGGCGACGACGGTCAGCAGGTATCCGGACGCGTTGGACGTCATCACCCCGGCCGTCACGGCGAGCGCGTGCCACCCGGCGCGCTGCTGCACGGGCATCGCGCTCCTCCAGGTGCACCGGACGACAGTCCCCGCACTGTAACCGGGCTGCCGGACCGATGAAACCCTTGAATGCCAAGGAGTTCACGCTCCCTGCCGTGTCCGCCGCGCTCGCGCTGGCGGTGCTCGCGCCGGTCCTCACCCCGGGTTTCACCCTCGTCTACGACATGGTGTTCACCCCGGACCAGCCGCTGCTGCCCGACGCCGCCGGGCTCGGCACGGCACCGCCGCGCTCCGTGCCTGCGGACGCGGTCATGGCGGTGTTGACGTGGGTGCTGCCGGGGGACCTGGTGCAGAAGCTCGTGCTGCTGGCGGCGCTCACGCTGGGCGCGTGGGGTGCGGGCAGACTCGTCCCCGCCCGGTCGCTCGGCCCGCGGCTGGTCGCGGCCACCGCCTACGGGTGGACGCCGTTCGTCGCCGAGCGGCTGTTCATGGGCCACTGGCCCTACCTGCTCGCCTACGCCTGCCTGCCGTGGGTCGCCGCGGCCGGTCTCGCGTACCGGCGCGGCGAACCGAAGTCGTTGACCCGCCTGGTGTTGTGGTGCGTGCCCGCGGCGCTCACCCCGACCGGCGGGCTGCTCGCGGCGGGCACCGCGCTCGCGACCGGGGGGTGGCGGGTCCTGCCCGCGCTGGCGCTGCTCAACGCGCCGTGGTGGGTGCCCTCGGTGCTCCGGCCGGGTGCCGTGCTGTCCACACCGGATGCCGTGGACCTGTTCTCCGCGCGGGCCGAGAACTGGGGCGGCACCGTGGTTTCCGTGCTGGGCACGGGCGGCTTCTGGAACTCCGAGGTCACCCCGGTGAGCCGGGAACTGCCGGTCACGCCGGCGCTGACCCTGCTCGTCGTCGCGGTCGCCGCGGCCGGGTGGCCGGTGCTGGTGCGCAGGCTGCCCGCGGCGACCCGGCTGCTGTGGCTCGGCGCGGCGGGACTCGTGCTCGCGCTCGCCGCGCACCTGCCGTTCGGAGCGGCCGCGCTGCGGTGGCTGGTGAGCGAGGTGCCCGGTGCCGCACTCCTGCGGGACGCGCAGAAATGGGTGGCGTGGTGGGCGTTGCCGCTGGCACTCGGGTTCGCGCTCGCCGTGGAGGCCGCCCGCAGGCGTGCGGTCGTGGCCGTCGCGGTGCTGGTGCCGCTCGCCATGACTCCCGACCTCGCGTGGGGCGGGATGGGCAGGCTCGACGCCGTCCAGTACCCGCGCGACTGGGCGGTCGTGCACGACATCCTCGCCGCCGACCAACACCCGGGCGACGTGTTGTCCCTGCCGTTGGGTGCCTTCCGCCGGTTCGCGTGGAACGACGACCGCACGCAGCTGGACCCCGCGCCGCGCTACCTGCCGCGCACCACCGTCGTCGACGACACCGTGTACGTCGGCGGGCAGCCCGTTCCCGGTGAGGACACCCGCCTGCCCGCGATCCGGGACGCGTTGCGTGACCACGGTGACCTCGGTGACCTCGGCATCGGCTGGGTGCTGGTCGAGCACGGCACCCCCGGCCGGGTCGACCCGGCCACGACCGACGGCCTCGTTCCGGTGCACCGTGGACCGTGGCTCGACCTGTACCGCGTGCCGGGTCCCCTCGGCGCGCCACCCGAGTCGGGGCCGCCGCGCGGGCCCGTGCTCGCCGCGGCTGCCGCGGCCCTGCTGTTCGTGGCCGGATGCCTGTTGTGGCAAGTGATACCGGCCGGTAGATTCACCCGCAACCGACGTCGAGGAGTCACACCGTGAGCAGGATCATCGCCGCACTGGTCGCCGTCGTGGCGGGCGTCGCGCTGGCCGTCGGGGGCACCGCCACCCTGGTCAGCCTCGCGAGCCCGGACCGCGACGTCGACCTCCAGAACGCTCCGGCCGGCAACGGTGTCGACGGCGGCGTCGTCGACTACGGCAACAAGTAGCCAGCCCCGCGGTGCACTCAGCCACACTGGCCCGGTCGGTGCGGCTGTTCCGCGCGTTCCGCAACGAGCAGACCGACCGGGACACCTTCTACCGTGTGCTGGCCGCCGACTCCGCCGACCAGGTCGCGGTGCACGTGCCGCTGGCGGGCAGTCTGCTGCTCGACGTCGGCGGCGGCCCCGGCTACTTCTCCGACGCGTTCCGCGCCAGGGGCGCCACCTACGTCGGCATCGACCCCGACGTCGGCGAGTTGTCCGCACGCGGCGCGCCGGGCCAGAACATGCTGCGCGCCAACGGAACACGGCTTCCCGTGCGCACCGGGTCGGTGGATGTCTGCTACTCGTCCAACGTGCTGGAGCACGTGTCGCAACCGGACGTGATGCTCGCGGAGATGGTGCGGGTGACCAGACCCGGCGGCATCGTGTTCGTGTCGTTCACGCCGTGGTGGTCGCCGTGGGGCGGGCACGAAACCTCGCCGTGGCACTACCTTGGCGGGCACTACGCGGCCCGCCGGTACACCGGGCGGCACGGCCACGAACCCAAGAACCGTTACGGCACCAGCCTTTTCGCGTACTCGGTCGGTGCCGCGCTGCGGTGGGCGGCCGCGTGCGAGGACGCCACGCTCGTTCGTGCCTTCCCGCGCTACCACCCGTGGTGGGCCACCTGGGTGGTGCGTGTCCCGGGCCTGCGGGAACTGCTGTCGTGGAACGCGGTTCTCGTCCTGCGCCGAGGACGGGGACGCCGTGGTGGCGCCCCCGTCCTCTGTGGTCGGGCCGGGATCACACCGGTTCCGTCACCCTCGTCGGTGCCGGTGCGGTCGAGTTCTGCCGTCCCCGGCCGCCGATGGCCAGCAGGACGATCGACAGCACGATGAGCAGTCCGCCCACGATCCACAGGATCACCGGCAGCACGGTCATGACCCACAGACTGGCGAGGTTCTCCTCGGCCGCCTCGACGTTCGCGGTGACCGTCTCCTCGGTGAGGGTGAGCTCGCCGTCGAACACCGTCGTGGCCTGGCCGTCGGCGCGCAGTTCCTGCTTGCCGTCCTCGCCGCCCGCGATGACCGCGCCGGTGACCGGTTCGACGTAGAGCGTCCTGGTCGCCTCGTAGTACAGCCCGGCCCGCACCGTCGGCACGTCCGGCTGCCCGACCAGCGAGCCGGGCACGTCCCGTTCCTCGACCAGCGTCGGCGGGATGTCCTGCACGAACTTGTACGTCGGCAGGCCGCGGATCTCCTGCTCGCCGCTGTACCGGATCGGCAGCGCCTCCTTCAGGGTGGTGTCGTACCAGCGGTAGTCACGCTGTTCGGTGTCGAACGGGAACTTGAAGTTCAGGCCCGGCTGCTGCAGCGTGCCGCGCTCGCCAACGATCCGCTCACCGGCGACGTCCTCGTAGAACTGGTTCTCGCACGGCATCACGGCCTCCCCGCTGTGCCGGTCGAGGCACAGCGAGCGGAGACTGCCGTTGACCGTGAGCCCGTCCACGTCGTCGACGACCTCCGACGCCTCGACCCACACGGTGACGTCGCCGTCCTCGGTGACCTCCTCGGCCCGCAGGTTGCCGGTGACCTTGGTGGTGGAGGTGAGGCTGAGGTTCTCCCGGATCTCCGGCATGGCCGAGTCACCGTTGGGGACGTACACCAGTGCGGTGATGCCCACACCGTGCCCCACCGACGTTTCGTCGACGTTGTGCGGGATCTTGGCGAGCTGGGGGTGGGCGTACAGGCGGAGCAACAGGCCGGCGGCCACCGCGAACACCCCCAGCCCGAGGATGATGAAGGTGACGTAGCGACGCAAGGGTTTCTCCTCTGACGGTCACGACCGCGAATGCGGCCGGTCATGGGTGTCGGCCGGGATGGCTCGACCCAGCAGGCGTTCGGTCGCGCTCGCGGCGCGGACGGTCACGTGCCGCGCACCGGCGGCACGGAGTTCGTCGAGCAACTCGGCGGGGGCGCACTGCTCGACGAGCAGCGCGGGCTCGTCGGAGGGGGTGAACTCGGCGACGGTGGCCTCCGGCATGCCGGGAAGCCAGCCGCCGCGCACACCTTCGCGGGCGTGCCGCTCCGCCACCTCGGCGAACCGGGCGCCGGTGGCGGCCCAGTCGAACCGCGCCGCCCAGTCCCGGCAGTGCTCGGCTGTGCGCGCGGCGGCCACCGGGTCGGCGAGGTCGGCGAGCACCCGGCGCAGGGCGTCGGCGACCGGTGCGCCGGGCGGCAGGTGCCACCCCGTCGCACCGTGTCGCACGGAGTCCCGCAGCCCCGGCACGTCCCGGCACAGCGTCGGCACGCCGTGCGCCGCGGCCTCCAGCACCGCGAGCCCCCAGCCCTCCCCGTCGGACAGGGTGACGTTGAGCCACGCTCGGCCGAGCAGCGCGGACTTCTCCGCCTCGGAGACCCGGCCGTGCACGACGACGGCGGCACCGAGCGGCGCCGCCCGTGCCAGCAACGCGGCGTGCTCGGGGCCGCCGCCGATCACGTGCAGCCGCAGGTCCGGCAGTTGTGGCAGCAGCCGCGCCACGGCGTCGACGAGCCGGTCCACCCGCTTCTGCGGCACCAGCCGCCCGAGGCAGACCACGGTGGGCGCCGGGTCCCTCGGTGGCAGACCGGGCGGCGCGGTGGTGTTGCCGTTGGGCACGACGTGCACGGGACCGCGCCAGCCGAGCCGAAGGCGCATCGCGTCCACTGTGGACGGGGAGACGGCGACGGTCGTCGCGTTCCGGTACACGCGGCGGGCGACCGGGCCCTCCAGCAGGCGGCCGAGCGCGGCGAGCCAGGCGGGGAAGTGCACACCGAACTGGTCGGTGTGCACGTGGTGCACCACCTGTACGACCCTGGCGCCGCCCACGGCGAGCGGTGTGAAGAACGGGATGCCGTTCTGGCAGTCCACGACCATGCCGACCCGCCGCCTGCGCAGCAGCAACCACAGCAGCGCCAACGGGTACACGGTCCACCGGCCGCCCCTGCGGCGCACGGTCACCGGGCCGTCGGTGTCCCGGCGGCGCTGTCCGGCGTCGCGTGCGGTCAGGTAGGTGACGTCGTGGCCGCGGGCGGCCATGGCGTGCGCGATCCCGGCCGCGTAGGTCTCGGCCCCGCCCGCCTGCCGGTGTCCGAGGTCCCGCCAGTTCACCACGACGACGCGCACTACGCGGCCTCCGGCACGAGCAGCGGGGCCGGGCGGGTCTCCGCGTCGAGGACGGCGCGGATCCGGTGCAGGTCGGTGAAGCTGCGGAGGCCGTGCCGCAGCGGGTCGAACGTCGAACCGGCCACGTCGATCCACCGCACGGGCAGCTCCTCGATGACCGCGCCGAGCCGCTGGGCCCTGGCGAGCACCTCGACGTCGAAGGTGAAACCCGTCGTGCGCAGCGGTTCGAAGGCCGCCACCGCGAGGTCGTGGGTGAAGAACTTGAAGCCGCACTGGGTGTCGCCGACCCCGGGCACCAGCGAGCGGACGGCGCGGCGGAACGCCAACGCGCCCAGCTGCCGCAGCACGCTGTGCCTGGCCCGCACCTGCGAGCCGGGGTGGGCGCGCGACCCGAGCACGACGTCCGCGCCGTGCCGCAGCCGGTGCAGCACGGCCGGCAGTGCGTCGATGCTGGCGGCCAGGTCCGCGTCGCAGAAACCGACGAACCTGCCGTGCGCGGCGAGCACACCAGCGCGCACGGCGGCGCCCTTGCCCCGGTCCGGGCAGTGCAGCAGCCGGACGGGGAACCGTTGGTCGCGCAGGACGTCCACGGTGCGGTCGGTGCTGCCGTTGTCCACCACGATGACCTCGGCGGCCGTGTCGCGCAGAGCGAGCCCCAGTCCGACGAGGCTGCCGGGCAGGCGCCGTTCCTCGTTGTAGACAGGCACCACCACGGACAGCTCCACACCCGCACGGCGCATCAACGAGCCTCCAACGCTGAGACACAGGTCACACGGGCCTGAAGGCGCTCACCGTAGATCAGCGGGTGCCCGCGCACGACGCGCACGGGAAAGCCGGACCCGGGTTTGCCGGTGTGAGGCCTAGTCCGTGCGACCGCCTGGGCTAACGGAGGTGCCTGTCACCGGCTCACCGGCACAACCAACATTGTCCGCGCGCACAACGGGCCGGTCAGCCGCTGAGCCGGACGCTCTCCACCGCGAGGTACAGCTCGGCGATGCCTCTCGGGTCGCTCAGGTCGCGGCCGGTGAGCTCGTGGACCCGCCGGATGCGGTACCGGACGGTGTTGGGGTGCACGAAAAGCCGTTCGGCGGCGTCGCGGGCCGAACCGTGCTCGGTGAACCACGCCTGCAGGGTGGCGAGGAGGACGTCGCGTTCCGCGGCGGGCAGGGCGAGCAGGTCGGCGAGCACGTCTCGTGCCAGCTCCCGCGCGAGGTTGGGTGCGCCCGCGACGAGTGTGCTGACCGGCCGTTCGCCGAACCCGATGACGCCGGTCTCCCCCGGCGCGAGGCATGCGCGCGCGATGCGGGCCCTGCCGAGCGCGGCGGGCACCAGCGGCAGCCCGGCGACCGGCGGGCTGACACCGACGGCGGAATCGGTGGCCGCCAGCGCCTTGCGCAGTGCGCGCAGGTCGGCGGAGCGCCCGACGGCGACCACCCCCACCTCGCCGTCGGGCAGCCGCCGCCACACCGAGCGCAGGTCGCCGAACTCCGCGACCCGCGACAGCCCGTGTGCCGCGGCCGAGTCGCCGTACACCACGACGAACGGTCCCGCTGTCGGGAGCCGCAACACCCGCGCGGCGTCCTCGAACTCCTCCGGTTTGGTGAACCGGCCCGCCAGCAGGCTGTCGACGACCGCGAGCCGTGCCTTCTCGTCGTACCGCGCGGACTCCGTCGCGACCTCGGTGTAGGCGTCGGCGATCACGTCCGAGCACGCGTCGATGATCTGCCAGATCATGGCGTTGACCGGGATCAGCTGTTCTGGCGTGAGCACCCGGGGCGGCGCGACGCGGTCGATGATGCCCTCGTAGGCGAACGTGCCGGCGAGCCGGAACGCCCGTAGGACCGCGGAAAGCGGGATGCCGAGCCGGGCCTGTGCGCGGCCGGTCTTGCGCACCGTCTCCAGGTCGACCGCGCGGGCCTCGACGAACGCGTCGAACGCGCGGCCGAGGTTGACCTCGCACACCTTGCGCAGCTCCCTGGGCGCCGAGGCGTCGAGCCTGCGGTAGAACTCGTCCTTCTCGCCGAGGAGGCTGGCCAGCTGGTCGGCGAGCTCTGGCAGCCGGTGCAGCTGTCCGCGCACGATCTCGACCAGCTCGGCGGGCAGTGGCAACGGCGGCACCGGTGACACCGTCGTCGTTGGGGCGACCATCCGAGCAAGTTAGCCCGCCGGGCAGCCGCCGCGACCCGTGACGCCGTCTGGACCGATGTAGAGAACGCGCAGCGAGCGCGTAGTCAGCCGCCGGTCACCGGCGGGTCGGCGGGCACGACGCACGTCGCGATCTTCCGGATCCGGCTCGTCTGACCGGTCCGCACACCGGGCCGCCGTGCCAGGATGGCCCGGTGCGTGGTGATCGCCTCAGGTGGTGGCGGGTGCCGGTCGTGGTCGCGGTGCTGCTCGGGCTGGGTGGTGTGGTCGCCTGGCAGGTCAACGACGCGCTCGGGTTGTCCGTGCGGGACGTCGACGTGCCCGTGGAGAACCTGACCGCCGCGCCGCCGCGGGCCGCGGTTCCGCCACCCGCCGTGACGGGCATCGTGGTGCCCGCGGACGCGCGGGTGCGCAGGGCCGCAGGGGAAGTGGCGGACGCGTTCGCGGCACGTGGTGTGCCTGCGCCCGCGATCGGTGCCGCGGCGACTGGTCCCGCGCTGCGGGTGCGGGTCGAACCGGGTTTCGCCGGTGGGCCGCAGGCCTACCGGATCGACCGGGCCGGTGCGGGCATGGACGTCGTCGCCGGGACCGTCGCCGGCGCGGCGGCGGGGTTGTACACGATCGCCGACCGCGTCCGTTCCGGCGCGGCGGTCGAGGCCGACGGCCGGGTCGTCGCGCCCCGGCTCGGGCTGCGGCTGACCGATCTCGGTGGCGTCGGCCTGCCCGAGGACCCGGCCCGCTACCGCACCGGCGACTACTCGCTGAACTCCGACGTCGTCGGCGACGCGATCCTGCCGGGCGCGCCGTACGTGGACGCGGCGGCGGTGGACCGGATCGCCGCACAGTTCCGCGCGCACGTGGACCATTCGCTGGCGCTGGGCTACAACGCGGTCGTCATCCCCGGGTTCCTGGAGTACGTCACGTTCCGCGGTCTTGACGTGTACCCCGACGGCGACCCGCACGTCGCGCGGGCCGAGGCGATGACGGCCGCGTTCGGGCCGGTCTGGCGGTACGCCGCCGACATGGGCATGCGCGTGTACCTGTCCACCGACATGCTCGCCCTGTCCCCGCCGCTGCGCTCCTATCTGGAACGCACGGTCGGCGGCCTCGACACCGAGGACGCGCGGCTGTGGCGGATCTACCAGGCAGGTCTCACCGAGCTGTTCGACCGGCTGCCCTTCGCGGCCGGGCTCATGGTCCGCATCGGTGAGGGCGGCGCCGTCTACCAGCTGCCCGGCTGGGACTACACCTCGCAGATCGCCGTCACCACACCCGCTGCCGTGCAGGCGATGCTGCGCGCGTTCCTCGCGGTGGCGGACAGGACCGGCACGGAGGTCGTGTTCCGCAGCTGGAGCGTGGGCATCGGCGCCGTCGGGCGGTTGCACACCAGCCGCGACGCCTACCTGGAGGTGCTCGGGGGCCTGCGCGACGACCGGCTCATCGTGTCCACGAAGTACTCGCTCGGCGACTTCTACAGCCACCTGCCGCTCAACGACACGCTGTTGGTCGGCGAGCACCGGCGGATCGTGGAGTTCCAGTCGCGCAGGGAGTTCGAGGGTCTCGGCGCGCTGCCCAACGACCTCGGGGTGCTGCACCAGCAGGCGCTGCGCCGGTTCCTGGCCGGCAACCCGCACGTCGAAGGCGTGTGGACGTGGGCGCAGGGCGGCGGGCCGCTGCTGGCGGGCCCGCGCAGCCTGACGTTGCGGGCCGGGTTCTGGGAGCTGTACGACCTCAACACCTATGTCACCGGGCGGCTCGCGCGGGACCCGGACCTCGACCCGGCGCAGGCGACCGCCGACTGGGCGCGGCGCACGTTCTCCGACGACCCGGCCACGGTCGCGGCGATCGGGAAGGCGATGGCGTTGTCCAGGGACGCGGTCACCACCGGGCTCTACATCGGGCCGTACGCGGAGAAGGGTGTGCGGGCGCTGGGGCTCGAACCGCCGCCGATGATGTGGATCTTCGAGTGGGACATCCTGACCGGCGACAGCGCCGCGCTCGGCACGATCTACGCGGTCGGGCGGGACCGGGTCGACGAGGCCGTCCGCGAGGGCGACGACGCGGTCCGCGACGCACGCCGGATGCGGGACCTGGTGGCGGGCACGGACCCGGCGACGTGGCGGGATCCGGTGGCGCGCAAGCGGTTCCTCGACACGCTGGACTACCAGGTCGACCTGTTCACCACGCTGGGTGCCTACCGGACCACGGTGCTGCGGCACGTGCAGTGGCTCGACACCGGTTCGGCCGCCGCCGCCGCGGCGTGGCACGCCGCGGCGGACCGCTACGCGCTGGCGAGCGCGGAGCACGTGCGCCGGTACGGCGCCGACCTCGACCTGCCCGCGTTCAACCTGACCGCCGCCGGACTGGGGCTCGAACGCGCGGCCCGGGACGAGCCGATGGCGTGGCTGGCACGCGGCCTGCTCGCCGCGGTCGGCGCCACGCTCGCGGTCGGCGCGTTGTGGCGCCGGCCGGTCGCGGTGCGCGCGCTGTGGCTCGGCGCCACCCGCCCGTGGCGGCTCGGCGACGCCGGTCTCGAGCCGGCGCGGGCGGACCGGGTGCTGGTGCTGGCGATCCCGGCCGTCGCGATCGTGGCGAGCCGCGCGGTGCTCACGTGGTTCGCCGCGCCCGCGCACCTGGTGCTCGTGCTCGGCGCGTGGGTGCTGTTCGGTGTCGTGCTGGCGCTGCTGGTCCGCCCGGCCGACCCGTTCGTCGTGGCGGCCGCGGTCGGCGGGCTCGCGCTGCTGCGCACGGTCCTGCTGCTGGCCGCGCTCGCGGTGCGCGGGCCCGGCCACTACTGGTTCGACTTCTGGACCGACCCGGTGGCGAGGAGCGCGTACGTGACGGTCGCGTTCGCGGCGTTCCTCGGTGTGTTCGTGGTCGCCCACGTCGCGCTCCGCACCGGTATGGGCGGGCGGGCGGCGACCGGGCGGGTGCTGGTCGCCGCGGGCACGCCGCCGCTGGTGCTCGGCGGGCTGGTCGCGGTCATCGGGCTCGAACGTGCGCTGACGCTGTGGAACGACCAGCTCGCGCTCCTGCCGTGGGGGCTGTCCAGGATTCTGGGCATCACCGTGCACCTGGGGATCCCCGCAGAGCTGCCGCTGGTGGTGGCCGGTGCGGGTGCCGCTCTGGTGCTGGCCGGGACGCTCATCCGCTTCCGAAGCACACCAGCGGTGTCATCGGTGCCGTGAGCGCGGCGTCGGCCAGCGCCCGCGCCGGGGCTACCCCGTCGGCCAGGCCGCGGTGGTAGGCGGTCATGACGCCGACCGCCTCCGCGTCGTCCATGCGTGCCACGCTCGACACGACGGTCCGCGTCCCGCTGTACAGCAGTGCCGCGGTGAAGCCGAGGATCTCGTCGCCTGCCCGCACGACCACCTTCCCCACGTCGCAGGACGCGAGGATCACGTGCTCCGGCGCGGCGCCGAGCCGGTGGATGTCGTAGGCCATCAGCGGGCCGTCGGCGAGGTCGAGCCGGGAGAACAGCACGCTGTCCTGTTCGTGGTGGCCGTGTGCGGCGAAGTGCGCGACCGCGCACCCGTCGAGTGCCTTCATCGTCGACTCGACGGTGGCGTCCGCACCGGACAGCGTTTCGCTGTCCGGGTGGATGAGGGCCAGCTGCTCGACCTCGTCCTCGGCGTGCCGGAGGTTCGGGCCCGCCACCAGGAGCGTGCCGGCGGCCGTGCGTGGCGCTTTCCTGCCCGACAGCCAGACCGTCGCCGACGGCGACACCGTCACCGGGCGGCCACGCAGGTCCGGCAGCAGCCCCCACGGCACCCCGGAGAGCGGGCCGGTGGGCACGACGACGAGGTCGGCGTCACGCAGGTGCCTGCGCATCGGGGCGATGAGGTGCTCGGTCAGCACGTCGAGCTGGTGGCGGGCCGAGGCGCGGACCGCGGTGTCGAGCGCGGCGGGCAGCGCGCGGCCGGACAGGACGTCCAGGTCGCCGCGCAGCCTGGTGGCGGTCTCGGTGGCTGTCGGCAGGTCGCCGAGCTCGACGATCCTGGTCGTGCGGTCGGTGACCAGCAGCGCGTTGATCCGGGTGCCGACGACGAACAAGCTCGCCAGTGCGGCGCCTGCGGCGCGGAGTTCGGCGCGGACCTCGGCCAGCGAGGCCTGCGCGTGGTGTTCGCCGGTGCCGCTGGCCCGCCAGCTGTGCGCGCGGATCTGGCGTTCCAGCTCCGCGCAGCGGCGGGCCGCCGCCGGGTCGCGCTGGCCCTCCAGCTCGCTTGCCCGCGCCACGCGGGACCGCTGCCGCAGCTCGGCGAGCGCGTCCGCGGTGACCGGGTCGTCGAGCGGGTGCACCGCGCGGGAGCGGAACGCCTGGGCCCGCGAGTGTTCGAGCCAGCGGAACACCGTCGCGGGCCTGCCGTCGGCCAGCGCGGCGTCGAGCCCGGCCCTGGCCAGTTCCGCGCCGAGCGCGGCGACCCCGGTCTGCAGGTCGATGCTGCCGAAGAGGCCGCGGTGCGCGGCGAGCCGGCTCAGGCCCGCCCGCGCGTGCCGGAAGGTCGCGGTGTGGTCGCCGCGCGCCGCCGCGATCCGCGCCCGGACGACGTGCCGTTGCAGCCGGGTGTCCAGTGTGGATCGGCGGCTTGGCTGGGCGCGGACCCGCCGGCCGGCTTCGTCGATCTCGCCCCTGCGCAGGTGCGCGCGGGCGGCCAGCAACTCGGCGGCCTCCGCGTCGTTGTGCAGCCCCAGCTCGCGGAGCGCGACGGCGAGCACGGCCGCTGTCGCGGCGACCTTGGCCGAGCCGCGGCCGGCTGCGAACTCGGCGCGCAGTCTCGTGAGCGTGGCGACCGCCGCCCACGCCTCGTTGCGCCTGCGGCGGAAGCGGCGTCCGGCCTGGCCCGCCCACCGTCGTGCGGTGTCGTGGTCGCCGACCGCCAGCGCGATCTGCGCGCGGGTCAGCTCGGCCTCGGCGTGTTCCTGGTTCATGCCGAGCCCGGCGAACCGGGGCAGTGCGGCGTCGAGCACACCCGCCGCGTCCGCGCCGAGGCCCGCGGCGAGCATCGCCCGCGCCTTCTCGACGGCGAGCACGACGAGCATGCCGTCCGCGTCCGCCGCGTATCCCTGCTCGGCCTGGTCGAAGGCCCGCAGTGCGCCGGGGATGTCACCGGCGAGCAGCAGGCAGGATCCCCTGCCGTGGAAGGACTTCGCGAGCTGGACGGTCATGCCGAGCTCGCGGCTGATCTCCTCGCTGCGGGCCAGGTCGGCGAGGGCGGGCCGCACCTGGCCCGCGATCTGGTGGATGAACGCCCTGTTCAGCAGTGTCCTGGCGAGCGCGACCCGCTCACCGGCGCGTTCCAGCAGCGGCACGGCCGCGTCGAAACCGCGGACCGCGTCGTCGACGCGGCCGATCATGGTCAGCAGCAGACCGCGTTGGAGCAGCAGGACACCACGGTTGTTCTCGGTGATCAGCGTGTCCATGCTGTCCAGCAGCGCGAAGCCCCGGTCGCTGCTGCCGCGCGCGACCTCGGCGGCCGCGAGCGTGCCGAGGAGGCGGAACGTCAGCTCGCGGTGCGCCTGCCACACACCGACGGCGCCCGGCCAGCCGAGCAGCCGCAGACCTGCCCGCAGCGACCGGGCACCGAGCAGCGGGCGGCCGCGGTTGAGCGCCTCGAGACCGCGGGCGTGCAGCTCGCGCGCGCGAACACCACGGGCCTCGTCACGGGACACCAGGCCAGTATCGGGGCCCTCCGGCCGTCGGAACAGTGGTTTGTGGCCTTCGCGCCGATGTCCCCCGCGTCTTTCAGGGCATGGCGTCCGCGTCCGCGGGGTGGCTGGTGCCGGTCACAGCTCGATCGTGGGTGTGATGACCCGGTGGGTGCTCCCCGGGTCGTGCACGACGAGCCGGACCGTGCCCGATGGCACGCCGTCGAGGGAGAACCGGCCGGTGTCGTCGGACTCGGTGGACAGCTGCCTTGCCGGGCAGCGCACCTCGACCTGGCGGCACGCGGCCGGCGTGAGCCAGCCGTCGATCCTCGTGGTGCCGTCGGCGCCCCGTTCGAGCGTGATCATGATCGTGAGGCTGTCGCCCTGGAACGTGACGAGCCGGGTGAACTCGTCGGAGCGGGCGGCCACCAGCGACGACAGCTCCACCAGCCGGGAGAGCTCCGCGTCGACGTCGTCCAGCTCGATCGCGAACCGGACGCGGTCGGCGAGGCCGGGTGGCACCGGGTCGGCGGCTTCCAGCAGCGCCGACACGGCGGCCAGCAGGGCGGCGTCGTCCTCGGGCAGCGCGGCGTCCCGGTCATCGGTGCGGTCCTGGCTCACCGCCGGTCCCCCGTCCTGCCCGACAGCTGTGACCGGCGCACCTTGGTGGGTAACAGTGCGTCGACCTCCTCCCGGATCGTGGTGTTCACCTGGTCAGCACCCCGGGCACGAGGCCACGGCGCGGCGGGCCCGTTCCCGCATCGCTTCCTGGCTGACACGGCCCATCCGCAGGTCCGGGTCGGTGTCGGCCTGCTCGATGAGCCGGTTGGCGAGCGCGGCCGCGGCGTGCGGTCCCGCGAACGACGTGCCGTGCCACATCGCGAACCCGCTGGTGAAGTCGTCCGGGTCCAGTGACTCGCGGTCCAGCTCGCGGATCGCGTTGGCGGGTCCGGTGCTGCCGCGCAGCGTCGGGAACGTGCTCACGACGGCCGCTCCGGTCGCCCACGCGTGCACCCACGGCGCCTGGTTGCTGAAGAACGCCTTGGTGCCGTTGGGGTTGAGCGCGCCGACGCTGAGCACCGGCTGCCCGCCACCCGCGGGCGGGGTGACGGCGAGCGCGGCCGGGAAGAACGGCCGTGTCGTGGCGTCGTTGCCGGCCGCGGCCACGACCAGCACGCCAAGGTCGCTCAGTTCGCCGAGCAGGCGGGCGAACTCGGTGGTCTCGGCCTCGTCCTCGATGGTCTCGCAGTAGTAGCCGATCGAGATCGACAGGATGTCGATCATGTCGGCGGGGTTGCCGCCGGGGGCCTGGGCGGCCCGGACCTGCTCGACGAGCCGTTCCAGCGCGGCCAGCACGTCGCTTTCGTAGGCGACACCGTCCCCGGCCATCACCCTGGCGACCCCGACCTCGGAGTCCGGCGCGACCTGCCGGACGATGCCTGCGATGAACGTGCCGTGGCCGACGTGCCGGTCCAGTTCGCCGGTCAGCGGGTTGGCCGCGACGTCCTCGTCCCAGTAGTCCTCGATGACCCGCGCGCCGGTGCCCGCCTCCCGGCTGCTCGCGGTGATGGCGTCCTGCACCTCCTTGAGCACGCGGATGAACCCGCCGGGCGGGAACCCCGTGTCGCGGTCGGTCGTGCCGAACCACTCGTGTGCGGAGATGCCGGTGTCCAGCACCGCGATCACGGGCCTGCGGTCGAACCCGCTGCCCGCGACCAGGGGCCGTGCCCTCGGCGGGCGCACGGACATGCTGACCGGCACCGGGCCGCCACGCGCGGACCGCAGGTAGGAGTCCCGGCCGTACAGTCCGTGGGAGTCCCATGGCGCGGGGTCGATGCCGTGGGAGTCCCACGGTGCCGGGTCGAGCCCGAGGAACAGCAGGTGCTCCAGCGCGACCTGTTCCCCGGTGGCCTTCTCCCGCAGGTGCTCCAGCGCGTACCAGGCGTCGACCCGTGCGGGCTTGCCCGGGTCACGGGCCTCGAGCCGCACCACCGGCGGCCGGTGCCCGGACTCCGCCGGGTCGGCCCCGGCGAGTTTCAGGTTGATGTCCGCGAGGGACTGCTCGACCACTTCCCGGTCCACTGTGGGCGGGACCCGCAGGACGTCGGCGCGGTAGGCCGTGCCCGACGGCGCCGTCGCGGTACGCGACATCCGCGCACCGTGTCTGGCCAGCAGCTTCCCCGGCACGGCAGGCACCTCGCTGCCGAGCCCTTCGTCGCTTGTGTCGCGACGGATGTAGAAGTGCATCGAGACCTCCCCGCCTCCTGGCACACAGGTTCGTCCTCACAGCAGTGCGCGAAAACGCCCCGGAAATACACTTCGGACATTACGAGTCGATAACGACGCCGTGCAATCGAACAGATGGATCATCGCGGTACGACGACCCGGACCCCGCCGTCGAGCAGTGAGAACCGTGCCGGGTCGAGCACGCGGAGGTCGCCGTCCACGTTGAACTCGGTGCCCCGCGGCACCACCACCTCGATCTCCCCGCCGCGGTGGTGTGGCACGTCCTCCTGCTGTGTGAGCATGCCGCGGCGCATGCGGTAGCCGTGCCGCACGAGCGCGAACCGTGATCCGGCAGGCACGACCGCGACGTCGAGGCGGCCGTCGTCGTGGCGGGTGCCGCCGATGTTGGACCCGCCCCCGAACGCCCCGCTGACCGCCACCACGACCTGCCACGCGTCCCCGTCGAACACCGACTCGCCGTCGACGAGCACACGGCACGGGGTGTGCGACGCGGTGAGTCCGGCCCGGACCGCGCCGAACGCGTACGCGAGCGCCCCGAGCCTGGCCTTGTGCGGTGTGGCGAGCCTGCTGGCGACCGCGGACAGCCCGGCGGCCGCGGCGTTGACGAACGGGCGCTCGCCGACGAGCCCGATCTCCCTCGGTTCGGTCCGCGCGGCCGGGTCGGCGGCGAGGGGGCACGCCGTTTCGAGGTCGGTTGGCAGGCCGAGTGCGTTGGCGAAGTCGTTGGCGGTGCCGGTGGCCAGCACCGCGAGCGGCACGCCCGCGCGTGCCGCCGCCATGGCCGCGACCCCGATCGACCCGTCCCCGCCCGCGACGACGACCCGTTCGGTCCCGGCCGGCAGCGGCGCGTCGAGCTGGTCGAGGCCCATCGGCTCGACCTCGGCGCCGGCGCCGGCGAGCAGTTGCCGGATCCGGTCGGCGTCGGTGCGCCCGCTGCCGGAGCGCCGGTTGGCCACGAGGACGATGCGCATCCGCGCATTCTGCCCGCCGGACCGCCCGGTGGCTCAGCCGACGGGGTAGGCCCGGCACGCGGTCGCGTCGCAGACCGCGAACCACGTGGCCGTGTCCTGCGCGGGCACGCCGCCGTAGGACCAGCCCTCGCCCGTCTTCAGGTCGTACCCGGCCGCGTCGGTCCTGGTGACGACGGCGTGGGTGTCGGTGATGGTCACGAGCGCGGCGTCGACGTTGCCGGGGAACGGGGCCCGCCACACCGGTTTCGCGTTGCCGACCCGGTAGGCGACCAGCTCGACGGTGCCCTCCGCGGCGGACTCGGCGACCAGCAGCGTCGTGTCGGACGCCGCGAGGGCCTGCCCCTTCTGCGGCGCCGACCACTCGATCGCGCCGGTCTCCACGTTCAGCACGCTCGGCGCACCGTTCTCGGTGGTCACCGCCATCCGGCCGCGGTTGCGGGAGACGGGCTGCCGCCCGCACCGCTTGCCGTCCAGTTCCTTGGCGGTGCGGGCCGTGTGCCGCCAGATCTCGTCGGCGCCGGCGACGGAGAACCCGATGAGGGTGGCGGTGCACCCGTCCGCCGGGTTGTCGTCGTGGTCTTCGGTGGTGACCACCATCCGTTCCGACGCGGTGCTGACCGATCCGATGTCCCCGTCCGGTCCCCGGAAGCCGCTGCCGAGTGTTGCGCCGGTGCCGGGGTCGTGGCTGGAGAGGACGTAGCTTTCCCTGCCGGTCGGGTAGGACCCGATGAGCAGGTACGGCGGTGTCGGCGCGGCCTGCGGTTCCTGGCTGTCGTTGACGACCCGGGAGCTGGCGTAGGTCGGGATGGCCCAGCGAATCGAGTTGGTGCGGGGGTCGCGGGCGCTGAGCTCACAGTCGCCGATGTGGTTGTTCTGCCCGCCGTAGCACACCGACAGGTAGATGGTGTCGGTGGTGACCGACCAGAACGAGGCCTCGGTCTCCCGCCAGAGCTCCGCGCCGGTCGCGGCGTCGAGCGCGACGATCACCTCCGGCTGGGGCCAGCGGTCCTCGTCGGGGTTGCGGTAGCCCAGGAACACCTGGGACCCGGTCACCTCGGCCCTGAAGTAGTCGGTGGCGGGCGGCGCGAAGCGCCACAGCTCCGTGCCCGCCCGGTCGAGACCGACGACGTCCTTGTCGTTCACCAGCACGTACCCGTGGTCGGTGACGGCGAACTCGGGCACGTCGTGCTCGTCGCTGCCCGGGGGCAGCGGCAAGGTCCACAACGGATTCCCCCGGAAGGAGGGCAGCGGCGCGGGCACGGCGGGCGTCGAGGTGTCCTGGCCGGTGGGAGGCGCGGCGAACTGGCTGCCCAACGTCGGCATCGTGCCGGGCGGCACCGGCCGGTCGGCGTCGCCGAGTGTGACGAGGAGGGTCGTCACGACCGCCGCCACCAGCAGGACCGCGGCGGCCGCGAGCACGAGCGGACGCCGACCGCGCAACGTCGCCAGGACATCGGGGCGGGCCGGCGCGCTGTCCACTTCGGCCGCCCGGTCGGCGTTGGCTGGCCGCGCGGCGGGTTCGGTCGACGACGCACCCCCGGCAGGCGGGTCGATCGGGTCGGTCATCGGGGCTCCTCCCTGACTGCCAGGGAGGATATTCGGCCAATCGTGCCCGCGATGGCGGAACGGCTGAATACGATGCCGGGCATCCCGCCGTGCGGGGCGCAGAGGAGACCTGACGGTGAGGAGTCCGAAGTGGAGTCGTCGCGGCCCGGCGCGCCACCGGCGCGGGAGCCCCGCCGGTACCCCGTCGCGCCGATCGTGTTCGGGGTGATCGCCGCCGTGGTCGCGGTGTGGATCACGGTGGTCGCGGTGAACGACCGCGATCCCGAGGCGACGGTCGAGGCCTACCTCACGGCGATCACGGAGAAGGACGTCGACGGCGCGCTCGCGCTCGTCTCCCGTTACGGGTACGGCGTGCCCTACGGCGACACCGCGGTCTTCCTGTCGCCGGAGGCCATCGGCGACGACTGGTGGGTGGTGTCGGTGACGGAGACAGACCGTGTCCTGCGCTCCACCGCCACGGTGAAGGCGGTGCTGGGCGGGCCGGGAGGCACCGCGGAGGGCGTGTTCACCGTGGACGAGCACGACGGCGAATGGCTGATGTCGGATCCGTTCGTGCGGGTGCGGTTCCCGCCGTCGCCGCTTGCCTACATCCGGGTCAACGACAAGGTCGTGCCCCGCCCGTACGACCTGAACAACCGGAGGAGCTACGTGTTGTTCCCCGGCACGTACCGCTTCTACGAGTCGGTGCGCGACGTCGTGGAAACGCGGGGAACCGAGGTGGTGGCGGCGTTCCCGCCCTCGGACTCGCACGAGACCACCATCGTCCCGGCCGCGCTCACCCCCGGCCGGGAAACCTTGGCACAGCTGCAGAAGGTGCTCCGGGAGCGCATCGACGAGTGCGCCCGGTTCGCCACCCAGGCCCCGTACGGTGGCTGTCCGTTCGCGACCGACGGCGAGATCGACACCCCGGACGGCAAGCGGGTGACAGACCTGCACGGTCTCACGTGGAAGGTGACCACCTACCCCGTCGCCGAGATGACCGACCAGCGCACCGACCAGTACAGCGCCGGTTTCACGCTGCGGTCCACCGAACCGGGCGCGATGGCGCTGAGCGGCAGCGGCACCGACTCCGACGGCAACCCGGCGACGTTCACCGTCACGTGCCGGATCGACCTGACCGGCCTGCTGGCCGGCGTCGGAGCGGACGGCAAGGTGGCACTCGTGGACGCCCCTGGCGCGCGCACCCCGGCAGCGGGCACCTTCAACACCTGCCTGCGCAACACATGACGACCCCGACGGAGCCACCGGACATGGCCGACACCGACCCCACCCCGGAAGCCCCCGCCTCGGGTGACGCCACATCGGACACTGCGGCCGCGGACTCTCCCCAACCCACCCCATCGGACGACGCGTCGCCGAAGGCCGAGGAACCCGCGACCCCGGAAGCCGAGACCACGCAACCGGAGACCGCCGCAACAGGGACCGCGGGCACCGCCTCCTCGCTCGGCGGGACCGTGCCCGCCTGGTGGACGTGGGTCGGGCGGCACCGCAAGCCGGTGCTGCTGGTGGCGGGTGTCCTGGTCGTCGGGCTGGTGGCGACGCTGGTCGCGGTATCGGTGTTCACGCGGGGCCCCAGGGACGTCGTCCAGTCCTACCTCGACGCCATCCGCGCGGGCGACACCGAGGAGGCGTTGCGGATCGCTGGTGAGCCGGAGGAGGACAACCGGCTGTCGTTCCTGTCCGGTGACGCGCTGGCCGAGGACTGGTCGGTCGACAAGGTCGTGGAGCGGCACGTGACCGACACCACCGCGGAGGTCGACGTCACGATCAGTGCGGGGGAAACCACCCAGCAGGGCCGGTTCCGCCTGGCGCACGGCGAGGACGGCTGGACCATCGAGGCACCGTTCGTCGAGGTGGACCTGCTGGTGCGCGACCTGGACGTCGTCGAGCTGGGTGGTGTGCGGCAGGCCGCGACGCCGGACCCCGCGACGGCCACGGTCCCGGTGCGGCTGTTCCCCGGGGTCTACGACCTGTACCCGAGCTTCGCCGACCGGCTCGCGTTCGAGCCGTCGCGGCTCGTCGCGGTGCCCAGCGAGTCGCGGGACCCGGCCGTCCGGTTCACGGCCGGGTACACGCTGACCGACGCGGGTGCCGACGCCGCGCAGCGGGCGATCGACGCGCACGTCGACGAGTGCGCGACGCAACGCGTCCTCGGGCCGCCGGGGTGCCCGTTCGACGCGGAGGAGAACCGCGGCGTCGGACGGATGGCCGAGGTGTCCGATGTGGCCTGGACGATCGTGAACCATCCCGAGGCCCACTTCGTCGTGCGGGACACCACCGGGCTGGACCTCGTGGTCCGCGAGCCGGGCACGGTCCGGCTGACCGGGACCGGCGTGCCCGAGGAGGGCGCTGCCCGCACCGACTTCGCCCTGACCTGCGAGTTCGGGCTGGACAACATGGCGGTCTCGGTGCGCGAGGACGGGTTCGACGTGGCGGGCGTCCTCGACGGCCGGTACTCGTCGGCGCTCAGCACGCTGTGCTTCTGACCGTAATCGGGATGACCGGCCCGCCGGGACGACCTACCCTGGCGTAGGTGATGCAGCAACTGCTCTACCTCTGAGGGACGACGCCTCCACCGGCACCGCGGTCCGCGGTGCCGGTGTTCGTCCTTTCTGCTCATCACGTTTCGCTGGAGGCAGTTCCTTCATGTCGTCTCATCTTTCGCTCGCCCCTGCGCGCGCGGCGCACGTCCGCGCGTCCGGGGTCCACATCTGCTTGGGTGGGCGGCCCGTGCTCGCCGGGGTCGACCTGGTCGCCGCCGCGGGTGACCGGGTCGCCGTCGTCGGCGAGAACGGTCGCGGCAAGACCACCCTGTTGCGGGTCCTCGCCGGGGACCTGCCCGCCGACCAGGGCGAGGTGCACCGTGCCGGGTCGGTCGGGGTGGCCGACCAGCAGCTCCCGCTCGGCGCGACCGACACCGTCGGCGACCTCATCGACCTCGAGCTGGCCGCCGCACGCGGTGCACTGGCCGGGCTCGACGACGCGACCGCCGCGCTCACCGACGGCAGTCCCGGCGCCGAGGACGCCTACGCGGCCGCGCTCGCGCAGGCCGAGGCGCTCGACGCGTGGGACGCCGACCGGCGGGTCGAGATCTCGCTGGCAGCGCTGAACGCGGTAGCCGACCGGGGCAGGGCGCTGGGCACGCTGTCGGTCGGGCAGCGGCACCGGGTGCGGCTCGCCTGCCTGCTCGGCGCGGGGCATTCCGTGCTGTTGCTCGACGAGCCGACCAACCATCTCGACGCCGACGGGCTCGGCCACCTCACCGAGCGGTTGCGTGCCCATCCTGGTGTGGTCGTGCTGGTCAGCCACGACCGGGCGCTGCTGGCGGACGTGGCGACCACCGTGCTGGACCTCGACCCGTCCAGCGACGGCAGGCCACGGGTGTACGGCGGCGGTTACGCAGGCCATGTCGAGGGCCGTCGTGCGGAGCGGGCCCGCTGGGAGGCGTTGCACGCCGATCAGCTCGCCGAGCGGCAGCGGCTGGCGGCGGACCTGTCCGCGGCGCAGAACCGGTTGCGGGACAACTGGCGGCCGGACAAGGGGCACGGCAAACACACCCGCGCCACCCGCGCACCGGGTCTGGTGCGGGCGGTGCACCGGCGGCAGGAGGACCTGGCGGCGCACGTGGTGGCGGTCCCGCCGCCGCCCATCCGGTTCGCGCTGCCCGACCTGCCAGAACACCGCGGCGCGACGTTGCTGCGGGCCGAGGGGGTGACCGTGGCGGGCAGGCTCACGCGGCCGGTGGACGTCGCGCTGGACTCGGGTGACCGGCTGGTGGTCACCGGCGCCAACGGCGCGGGCAAGTCGACGCTGTTGTCGGTGCTGGCCGGTGTGCTGGCGCCGGACACCGGTCAGGTCACCACCGCGAGGGGCGTGCGGGTGGGGTGGCTGGGTCAGGAGTCGGATCCGCCGGGCGGGCGCACCGCGGTGGAGCTGTATGACGAGCGGGTCGCCCGCAGCGGGCGCTCCGCGCCAGGGCTGGGTTCGCTGGGCCTGCTGGACCGCCGCGACACCCACCGGCCGGTGGCCGAGCTGTCGGTCGGCGCGCGGCGGCGGCTGGACCTGGCGCTGGTACTGGCGCGGCTACCGCACGTGCTGGTCCTCGACGAGCCGACCAACCACCTGTCGGCGACGCTGGTGGACGAGCTGACGGCGGCGCTCGGGTCGACGGGGGCCGCGGTGGTCGTCGCCACCCACGACCGGCAGTTGCTGCGCGACACCGGCGGGTGGCCTCGGCTGGCGCTGTGACTCCGAAACATTCCGCAATTACCGGTATTCCGAAACATTCGCGAAAATTATTGACAGTTCGTCGCGGGGCTACTCATACTTTTTCAGCGACCCCCTCCTCGACGAAGAGGAAGTACGCACATGAACGACACTTCCGTGCGCCCGAAAAGACGCAGACCCAGGTTTCTGATGGTCTTTTCGGCCGCCTTGGCGCTGGTGTTCTCCGTTTTGCTGCCACCAGGTATCGCCAACGCCATTACGACAAACCAAACCGGCAACCACAACGGCTACTTCTATTCTTTCTGGACCGACAGCCAGGGCACGGTCTCGATGGAACTCGGTGCCGGCGGCAACTACACCACGTCCTGGCGCAACACCGGGAATTTCGTGGCGGGCAAGGGCTGGCAGACCGGCGGGCGCAGGAGTGTCACCTACTCCGGCAGCTTCAACCCGTCGGGCAACTCCTATCTGACGCTGTACGGGTGGACGAGAAACCCGCTCGTCGAGTACTACGTCGTCGACAACTGGGGTACCTACCGCCCGACCGGAACCTTCATGGGGACGGTCACCAGTGACGGCGGCACGTACGACATCTACAAGACGACGCGGTACAACGCCCCGTCGATCGACGGCACCCGTACCTTCGACCAGTACTGGAGTGTCCGGCAGTCGAAGAAGACGGGCGGCACGATCACCTCCGGCAACCACTTCGACGCGTGGGCGCGCCAGGGCATGAACCTGGGCAGCCACGACTACATGATCATGGCGACGGAGGGGTACCAGAGCAGCGGCAGCTCCAACATCACCGTCGGTTCCGGCGGCGGTGGTGGCGGAGGTGATGGTGGCGGAGGTGGTGGTGGCGGAGGTGGTGGTGGCTGCACCGCGACGCTGTCCGCCGGTGACCAGTGGTCGGACCGCTACAACCTCAACGTCGCGGTGTCGGGCGCCAGCTCCTGGACGGCGACGATGAACGTCCCGTCCCCGGCGTCGATCATCGCGACGTGGAACGTCAACGCCGACTGGCCCTCGTCCCAGCAGCTGGTCGCCACGCCGAACGGCAACGGCAACAACTGGGGCGTCACCATCCGGCACAACGGGAACTGGACCTGGCCGACGGTCTCCTGCAGGACGGGTTGACCCGAACGCACGCGCCGCGCCGCCGACCGGCGGCGCGGCGCTGGACCATGTGAAGACTCCCGCTTGCGCGGGCTGTGCCGGATTCGTTGCCGTCGCTAGGTTCGAGGCCATGGCACACATCGATCTCGGCGTCGACGAGACCCTGTTCCCCGGCATCACAGGGCCGATGAAGTACCGCCCGGAGACCGGGAACCCGTTGAACGAGCTGGCGGAGGTGCTGCTGCGCAGGCAACCGCATCCGCTGACCCCCGGTGAGCGGGAGCTGATCGCGGCGTACGTTTCGGGGCTCAACGAGTGCACCTTCTGCTGCTCGTCGCACTCCGCGTTCGCCGCGGCCCAGTTGCCGACCGGGATGGCGCTGGTCGACCAGGTCCGCGCCGACCTCGACAGCGCGCCGGTCACGCCGAAACTGCGTGCCCTGCTGCGGATCGCGGCCGCTGTGCAGGAGTCGGGCCGCAAGGTCACCCCGGACCTGGTCGAGGCGGCCCGCGCCGAGGGTGCGGTCGACCTGGAGATCCACGACACGGTGCTGATCGCGGCGGCGTTCTGCATGTTCAACCGCTACGTCGACGGGCTGGCCACGTTCGCCCCACCGGACCAGGACGCCTACACGGGCATGGCCGCGCGGATCCTCGAACAGGGGTATGGCGTGCCGGACTGAACGCGGGGGGTTCAGTCCGCGGTGGAGGCAGGCCCGCCGCCGGTTCGGTGGCGGGCCTGCCGCCAGGAAGGTTCAGCTGCGCTTGTACTTCTCCCACCACGTGAAGGGCACGCGGTAGGCCTGCGGGGTGTTGTCGGCGGCGTGGTTGGCGAGGCCGTTCCTGCCGTAGTAGTAGTCGTGGATCTGGTTGCGGGCGGGCCGGGACATGTCCGGGTCGGAGATGCCGTTGGCGTGGATGTGGTAGGCGAACCCGTCGCTGGGGGTGCGCAGCCACGCCGCGAACCCGACGGTGCGCAGTGCGCGGATGGTCTGCCACCGCTGGGTCGTGGTCATGCTGCTGACGCTGATGTCGACGACCCCGCCGCCGTCGTGGGTGCCCGCGGAGTCGGGGTTGCTCGACGTGTACGAGCCCTGGGTCAGGGTCAGGCTCCACGAGAGCATGCCGTCGGCGGCGCGGAGCATGTCGGCGGTCCTGGTGTTGACGCGTTTGCCGCCGTAGGAGGCGGTGCGGGAGCCCGCGGTGACGGTTCTGGTCACGCCGAAGCGGCCGGACCCGAGCTGGGTCAGTGAGGTGCGGCCGGGGACGCCGTTGGCGTCGAGACCGGAGAAGCCGAGGCTGCGCTGCCAGGCGGCGTACCCGTCCAGGGTCGAGGTGCCGTAGTGCCCGTCGACCTGGGCCGAGGCCAGCAGTCCCTTGGCCTGCAACGCCCGCTCCACGGCAAGCACGTGCGGCCCGCACCCCGAGGTGAGGCCGGTGCCCGACTTCGGTGGGTCGACCTGGCACGCGAGCAGCACCAGCTCCATGTCGACGGTCGCCAACGCGGTGGTGGCCGTGGCGGCCTGTGTGCCTGCCAGCGCGGGCACGGCCAGCGCCGCACCGGCGGCCAGCCCGCGGGAAAGCAGTTGGCGCCTCGTGTACTGGTTCATCAGCACGCTCCGTTCGTCCAGTTGCGCCGGCATCGTGACAACCCGGAGTACAAGAGACGTACAAACGGATCTGCGTGCCTTCGTGCGAGGTCCGCGCCTGACCGACAGTCACCTCGATGGGACCGGTCCTTGACGTGGCGGCGCCGAGCGGCTTGTTTGAAAGAAACACACACAGCCGGGAGGCGCCATGCCGGTCGGGGCGAAGCTGTCGATGGTTCTGCTCTCGGTGGTGGTCGCGGCGGGCGGGGCGCCGGTGCCCGCCGTGGCCGCGCGGGCGCCCGCGGCGGTGAGTGAGTTCCTCGGGGCGGTCACGCTGGTCACCGGCGACCACGTGACCGTGCGCAGGGTCGGCACGCAGCTGGTGCCGCAGGTGCGGCCGGGGGCCGGGCGGCAGCACGTGCATTTCGCCACGACGCGGGTGGACGACGCGCTGCTGGTGGTGCCGCACGACGCGTGGCGGGCGGTGCGGACCGGGCAGGTGGACCGACGGCTCTTCGACGTCGCGGGGTTGCTGCGCGACGGGTACGGCGACGCGGGCCGGGCCGACATCCCGTTGATCGTGCAGGGTGGTCCGGCGGGCCCGGCGGCGACCGTCACCGCCGAGTTGTCCACTGTGGACGCGGTGGCGGTCAGTCAGCCCAAGGAGAGCACGGCCGGGTTCTGGGCCGCGCGGCGGGGCCGGGTCTGGCTGGACGGGCTGCGGCACCCCAGTCTGGACGTGAGCGTCCCGCAGGTCCAGGCGCCCAGGGCGTGGGAGGCGGGCTGGACCGGTGAGGGTGTGCCGGTCGCCGTGCTGGACACCGGGGTCGACGACACGCATCCTGACCTGCGCAGGCAGATCTGGGCCACGAGGAACTTCACGGCGGAGGCGGGTGTCCGGGACCGGGACGGGCACGGCACGCACGTCGCTTCGACGGTCGCGGGCACCGGCGCCGCGTCGGGCGGGCGGTTCAAGGGGGTCGCTCCGGGCGCGAAACTGCTGGTGGGCAAGGTGTGCGGGGGTGCGGGCTGTCCGGAGTCGGCGATTCTGGCGGGGATGGAGTGGGCCGCGGCGAAGGGCGCGAAGGTCGTGAACCTGAGCCTGGGTGGTCCGGACACCGCGGGTGAGGACCCGCTGGAGTTGGCGGTGGCGCGGCTGAGCGCCGAGTACGGCACCCTGTTCGTGGTCGCCGCCGGCAACGACGGCGGTTACGGCGCGGAGACGGTCTCCTCCCCCGCCAGCGCCGACGCGGCGCTGGCCGTGGGTGCGGTGGACGACCAGGACGTGCTCGCCGGGTTCTCCGGGCGGGGGCCGAGGGTGCACGACGCGGCGTTGAAGCCGGAGATCACGGCGCCGGGTGTGGAGATCACCGCGGCGCGGTCCCGGTTCTCCACACGGGGCGAGCGCGGGGACCGGTATGTCGCGCTCAGCGGCACGTCGATGGCAACCCCGCACGTGGCCGGGTCGGCCGCGATCCTGGCGCAGCGGCACCCGGAGTGGACGGGTGCGCAGCTCAAGGCGGTGCTGGTGGGCGCGGCCGAGCCGGTGGCGGACGCGGGGGTCTACGAGCAGGGCGCGGGCCGGGTGGACGCCGCGCGCGCAGCCGGGCAGGACGTGGTCGCCGAGCCGGCGACCGTTTCGGTGGGGCGGATGAGCTGGCCGCACGAGGACGACGCGACCATGACCAGGACGGTCACCTACCGCAACGACGGCGGTGTGCCGCGCACGCTGCGGCTGGCCCTGCCGGTCAGCGGTCCCGGCGGCGAACCGGTGCCCGAGGGGATGTTCGGGCTCTCCGCGCGGACGGTGACGGTGCCCGCGCACGGCACCACCGGGGTCGAGGTCACGGTGAACACGGCGCTGCCCGCCGCGGCGGGCACGTTCGGCGCGCGTGTCGAGGCCACCGACGACACGGGGGTCCGGGTGGTCACACCGGTGGCGGTGGACCGGGAGCCGGAGAGCTACGACCTGACGCTGAGGACGCTGGACGCCACCGGCGCGCCGACCGACGACCACTTCTCGTTCGTGTTCGGTCTCGACCAGACGCGGTTCCGTCCGGTGCCGGGCGTCGGTGGCGCCGGGACGCTGCGGGTGCGGGCCGGCCGGTACCACGTGGACGGCGCGCTCAGCACGCCGCGGCCGGGTGGGCGGCTGTTCGACTCCGCGAAGGTGGTCCACCCGACGGTGGACGTGCGGGCCGACACGACGGTGGTGCTCGACGCGCGCACGGCGGCGCCGGTGTCGGTGACGTTCGACCGGCCGGAGGTGGCGCCGGAGGCGGTGGCCGTGACGTACACCAGGTTCACCCCGGACACCGCGCTTTCCACGGGCGTGCTTGGTGACACCTTCGACCGGATCGGCGTCGGTCAGGTCGGGGAGCCGGCACGCGAGGAGGAGATCGTCACGAGCCTTGGCGGGGTGTGGGCGGTGCCGGACGCGGACGGCGAGGTGGCGCGCAGCACCGTGACCTACAACCTGGCGTGGTTCGAGTACGGGGCCGTGCCCACCGGGTTCGCCCGGCATGTCGTGGACGGTGACCTGGCGCAGGTGCGCAGCACCTACCGCGCGCAGGCCGACCGCAAACGCGGCACCAAGGTGTGGGTCGCGCAGGAGCCCAGGGCCGGGGTGGCCGGCGGTTTCGGGTTCGGTTTCCGGTTGCCGTTGACGCGCACGGAGTTCCACAACGTCGACGGGACGCGGTGGTCGGGTGAGCTGCAGCAGTGGTCGATGGTGCGCGGGCAGGTGCGCACGGAGACGGTGCTGACCGGTGGCGTGGTGGACCACGTGCCTGGCCGGGTGGCCGACGAGGAGTGGAACACCGCGGTGTTCGGGCCGGGGTTCACCGCCGACGGCGAGTTCGCGAGCCGGTCGGGCGACGTGCTCGCGGTGAACCTGCCGCTCTACGGCGACGCGGGCCTCGACCGCGCCGGAGTGTCCGAAGTGGACTCGGGGCGCACGGTGCTGTACCGGGAGGGGGTCAAGGTCGGTGCGACCACGCAGCCGGGTGTGGGCCAGTTCGAGGTGCCTGCCGGGCGGTTCACCTACCGGCTGGAGGTCGACTCGGTCCGCAGCGGCGTTGCGGACCTCTCGACGCGGATCTCGGGTGTGTGGACGTTCGGTTCGCAGCGCCCGCCGGAGCCGGACCCGAAAACGAAGGGCAAGGGCGGCACCGGGCTGCCGTTGATGGCGGTGCGTTTCGCGCCGCCGGGGCTCGACCCGGACAACGCGGCGACGAGCACGTCGGTGCGGATCCCGGTCGCGGTGCAGCGGCAGCACAACGCGCCAGCGGCGGAGGTGACCGGGCTGTCGGTGGCGGCGTCCTTCGACGACGGACGGACGTGGCGGCCGCTGACGGTGACGATGGACCGGCCCAGCGGCGGCACGGTGGAGATCACGCATCCGCGCGGGGCCCGGTATGTCTCGCTGCGGGCACAGGCGAGCGACTCCGCGGGCGACACGGTCACCCAGACCGTGATCCGCGCGTACCGGGCCAGGTGATCGGCGGGCCCTCCCCTGACCGGTTCGGTTGTGTCCGGATTAGGCCACGCGGATGGTTCTGTGGGCTCCTTCAGCCCTTCTCGTTCCCAGATCGTTGAGTCCTGACCGGTCTTGCGGTTTGGTGGTGGACGGATCACCACATGGTGGTCCGCACGTGCGCGGCTCTCCTGAGGGCAGGACCCGCGCGCGCCCTGCGTCGAGGAGGACCGGACATGAGACGTCCGAGAAACACACATCTGCTGAAGACCGGACTGGTCGCGGCCGCGGTCGTCGCGGCGAGCCTGAGCTTGGGCACGACGGCCAGCGCGGCCGACGGGAAGGTGCTCGGCACCAACGCCGAGGGCACCATCAAGGACAGCTACATCGTGGTGCTCAAGGAAGGGGCGGCCTCGGCGGCGAGTGTCGCCGACGCGCACAACGCGAAGGTCACCCACACCTACCGGGCGGCGCTGCACGGCTACGCCGCGACGATGAGCGAGGCGGACGCCAAGCGCACCGCGGCGGACCCGTCGGTCGACTACGTCGAGCAGAACCGGGTGATCTCCGCGCTGGAGACGCAGCCGAACCCGCCGTCGTGGGGTCTTGACCGGGTCGACCAGCGCACGCTGCCGCTCGACAGCAGCTACACGTACCCGAACTCCGGTTCCGGCGTGACCGCGTACATCATCGACACCGGCATCCGCACCTCACACAGCGACTTCGGTGGCCAGGCCACGTGGGGCACGAACACCGTCGACTCCAACAACACCGACTGCAACGGCCACGGCACGCACGTGGCGGGCACGGTCGGCGGCACCGCGCACGGGGTGGCCAAGGACGTCGACCTGGTCGCGGTGAAGGTGCTGAACTGCCAGGGTTCCGGCACGCTCGCCGGTGTCGCGCAGGGCATCGACTGGGTGACCGCGAACGCGGTGAAGCCCGCCGTGGCCAACATGAGCCTCGGCGCGACCGGCACGAACGCCACGCTCGAGAACGCGGTGCGCAACTCGATCAGCTCGGGCGTGACCTACGCGATCGCGTCGGGCAACTCGAACGCGGACGCGTGCAACTTCACCCCGGCCCGCACGCCGGAGGCGATCACGGTCAACTCGACCGACCGCACCGACGCACGGTCGTCGTTCTCGAACTTCGGCACCTGCACCGACATCTTCGCACCGGGCCGCGACATCACCTCGGCGTGGAACACCAGCGACTCCGCGACGAACACGATCAGCGGCACGTCGATGGCGACCCCGCACGTCGCCGGTGCCGCCGCGGTGTACCTGGGTTCGCACCCGAACGCGACCCCGGCCGCGGTGCAGACCGCGCTGAAGGACTTCGCCAGCATCGGCAAGGTCACCAACGCGGGCGCTGGCTCGCCGAACAACCTGCTGTACGTCGGTGAGGGCGCCGACCCGGACCCGGGCGACCCGGGTGACCCCGGTGAGCCGCCGGCGTGCGACGGCGTTGCCGCGTGGAGCGCTTCGTCGCTGTACTTCTTCGGTTCCGAGGTGAGCCACAACGGTCACGTGTGGATCCTGGCGGCGTTCTACTCCTACGGGGAGGCGCCGGGCACCACGACGTCATGGCTCGACATGGGCGCGTGCTGATCTGACCGCACCGCGGTGAACGTGGTTGTGGCGGGAGTCCTCCGGCTCCCGCCACAACCACGTCCGTGTCTTGCGCGCGGGCCCGCACCCGACCAGCAGCCACCTCAGGGAACGTGACGGCACTGCGCCCGCGGTCCGCGGTTGCCACCGGGTCGCGACCAACACTTCTGAATGCGGGGAGGCGGGCTAGCGGAGTCGTGTGCCCATCTTCCCGATGAACGCCAGCACGTCGTCCTGGTCCTTGTCCGGCAGGCCGATGACGACCTCGGCCACGCCGAGGTCGTCGAGGTGCGCCACTCGTTCGGGGTCGGCGCGGCCGCCGAGCGCGACGACGTAGGGCCTTCCGGTGCGGCCCGCGTCGGCCCAGTGCCGCTCCAGCAGCCGGACCTGGTCGGCGATGTCGGTCTCGTACGGGGTGGTGATCCAGCCATCGGCGTTGGCCGCGACCCACCTGAAGGTGCGTTCGGTGCCACCGGCCCCGACGAGCAGCGGCACGTGGTCCTGCACGGGTTTGGGGTATGCCCAGCTGCCGCCGAAAGACACGAACCGGCCGTCGTAGGCGGCGACCTCCTCGGTCCACAGTGCACGCATCGCCTCGACGTACTCGCGGAGCGCGGTGTACCGGTACCTGGCCGGGATGCCGTGGTCGGCGAGTTCGTCGGTGTTCCAGCCGAACCCGGCGCCGAGGGTGACCCGGCCACCGGACAGGTGGTCCAGGCTCGCGACGGTCTTGGCGAGGGTGATCGGGTCGGACTCCACGGGTAGTGCGACCGCGGTGCCCAGCCGGATCGTCGAGGTGACCGCGGCGGCGGTCGCGAGGGACACCCACGGGTCGAGGGTGCGCAGGTAGCGGTCGTCGGGGAGTTCGGAGGTGCCGGTGCGGGGGTGTGCGGCCGCCCGCCGGACGGGCATGTGGGTGTGCTCTGGCACGTAGAACGAGTAGAACCCGGCGTCTTCGGCCGCTTTGGCGCACACGGCGGGCGTGATCCCGCGGTCGCTCGTGAACAGCACGATCCCGAAGCGCATGCACACCCCCGTGAACTAGAACGTGTTCTACTTCACGGTAGTGCCTGTCCCCCGCTCCCCGCCACCGCACGTGCCGGACGAAACCCATCGCGGTGAGCGGGCCCGCCCGCGGCGAGAAGCGTCCCGGTGACATCGCTCAGCGCGGTGTCGAGGATGTCCAGGCCGCGGTCGATCTCGCTGTCGGTCGCGGTGAGCGGTGGGGCGATGCGGAACGTGCCGCCAAGGCCCGGCAACTGCACGATGTTCATGTGCAGCCCGAGTTCGGCGCAGCGCCTCGTGACGGCGGCACCGATCCGGTCGGCGTCGGTCCCGTCCACCCCGTCGACCAGTTCGAGCCCGACCAGCAGGCCACGGCCCCGGACGTCACCGATCACCGGGTGCCGGGCCGCCAGCTCGTGCAGTCCGGCGCGCAGCCGTTCGCCGAGTACGCCGGCGCGCAGGTCGAGGCGGTCGCGGGCGAGCACGGTCAGGACGGTGTTCCCGACGGCAGCCGGGAGCGGGTCGTTGACGTGCGTGGTGAAGAACAGGAACCCGCGGTCGTACGCCTCCTGCTCGATCTCGGCACTGGTGACCACAGCCGCGAGCGGCAGCCCGGCGCCGAGCGTCTTGGACAAGGTGAGGATGTCGGGTACGACACCGTCGCGTTCGAACGCGTACCAGTCGCCGGTGCGGCACAACCCGGTCTGAGCCTCGTCCAGAATCAACAGCATGCCCCGTTCGCGGCACTTGTCGCGCAGCGCGGCCAGGTAGCCGGGCGGGAGGTCGATGACGCCACCCGAGCTGAGCACCGGCTCGACCAGGCAGGCCGCGAGGCTGCCAACGGACTGGGCGTCGATCATCGCGAAACCGAGGTCGAGCTGACGGCGCCAGTCCAGGACGCCGTCCGCGTCGACGATGTCGGGCCGGAACCGATCGGGCACCGGCAACGCGAAGTTACCGGGGGCGGCGGGCCCATACCCGGCGCGACCCGCGCTGTAGGTGGCGTTCGCGGCGGCCTGGGTCATGCCGTGCCAGGACCGGGCAAAGGAGACGACCTCGTGCTTGCCGGTGACGAGCTTGGCCATCCGCAGCGCCGCCTCGTTCGACTCGGCGCCGGTGGTCAGGAGCATGGTCTTGGTCAACGGCGCGGGCAGGGTGTCCGCGAGCCTGCCCGCGAGGTCGAGCACAGGGCGGCTGAGCATGCCGCTGTAAAGGTGGTCGAGCCGCGCGACCTGCTCGCGGACCGTCGCGACGATCTCCGGATGGGAGTGGCCGAGGATCGCGCTCATCTGCCCGGAGGTGAAATCCAGGAGCGCACGCCCGTCGGAGGTGAACACCGTGCTGCCCTCGGCCCGGTAGATGACGTCCTCGCTGAAGCCGCCGCGGCCGGAATAGCGGACCAGGTGGCGGGTGATGTCGTCCATGCCTCGACGCTACGAACCGGCGACCGTGCACGTCCATCACACGATACCGCCGACGCTGTTCGCCAAAACCGCACAGCCGCCCCCAGAATGGCCGCATGTTGAACCCGTGGCGGCTGCGTATGCTCGGCCTGCTCGACAGCCTCGGCACGGTCCGCGCGGTCGCCGAGGCACTGCACATGAGCCCGTCGACGGTGTCCCAGCAGCTCGCGGTGCTCGAGTCCGAGACACGCAGCACACTCCTGGAACGCTCCGGGCGCCGGGTGCGGCTGACCAGGACCGGGCTCGTACTGGCCCGCCGCGGCCGCGAGATCCTCGACCGGATGGCCGAAGCGGAGGCGGAGCTTCGTGCGCTGAACGACGAACCGATCGGCACCGTACGGGTCGGGGTGTTCCAGAGCGCGATCCACACCCTCGCCGTCCCCGCCGCGGCCCACCTGGCCGGCTCACACCCGCACCTGCACGTGGAACTGATCGAGCACGAACCACACGAGAGCGGACCCGCGTTGCGCGCGGGCGAGGTGGACGTGATCGTCACGACCACCGACTACGTCGAGTTCCCATGGGACCAGGACCTGGAGATCGTCCCGCTGGGCACCGACCCGGTGGTGCTGGTCCTGCCGGACGACCACCCGCTCGCGCGCCGCAGAGTGGTCGACCTCGCCGCGTGCGCGAACGAGACATGGGCGTGTGACCGGCCGGGTTCCTACATGGCGGACCTGACCTCGCGGCTGTGCCGCGAGTCCGGGTTCGAGCCGAGAGTGGCCTGCCGGTTCGGCAACTACCTGCTGCTGCTCCAGCACGTCGAGGCCGGCCGGTCGGTCACGTTGCTGCCCGCGCTCGCGGTGTCGGCGGGCCACGCGGTCGTGACCCGCGAGCTCACCACGCCGGTGCACCGCAACGTCACGATCGCGGTGCGGCGGGGCGCGGCCCCACGTGCGGCGGTGGGCGCGGTCGTCAGCGCACTGCTCGACCACCCCGACATTCCCGCGCTGTCGGCGCCCGGCTCGTCCTAGCCGCTCACCCCGGAGCGCCCTGGTTTATGCCCTGAAAGGCGCGTTCAGGGCGCTGGGCGCCCTGAACGGCCCATTCACGGCACCGGCCCAGCCCCGTCTCGGGCGACCGCAGGAGTGTGGGGGTCGTGCCTGATGAGATCCTCGACGAGGAATCAAGACGACCAATGACATCCTGTGCACATGGGTCGTGACGAGATGCGCGCGGGCGACAACGATCGCCAGGCGGTGGCAGACAAGCTCAAGCAGGCACACGACGAGGGCAGACTGGAACTCGTCGAGTACGACGAACGCCTCCAACGGGCCTACGCGGCCAAGACCTACGGCGACCTGAAGGGACTGCTCGACGACCTGCCCACAGCCCCACTCCCCGCCAGGACCCGGGCCACCGACCCGGCACCGACCACGACAGCACCGCCACCGACGGCCAGGGCGGACCGCGCCGGTCAGCTCGTCCGAGCCTGGCTCGGCGGCTTCGGCGGCGTCTTCGTACTCGGCACCGTTATCTGGCTCGTGTCCAGCATCGCCTCCGGCCAACCGCAGTACTTCTGGCCCGTCTGGCTGCTCATCCCGATGGCACTCGGCGCACTCGGCCGCTTCCGCGACCGCTGACCGGACCGGTCAGCGGCAGGACCGCCGCAGATCCTGCCGCGACACCACACCGACCAGCCTGCCGTCCCAGTCCGTCACGAACAGCCTGCGCATCCCGGTCCCCGCCAGCACGCGGGCCACGAAGCTCACCGGCTCCTCGACGTGGACCGCACGCACCGAAGCGCCTATCACCTCAGCAGCGGTCCGCCCGTGCGCTGGCAGCCACCGCGCACGGCCGAGAACGAGATCCGCCTCGGACACCACCCCGAGCGGCATACCGCGGCCGTCGACCACCGGCAGCGCACTGAGTCCGCTCTCGGCCATCGCCACCACCAGCTCCCGGACCGGCATCTGTGGCTCGACGGTCACCACGCACCTCGTCATCACCGACGCCACCGTCATCTCGTGCACAACAGCCGCCTCCTTCGCCCCCTGCGTCGAGCAGACCCGGCCCGGCGACTCAGGACAAGAGGACTAATCCCTCTCATCACAGTGGATCTGAGCCCCACGAACAGCGCCACCGGATACGAGAGCCTGCCCTTCCCTCTTTGCTGTTTTGTGTAGTCGTCGTGGCGTGGCGGGCCGGCGCCACACGCTGGCGCACTAAAATTGGACATCTATATAGTTGATAGTAGTTAATAAAGAGGGGAGTCCGGCGACCTGTCGGCACACCTCATTGAATGTCCGATAGGGACAGTCGTGGCCGGGTGGCGATCCGGCCGGCCACCCCAGGATCCGCGCGCTTCCCCGCCGCCGTGCGTTCCCGGCAGGACATCGCGAAGCCGCGTGCACCGGTCCCCTGGTCCGGCGGGACCGCGGTCCTCAGCCAGCCGAAGAAGGCCTCACGCCGAGGTGCTCAGGAACGCGCGGCCTCCGCCGCCTTGAGGCGGGCCACCTCGTCGCGCACCTCGGCCTGCGTGGCGCGTTCGCGCCGCAGCCAGTCGGGATCGTCGGCCTTCAGCTCGTCGATCTGCTCGGTGGTGAGCGCACCCGTGATGCCTGCCCGCGTCAGACCGCTGATCGACACCCGCAGCCGCGCGGCGACGACCTGCCTCGGGTGCGGGCCGTTGCGGCGCAGGTCGCGCAGCCACTCCGGCGGGTCGGCCTGCATGGCGTTCAGGTCGTCGCGCGAGACGGGGCCCGCCTGGAAGTCCGCGGGGGTGGCCTCGAGGTACACACCCAGCTTCTTCGCCGCGGTCGCGGGCTTCATCGTCTGGGGTGTCTTGCGCGACGTCATGGCGTCGAGGGTAACGGTCGGTGCGGCGGCGGCGCGCACGCCCGGTAATCTGCCCACGTGACCGGCCAGGACGTCCCGCCTTCGTTCACGCTCGGTTACGTCCCCGGCGTGACGCCCGCCAAGTGGGTGCGGACGTGGCAGGAGCGGGTGCCCGACGTGCCACTGAACCTCGTGCAGGTGCCCGCGGCCGACGCGGCCTGCCTGGTCCGCGACGGTGCCGCGAACGCGGTCCTCCTGCGGCTGCCGGTCGACCGCACGGGACTGCACGCGATCCCGCTCTACACCGAGACGACCGTGCTCGTCATGCCGAAGGACCACCACCTAGCCGCGGCCGACGAGCTGACCTGCGAGGACGTGGCGGACAGCGTCGTGCTGCAGCCGCTCGACGACACCCTCGACTGGGCCGGCCCCCCCGGCACGCGGGCGGCGCAGCGGCCGGCCAGCACCGAGGACGCCGTCGAACTGGTGGCCGCCGGGATCGGGCTGCTGGTGGTCCCCCAGTCCCTCGCCCGGCTGCACCACCGGAAGGACCTCACCTACCGGCCGCTCACCGACGTGCCGCGGTCCGGCGTCGCCTTGTCGTGGCAGGCGGACGAGACCACCGACCTGATGGAGGAGTTCATCGGGATCGTCCGGGGACGCACGGTCAACAGCTCCCGCGGCCGCAGGCCGGAGCGAGCCGAGCCGCAGCGCACCGAACCGCGCGAACCCAGGGGCGTCAACGACACGCGCCGCCGCCAGGGGACCAGGAGCCGCAAGCCCCGGCGCCGGTAGTCCTGCCGCCAGGCGGACGAGTCAGTGCGTGCTGAGCGCGGAAAGCCTGCCTGGCGCGTGGCCGAACTCGGCTGCGTGACGAGGGTCGGACGGTGGTGGTGCTCCGGGGAGCGTGGAGTACGCCACGTGCCCGGTTCCCGGAATTTCCGGAACATTTCGAAGCGAATTCCTGGCCCTTTCGGAAACAGTTTGACCGAATGCGAGACATCGATCTAGAATAATTCCGGTACATTATCGATAATTTCGGTTCACTCTCGCGCGGGCACGCGGCGGTTCCTCAATTCCCGGCGTCCTTTGTGGAGGCAGGGAGAAAGTCGAGCCGCCTTCCCCCGGAAGGAGAGCCATCGATGTTCACGAGAACGATCGTCGCGGTTGCCGTGGCGGCACTCGCGACAGCGGGCGCCGCCACGGCAACCGCGAGTCCGCCACCAGACGAGGTCACGTTCGCGGCCGCCGGTGTCGAGGACGACGGCGCGGACTGCCCCGTGACGCTGCCCGGTTCGCTGACGGCGAACTCGCGTCTCCCGGACCCCTTCACGAAGATCGACGGCACGCGGGTCACCGCCAAGTCGCAGTGGCGGTGCCGCCGCGCGGAGATCAAACAGCTGGCGGAACGGTACGTCTACGGCGAGAAACCACCGAAACCGTCGAGCGTCACCGGGACGGTGTCGAGCAGCAACATCACGGTGAACGTGTCGCACAACGGGCGGAACGCGAGCTTCTCGGCGAGTGTCCAGCTGCCCAATGGCTCCGGGCCGTTCCCCGCGGTGGTCGTGCTCGGCGGGTTCGGCGCGGACACCGCGACCATCCGGGCCGCGGGCGCCGCCGTCATCGACTACGACCCGCTCGCGGTCGGCAGGGAAGGCACCCCGCGCAACAACAAGCAGGGCGCGTTCTACACGCTGTACGGCGCGACCAGCAGCACCGGGCTGCTCGCGGCGTGGTCGTGGGGCGTCAGCCGGATCATCGACGTGATCGAACAGTCCGGCGGCAACGTGCTGAGGGCGGACGCGACCGGTGTCACCGGCTGCTCCCGCTACGGCAAGGGCGCGTTCGCTGCGGGGGCGTTCGACCAGCGCATCGCGCTGACCATGCCGATCGAGTCGGGCAGCGCCGGTGCGCCGGTCTTCCGCGGCCTGCAGGGCGAGTCCGGTGCGCAGCCCCTGAGCAGCGCCTACGGCGAGCAGCCGTGGCTCGGAGACGCGTTCAGCTCGTTCACCGCCAACCCGGCGAACCTGCCGGTGGACACGCACGAGGTCGTCGGCATGATCGCGCCACGCGGCCTGTTCATCATGGAGAACCCGCACGTCGACTGGCTCGGTGCCCGCTCGGGCAGCGTGGCCGCACTCGGTGGCGCCGAGGTGTACAAGGCGCTCGGAGCCGGCGGCAACATCAGCTACTGGTCCGACGTCCAGGACGGCACGCACTGCGCGTCGCGGTCGGAGTGGCGCACACCGCTGCAGCAGAGCATCCAGCGGTTCCTGGTGGGCACTGGCAGCGCCCCAGCCGTGTTCCGGATCTCCAGCAGGAAGGCGGGCGACCTGTCCGAGTGGCGGACGTGGCAGACGCCGACGCTGTCCGACGGCCCGCCCACCGACCCGCCGCCCGCGGCCGGCTGCACGGCGACGGCGTCGGTCAGCCAGTGGACGGGCGGGTTCGTGGCCACGGTCCGGGTCACCGCTGGTTCCTCGCCGGTCGCCGGGTGGACCGTCACCACGGCGCTCCCGTCGGGCACACGCATCGTCAACGCGTGGGAGGCGACCCGCAGCGCCGACACCGGCACGGTGACGTTCACCAACGTCGGGCACAACGGCGCCGTCGCGGCGGGCCAGTCGGTCGAGTTCGGGTTCCAGGGCTCTGGGACCGGCACCGGGATGACACCGGCCTGCGCCGCCAGGTAGGTCAGCACCGGGCGGACCGGTGACGAACAACCCGCTGCCCGGGCCGGCGAGGGGCCGGCCCGGGCAGCGGGTCACCGAAGAACGGTCAGACCAGGTCGAACCGGTCGGCGTTCATGACCTTGTCCCACGCGGAGACGAAGTCACGGACGAACTTCTCCCCGGCGTCGTCGCTGGCGTAGACCTCGGCGACGGCACGCAGCTCGGAGTTCGAGCCGAACAGCAGGTCGACGCGGCTGCCGGTCCATCTGACCTCGCCCGTCGCGCGGTCGCGGCCCTCGAAGGTCTCCGCGTCCTCGGACACCGGCTGCCACTCCGTGCCCATGTCGAGCAGGTTGGCGAAGAAGTCGTTGGTCAGCGACCCCGGCGCCGAGGTCAGCACACCGAGCGCGGACTGCTGGTAGGTCGCGCCGAGCACCCGCATGCCGCCGACGAGGACGGTCATCTCGGGCGCGCTCAGGTTCAGCAGGTTCGCGCGGTCGATCAGCAGGTACTCCGACGGCAGCCGGTTGCCCTTGCCCCGGTAGTTGCGGAACCCGTCCGCCTTCGGCTCCAGTGCCTCGAACGACTCGATGTCCGTCTGCTCCTGCGACGCGTCGGTGCGGCCCGGCGTGAACGGCACCTCGACGTCATGACCCGCGTTCCTGGCGGCCTGCTCGACCGCCGCGACGCCACCGAGCACGATCAGGTCGGCGAGCGAGATCCGCTTGCCGCCGGTCTGCGCGCTGTTGAACGACTCCTGGACGCCCTCCAGCGTGCGCAGCACCCCGGCGAGCTGGTCTGGCTCGTTGACCTCCCACTCGCGCTGCGGCGCGAGTCGGACGCGGGCGCCGTTCGCGCCACCGCGCTTGTCGCTGCCGCGGAACGTCGATGCCGACGCCCACGCGGTCGAGACCAGCTGCGCGACCGTCAGGCCCGACGCCAGGAGCTGGGCCTTGAGCGCCGCGACGTCCTGCGCCCCGACCAGCTCGTGGTCGACGGCGGGGACGGGGTCCTGCCAGATCAGCTCCTCCCTCGGCACCAGCGGGCCGAGGTAGCGCTGGATCGGGCCCATGTCCCGGTGGGTCAGCTTGAACCAGGCACGGGCGAACGCGTCCGCGAACTCCTGCGGGTTCTCGTGGAACCGCCGCGAGATCGGCCCGTAGACCGGGTCGAACCGCAGCGCCAGGTCCGTGGTGAGCATGGTCGGCGGCCGCTTCAGCTCGCCGGTCTCCGGGTCGGGGATGGTGTCGGCCCCGGCCCCGTCCTTGGCCACCCACTGGTTGGCGCCCGCCGGGCTCCTGGTCAGCTCGTACTCGTAGCCGAACAGGTTGTCGAAGAAGCCGTTGCTCCACCGGGTCGGCGTCGAGGTCCAGGTGACCTCCAGACCACTGGTGATGGCGTCGCGGCCCTTGCCGCTGCCGAAGGAGTTGCGCCAGCCGAGCCCCTGCTCCTCGATCGAGGCGCCCTCCGGCTCCGGGCCGACGTGGATGTCCGGGTCGGCCGCGCCGTGGGTCTTGCCGAACGTGTGGCCACCCGCGATCAGCGCGACGGTCTCCTCGTCGTTCATCGCCATCCGGCGGAACGTCTCCCGGATGTCCCTTGCCGCGGCGAGCGGGTCTGGGTTGCCGTTGGGGCCCTCCGGGTTGACGTAGATGAGGCCCATCTGAACGGCGGCGAGGGGGTTCTCGAGCTCGCGGTCACCGCTGTAGCGCTCGTCGCCGAGCCAGCTGCGCTCCGGGCCCCAGTACACGTCCTCGTCGGGCTCCCACACGTCCGCGCGGCCGCCTGCGAAGCCGAAGGTCTTGAAGCCCATGGTCTCCAGGGCGCGGTTGCCCGTGAAGACCATCAGGTCGGCCCACGAGATCCGGCGGCCGTACTTCTGCTTGACCGGCCACAGCAGACGGCGGGCCTTGTCGAGATTCCCGTTGTCGGGCCAGCTGTTCAGGGGCGCGAAGCGCTGCATGCCCGCACCGGCGCCGCCGCGGCCGTCCTCGATGCGGTACGTGCCCGCGCTGTGCCACGCCATGCGGACCATCAGGCCGCCGTAGTGGCCGAAGTCGGCGGGCCACCAGTCCTGGGAGGTCGTCAGCACCTCGTCGACGTCCCGCGCGAGCTCGTCGAGGTCGAGGCTGTTGAACTCGGCCGCGTAGTCGAAGTCCCCGCCCATGGGGTCGGCCACCGGGTTGTGCTTGCGCAGGATCGCGAGGTTCAGCCGGTTCGGCCACCAGTCGCGGTTGCTCCCACCCTCGGTCGGGTGGTTGAAACGCCCCGTGGAGACCGGGCAGCCGCCGGCGCCCTCCACGTTCATCTCGCCAACGACAGCGTCAGGACTGTCAGACACAGGATTCCTTCCGGGGATCGGGGACTTGCTCAGGAACTCGTTGTGGTGGAGCAGCCGGGGCACAGGCCCCGGTAGACGACTTCGGCCTCGTCGATCACGAAGCCGAGGTCGTCGGAGCCCGTCAGGCACGGGGCGGTGCCGACGGCGCAGCCGACGTCGGCGATGGCACCGCAGGACCGGCACACGACGTGGTGATGGTTGTCCCCGACCCGTGCCTCGTACCGCGCGACGGAGCCGGGTGGCTCGATTCGCCGCAGCAGCCCGGCTGTGGTGAGCGCACGCAGGACGTCGTAGACGGCCTGGTGGGACACCCCACCGAGATCCGAGCGCACGATACCGATGATCGAATCGGTGTCGGTGTGCGGATGGGCGTGCACCGCGGACAGCACCGCCACCCGGGGGCGCGTCACACGCAGCGCGACACCGCGCAGCATGTGTTCGAAGTCCGCCGTGGTGGGCACGGCCGCAGTCTTGCGACTTTTCTTGAATGAGTCAAGTCTTGTGGGCGAGACGTCGTCACGAGCGCGGGCAGTGCGTGAGCACACCGCGCAGCGCGTCCCGCTCGTCGCGGTCGACGGTCAGGTCGTAGCGGTCCTTGGTGAGGACCCAGCGGATGGCGTAGGCGCACCGGTCCTGGTCCGGCAGCCAGGACGCCGGGTCCTGGTCGCCCTTCTGCCGGTTCGACGTGGCGGACACCACGACGAGCTGGTCGAGGTCGTTCGCGAACGCGGCCCGCTGGTCACGGGTCCACTTCCTGGTGCCGCTGCGGGCAGCCTCAGCCAACGGCACCAGGTGGTCGAGGTCGGCCTCGCTCGCGTCGTGGAGCACCAGACCGTCGTAGTCGGACACCCACGTGCCGGACACCGCGCGGCACTCGTCGTCGGTGACGACGTCGGTGCCCTGTTGCCGCAGCGCCACCTCTCGGGTGTTGCAGCCCTCCCCCTGGCTCGACCAGTGCGGCCACTGGTCGCGGTCGTAGCGGAAGCCGGTGTCCTCCTCGGCGACCGTCAGGCCGTCGAGCACGGTCACCGCCGTCGCGGGATCGGCGGGCAGCGGGGCGGACGGGGTCTGGCCGGCCTCCGTCGGGTCGCTGGTGAACCACCAGACGGCCACGGCGACGGCGAGCGCGACGAGCGTTCCGAGCAGGCGGCCTGCACTCCGGGAACGGGCACGGGGGGACACGCGGTGATCATCGCACCCCGGCACCCGGATCCCCTCGGGAACCGCCGCCCTGCCGGAGCGCGAGCAGGTCGATCGTCTCGGCCACGGCCCGGCAGCCCGCTTCGGCTGTAGTCCGGCTCGTCGAACCGCCGACACCACGCCGAACGCCGTCGAGCGTCGTCCGGGTTGCGCTTCGGCGACCGTGGGTCAAGCGCGAATCATGATTACCCCTCCTACGATGGCGAAATGCTGATCCGCGGGGTTTCGCGCACCCTCATGGCCGCAGTCGTCGCCGTCCCGCTGCTCGCCGCCGGGGTGGCCGACGGCCGTGCGGAGGAGGGCGCGGGCTTACCGTGGCAGCTGCTGCACTACAACCACGCGTACGGCGTGCTCGACCACGAAACCGCCGACGCCGTCGAGCACTCGGCGTACCTGCGCCGGTTCGCCGACTTCGAGCTGCGCACGACCACTGGCGACGAGGGGCAGACGTGGACCGGCAGCTACCTGCTCGGCCGCGAGACCTACCTCGAGCTGTTCAAGGCAGGCGACCTGCCCGGCCAGGACAGCAGGCCCGGTTCCGGCGGGCTCGCTCTGTCCACAGAACATGCCAACGAGCTGCCCGAGGTCACCGACGAGCTGCGCGACGAGGGTGTGGCGGCGCCGATCGAGTTCAGCCAGACCCGCGACTTCGGCGACGGCAGGCCGGTGCCGTGGTTCGACTCCGTGCTGACCACCCAGCAGTACGACACGTTCGGCGCCTGGGCGATGGAGTACCGGCCGGAGTACTTCGCCGACCCGCGCAGCGAGACCGAACCCCCCAGTCACCCCGGCGACGTCGGCCGCGAACGCTACCTGCCGGACGACTACCGCCGCCACCTGATGCGCGACGTGACCGGCGTCCGCATCGCGGTCACCGCACAGGACCTGGCGAACACGGTGCCGCTGCTGCGTGCCGGTGACTTCGTGGTCCTGCGCCGCCATGGCGGGGTCGTCGCACACGGCAAGGGCACCACGCTCCGGTTCGACGTCGTGCCGGCACACCGGACCGGGCTGCGGCAGGTCGAGATGTCGCTCAACCGCGCGCCCGGCTACCGGCACGAGGAGCGCCTCGGCCGGTCGGTCCTCGTGGTCGGCCCGGCCGCGCGCGCCGTGTGGACCTTCGGCAGCCCGCACGGCAGGCCATAGCCCGGGTGGTGGCACCGGCTCTCGACACCGGCTCCCCGAGCCACGACGCCGCGTACGCCATGGCGGTGCGCGACGTGGCGGACAGCGTCGCCGGGAGCGTGTTCCTCGCCGGTGAGTCGTGGCCGACGCTGTGGGTCCGGGACGCCGCGTACGCCATCGACCTCGGGGCCGCGCTGCTGCACCCCGGCGTCGCCCGTGCCTCGATGCGGGCCGTGGCGGCGAACGGGCGGTGGGCGCAGGACCGCGCCGCGCACTTCGGCCGGTGGCCGAACCTCACCGACGCCATCGTCGGCGCGGTCGGCGCGTGGGCCTGCTACGAGACGACGGGCGACCTGGAGTTCCTGTCCTGGAGCCACGAGGTGACCCGCGCGAGCCTCGCCAGGGCCGAGCAGGAGGTGTTCGACGGCGGGTTGTTCCGTGGCTGCGCGAGCTTCATGGAGTCCAACAGCGGCCATCCCCCTCGGTTCGCGTTCCGCGGCCGGGCGGTCGGCGCCACCAAGGCCCTCAGCACCAACGTGCTCCACCACCGCGCCTACTCGATCGCGGCCAGGTCGGCCGAGCTGCTCGGCGAGGACCCGGCACCGTTCGCGGCCAGGGCGGCCGAGGTGAAGCAGGCGATCAACGAGCGGCTGTGGGTGCCGGACCGGGGCTGCTACGCCTACTACGAGGACGCAGACGGCCAGGTCTCCGACCGGTGGGAAGGTCTCGGCACCGCACTCGCGGTGCTGTGGGGCGTCGCCGACGACGAGCAGGCGGCAACCGTTCTCCGCACCGTGGCTCCCACCGCGCACGGGCTGCCGTGCCTGTGGCCGCCGTACCCGCTGTGGGGTCCGTGGCTGCCCAGGGACGAGTACAACTACCACAACGGGACCGTGTGGCCGTTCGTCCAGGGCTACTGGGGGTGGGCGGCGGCGACCCGCCGCGCGGTCGACGTGTTCGCGGCGGAACTGGCCGCGCTCACCGCCCTGGCCTGCCGCGCACCGACCTACCACGAGTTCTACCGGCCCCGCACCGGACGGCCGGGCGGTTCGGCCCGCCAGCTGTGGAGCGCGGCGGGCTACCTCGCGCTGGTCCACCACGGACTCGTCGGCCTGCGCCTCGGCGGCAGCGGCAGCGACATCGGGTTCGCGCCGGTGGTGCCCGACGGGTTCACCGAGGTCCGGCTGTCGGGCCTCACCCTCCGCGACCTCACCCTGGAGGTCACGGTCACCGGCCATGGCACCGAGGTGACGGCGTTCGCGGTGGACGGCGTCCCGCAGGCGGGTCACACGGTCCCGGCCACGCTGACCGGCAGGCACCGGGTGGACATCGCGGTGGGCTGACGCGCCGCGTGCGGCGTCAGGCGGCGAGTGCCTTCTCGACGGCCGTGACCAGCGCGGGGTCCTCGGGCGTGACGCCCGGGCGGAACCGCGTCACGGCACCGGAACCGTCGACGAGGAACTTCTCGAAGTTCCACTGCACGTCGCCCGCTTCGCCGTCCGCGTCCCCGGTCGTGACCAGCTCGGCGTACAGCGGGTGTCGCCCGCCGCCGTTGACCTCGGTCTTCGCCATCATCGGGAAGGTAACGCCGTAGTTCGTCGCGCAGAAGGTCCTGATCTCCTCCGCGCTGCCGGGCTCCTGCCCGCCGAACTGGTCGCACGGGAACCCGACCACGGACAAGCCCTGGTCGGCGTAGCGCTCGTGGAGCGCCTCGAGGCCGCGGTACTGCGGCGTGAGCCCGCACTTCGAGGCGACGTTGACGATCAGGAACACGCGACCGGGCAGGCCCGCCAGGGTGGCAGGCGAACCGTCGAGCGTCTGCAGCGGGATGTCGTGGAGAGGCACCCCCCGACCCTATCCCCGCGCGGCGTTCGCCGTACTGGGATCCGTTCCGTCAGAGTGCAGCGGCCACGTCCTCCGCGCTCTCGAAGGTCCGGCACGGCAGGTCGTACAGTCGCCGTCGGGTCGCCACCGGGACACCTCGGATGTCGGCACAGTTGGTCACCTCCCACTTCTCCGCCGGGAAGGTGAGATCCGCCAGCGTATCCTCGAGAGTCTCGTCCACAGTGGCCGCGTCGTCGTGATTGCCAGAGTGTTTGCCGTTGTGCGTGACCATGCTTGTTGTCTGCCCGCTCGTGAGCCGCGCAAACCGGTTGCCGGTACCGACGGGCAGAGTCACGTTCCCGGGGTACCCCCTGGTCATGAAGGTCGCGGAAGAGACAGCCGGTTCGCTCGACGAACTGGGCCGGACGGGGTGGTGGGCGGTCGGGGGCCGGAGGGTGCGCGTCACCAACCTCGACAAGGTGCTCTTCCCCGGGCCGCCAGCGCTCACGAAACGGGACGTGATCCGGTACTACGCCGAGGTGGCGCCGTACCTCCTGCCGTACCTGACCGGACGGCCGGTGAACGCGCACCGCTACCCCGACGGTGTCGGCAGTCCCGGCTTCTGGCACAAGGAGGTGCCAGAACACGCCCCGGAATGGCTGACGCGGTGGCACAACACCGAGGCGGACGAGGACGAGACGCAGTGCTACGCCGTGCTCGACAGCGTGCCCGCGCTCGTGTGGATGGCGAACTTCGCCGGGGTCGAGCTGCACCCGTGGACCTCCCGGCTGCCGGACGTGCACGCGCCGACGTGGGCACTGGTCGACATCGACCCCGGCGACACCACCACGTTCGCCGACATCGTGGAGCTGGCCAGGCTGTTCCGGACCGCCCTGGCGCATCTGGGCGTCGCCGGCATGCCGAAGGTGACGGGAAAGCGGGGCGTGCAGATCTGGATACCGGTGCGTGACGGCTACACCTTCGACGACACCCGTTCGTGGGTGGAGAAGGTGTCCAGGGTGGTCGGACGCGTCCGGCCGGAGCTGGTGAGCTGGGAGTGGTACCGCGACCGGCGCGGCGGCCTCGCCCGGCTCGACTACACGCAGAACGCGATCAACAAGACACTGGTGGCACCGTTCAGCATCCGGCCACTGCCGCACGCGCCGGTCTCGGTCCCGGTCAGGTGGGCGGAGCTGGACGACCCGCGGCTGCGGCCCGACCGCTGGACCGTCGGCACCGTGCTCGACCGGCTGCGGGAGAAGGGCGACCCGCTCGCGCCGCTCATCGGGCGGCAGCAGGAGCTGCCACCGCTGTAGCGGCGAGGATGTCGTCCCAGTCGGCCAGGAAACGGGCCAGGCCGAACCGGGACAGCGCGTACTCCCGTGCCCGTTTGCCCATCCGGGCGGCCATTTCCGGGTCCGCCATCAGGTCCCGCAGCCCGTCGGCGAGCAGGTCGAGGCGGGTGGCGAGCACGCCGGCGTCGGCGGGCACGGCCTCGACCGACTCGGTCGCGGCCAGGCACACCACCGGCATGCCGATCTGCATGGCCTCGATGAGGGACAGGCCGAGCGAGGTCCAGCGGGGCACGTGCAGGTAGGCACGGCGGCGCGCCAGCTCCGGGTGCAGGCGGTCGTGCGGCAGGTCGCCGTGGCAGGCGAGCCGGTCCCGGCCGAGGTCGAGCGCGTCGCCGAGCCCGTCGAGCCCCATGCCGAACACGTCGAGCGGGGCCGCCTCAGCGAACCGGGGCAGCAGGTCGGTGCCGGTGATCCGCCACCGCCGCACCGGTTCGTTGGTCACCACCGCCGCCCTGGGCAGCTCGCCGGTGTACCGGGCGGCCGGCTCGACGATGCCGTGCTCGACGACGGTGGTCGGTGCGCGGCCGTTGTCCCACATCCACTCGTTGAAGTGGGTGACGTGCGCGATGAGCACGTCGTCGCGGTCGGCGAGCGGGTGCGGGCTGCCCTTCGGGGTGTTGTGCTCGACGAACACGGCGGGGACGTCGCGACCCGGCTTGCGGCGCAGCCACCGCTGCGCGAGCTCGAACTCCTCGGTGCGTTGCAGGATGACCACGTCGACGTCGGTGTCCGCCAGCCGCTCCGGCGCGATCTCCTCCGCGGCGGGCCAGTCCCGGCCGCAGCGCCCCCCGCCCCACGGGCCGCCCTCGGGCAGCGTCGGAAGGAGGTAGTGATGGCGGCCGCGGACGAAGGCGTCGGTCCAGGAACCGTGGACGTGCCAGAGCAACACATTCATGCGTTCCGGATTACCCGCGTACCGCGGTCGAAACGGGGGTACCACCCGGACATGATCGTGTTGCGCGCGCTGGGGATCGGAGACCTGCTCGTCGCGGTGCCTGCGCTGCGCGGCCTGCACCGCACCGGCGACCGGGTCGTCCTCGCCACACCGGAGTGGCTGTCCCCCCTGGTGGACCTGACCGGCTGCGTGGCCGCCGTGGTGCACACCCCGGGGCTGGGTGCGTTGCGGTGGCGGGAATCCGGGGTGGCGGTCAACCTGCACGGCGCCGGGCCGGAGAGCATCGCCGACCTCCTCGCCACCCGGCCGACGAGGCTGATCACCCACCGGCACGAGGCGTTCCCCGAACTGCCCGGCCCGGCATGGGTCGAGGACCAGCACGAGGTGCACCGCTGGTGCGGCCTGCTCGCCTGGCACGGCATCCCGGCCGACCCGGACGAACTCGGCCTGCTGCCGCCCGGGGTGCCCAGCGCCGCACCGGGGGCGGTCGTGGTACACCCCGGCGCGAGCACGCAGGAGCGCCGGTGGGGTGCTGCCCGGTTCGCCGAGGTGGCGCGGGAACTCGCCATGGGCCACCGGGTGGTGGTCACCGGCAGCCGGGCGGAACGGGCCATGGCCACCGAGGTCGCGCGCCGGGCCGGGCTGCCGGAATCGGCTGTGCTGGCGGGAGAACTCGGCCTCACCGACCTCGCCGCGCTCGTCGCCGACGCCGCACTCGTCGTCTGCAACGACACCGGCGTCGGGCACCTCGCCACCGCGTACGGCACCCCGTCCGTCGTCCTGTTCGGACCGACGCCGCCGAGCCGGTGGGGTCCGCCCGCCGGCCGCGAGCAGCACGCGGCGCTGACCACCGGCACCCTCACGACCGGCGAGGTACTGGCCGCGGCGGACGGTGTGCGGAGCGCCCGCCTCTGATGCGTTCGATCACCGCGGAGGTCGAGCGGTCCGGCAGATAGCTCAGGATGCGGACCTCGCCGCCGTACTCCCGCACCACCGGTGTCTCGGTCAGCAGCTCGGCCCGGTGGTCGCCGCCCTTGGCGTAGACGTCCGGGCGCAGCCTGGTCAGCAGCGCGGCCGGGGTGTCCTCGTCGAACACGGTCAGGTGATCGACACAGCTGAGCCCCGCGAGGACCGCGGCGCGGTCGGCGACCCCGTTGACCGGCCGTCCCTCGCCCTTCAGGCTGGTCACGCTCTCGTCCGAGTTGACCGCGACGACCAGCACGTCGCCGAGCCGCTTCGCCTCGTTGAGGTAGTTGACGTGACCGCGGTGCAGCACGTCGAAGCAGCCGTTGGTGAACACGATCCGCCGCCCGGCCGCGCGGTGCTCCCCGACCAGCGCGGCGAGCCGGTCGTGGTCGAGCACGGTCCCGTGCCCGCCGAGCCGCTCGGCGAGGTCGTCGACCGTGCAGACCGCGGTCTCGGGCCGGTGCACCACCACGTCCGCGGCGGCCTGTGCCAGCTCGACCGCCACGACCGAGGGCAGCCCACCGCAGCGGGCCACGGTCAGCGCCGCGCAGAACGTGTCGCCGGCACCGGCGGTGTGGTTGTCCGGCACCGGCCGCGCCCACGTCCGGTGCACGGGCCGGGCGCCGTCGAGCAGCACGGCGCCGTCCCGGTCCAGTGTCACGACGACGGCGCGCGCGCCGGTGCGGGTCAGCAGCGTGCCGCGGTGCTCGTCGAGGAACCGCAGCGACTCACCGGCCGGGATCGACGTGCCGAGCACCGCGGCCGCCTCGCCCGCGTTGGGGGTGACGAGGTCGGGGCGCAGCCGCGCCCAGCGGGCCGGGTCGTGCGCGTCCACCACCACGAGCGGCGGGCGCGTCGCCAGTACCGCGTCGAGCACCGCCTCCGACAGCAGCCCGGTGCCGTAGTCGCACACCACGACCGCGTCCCAGCCGTCGGCCAGCCCCGGCACGCCGGTCAGCGGCGCCTGGTCGCGGTCGCCGTCGTCGAGCCGCACCAGCACCTGCTCCCCCGCCACCACACGCCGTTTCGCCGTGGTCCGCCTGCCCGGCTCGACCGCGACCGACGTGGTGTCCACACCGGCTTTCTCCAGTGCCGCGAGGAGTTCCGCGCCGCTGTCGTCGGCGCCGACGGCGGACACCATCCGCACCGAGGCCCCGAGCGCTGCCAGGTTCACCGCCGTGTTCGCGGCGCCGCCGGGCGCCACCGTCCTGGAGTCGATCGCCACCACCGGCGCCGGTGCCTCGCGGCACAGCCGTTCCGCGTTGCCGGTCAGCCACTCGTCGAGGATGACGTCCCCCACGACGAGCACCCTGGGCCGCAGCGCGGCCAACCGGGCCGGCACGTCGGGGGTCAGCTCCGGCAGCTCGTGGTCGTCGCCGGCCATCGGGTCCACTGTGGACGTGTCGGTCATGGCAGGGCCACCTCCCGGACCACGCGCAGTGCCGCCGAGGCGACCTGCGCTGGATCGAGGTCGAGACATTCCTGGTGGTACGGGCAGTCGAACTGCCTGCACGGCGAACAGGGCACCGAACGGCCGAGCAGTTCGGCCGAGGGGGTCGTCCTCGGCGGCATCTCGGTCCGCGCCTCGGTGCCCGCGTACGTGACGACCAGCGGCACGCGGGCCGCGTCGGCGAGGTGCAGGGAGCCGGAGTTGTTGCACACCACCACGTCCGCGGCGCCGATCACACCAGCCAGCTCCGGGACCGTGACCTCGCCGAGCGGCGCCACCAGCGGGCTGGCCGCGGCCGCGACGACGGCGTCGACCAGCGGCGCCTCCTTGGGCGCGCCGGTGACCAGCACGGCCAGGCCCGCTTCGGCGAGCCGCCGCGCCACCACCGCGAACCGTTCCGGCGGGTACCGCTTGGCCGGGCAGGAACCGCCCGGCGCCAGCACCGCGAACGGCCCGCCGGGTGCCCGGTCCGTCGGCGGGACCGCCAGTTCCAGCTCCGGTCCCGCCGGAGGCACGCCGAGCGCGGCGAGCAGGTGCAGGCAGCGGTCCACCTGGTGGGTGCCCTCGGGCGGCGGGGTGACCCAGTGGGTCGCGACCGCGCCGCCGAACTCGGTGGAGTGCACCGCGCGCAGGCCGATCCCGGCGAGCATGCCGACGTGCGCCACCGGCCACGGCGACTGGCTGTGCGAGGTGAACACCACCATCGCGTCGTAGTTCCCGGCGCGGATCCGCTCCACGAGCCGCACCTCGTCGGCCGCCAGCTCGGCGGCGGCGCGCGGTGGTCCGGCCTGCTGCCAGCTCGGCGACACGGTGAGCACATCGGTGACCGCCGGGATCAGCGGCGCCACCTGCGCGCCCGCCGGGGACGCGAGCAGGTCGATCCGCACGTGCGGTGCCGCGCGCCGCAGCGCGCGCAACGCGGGTGTCGTCATCACGACGTCGCCGAGGTTGTCGGCGCGGACGACGAGCACCCGGCGCACCGCCTGCCAGTCCGGCGGGCGGCCGAGGTCGGCTGCGGGGTGTCTCATCCCGCCTCGCCCGGCGCGGTCAGGTGCACGAGCTTGGTGGTGGTCATCTCGTCGAGCAGCTCGGGTCCGTAGCCGAACCCGGTCCCGCTCACGCCACGGGGTTGCGCGGCACCGCCCGGCGCGCCACCGAACACCGCGTTCACCTTCACGGTGCCCGCGCGCAGGGTGCGGTACGCCTCGTGCGCGTGTGCCATGTCGGCGGTCAGGACGGTGGCCGCGAGGCCGTACCGCCCCCTGACGGCCTCGACGAGCCCCGTCGCGAAGTCGGGCACCACCATCACCGGTGCGACAGGACCGAAGGTCTCCTCGGCCATGACGGCCATGTCCGGGGTGCAGCCGGAAAGGACGGTGGCCGGGTAGTGCGCGCCGGGTCCGTCCGGGATCGTGGCGCCGGTCAGTGCTCGCGCACCGGCGGCGAGTGCCTGCGAGACGTGGTCGTGGACCTTGTCGCGGTGCTCGGTGTCCACGAGCGGGGGCACGGAGAACCGGCGGGCGGCGGCGGTCAGGGCGGCGAGGAACTCGTCCGCCTGGCGGCGGTGCACGTAGATCCGTTCCACGGACACGCAGATCTGGCCCGCGTTGGCGAACGAGCCGAGCGCGGCCTGCTCGGCGGCCCACACCGGGTCCACGTCGCCGTCGACGAGCAGCGGGTCGTTGCCGCCGTTCTCCAGCAGTGCCTTCGCACCGGTCCGCGCCGTCGCCATCGCGACGTGCCTGCCGGTCTCGACGCCGCCGACGTGCGCGACCACGTCCGCGTCGTGGTGCCCGGCGAGCCGCGCACCGACCGCGCCGCCGCCGGTGAGCGTCTGCAGCACACCGGCGGGGAACGCGTCGTGGAGCAGTTCCCCGAGGCGCATGCCGGTGTGCGGGCAGCGTTCGCTCGGCTTGTGCACCACGCAGTTGCCGGTCACGAGCGCCGCGCCGATCAGTCCGCACGCCACGGCGACCGGGTCGTTCCACGGCGTCAGCGCGACCACGACCCCGCGCGGCTCCGGCACCATCAGGTCGGTGGCCGACCACGAACCGAGCAGGCTCCTGCCGCGGTGCACCGGGCCGAGCTCGGCGTACTGCTCGAGGGTGGACACCCCGGCGTCGATGGCGGCCATGGCCTCGTCCCGGGGCCTGCCGGTCTCGTGTTCGTGGATCTCGGCGAGCCCGGCCGCGCCGTCGCGCAGTGCGGCGGCCGCGGCCCGCAGCGCGGCGCCCCGTTCGGCGGCCTGCGTGTGCCGCCACAGCGGGAAGGACCGGCGGGCGAGCGCCATCGCGTCCTCGACCTCGGTCTGTGTCGCCGATGCGAGGCTGCCGACGTGGTGCCCGGTCGCCGGGTCGCTGATCGAGATGTCGTTCTGAACTGTCAGCACGGGTACCTCCTCAGGGCCAGGACGGCTCGGACTCGTGGCAGACGACCAGTTCCCGGACCTCGCAGCCCTCGGGCTGGCCAAGGACGTGCACGATGTTCGCCGCGACGCGCTCCGGCGGGTTGAGCTTGCTGCGGTCCGGGGGCAGGTACTGGTCCGCGCGGTCGTCGAAGAACGCGGTGCGCATGCCGCCCGGCACGAGCAGGGTCACACCGACCCGGCCCGCGAGCTCCATGGCGAGCGCCCTGGTGAACCCGACGACCCCGAACTTGGCCGCGCAGTAGGCGGTCGCGTCGCCCGCCGGGCGCAGCCCGAGCGTCGACGCGACCGTCACGACGCGGCCCTTGACCCGTTCCAGGTAGGGCACCGCGGCACGCACGACCGCGGCCGTGCCCATGAGGTTCACCCGCACGACCCGCTCCCAGTCCGATGTGGACACCTCGGTGAGCGGGCCACAGCTGTCGATCCCGGCCGCGGTGACCACACCGGACAGCCCGTGCTCCTCGGCGAGGGACCGCACGGCCTCCTCCGTGGCCGCGCTGTCGGACACGTCGACGAGCCGGAAACCCAGCACCTCCGCGGACGGGGCCTGCTTGTCCAGCACCACAGCGGGCGTACCCGCGTCCCGCAACGCCGCGACGACCGCGGCACCCAGCCCGCTCGCGCCACCGGAGACGAGCACGGGTGGTTTGTCCTGAGTAGACATACATTCTCCTTCTGGTCAGCCGGTTTCGCTCAGTTTCCGCGCGAGGTGGGTGGTCGAGCGACCGTCGTGGTAGGGCACCACGACGACCTCGCCGCCCCAGCCGCGCACGACCCCGGTCTCCGGCAGGGTGTCCGGGGTGTAGTCGCCGCCCTTCACCCACACGTCGGGGCGCAGGTCGCCGAGCACCCGCTCCGGCCCGTGCTCGGCGAAGACGACGACGTGGTCGACGCAGCCGAGCGCACGCAGGACCTCGGCCCGGTCGGCCTCGCCGTTCAAGGGCCGGCCCGGCCCTTTGAGCGAGCGCACCGACTCGTCGGAGTTCATGCAGACGATCAGGCAGTCGCCGAGGGCGCGGGCGGCGGTGAGGGTACGGATGTGTCCTGCGTGCATCAGGTCGAAGCAGCCGCCGGTGGCGACCACGGTGCCGCCGCGTGCGCGGACCGCGGCCACCAGCTCGCGTGCCGCGGCCAGGTCGTCGTCCGCTTCGGACGGTGCGGGCCGGAAGGCGCCGCCGGTGATCTCGGCCGCCCCGCCGTCCGCGACGAACCGGGCCGCGGCGGCGACGGCGTGCTCGACCGCGGCAGGCACGGTGTCGTGCCGCATCAGCCGGGCGGTCACCGCGACCGCGAACCGGTCACCGGCACCGCACGGGTCGGCCGCGCTCACCGGGGGCGCCGGGATCAGCCTGGCCCGTTCGCTGTCGACCAGCATCGCTCCCCGGCCGCCGAGGGTCACGGTGACCGCGTCCGCACGCCACCGCGCGCGCAGTGCCCCGGCCGCCGCCTCCGCCGCGGCCGGGCCGTCGCCTGTCCGGCCGCTCAGGCGCAGCGCCTCGTCCAGGTTCGGCGTGGCGAGCGTGACGCCCCGCACCGGCGGCGCACCACGGGGATGCGGATCCCACACCACGGGCACCCGGCCCACCATCTCGGCCAGCACGTCACGCAGCGCAGGGTCCCCGGTGAGACCCCGGCCGTAGTCGGAGACCAGCACGGCGTCGGCGGCGCGCAGCGCGGCCAGCATGTCGGCGGTGACCGTCGGCCTGCCCGCGCGGGTGCGGTCGATCCTGGCGATGGTGTGCCCGTCCGCACGCACCCTGGTCTTCACCGGGGTCGGCGTGTTCGCGGGCCCCGCGACGACCGGTATCCGGCCGAGCTGGGTGCGCAGCACCGCGCTCTCCTCGTCGTCGGCCAGCGCGGTGACGAGCGTGACCGGCTCGCCCGCGCGGGCGGCGAGCAGCGCGGCGAGACCCGCGCCGCCCGGCCGGGGGGTGCGTGCGTCCTCGTCGACCACCAGCGCGGGCGCGTCCGGGCAGACCCGGTGCACGGAACCGACGAGGTCGACGTCCAGCAGGCTGTCGCCGACGATCACGAGGTTCATGACGCCGCCCTCCTCGTCGCCGGGCCGGCCAGCGCCGCCTCGAACGCGGCGCACAACAGGTGTACGGACATCAGATGCGCCTCCTGCACAGTGGCGGTGCACCCGGGCACCGCCAGCACGTCGTCGGCTCGCTGGGCGAGCGGGTTCGGCCGGGGGCCGGTGAACGCGAGGACCGTCGCGCCCCGTTCGCGGCCCGCGTCGGCGGCACGCAGCAGGTTCTCGCTGCGGCCGCTGGTCGACAGCAGCACCAGCACGTCCCGGTCCCTGGCGTGCGCGTGCACCTGCCTGGCGAACGCGTCGGCGTAGCCGTAGTCGTTGCTGATCGCGGTCAGGCTGGAGGTGTCGGCGTGCAGTGCGATCGCGGCGTAGGGCGGCCGGTCGGCCTCGAACCTGCCGACCAGCTCGGCGGTCAGGTGCTGTGCCTCCGCGGCGGACCCGCCGTTGCCCGCGGCGAGCAGCCGCGCGCCGTCGGGCAGCCGCTCGGCGAGCAGGGCCCCCCACCGCGTGAACCGGTCCGCCTCACCGCGCAGTGCCCGCACCGCGCGCTCGACCTCGTCGAGCCGGTCGGCGGCCCTCATCGTGCCGCACTCCCCACGACCGTGATCCCGCCGGTCCCGGCGAGGTCGACGCACCGCTGGTACTCCCGCACGCACTCCGCCGCGATCCGCCGCCACGGGTACCGCGACTCGGCGCGTTCCCGCCCGGAGCCGCCGAGGAACGACCGCCGGACCGGGTCGCCCAGCAGCGACCGCATGGCCGCGCCCACCGCGGCGGGTCCCCGCGGCGGCACCAGCACCCCGGTCACGTTCTCCACCACGGTGTCGGTCAGGCCGCCGACGCTGGTCGCGAGCACGGGCACCCCGCACGCCATCGCCTCGATCGGGACGATCCCGAACGGCTCGTACCACGGCACGCACGCCACGAGGTCGGCCGACCGCAGCAACGCGGGCATCCGGTCCCTCGGCACCTGCCCGGCGAAGCGCACCCGGTCCGCGACGCCCGCACGGTCGGCGAGCGCACGCAGCCTGGCGGCCTCCGGGTCGTCGGCGAGCCGGTCGTGGACCGGTCCACCGGCGATGACCAGCTCGGTGTCGGGCACCGCGGGCAGCGCGGCGACGAGGTCCGCGAAACCCTTGCGCGGCACCAGCCTGCCGACGCTGACCACGCGGTGCGGCAACGGTTTCCGCGCGACCTCACCGTCCGGCTGGAACTGCGTGCAGTCCACCCCGCACGGCACCACGGACACCCGGTTCCTCGGCACGCCCATCCGCACCAGCTCCCGCACCTCGTCGGAGCAGGTCGCGACGATCCCGGCCGCGGTACGGCCGATCATCCGCTCGACGCCGATCCGCTGCGGTGGGCTGGTGTCGGCAGCGCCCTGGTGGCGTTGCTTCACGGTGCCCAGCGCGTGGTAGGTGTGCACCACCGGCACCCCGTGCGGCCGGGCGGCGAGGACCGCGACGAGACCGGACATCCAGAAGTGCGAGTGCACGACGTCCGGCCGGTCGGTCCGCCATGCCCGCTCCACGTACCGGCTGAACTCAGCCATGTGCGGCAGCAGCTCGTCCTTGGGCACCGGCTCGGGCGGGCCCGCCGGCACGTGCACCACCCGGTAGCCCTGCGGCGTGACCCGGTCCGCGGACTGCGCCGGGTCGTCCCGCCGCGTGTAGACGGTCACGTCGTGCCCGGCCGCGGCCATCGCGGCCGACAGCTCGGCGACGTGCAGGTTCTGCCCGCCTGCGTCGACCTCACCCAGTGCGGCCAGCGGGTTGGCGTGTTCGGAGATCATTGCGATGCGCATGGCGTGGCCTTCCGTCTCGGAGGGTGCGGACCGCGGCGACGACGTCCGCCGCGGTCACGGTGGTCAGGCAGGGATGTCCGGGTAACGGGCACTCGCGGGCCCTCGTGGACCGGCACGCCGCGGTCTGGTCGCCGAGCAGCACGGTCGGTACGCGGTAGGGCGCCCAGCGCACCGCGGGCACGACGGGCGAGAACAGCGACACCACCGGGGTGCCGACGGCGGCTGCGAGATGCGCGGGCCCGGTGTTGCCCACGACCACCACGTCGGCGCCCGCGAGGACACCAGCCAGTTCCGGGAAGCCGGTGGCCCCGCCGAGATCGGTGCCGTGGCGGCCCGCCACCTCGGCGGTGAGTTCCTTCTCCCCGGGGCCGCCGGTGACGAGCACGCGGTGGCCGTCGGCGGTGAGCGCGCGCACCGCCTCCGCACACCGGTGCGCGGGCCAGCGCCGGGCAGGCACGGTGGCCCCCGGGTGCAGTACGACATAGGGTCCTGGGCCGGTCAGGTGCGAAACGTCCGGCGGCGGGTGCACCCGCAGTGCACCGTCGTCAACGTCGGGAAGGCGCAGACCCGCGGCGTTCACCACGGCCAGCGCGCGTTCCGGTTCCGGCGCGTCGTCGGTGAAGTCGAGGTCGGGACGCAGCCGGACGTCGAGCAGTGTGCCGGGGTAGTCGGCCGAGATGCCCGCGATCACGGGCACCCCCGCCATCCGCAGCACGAGGGCGAGCGGCAGGCAGGACTGGTGCGCGGAGGTGAGGATGACCGCCAGGTCGAAACCGGCGGCGGCGACGCGGTCGGTCAGCGCCCGCACGTCGGCGGTCCGCACCGGGTCGGGGTTGGCCGCGATCCATGGGCAGTGCCACACGATCGTGTGATCCACCCCGGGCAGCAACGCGCCGGCCTGCGCGCCGGCGGGACCGCACAGCAGTGTCACCTCGGCGGCGTGCGCGGCGGCCGCCCGGATCGCAGGCCCGGCGAGCAGGACGTCGCCGTCACTGTCCAGTCGCGCCACGAGCACCCGGTTCACGCGGGCACCCCCGTCAGCAGCCCGGCCGCGAGACGGGCGGCGGCAGGCAGGTCGGCGGCGACCAGTGGCGCCCTGTCGACCTCGTCACGCCGGGTGACCGGGGTCGGCACCAGTATCGGCGTCGCGCCCGCCGCGGTGGCGGCCCCGACGTCGGCGCCGATGTCGCCGATCACGACGACGGAAGACGGCCGCACACCCAGTGCCGTGCACGCTGCTCGGACCATCCCGGGTGCGGGTTTGCGGCACGCGCACCCGTCCTCGGGTCCGTGCGGGCAGAACCGGATGTCGTCGAAGGGACCGAGGAGCTCAGTCACCCGTGCGTGTACCCGGTGGACCTGTCGCGTGGTCAGCAGCCCACGGGCCACACCGGACTGGTTGCTCACGATTCCGAGCCGGATTCCATTGGCGCGCAACAGGTCAACGGCCGCGCGAGCGCCCGGCCGCAGGACGACGAGGTCGGGGTCGCCGTTGTAGGGCACGTCCTCGACGAGCGTGCCGTCCCGGTCGAACAGCACTGCGGAATGGTCAGCCGGTTTCACGCGGGCAGACTTGCCGTGAGCAGTAGAGGTAAACCAGTCCGTAGCAACTACTACTCACCGTCACGGGACGGTTGGCAATCCTCTGTCACAGCACCAAAATGGCCGTTTCGCGTAGGCATGACCACCCGGTACCGGGGTATTCACCCGGGGCCACGTGCGCACGGGGGGACACGCCGGGGTGCGGAGGATTGCACCGCGCCCGGCCGGGTAGTCCGTCGACACAGAACTCCTCGGGGAGGACACGATGAACAGTGAGCTGCTCCGCGGCCTGACGGACGTGCACGGTCCCTTCGCGTCGGTTTACCTGCCGCCGGACGCCGGCGGTCCCGGCTGGCTCTTCCTGCGCAGGCTGCTGGCCGCGCAGGACGCCGACCCCGAGGTCCTGGCCGTACTGGACGAGGCCATGCGCCGGCCCGCCGCCGCGGAGGGCCGCGCGCTCATCGCCAACCGCGAGGGTGTACTGGTCGACGGCCCGCTCTCCTGGTCGCCGCCCTCCCCCGTCGCCCGTTTCTCGGCTCTGCCCTACCTGCTTCCGCTCGTGCGGAAGCAGGCGGTGCACGCCCCGGAAGCGGCGCTGGTGGCCGCCGGGCCGGCCGGCCAGGACACCGTGGGCCCACCGCCCGACAGGAGCCGCGTGCTGTTCGACCAGTTCCTGTTCGAGTCGTCCCGGCCCGACGGCCCGGTGGTGCAGGGACTCGGGCACTGCGCGGCGGCGCTCCGCGACGGCAACGCGGACGCCGTCGTGCTCGTCGAGGGCGTGCTGGGCGGCGAGTCCGTGTGGGTGGGCGGCACCCACCGCGACCAGGTGGCGCAGGAGTGCGCCGAACTGCGTGCGCTCGGCATGCCCGCCAACCGGCAGCGCGCGGACGAGGCACTGCCCATGGCGGCGCTGAAGGTGGACGCCGAGCTGCTGGTCGGCCCGGCCGACCTCCCCCTCGCCGACGGGGTCGGGGTGCTGCTGCGCCATCCCTGACCGGCGGGGAGCGTTCCGTGGTCGGACGAGGACGGTCCGTGTCGCGGGCGGAGGCGGTTCGCGTAGGCTGGTGCACCCCGTCGGCCACCCGGGGCCGGCGACGACAGCTGTTTCGAGGACTCGCATGGCCGACGCCATCTCCCAGACTCCACTCCCGTCCCACGCCATCGACACCACGGTGCCGAGCGTTGCCCGCGCCTACGACGCGGCCCTGGGCGGCAAGGACAACTACGAGGTGGACCGGCAGCTGCTCGCACAGCTCAACGCCGCGGTGCCCGAGGTCAACATCATCGCCGTGTCCAACCGCGCGTTCCTGATCCGCGCGGTCCGCTTCCTCAGCCGGGAAGCAGGCATCGACCAGTTCCTCGACTGCGGGTCGGGCCTGCCGACCGTGGAGAACACGCACCAGGTGGCGCAGCGGCTCAATCCGGACGCCAGGGTGGTCTACGTCGACAACGACCCGGTGGTGCTCGCGCACGGCCGCGCGCTCCTCGAGGACAACGAGAACACCAAGCTCATCGACGCCAACATCTTCACGCCGTCGGCGGTGATGGACAGCGAGGTCGTCCGCAGGCACCTCGACTTCACCCGGCCGATGGCCCTGCTGCAGGTCGCCACCCTGCACCACCACAGCGCCGACGAGGGCCTGCCGCCCGCCGAGGTCATGCGCGCCTACATCGACGGCCTGCCGTCCGGCTCGTACGTGGTGTTCTCGCACTTCTTCGACCCGGAGAACGAGCACAGCGCCATCGCGCACCGCGTGCAGGGCATCCTGAACAACAGCATCAGCCGCGGCTTCTTCCGCACCCGTGCGGAGATCGAGACGATGCTGGAAGGGCTGGAGCTGATCGACCCCGGCATCACCGTCGCCGACGAGTGGTGGCCGGACGGCCCCGGCAACACCCCGCTGCCCGACGCGGGCCGCTGCATCGTGGCCGCCCTCGGCCGCAAGCCCTGACCGCAGCCACTGAGCACGGCCTGCCGGGCGGCCGCCACGGTGACGAACCCGGTCACGCGGTCGCCGGCCTGACCTCCGGTGCCGCGAGCAGGCGCGGGTCGACGGTTCCGTCGAGCCAGGCACGCAGGACCTCGTTGAACAGGCCGACGTCCTCGACGTTCCAGATGTGGTGCATGCCCGGCGCGAGCCGCGGCTGTGCCCGCGGGGCGGCCTTGGCGAGTGCCGCCAGGGAGCGACGGACGACCGCGTCCTCCTTCTCCCCCGCCACCACCAGCAGCGGACCGGAGTAGTCGCCGAGGCCCTCGGGCACGCCGCCCGTGAGGACCTCCGCGAACATCGCCGACGCGGTCGCCCGGCGCACCGAAAGGCCGTGCGTGACGTACCGGTCTCGCGCGTCCTCCGGAAGGCCGAACGCGGTGGCCAGTGCGCGCCAGAACCACGGCGACCGCCAGAACACCAGTTGCAGCCCGGCGATCAGTCGTGTCGCCGGGCCGCTGCGCAGGAGTGGCGCGCCGGTGAGGAACGCCGAGTGCACCCGGTCGGGGTGCCGTGCCGACACGCGCAGCGCCGTCAGGGCACCCAGCGAGAGCCCGGCCAGGTCGAAGGGGCCCTCGACGCCGTGGTCGCTCACCCGCGCCACCAGGTCGTCGGCCACCGCGTCCAGGCCCCGCCAGTCCTCGTGGACCCGCGTCCCGAAACCAGGCAGGTCCGGGGTGAGCACCACGCGGTCGCTGAACGCGGCCACCTGCGGTTCCCACATCCAGTTCGCGACGTTGCCGCCGTGCAGCAGCACCAGCGGGCGGTTCGCGGTGTCCGTCTCGGGGTTGTGCACCTCCGGGAAGCCACTCACGCGAGCTCCTCCTCGACCGTGCCGAGCCACGCGAGCTCGGTGCGGAGCTGCGCGATGCCGTAGTCCAGCGTGGCCAGGCGCAGCCGGGCGCCCCGGTCGTGCGCCTCGGTCTCGGCACGCATCCGTTCCAGGCGTGCCAGCTGCGCGCGCGCCGGGTCGCGACGTCGTGCGAACAGCGACCGGAGGCCGTCGTCGTCGAGGTCGGCACCGAAGAACACGCGGGCGAGGAACGGGTCGCGTTCGACGTGGCGTTCCGGCTCGCTCGCGACCCACGCTGCCAGCGCCGCCCGGCCGGCCGCGGTGATGCGGTGTTCCTGGCGATCCGGCGCCCTCGCCCCGGCGACCGTCTCGACCTCCGCGTAGCCCTCCTCGACGAGCTTGGCGAGCGTGCGGTAGATCTGCGCTTTGTCCGCCGTCCAGAAGTGCCCGACGGTCGAGTCGAAGTGCCGTTTGAGGTCGTAGCCGGTCATGGCCGCGTGCGCGAGCAGACCCAGGATGATGCGGGAGAGAACCACTCGTCTAGTAGACAACTCACCTATTCGACTTGTCAACTAGGTATCGAGCGAGCAACGCCGCCCGGCTACTGCAGCCCGGCCCGGACCGAGGTGATGCGCTGGGTGTTGAAGCCGAGCCAGTGCATGCGGCCGACGTAGCGGGCGTGCTCGACCTTGATGCAGCGGTCCATGATCACGGTGACACCGCCCTCCTCCGCGGTCCTGGCGCCGGGCTCGTTGATCACGCCGAACTGGCACCACAGGGAGCCCGCGCCGATCCGCACCGTCTGTTCCGCGATCTCGGGAAGCGCGTCCGGCGCGCGGAAGACGTTGACGATGTCCACCGGCTCCGGGACGTCCAGCAGGCTGGCGTAGCTGGTCTCGCCGAGGATCTCGGAGGCACGGGGGTTCACGGGGATCACCCGGTAGCCATGCCGCTTGAGGTAGTAGCCCACGAAGTAGCTGGCCCTCAGCTCGTTGTTCGACAGGCCCACGACCGCGATCGTCCTCGCGGTGTTGAGCACCCGCTGGATCGCCAGCGGATCCTGGTAGCGCGCCAGGTCGGTCATGCGGTCGCGACCTCCTTCTCCACGGTCGCGGCGACGTGCGCGAACGCCTGCTCCAGATCCCAGAGCAGGTCGGTGACCGACTCCGTGCCGACCGAGAGCCGCACCGTGCCCGGCCCCACACCCGCCGCCCGCAGTTCGTCGTCGCCGAGCTGGCGGTGCGTGGTGCTGGCCGGGTGGATGACCAGGCTCTTCGCGTCGCCCACGTTCGCCAGGTGGGACCACAGGTTCACGCCGCGGATGAACGCCTGCCCGCCTGCCCGGCCACCCGCGACGTCGAACGAGAACACCGCGCCGGCACCACGCGGCAGGTACTTCTCGACCAGCGGCCGGTACCGGCTCGCCGGCAGGCCGGGGTAGGTCACCCGCGACGCCAGGTCGTGCGCGGACAGGAACTCGGCGACCTTCCCGGCGTTCTCGACGTGGCGTTCCATCCGCAGCGACAACGTCTCCATCCCCTGCAGGAACAGGAAGGCGTTGAACGGCGACAGCGCACCACCCAGGTCGCGCAGGGTCTCGGCACGCAGCTTCATCAGGTAGCCGTAGGTGCCGAAGGTCTCGTGGAACCGCAGGCCGTGGTAGGCGGGCGACGGGTCCGCGACCACGGGGAACCGGCCGCTGGACCAGTCGAACGTGCCCGCCTCGGCGACCACGCCACCGATGCTCGTGCCGTGCCCGCCGAGGAACTTCGTCGCCGAGTGGACCACGATGTCGGCGCCCCACTCGATCGGGCGGCACAGGTAGGGCGTGGCGAACGTGTTGTCGACGACCAGCGGCACGCCGTGCTCGTGCGCGACCGCGGCCACCGCCTCGATGTCGAGCACGTTGCCCGCCGGGTTGCCGATGGTCTCCGCGAAGAACGCCTTCGTGTCCGCCCGCACCGCCTGCCGCCACGCGTCGAGGTCGTCCGGGTCGACCCACGTCAGCTCGACGTTCATCTTGCGCAGCAGGTGCTTGAACTGGTTCACCGTCCCGCCGTACAGCGCCGAGGACGAGACCACGTGGTCGCCCGGCTCAAGCAGGGTGAACAGCGCCGCGGCCTGCGCGGCGATGCCGCTGGCGAACGCCACCGCGCCCGCCGCGCCCTCCAGGTTCGCGACCCGCTCCTCGAACACCGCGACGGTCGGGTTCATGATCCGCGAGTACGTGTTCCCGTACTCCTGGAGGTTGAAGTACGCGGCGGCGGACTCGGGGTCCTCGAACACGTAGCTGGTGGTCTGGAAGATCGGCACCGCGCGTGCGCCCGTGTTCGGGTCCGGCCGTTGCCCGGCGTGCAACTGCCGGGTCTCGAACCCGAAATCGTGCTCCGGCTCGACCCGGGGGGAATCGTCGGTCACCAGTACCTCTTTCACAGCCCGGCCAGGAAGCGGCGGACGATCGGGGTCTGTCGTCGTTCTTCCAGCAGGAAGCAGTCGTGGCCGTACGGCGCGTCGATCAGGTGCAGCTCGGACGGCTTGCCCAGCGCCCGCAGCGCCGCGTCGATCTCCTGCGACGTCGCGGGCGGGTACAGCCAGTCGGAGCCGAACGTGATCAGCAGCGTGCGCGCGAGCACGCCGTCGAGCGCCTTGGTCAGCGAACCGTCGCCGTACTGCCGCGCCAGGTCGAAGTACGTCAGCGCACGCGACATCGTCAGATAGGTGTTGGCGTCGAAGCGTTTCACGAACGAGTCGGCCTGGTGGCGCAGGTAGTTCTCCACCTCGAACTCGGGTTCGGTGAGGGTGTACCGGATGTCGTCGGCGAACTGCAGCCTGCGGCCGAACTTGTCGTGCAGCGCCGGCGCCGACAGATAGGTGATGTGCCCGACCATCCGCGCCACCCCCATGCCCGCGTCGGGGGCACGGTCCGTGCCGTAGTAGTGGCCGCCCTGCCACGCCGGGTCACGCATGATCGCCTCACGCGCGATCGCGTTCCACGCCACGCCCTGCGGCTGCAGCGCGTGGGTACTGGCGATCACCACGATCGAATCGACCTGATCGGGGTACAGCACCGCCCATTCCAGTGTCTGCATCCCGCCGAGCGAGCCGCCCGCCACCGCCGCGAGCCGTTCGATGCCCAGCACGTCGAGGAACGCGCGCTGGGTGCGGACCATGTCCGCGACCGTGACCACCGGGAAGTCCGGCCCGTACGGCCGCCCGGTCGCCGGGTCGGTCGACGACGGGCCGGTCGTGCCCCGGCAGCCGCCGAGCAGGTTCGTGGCGACGACGAAGTACCGGTCGGTGTCGAACGCCTTGCCGGGCCCGATCATCCCGTCCCACCAGCCGAGCGCCGCACCGGTCCCGCCGTCGCGGTCCGCCGCGCCGAACCCGTCCCGGGTGGCCGCCTCCGGCGCGTCGACCGCGATCCCGGCCGCGTGCGCGTCTCCGCTCAGCGCATGGCAGACCAAAATCACGTTGTCGCGCCGGGGTGCGAGGGTGCCGTAGGTCTCGTACGCGACGCGGACGGGATGCAGCTCGCGGCCGCTGTCGAGGCGCACCGGCGCAGGCAGATCGAGGTGTCGCGTTTCGACTCTGCCTGCCGAACCGGCCGCTGGCGTCGACGCGGTAACCATGCGCGCATCATAGCCAGCCAGGCCCGTTCCGCGACCGGGGCGACGGCCCGTCCCGAACTATGAGACGCAGGTCAGCGGCGGTGTACGGTCCGTCGCATGACGACCATCGACAGCATCGACAACGGGGTCAACGTCCAGGCACTGCTCGACGCCCGGGAGGCGCTGAAGGCCTCGCCGGAGGCCGCCCAGTTCACGTGGCGGTCGACGACGAAGTGGGAGAACGGCGTGCACACCACGTCGACGGTCAAGGACTACTTCGGTCTCGGTGCGGAACACAGCCACAAGGCCGAGGCCTCGTTCACCGCCGACCACCCGGAGGTCTTCGCCGCCGAGGACCACGGCATCACGCCGATCGAGTACCTGCTCGTCGGCCTGGGGAGCTGCCTGACGGCGGGCATCGCGTCCGTCGCGCAGAACCGGGGCATTCAGCTGCGCTCGGTCGAGGCGACGCTGGAGGGCACCCACGACATCCGCGGGATCCTCGGTGCCGACAGCGACGTCCGCAACGGCTACAACGGCATCAAGGTGACGTTCAACGTGGACGCCGACGCGTCCAAAGAGGACATCGAAGCGCTGGTCGCCCAGTCACAGAAGCGTTCCGCCGTGTTCGACGCGCTGACCAACCCGACGGACGTCACCGTCGAGGTTGCCTGATCTCGTTGGAACGCACCACGACGGTCGTCATCGGCGCGGGCCACGCCGGTCTGGCAGCGAGCCACTTCCTCACCGAGCGGGCACTCGACCACGTCGTGCTCGAACGCGGCGAGGTGGCGAACTCCTGGCGGCGGGAACGCTGGGACTCGCTGCGGCTGCTGACACCCAACTGGCAGAGCAGGCTGCCGGGTCATGCCTACGGTGGCCAGGACCCGGACGGTTACATGACGATGGGCGAGGTGGTCGAGTTCATCGACCACTTCGCCGCACGCACGCGGGCACCGGTCCGCACCGGCACGACCGTCACCTCGGTGCGGCGCACCGACGACGGCTACCACGTGACGACCGACCGAGGTGAGATCGCCTGCCGCACGGTGGTCATCGCGAGCGGTGCCTGCAACCTGCCCGCCGTGCCGAAGCTCAGCGCGGCGCTGCCCGGCGACGTCACGCAGGTGACGCCGTTCGACTACCGCGGCCCGGACCAGCTGCCGGACGGCGGTGTGCTCGTCGTCGGCGCGTCCGCGACCGGCGTGCAACTGGCGGCGGAGCTGCGGCGGTCCGGCAGGCCGGTCGCACTGTCCACGGGGGAACACGTGCGGATGCCACGCACGTACCGCGGCCGGGACGTGCTGTGGTGGATGGACGCCGCGGGCGTGTGGGACCAGCGGTACGACGAGGTGCCCGACCTGACCAGGGCCAGGCGGCTCGGGTCGCCGCAGCTCGCCGGGACGCCGGACCGGACGTCGCTCGACATCAACGCCCTCACCGACATAGGTGTCGAGCTGGTCGGCCGTTCGGCGACCGTGCGGGACGGCGAGGTGCTGTTCTCCGGCGGGCTCCGCGCCGTGATCTCGCTGGCCGACCTGAAGATGGACCGGCTGCTGAACACCTTCGACGAGTGGGCGGCCGCCACCGGGATCGACAGCGACGTCAAACCACCGGAACGCTTCGAGACCACGCGGGTCCCCACATCCCCGCGGCTGCGGCTGGACCTGCGCGGCGGCGAGTTCCGGACGGTGGTGTGGGCGACGGGTTTCCGGCCGGACTACTCGTGGCTCGACGTGCCGGTCATCGACGAGAAGGGTCACCTGAACCACGACGGCGGAATCGTCGACAGCCCGGGGCTGTACGCGCTGGCCCTGCCCGTGCTGCGACGGCGCAAGTCCACGTTCATCCACGGCATCGAGGACGACGCACGGGACGTGGTCGCCCACCTCACACACTACCTGGCGTCCGGTAGCACCGCGGTGTCCTGAGTACCCCACCCCAACCCGCGCGAACACGCGGAGGGCGATCCCGCGCCAGATCCCCCCGCTAGATCAGCTCTCCCCCCAACCCCGCGAGTCCCCCGTTCAGGACTCGCGAGTCCCCCGTTCGGAACTCGCGAGTTCCCCGTTCAGGACCGCCGAGTTCGCTGTTCGAGTCTGACGACGGCAGGGACGGACCGTCGACTCGGAGGTTCCGAACGGGGAACTCAGGGGTTCCGAACGGGAAACTCGCGGGTTCCGAACAGGGGACTCGCGGGTTCCGAACAGGGGACCGCGATGGCGCTGGGCGGCTGGCTCGTGCGCGCGGGCGCGGCGCGGGTGCACACCACGCGCGCGGCGGGGACGACCCCGCAGACGCAGGGCAGGACGCCCGCGCTGCTCGCCCCCGCGGTGCGGACCCACGCCGACGCGGCGGGCGTGCACCCCGTGCTGCTGATGGCGATCCTGCACATCGAGTCCTACAAACCGCACGTGCCGCTGTTGGAACGGGGGTGGCAGGCGTTCCGCCGTGACTCGGCGTTCGGCGTCGCCAACATGCACCGCCGCACCTATGAGCAGACCCGGTTCGGCCGTCCGTTCGCCGAGCGTGCGTGGAGGGAACTGCCCGGCGACCCGGACCTGGCCATCCAGGCCGCGGCATGGCACCTCCACGACCTGCGCGCCCAACTGCCCGCCACCACCGGAGGCTCCTTCACCACGGAGGAACTCCTCGCCATGGGCTACAACGCGGGCGCACGCAACATGCTCAGGTTCGCGGCCGGGCGGCAACCCGGGCCCAGGGCCCGCGCCTATGTCGACCGCCTCCGCGAACACTGGGCACCGGCAGAAAAGGCACTCCGGCAGCACTGAACGCGACCTACGGTGCACCGGCCACTCTCACGCGAACCGGGGTGCTCGACGATCCGCGCCGCGTGGGCGCCATTGTGTTCACCGGGGCCATGGTCATGACCAGCTTCCCGCTCGACCGCTACCGGGTTGGCAAGGGATCGAATAACTCACCGACTGGCAACGGGAACTCGTCCGTTGATCTTCTGCGCGGACGAACCCGCTGGCGAGAGCGCCGTGGTGCCGATCGGCCGTCCGGCATGGAACACGCAGGCCCACGTGCTGGCCGAGGCACTGCACCCCGTTCCCGTCGGGATGGTTGTCGTCTCCCGGACGACATGCTCATCCGCGCCCCGGGACGTGATCAGCTCCGCACGCCGGGGACGCTGTCAGTCCTCGATAGCGATGTGCGACAGCGCCGGGCAGCAGGTACTCGGCCAGCACGTTCCCCGCGCGGTGGGACGGCAGCCCCATGTCGTGCATCAGCTCGTCGGCGCAGTGGATGTCGTAGGGACCGAAGTCGTAGCCGCCGGAGCCGGGCAGCACTCGCTCCTGCCAGGCCAGGCGGGCGTCCACGGTCTCCCGCATGGTCTCCTCGCCCGGCATCGTGCGCAGCGTGCCGAGGAAGTGGCGGGTCAGCCAGTGCGCGGTGACCTCCACGCCCATGATGTTGTTGAAGACCTGCCGGAAGCCGACGAACCCCAGCCGGTCGACGCCGGGCGGCACGATGCCCCGGTACAGCCGCACCCGCCCGGCCCGGTCGTGCACCGGCACCGCCGGGTCCAGGAACGGGAACACCCTGTGGTGGCCGGTGGCGAACACGATGACGTCCGCCGCCACCTCGTCGCCGGTCGCCAGACGCAGTCCGGTGCCGGTGTACGCGTCGACCACGCTGACCCGGGCGTCCAGCCGGCCCGCGCGGACGGCACTGACGTAGCCGCGTGGCATCACGCCGGCGTGCGCGAGATGGAACGGGAGCGTGTGCGCGGGCCGCAAGCGCCTCGGCAGCCGGTACAGCCCGCTGGAGATCAGCATGTCCCGCTCGATGACCCACCACAGCGCCCGCTTGACCCGCGCGTCGAGGCGGTCGATCAGGCGCACGCACGCCGGGTCGTGGTAGCGCGGCAGGAGCGCCGCACCGAACCGGGTCATCAAGATCCACCGGTAGCCGACCGAACCGAGCAGGAGCCGTTCCGGGACCATCCAGTTGACCTTGCGCTGCACAAGCGTCGCCTCGGCCGCCTCGCCTGCCGCGCGAGTGGCCAGGTCCAGCGCGGACTTGCCGCCACCCACGACGACCACCCGCCTGCCGGTGAACGTCCCCGCCCGCACCTCGTTGGAGTGCACCACGGTGCCGTCGAACGACGCGCGCCCCGGCAGGTCGGGCAACCGGGCGTGGTGATGTGCGCCGCTGGCGACCACGACGTGGTCGAAAATCTCGCGCCGCACCCGTGCCGCCTCGTCCCCCGTCGGCCGCGACTCGACCACCCAGCCGTCGGCCCCCCATCCGGCCCGGTCCGGCCACCGCCCGGACGGCCGTCACCTCGGTACCCGGCCGGAGGCGCTCGAGCACACCGAACTTCTCGGCGTAGTCCTCCAGGTAGCGCTGGCTGTCCACGGCGCTCGCGAAGCGCAGGCGGTTGGGCAGGTCCGCGAACTCGAAGAGGCGCGGTGCCGCCTGGTTGGCCAGCCCGTCGTAACAGCCGCCCGGCGACCAGATCCCGCCGACCCGCTCGTACTTGTCGAGGACGGTGACGTCGAAACCGTTCTCCGACAGCACCTTCGCACTGACGATTCCCGCGGGCCCCGCTCCGATCACACACGCCCGCATGCGCTCTCCCCTGAGTGACCGACAACGGTCCACCCGTGATACTAGTCACGTTCGCCCCGGATGTCCGCGACATCGGCACCGATCGCGGTCCGGGGTCCGTGACACGATCTCGTTGCTAAGTCAGCGATAGCGTGCCGCCGCTGCCGGTCCGCCCGGCGGAGGAGGGCAGCGGCGACGACCTGCTGGACCTGGGCGGCCGCTACGCCGCGTTCTGGAACCTGGCGATGACGCCCGTCAACGAGTGAACACAGCCGGGGGTGAAGTGTCCCTTGACGCTCCATCGAAGGTCACTGTGAACCTTCGATGGAGCGTCACTCGATGTGTCGTCGAGCGAGTGCGGTGCACGCTGCGATAGTGGTCGTCATGGATCTGGCCGAGCTGTACCGCGACCTGCACCGGCACCCCGAGCTCGGGTTCGCCGAGACACGCACCGCCGCCGTCGCGGCCAGGGAGCTGCGCGCCGCCGGGTTCGAGGTGGTGGAGGGCGTCGGCAGGACCGGTGTGGTCGGCGTGCTGCGCAACGGCGACGGCCCGACCGCGTTGTTGCGTGCGGACATGGACGCGCTGCCCGTGCTGGAGAAGACCGGGTTGCCCTACGCCAGCACCGTGGTGGTCGACGGCACCCCCGTGGCGCACGCGTGCGGGCACGACGTGCACGTGACGTGCCTCGTCGGGGCCGCGCGGGCGCTGGCGGCCGACCGCACCGCGTGGTCGGGCACGGTGCTGGCGGTGTGCCAGCCGGCGGAGGAGCTCGGCGGCGGCGCGGAGGCGATGGTCGCCGACGGCCTGTTCGAGCGGTTCGGCCGCCCGGACGTGGTACTGGGCCAGCACGTGGCCCCCATCCCGGCCGGCGTGCTGGGGCTGCGCCCCGGCCCGGCGTTCGCCGCGGCCGACTCCGTCCGGATCACCCTGCACGGCCGGGGCGGGCACGGTTCCCGCCCCGAGGCCGCCGTCGACCCGGTGGTGATGGCCGCCTCCGTCGTGCTGCGCCTCCAGACCATCGCGTCCCGCGAGATCGCCGCCACCGACACGGTCGTCGTCACCGTCGGCGCGGTCCGCGCGGGCACCGTCGCCAACATCATCCCGGACGAGGCCGAGTTGCTGCTCAGCATCCGGACCTACGACCGGGACGTCCGGGCCGCCACCCTCGCCGCGGTGGAACGCATCGTGCGGGGCGAGGCGACGGCGGCCGGCGCGCCGAAGCCACCCGAGGTGGTCGTGGAGACGAGCTTCCCGACCCTCGTCAACGACCCGGACGCGGTCGAGCGAACCCGCACGGCCCTCGCCTCGGCCGTGCCGGTCATCGTGGATCCCGGCCTGGTGACCGGCAGCGAGGACGTGGGCGTCCTCGCCACCGCGGCCGGCGCGCCGCTGGTCTACTGGCTGCTCGGCGGGGCGGACCCGAAGGCGTTCGACGGTGCGACCTCGATGGACGACCTCCGCAGGCGGGTCGCTGCCCAGCCCGCCAACCACTCCCCCTTGTTCGCGCCGGTCATCAGCCCCACCCTCGACCTCGGCACCGCGGCCCTGACCGCCGCCGCACGCCACTGGCTGCCCGTGACCGGCTGACGACGTCCGGCAGGCGCCCCGGCGCAGGCGCGGGCCCGACGTCGCCCGATCCCGTCGAGCAGCTCCGGTCCGGAAAGGACGGTAGCGCGTCGGTCACGCCGTGGTTGCTCGTGCGGGTCAGCCCTCGGCGAGCACCTCGCGCAGCCGCTTGGCGAACTCCTCCGGCTTGCCGGGGTAGCCGAACTCGCCACCGAGGAACCCGCCGTGGTGGCTCGGGAAGACGGTCGCCTCCTGACCGAGCAGCGCCGCGGTGGCCACAGCCGTGCGCGCGGTGAAGGTGTTGCCGGTCTCCTCCCCCACCGCGATGACGACGCGGGTCGGTGCCGAGGTGATCGCCTCGACGTCGGGACGGTAGCCGCTGACGGCCCACGACCGGTCGGACAGCAGCGGGTCGTCCCGCTTGCCGTCGTCCTCGGCAGGCATGCCGAACGCGGCCGGATCCGGTGCGGGCTGGGCGAAGTAGTCGTCGGTGTACTCGCCCTGCCACGCCGTCAGTGCCATGAACGCGGCCATGCCCGCGCCCCAGCCCTTGGCGTTGTAGACGTCCGTGACCGCGTCACGTGCGCGTTCCGCCGCCCCGGCGTCGGGCAGCACCGGGATGATCGGCGGTTCGTGGGCGACCATGGTCGTCACGTCGCCGGGGTGGGCGGTCACGAGTGCGAGGGCGGTCACCGCCCCGCCGCTGCTGGCGAACACCTCGACCGGGCCCGCGCCGAGCGTTTCGATGAGCGCGTGCACGTCCTGTGCCTGCACCTCGGGCGTGTTGTCGGTCCTGCCGTCGTCGCGGGTGCTGCGACCGAGACCGCGCGGGTCGTAGGCGACCACGGTGCGCTCGGGCAGGTGGGAGGCGAGCGTGCCGAAACCGCTGGCGTCCATGGGCTGGCCGAGCATCAACAGCGGCGGCCTGCCGTCCTCCGCGGGCAACGGGCCGTAGATGTCGTAGACGATGTCGGCGCCGTCGGTGCGCAGGGTGCCGGTCCGCTTCTGTCGTGCCATGGCCGCCTCTCCGGGTCGTGGGCTCACCAGACCCTACCGACCACGCGAGCCGGGCCGGTGGCGGTCAACCTGCCGTGTCGGTGGCGCGCAGGATGTCCGGCGCCGGCATGGTGGAGGCGTGCAGTGCTGCCATCCTGGCGCGGGTGGCCGCCATCCGCTTGCGTGCCGCGCGAATCCGCCTGCGGCGGGCGCCGGAGTTGGTGGTGAAGCTGCCGAAGTCGTGCCTGCTGTGCTGGTTCATGGCCGATCCCAAAGGTGTACCGAGCTTTCCCGTAGGAACGGCTACCCCGCCCTAGCCAAGATCACACGTTCGATTCGGATTCGTGACGTGCCGGTGACGGTGCGTGCGCAAACAGCCGTGATGGGCCGGTCGGCGACCGGCCCATCACGGGGGCCTGAACTCAGCTGCATGGGCTCTGGCCCGCACGCGGGTCAGAGCGTCCGGGACCGCGACTGGGATCGACCGTGACAGCAGGAGTGCTCCGGCATCATCGAGGACCCGATGGCGTCCGTCGCCGCACCGGGCTGTCAGAACGGCAGTCTGCCCCGGCCCTTGCGGCCAGCGCCCGCGCTCTTGCCCATCGCCTTCTGGGACTTCGAGAACGGTTTGCGCAGCCACTGGCCCAGTCGGCCAGGGGCCAGACCCGCGACTTGACCGCCCGCGCCCGCGGTCCGCTGCGCCCCGCGTTCCGGGCCACGCGACAGCCGGGGCACGAGGAACGCGAGGATGATCAGCAGGACGCAGACGCCGATGACGATACCTACCACCATGGGGCGTTCTCCTCTACAGTCTGGCGAATCCGTCGACGGTGACTACCCGGATTTCCACACCGGCATGCATGAGGTGAGGCCGATGACCGTGGGAACGGCCAGGGGGAGCAGACCACACGACCCGCTGTTGCCCGACGACGTGACCGCCGCCACCGGGTGCCCCGTCCTCGAGGTGATCCGGGAGAACGAGGGCAGCGAGGACGCGCCGGACGCCGCATTGACCGACGGTTCGTGGGCGCTGACCTTCGACCTCGGCAGCGGGCGGTACCTGTCCTGCTACGCCAACCGGTTTCCGGTCGCGCGGTTCACGGTCCAGGACGACCTCGACGCGTGGACCGCCGAGGCGGAGTTCGCGCCCGTGGACGGAGTGGGCGACCAGGCGGTCATCCTGACGGACGACACGATCTGGTTCCGTGTCGGGCAGGAATGGGCCGTGCAGATCCTGGCTTCCCCGGACCTCCCCCGGTCCGCCCGGCTGGCGGCCGCCGGCGCCGCCGCCCGCAGGCTGGCTGGCGCGTGACCTACGGCCCTACGGCCGACCGCCAGACCAGCTCGCCGTCCACCCGGTCGGCGGTCGGCGTGAGTCCGATGGCCTTGGCGACACCTTCCGAGGCGACGTGCCCGGGGTGGATGTGCGCGATGAACTCCACGGGGTTCAGGGTTTCCCGCAGTTCCGCGCAGAACCCGGTCATCATCTCCGCACCGAAACCGTGCCGCTGCACGGAAGGGTCGACGAGGTAGGCGACCTCGCACGACGCACGCGCGCGCCGCACGGTGGCCTGCGCGAGACCGACGAACCGACCGTCGTCGCGGACGCGTGCCACGTAGTTGATCCAGAGCAGGTCCGGGTCCACCGACCCACCCAGCCAGCGCTCGACCCGGTGCCCGGCCTCGACCGCCGACGCGGGCGCGTCGCCGATGTACCGGTACAGCGCGGGTTTCACCAACATCGCGACGAGATCGTCGACGTCGTGCCTGGCGAGGCGGGACAGCACGAGCCGTTCCGTTGCGATCGCCGGGGCGGTCTCGACCTTCACGCTGTCGCTACGGAACGCACTTGCGGTTTCCAGATCACAAGCCCGAACAATAACATCGCGGCGCCGACGGCGACGATCGTCACCGACGGCGACAGCACGAGGCCGAGCACGCCGCCGAGCAGGAAACCGACCGGTACCGCCGTCAGGTTCATCGCGCGGTAACCCGCGGTCGCCGCGGCGCGGTCCTGGTTCGAGATCGCACGGGCGCGGAACGTGGAGATCAGCACGAGGACGACACCGGAGCACAGCTCGTCCAACGCGAACCCGGCGACGATGAACGCGACTCCCGCCGCACCCGGCGCGTAGAGACCGATGCCCAGCAACAGGTACGAGCCGATGGCGCCGAACCCGAACAGGGAGATCCCCCACCCGCCGGTCAGCTTCCCCGGCAGCCTGGTCGCCAGGTAGGCACCGAGCGCGGCGCACAACACCGCGCACGTCTTGATCACGCCGTAGGACGCCGCCCCGATGCTCGTCCGGTCCAGGATGGCGATCAGCAGCATCGCCTCGATCACGCACTGACCCAGGTTGTAGGCGAGCGCCCAGCCGGTCAGCAACCCCAGCGCCTGGGTGCCGAAGTTGACCCGGATGCCGTGCCGCAGCGACGACCGGTCCCCGGTCCGGCCGGGCTCGACCGGTTCCGCGACCCGGGTCCGTGGCATCCCGCCGAGCAGCAGGCACGCGCCGGCGGCCAGGACCGCCGCGACCACGAACGTGCCGGAGACGTCGAACATCGCGAGGGCGATGCCCGCGAAGAACGGGCCACCACCGTCGGCGAGCGACTCCGCCATGCCGAGCCGCGAGTAGACCCTCGGCAGCTCGGCGTCCTCGAAGGCGAGCGGCACGAGCACCTGCACGGCGACCGCGGTCAGGATCGAGCCGAGTCCCAGCGACAGGTTGGCCAGCGCGAACACGGCGAACCCGACGATCGGCGAGGCGAACAGCGCGACCGCCGACAACGCGAACGCGAGCACCCGCAGCCATTCCGACGCGAGCATGACGGTGCGCTGGTCGTACCGGTTCACCGCGACCGTCGCGGCGCGGGCGAAGAGCACCTGCGGCGCGAACCGGCACACGCCGAGCACGGCGACGACCATGGCGTTGGCGCCGAGCGTGGCGACCGCGACGAACGGCACCGCGAACTCGATGACCGCGATCGCGAAGAACGACACGAACGCCGCCGTCGACAGCCTGCGGGTCAGCGCCGGGTGCCTGGGCGGCGCCGGGGTGCTAGTGCTCAACGAGGAGGCCCATCTCCAGCAGCTTCGCGACGCGCGGTTCGTGCCGGTCCACTGTGGCGGTCGGTGCGCCGGACAACGCGAGGAACAGGTCCCTGCCAACGGGAGCCGAGGCTTCGGCGTCACTGATCAGGTACCTGCGGTCGGGGTCGTGGCCGAAGGCGGCGAGCACCGCGCCCGGCTTAGGCCCGGCCTCGACGACGTCGGGCCGGTCCGGGGGCGCGAACAGGTGCGCGTCGGACAGCAGGTAGTCGACGGCGGTCTCCCTGACGAACCGCAGCACGTCGTCGCCGGACTCGAGGATCGGCTCGCCCGGACCGTTCAGCGAGGTGTTGATCAGCACCGGCACCGCGCCGAGGTCGGCCACCGCGCACAGCAGGCGGTACACGGCCGGGTTGTCGGCCGCGGTGACCGTCTGCACCCGCGCGGTGCCGTCCAGGTGCAGCGCCTCGGCGAGCAGGTCCCGGTACTCCGGGCGGACGGTGAAGTTGAAGTTCATGAACGGTGACTCGGCCGGACCGGTGAAGTAGGTGGCCACGTCCTCCACCCGGACGATCGGGGCGACCGGCCGCCACCACTGCCTGCCCTTGATGGTGTTCAGCTTCGACCGGGCGTCCCGGCAGCCGACCGGGTGGCAGAGGATGGACCGGTTGCCGAGCGCACGCGGCCCGAACTCCGCCCGGCCGCCGTAGCGGGCGACGACCGCGCCGCCGACCAGCGTCTGCGCGGCGTGATGCAGCAGCTTCCCGGTGGTCGCCGACGTGGACACGGCCTCGGCGAACCCGTGCCGTGCCGCGTCCTCGACACCGATCTCCTCGGCCTGCCCGCCGAGGAAGTCGGACCGGACCCGGTCGCGCACGACGGGTGCGGGGTCGTGCCGGTAGTACCCGAGGAAAGCTGCGCCGACGGAGATGCCCGCGTCGTGCGGGCAGGAGGGCACGTACACGTCGTCGACGCGGTCGAGCCCGGCGATCGCGGTGTTCCCCGTTAGGTTGAGGAAAACCCCGCCCGCGCAACAGATCCGGCGTTCCCCGGCCAGCTCGACGGCACGCCGCGCCTGGTAGGTGACCAGCTCGGTGAACGCGTCCTGCACGGCCGCGGCGATGTCCACGTCGTCGACCGGGTCCGCGTGCCCGCGCAGCAGCTGCCAGCCGTTGCGCACCCTCGGCGGCTCCCCCGGCGCGATGAGCTCCGATGTGGACAGTCGAGGGGTGCCTGCGAACGGGAGCCCGGCGAGCGCCATCAGCTGACCGTGCGCGTGTTCCTTGCGGAACAGGTACCTCGCGACGTTGTCGTACAGGCTCGCCTCGCCCTGCACGTGTACGTCGGGCTGGTTGTGCGGCGCGGAGAAGTCCCGCGCGAGCAGGTCGAACCGGCCGGCGTCGAACCGGTAGACCGAGCGCAACTCGGTGAACAGGGTGCGGTCGGTGTCGTCGGCGGTGTACCTGGCGAAGAACTCCGCGAACGGCTCGTGGAAGTCCGCGCCGTCCCGCGACGACGTGCCCGCGCTGTCCGACACCAGGACGGCCGCGGTCGCGAACCCGGACAGCGCGGCCGCGCACGCGGCGTGCGCCAGGTGGTGGGAGACGACGAAGTGCCGTTCGTCGAACGGGTCGAAGTGGGTGAAGTCCGCGGTGAACAGCGGGCGCTGCAGGCCGACCGCGGCCGGGCCCGCCGCCTGGAACGACGACACGATGACGTCGACGTCCGCGAGCGACGTGCCAGCCGCGGCCAGCACCTGCGGCACGGGAAGGCGGTTCGACAGGCACTCCTGCCCGTCGTACTTCGTCCTGGACACCCGTTCCTGCTGGATGGCCGCGACGACGACGCCGTCGCGCACCACGGCACACGAGGCTTCGTGTCCGCAGTGGATGCCCAGGACGGTGGTCATCGCCGGTAGTTCCCGACCGGCGCGCCCTTCGGCATGAACCCGAAGGTCAGGATCGTCACCCGCTCGCCTGCCACGATCGGCGTACGGCTGTGCGCCTGCGTGCCGGCCAGGAAGATGACCACCTCACCCGGCGCGAGCTGGAACCGCTCCTCGGAGCCGTCCGGGTAGTGCATGCACAGCGCCGAGGTGGTCGGCGCGTCCTGCGGGGTCTCGTGCGCCAGCATCATCAGCACGTTCAGCGAGAAGATGTCGGTGTCGATGTGCGGGATGATCCCCTGGCCTGCGTCCCGGTAGAACAGGTAGCTCGCGATGCCGGTCGGTTCCGCGCCCGGCACCACCGACCGGACCAGGGCCGTCAGCCCGGGACTCGTCGCCAGCCTGTCCGCGACCGGTCCCCCGCACCCGAGGTAGTGCTCGTCGAACGGCACCGCCGTCTCGCCGACCTCCTCGGCCTCCGCGATGAGGGTGGCCAGCAGCTCGTCGGTCAGCAGCTCCGGGCGGCCCCGGTACTGCGCGCCGCGCGGGTCGGCGACGTCGTACGGGCACAACAGTTCCAGTGCCTCGGACACCGCCACCCGGCCGTCCTGAGCCCTCGGGTCCCGCTCCGGTACGAGATGTCCCGCGGACAGGCCGAGGATGAGTTTGAGATTCGCCTGCTCGGCAGGGCTGAGGCTGCCGTGCAGGTCGGCCAGCCGCCTGCCGACGGACGCAGTAACACTCATCGCGGTTTCCTTAGATCGGGTGGTAGCCGAACGACACGAGCCGGATCGACTCGCCTGCCACGGTTCTCGTCCGCTGGTGCGTCACGCTGTCGGCGAAGAAGACCAGCGACTCGCCGTGCGCCAGCTGGATGTGCACGGGCTCCTGGTCGGGCGGATACAGGATCAGCTCGGAATGCCTGTCCGCCGGCCGGTGCTCCAGCATCGTCAGCACGTTGAGCGCGAACTCGTCCTTGTCCACGTGCGGGTCGATACCGAGACCGGGGGCGTCGTAGTACAGGTAGTTCGCCTTGTACGTCGGCAGCACCGGCCCGACCCGCTCGCTGAGGAAGTCGTTGATGGCGGAGGAAAGCGCCATCTCCCTGGCGAGTGGCGCACCGGAGGAGACGTAGTGGTCGTGGAAGCGTTCCGCCCGGTGGCGGCTGGCCATGGACTCCTGGTCCATGGCCGCGATGTCCGCGTCGGTGAAGAACGGCGTCCTGCCGAGGAAGACGATGCCGGTGGTGAACGCGGGCCGGTTGCCGTCGTGCAGTTTCGGCAGCGCCCGCTGTGCCGTCTGCAACGCCTCCTGGCGCAGTTCGTCCGGCTGCTGCCGGGCATGGCCGACGAGCAGTCCGCCCGCGGCCATGCTCAACAGCAGCTTGAGGTTCTCGCGCTCGGCCGCGGTCAGCTCGGCGGAAAGCCGGCCGAGCCGCTCCACCAGAGGCAGCGACGCCGCCTGGCTCACTGGGACTCCGTGAACCCCAGCGTCTCCGGCAGCGCGAGCAGGTGGTTGCGCACCTCCGGCGTCGCGGCCGCCGAAATCGGCTTGGAGTAGATGTACTCCGCCTCCGCGTTGATGTCCTGCAGCTTCTCGAGGTGCAGCGCGGAGGATGTCACGATGCTGCTGAGCACCTCGCGCTCGCCATCACTGAGATCGGCGGCGAGCGCCGCGAGCTTGTCGGTCAGCGTGGGCAGGGCGGCCTCCAACGCGGCCGAGTCGAGCTCGCCACCCGGCGTCGTCTCTTCGACCTGCCCCATCTCGGACCGCATCTCCGGCGTCGAGTTCATGGCACTCCTCCTGGCTCGGGACCTCGCCACTGTCTGGTGGCAATCACCAAGCTAGAGATGCCCGATAGGCCGGAGAACGAGCGATTCTGGACCGGAAATGGACCGCGGTCAGTTGGTCCCGGCCGGCGACTCGGCCGCCGGTGCCCTGTGCAGCTCCAAGGCCTGGGCAGGCGTCCCGATGAAGACGATGCCGAACGTCTCGACGTCGGCGAGCCGGATCCGGACGGCGAGGTCGTCCCGGACCACGACGACGAGCTCCCGCGCCACTCGCGAGTCGTCGATGACCGGGTAGGCCCGGTAGACGGTGCGCTCCACGATCGTGAACAACGCGTCGGCGATGGTCGCGGCATCCGCGTACCCGGCGGCGTCGGTCCACGCGTCGAGAACGTCGATGCCGGATGTGAGGCGAAGTCGGCGTGCCATGAGGATTCCTCCCACTGTTACATATCATCGTTATGGGTAAACCATAACGCCGATACATAACACTTTCCAACGATTCGCAATGGGAGAGCACGCTGAGAGAAGACCGCCATCAGGGCGCCCGCACAGCGGGTGCCACGGGCACGGCGCGGTCAGGCGAGGTCGGTCGCCCGCCTGGCGCCTCGACCGCGGAGCCAGTCGACGAGGTCCACCGCATCGGGGCTGGTGCGCAGGACGGCGTCGAGGGGCGTGGCCCGTTCCCAGGCCGCGACCCAGTCGAGGTCGGCGCCGCGGTCGGCGAGGTACCGGGCGGTGGGCAACCGGCCACCGTGGCAGGCGCCCCAGAAAGCCGCGTCGACCTCGCCCCGGTCCGGGGTGGCCGAGGCGAAGCAGGCGGCGACCCGGTCCTGCAGTCCGAGCACGGCGGCGGTGAACAGCGTGGTGGCCGCGCCGCGTTCGACGAGGCGGAACGCGGCGCGCCACTGGGCGAAGGCGGTGGCGTCGGACAGTGGTGTGCCGCCGCCGATCACCGCGCCGGGGGCGTCGATGTCCGCCCCCGCGTCGAGCAGCGCGTCGAGCACGCCGACGTCGTCACAGCTCGCCGCCCAGTGCAGCGGCGTCTCGCGGTGGCCGCCTTCGAAGGGGGCGTCGACCTCGGCACCGGCGGCGACGAGCGCGGCGACCGTGGCCGGGCCGTCCGGGAAGTGGCCCGGCCAGTCGGCGACCACGTGCAGGAGCGTGCGCGCGCAGGTGGTGCCGTCGGCGGACCGGTCCCGGAGTCGCGCGGTCGCGAGCCGGGGATGCCGGGCAAGAAGTGCGCGGAGCGCGCCGACGTCACCGGTGTGGATGGCGGTGACCGCCGCGCTCGCGAGTGCGTCGTCCTTGTCGGTCACGGCGGTGCGGTGCCCGCCTCGGTGTCGGGGTCGGCGGGCACCAGTGGTTCCGTCCGATGCAGCGGAGCCAGGTCGGTGAACCGGCCGAGTCCCAGTTCCGGGGTGTTGACGTACACGGTCTCCGCGTGGCTCGACACGTAGGTCTCGTGCCAGATGCCGACCGCGTTCGAGGCGCGGGCGGCGCGGCGGTTGAACGCCCGCCAGGCCGGCCAGTGCTCGGCGTCGCGGGCGGACGCGTAGGCGTACAGCCGGTCCAGGCTGTCCCAGTACTGGATCAGTGTGGGGTTCCGCCCCTCCAGCATCAGACGGTGCCCCAGCAGCCCGGAGTCCTCTGCCTCCGACAGCTCCCGCAACATCTTCGGCATCGCCCGGAACGCGGGCCACCACCGGTCCACCCGCCACGGCTTGTTGATGGTCATCCCGATGAGGAAGATCACGAGTTCGCCGCTGTGCCGGTGAGTCACCCGGCCGGGTACGACCTTCACCATCCGGACCTCCGGTGCAAGACTACCGACGAGGGCAACATCTTCGTCCGGGGCGCACCGGCAACCCAGCCCGCGTCACCGGTCGCGCAGCGCCGCGCCAGGATCGCTAGCCCCGGCGGGCTCAGTGCTGCCGGAGCGCGAGCAGCCGGCGGGCGTGCGCCCTCGCCGAGGTCCGCGAGAACACGCCGAAGCCGTTCGCGTCGGTCGTCCTGCTGTCAGTGGTGCCAGAACAGCAGGAGGGCCAGCGCTACCGCGACGGCAGATCCGCTGACGAGCTTGACGGCGCGCAGGTGTGCGTGCAGCACGGCGTCCCACATGTCGCCGTCGCGGGCGGCGTAGCGCACCGTCGGGGTGAGTGCGCGCCCGAGCCCGAAGCCGGCCCCGGCCGCGACCGAGGTCACCAGGCCGGGTGCGGTGAGGACCAGCGCGGCCACCAGCACGTACGGAACGGTGGCCGACACGTACGTGCGCACCCCGGTGCCCATCTCGAAGCCGAACCGCAGCGAGCCCTTCGCCACGTCGTCGTCCCACACCGTTCGCGGGACCTGCCGCGCGTTCTGGGGCAGCGGGAACCGCACCGCACCCGCGTCCCGCAGCACACCGAGCACGGCCACCGCGACCACGATCCCATACCGCAACGCCGAGGGCACCGGGGTGGCGAGCCCGCCGGCCACCCACAGCACGAGCGCGCTCAGTACGGCACCCAGCACCAGTCCGACGTCGAACAGCAGCAACGCGGCGCCCTGCCGGGTCTTTCCCCGCCAACCTGGCGAGGTCAGCGCGAAAGCGCTGTTCCTGGTTCAAACGGAGCCGGACAGCGTGTAGCCGGCCAGCCCGCCGAGCACCGCCCACGCGGCGACCGCCCACCCGGCCAGTGCCAGCGCGACCGCGGCGGGCGCCATCGCCAGCGGCACCGCGGGATGGGTCAGCCCGCGGCGGAGCACGGACGGCGACGGGTTCACACCGCGCCACCGGTGAGGGTGCGCCACGTGATCGGCCCGACGATGCCGTCGGCCGTGATCCTGTTCTGCCGCTGGAAGTCCGTTGCCGCCGCGAGCGTGCCCGCGCCGAAGACGCCGTCCACGGCCAGCTTGTAGCCATAGCGGTTGAGCTGTGTCTGCGTGGCGCGGACGTGGCTGCCGGTGTTGCCATGGCGGGTGGTGACCACCAGCGACGGCCACGTGGCGGTGTCGACGTCACCGGTGGCCGCGAGGCCGCGCGCGGTCTGGAAGTCGCGGACCGCCCGCGTGGTCGCGGGGCCGTAGGCGCCGTCGACGCTGGTGGGGAACGAGTGGTGGGTGAGCAGGTGCTGGATGGTGGTCACGATGGCGCCGGACGCGCCTGCGGAGACCGGGAGCCACTTCGCCGCCGACGGGCAGCCGCAGTCGGTGGTCCACCGGCAGATCGAGTTGACCCAGCCGGAGCCGGTCCTGCGGTAGCCGTCGTGGCAGCGGCGTTCCACGTGGCAGCTGCACGCCCCGCAGGCCTGGTCGTAGCGCCACATCCAGCCGTCGTAGCTGCCGGAAAGGCAGGCGTTGGGCCGCAGTTTCCAGGTGACCTGGTCGTTCTTGTGGAAACCGGTGTTCGTCCCGGAGGTCACGCACGCGTCGGCGAAGATCGTGCTCGGGCCGCAGCCCGGCGAGCAGTTGTGGTCGGCGGCGTAGGACGGGCAGTTCGGGTAGATGTCGTAGCCGTCGGCGACCGCTCTGCGCACCGACGGGAACACGCCGCCGAGCACGGTCAGCCCGGCCACGCTGCCCGCCCGCAGGACGGCCCGTCTGGTCGGCGCCCAGCCCGGCCAGCGCAGCTTCCTGGTGCGGCCGCGTGCTTCGACGGGCATGCCGGGGTCGGTGCCGCGCAACGGCGGCACCCCGGTGGTCACGTTGCTGGTCACCGAATCTCCTTCACGCGGTCCGGACCGGAGCGAGCAGTTCGCGGACGGCCGCGCGCGACCCGACGGGCGCGGCGGCCGTGATCTCGCCGTCGGCGCCGACGGCGACCGCGAACGGGGTGGCGAGCGCACCGTAGGTGGCGAACAGGTGGCCCTGGTCGCTGAAGGCCACGACACCGGGCCGTTCCTCGGGTGCGGGCCCCTCGTAGAGCGCGACGACGGTCCGCCCGTCCGCCGCCTCGACGGTCTCGGCCAGCGCCTCGACGCACGTGTGGCACGTCGGGCGCAGGAACAGCAACACGGCGGGGCCGGTCACGCCGAGCCTGCCGAGGTCGGCCCGGTCGCCCGCGCGGAGCGTGGCGGACACCGGGCGGGCCGCGGTGCCCGACGACAACGCGTGCACCTGGCGGACCAGGCCCGCCACCACGAAAGCCATGAGCAGCAACGCGACCCACGTCACGAGCAATGCGCTGGTCTGGAAGGTCACCGGGCCACCTCCGGGTGTCTGGTCGCGGCTGGCAGGTGCCAGAGCAGGGTGCCGATGGTGGCCGCGGCGAGCAGCACCACCACGAGCCGTGCGTCGAAGCGGGTCAGCGGTGCCACGATGTCGTGCGCCGCCGCGCCGATGGCCGCCAGCGCGGCGAGGGCGAACGCGCGGCCGGTCACCCAGTGGCCCATGGGCACCTCCGCGCCGCCGCAGCCACACGGCCCGCCGCGGCCGCTCGCGGTGACGTGCCACGCGTAACCGCCGTACCCGGCGAACAACGCGGCCACGCCGGCGAACACCAGCGGGGACGGTCCGGTCACCATGCCGGCGAGCAGCAGCACGGCGAGCACGGCCTCGGCGACGGTGACCGCGGCCGCCACCGGCGCGACCGCGCGGCGGGGCACGACCCCGTGCGCGGACAACGCGGCAGGCAGCGCACCGGGTGCGGTCACCCGTTCCACCACCGCGATCACGAGCACGAGCGCGACGACGTAGGCCGCGACGCTGACCGGGAACACCGGTGCCTCACCGGTCGCCGAGCAGGCGCATGCCGAGCCCGTCCACCAGCGCGGGCACGCGGGCGACGTCCGTGTCGGCGAGCGGGAGCACCGAGGTCCAGGTGTCCTGGCCCGCCAGCACGAAGTAGGGGTCGCCGTTGGACAGCCGGTCGGAGAACAGCTCACCGGCCCGCGTCTTCGCGCCCTTCCACTCCGGCAGGCGGGTCGCCTGCGGCGCCGACGGCACGGTCATCTCCAGCAGCCCCAGCGCGGGCACCTCCTTGACCACGGTCGCGGGCGCCACCACGGCGCTGCCGCCTGCCGGCCGCACGGCCATCCCGTCGTCGTGCTCGGTGATGCCGAGGGTGTCCAGCGCCGCGACGGCCGCAGTGGTCGAGGTGTCGTAGAAGTGGCTGATCAGGCAGTGCCGCCTGCCACGCCAGACGGCGAGCAGGATGTTCTCGGTGATCCGCGAGCCCGGGTCGACGCGGCTGGTGCGCCCGACGAGCAGGGTGCCGCCCGCGAAGCGCAGTTCCTCGTCGAACCCGGAGACGCCGAGCGCGCCTGCGACCTCCTCCGCCAGCCCGCCGACGCCAGCCACCAGCTCGTGCGTCCGGCCGCGCACGGTCACCCGCACCGACGACGTGCTCGGCTGCGCGAAGTCGAAGGCGCCGCTCAGTTCGTACCGCCTGCCGTCGAGCGCCCGGTGCACCACAGTGGACGTCACAGCGCCTCCAACAGGGCTGGTTGGGAACTCACTGACAAGCGTCAGTTACGCAACGTAAATATATTACGTGCAGTCCCGATTGGAAATAGGCCGTTCCCCGCACCGCGTTCCTGCTGTCAGGCCACGACGATCGTCCGTCCGTCCACTCCGGGCACTGGTGCTGTGCGCGTACCGGTCAGGCACCGACCGTTGCGGATGCCCCATTCGCACCGTTGCCTGACACTATGTGTTCATGTCCAAGGGAGGCGCTTCCGGTCTGGTGACCGGCCCGGTCTTCAACACCGGTGAACGGCAGGTCCTGTCGTTGGCGGGTTCGATTCCCGTTCGCCTCCGCCAGTCCCCCGCCCGCCATGGCTGACCCGCGACGGCGCATCCCGCGCACCGACGTCCTGCTGGCCGATCCCCGGCTGGCCGCCGCGGCACAGCGACTCGGCGCACCACTGGTCAAGGCGGCCGTCACCGCCGCGCAGGACAAGGCGCGGGCGGGCGAGCTCGACGCCGCGCGGGTCGCCGACCACGTGGCCGCGACACTGCCTCCCACCGCGTCGGCGCTGCGGCCCGTGCTCAACGCCACCGGCGTGCTCGTGCACACCAACCTGGGCCGGGCGCCCCTGTCGGCCGCCGCGCTCGACGCCGTGTTCGCGGCGGGCGGCACCACCGACGTCGAGTTCGACCTGGCCACGGGCAGGCGGGCACGCCGGGGACGCGGTGCGCTGGCCGCGCTCGCCGACGCCGTGCCCGACGCCGAGGCCGTGCACGTGGTCAACAACAACGCCGCCGCTCTGCTGCTGTGCGCGCTGACCCTGGCCCAGGGCAAGGAGATCGTGCTCAGCCGGGGCGAGCTGGTCGAGATCGGCGACGGGTTCCGCATCCCCGACCTGCTCGCGGCCACCGGCGCACGGCTGCGAGAGGTCGGCACGACCAACCGCACGTCGTTCGCCGACTACGCCGCCGCGGTCGGCCCGGCCACCGGGTTCGTGTTGAAGGTCCACCCGTCGAACTTCCTGGTCGCCGGGTTCACCTCGGCGGTCGGCGTCGCGGATCTGGCCGCGCTCGACGTGCCGGTGGTCGCCGACATCGGGTCGGGCCTGCTGGCGCCGGACCCGCTGCTGCGCGACGAGCCGGACGCCACCACGCTCCTGCGTGCGGGCGCGGCGCTCGTCACGGCCAGCGGCGACAAGCTGCTCGGCGGTCCGCAGGCCGGGCTGCTGCTCGGACGGCACGATCTGGTCGAGGCACTGCGCAGGCATCCGACGGCCCGCGCGCTGCGGGTCGACAAGCTCACCCTGGCCGCGCTCGAGGCCACGCTGCGCGGCCCGGCACCACCGGTGCTGGTGGCGCTGCACGCCGGCCCGGGCGAGGTGCGCGCGCGGGCGGCCCGCCTCGCGGAGGAGCTGACCGGGCTCGGGATCGACGCGACCGTCGCCGACTCGGTCGCCGTGGTCGGCGGCGGTGGCGCGCCGGGTGTCGAGTTGCCGAGCGCCGCGGTGAGCCTGCCGCGGGCGTACGCGGCACGCCTGCGGGCGGCGGACCCGCCGGTGGTGGGCCGGGTCGAGCACGACCGGTGCCTGCTGGACCTGCGCACCGTCGCACCGGCCGACGACCGGGTCGTGCGCGACGCGGTGGCACGGTGCACGTCGTAGCCACGGCGGGGCACGTCGACCACGGCAAGTCGACGCTGGTGCGCGCGCTCACCGGGATGGAGCCCGACCGGCTGGCCGAGGAGCGGCGCCGCGGGCTCACGATCGACCTCGGGTTCGCGTGGACCGAGCTCGACAGCACGACGCTGGCGTTCGTCGACGTGCCGGGCCACGAACGGTTCGTGCCGAACATGCTGGCCGGGGCCGGCCCGGTGCCCGCCGCGATGTTCGTGGTCGCCGCGGACGAGGGCTGGCAGGCACAGTCGGCGGAGCACCTGGCGGCGCTCGACGCGTTCGGGGTGCGGCACGGGCTGCTGGTGGTGACCAAGGCCGACCGGGCGGACCCGGCGGCGGCGACCGAGGACGCACTGGAACGGCTGCGGGCCACGAGCATCGGCGCGGTCGGCGCCGTCGCGGTCAGCGGGCGCACCGGCGCCGGACTCGCCGAGCTGCGCGGGGAACTCCTTGCCATGGCAGGCCGCCTGCCCGCGCCGGACGCGGCCGCGGACGTGCGGCTGTGGGTCGACCGCGTCTTCACCATCCGCGGCGCGGGCACCGTGGTGACCGGGACGCTCGGTGCGGGCACCGTGCGCGTCGGCGACACGCTGGTGCTCGGCGGTCGCCGGGTCGTCGTGCGTGGCCTGCAGGCGCTCGGTCAGTCCGTCGACGTGGTGCGCGGGGTGGCCAGGGTCGCGGTGAACCTGCGTGGCGTCGAACGCGAGGACGTCCGCCGCGGCGACGCGCTGCTCACCCCGGATGCCTGGCGCACCACCGACGAGGTCGACGTGCTGGTGCGCGGCGACAGCGGACTCCACCGCGAACTGGTGCTGCACCTGGGCGCCGCGGCAGTGCCCTGCCACGTCCGTCCACTGGGGGCGGACAACGCGCGGCTGACGCTCCGTACCGGGCTGCCCGTGCGTGCCGGGGACATCGGCCTGCTGCGTGACCCCGGGGGGCACCGGATCGCGTGCGGTGTCGAGGTGCTCGACCCCGCACCGCCCGCACTGCGGCGCCGGGGCGCGGCCAGGGCGCGGGAACACGAGCTGAGGGCGGGCGGCGCCGCGTCGGCGCACCTGCGCAGGCACGGCGCCGTGCGGGCGGCCGACCTGCGGGCGCTGGGCTGGCCGGCACAGGGCGTGCACGTGGCCGACTGGGTGGTCGACCCCGAGCTGCACCGGCGGCTGCCTGCCCGCGTCGAGGAGCGGTTCGCCGGGTGGTCGGCCGCGAACCCGGTCGCTGCCGGCATGCCCGTCGCCACGCTCCGCCAGTCGTTGCCCGTCCCCGACGACGTACTGCACGCCACGCTGGCGAGCACCGACCTGACCGTCCACAACGGACTGATCCGGCGGGAGGGCGCGGCCGCGCTGCCCGACGAGGTCGACCGGGCCGTGACCGCCCTTGAGCACCGGCTGGCCGGGGCACCGTTCGCGGCCCCGGCGGCGGCCGACCTGGCCGAGCTGGGTCTTGGTCCACGCGAGCTGGCCGCGGCAGAACGCGCGGGCAGGCTGGTGCGGCTCACCGGGTCCGTCGTCCTCGCCGCCGACGCCCCCGCCAGCGCGGCGGCCGTCCTCGCCACACTGCCCGCGCCGTTCACCGTGAGCGACGCCCGCCGCGCCCTGGGCACCACGCGCCGGGTCGCGGTGCCGCTGCTGGAACGTCTGGACGCGGACGGTGTGACCCGCCGCGCCGAGGACGGCACCCGCCGCGTGCGCTGAGTACGCTGGGGACCGTTCCGGCGAGAAAGGGGCAGGCGTGGCGCGAGTACGACGAACCGCACCGGCCGTCGCACTGCTGCTGGTCCTCGCGGCGTGCACCGGCGAGCAGGCCGCGCCACCCCCGGCACCGGGCTCGCCGACCCCTTCGGCCTCGTCGTCCGCTCCGGCCGCGCCACCGGCCGGTGGCGTGTACGTGTCGGTCGGGGACTCCTACGCGACCGGCTGGCGGCCATCGGATGGCGGCACGCCGGCCGGCGCCAGCCGGGACGGCTTCGCCCACCTCGTCGCCGAGCGGGCGAGCCTGCGGTTGATCAACGTCGGGTGCAGCGGCGCCACGTCGGCCGGTCTGCGGGACCGGCCCGGCTGTCCCCCTGCCAACCGTGCCGTCGACGCGCCGGACCCGGCGGGCCGCACCCAGCTCGACGCGGCCGTGCGGGCACTGCGCGAGCACCAGGGCGACGTGGGCCTGGTGACGGTCGTGATCGGCGGCAACGACCTCACCCCGTGCGCGACGGCGCCGGACGTGCTGGGGTGCACCACGTCAGCCGTGGCGGACATCCAGGCCAACCTCGCCGACATCCTGCCCGTCCTGCGTGCGGCCGCGGGTGACGCCCCGATCGTCGGCCTGACCTATCCCGACGTGTTCCTCGGCGCGTGGGTCTCCCCCGCGTTCCAGGACGGGCAGAACCTGGCGCGCCAGTCGGTGCCGCTGTTCCGCGACTTCTTCAACCCGGTGCTCGCGGCCGAGTACGCGAAGGTCGACGCGGCCTTCGCCGACGTCACGGAGGCGACCGGCGCCTACGGCCCGCTGACCGAGACGACACAGGACCCCGCGTACGGCCCGATCCCGGCGCCGGTGGCGGAGGTGTGCTCGCTGACGTACTTCTGCGAGCACACCGACGTCCACCCGACACCCGGTGGCCACGAGGCGATCGCCGCCGCCGTCCTCGCCGCGGCCGGTTACTGACCACCCGCGAACGCGGCCCAGCGCGGCGGCCACACGTCCCCGTCCGGCAGGCGGTCGCCCTACCCGCCCAGCGTCGCCATGGCGGCCGCGGCGACCGTGGACAGCCGGTCGCGTGCGACCTGTTCGCCGGCGTGCGGCTGGATCGACAGCAGCGCGATCGCGTAGGCGTGCCCTGTGCGGCCGTCGTACACCACGCCCGCGGTGTGCAGCAGGTACCCGGCGGGGCTGTAGGGCACCCACGCCTGCTTGGCGTAGTGCTCTGGTGACGCGCCCTGGTGGAGCAGCCCGTAGTGCTGTTCGAACCCGTCGGTGGCGACCGCGCGGGCGGCGGCGAGCGCGCCGACGATCACCGCACCGTCCTCGGGTGCCATGTCGCGCAGTACGTGCCGGTAGAGCCGGACCATGTCGGCGGCCGTGACCTCGATGTCGCCCCACATCTCCGCCGATCCGGCGGGGAGGCTCGCGCTGAGCCCGAGCCGGGTGGCGACCCGGTCGACCCCGCCCGCCCCGTCGAACCGGCCCCACAACACGTTCATGGCGTTGTCGTCGCTCGCCGACAACGCGCGGGTCAGCAGTTCGAGATCGGCGGGGTCGAGCGACCGCTCCTCGGCACGGTGCCGGTCGAGCACGTCCACCGCGAGGATCAGCTTGCTCAGCGACGCGGCCATGAACAGCCGCTCGCCGTCGCCGCCCACCACGAGCTCTCCGGTGTGCACGTCCAGCACCGCGACCCCCAGGGTCATCTCCGGCGCGGCCTCCTCCGCCGCGGCGACCAGCGCCCTGGCGGCCACCGGCGGTGCGGAGGGAACCGACGGTACCTGCGCGGGTGCCTCCACCAAGCTCTCGAGCGTCGGCGCCGGTGTGCGGGGCGCACTCGTGGCGCGCGTGGATCGCTGGTCCGACGACGAGGACGTCGCCGACCACGTGACCAGCACACCCGCGACCGCCAGGGTCGTCACGACGACGAGCCACGGCAGCCAGCGGGCGCTGGATCTGGCCATGCCTCATGGTAGGCCGACGATCCCCGACGACCACGACAGTCACCGTCTGTCGATCATCGTCTGCGCCGGGTGCCGGCCACCTGCCGCCGTTCACCCGGGAGAATCAGGCGCCGACCGGGCCGATGCAGACCGTTCGCTTCGGGTTCGGGTAGACCCGCGCGTCCTGCGCCGACTCGGGGTCGCAGGCGGACTGGTCGGCCGTGCCCTCGATTACCCTGGTGACCTTGCGGTTGGCCTCCTCGCTGGTGCAGGCGACCTTCTTCTCCTCGCCCATGGCGATCGTCGGCACCCTGAGACAGTCGCCCTCCGCAGCGTTGATCATGAGACAGAGCTTGTACTCCTGCTGGTTCCCGCCGGTCTGCTTGTACGACGAGTAGGCGTCCGACGAGCACTCCTCGTCCGGGTCGTCCAGGTAGACCCCGACCTCGTAGAGCGCGGCTTCCTCGGCGCACCCGACCTTCTCGACCGCTGCGTCGTACCGGCCACCCTCGACGACCTGGACGCAGTCCCCCGCGGAATAGGCAGGCGCGGGCGGGTTGAGGAGCTTCACGACGACGAACGCGGCGATACCACCGAAGACCAGCACCAGGACCCCGATGACGAAGATCCTGTGAGTGTCCGGCGAGAACGCGGTCGCCGGGTCGTGGGCCGGCGGCGTGGCCGGGGTGTCGCCGGGCGGCGGAACAGTGGGTGTTGTCATTCGAGGATGCTCGTATTCTGCTGACTGTTCGGAATCAACAACATGGCGCGCCCCGAGCCGAGCCGAAATGGCACGCGTCATTCCGCTGCTACTCGGTCGAGCGGTTGCCGATGCTAGGAAGCCACGACCCGCCATGGTGTCGTGTGAACACCCCCCATTCGGCTGAGGCGCGCGTCACGCCGACCGACTCCGCAGGCCACGGTCCGTCCACCGCGGTCCGTCGCGTCGAGGTCAGAGGTCGTCGAGGCCGACCAGACCGTCCTGGATCGCCCGTGCGAGCAGCGCCGCCTTCGTCGGCGCGGGCCTGCCGACGTTCGCGTACTTCACCCGCACCCGGTCCAGGTACGTGTCGACCGTCCTCGGCGTGATGTTCATCCGGTCCGCGACGAGTTGTTTGGACTCACACTGGAACCACTGGGTCAGCACCTCGCGCTCGCGGTCGGACAGCCTCGGCTGCGCGGGCCCCCGGTCGGCGGCGATGGCGCCCGCCAGGGTGGGCGGGAGGTACGGGCGGTTCTCCGCGGCGGCGATCGTCGCGGCCACCAGGTGCTCCTGTCCCTCCGACTTGGTGAGGTACGCGCTGACGCCGAGATCGAGGCACGTCAGCGCGACCTCCTCGCTGTCCTGCATGGTGTAGACGATGACCTTGCGACCCGCGTCGACGAGCGTGCGCACGACGCGCTGGTAGGGCGTCCGCTCGTCGCCGACGTTCAGGTCGAGGACGACGACGTCCGCCTGGTCGCCCGGCGGGGTCCACGCCACGTCGACCCACGTACCTGCCGCGATCACCTCGATCGGCGCACCGGCCTCGCCGTACCAGGCACGCACGCCGGAAAGGATCGCCGGGTGGTCGTCGACCACCGTCACCGTGATCGCCATGACGTCTCCAACCACACCTGTCCGTCCATGACGGACTCGACGAGCGAAACCTCACCCTGTTCCGGCGGGGTGAGGGGCAGTTCCGGGGCGACGCACCTGGCGCTCACCCGAACCTGTTCCGGTCCGTGCAGCACGGTGACCCTGGCCTGCGACCGCACCGTCACCAGCGCCTCCGAGATCGGGGCGAGCAGTGCGCGGCGCACGTGGTCAGGAACCTCGCCGGGGGTCCCGCGCACGGACAGGTGCACCGAGGCACCGTGCCGCTCGGCGACGTCGATGATCGCGCCGAGCTCGTGCACCAGCGGGTCGGCCGCGCCATCGCCCTCGGTGAGCAGCCTGCGCATCCTGGCCGCCTCGACGGCGCATTGGCGGCGCACGGTGTCGGCCCGCGGATCGAGCCTGCCGTCGGCGAGCCCGGCGAGCAGCGGGATGGTGGTGCGGCGCAGGTCGGCGTAGCGCTGTTCGTGGTTGCGCACCGCGGCGGCCGCCTCCTCCTCACGGATGCGCCGCTCCTCCTCCGCCCGCGAGGTCCGCACCGCGCGGTGGGCGATCCGCCGCAGCAACTGTGCGCTGAGCGCGACGCCCACCTGGAAACCCGCGACCGACACGAAGGTCACGCCCATACCGGCCAGCTCGTCCGCCGCCCCGTTGACCACCATCGACAGGCCGATCGCGGTGACGTGTGTGAGGAGGAACGCGCAGACCCAGCCGATGGCGAGGTCGTAGAGCAGCACGAGCCCGTACCAGCCGATCAGTCCGATCGACCAGTGATCGGGCGGCAGCACCTCGTGCGGCGGCAGCAGCCCGGACATCACGACCGAACAGCCGAGCAGCACCGCGACGCCGAACCACCGGACCTGGCCGGGGAGCCGCCACCGCCTGGACAGGGCGGCGGCACACACGCCGCCGAGCGCGGCGAGGACCCCGTACACGACCAGCTCCGTGCGCGAGCTGCGTTCCGGCGCCAGCAGCACCTGGCCGTCCAGTCCCACCTGGACGGTGAGCGCGACGACCAGCAGCACGACCGTGGTCATCGCCACCAGCCTGCGCTGGATGTAGGCGGGTCTTCCTGCGGACGGGTCAGCCACGCGACCACGTCCACTCGACGGTCGTGCCACGCCCGGGAGCGGACCGCACCTCCGCGGTTCCGCCCACCGCGGTCATCCTGGCGTGGATCGATTCCGCCAGCCCACGGCGGTGCGCGGGGACCGCGTCCGGGTCGAACCCCGCGCCGCGGTCGGACAACCGGACCACCACCCGCCCATCGCGGTCGTAGGCGGTCAGCTCCGGGGCGGAGTCACCGGCATGCCTGCGCACGTTGCTCAGCGCCTCGCCCACCCCGTGGTGGATCGCGTACGCCGGTATGGCCGGGACGGTGATCGGGCCGTGGAGTTCGGTGTGGACGGTGAGTCCCGGGTACGTGGCCAGCGACGAGAGCAGGCCGGCCAGGTCGACGTCGTCGTCCGTGACCGGCGCGTACGCGGTCAGCACCTCGAGGTCGCGGCGCGCCGCGGCGGGCAGCCAGCCGAGGTCGCCGGTCGTGTCGGTGGACACCATCAGCAGGGTCGTGCTGGCGGTGTCGTGCAGCATGGCCAGGTAGGCCCGGTCGGCGGTCCGGCGCGCCCGCACGGCCGCCGCGGCGATCCGCCGCCGCTCGGCCCGCCGGACCAGCTGGTCGCAGAGCCGCGCGGCGTGCCGCACCAGCAGCAACCCCGCCCAGGCCAGCAACGCCTGCACCAGCAGGGTCCACCCACTCGCGGACACGGTGCCGTCGGCGAGGAGGCAGCCCGCTCCGTGGGCGGCGATCGCCACGCCCGCGAGCACGTGTCCCGCCATCGGGCGGCCGGGCCAGTCCCAGTAGCAGGTCACCGCCGTGATCGAGACCGTGGCGAACAGCCAGCCGCTGACCGGTTGCGCGCCGAGCACCACCTGGCTGAGCCCGACCAGGACGGAGAGCGCCGCGCCCGCGACCATGAACGCGACCGGCGCGACCGCGTGCCACAGGCTCTGCAGGCAGGGCAGCACGGTCGCCAGAACCAGGATCGCGACGGCCACCGGCGCGGCAGAGCTCGCGTGCCCGATGAGCCCGAACACCCCGCACAGCCCGATCACCGCGGCACGCAGGAGCGGCGAGCACCACGCGATCGCGTCGTTCAGGTGCCGTTCGCAGGGGCCGGCCGCCGGGTGTTCGTTCGCGTCCCGCGACTCGCCCGTGTCGTGACGGTCGGCGACGGTCCGTACAGGACGTTCAGTCGCGTTCCCCGGCACCGGAAGAACGTACCAAAAGGTAGGTTTCCGGAATCCGCTGATCAGACGTCCGTGACCGCCGTCTCGCCCCTCGACGCGACGGCGGTCACACGTGGTGACGCGGAGGTCAGCCGCAGTGCTCGAACGGACTGGTGTAGGAGCTGCCGCCGACCGAACCGCCCCACTTCACGCACACGCTCGGCGCGGACTTGCGCACCGGCCCCGCGTAGTAGCCGTAGCTGCCGGAGTCGGTCGCCCTGCTGCCGCCCTGCGGCTCGAGGAACGCCGACACCGCGGTCGCCCTGCCGAGGTTCGACGTCTTCATCGTCACGACGCAGTTGGTGCCGGAGTTATACAGCAGGTAGACGCGACCGCCGGTGAGGGCAGCCGAGTCGATGACGCTGTAGCCGCTGCCGCAGACCTCCGCGGGCGAGTACGGGTTGCCACCGCAGTTGTTGGTGCTCTTGATGGCCTTCTTCTGGCCGAGCGAGACGGTGACGCCCTCGACGGTGGGACTGCTGTCGATGCCCCCGCCCGCGGTGATCTGCTCGTAGTGCAGGTGGGGCGCGTAGTTGCCGCCGGTGCCGCCGACCGTGCCGATGGCGGTGCCCTGACTCACCGACATCGACGAGCCGGGGCCACGCACCATGGAGGAGAGGTGCGCATAGCGGCTCTTGGTTCCGTCGCCGTGGGTGACCACCACGTAGTTCCCGTAGGCCATGATCCCGATGTCGCCCATCGCGAGCGTCGAGTAGAACCGGGCGGTGCCACCCGCGGTGGCGCGCACGGTCTCACCACCGATCGCGTCACCCCCGTAGCTCTGCCAGTCGATCGAGCCCGACGGGCTGTGCCCCGGCGACCAGTTGTTGGCGTAGAAGGTCTTCCCGCAGTTGAAGGGGCTCTTGTGGGCCGCCATGATCCCGATGTCGGCGGGCTCCGCGATCCGCGCCTGCGCGGTCGGCGAGACGACGGCGACGGTCAGCACCGCGGTGACGACCGCGGCCAACCACGTTCCGGCCCGGGATCTCCCCCGCGTCGGTGAACCTGTCGTCGCTGGTGAGGGTGCCATCGCCTACCTCGCTTCTCTCGCGGCTGCCGACGAGTCCGTGGCCGGTCGGCCCCTCATGGTGGCAAGCCCGGGTACAAGAGACGTACAAACCGGCCCGCGGCCGCCGACAGCCCGGCGATCACCACCCCACGCCCGTGGTCCGCTCAGCCCCACGCCACGTCGGCGGGATCCGGGCCGCGCCGGAGGCGGACCGCCACCGCGACCACCACCGCCAGCACGGCCGCGATGGCGGCGACACGCACGGACGGCACCGAGGCGCCCGAGGCGATCCACCCCAGCGCCCAGCACACCGAGGCGGCGAACCCTGCCACCGCGGGCAGGCGCGCTACCGCGACGGCAGCGGCGGCGCCGGTGAACAGCAGTGCCGTGATCGCGGCCGGTGCCGTGGGTGCCGCTCCGTACGCGGCCGTGGTCGTGGCCCCGCCCGCCACGGCCGCCACCGCGACCCAGCCGAGGTACACCGCGACCGGCAGGTGCAGCAGCAGGCGGTCTGCCCACCCGTCCGCCGGTGCCCGCAGCCGCACCGCCGCGACGGCGAGACACGCCAGCAGCGCGACGATGACCACCTGCGCCGGCACGACGAACCGCTGGGCGAACAACAGCACCCAGGTGGCGTTCAGCACGCCCGCGACGACCAGCCACCAGCCACTTCGCCGGTGGACCGTCCGCGACCGCTGGCCGGGCAACGCCTGCCGCACGGCGAGCGCCGCGAACGCGACGTAGATCAGCGACCAGATGGCGAAGGCCGCGCCGGGTGGCAGCAGCAGCGTCGGATAGGACCTGGCGACCTCGCCGACGGCCTCGCCCCACAGCCCCGCGCCGCCGACCGCGCCCGCGCCGACCTGCAGCCCGGCCGCGACCACCACCGCAGCCGCCCGCCAGCCGTCACCGGGCCCGGCCCTGTCCTCGATCCTGTCGCCGGTCATGCAACCTCCCGGAGTGACACCTCGATCGGGTGTTCGGAGCCCACCGGTGAGCGGGTTGCCCGGTATGGCGTGGTTCACGCCCGACCGGCGGGATCACCGATCCGAGGGGCGCGTTGCGCGCAGTACTGTGCCGCGCATGCCCACGTTCCAGGCCGCTGACGGCGTCACCCTGTCCTACTCGACCTGGGGCGATGGGCCGGGCAGGCGCCTGGTCGTGCTGCACCACGGGTTCATCGCGAACAGCAGGACCAACTGGGTGCTGCCCGGCATCGTGGACGCGCTCGTCGCCGGCGGCAGGCGGGTCGCGGCGATCGACGCCCGCGGCCACGGCGAGTCGGACAAGCCGCACGACCCCGCGTCCTACGGCGAGGCGCGGATGGCCGACGACGTCATCGCGCTCGTCGACCTGCTCGGCGAGCGCACCGGCTACGACCTGGTCGGCTACTCGATGGGAGCGATCGTCTCCCTGATCGTGGCGACCAGGGACAGCCGGGTCCGCAGCGTGGTCGCCAGTGGCGTCGGGTCGGCCGTCGTCGAGGTGGGCGGGGTGGACACCAGGGCGATCGGCAGGGACGCGCTCAGGAACGCCCTGCTGGCCGACGACCCGGCGACGGTCTCCCCCGCCGCGACCGGGTTCCGCGCGTTCGTCGACGCGGTCGGCGGTGACCGGGTCGCGCTCGCCGCGCAGGCCGCCGCGCTGCACGACACCCCGATCCCGCTGGACACGATCACGGTCCCCGCGCTGGTGCTCGCGGGCCGCGACGACCACCTCGCCACCCGCCCCGAGGTGCTCGCCGACGCGATCCCGGGCGCGGTCCTCCGGGTCGTGCCCGGCGATCACCTCGGCGCGGTCCGCGAACCGGAGTTCCTCCGTGCGCTGACCGGCTTCCTGAACCACCCCGCGGACACGACGAACCGGTGACCCTCGCGGTCCCTCGCCTAGTCCACGTGTCCGCTCGTCACGTTGGGCCCGTTCCGGTCGCACACTCCTCGCGCGGCGGCTCGGCGGGTGCCGTCGCTCGACCGAACGGCCGGGCCACCAGCACTCCCAGCCAGATCAGCAGTGCGACCACCGCGAGCACCAGGTACTCGATCACCGGGATGCGCACCACCTCGTCGAGCCGGCCGTAGCCGCGCCACGCGTAGACGGCGGCCACCGCGGCGGCGAACGCGGCGAACAGCCACCACCGCGTCCGCCTGCTCAGCCCGAGGCCGTGCATCTGGGTCAGCACGAAGACGCCGAGGAAGCCGAACAGGAACATCGGCCACATGCCGTCCGGGCCCGAGTTCATCACCGCGACGAGCGTGCCGTGCACGGCGACGAGCAGTTCCAGGCTGACCGTCCACCAGCGGTTCGTGTGGGCGGAGGTGAACACCAGGCTGCTCTGCAGTAGCAGCAGGAACACGTAGAAGAACCCGATCAGGTGGCCGCTCGTGCCTTCCATCGGGTGGTACCAGAACGTGTAGATGACCGCCCAGCTGAACAGGTAGCCGTGGTAGCGGCGGGCGACGTCGGCGACGCCCGCCGGCAGTGGTGCCCTGCGGCCCGCGAACAGGCCGCGCCTGCGGTTCTCCACGAGGAGGACGACGACGAGCAGGAGCACCACGGAACCCTGCGAGCTGAAGATCGACACGTCCTGCGCGAGGCCGTCGTAGAACACGTGGGTCTGCGCGAGGTGCAGCGCGACGAACCCGGCGTTCGCGGCGAGCGCGACGACGTTGACCCGTTTGAGGCCGATGGAGTAGCGGCGCACCCTGGTCTGCGCGTAGTAGATCAGCCCCCAGGAGACGACCTGGTGCGCCGCGTAGCCGAGCCACGCGGACAGCCGCGTCCACACCGTCGGTTCCGGCAGCTGCCAGTAGTACCAGGCCGCGCCCTGGTCGGGCAGGAACGCGACGTGCAGCCGCTGTCCCAGCAACCACACCACCCCGGTGAGCAGCAGGACCGCGAGCACGCCCAGCACGAGCACGCGCTCGCTGCGGACCGTGACTTTGTTCAGCATGCTGAGGATTATGGCAAACCATCAGTAAGCTGAACAAAACGGCGGAAGGGGACGTCATGGGCAGGTATCGGTTGCACGTCAACGGAAGGCAGCGGGTGGTGGACGTCCCCGGGGACACGCCGCTGCTGTGGGCACTGCGCGACGAACTCGGGCTGACCGGAACGAAGTACGGCTGCGGCGTCGGTGCGTGCGGCGCGTGCGTGTCGCTGGTCGACGGCGCCGCCGCGCGGCCGTGCGTGCGCACCGTCGAGGAGTCCGACCGGGCACGGATCACCACCATCGAAGGGCTCTCGGCCCGCGGCGACCACGCCGTGCAGCGGGCGTGGCTGGAACTGGACGTCGCCCAGTGCGGCTACTGCCAGCCGGGACAGATCATGTCGGCGGTCGCGCTGCTCGCCGAGCACTCCGACCCGGACGACGCGCAGATCGAGGAAGCGTTGCGGGACAACGTGTGCCGGTGCGGGACCTATCCGCGCATCCGGGCCGCCGTGCGACGCGCCGCCGAGCTCACGCGAGGTGCGCGATGATCACCCGCCGCGCTTTCCTCGGCACGGCGGGCGTGCTGGCCGTGTCCGTGTCCATCCCCGGCGCCGTGGCGGCCGAGGGCACCCTCGCGCCCTCGGTACTCGTCCGCGTCGACCGGCACGGCCGGGTGGTCGCCACGGTTCCCCGGCCCGACACCGGCCAGGGTGTGCGGACCATGGCCGCCGTGCTCGTGGCGGAGGAACTGGCGGTCGACGTCGCCGACGTGACGCTGGAGCAGGCGCCGGGTGACACCGCGACCTACGGCTGGCAGGCAGTGGCCAACTCGACGTCCTCGCGCCAGCTCGCGGAACCGCTGCGCACCGCCGCGGCCACCGCCCGCTGCCTGCTGGTCGCCGCCGCGGCCGGGCGCTGGGGTGTGCCGACCGCGGACTGCGTGGCCCGGGACGGGCACGTGACGCACCCGCGCCGCAGGCGACTGCCGTACCGCGCGCTCGTGTCCGACGCCGCCGCGCTCGACCCGGCGACCGTCCCGGTCACGCTGACACCACGGGAGAAGTGGCGGCTCATCGGGCGAACGCGAGCGGGCCGGGCCGACGCCCGCGACATCGTCACCGGCCGCGCCCGCTACGGCATCGACGCCCCGCCACCGGACAGCCTCGTCGCCGTCGTCGCCCGGCCACCGTGGCTCGGCGCGCTGGCCGGGACCGTCGACGACACGGCGGCACGCGCCGTGCCCGGCGTGGTCACCGTGGTGCGCCTCGACCCGCCCGCCGCCGGTCAGGGCGGCATCGCGGTCGTCGCGAACTCGACGGCCTCGGCACTGCGCGGCCGGGACGCGCTGCGGGTGACCTGGACGGCGGGCACCCCGGCCGAGGACAGCCGCGAATGGCTCGCCACACTGGAGTCCGCTCTGCCCGCCGCACCGGCGAACGCGGACCGCGAGCGCGTCTACCGGCTGCCACTGCTCGCCCACGCGCCGATGGAACCGATGAACGCGACCGCGCACGTCACCGCGGACCGCGCCGAGGTGCTGGCGCCGACGCAGGACCCCGGCGGGCTACGCACACAGCTGGTCAGGCAGCTCGGCCTGCCCGAGGCCCAGGTGCACGTGACGGCCACACTGGCGGGTGGCGCGTTCGGGCGCCGCATCGATCCCGATCCGGTGCTGGAGGCCGTGGCCTGCTCGCGGGCGGCGGGCAGGCCGGTGACCGTGCGGTGGACCCGCGAGGACGACACCCGCCACGACTCGTACCGCCCGATGTCGGTGCACCGGCTGAGCGCGGTGCTCGGCGCGGACGGGCTGCCCGTGAGCCGCACCCACCAGGTGGCCACCTGGCCGCTGACCGTGCTCCCGGCGTTCGACAACCCGGCGTTCGTGCGCCAGTCCGGCGACCACTTCCCGTACCCGGTGCCCGGCGACGTGTCGGTCACCCTGCGCCCCGCTCCCCTGCGCACCGGGTTCTGGCGGGCGGTCTACGCCGGGCAGTTCGGCTACGCCGAGGAGTGCTTCCTCAGCGAGCTCGCCGGCAGCGGCGGGCACGACCAGGTGGCCGTCCGCAGACGCCTGCTGCCCGAGGGTTCCCGCCTGCGCCACGTCCTCGACGTGGCCGCCGCACGGTCCGGCTGGTCACGCGGCACCGCCGCGTCGCTGACCCGCGGCGTGGCCTGCCACCTGGACTACGGCTCGGCGATCGCGGTGGTCGTGACCGCCGACCCGGCCGCGCGCCGGGTCCTCCGGGTCACCGCGGCGGTCGACGTGGGGGTGGCCATCCACCCGTCCGGCGTGGTCGCACAGGTCGAGGGCGGGGTCCTGGACGCACTGTCCACTGTGCTCGGTGCGCAGGTCACCGTGCGGGACGGGGCCGTCGTGGAGTCGTCCTTCCGCGACTACGCGTGGGCACGCATCGGCGACTGCCCCGACATCGACGTGCACGTCGTACCGTCGGGGGCACCGATCGGCGGGCTCGGCGAACTGGCGTACCCGCCCGCGGCCGCCGCCATCGCCTCGGCGCTCGCCGAGGGCGGCGACCCGGTCACCGGCATGCCGTACGGGACCCCCGTCGGCTGACCGGCATGGCTCCACCTGGGACGATGACCGGATGCTGGGAGACGAGCACGAGATCGCACGCAGCGCGGAGCGGGTGCGTTCCGATGTGCACTCGTGGCCGACCGGGCGGCTGCTGTCGGTGGCCGCCCGGGTCGTCGAGGGCCGCTTCGACCGGTTCCTCGCGGAACGCGACCTGAGCCACGCCGGTCTCATCGCGCTGCACCACCTCGCGGCCGGCCCGCTCGCGCAGCGGCAGCTGGCCCAGCGGTGCCGGGTGACCGACCAGACGATGAGCCGCACGATCGAACGGCTGGCACGCACCGGCCACGTCGCACGCACGCAGGACGAGCACGACCGCAGGCGCACGCTCGTCCAGATCACCCCGGACGGCACGGACGCGCTGGCCGCGGCCCGGCTGGAGGAACGCGAGTCCGAACAACTACTCGGCGCGGTCGACGATTACGACGACTTCCGCCGCCAGCTCATCAACCTGATCGCCGCCACCGAACCGGACGAGGACTGACGGAAGGACGAGTGCCCAGAACGCGCCTTCAGGGCTTGTGGCGTCTTCGGGTGCGGGGCCCGGCCCGGTGGGTGCCGGGCCCCGCGCCCGTCACTTCAGCGGTTCGACCCAGATGTTGCGGAACTGCACCGCGTTTCCGTGGTCCTGCAACCGGATCGCGCCGGTTGACGGACCCTCCGGGATGCTGCCGCCGGTCACACCCGGAATGGCGAAGTCGCGGTGCACGACCTTGCCGTTCCACACCACCGTCACCCGTGCGTCCTCGATCTTGGTGCCTGCCGCGTCGTGGCGGGCGGCGCGGAACCAGATGTCGTAGGTCTGCCAGGTCTCCGGCGGCCGTGCCGCGTTGACGTCCGGTGCCTTGTGCGTGTAGATCGCGCCTGCCTCGTTGTCGGCGAGGGTGGTGTCGCCGTACGAGTCGAGGATCTGGACCTCGTAGCGCTCCTGCAGGTACACACCGCTGTTGCCGCGGTCCTGGCCGGTGACGTCCGGCGGCAGCTGCGGCACCTTGAACTCCACGTGCAGCCGGAAGTCGCCGAACGCCTGCTTGGTGCGCAGGTCACCGCCGCTTACCTCCATCGCCCCGTTGCCGACCAGTGGCCAGCTCGCGAGCCTGCCGTCGGTGTGCCGCCACTCGTCGGTGTCCTTGCCGTCGAACAGGACGATCCGTTCGCCCGGTTCGCGCACCGAGATCAGGTCCAGGTTGACGTGCCCGGTGTCGCCTTCGTCCACCTTGTACTGGATGGTGTTGAGGCCCCGGCGCAGCGACAGCGTCTCCGTCTTGGTGGCCCACTCCTCCCAGGTCACCGTGGTGGGAAGAACGGTCTGCTTCACCTTCTTGCCGTTGACGTAGACGCTCACGGACTTGTCGCCCTGGAACGGGTTCGGGCCGTTCGAGTAACGCAGTCCGACCTCGTGACGGCCTGGGTCGTCCACGGTGACGTGCATCGTGGTGGACGCGCCCTGGTTGCCGAACCGGTCGGTGAACCCGATGCCGGAGTAGCCGCGGTGGTCGGTGTTGACCCCGGCGCCACCCTCCCGGTAGCCCTCCTCGGCCTCGTAGAACACCTGGCGTTCCCTCGGTCCTGGGATCGAGTTGAGCGTGTACCAGGCCTCCGTGCTCCACAGCTCCGCACCGTTCGCCGCGGCGAACGGACGTGGCGAACGCAGGTGCACGACGCGGTCGCTCTTGAGGCCCGCGACCGTCAGGGTCACCGTCTTCCGGTCCCGCGACACCTGCGCGGCGGTGACCGTCAGCTCCTCCTCGTCCACCTTCGGGCCGCCGTACTGCTCGGTCGCGGCGTAGCGCCACTGCGTGACCTGGTAGGCCTCCGCCGCGTTCTCGGCGATCTTCGCGACGGTCTCGCCCGACAGCGGCTGCGTGTAGGTGATCCTGAAGCCGTCCCTGGTGGCGCTCATCGACTTCATGTCGAACGTGTTGGTGCCGTTGGGGGTGAGTTTCTGCAGACCGTAGGTGAGCTTGCCCTCCTGGCCCCAGTTCCCGCCCGCACCGAGCCCGGCGACGTACAGCGCGCCGTCCGGTCCGATCGTGGTCTCGGTGAGGCCGGACTCCAGGCCCTGCGTGTGCCGGAACACGGCACCCTGGTACTCGCCCCGCACCTTCTCCAGGTACGCGCGCTGGAGACCGCCGTAGGTGACGTCGGCGATCAGCAGCTGGCCGGCGAACGGTCCCGACCGCAGCGTCACCGGGGTACTCGGCGAGTTCGCGATCTCGTTCTGCGGCAGCCACAACACGGGCTTGGTGACCGGGTTCGCGTCGAACCGGCCGTCGGGGTTGGTGTAGTGGTTGAAGAAACGGTCCTGCTTGACGTGCACCAGCTTCGACGCGGGCAGCCAGCCGCCCTGGTTGTCGGTCACGAAGACCTCGTTCCGAGGACCCCAGCCGATGCCGTGCGGGGTGCGCAGGCCGCCGGCCACGTAGGTGATCTTCCCGGTCGCCCTGTTCACCACGATGCTGGTGCCGCGGTCCTCGGCGGGCTGCGGGTCGGTCGTCGCGCCGCCGTAGTTGATGGCGACCGACAGGTTCAGGTGGAAGTTGCCGTCGCGGTAGAGCAGGCCGAACGCGAACTCGTGGAAGTTCTCACCGAACGGCCACGTCGCGACGGTCCGCTGCGCGTCGATGACGTCGTCACCGTCGGTGTCCCGCAGCTCGGTCAGCTCGTGCTTCTGCGAGACGTAGATCATCCCGTCGACGACCTTGAGCCCCATCGGCTCACGCAGCCCGCCCGCCACCTTCTTGTAGGTGACCTTGGACGGGTCGGTCCGGCCGGTGACGCCGTCGACGATGTAGACCTCGCCGAGGGTGTTGAGGCTGCCGCCCCAGGTGGCGATGACGAGCCTGCCGTCGGCGGTCCAGTCCATCGCCGACACCTGCGGCTCGAACCCGTCCGGGCGCAGGTCGGTCAGCGTGTAGTTCGGGTTCACCGAGTTCAGCGGAAGACCGTCGCCGGGGGTGTCGTGCGAGCCCTCGCACTCCTTGCGTCCCGGCGCGGTCACGCGCACCACGTCGGCGTCGGTGGACAGGACGGAGTTCGGCACGACGGCGAAGTCCTCGGCCCCCGGTGTCCGCCAGGCCAGCTGGAGCACCTGCTCGCCGCCCCGCTCGAAGTACTCGATGCGCAGCGAGTGGTACCCGGCGGTGAGCGAGACCGTGCCGTCCTTGGGTTCCGCGCCGTGCAGGCCGTCGTGGTCGATGACGAGCTGGTCGTCGATGTAGAGCCGCGACCCGTCGTCGCTGGTGAGCCGGAAGGTGTAGCTGCCCGCCTCGGCGATCTCGACGTTGCCGATGGCGTGGGTGACGAAGTTGCTCTCGAACCCGAAGTCGGCGCCGGTGCTCCAGTCGATCGTCGGCATCAGCTTGTCGACGTTCGGGGTCTGGCCGGTCTTGAGGGTGCAGATCTCCTCCAGCGGGATCTGCACGTCGTAGGTGCGCAGCGTGACGCCGGGCTCCTGGGGCGGCAGATCCGCGGGCTGAGCGGCGGCGGACGGCGCGGACAGCGCCACCAGCGAGCCGAGGACACCCACGCAGAGGAGACCGGCCAGGCCTCTCCTGCGGCGGTGCCGCGATGCTGAGAGCATTCTTCCTCCTTGAAGATCACCCGAGCCGGAACCCGGTCGTGCCCACCACGGGGGATCTTTCCGGCCAACCGGCAAAAGTGGAAGGGTCTTTCGCTGCCGATCAACGTTCTTTTGAAGAACACACCCTAAAGAACTACGGAGAGCGACGTCTTGACGTCGAACGGCAAGATGGGGGCATGCGAAGGAACGTCCTGCTCTGTTCCGTAGCCGCCCTGCTGATCGCGTTCGCGCCCGCTCCGGCCGCCGCACACCCGGACCGGACGACCGACGCGACCTACCACAACGACGCGGCCACCCCCGGCGCCGACCCGTTCGTGCTGTTCGACCGGGCGAGCGGCTACTACTACGCCTACTCCACCGAAGGCGCCGGCCCCGGACACCACTTCGGGATCTACCGCTCCCCCGACCTCGCCACCTGGGAGCACCTGCCCGGCGGCGCGCTCCGCGCGGGACAGGACGGCGACTGGGCACACGACTGGTTCTGGGCGCCGGAGGTCTACCACAACCCCGACACCGGGCTGTACTTCCTGTTCTACGCGGGCCGCATGAACCGGAACGTGGCCGAGCACTTCCGGTACCCGGACTTCGAGGAGGCGAGCAAGGTCGGCGTCGCGGTGTCCCACTCACCGGCGGGCCCGTTCCGCGACATCGTGGAGGCGCCGATCGACTACCACCCCTACGACCCGGCGTACCACGACGTCAACCTGATCATGGACGCGACCCAGAAGAAGCCACCCGCGACGCTGGAGGAGGGCCGGACGGCGCCGCTCGGCACCTACATCCCCTTCATCGACCCGAACGTGTTCTTCGACGCGGACGGCCGGATCTACCTGTACTACTCGCGCAACGCCTACCGGAACTGGGTGTGGGACACCGATCTCGGCAAGTACGTCGAGGAGTCCAACATCTACGTCGTCGAGCTCACCGACGACTGGTGGCACGACCCGGCCGGCCGCACGATGACCGCCATCGCGCCCGTCCACCGCGACGCGAACCTCGCGCCGGACGATCCGCCCGGCACCCGCAAGGACGGCTTCGTGCCGATCCTGGACTACGGCTCGGACAAGCAGTCGTGGGAGAACGCGCACGTCGACGACTACGCCGACAGTGGCGGTCAGAAGAAGGACCGCCGCTGGGCCGAGGGCTCCACGACGGTCAGAACCGTTGACGCACACGGAAAACCGCTCTACTACCTGACCTACTCGGCGAACAACTTCGAGAACGAGTACTACGGGGTCGGCTACGCGACGGCACGCAGTCCGCTGGGCCCGTGGCGCAAGAACCCCGCGAACCCCGTCCTGTCGCAGGACCCGGCGCAGAACCTGTACTCGACGGGGCACGGCAGCGTCATCGGCTCACCGGAGGGCACCGGCCTGTACTACGTGCACCACGGCCGCCCGTCCACCACGTCGGCTCGCGCGCTCTACACGTCCGCCATGCACATCGGTGACGGGCTCGCGATCCACGCGTCCACTTCGGACGAGCCGGTGCCGAGGGGTGTCGGCCCGCTCACACTGCGCACCGCCGACCGCGTGTTGCGGACCACACCCGGCCGGCCGGTCACCACGACCGCGCACGTGCGCAGCGCGCCCGGCGCGGAGTTCGACCTGGCGAACCAGCAGAACCGGGTGCGCGCCACGTTGACCCCTGCCGCCGCGGGAACCGTTGCGGTGACGGGAAACCAGGTGTCGGTCACCATGACCGGCCCGGGCACGGCACGGCTGACCGTCGGGTACCAGCGGCACCTGGCCGACGGCGGGTACCGGGACGTCGCGAACACCCGGCGCCACCACAGCACACCCGTCGCCGTCACGGTCCCGGTCGTCAGCAGGTGAGACGCGGGTCGTCCCGGTTTACCAGAACCCGGGCAGGGGTATGTGATCGTTGCGTCAAGCAGTCGGCGCGGTTCTTGCCCCCACTGGAGAACGGCGGCGACATGATGGAACTCGACTTCGACGACACCGTGGTCCTCGGCCTGCACGGCTATGTCCGCATGGTGAGCAGAGCGCTGGGGCTGCGCGGCGAGTGCTCGTACGTCCAGCCCGACCGGCCCGTCTCCGCCTACCTCGCCGTGGACGGGCGACTGCCCGGCCATCCCGACCGGGACGTGGCACTGCTGTGGGACGAGCACCGAGGGTGGTCGGCCGCGGTCGAGACCGACAGCGGCGAGGAACTGGTGACCGTGACCCACCTCGGCCAGGATCTGTTACCCGCACCGGAAACCGTGGCGGCGTGGGCGCGGGACCTCCTCCACCCGGACCGCGGTCCCGGCCATGCCGTGCCCCTCGACGTGCTGCCCGTCAAGGTGGGCGCCGGCGCGGACGCGAGCACCGTCCGGCAGCACCTGACCGCCTACCTCCGCCCCGTCGTCCCCACGACCCATTCCATGTCCCGTTCACCGTCCGTGTTCACCGCACGCGGTACCAGTGATAGCCGTACGGCGCCAAGGTGAGCTTCTTGCCGGGGTCGTGGTCGTCGGCGCCGAGGAGGTCCTCGAGCCGGTCGCAGTCCAGCGACAGCGTCACCTCCGCCTTCCGGTCGGCGAGGTTGTGCACGGCGACCACGGCACTGCCGTCCCAGTCGCAGCGGTGCGCGAGGACCGGGCCTTCCGCGTGCAGCACGGTGAACGTGCCCCAGCCCAGTTCCGGGCATTCCTTGCGCTGCCGGATGAGCCGCTCCATCCAGTTCAGCAGCGACTGCGGATCGCGGCGCTGCCCGGCCACGTTCGCACTGTGGTCCTCGGGCAGCGGGCGGCACAGGCGGGCACCATCGGGGGCGGTGGAGAACCCGGCGTGCGGTTCGGCCGACCACTGCATCGGGGAGCGTGAGCTCAGACGGCCCTCGATGGCGAGGTTCTCGGACATGCCGATCTCCTCGCCGTAGAAGAGGGTCGGGGTGCCGGGAAGCGAGAACATCAGCGAGTAGACCAGCCGGATGCGGTCCTCGTCGTTGTCGAGCATCGACGGCAGGCGGCGGCGCAGTCCCCTGCCGTAGACCTGCATCGACTCCTCCGGGCCGAACGCGGCGAACACCTCGTCGCGTTCCTCGTCGGACAGCTGGTCGAGGGTCAGCTCGTCGTGGTTGCGCACGAAGTTCGCCCACTGGCACTCGGTGGGGATGTCGGGCATCGACCTCAGCGCCTCCGCCAGCGGCGCGCTGTCCTTCCTGGCGAGCGAGAGGTACATGGCCTGGTTGGCCGGGAAGTTGAACATCATGTTGAGCTCGTCGCCCGCCGTGCCGAAGAACTCGATCGCCTTGTCGTAGGGCAGGTTGACCTCGCCGAGCAGCACGGCGTCGCCACGGCGGCGGGTCAGGTACGCGCTGAGCTCACGCACCAGCGAGTGCGGGTCCTTGTACTCGCCCTCCGGACCGCTGACCTCCTCGAGCAGGAACGGCACCGCGTCGATGCGGTAGCCGACCACCCCGAGCGCGAGCCAGAACCCGCCGATCTTCGCGATCTCGTCCCGCACCGCGGGGTTGGCGGTGTCGAGGTCGGGCTGCTCGGCGTAGAACCGGTGGAAGTACCAGCGTTCCGCCTCCTCCGCCCACGCCCAGTTCGACTGCTCCTCGCCGGGGAACACGAGCTGTTCCTCGCCTTCGGGTTTCTCGTCCGCCCACACGTAGTGATCGTGGAACCGCGCGTCCCTCCCTTTGCGCGCGGACTCGAACCACGGGTGCCGGTGCGAGGTGTGGTTGACGACCAGGTCAATGATCACGCGGATGCCGCGGTCCTGCGCGGTGCGCACCAGTTCGGTGAAGTCGCCGAGCGTGCCGAGCTTCTCGTCGACCGCGTAGAAGTCGCTGATGTCGTAGCCGTCGTCCCGTTCCGGCGACGGGTAGCACGGCATCAGCCACAGGCACGTCACGCCGAGGCCCGCGAGGTAGTCGATGCGTTCGGTGAGCCCGGTGAAGTCGCCGCAGCCGTCGCCGTCGGTGTCGAGGAAGGTCTGCACGTCGAGGCAGTAGATGACCGCGTTCTTCCACCACAGGTCACTGGTGGCGGTGCGCTTGCCGGTCATGCGCGCACCGCCGGGAGCACGTGCTCGCCGAAGCAGTCGAGGAAGGCCCGCTGCTCCTGGCCGACGTGGTGCAGGTAGATCTCGTCGAACCCGAGGTCGGCCGCCTCGTGCAGCCACTCGGTGAACCGCTTGGGATCGGCGGCGATCAGCACTCCACCGTGCATGTCCTCCGGCCGCACGTGTTTCGCGGCCTGGTCGAACTCCTCCGGGGTGGCGATGTCCCAGCACAGCGGTGCCTCGAACACGTTGGTGCGCCACTGTTCGTGTGCGATCCGCAACGCCTCCTCCTCGTCCGGCGCCCAGCTGAGGTGCACCTGCAGTGCGAGTGGTTTGCCGTCGCCGCCGTTCTCCCGGAACGCCTCGACGATCCCGCGCAGCGTGTCGGCGGGCTGCCAGATCGTGACGAGGCCCTCGGCCCACTCCGCCGCCCAGCGCGCGGTGGCCGCGCTGACCGCGGTCGCGAGGAGCCGCGGCGGCTGCTCCGGCAACGTCCACAGCCGCGCCCGGTCCACGTGCACGAGGCCGTGGTGGGTCACCTCGTCTCCGGTGAGCAGCGCGCGCACGACATCGACGCACTCACGCAGGCGGGCGTTGCGGGTCGCCTTGTCCGGCCACGGTTCCCCGGTCACGTGCTCGTTGGAGAACTCCCCCGAGCCGAACGCGACGGACAGCCTGCGGGGGAACATCTCAGCCAGCGTCGCGAGCGCCTGCGCGACGATCGCCGGGTGGTAACGCTGCCCCGGCGCGTTGACCACCCCGAACGGGAGCGTCGTGGTGGCCATCGCCGCGCCGAGCCAGGAGAACGCGAACCCCGACTCGCCCTGCCGCACGCTCCACGGCGAGAAGTGGTCGGATGACCAGACGGCGCCGAACCCCGCGTCCTGCGCGTGCCGAACGTCCGTGAGCAGCCTGCTCGGCGGGATCTGCTCGTGTGAGGCGTGCCAGCCGATCACGGGCATCGCGGTCCCTTCACTCGGCAACGGTGTTGGCTCGGGGCATTCCCCCGTCGGCCCGCACCGAAACCCGGCGCGAGGCAACCGTTCCCTCGGTTCGTCGGACCTGTTCCCGGACGACCCGTGCACCGAGGATGCCGCCTCAGCGGCACCACCTCGGCCGCCGACACCACGTCGACCCGGTGCGGCACAGGACATCCGGGCAGATCGACGAGAACGGGCACCGACGAGAACGAAGGCTGAGAAGAACCTCAGACGCCCGCCGACGGATCGTGCCAGAGTGGAGACCGTAGGTCACCGCGACGAGGGGGAAACCATGGCAGGCGCGACCACGCCCGTCCGGTTGGACGAGGACTTCATCCAGGACCCGTACAGCCTGTACCGGCGGTTGCGCGCGGACGCGCCCGTGCACGAGGCGGTGATGCCGCGCGGGCTGACGGTGTGGGTCGTCTCGCGGTACGCCGACGCGCGGGAGGCGCTCGCGAACCCCATGCTGCACAAGGACATGCGGCACGCGAAGGACCTGTTCGAGCGGCACAGCGCGGCAGGCGCCGACGGCCGGCTGTTCGACCAGGACCTCGCCTCCCACATGCTCAACAGCGACCCGCCGGACCACACCCGGTTGCGCACGCTCGTCGCCAAGGCGTTCACGATGCGGCGCGTCGAACTGCTGCGGCCAAGGGTCGAGGAGATCACCGAGGAACTGCTGGCCGACCTCGCCGGGCGGGACCGGGCCGACCTGGTTGACGCGTTCGCGTTCCCGTTGCCCGTCACGGTGATCTCCGAGTTGCTCGGCGTGCCGCCCGCCAACCGCGACGAGTTCCGTGACTGGTCCACGACGATGTTGTCGGCCGGCGAGGCGGAGTCGGTGGCCGCGGCGGGACAGGAGATGGCGGCGTACCTGCACCAGCTGATCGCCGCCAAACGGGCCGACCCGGCCGACGACATGCTCAGCGCGCTGATCCACGTCCGCGACGGGGGCGACGGGCTGACCGAGGCCGAACTGGTGTCGATGGCGTTCCTGCTGCTGATCGCCGGGCACGAGACGACCGTGAACCTGATCGCCAACGGTGTGCTCGCGCTGCTGCGCGACCCTGCCCAGCTCGCCGCCCTGCGGGCCGACCCCGCGTTGCTGCCCGGCGCCGTCGAGGAGTTCCTGCGCTACGACGGCCCGGTCAACCACGCGACGCTGCGCTACACCACCGAACCGGTCGAGATCGGCGGCACCCGGATCCCGGCGGGCGAGTTCGTGCTGGTGTCCCTCAGCTCCGCGAACCGCGACGACGACCGGTTCACCGGTGCCGACCGCCTCGACGTCACCCGCGCCGCGGGCGGCCACCTGGCCTTCGGGCACGGCATCCACTTCTGTCTCGGCGCGCCACTCGCCCGGCTGGAAGGCCAGATCGCCATCGGCGGGCTCCTGGCCCGGTTCCCGGACCTGGCACTCGACATCGACCCGGCCGAACTCCGTTGGCGGAACACCACGCTGCTGCGCGGCCTGGAGTCCCTCCCGGTCCGCCTGGGCTGACACGAGGCGACACCGTGACAGCGTGGCCGATGCCCACGAGAGCCATCGGTGGATCCAGGCCGGGTGTCCCGAAGCGCCTCTCGGCACGCCGCCGGAGCCAGTGCCCCACGCGGGATACTAGGTTGGTCCCGTGTGGATGGCGGGTGACGAGTACGAGGCCTATGTCGGGCGGTGGAGCCGCCGGGTGGCCGAGCGGTTCGTGCCGTGGCTCGGTGTGCCTGCCGGGCAGCGGTGGCTCGATGTCGGCTGTGGCACGGGGGCGCTCAGCGCGGCCGCGCTGGCGGCGGGCGCGGAGGTCACCGGCGTCGACCCGTCCCCGGGGTTCCTCGCGGGACGGCGTGGTGTGGTCGTCGGTGACGCGCGGGCGCTGCCGTTCGCGGACGGCCGGTTCGACGTGGTGGTGGCCGGGCTGGTGCTCAACTTCGTGCCCGACCCGGCACGGGCGCTCGCCGAGCAGGCCAGGGTCGCCGTGCCAGGCGCGACCGTGGCCGCGTACGTCTGGGACTACGCGGACGGCATGGCGATGATGCGCCTGTTCTGGGACGCCGCCCGCGAGGTGGACCCGGAGGCACCCGACGAAGGCGCCCTCTTCCCGCTGTGCCGGCCGGATCCGCTCGCCGGGCTCTGGCGCGCCGCGGGGCTGACCGGTGTGGTGGTCGATGCGGTCGAGGTGCCGACGACCTTCGCCGGCTTCACCGACTTCTGGCGGCCGTTCCTCGGCGGCCAGGGCGCCGCGCCCGCCTACCTCGCCGGCCGGCCGCCGCCGGTGCGGGACCGGATCCGCGACCTGCTCCGTGCCCGCCTCCCCGCACACGACATCCGCCTCACCGCCCGCGCCTGGGCGGTCCGCGGCCGACGGCCGTAGCCGAGATCGACCAACAGGCCCCTTTGTCCCAATTGGGTCATATAGGGTGATCGCGTGGATTGGCTGACGAGTCCGGAACTGTGGGTCGCCTTCGGCACGCTGCTGCTGCTCGAGGTCGTGCTCGGCATCGACAACATCGTGTTCATCTCGATCCTCGCCGGGCGGCTGCCCGAGCACCAGCAGCACCGGGCCAGGGTTCTCGGCCTCTCGCTGGCGCTGATCACCCGGCTGGCGCTGCTCGCGTCGCTGTCGTGGGTGATCGGGCTGACCGCGCCGCTGTTCACCATGTTCGGCCAGGAGATCTCCGGCCGGGACCTGATCCTGCTGCTCGGCGGGCTGTTCCTGCTCGGCAAGGCCACCTACGAGATCCACGAACAGCTCGAGGGCACCGAGCACGGCAGCGAGCGCAAGGCCGCGTCGTTCGCCGGCGTCATCGCCCAGATCCTCGTGCTCGACATCGTGTTCTCGCTGGACTCCGTGATCACCGCGGTCGGCATGGTCGAGGAGCTGTCCATCATGATCGCGGCCGTCGTCGTCGCCATGGTGATCATGCTGGTCTCGGCGAAGCCGATCAGCGAGTTCGTCAACCGGCACCCCACCGTGAAGATGCTCGCGCTGTCGTTCCTCCTCCTGATCGGCGGCAGCCTGATCGCGGAGGGGTTCGACCAGCACATCCCGAAGGGGTACGTCTACGGCCCCATCGCGTTCTCGATCTTCGTCGAGTTCCTCAACCTCCGGGCCAGGGCCAAGCGGGCGAAGCAACCAGTCCACTTGCACCCCACATACGTCAAAAAGGACTGATCGCCCTCGGCATTCGGCCCCCAGTGTCCACCCGAGCGGCGCATTGACCGTGGGTCAATTTCAACCATCCTCGTAGTAGCGAAAATCTCGCACTCGAGGAGGCGTGAATGCCCCACTTCCCCCGACCAAGACGCAGAGACCGGCTGAGAGGTCAGGCACGACCCTGGCTTGCCGTCGCGACCGCGGTCGGCCTGTTCGCCGCGCTCAGCCCGTTCGACCAATCCCCCGCCCACATCCCCGCCCCGATCGCTCCGGAACTCGTCGCCGAGGTCGCGGCCGCCGAGGACGGCGAGCCCGTACAGGCGCTCGTGATGCTGCCGAACGCCGAGCTGTCCGGTGACCGCGACGCGGTGCTCGCCACGCTCCGCGACCACGCCGCCGAGACACAGGCCGGCGTCAGCGCCGCCATGGGCGAGACGGCGACCGTGGTGAACCGCTTCTGGCTCACCAACATGCTGCTGGTGGAGTTCCCCGCCGACACCGGCACACTGAACTCGCTCGCCGCCGTGCCCGGCGTCGAGCGCCTCATCCCGAACTTCGAGCTCACCGCTCCGGAACCCGCTCCAGCCACCTCGGACGTCACCCCGACCGCCGAGCTCACCTGGGGCCTCCAGAAGATCGAGGCCGCCAGGGTCTGGCAGGAGCTCGGCGTCGACGGCAGCGGTGTTCGCATCGCCACCCTCGACACCGGCGTCGACATCTCGCACCCGGACCTCGCCGGCCGGATGGTCACCGACAACCCGGCCGACCCCAACCACCCCGGTGGCTGGATGGAGTTCGACGCGTCGGGCGGCCTCGTCGCGTCGGCACCGCACGACTCCGCCTACCACGGCACGCACGTGTCCGGCACCATCTACGGCGGCGCCACGTCCGGCACCGCGATCGGTGTCGCACCGGGTGCCGAGATGATGCACGGTCTCGTGATCCCCGGCGGCGGCGGCTCGTTCGCCCAGGTCGCCGCGGGCATGCAGTGGGCCGTGGCACCGACCGACGCGTCCGGCAACCCGGCAGGGCGGCCAGCGGACGTGGTCAGCATGTCGTTGGGCGGCAACGGTTTCCACCAGGAGATGATCCAGCCGACGCGGGCGATCCGCGCGCTCGGCTCGTTCCCGGCCTTCGCCATCGGCAACAACTGCGGTTCGCTCGGCACGGCCAGCCCCGGCAACGTGTACGAGTCGGTCGCCGTCGGCGCCACCGACAGCTCCGACAACGTCGCGTCGTTCTCCTGCGGCGGTGTGGTGCGCAAGAACCAGTGGGCGGACCCGCCTGCCGACTGGCCGGAGAGCTGGGTCAAGCCGGACATCTCCGCCCCCGGTGTCGACGTGTACTCGGCCTCGCCGGGTGGCGGCTACCGGACCCTGTCCGGCACCTCGATGGCCACCCCGCACACCGCAGGTGTGGTCGCGCTGATGCTGTCGGCCGCGGGCGGCCTGCCCGTGTCCGAGGTGCAGGGCGTCCTGGCGGACACCGCGTTCTGGGACGACCGGTACGCCGACACCCCGCCGGACACCCGGTTCGGCCGCGGCCGGATCAACGCCTACGAGGCGGTGCGGTTCGTCGCGCTGGACTCCGGCCTGCAAGGCACGGTCACCGACGCCGCGACGGGTGCGCCGATCTCCGGCGCGACCGCCACGGTGGAACCCGGCGGCCGCGGCATGACCACCGGTGCGGACGGCACGTTCACCACCCGGCTCGAACCGGGTGACTACACCGTCACCACCGAGGCGTTCGGCTACGAGAGCGCCACGGCCCAGGCCACGGTCGCCGCGGACTCGTTCGCCACGGTCGACGTCGGGCTCACCGCGCTCCCGAACGGGCAGGTCACCGGCAAGGCGACGGTCGACGTGTCCGGCACCGGGCTGCCCGGTGTCACGGTGAAGGTGCTCGGTGTGCCTTCCGACCTGTCGGCGACCTCCGGCGCGGATGGCACCTACACCATCGCGGGCGTGCCGGCCGGCACGTACCGGGTCGCGGCGACCCACCCGGTGTTCCGGGCACCCGCCGAGACCGAGGTGACGGTGACCGCGGGCCAGTCGGCCACGGCGGACTTCACGTTCGGGGCACCGCCCCGTTCGGTGGCCATCGTGGACAGCTCCGCCACCCGCGCGGGCGAGTACCGGGACGTCGTGTTCGCCCCGCGTGGCATCGACACCGCGATCTACACCTGGGACCAGCTCGACCAGGCCGCGCGGCACGCCACCGTGGTGCTCGGCTACGGCACGACCTCGAACTACGACGCGGCCCGGTTCCAGGCCTTCCTGGACGCCACCGACGCCGGCGGCGCGGGCGTGATCTTCACCGACCACGCCTACACCACCGGCAACGGCATCCGGCAGCTGTCCCGGCACACCGGGCAGCCGGCGGAGACCGGCTCCAACACCGGGGGCAGCACCTCGGCCGAGTCGTTCTACGAGGTCACCGCGGAACACCCGCTGCTCGCGGGCTACGCGGTGGGTGACCGGATCCCGATCGACGCCAGCTCGCAGCCCAAGTGGGCGGCGTGGTTCACCGGCTACGAGGGCGAGGGCAGGCAGACCATCGCCGGCTTCGGCCGCACCGCGGACGGTGTGCTCGGCGGCGGCGTCGGCGTGGACCAGCGGGCCAGCAACCGGCACGTGCTGCTGTCGCTGCACGGTGTGTCGGCGACCCGCGGCCCCGCGGACTGGACGCCCGATGCGACCGAGCTGTTCATGAACTCGATCGCGTGGGCCTCCCCCGCGCCGGATCCGGACCAGCCGTACTACGCGCTGTCCGACCTGCGCGTGTCGCCCGGTGTGGTGAAGGCGAGCGAGAACGTCACGGTGACCGCGCAGGTCAAGAACGTCGGCAAGACCGCTGGCACCTACAACGCGGAGCTGAAGGTCGGCGGCGCGGTCGAGGCGACGACCCCGGTGCAGCTGTCCGCCGGGCAGTCGAAGACCGTCACGTGGACCGTCGACCCCGACACGCTCGGCACGTTCGCGGTGCAGGTCGAGTACCTGTCCGGCTCGTTCCGGGTGCGCGCACCCCGCGTCGACCTCGTCGCGTCCACCGTGGACGCACCGGGGGCCGCCGCGGTCGGCGGGCTCGCCGGGGCGACGGTCGAGCTGATCGCGAACGGCCAGGTCCGGCCGCTCGGGACGACCGACGCGGCGGGCAAGCTGACGTTCGAGATCCCGGCCCCGGTCGGCCGGTACACCGTCGTGGTGCGCAAGCCCACGCCGGCGGGTGGCGGCGACGCCTACCTGCTGCACCGGGAGATCACCGTGATCGACGACGACACGGTGACGTTCGCGCCGCGCGTGCTCGCGGGCGGGGCCAAGGCGGCTTCCGTCGGCGAGAACTTCGCCGTGCGGGCGAAGATCGAGCTGGACGCCGCGGACGCGCGGCACACCGGCTCGGTGTTCCTGCGGCCCTCCGGCACCGCGCCGCACGGCTACCGCTACGAACCGGGCACCCTGGTGGCCACACTGGACCGGTACGAGGCGGTCACCGTGCACTCGGTGCAGCACCTGGAACAGGACTGGTTCCTGCCGAGCACGGTGGTCGGCGGGCTCGACTGGATCGACCCGTTCGACGTGTCGTTCGCCTTCGGTGGCCCCGCTTCGGTCTCCGTCGGTGACGTCGTCGCCGGCGCGGACGGTCAGGCCACCGTGGACTGGTCGGTGACCGACGCGCACGGCGTGCCGTTCGCGACGATCATGGCCTCCGACGTGCGGCCGTTCCTGACCATGCCGGAGCGCGCGGCGCTCGAGGACGTCGAGGGCCTGGTGCGGGCCGCGGCGCCCAACGAGCTCAAGCCGGTCCTGCGGCTGTTCGCACCCGACGGCACTCCGGTGCGGGCGGGCGCGGTCGACTGGAACGCACGGCCGTTCACGTTCACGCTCGCACCGGGCACCCCGGACGGGGCGTACCGGCTGGCGCTGGACGTGGACACGGGCGGCTACTCCGGTGACCTCACCGGGGAGGCGAAGCTGCGGGTCGGGCCGGAGCCGGTGGCAGTGGTGTCCGTGACGGACACGCGGGACTCGTTCGTGCCGGGTGAGCACACCCAGTACGACGTGCGCGCGGTCAACAGCGGCACCGCCGACTCCGGGCCGGTGACGTGGACCGTGCGGGTCGCCGCCGACAGCACACTGGCGCCGAAGGACGTGGTCCTGCGGCTGCGGGTCGACAACGCCTGGCAGCGCGTGAAACTCACGCGGGACGGCGGCGCCCTGACCGGCACCGTCGTCGCCGACGCCGCGGTGGCCGCCGGTGCGGAGCACACGTGGCGGATGTCGTTGCTGCTGCGCTCGGCCGGGACCTACACGGTCACCGACACGTTCAGCGGCACCGGTGTCTCGGTCACCAACGCCGACGAACTGGTGGTGGCCGAACCGGTGGGCGTCCGGTAAGGCACGGCGTCCGGTCCCCCGGCAGCGTCGCCGGGGGACCGGACGTCCCCGCGTCACACCGGTTCACGCGTGGCGGAGCGCCGCCGCCAGCGCCACCGCGGTGTCCGGGTACCGGCCGGTCAGCGCGGCGCCCTGCTGCTCGCCGGTCGCCCAGTCTCCTTCGCAGCCAAGGAGGTCCGCGAGCGCGTCGCACGTCGCCGGATGGGCGGCCAGCAACGGCGCGCAGCGGCTGCCCCGCCCGCGCGGCGCCACCGGGATCGTTTCCTCCGCCAGCCACGGCGGCACCCACTCGTCCAGCGCCGCGAGCCTGCCGGGGAAGATCCGGCCCGCCTCGCGGATCAGCAGCGGGGCCAGATCCGCGCCACCGGCCCGCAACGTCGTGATCAGCCTCGGCAGCCACGGCAGCAGCACCGGGTCCGGCAGCCTGCCGAACGCGTTCGACACCGCCTCCACCACGAAGTCGGCCAGGCCCGGCGCCGGTTCCAGCGCGTGCACGAACCCGCTGAGGTACTTCGGGTACGCGGGCAGCACCAGCGGGTTGTCCAGCAGCTCGTCGCACCGCGTCCGCAGCTCGGCCCTGGTCAGGCGCCCGAGCCGCACCTGAGCCGCCCACAGCAGCGCCACCTTCGCGGGCTCCTCCGGGTGCGACTGCGCGAACGCCAGCTCCAGCTGGGTCCGGTCGCAGCCAAGCGACAGCGCGAGCCCTTCCATGCTGAACAGGAAGCCCAGCATCGCGGCCACCTGGTCGACGCGCGCGTCCTCGTCGGCGAACGCCGTCGGCAGCAGCGTGCAGTAGTGCGCGTACCCGGTCTTCACGAACGACTCGATCCACGACGGCAGCACCGGTTCGCTGGTCCGGTAGAACGCAAGCAACCGCCGCACCCGCCGCAGCACCTCGGGTGCGCCGTCGACGGTGCGCTCGGTGGCCAGCACCTCCAGCGCGCGGGTGCCCAGCTCGCCCGCGAGGCGATGGCTGCGCAGGTACAGCGTCGCGTCCTCCACCGCCGCCAGCACCGTGGCCGCGGTCGCCCTCGGTGCGTACCCGGCACGGCGGAGGCGTTGCTCCAGCACCTGTTCGATGCTGACGCCCTCGTAGCCCAGCTCGATGAGCGCCCGCTGGTGCGTGCCGAGCGCCAGGTCCCACGACTCCTGGATCGGCCGCTCGCCGAGGCGCCGCTCCCCCATGATCGGCCGCGCCGCGCCGTGCGGCATCAGGTACCGCAGCATCCACAGCAGGTCCGAACACGGCTCCAGCTCCGGGCGGGACGCGATGTCGAGCAGCGCCCGCTGCACCCCGCGCTGCCGCAGCTTGAGCTCCAGCGGCGCGAGCCGGTCGTGCACGTCGCGAGCCAGCGGCGGCAGCGCCTCGTAGCCGACCTGGCCGATCCGGTCGCCACCCATCATGATCTCGACGATGCGGCGCACGTCCCGGCGGCCGGGCACGGTGTCCTTCTCGATGCACGTGACGGCGGCGTCCTGGAAGTCGTACGGCGTCGGCTTGGCCCGCTCCCGCATGCCCGCCAGCAGGATCGACGTCTCGAACACCGCGATCGCGTCGGCGGTCGAGGCGAGGTAGCCGTTGCGGCGTGCCGCCCGCACCACCTCCACCGACCAGCCGAGCAGCTCGGCCTCGTCCAGCCGGTCGAGCACGGGCGGCCGCCGCAGGAAGCCCGTGAGGTGGTCGGCGGGTGCGGTCGCCGGTGCGGGTGCGGGAAGCTCCGGTGCTTTCCTCTTCTTGCCGCCACCCGCCTGCCCGGCGAGCTGGAACGGCTGCACGCGTGTGCGCTTGAGGTTCTTCGCCCACTCCGTCGCCGCGATCGACACCGACCCGGCGGCGAGACCGAACTGCGCCTCGATCGCCGCGTGGCTGGACGGGATCAGCCCGTGCTGCCACCTGCTCGCCGTCCTCGGGCTGATCTCGAACGTGGCGGTGCCGTCGACGCCGAACTCCGCGACCCGGCTCGACGCGTGGAACGCGCCGCAGACGTACAGGCAGTCCGCCGGGTCGGTGCCGGTCGCCGCGAGGTGCTCACGCATCCGCGTCCACATGTACCGTTCGCGGTCCTCGTCGACGCGGACCCGGTGCGGGTCGCCCGGTGCGAGGCGCCGGAACAGGCTGCCGATCAGCAGCATCACCTGCCGGTAGGTGTCGTGGTCGCTGTCGCCGAGCGGCAGCTCGACGTACTGGTGCCACCACTCCGACCAGTGCCGCACCTTGCCGTGGTGCAGCAGGTGCTCCTCCAGCTCGGCGAACCGCGGCCGCAGGTCGCCGAGCTCCACGCCGATCGCGTCCCCGTGCAGCGCCGTCTCCTCCTCTGGCGGCGGCGCGTCCTGCTCCTCGGCTCCGGACTGGACCGTTTCCCTGTTGCCCCACTGGAACACGTGGTCCGCGGAGCGGTCGACGAGCACCAGCTCGACACCGGGGGTGTCCAGCGCGTAGGAGATCGCCTGGTACTCGGCCGACGCCTCGGTGATCGGCGCGACCACCGAAAGCGGCGCCCACTCGGCGGGGAACCCGTCGACCTCGGTCGCGAACGCCTGCACCGCGACCGGCAGCCGGCAGTTGCGCAGCTCCGTCAGCAGCGGCGCCATGTCCTCGCACAGCTCCAGGTAGACCACCTTCGGCTGTTTCTCCCGCAGCCGCCGCGCCATCGCGATCGCCGACGCGGGCGAGTGGTGGCAGACCGGGAAGATCTCGAGGGGCTCCCGCACGGCGCGGTCGACGTCGTCGACGATGCCGAGCAGGATGCCCTCGAGCGCACCCGGCCCGTCCGCGAACGAGGCGGCGGCCTCCCGCAGCTGCGTGCGCAGCGCGTCGAACTCGTTCACGACAAGGTGGCGATCGCGTCGCGGCCGCCTTCCAGGAAGTCCGGCCAGTCCCCGCCCTCGTCCCTGCTGCGCGGCTCCACCACACCGTGCAGGTACTTGTTGAGGATCGCGAGGTCCTCTGGGGCGCGCCGGGACAGCGAACCGACGAGCGAGGACGCGAGCGCGCGGGCGGTCAGTGCCTGCTGCCCGAAGAAGTTGCTGTGCAGGATCGCGTCCTCCAGCACCCCGATCTGTTCTGCGGTGGACAGCGCGGACTCCAGCTTCTCGTCGTCGCTGCCCGCCGCGGCCGCCGAGGCACGCAGGTCGGCGAAGCTGCGCAGCAGCACGTCGAGCAGCGTCGGCGGCACGTCCAGCTCGATCTGGTGGCGGCGCAGTAGTTCGCCGGTGCGGAACCGGACGATCTCCGCCTCGCTCTTCTTGTTCGTCACCATCGGGATGCGCACGAAGTTGAAGCGCCGCTTCAGCGCGGAGGACAGGTCGTTGACGCCCCGGTCGCGGCTGTTGGCGGTCGCGATGATCGAGAAGCCCGGCTTGGCGAACACGATGTTGTCGCTGTCCAGCTCCGGCACCGAGATGTACTTCTCCGACAGGATGGAGATCAGCGCGTCCTGCACGTCGCTGGTGGAGCGGGTCAGCTCCTCGAACCGGCCGATGGAGCCCTGCTCCATCGCGGTCATGATCGGCGACGGGATCATCGACTGCCGCGACTGCCCCTTCGCGATGACCATGGACACGTTCCACGAGTACTTGATGTGGTCCTCGGTCGTGCCCGCGGTGCCCTGCACGACGAGCGTCGAGTTCCTGGAGATCGCGGCGGACAGCAGCTCGGCGAGCCAGCTCTTGCCGGTGCCGGGGTCACCGATCAGCAGCAGTCCTCGGTCGGACGCGAGGGTGACGATCGCCCGCTCGACGAAGCTGCGGTCCCCGAACCACTTCTGCGCGATCTCCCGGTCGAGGCCGTCGGCGCGGTCGGCGCCCAGGACGAACAGCCGGACCATCTTCGGGGACAGCCGCCAGGGATGCGGCCTGGGGTTGTCGTCCACCGACTCGAGCCAGTCCAGCTCGTCGGCGTACTTGAGCTCGGCGGGGGCGCGCAACAGGTCGGACATGCGTGGGGCCTTTCTGGGGATCAGGAGGTGAGGAAAGTCTTGAGTTCGTGCACGAGCTTGCCGATGTGGCCGGAGATCACCGGGGTGCCGAGGTCCTTGAAGCGCTCCCGGAACCACGGGTTGACAGCACCCCGGCCACCGCTGGTGACCGAGCCGACGGGGATGAACTTCGCGCCGGAGCGGTGGATGGCGGCCATGGCCTCGAACAGCTGCTCGACCCTGGTCTCGTAGAAGTCGGAGATCCACACCACGACGGTGTTGCGCGGCTCGGCGATCTTCGGCTGGGTCAGCCCCATCGCGACCATGCCGTCGTTGCCACCGCCGAGGTTGGTGCGCAGCAACGTCTCGAACGGGTCGTGGACCCACGGTGTGAGGTCCAGTGCCTGGGTGTCGTAGGCGATCAGGTGCACGTCGACCTTCGGCAGTCCCGCGAAGATCGACGCGAGGATCGCGCAGTTGACCATCGAGTCGACCATCGAACCCGACTGGTCGACCACCGCGATCAGCCGCTGCGGCGTCGTCTTGCGCGCGGTCTGCCGGTAGTAGAGCCGGTCGACGTACAGCCGCTCTTCCTCCGGGCTCCAGTTGACGAGGTTCTTCCAGATGGTGCGGTCGAGGTCGAGGTTGCGGAACACCCGCTTCGGCGGCACCGAGCGGTCGACAGCGCCGACCGTCGCCTTCTCCACCTGGGTGCGCAGCACCTCGCCGACCTCGTCGACGAACCGGCGGATCAGCGACCTGGCGTTGGCCAGCGCCACCCCGGAGAGGTTGTTCTTGTCCCGCAACAGCTGCTCGATCAAGGACATGCTCGGGGTGAGCTGCGCGGCCAGCGCCGGATCGGCGAGCACCTCACGCAGCTGCATGCGGTTCACGAGGTCCGCTTCGAGGTCGGCGAGCTCCGGGCCGATGCCCGGCAGCAGCGTGCCGAGGTCGGGTGCGGGCGCGTTGCCGCTCGTGCCGCGTCCGGAGCGGCCGCGCAACTCCCCCGGCTCACAGCCCAGTGCCCGCTCCAGCCAGCCGGCGTCCGCCTGCCACTGGGACAGCTGCCCCGCGGTGACGTTGCCGGACCCGGTGGCGAAGACGTTGAGCAGCACCTTGGACACCAGCGCCGCGCGCCGTACCTCGGCGGCGCCGTCCCGGTCGGCGCCCGGGTCGGGCACCATCAGGCCGTCGAACTCGGCGGCGAGCTCCGGGTGGCGCTGCACCACCGCGTCGACGGACGCGTGCGGGTCCAGCACCGAGGGCGGCAGCCCGATGTCGTCGACGACGGCGACGCTCGCCGACTCCAGGCTCGCCTGCTCCTCGTGGTCGAAGAGCCGCGCGAGCAGCCGCCAGTACAGGACCTGGCGGCGGTTGTCGTGGGTGCTCACTTCCGCAACAACCTCCCCGCCCGCTCCCGCAGCACGGTCACGGCGTCGGTGGCGGCCTTCTCGGCCCTGACCCCGTTCTTGTCGGTGGTGCCGCCTGCCCACGCGCCCGCGTGCACCGTGACCGCCTTCTTCCGGACGGTGGTCTCCACGGCGAGCGGCTGGACGGCGAACGTCCCGTCGTCCCAGCGGAGCAACCCGATGCAGGCGCCGGACGCGGCGACCGCCTCCGGGGTGAGCGGCCCGGCCGCCGGGACGCGGTCGGTGTCGACGGGCAGCCGGTGCCCGGCGACGGTGAAGGTCAGCGCGTCGCCGTCCTTCTCCGCGGTGTAGCCCTCCAGGAAGACGGGCTCGGCGATGCGTGCCGGGTGCCGGTCGAGCGGCGCGGTCGCGGCGCGGGCCGCGGTCGGCAACGCGACACGTGCGGTGGCGAACGCGTCGGCGGCCGTGCCGGGACGGGCGTGCTCGTCGTGCCACACCAAGTCGCCCGCCGCGGTGACCGGCATGCCCTCGACGTCCATCGCGCGGCCTTCGCTGACGGCCGCGAGAAGCGACATGTGCTGGCGCAGCAACTGCCAGATGCCCGCGCCGACCACGGTGTCGGGCTTCGGCACCGACACACTCGCCAGCACGAGGCGGGGCGTGCCGCCGTCCGCGGGCTCGAACACCGCGTGCACCTGCGCCTGCGCGGCGGTGGTGTGCTCGTGCAGGTCCACCCCGAGTGGCAGGACCCGGCCGGTGGCCGTGCCGGTCGCAGGCGGATCGGCCGCGCCGGGCAGGGTCAGCACCATCGCACGCGACCACAGATCGCCCCAGCGGCGGGCGGGTACGCGGTCGAGCGCGGCGCCGGGGCAGGACGCGGCCAGCTCGGCGGCGAAACCGTCGAGGAGCGCGGCCAGCCTGCGCAGCGCCGGGTCCGGCAGCATCGCGGAGATCACCGGCGCGGCGCCGGCGACGACGTCGTGATCGATACCCCGCCAGCCGGCACGGGCCAGGTCGGACAGCCATGACCGGGCCGCGGCGAGGAGGTTCGGCTGCTGCTGCCCGCCCGCCACCGGGGCGTCCTCGACGCGGGGCCGCCCGGTGGCCTCCTCGACGCGGGTCGTCAACGCGTCGTGGACCGAGCCGAGCAGCGCGGTGCGGGCGGCGGCAAGCGCGACGAAGTGTTCCTCGCCCGCGGTGCCCGCCGCCGCTTTCTCGGCCGCCTCCGCGACCCGCGCGGCCAGCGGCGTGCCCGCGACGGCGTCCGCCAGCTCCGTCAGCGCCGCGACCTGGGCGGGTTGTGGACGCAGGAGCCCGCCGACGAGTGCCCGGTCACCGGCGTCGACGGCCGCCAGCGCCTCTTCGAGCCCGTCGATGTGCTCGACCAGCAGGTCCGCCCGCATCACACCACCGCCCTGGTCGGCGGGAACCACTGCATCTCGGGCAGCGGCGCGGTGGTCGGCGGCAGCTCCAGGTAGGCGAGGTGGCGCAGGAACCTGCTGAAGACGGTTGCCGCCGCGCCGCTGTCGCCCTGCGCGGGCCGGGTGCCCGTCATCGCCGAGGCGATCGCGGACCCGGTCACCTCACCGGCCACCTCCACCCGCAGGTAGCGGGCCACCCGGTCGGCGCCGTACTGCAGCGCCGCCTCGTCGACCATCGCCAGGATGTGGTTGCAGAACGTGCCCCGCGCGCCGCCGCAGGGCCGGTTGTTGTTGGTGCTGCAGGCAAACGTGTAGCTGCCCGCCGCGACGGACGAGACGTAGACCCGGCCGATGTCCGAGCCGCTCGACACCACGCCCTGCAGACGCCCTTCGGTCAGCTCGGCGAACGGGACCTTCGCGAGCTTGCGCGGGCGAGCGGGCGGCAACACCCGTGCCGTGCTGGACCTCTCCCAGTCGGACAACGCACCATCTCCCTTGCACCACATGGACTGCCGAACTCCTCGGCGACGCACGGGCGCAAGGTATCGGGAACCACCGACATTTTGATCATGTCGGCGGAAGACGCTGGTCACCGCGTCAACGGGCGGCTGCCTCCAGCTCGGTCAGCTCCCGTTCGACCTCGGTCAACCGCGCCGCGGTCCGCGCCGATTCCACGTCGCGCAGCAGCAGCACGTACCGCTCGGCGAGGTCGGCCTGCCTGCGCGCGTCCCGCGCGTTCGCCGGCTTCCCCGGGTGCAGGACGGTGGCGGCGAGCCGGTTGAGCCGCGCGTCGACCTCCCCGGCCCTGGTCCGGTTCGCGGCCACCCGGGTCCGCCGGGCGCCCGCGAACCCGCCTGCCGTGCGCAGCAGCACGAACAGCGCCACCGTGCCCGCGAGGATGCCGCCGAGCGCGAGCACGACCTGCCATGCCTGCAACGCGTCGGGGGTCGGCGGCGGTGGCACGACCACGCCGCGGCGCGGCACCCCGTTCGGGCTGTCCCGCATCGTGTACTGGTCGAAGGTGTAGACGTACTCCTCGACCTCGGCGAACTTGTCGGTGTCGGTGACCCGGAAGTGCGTGCCGAGGTGGACCCCGCCGACCACGCCCGTCACGTAGTCCTCCTCGTCGACCGGGTTGTCGGCGTTCACGAACTCCGGGCCGACGCAGTACTCGGCGTCGTACTCGCCGGCGCCGTCGAACGCGTACAGGATCACCACGGAGGTGGCGACCAGGTCGGCGATCTCGGCGCACCGCTCCGCACGCGGGTCGGTCGTGTGGGTCGGGTCGTCCGGCAGCGGCCTGGCGAGCAGCACCAGCACGATGGCCCGGTCGCCGATCAGCTCGCGGGACCGCTGCGCGTCAACGATCCCCGGCCCGCCCGGCTCCTCGTACACCGACGTGGTGCGCAGACCCTCGACGACCTTCCGCGCCTGCGCGGACACCGGCTCGGGCGGTGCGGAGGAGAAGCCGAACACGAGCGCGCTGACCACGGCCGCGAGTGCCACGGCGGCGTACAGCCAGCGGGGGACGCCGAGCCACCGCTTCGTCCCGCCGCTCACCGGGCCTTCCTCCAGACCGGACGGGTCCCGGTGTCCTTCCTGGCCGCTTTGGCCTTCTTCCGCCTGCGCCGCTTGGGCCGGACCGCGGCGGCTGGTGCCTCGACGGGTTCCGGTTCGGTCAGCAGCGCGAGGCCTTCCTCGGCGACCAGGCGGACCTCGGTCATCGCCACCGACGTGTGCGCCTGGTCGTAGAGCAGCCTGGCGGTGGTGTGCCGTTCGGCCGCGGCCGGGTCGACGGGTTCGCCGCCCTCCTCCGCCGTCAGCACCCTGGCACCGAGATCGCCGATGGCCGCCATCGCCGACGCGCTCTCGGCACGCAGCGCCCGCTCCTCGTCGGCGGCCGCGGCCGCGGCCCGCCTGCGGTGCCGCAGCACCCCAGCGCCCGAGATCACCACGGCCGAACCGACGAGCACCCACGGCGCGAGCGCCGACACCGCCCGCCGCACCTCGAACGGCACCGCTCTCGGCTGGGGCGGCGGCTGGGGGAAGCCCCACGCAGTCTCGGTCATCAGCAGGTCCAGCCGCTTGAGCGTGTCGCTCAGCAGGGAGTGGCCGCGGCTGCCGGACGACAGCAGCGAGAGGTTGGCGTCGCCGTAGGCGAACGCGCGGGCCGCGAGCGCCTTGGCCTGGTCCGGGGCGACGACGTCGAGCCAGCCGCCGTGCAGCACCAGCACCACGTCGTCCGGGAACGCCGCGCCGAGCGGGGTGGCGTAGTCGGTCACCGGCTGCCCCGGCGCGAGGCCGGGGAACGCGGCGACGCGGACGCCGAGGCCGTACTCCTCGCGCGCGACCGTGACGATCCGGTCCTCGATGACGTCGGCCCGGCCGGGTGCGTTGTGGACGGGGTGCGCACGCAGCGCGGCGACCACCTCCGCCACCCGGTCCGGCGGTGCGGGCACCGGGGCGGGGTGGACGAAGTCCACGTCCTCGGCGACGGCGGGCGGGAGCCCGCGCCCGAATCGGGCGAGCACGACCAGCCGTTCGGTGATGTCCATGGTGGCGGTGGTGGTGCGCAGCTCGTCGAAGTCGGCGGGCAGCCGGTGGTCGAGTGTCGAGGGTCCGCTGTACATCGTCACGTCCAGGCCGGTCACCACCACGACCGGCACCTTCCGGTCCAGCGACCAGGCGAGGATCGGCCTGGTGACCAGCTCGAAGTACTGGCTGTGGTCGCCCTCCCTCGGGTAGAGGTCGTAGTCCACGTAGGGCAGCACGACCAGGCGGACGGCCTGTCCCAGCTCCTCGAGCACCCGCGCCTCGTCGAAGCGGGCGACCGTGCCGGGTGCGCGGACGAGCCGCTCCCCGTTCGTCAACGCGGCGACGATCGGCCCTGGGTCGACCCGGACGCCGGGCTGGGCGGCGGCAGGCGTGGGCGCGGCCGTGAGCCAGCAGGCCGCGAGCAGGCAGACGAGGATCACGCGCACCCCCGCAGCATTCCAAACCGGACAGACCCGGTGGGGCGGGTCCCGCGAAACGTCGGGGAACGTGCTGTTTCTCCTGGCCGGTCCTCGGGCGTCGGTCACCGCGTCGGCGTGGTGGTGCAGGATGGTTGCCCCGCCCCGCCGACACCCCTGTGGAGATCCGCGATGAGCCTGCGCCGACTCGCGACCGTGTTCCTGCTCAGCGGCCTCGCGGTCGTGGTCACCGCGACACCGGCGGCCGCGCACGCCGAGCTCATCGGGAGCGACCCGGCCAAGGGCGCCACGCTGGCGGCACCACCCCAGCAGGTCGAGCTGACGTTCAACCAGCCGGTCACCCTCGGCGCGAAGCCCGTCACGGTCACCGGGCCCGACGGCACGTCGTGGACCGTCGGCACCCCCTCGGTCGCCGGGCCCGTGGTGACGGCGCCGGTGACGGCGAGCGGGCCCGCCGGCACGTACAACCTGGTCTACGAGGTGGTCTCACAGGACGGCGACGAGGTGACCGGCGCGGTCACGTTCACCGTCACCGCCGTCGCGAACCCACCCGCGACGACCACCACGACGACAGCCACGACTACCGAGGCCCCGGCGGCCACCACGTCGGCAGCACCCGCCGCTGCGCGGTCCACGGACGACGACGGTGGGCTGCCCGGCTGGGTGTGGGTGCTCGGCGCGGTCGTCGCGCTCGCCGTCGGTGTGGCCGTGGCGCTACGACTGGGGCGGGCCGGGCGCGCCTGAGGCCAGCCCGCGGTGGGTGCCGCGGTAGCCGGTCCAGTCGGTGCTCGGCCGGACACCGGGAAGGGACCTTCGCCTCTGGATCATCGCGCCTGTGGTCGCGATACTCGACACAAGACCCGTCGGGTCGCAATGAGGTTGAGGAATGTTCACAGCGGACGGTGGACTCGTGCCGCCTGCCCACGTCTCCGGACTACCGGACGGCCTCCACGTGCTCGTGACCGGCGGCCGGTACCACGGCGAACACGGCGAGGTCGTCGCACGCGCCCCTGACCTGCGCCCAGGATCGGCCTGGGTGGCGCTGTCCGGTTCCGGCACGCACCTGGTGCCCGCCTACCGCCTGGCTTCCTGCGACAGCGACGACTGCCACCTCCGCGCCGACTGACGCCACCTCAGGACCCGTTCCGTGCACGCACGACCATCATCCCTGGTTGCGTCCGGTTGACAACGGTGGTCGAGTCCTTGCTCGTCAGATGTCGACCCCGTGGCCGCGCAGCCACGGCAGCGGGTCGATCTTGCTGCCGTCCTGGTGCACCTCGAAGTGCAGGTGGGGACCGGTCGACTGACCCCGGTTGCCGAGCGTCGCGATCTGCTCGCCCGCGGCGACCTGCTGGCCGACGCTCACCAGCGACTCGTTGATGTGACCGTAGACCGTGACCAGCCCGTCCGCGTGCTGCACGCGGACCCACAGCCCGAAGCCGCTCGCCGGACCGGAGTCGATCACCTCACCGGCCATGGCGGACCGGATGGGCGTGCCGATGCTGTTGGCGATGTCGATGCCGTAGTGGATGGTGCCCCAGCGGGCGCCGTAGGTGGAGGTGAGCGTGCCCACCGCGGGCAGCACCACACCGCCGGTCACGTCGATCACGTTGCTCTGCACCGCGAGCCCGGCCCTGCGGTTGGCCAGTTGCTCCGTCTCGGCCTTGGCCGCGTCCTGCGCGGCGACCGCCGCCCGGTATGCCTTCTCGGCCGTCACCTTCGCGGCGTTCGCGGCGTCGCGCTGCTGCTTCACCTGGCCGAGCGCGGCCTGCGCCGCACGGTCGGCCTCGGTCTTCGCCACCACGGCCGCCTGCGTGGCGTCCATGACGACGTTGTTCTTGCCTGCCAGCATCGAGATCATCGACGCCCGGTCCAGCAGGTCCGAGGGGCTGTCCGCGCCGACGTAGGCACGCGCGGAGAACAGGCCGCTGCCGTGGCGGTAGCTCGCGGAGGCGAACTCGTCGAACTCGGTCCGCGCGGAACGCTCCCGCGCGGCGGCCGCGTCGGCCTCCGCGCGGGTCTTGCTCACCTTGTCCTGCGCGGTCGCCACCGCGGCGTTCAACTGCCGGAGCTTGGTCTCCGCGGCGGTGAACACCTGGAAGGTGTCGGCGAGCTGCTTCTGCGTCGCCTCGAGCTCGGCGTCGGCCAGTGCGATCTGGTCCTCGATCGAGACGGGCTGAGCGGCGACCGCGGTCGGGCCGGTCAGCACGGTCGCCGCGGTCAACGAAGCGACGAGTGCCGCGAACGTGGCCCGCGTCAGGCGTCGACGCGCACCCATAGGGAACTCCAGGGATGGTCGGGGTGCGCGGTGCGGGGGAACACCGGAGGCACCCAGGGGCGGGGGCGCCGCCGACTATGCACGCCGCACGGGCCGTGAGCCAGATAACTTGAGATGAATCACAACGTTCCGGTAACGGCGACGACACGTAATGCGCACGGCGATTGACAGGGTGCAGTCATCCGGCCGGCCGTGTCGGCTCGAAGGTCTCGCTCCTCCGCTCGCCGGCACTCCCGGGGTTTGGTGCTGTGAAAGGCGCGTTGGCGGCGTGGCTGATGCCCTGAAAGGCGCGTTCAGGGCGCTGAGCGCCCTGAACGGCCCATTGACGGCACTCGAAAGTCCGTGAACGCGCCTTTCACAACCCCTGCGAGTGCCCGACGGGCGCCGTGTGGGTGCGGGCCATGCCCTGAACGACGTTCGGGACGCTCGATGCCCTGCGTCTTTCGGGGCATCGGCGGGTGGCTCACGTTCGTGGCGGTCACGCTGGGCGGCGGACGAGCGAAGGCCTATGCGCCTGCCTCGACGTGTTCCTTGAGGCGCAGCAGCGTGGTCTCGATGTTGGCGCGGTTCGTGCCGGGACGGTCCCGCTGGCCGGTGATGAAGATGGCGATCGGCACGAACCAGACGGGCGCTCGCAGCCAGTTCTTCACGGCAAGGCGGCAGCCGCCGTCTTCCGGCGTGATGTCGTACTCCCAGCGGGAGATCGGCACGAGGAACTGGGTGCGCACCCGGTAGGCGAAGCGGCGCCCCGGATCGGCCTCGGTGATCTCCGCGTGGGTCACCCAGCGCCGCCACCCGTTGCGGTTGCTGCCCTTGAACCAGTTGCCGACGGCGGGTCCGGTCGCACCCCGGATCCAGCGGGCCTTGTAGAACTCCTCGGCGAGCCCCGCCATCAGCACGGGATCGCTGACGAGCCCGTACACCGCCGCCGGGGTTGCGTTGATCGACACCTCGCCGGTCGCCAGCGGTTCGGTATAGGCCCGCTTGTCCCGCACACTCGTCGCGCTCGTCACGCTCGTCACGGTCACACCGCACCTCCCAGTAGTGCCCCCACTGTCGACCCCACCAGTGCCGTGCGGAAGCGTCAAGGACTGTCCAGCAGCGGCTCAGCGGTGCGCGACTGTGCGGACCACGCTCCGGTGGTTCAGGATGGGCGCCGCCGATCTTCCCCGGAGGTGCCCCGCACGATGTACGCACAGACGCACGGACAACCGGCGGACGTGCCGAGCCGGATCCACCGCGTGCGCGCGGTGGACTGGCTGATGGTGGCGCTCGCGATCGTGTCGGTCGGCATGCTGGTGTGGATCTGGGTGACCGGGCCGCCCAGGGAGACCGAGCTGCTGCTGTTCAGGATCGACGTCGGGATCTGCGCGGTGTTCCTCGTCGAGTTCGTGTGGCGCTGGCGCATGACGGGCTGGAGCTGGCGGTTCCTCGTCCGGAACTGGTTCGAGGTCGTCGGGATGATCCCGGTCTCGCATCCGGCGCTGCGGGCGTTCCGCTTGGTCCGCGTGGTCGTGCTGGTGGCCAGGCTCGGCAGGGCGGTGGACCGCAGCGTCGGCGACGCCGTGACCCAGCGGCTGGTGAACCGGTTCCTCGGCACGGTCATCGACGTCATCAGGAAACCGGTCACCGTCGCGGTCCTCAGCGAGGTGGCGGCCGTGCTGCAGACCGGCCACTACGCGAAGAACATCAGCCGCGCGCTCGCTGACAACCAGGGCGAGCTGCGGCAGATGGTGCTCGACAAGATCAAGGCGGACCCGGCGGCCGGACGGCTGCGGCGCCTCCCGTTCCACGACGAGATCCTCGGCGCGATCACCGACACGGCGATCCGGGTCGTGCTGGAGATGCTCGCCGACCCGCGCACCGACGAGATGATCGCCGACAGCCTGCGCGAGAACCTCGACCAGATCCAGGCGGCGGTCGACCGGGACGAGCAGCGGCGGGTGTGACCGCGGCCGGTCACTCGGTGTGGTGGACGGCGACGATCGCGATGTCGTCGTTGGCCGGTTCCCCGCCGACCAGCTCCGCCATCACGCGGGCGCACACCGCCTCCACCGGGCCGGGGCGCACGCCGGCACGCAACAGTTCGAGGCGGTCGTCGATGTCGGTGCCCCGGCGCTCGACCAGGCCGTCGGTGTAGAAGGCGGCCAACGCGCCAGGGGGGAGGTCGACGGTGATGGCGGGGCGGCCGGTGACGGCCATCCCGTAGCCGACGGGCAGGCCGACGGGCGCGTCGACGAACCACGTCTCCTCACCCGGCATCGCGACGAGCGGTGGCAGGTGCCCGGCCAGCGACAGCTCCATGCGCGCGGCCGCGGTGTCGACGACCGCGTAGCCGACCGTCGCCATCGTGGTGCGCTCGAAGTGGCTGGCCTTGCGGTCGAGCTTGCCGAGCACCTCGGCCGGGTCGTCGAACTCCAGCGCGTAGGCACGCAGCGCGCTGCGCAGCCGCCCCATCACGATCGCCGCGGGCAGGCCGTTGCCGACGACGTCGCCGATCACGATCCCGATGCGGTCGTCGGGCAGCGGGAACACGTCGTACCAGTCGCCTCCGACACCGATGTCGGCGCCGGGGACGTACCGGCCGGCCACCTCCCACCCGTCGGTGGTCGGCAGCCTCGTCGGCAGGAGGCTGTCGACCAGCACCGAGGCGGCCATCTGCTCGGAACGCGACCGGTGCAGGTAGGCCGCCAGCGCGACGCGGTCCGCGACCAGCCGCAGCAGGTCGATGTCCTCGTCGGGGAACCGGCGCGGCGAGGTGCTGCCCACGTGCATCACGCCGACCAACTCGCCCTGCGCCACCATCGGCACGCCGAGCAGGACCCGCAACCCCCGCTCCCACAGGATCGGGTTGATCACCGTCGATGGGTCGATCCGCTCGATCTGGACCGGCTCCCGCAGCCGCGCCACCCGGCCGGCGAAGCCGCGGCCGATCGGCACCCGCACACCCTGGTACACCTCTTCGTCCAGGCCCGCGCTCGCCGTGGCGACGAGCCGGTCACCGCTCGCGTCGACGAGCAGCACGGTGACGGTGTCCACCTCGAACAGCTCGTGCACGCGCCAGAGCAGCACCTCGAGCAGCTTGTCGAGGTGCAACTCCATCAGGGCGGTGTCCGTGACGGCCTCGAGCACGCGAAGCCGTCTGTCCGCCGCGTCGTTGCCCATGCCGTCAACCCCTACACCCGTTCCACCGTGAAAGCCAAAGATAGTGCGCCGCGTCCGGCGCTGATCATCCTCCCGACGTCTCAGCCCGCCTTGTCGCGTACCGACGACACGACGGCGGCCCGTGTCGGTTCGTCCAGGGGGTACGGGGTGTACAGCGTAAACCGGTCCACGAGACCGGCGTACCGGCCGGCGATCTCGGCGCCGGCCTCGGCGGGCTCGCCGACGACGGCGAACGTGCGCAGGACGGTGTCGTCGACCAGACCGGTCATCGTGTCCCAGTCGCCCCGCCGGGACAGGCGGTGCAGCTCGGTGTGGAGGTCGCCCCAGCCGTGCAGGTCCAGCACGGCGCGGTAGGCGGGGGTGGCGGCGTAGAAGGCGATCTGCTCGCGCACCTTGGCGACCGCCGCCGCGAAGGTGCGTTCGTCGGCGCCGGTCGCGACGAGCCCCGGGTAGCAGACGGTGAACCCGGGCGCGTGCCCGGTGAGCTGGGGGCGCGTCACCTCGCGGAGGTAGCGCTCCGAGGTGAGGCTGTGCACCAGCAGCCCGTCGGCGACCTCGGCGGCGACCCTGGTCATCCGGGGGCCGACCGCGGCGAGCACCACCGGCGGGGTGCCGTGCGGGTTGGGGTCGGGGCGGAACAGCGGCGGCATCAGGGTGTGGGAGTAGTACTCGCCGGTGAAGCGCAGCCGCTCCCCCGTCTGCCAGGAGGACCAGATCGCGCGCAGCGCGAGCACGAACTCCCGCATCCGTGCCGCGGGGTTGGACCACGGCATGCTGAACCGGCGGGTGATGTGTGCCGACACCTGGGAACCGAGCCCGAGCACGAAGCGGCCGCCGCTCATCGCGTGCAGGTCGTTCGCGGTGACGGCGACCGTCATCGGGTTGCGGGCGAACGCCACCGCGACGGCCGTGCCCACGGTCAGCTCCGGCGCGCGTTGCGTGGCGAGCAGCAGGGGCAGGAACGGGTCGCGGCTCGTCTCCGTCGTCCACACGCCGTCGAGGCCGATCCGCCGTGCCTGCGCCACCTGCGCGTCGATCTCGTGGACGCTGCCGCCCGCGGTCCCGTCGACGACACCGCCGATGTTGCCGTCCACCAGCATGGTGCCTCCCTCCGGCCAGTCGGGCCGACTGTAGCTGCCCAGTCAGGCCGGGCAGCCGCACGGTCGACACCACGAGGATCGCCCTCAGAGCCACGTTGATGCCATCCATACCTGACTCCTACCTGCTGTTTCATCCGAACTTCGACAGAGTGGCACCACATGACACCACTCTGCGCTTGTCATGGCACCACCGGTGTGCCATGATGGCATCATGGATCTGACGCCCTTCGTGGACAACGTTCGCCGGGAGCTCGCCATCGCCGCGGAGGCGGGCGGCGACGACGCCCGTGCGCTCGCGGAGCGGCTGACCGCGCCGCTGGCATCGTCGATCCGCCTCACGCTGCTCGACGCCCTGTCGGCCGCGGCGGACGAGATCACCCGCGAGCTCGCGCCGGGGTCGGTCGAGGTCCGGCTCCGCGCGGGCGACGCCGCGTTCGCCGTCACACCGCACACCGTCGAGACGCCGGCGGCCGGGCCGGAGCCCGCCGCACCGGCGCCCGAACCCGAGGACGTCGCGCTGCCCGACGACGACAGCGCGATGGTGCGGATCAACCTCCGCCTGACCGAACAGCTGAAGGCCCGCGTCGAGGCCGCGGCCGCGGCGGAGGGCCGGTCGGTCAACGCCTGGCTCGTCCGCGCCGCGACCGCCGCGCTGGCCCAGCCGGAGCAGGCACTGCCGAAGGGCGGTCGCCGGATCTCCCAGCGCTACACCGGTTGGGTCAGCTGACCCGACCGCACCACCAGCACGAACACCCACCACACCACCTCTGAGGGGACAGCCATGCCTTCTTACGCCACCCCGGAACCCATCGTCGCCAACCTCGAACCGGTCGTCGGCAACGTCCACGTCATCGCGAGCGACCGCACCGAGACGACCGTCGAGGTCCGCCCGAGCAACGCGGGCGACGCCTCCGACATCAAGGCGGCCGAGGGGACCCGTGTCGAGTTCTCGAACGGCACGCTGACGGTCAAGGGACCCAAGATGTGGCCGCTCGACTTCAGCAACAAGTCGCGGTCGATCGAGGTGACCGTCGAGCTGCCCGCAGGCTCCGAGGTGCTCGGCAGCACCGGCCTCGGCGACCTCCACGCCACCGGCAGGCTCGGCGGCACCCGCTACAAGTCGGGCACCGGGCACATCCAGCTCGAGGAGACCGGCGAGCTGCACCTGCACACCGCGACCGGCAACGTCGTCGTCGGCCAGGTGGCGGGCAACGCCGACATCAGCACCAGCTCCGGGCGGGTGCAGGTGGGTGCGGTCACCGGCACCGGCGTGGTCAAGAACTCCAACGGCACCACCACGATCGGCTCGGCGGGCGGCGCGGTGCGGGTCCGCTCCGCCAACGGCGACATCGTCGTCGAGCAGGCGGCGGACAGCGTCGAGGCCAGGACGGCCAACGGCTCGGTCCGCGTGCTCGGCGCCGTCCGCGGCGCGGTCACCCTCGAGACCGCCATGGGCGACATCGAGATCGGCATCCGCGACGGCAGCGCCGCGTGGCTCGACGTGAAGACCCGCTTCGGCCGCGTCAACAACGAGATGGACGCGAGCACCACACCCGGCGCCGCGACCGACACGGTCGAGGTGCGCGCGAGCACGTCCTTCGGCGACATCACCGTTCACCGTTCCTGACAGGGGGAAACATGAATCATCCGGCCATCTCCGCGACCGGCCTGCGCAAGTCCTACGGCGACAAGGTGGTGCTGGACGGCATCGACCTGGACGTCCCGTCCGGCACCGTCTTCTCGTTGCTCGGGCCCAACGGCGCGGGCAAGACCACCGCGGTCAACATACTGTCCACTTTGGTCAAACCGGACGCGGGCACCGCGTCGGTCGCCGGGCACGACCTCGCGACCGACCAGGACGGCGTCCGCGCCGCGATCGGCCTCACCGGCCAGTTCTCCGCCGTCGACAACCTGCTCACCGGCGAGGAGAACCTGTTCCTCATGGCGGACCTGCACCACCTGCCACGCCGCGAGGGGCGCGGGCGCGCCGCCGAACTGCTCGACCGGTTCGACCTCACCGAGGCCGCGAAGAAGACACCCGGCACCTACTCGGGCGGCATGCGCCGCAAGCTCGACCTGGCGATGACGCTCGTCGGCGACCCCGAGGTGATCTTCCTCGACGAGCCGACCACCGGTCTCGACCCGCGCAGCCGCCGCACCATGTGGGACATCATCCGCGACCTGGTCACGAACGGCGTGACGATCTTCCTCACCACGCAGTACCTCGACGAGGCCGACCAGCTCGCCGACCGGATCGCAGTGCTCGACGGCGGGCGGATCGTCGCGCAGGGCACACCGGACGAGCTGAAGCGCCGCGTGCCGGGCGGGCACCTGCGGCTGCGGTTCCCGGACGCCGTTTCCCTGCAGCGCGCGGAACTCGCGCTCGGCGTGTCCACATCGGACGAGGAGAACCTCGCGCTGCGGGTGCCGACCGACGGCACCGTCGCCGCGCTGCGCGGTGTGCTCGACCGGCTCGACACCGACTCCGTCGCGGTCGAGCGCCTCACCGTCCACACCCCCGACCTCGACGACGTCTTCCTCAGCCTCACCGGTCACCGGACCGAAGCCAGCAAGGAGCCTGCGAAATGACCACGATGTCCTACGCGCTGCGGGACTCGACGACCATGCTGCGCCGCAACATGCGGCACATGCAGCGCTACCCGTCGCTGACGATCATGCTCCTCGGCCAGCCGATCATCCTGCTGCTGCTGTTCGTCTACGTCTTCGGCGGCACGCTGGGCAACGGGCTGGGTGCGGGTGGCGCGGGAGGCCGCGCGGAGTACATCGGCTACGTCACGCCGGCCATCCTGCTCATCACCATCACCAGCGCCATCCTCGGCACCGCCATCTCCGTCGCGACGGACATGACCGAGGGCATCATCGCCCGCTTCCGCACCATGGCGATCAGCCGGTCCTCGATGCTGACCGGGCACGTCATCGGCACGATCCTGCAGACCGCGCTCGCGCTTGCGGTGGTGCTCGCGGTGGCGCTGCTCATCGGCTTCTCCCCCACCGCCGGCGCCGTCGAGTGGCTCGCCGCGACCGGCGTGCTGTTGCTCGTCACGCTCGCCCTCACCTGGTTCGCGGTTGCGCTCGGCCTGAAGGCGAAGAGCGTGGAGACCGCGAGCAACACCCCGATGGTGTTCACGCTGCTCCCCTTCGTCGGCAGTGGGTTCGTACCCGCCGAGTCGATGCCGGCGTGGCTGCGCTGGTTCGCCGAGTACCAGCCGTTCACCCCGATCATCGAGACCATCCGGGGGCTGCTGCTGGGCACCGGGATCGGCAACAGCGGACTGCTCACCGTCGGCTGGTGCGTGGTGATCACGGCGACCGGCTACTTCTGGTCGAGGTCACTGTTCGCGAAGGAGCGGAACCGGTGAGCGCGCCGATCGAGGGATTGCCGACGGCACGACCCGCGGGTTGCCCGTTCGACCCGCCGACCGAGCTGACCGAGCTGCGCGAGTCCCGGCCGCTGGTGCGGATGGTCTACCCGGACGGGCACGTCGGCTGGCTCGTGACGGGTCACGAGCTGGTCCGCGCGGTGCTCGCCGACGACCGGTTCAGCGCCCGCTACGAGCTGATGCACTTCCCGTTGCCCGGTGCTCCTGGGGAGCTGCCGCCCGCGCCGCCCGGCGACATGACCGGCATGGACGCGCCGGAGCACACCCGGTTCCGGCAGCTGCTCGCCGGGAAGTTCACGGTCCGCAGGATGAACCTGCTCACCGACCGGGTGAAGCAGGTGTGTGCGGAACTGCTGGACGACATGGCGCGGCAGGGCCCGCCGACCGACCTCGTGCCCGCGTTCGCGCAGCCGGTGCCCGCGCTGATGATCTGCGAGCTGCTCGGCGTGCCCTACGCCGACCACGAGTTCTTCCAGGAGCAGGCCCTGGTCCTGACGGCGACGAGCGCGGAGCCGGAGGCGAAGGGCGCGGCGGTCACCGCGCTGTACGAGTACCTCCACGACCTGGTGCGGGCCAAGCGCGCGGCACCGACCGACGACCTGTTGAGCGACCTCACCAGCAGCGACCTCGACGACGTGGAACTGGGTGGGCTCGGCAGCTTCCTGCTGGGCGCCGGGCTGGACACCACGTCGAACATGCTGGCGCTGGGCACGTTCGCGCTGCTGACCCATCCCGAGCAGCTCGCCGACCTGCGCTCCGGCTGGACCACACCGGAGCAGGCGGTCGAGGAACTGTTGCGGTACCTGACGATCGCGCACACCGGCCTCCGCGCCGCACGGACCGACGTCGAGCTGGGTGGCGAGCTGGTGCGGGCGGGCGAGACGGTCACGATCTCCATGCAGGCGGCCGACCGCGACCCGGCGCGCTACCCGGACCCCGACACGCTGGACCTGTCCCGCCGCGCGGCTGGGCACGTCGCGCTGGGCTACGGCGCGCACCAGTGCCTCGGCCAGCAGCTCGCCAGGGTGGAGATGCGGGTCGCGTTCCCTGCGCTGTTCACGCGGTTCCCCACGTTGCGCCTCGCCGTCGACCCGGCACAGGTGCCGATGCGCACCGACTCGAACCTCTACGGCGTGCACGAGCTGCCCGTCGCGTGGGACGTGTGAGAGCCGAGCAACCTCCCGGTTGAACCGCCGACGGTGCGGTGGCGACGATGGCAGACGTGTACTTCCGGATCACGATGGACTCGGCCGAACTGGTGGAACCGCGGGACGTGACCGCGTTCCACGCGGTCTGCCCGCCCGGACTCGACGGCGAGGAGCTCGCCGCGCGGGTCCGGGCGGCCGGCCTCGGCGAACTGCTGCCCGACGGCGACCTGATGGTGCCGGTGGACGCGATCCGCGCCTACGCGGCCGGGAACGTGGGCGCGACGTGGGAGGACGACCTCGCGGGCATGGTCGCCTACGCGGCACGCAAGGGCTGGACGGACGAGACCGGCACCCACGTCCGCGCACACGTCGAACGGTCGTGACGCGGGCTCACCGCACACCCGTCCCGTCCTACCAGCGAGGGTGACCGGGGGCGTCCGGGAACGGGAAGTGGACGCCACCCCGGGCCGCTCGCCACGGCCCCTGCCCGGTCTCGCGGGCTTCTTCGGCCGGTGACCGGGGGCGCCACAGTTCACGGTAGCGGCGGACACCGCCTCGGTCACGAAGGGACACGTCGCGGAACCCCAGCCCGGCCCTGGGCGTCCGACGGCCATGTCGATCGGTGGTGGTGCGGCCAGGGCCGCGGTCGTGGCGGCGCAGGCCGCGATGCTGGTGACCTTCGCCCCGGCGGAGTCGGGTGCGTGCGCGTGCGGCGCGTTCGTCGCCGACGACAAGCTCTCCGCGCAACAGGAGACCGCGCTGGTCGACCTGAACGGGCGCACGGAGTCGATCACCCTTTCCGTGCTGGCGCGCTCGACCGCGGACGAGGCGGCGTTCCTGATGCCGGTGCCTGCCAGGGCGCGGTTCGAGGTGGCCGACGCGGACCTGTTCGCCGAGCTCGACGAGATCAGCAAGCCGGACGTGCAGGTGGAAGAGGTCGTCGTCGACGGTGACGGCGCGGGCGGAGCGGCCGCCGGCGACGGCGGCGCCACCGTCGTCGACCACGTCGAGGTCGGCCCGTACGACGTCGCGCAGCTCGCGGGCAGCGACGCCACCGCGGTGACGGCATGGTTGGACGACAACGGTTTCACGATGCCCGCCGACCTGTCCGGTGCGCTCACCCCGTACCTCGCGGAGGGCTGGCTCGTGGTCGCGGTGCGGCTGTCACCGTCGTCGGGGAGTCTCGAGGACGGGCTGCCGCCGATGCGGGTGTCGTTCGAGACGGACACTCCCGTCTACCCGATGCGGCTGTCCGCGACCGCCGAACACGTGCAGCCGCTGCGCCTATACGTCCTCGCCGACCACCGGGTCGACGTCAGCAACCCGGCACCGGAAGGCCCCGAGCCGGAACTGACGTTCGCCGGTCGCGTCACGCCGGCCGCCGCACACCCGGAACTCGCGAAAGCACTGACCGGGCCCCGTTTCCTCACCCGCTACGACGGCGTTTTCCTGCCAGAGCACATCACGAGCGACATCCGGATCACCGACGCGGCGACCGACGAGCCGTACCGCGGGTCGTCGTGGTGACGAAGTACGTCTCCTCGTCGTGGCCGCCGGTGCCGGCGCTGGCCGCCGGGGGCGTGCTCGCCGCGGGCGTCGTCGCGGCGACGGTGCTCCTCCTGCGTCGCAGGTCGCGAGTGGACGATCACCGGCCGTGACCGCCCCTGATCGTCTTGGAACCAGTCATCTAACGTCCCTGATGTGAGACCGCGTCTGCTGCTCGTCACCGATCTCGGCTACCCGGCCGCGGGGCGCACGTACCGGGACGAGGACATCGACCTCGCCGCCCGGCTGCGCGCCGACTTCGCCGTCGCCATGTGCCACCCGCTCGACGCCGCGCCGCTGATGGCCGGGTTCGACCTCGTCCTCGTGCGCAACAGCGGGCCGGTGCTGCACTACGCCGAGCAGTACGCGGAGTTCCGCCGCGTGGCGCTCGAGTCCGGGACCAGGGTGTTCAGCCAGCTCTCCGGCAGAGCCGACATGGCAGGCAAGCAGTACCTGCTGGACCTGACCGCGGCAGGCTACCCGGTGATCCCGACCGTCGACCGGGTCGAGGACGTCGGATCGCTGCCCGATGTGCCCGAGTACGTGGTCAAGCCGAAGCTGGGCGCCGACTCGGTCGGCCTGCGGTTCGTGCCCCGCGCCGAACTGGGCGCGGTCACCGGGCAGCTGATCCAGCCACGGGTCCCTTTCCGCTACGAGGTGTCGTTCTACTTCGTCGACCACACCTTCCAGTACGCGCTCCACGCCCCGGACCCCGGCAGGCGGTGGGACCTCGTGCCCTACGAGCCGACCGCCGCCGATCTGGCGTTCGCGCAGCGGTTCGTCGACTGGAACACCGTCGACCACGGCATCCAGCGCGTCGACGCGTGCCGCACCGAGGACGGCGACCTGCTGCTCGTGGAACTGGAGGACCTCAACCCGTTCCTGTCCCTCGACCGCGTTCCGCCCGGCACCAGGGACGCGTTCGTCGCGGCGCTGACCGCGGCGCTGCTGCGCATGCTCGCCTGACCAGCGCACCACGTCGTAGCGCAGGCGTGTCAGGTCGCGGTCGGTGTCCTGCCGGACCTGTCGCAGCTCGACCGGCGCCGAGGATCACCACCGCGCCGAGCAGCACAGGAGCGCCTGGGACACGTCCGCCTCCGTCTCGTCGCACCGCGCTCCCCATAATGGCGGACATGGTCGAACAAAGCCTCTGGATGCGGAAGGTCGCCGACAACCCCGGTCACTCCGCCTGGTACGTCGAACGGTTCCGGTCCATGGCGCGTGCCGGTGACGATCTCGCCGGAGAAGCCCGCCTCGTGGACGCGATGGTGCAGCGCCGTGCGCGGATCCTCGACGCCGGGTGCGGGCCGGGGCGGGTCGGTGGCGCGCTGGCCGCGGCCGGTCACGAGGTGGTCGGCGTCGACGTCGACCCGGCGCTCGTCGAGGCCGCCGAGCAGGACCACCCCGGGCCGCGGTGGCTGGTCGGCGACCTCGCCGAGCTGGACCTGCCCGCGCGGGGCGTCACCGCGCCGTTCGACGCGCTCGTGTGCGCGGGGAACGTGATGACGTTCCTCGCGCCGAGCACCCGCCGGGAGGTGCTCGTGCGGTTCCGCGCGCACCTGGCCGACGACGGCCGGGCCGTGATCGGGTTCGGCGCGGAACGCGGCTACCCGTTCGACGAGTTCTTCGCCGACGCCGCGGCCGCCGGACTCGAACCGGACCTCCTGCTGTCCACCTGGGACCTGCGGCCGTTCGCGGCGGACGCCGACTTCCTCGTCGCGGTCCTGCGCCCGGCGGGCTGACCCCGATCGGCAGCCGGGAGACTGCCGCGCACTTCGCGAATCTCCCCTTGCGCCCGCTATACCCCCCGGTGGTATTTTCATCCGGTACAGATACCCGGTAGCGGTATCCGAACGGCCGGAGGTGCCGCCGTGAAACCCGTGGTCAAGGGCCCGACCTGGAACTTCGTCCAGCACCTGCTGGAGATGACCGTCGCGATGTTCGTCGGCATGTTCGCGCTGGGCATGCCGGCCGGGGCGCTGTTCGACTGGCTCGGCTGGTCGGCGCTGAACGAGCTGACCGTGCCGAGCACGCTGGTGATGGCCACGACGATGAGCATCGGCATGGCGGCCTGGATGCGCTTCCGCGGCTGCGGCTGGCAGGCGACCGCGCAGATGTGCCTGGCGATGTTCGTGCCGTTCCTGGTGATGTACCCGTTCTACCTGACCGGCCTGGCCGGCTCGGCGGCCGTCATGGTGGTCGGCCACGTGCTGATGACCCCGGCCATGGTCGTGGCGATGCTGCTGCGCAGGGACGAGTACACCTGCTCGCACCACCGGCCCGCCAGGGCGCGGGCGGCGGAGGCCGTGGTTCCCGCCGGGTGAGTCACCGGTGCCACGGCCACCGGCGGCGGGGCCGTTCGAGGTGGCCTCCTTCGTACAGCCAGGTCTCGAAGCGGTCGAGGTCGGCACGGAAGGACAGGTCGGCGGGCTTGGGGTGGTCGCGGGCCCACGTGTCGAACAACGGACCGAACCGGTCGTCGAGGAGGTCGGCCAGGTCGGGGCGCAGGTGAGCCGCGACCGAGCGGCGTTTCGACCGGAGCGCGGCCGCCTCGACACCGACGCGACGGGCGTCGAACCCGGCGGGTACCGGGCCACCGGCGAGCAGTGCGCGCACCAGTGCCAGCTGCCGCTCGGCGAGTTCGTCCCGCGCGGTCATCGCCCGCGCTCGACGACGGCGCGGATCGCGGCGACCTCGGCGGCCAGGTCGGCGTCGGCCGGGTAGTCGTCGTCGCGTTCCAGCAGCACACCGGGCGGGTCGGTCCGCGCGCACAGTCCGGCCAGCACGTCCAGCACCTCGTTCGGCACCGCGTGTGCGTGGGTGTCGTGGTAGATCCCGTCGTGGGTGACGCCGCCGGCGACGTGCACGTAGGCGAGCCGCTCCAGCGGCAGCTCGTCGAGGAACGTCGCGGGCGCGGTGCCGACGTTGACGGCGTTGGCGTACAGGTTGGCCACGTCGACCAGCAGCAGGCAGCCGGTGCGGTCGGTCAGCTCCGCGAGGAACTGGCCCTCGGTCAGCTCGTTGTCCGGCCAGTCGAACACGGCCGCGATGTTCTCCAGCGCGAGCGGCACCGGCAGGTCCGCCTGTGCGCGTTTCACGTTGTCCGCCAGCACGTTCAGCGCGTCGCGGGTCCGTGGCACGGGCAGCAGGTGCCCGCTGTCGAGGCCGCCTGCGCGGGTGAACGCGACGTGCTCGCTGACCAGCGGCGCGTCGACCGCGGCCGCGACCGTGGCGAGGTGCTCGACCCGGGTGCGGTCCACCGGTTCCGCGCCGCCGAGGGACAGCGACACCGCGTGCGCGACCACGGGGACGCCGCGGGCGCGCAGCACGGCCAGCGACTCGGGAAGCGGCCCTGGCCGGATGTTCTCGGCGAGGACCTCGACGAAGTCGACACCGGGCAGCCGTTCGACGGTCAGGTCGATCTCGGGTCGCCAGCCGATGCCGACGCCCAGCCGGGGCACACCGGTCACGACGAGCCGCCGCCGCACCCGCCGCCACCGCAGGACGAGCTGCTGCCGCACGACGAGGACGAGGACGCACCGGCGCCGCACGAGTGCCCGCCGCCCGAGGAGCCGGCGGCGTTCGCGGGCAGGTGGGTCGAGTACGAACCGGCGGAGGCGTAGCTCCACGCGACCGGTGTGAGCGCGACCGGGACGGCGAGTGCGAGGGCGTTGGACAGGTCGGAGTCCTCGAGCACGCGCGGGCCGGTCACCGCCGCCCGCTCCAGCTGGTCGGCGGCGGCTCCCCGCCGCCGCACCTCGGTCACCACGCGGTCGCCGTGCACCGTGCGGGCCTTGGGCGCGGACAGGGACCTGGCGTTCAGGAGGAACACCGCGACGAGCGTCGCCGCCAGCAGCAACGTGAGGTAGCCGACCGGCAGGTCGTTGGCCACGCCGTTGATCCAGCGCACGGTCCCGACGGCGAACACCACGTACAGCAGGACGGGGCCGAGCCGTCGCGTCCGGATCGCGTCGGCGGGCGAGACCAGCAGGCCACGGCGCACCAGCGCCGCGCCGGCGTTCTCGACCGCGGCCTCGACCTGCTTCCTCTTGACCAGCTCGGCCACCACCCTCGGCCGGGTCAGCTCGGCCAGCACGGCGTCGTCCAGCGGGTGCCCCGTGGTCGTGGCACGGCTGGTCGCCGACACCTTGCCGCCGCGGTTGACCCGGACGAGCCCGGCACGGTACAGGCGTGCGACCGCGACCTGGACCGCGTTCACCGGCCCCCCGCCGAGGAACCCCAGCTCGGTCACGTCGAGACGGCCGGGTGGTTCGGCCTGCCCCGGCCTGCGCACCTTCATGCGCGTGCCGATCGCCACGACGAGCCCGGCGACCAGGCCGGCGACGTAGAGCCAGAGGAAATCCGGCCCGGACAGGCCCCATGGGTGCATGCCGCTACCCCTCCCCGAGGATGTCGACGAATCATCTCGCACGCGGGATGGCGACGGCCGCGACCGTGGCGGCCGTCGCCATCCCGTTATCTCAGACGCCGGCCGCGACCTTCGGTTCCTCCCTGTTCCGCGCCGTGTTCCCGTTCCTCGCCGCCATGCGTTGCTCGCGTTCCTGTGCGCCGATCAGGTCGTCCGGCAGGGAGTCCTCGATCTCGGTGTCGAAGCGGCGGAGCAGCCGGATCGCGAACCCGGCCGCGGTGACGAGCACGAGCGCGAGACCGAACACGATGTAGCCGAGGCCGATGCCGCGGCCGTCCCCGGTGCCGATCAGCGCGCCGACCGTGCCCGCCAGTGCGCCGTCCTCGGCCATCAACGGCTCGAACAGGGCGGTCGCGCCCGGCGCGAGGAGCGCGAACCCGATCGGCAGCGTCGACCAGGTGATGGTCTGGTTAAGCGCGAACACGCGGCCGTGGTAGCGCTGCGGCACCTTCACCTGCACCAACGTCGCGTAGATGCCCTGTGCGGTCGCCATGGATCCGGCCATGAAGAACATGCCGCAGAACACGACGACGAGCGACGCGTCGAGACCGACCACCAGGCAGCCGACCGCGGTGCCGAGGTTGAAGACGAGCACGCCGAGCATGCGGCGCTTCTTCGGCCCGCCCCACACCGCCATGAGGATGCCGCCGGTGATCGCGCCCGCCGCCTCGGCGAACGCTACCTGCGCGACCTGGGTGGTCGTCCCGAACGACAGGACGAGCGGGGTGACGAGGACCAGCGCTGGTGCGAGGAAGACGTTGCCGAGCGCGAAGTACGCGAGCATCGTGCGGAAGCCGCGGTGGTTCCACGAATACCGCAGCCCGTTGAGGATCGCGACCGCCAGCGGCTCACGCGGCCGCCAGCCCAGCAGGTCGGGGAACCGCACGACCGCGAGCGCCGTGATCGCGAACACGTAGCTCGCCACGTCCACCAGCAGGATGCCCTCGAGCCCGATCGTCGCGTACAGACCCGCCGCGAGGACCGGCATCAGGAGCTGGGCGGTGCCGGTGGACAGCTGCACGATGCCCATGGCGTGCCCGAGGAACCGCTTCGGCACCAGCTGCGGCACCGCCGACTGGAACGCGATGCGCTGGAACGAACCGGCCACCTGGGACAGTGAGACCAGCAGGTAGATGTGCCACAGCGACAACGAGTCCGTGAACAGCAGCGCCGCGAGTCCCAGCTGGACGGAACCGGAGACGCAGCTCGCGATCATCATCACCCTGCGCCGGTCGACCCGGTCGGTGATCGCGCCCGCGACCGGCAGCGTCAGCACGCCGAACAGCAGCGCGAGCGCCCACAGCAGCCCGAGGTCGGTGACCGATCCGGTGCGGGTGTAGAGCCAGATCGGCAGCGCGAACGCGGTGAGCAGTGAGCCGGTCGTGGACACGAGCTGGCCGACGGTGACGGCGACGAACCGGCCCATGGTCGGCTTCACCGCCGGTTCGGCGGCGGCGGTCCCCGCGCTCTGCCAGGCACGCAGGTCCCAGGGCGCGTCCTCGCCGCGTGCGGCGAGTTCGAGTGGCTCGGTGTCGCCGCGCGCGATGGCCGGGTGGACGGTCGTGACGATCTCGGCCAGCTCGTCCGCCCGGTACTTCAGGAAGAAGTGGCCTGCCTGGTCGAGCACGACGAGACCGAGCGTGTCGGACAGGAACTGCCACTCGGCGTACCGCTCGGTGTAGTAGTCGGTGACCGGGTCCTGCGACCCGACGATCGACACGATCGGCACCTTGAGCTTCGCCGCGCGCCGGTCCAGCAGACCGGTGAAGTAGTCCTCCGAGGCGCGGGAGTCGGCCCGCATGTTGGAGATGATGCGGTCGGCCTGCTCGGGGTCCAGCTCGTCGGTGTCGACGCCCATGCTCTTGAGCCAGGCACCGTAGTGCCGGTTGCTCTTGAGTTTCTCCAGCCGGTTGCGCAGCGCGGCGAACGCGCCCTTGGGGCGCGCGAAGGGGAACATGGCGCCGATGTAGACGACCTCCAGCTCCCGGCCCGCGGCCTCGAGCTTGCGGGCCACCTCGGCGGTGATCGCGGAGCCGACGCCGCAGTGGCCGTAGAGCGCGAGCGGGCCGTCGACCCGCAACAGCACCTCCTCGGCGAGGCGGGTGGTCAGCTCGTCGAAGGGCAGCGCGTCCTCTTCGAGGCCGACGTCGTGGCCGGGGATCGCGACCGACCAGAGTGCGTAGCCGTCGGGCAGCGCGTCGGCGAGTGGCTGGTACACGATGGCGCTGCCGCCGCCGTAGGGCACGCACACGTAGGTGAGCTTCTTCGGCCCGCGCGCGGGCCTCGTCAGCTCGTACAGCAGCTTGCGCGGCCCGTCGTCGGTCACCTCGCCCGCCATGAACGACGCCAGGTCGCGGATCGTGCGGTGGGTGAACAGGTCCATCACGCCGACGGCCCTGGTGCCGCTGCTTTCCTTGCGGATGCGGGCGACGACCTGCGTGGCGAGCATGGAGTGGCCGCCGAGGTCGAAGAAGTCGTCGTCGATGCCGAGTGTACCGACCCCGAGGACGTCCTTCCAGATCACCGCGAGCAGGTGCTCGGTCCCGGTGCGCGGCTCGACCAGCTCGGCGCTCGCGTCGCGGGTGACCACGGGCGCCGGCAGCGCCTTGCGGTCGAGCTTTCCGTTGGGGGTCAACGGGAGTGCGTCGAGTGCCACGAACGCGGCGGGCACCATGTATTCGGGCAGTGTGTCCTTCAGCGCTGCCTTGAGGTCCGCTGCGTCCGCCGTGCCAACGACGTACGCGACGAGGCGTTTGTCGCCGGGGTTGTCCTCGCGGACGATCACCGCGGTCTCGGTGACGCCGTCCTGGTCGCGCAGCGCGGACTCGATCTCGCCGAGCTCGATCCGCAGGCCGCGCAGCTTGACCTGGTGGTCGATGCGGCCGAGGAAGTCGATCGTGCCGTCGTGGCGCCACCGCGCGAGGTCGCCGGTGCGGTAGAGGCGGGCGCCGGGTTCGCCCGCGAACGGGTCGGGCACGAACCGCTCCGCCGTCAGCGCGGGCCGGTTGTGGTAGCCGCGGGCGAGGCCGGTGCCGCCGATGTGCAGTTCCCCCGCCACGCCGACGGGTGCCGGGTTGCCCCGTTCGTCGAGCACGTACAGCCGCAGGTTCGCGATGGGCGCGCCGATGGGCACGCTGGTGACCGCGCGCAACGCGGCGGGGTCGCACTGCCAGGCGCTGACGTCGATCGCGGCTTCGGTCGGCCCGTACAGGTTGTGCAGCTCGCAGTGCGGGAACCGGGTGGTGAACTCGACGGCCGCGGCGTGCGCCAGCTCCTCGCCGGAGCAGATGACGCGGCGCAGCGCGGTGGCCGCCTCGATGCCGTCCTCGCCGAGGAACACGGTCAGCATGGACGGCACGAAGTGCGCGGTGGTGACCTGCTCGGCGACGAGCAGGTCGCGCAGGTACCCGGCGTCCTTGTGGCCGCCGGGTCTGGCGAGCACGAGCCGTGCGCCGGTCTGCAGCGGCCAGAAGAACTCCCACACCGACACGTCGAAGCTCGCGGGGGTCTTCTGCAGCACGGCGTCGGACGCGGTGAGGCCGTAGCGCTTCTGCATCCAGTCGAGGCGGTTCACGATGCCGCGGTGGGTGTTGGGCACCCCCTTGGGCCTGCCGGTGGAGCCGGAGGTGTAGATGACGTAGGCGAGTTGGTCGGCCGTGGTGGGTGGCGGGTTGTGGATCGGTTGCCCGGCCCACTCCTCCTCGTGGTCGAGCACCAGGATCGTCGCATCGGTCGATGGCAGCACGTCCTGCAGGTGGCTCTGCGTCAGCACCACGGGCGCGGCGGCGTCGGTGACCATGAACGCGAGCCGGTCGGCCGGGTACTCGGGGTCGAGCGGCACGTACGCCGCACCCGCCTTGAGCACGCCGAGCAGACCGGCGACGAGTTCGAGCGAGCGTTCCGCGCACACGCCGACGAGGGTCTCCGCGCCGGCCCCGGTGGCGCGCAGCCGGTGCGCGATCCGGTTGGCCATCGCGTTGAGCTGCGCGTAGTTGAGGTGTTCGCCCTCGAAGGTGACCGCGACGGCCGAGGGGGTGCGGACCGCCTGTTCCTCGATGATCCCGTGGAGGGTGGCGGCGGCGGGGAAGACGGCCGTGGTGTCGTTCCAGGTGCCGACGACGAGCGCGGCCTCCTCGGCGGTCATGACGTCCAGCTCGGCCACGCGGGTGTCGGGTGCGGCCGCGATCGCCTTGACCAGCGCGCCGAACCGGTCCGCCATGCGTTCCACCGTGGACCGGTCGAACAGGTCGGTGTTGTGGACGAGCTTGCCCCACAACCCGCCGGGAACCTCGACGAGGTGCAGCTCGAAGTCGAAGCGGGTGGCGCGCAGCTCCATCGGCGTCCACCGGAACTCGGTGCCCTCCTCCGATGCGGCACCGGCGAACCGGCCCATCTCGTAGTTCTGGAGCACGAACATGGCCTGGAACACCGGTGACCGGGACACGTCGCGGGGAAGGCCCAGCTCCTGCACGACCTTGGCGAACGGCACGTCGGCGTGTTCGAACGCGTCGAGCACGCCGCGCTGGGTGGCGTCGAGCAGTTCGGTGAACGTGGGGTCCGCGGAAAGGTCGGCGCGCAGCGGCAGCATGTTGATGAACATGCCGACGACGTCTTCCAGCTCTGGCGCGGACCGCCCGGCGACGGACGCGCCGACGGCGAAGTCGTCCTGTCCCGAGTGCCGGGACAGGAACACCTGGTAGGCCGCGAGGAGCGTCATGAACAGGGTGCCGCCGCAGCGGCGGGACAGCTCGCCGAGCGCGTCGGTGGTGTCCCGGTCGACGGTCAGCTCGACGTAGTCGCCGTGATAGGTCTGCGTCGCGGGCCGGGGCCGGTCGGCCGGCAGTTCGAGTGGCTCGATCCCGGCGAGCCGGTCCTTCCAGTACTCGACGTGCCGGGCGGCTTCCTGGCCGGTGAGCCGCTGCGCCTCCCACACCGCGAAGTCGCCGTACTGGATCGGCATGGTGGGCAGGGTGCCACCGCGGTAGAGGGTGAGCACGTCGCGGAGCATGACGTCGACCGACCAGCCGTCGCCGACGATGTGGTGCTTGGACAGCAGCAGCACGTGGTCGCCTGGTCCGTCGTCGGCCAGCTCGACGAGCAGCGCCCGCAGCAGTGGCCCGTCGGCGAGGTCGAACGGTTCGACCGCGGCCGCGTCCACGAGCCGCTGCGCGGCCTCCTCGTCGGCGGCCTGCTCGATGCGCAGCGGCACCTCGACGTGGTCGGCGACGACGACGGTGGGCCTGCCGTCGGCGTCGGCGGGGAACCGGGTGCGCAGCGACTCGTGCCGCGCCACCAGTCCCGCCAGGGCCGCCCGCAACGCGGTCACGTCCAGCTCGCCGCGGATCCGCAGCGGCACCGCGATGTGGTACGCCGCCTCGCCGGGCGCGACCTGGTCCATGAACCAGACGCGCTCCTGTGCGTAGGACAGCGGCACCGTCGCACCGTCGGGGCGGGGCTGGATGCGTTGCTGTGCCGCTGTGTCGCGTTTGCGGAGCCGCTTGGCGAGCAGGGCAGCTCTGGCCGCGCTGCGGTCGGCGGCCTCCGGCAGGGCTGTCATGGTGTTACTCGTTCTCCTTCGCCAGCAGGGCGGCGACCTCGTCGTCGGACAGCTGCGCCAGTTCGGCGTCGAGCAGGCGTTCGATCTCGGCGGCCAGGTCGGCGACCACCGGGAAGCTGAACAGCGCCCGCATCGGCACGTCGACGTCGATCCGGTTGCGGATCTGCGCCATGGCCCGCATGCCGCGCAGCGAGTTGCCGCCGAGTTCGAGGAAGTCGTCGTGTGCGCCGACCTTGTCGAGGCCGAGGATCTCCGCGAACACCTCGGCCACCAGGACTTCGGCGTCGGTGCGGGGGGCGAGATAGGCGGGGCCTTCCTGCGCGGCCGGTTCCGGCAGCGCGTCGCGGTCGAGCTTTCCGTTGGTGGTCAACGGAAGTGCGGCCAGCTTGACGAACGCCGCGGGCACCATGTGCTCGGGCAGCGTTTCTGCCAGTTCGGCCGCCAGCACGTCGAGGTCGGGGTCGCCGACCACGTAGCCGACGAGGGTCTCGCCGCGCAGCACGGTGACGGCCTCGCGGACGTCGGGGTTGGTGAGCATGGCCGAGGAGATCTCGTCCGGTTCGACCCGCATGCCGCGGATCTTCACCTGGTGGTCGGTGCGGCCGAGGTAGTCGAGTGTGCCGTCGCCGCGCCACCTGACGAGGTCACCGGTGCGGTACATCCGCTCCCCCGTTCCGAGGGGGTCGGGCAGGAACCGTTCCGCGGTCAGGGCGGGCCGGTCGAGGTAGCCGCGTGCGACCTGCGGTCCGGCGACGTACAGCTCGCCGGCGACACCCGGTGGCACCGGGTTGAGCCGAGTGTCGAGGACGTACGCACGCGTGCCGGGGATGGGCCTGCCGATGCTGACCGGGCCCGCTGGCAGCTCCTCCCCTGGGGCGAAGCGGGCCGCGACGCAGCCCACGGTCGCCTCGGTGGGGCCGTACTCGTTGATCACGGTGGCGCCGGGGTTGGCACCGCGCCATTCGGCGAGCTGTTCGGCGGTCAGCGCCTCACCGCCGAGCACGAGGTCGCCGGTCGGTGACAGCGCGGCGTCCAGCAGTGGCAGCTGGCCCGGGGTGGCCTTGACGAACGCGGGTGCGCCGCCGTCGCGTGCCGCCGGGTCGTCGAGCGCCGCGAGGCGGATCGTGCCGCCCGCGGTGAGCGGGCCGAGCAGCGCGGTGACGGTGAGGTCGAACGACACCGGTGAGTGCATGAGCACGGTCCCGGCCAGGCTCGGGTACGCGGCCCGCGCATACGCGAGATAGGCGCTGACCGAGCGGTGTTCGACGACGACGCCCTTGGGGCGCCCGGTGGAGCCGGAGGTGTAGATGACGTAGGCCGGGTGCCCGTCGCGCAGTGGCGCACGCCGGTCGGCGTCCGTCAGATCGGTGTCCACCGCGGACGGTTCTGGCAGGGACCGGGTCAGCGTCAGCGCTGGTGCGGCGTCGGCGAGCATGAACGCGATCCGGTCGGCCGGGTAGGCGGGGTCGACGGGCAGATAGCCCGCGCCGGACTTGAGCACCGCCAGGATGGCCACCACGAGGTCCGCGCCACGCGGCAACGTGAGCGCCACCAGCGATCCCGGGCCCGCGCCCTGCTCGACGAGCGTGCGGGCGAGCCGGTTCGCGGTCGCGTTCAGTTCGGCGTAGGTCATGGTGGTGCCCTGTGCGACCAGCGCGGCCCGGTCCGGGGTCGCGGCGGCCTGCCGCTCGACCAGCTCCGGCACCGTCGCCGACGGCACGGCCAGCTCCGGCCCGGTGGCCCAGTCACCGGTCACCAGCGCCCGCTCGGCCCCGGTGAGCAGTGGCAGGTCGGCGACGGCGGTACCCGGCCCGGTCACGGCGGCGTCGAGCAGCCGCAGGTACCGGTCCACCACGGCTTCCGCGGTCGAGCGGTCGAACAGGGCCGTGCGGTACAGCAGCCTGCTGCGGCCGCCGGTCACGTCGAACGCGAGGTCGTCCTTGGTGGTGCCGAGCGTGACCTCGTCGAACCCGGAGTCGGGGATGTGGTTGAACGCCACCTGGAACACCGGCTGCACGGCCGGGTCCCGCTGCGGCGCGACCGCCTCCACGATCTTCTGGAACGGCGTGTGCCAGTGCTCCATGACGTCCAGCAGCGCGCCGCGCACGCGGCCGAGGAGCTCGGTGAAGGTGGGGTCGCCGCTCACGTCGACGCGCAGCGCGACCGGGTTGACGAACATGCCGACGAGTGGCGCGAGTTCCGGCAGGTCGCGGCCACTGGTGGACAGACCGATCACCACGTCGTCAGCACCGGACAGCCGAGCCAGCAGTGCCGCGTAGGCGCTGAGCAGCACCATCTGCGGCGTGGCCGACGACGTCCTGCCCAGCTCGCCGACGCGGTCGAGCAGCCCGGCGGGCATGTCGAACCACACCTCGTCGCCTGCGAACGTCGGCTGTGCCGGACGCGGCCGGTCGGTGGGCAGACCGGTCACCGGGGGCGCGCCCGCCAGCTGGTCGCGCCAGAAGGCGAGCTGCTGGTCCAGATCGGCGAGCTGGTCACGCTGCCACGCCGAGTAGTCGGCGTACTGGATGGCGAGGTCGGGCAGCCGGGGCTCGCGGCCCTCGACGGCGGCCTGGCACAGCTCGGCGAGCTCCTGGCGCACCACGAGGATCGACTGGCTGTCGAACACCGCGTGGTGGGCGACGAACAGCACGGCGAGCCGGTCACCGGACAGACGCGCGAGACTGGCGCGCCACAGCGGTGGCTGGTCGAGCGGGATCGGCGTGCGTGCCTGTTCCCCGGCGACCGCGAAGATCCGCGCCTTCTCGGCTGCGGTGTCCACACCGGACAGGTCGACGACGTCGACGGTGACCGGCTCGTGCGCGCGGACGACCTGGACGAGCGTGTCGCCGTCGGCACGCAGGTGGGTGCGCAGGGCCTCGTGCCTGGCCACGATCCGGTTCAGCGCCTCGGTGGCGTGCTCGACCGTGGTCCCGGCGGGCAGGGTCTCCGGCAGCGACACGTTGTAGACCGGCGAGTCCGGGTCGAGCTGGTTGGCGAGCCACACCCGCTCCTGGGCGTAGGAGGCGGGAAAGGTCCATTCCCCGCTCACGACGACACCTCGCGCAACGACTTCGGCCGCATGTCGGTCCACACCGTGTCCACGTGGGACAGGCATTCCTCGCGGGTGCCCGCGAACCCCGTGTCGTGCCACCCGGCGGGCAGCGCGCGGCCCTCCTGCCAGATCGAGTACTGCTCCTCGTCGTTGCGCACCACGAGGAATCTCTGTTCCGACATCAGTCCTCCTGGGACGGCTGGTGGGCCTCGGCCATGGCGACGGCGATCCTGCGGGCGCCGGTGAACGGTTCGCGGGCGTGCGCCGCGGTCATGTTGTCGACCACGAGCACGTCGTCGCGGTGGTAGTCGAAGCGGGTGCTCGCGGCGCGGTAGGTGGCGCGCAGGTGGTCCATCACGTCGGCGGGAACGGGTTCGCCGTCACCGTAGTAGGTGTTGGTCGGCAGGTCGTCCTCGCCGAACATGGCGAGCAGGCCCTCCTGCAGGTCCTTGGGCAGGGTGGTCACGTGGAAGAACGTGGCGTGGTTGAACCAGCGCGGCACGTCGCTGCCCGGCCGCAGGTGCACGGCCTCGCGCACGGCGATGGTGCGCAGGCCGTCCTTGCCGCGCCACTCGATCTCGATGCCGTTGTTCGCGCAGTACTCGGCTACCTCGTCGCGGCTCTCGGTGTTGAACACGTGCTGCCACGTGGTGCCGAAGTCGGCGTGGAAGTTGCGCACCAGCCGCCAGCCCCGGCGTTCGAACTCGCCGCGCACGGCCGGGTCCAGCTCGCGGTACACGGTGCGGATGTCGGCGAGCGGGGTGGCGCCCCGGGTTTCCGGCGGGGTGACGCAGTAGAAGAACAGCGTCAGCGGCCAGGCGGCCTGGTAGGAGTTCTCGTTGTGCAGGAAGATCTCCTCCTCTGGCGGGTAGTCCGTGGAGGTGTAGACCTTGCCCTTGATCGAGTGCCGGGGTGAGGACCGCTCGGTGTAGGTGAGCGGTTCACCGGCGAGCGCGCGGACGACCTCGTCGAAGCCGTCGACGCCGCCGATGTCGAACCCGCGCAGCAGCAGGCCGCCGTGTTCGACCAGCGCTGCCCGCAGTTCCTCGCGGCGCTGGGCGATCAGCTCCAGCACGCCGGTGCTGCCGTCACTCGCCACGACGTGCGCCAGGGTGGTGGCGGTCGGGGTACTCATGTCGTTCTCCTCGTGAAGGTGTGTCAGGCCCTGGGCAGCCGGGGAATGGTGGTCGCGGGCGCAGGCGGCTCGGGGGTGGCTTCCTCCGCCTTGATCTCCTCGATGCGGGCGGCGAGCCCGGCGACCGTCGGCGTCTCGAACAGGATGCGCATCGGCAGCCGCACCCCGACCACCTTGCGCAGCGCGGCGATCAGCTGGACGGCGACCAGCGAGTTGCCGCCGAGACCGAAGAAGTCGTCGTCGACGCCGACCGCCTCGACACCGAGCCCTTCCCGCCACACCTGGGCGACGGCCTTCTCCAGATCGGTGCGCGGCGGCGCGGACCCTTCCCCGGTGGTCGCCGGGGTTTCCGCGGCCGGCCCCAGGTCGGTGGCGATGGTGTCGGTGGTGACCTCCCTCGCGCGGGCCATGATGTCCGCGACCGGGTGGGTGGTGATCACCACCTGGGCGCCGAGTCCGGCGGCGAGACCGCGGTGGAACGCCTCCGCGCCGTCGGCGGGGGTGATGTCGTCGGTCGTCACCGACGGCACCTGGGCCGGGTCGGCGGTCAGGCCGCCGGTGACGGCGTCCTGGTCGACCTTGCGCAGCACGAACTCGGTGATGGCGACCAGTTCCCGGCCATCTCCGTCGACGAGCCGCAGGTCGGCGGTCACCACGTCGTCGGTGGCTCGCCCGTTGCCACTGTCCCGGTAGGTGAGGTGGCTGTAGAACTCCCTGGGCAACGCCGCGCGCACGACGATCCGGCCGTAGGACAGCGGCAGGTAGGTGCCGTCGCCCCGGCCGCGGCCGAACGCGGTCGCCACGTCGAGCAGCGCGGGCTGCAGACCCCAGCCCGGCTCCTCGTCCGGTGCCACGACGTGGGCCAGCTCCTCGCCGTCGCCGAGGTGGTGTTCGGCCAGCGCCTGCCAGCGCGGGCCGAACGTGAGCATGCTGGTCCGGCCGCGGCCGAACGAGCTGTCGTCGTCGATCCGGCGGCAGCGGGCGATGATCCCGTTGACGTCCAGGTCGGCGCCGGGCGCGTCGGCGGTCCAGCCCGCCCAGCCGCGCACGTGTGTGCGGGTGGTGCCCGCCGCGACGCTCTGGATCTCCAGGTCGATCCCGGCGTCCTCGCTGTCCACCGCGGCACTGTCCACCGTGGCGGTGACGACCTGGTACTGGGCGAGCGTGCCGTCCGGCACCGCGAACGGTTCGAGGAACGCGACGTCCCGCAGCTCCAGCGCGGCACCGGCGGGTGCGGGCAGGATCGCCGAGGCGGCGGCCCGCGCGCACTCCAGGTGCCCGGTGCCGGGGACGACCGGCACCCCGCCGATCCGGTGTTCGTCGAGCAGCCAGTGGGTGCCTGCCGACACCAGGCCGCGGGCGACCGTGTGCTCCCCCGCCTCGACGACGGTCGTGAGCACCGGGTGGTCGAGCGAGCGGGCCGCGCCGTCGTGGGTGAGCGCGCGGAACCCGGCGGGCGCGTCGGTCTCGACCGCCATGCCGACCTCGGCCCAGCCGCCCCAGTTCTGGCTCAGCACGGGAGCGGTGAACCCGGTGCCCGCACGGGCGAAGGCGTCGAGGAAGTTGTTGGCCGCGCAGTAGTCGACCTGGCCGAACCCGCCGACGACCGACGTGATCGACGAGCACAGGACGACGAAGTCCAGGTCGTCGGCGCCGAACACGTCGGCGAGCGCGAGCGTGCCCGCCAGCTTGGGGGCGAGCACCTTCTCCGCTTCTGCCCGTTCCTTGACCTCCGCCATGCCGCCGCCTGGCAGGCCGGCGGCGTGCACGATGCCGTCGAGGCCGCCGAACGCCTCGTGCGCCGCGGTCCGGACCCGCCGCACGTCGGCGGGATCGGTGACGTCCGCGGCGAGCACCAGGACCTGCGCACCCGCGGCCTCCATCCGCCGGATCGCGGCGATGCCGCGGCCGGTCCGGTCGGTCGGCGCGCTGCCGTGCACGGCGAGGTAGGTGTCCCATTCCTCGCGTGGCGGCAGACCCGACCTGGCGGTCAGCACGAGCTTCGCCCCGGCCCGCACGGCGAAGTCCTCGGCGAGGGTGATGCCGACCCCGCCGAGGCCGCCGGTGACCAGGTAGCGGCCACCGTCGCGCAGCGGGCTCTCCCCCGCAGGCAGCGACACCTGCTCGTAGCCACCGACCCAGGCCCGGCCTGCCCGCAGCACGACCTCGGCCCGTTCCTCGTCGAACGGCCGGGCCAGCTCCGCGACCAGCGCGCGGACGTCCGTGGTGGCGGCGTCGGCGTCGACGCGGCGCACGGTGAGGCCGGGCAGTTCGGTCGGCAGCACCCGCGCGAGACCGGCGAGGGTGGCGTGTTCGGGCCGGGTGAGGTCGGTGCCGGTGACGTCGGCGGTGCCCGCGGACACGAGGTCGAGGTGCACGCCGTCGGTGGCACCGGCCCCGGCGAGCGCCTGCACCAGCTGCAACACGCTGAAGAACCCGCGGTCCTGCGCGGCCCACGCGGCGTCGATGCCGGTGCTCGCGGGGTCGCCGTCGAGCGCGAGCGCGTGCACGATCCGGGTCGGTGCGGCGGCGACCGCTGTCTCGTGGTCGCCCGGCGCGACGCGCACGACGTCGGCGCCCGCCGCGGCGAGCGCGTCGGCCAGGGCCGTGCCGCGCGGGCCGTCGGCGTACACCACGGTCTGTCCGAACGGGACGGTCCGGGGGTCGGTCGCCACCTGGCGCCACGTCGGCACGGCGAACCAGTCGGTGAGCGGCTGCGGCCCGCGTCTGGCCGGCTTCGGCGCGGTGACCGACACGGGGTCGGGTGCGATCCAGTGCCGCTTGCGCTCGAACGGGTACCCCGGGAGCGGCACCCGCCGGGCGTCCACATCGGACTCGACGCGGACCGGGACGCCGGTGGCCCACAGTGCGCCCGAGGTGGCGGCCAACGTCGCGAGGTCACCGGCGGGCTCACCGGGTCCCGGCAGGCTGGCCAGCGGCGCCAGCGCGCGCTGCTCCTGGCCTGCCTTCGCGACCTGCATGCGCGCGAGCCCGGCGAGCTGCCGCCCCGGCCCGCACTCGACGAGCGCCCAGCGCCCGTCGGCGAGCAGCGTGGCGATGTTCGCGCCGAACCGCACCGGGTTGCGCAGGTGCGTGGCCCAGTACTCCGGGTCGGTGGCCTGCGCGGCGGTGATCCAGTCGCCGGACACGTTGGACAGGAACGGGGTCTTCGGCGCGGACAGCGGCACGGTCCGCATCAGCTCGGTGAACTCGGCGAGGACGGGTTCCATCATGGCCGAGTGGAACGCGTGGGAGGTACGCAGCTCCTTGGCCTTCACCCCGGCGGTCCCCAGCTGTTCCGCGTAGGCGGCGACCGCGTCGGCTGGCCCGGCGACCACGCAGGTGCCGGGTCCGTTGACGGTCGCCACCTCGATCCCGGCCGGGAGGTCAACGGCGGACTCGTCGAGCTGGACGGCGAGCATGGCACCCGGCGGCACCGACTGCATCAGCCTGCCCCTGGCCGCCACCACGCGCAGCGCGTCGGCCAGGCCGAACACCCCGGCGACGGTCGCGGCGACGTACTCGCCGATCGAGTGGCCGACCATGGCGGCGGGCCGCACGCCCGCGCTGTGCCACAGCACGGCGAGCGCGTACTCCACGACGAACAGCGCGGGCTGGGTGAACCGGGTCTCCCGCAGCTTGTGCTCCGCGTCTTGGTCACGACCGAGGATCAGGTCCCTGATGTCGTTGCCCAGCAACGGGGTGAGCAGTTCCGCGCACTCGTCGACCGCGGCGGCGAACACCGGCCGCGTCGCGTACAGCCCGGCACCCATCCCGGCGTACTGGGAGCCCTGGCCGGAGAACAGGAACGCCACCCGGGGCGGGGGCGCCGTGGCGACGCCGGTGAGGTGGCGCCGCCTGGTGCGCAGCGCGGTGACCGCGTCCGACAGGTCGGTGGCGACGACCGCGGTGCGGTGCGGGTACTCGGGGCGGCCGATCCGCAGGGTGTGCGCAACGTCGGCGAGGTGCTCCGGCCCGGCCGCGGTCGTGGCGTCGAGGTGGTCGGCGAGCTGGGTGAGCGCGGTGGCGAGCGCGGCGTCGCTGCGTGCGGACAGCGCCAGCACCTGCGGGCCGGCCGTCTCGCGCCTCGCCCTGGTGGTCGCGGGTGCCTCCCGCAGCACGACGTGCGCGTTGGTGCCGCCGATGCCGAAGGAGCTGACTCCGGCGGTGCGCGGCAGCCCGTGCGGGTCCCACTTGGTGAGGGTGGAGTTCACGTAGAACGGGGTCTCGGCGAAGTCGATCGCCGGGTTGGGCCGCTCGTAGTTGATCGACGGCGGGATCATGCCGTGCTCGATCGCGAGCACGGCCTTGATGACACTGATGATGCCCGCGGACTGGGACAGGTGGCCGATGTTGGCCTTCACCGAGCCGATGCCGCACCACTCGCGCTCGTCGGTGCCGTCGCCGTACACCATGGACAGCGCGGCGACCTCGATCGGGTCGCCCATCGCGGTGCCGGTGCCGTGCGCCTCGACGTAGGTGATCTCCCGCGGGTCGATCCCGGCCATGCCGACGGCCTGCGCGACCGCCTCGGCCTGCCCGTCGACGCTGGGCGCGGTGAAGCCGACCTTGTTGCCGCCGTCGTTGTTGATGGCGTTGCCGAGCACGACCGCGCGGACGGTGTCGCCGTCGGCGATCGCGTCGGAAAGCCGCTTCACCAGCACGGTGCCCACGCCGCTGCCCCACACGGTGCCGTTGGCGCCTGCGTCGAAGGGCCGCACGTGCGCGTCCGGCGAGGTGAAGCCCTCCATGCCGAGGTAGCCGGTCCCGTGGGGGTGCTCGATGTTGACACCGCCCGCGATGGCCATGTCGCACTCACCGTTGCGCAGCGCCTCGCACGCAAGGTGCAGCGCGACCAGCGAGGTGGAGCAGGCGGTCGCGACGGTCATGCTGGGCCCGCGCAGGTCGAGCTTGTAGGAGGGGCCGGTGGCCACGTAGTTGGGCTGGTTGCCGGTGGCCAGGGAGACCGCGTTGTGCGGTGAGCCGCTCGCCGCGGCGTTCTGCCTGATGTTCTCCCAGAAGTAGGCGTTGCCGCCGCTGCCCGCGTACACGCCGACGGCGCCCGGGTAGCGGGCCGGGTCGTAGCCCGCGTCCTGCAGGACGGTGTAGCAGCTCTCCAGGAACAGCCGGTGCTGCGGGTTGGTGAGCGCGGCCTCGCGGTCGGACATGCCGAACAGCCCGGCGTCGAACTGGTCGAAGCCGTCGACGACCGGCGCGGCGTTCACCCAGCCCGGGTCGTCGACCTCGCTCTCCAGCGCGCCTCGGGCCAGCTGTTCCTCGCGGGTGAACGCGGTGACCGACTCGACGCCGTCCACCAGGTTGCGCCAGAACTGGTGCACGTCGTTCGCCCCTGGCACGCGCGCGGCGATGCCGACGATCGCGATCGGCTCCGCGCCGGCCGGCTCGTCCGGCGTGCCGATCTCGTTCGGCTGGTCCATCGTGTGTCGATCCCCTCTGTTCACTGCGCGGTGCCGCTCACGCGGCGGGTCGGGTTGCGTCTGGCGCGGTTCCGCCTCGCCGCGGCGCGGTTCGCGGCCGCGGTCAGCGCGGGTTTGTCCGCGGTGCCGTCCAGGTGTGCGGCGAGTGCCCGGATGTTGGGGAACCGGAACAGGTCCAGCATCCGGATCTGGCGGCCGGTGGCGGCGGTGAGCCTGCCGTGCACGGCGGCGACCGCCATCGAGTGCCCGCCGATGTCGAAGAAGTTGTCCGCGAGGCCGACCGAGTCGCGGCCGAGCACCTCCCGCCAGATGCCCGCCAGGAGTTGTTCTGTCGCGGTGGCCTCGCCGACGTGCAGTGGCACGGACACCACCGGGACATCGGGTGCCGCCACGACCATCGCGCCATCGGCGGCGGTGCGCACCTGCGCGCGCGGCAGGTGCGGTGCGACGCGGGCCGGGGCGAGCTCCGGTGCCGCGGCCAGCGCGCCGCACAGCTGCGCCAGGTCGGTGAGCAGCGCGACCACCCTGCTGGTGTCGAACAGGTCGGGGTTGTGGACGGTGTCGAAGGCGAACCGGCCGTCCCGCTCCACGACGTAGACGGTGAGGTCGAACGGCGAACCTGGTTTGGGCACCGTGACGGGCGCGCTGTCCACACCGGACAGCCGCAGCCTGGGCTCCGCGAAGTTGAGCACGTTGAACAGGACCTGCACGAGCGGCGCGCGGGAGGTGTCGCGGGGCAGACCGAGCGCGCCGACGATCCGGTCGAGCGGGGCGGCAGGGTGTGCGGTCACCTCGCGCAGTTCCCCGGCGTGGGTGCGTACGGCGTCGGCGAAGGTGTCCGCGCCCGCGCGGACGCGGACCGGCACGGTGTCGATGAAGAACCCGACCACGTCGTCGAACTCGGCTCTGGTGCGGTCGGCGACGACCGCACCGAGCACGTGGTCCTCCGACCCGGTGAGCCTGCGCAGCAGTTCGGCGAGGCCGCCGAGGAGCACGCTCGCCGCGGTGGTGCCGAGCGTCGCGGCCAGCGCGCGGACCGCACTGTCCACTTCGGCCGGGAAGGGGACGCGGGCCTCGGCGCCGGTGTAGGTCTGCACCGCGGGGCGGGGCCGGTCCCTCGGCAGGTCGAGCACGGTCGGCGCGCCCGCGAGGTGGCCGGTCCACCAGGCGAGGTCGGCTGCGCCGTGTGCGCGGTCGCGCTCCGCGCGCCACACCGCGTAGTCGGCGTAGGTCGCGGCGAGCGGCGCCAGCACGGGGGTGCCGCCCGCGAGTGCCTGCCGGTAGGCCTCGGCGAGGTCGTCGTACAGCGGCTTCTGCGACCAGCCGTCGAACACGGCGTGGTGCACCGTGATCGCCAGTACGTGCTCGTCGATGGCGAGCCGGTAGAGCGTGCACTGCCACGCGGGTCCGGTCGCGAGGTCGAACACGTGGCGGGCTCCGGCGGCGAGCCGCGCGGCCAGCACCTCTTCGCGGTCGGTGACCGAGGTGAGGTCGACGACCGCGACCGGCACGTCCTGCGGTGGCCCGCACTCGGCGTACGGTTCGCCCGCGGTCTGCCTGATCCGCCAGCGCAGCACGTCGTGCCGGTCGGACACGGCCCGCAACGCGCGCCGCAGTGCGGGCAGGTCGAGCCGGCCGGTGAGCCTGCCGGCGAGCGCGATGTTGTACGGCGCGTCGTCGGGGGCGAGCTGGTCGGTGAACCACAGGCGGGTCTGCGGTGGCGCGAGTGTCGGCGGGTTGCCGGTGGTCAGCTCCCGGCCGGGCAGCGGTGCGGCGGCCGCGACCCGTGCTGCGAACCCCGGCACGGTCGGCGCGGTGAACAGGTCGGCGACGGACACGGTCCTGCCGAGCCGTTCCCGCGTCGCGGCGACCAGCCGCATGGCGGCGATGGAGTTGCCGCCGCCCGCGAAGAACTCGGTGTCCCGGCCGGGTGCCTGGCCGAGCACACGTGCCCAGAGCCGGGCGATCTCGCGCTCGGTGGCGGTGCCGTCGAACTCCCGCGCACCGGCGGCGAGGTCGGCCAGGGCCTGTTCGGCGAGCGCACGCAGGGCCGTGCGGTCGAGCTTGCCGGACCGCTGGTCGGTCGGCAGGCTGTCGCGCCGCAGCACGACCGCCGGGCGCATGGCGCTGGTGAGCCGGTCCCCCGCGAGCAGGTCCTCGTCGCGCGGGGCGGTGGCAGGGGTGACGAACGCGACCAGCCGGGTGCCGCCGGGGCCGGGCACGGCCTCGACCGCGACCTGGCGGACCTCGGGGTGCTCGGCGAGCCCGGTCTCGATCTCGCCCAGCTCGATGCGCTGGCCGCGGACCTTCACCTGCCGGTCGACGCGGCCGAGGAAGGAGAACTGACCGTCGGCGTTCTCCCGCACCCGGTCACCGGAGCGGTAGAGGCGCTCGCCCGGGACCGGGCCGAACGGGTCGGGGACGAACCGCTCCGCGGTGAGGCCGGGCCTGCCGAGGTAGCCGTTGGACACCCCGGGGCCGCCGATGAGCAGCTCACCCGGCTCGCCGCGGGGCACGAGGTCGAGGTTCTCGTCGACGACGTACCCGCGGTGACCGGGCATCACGCGGCCGATCGGCAGCGGGTCGGCCGGCGTGCCGGTGACGTCGGCGGCGACCACCACGACGGTGGTCTCCGTCGGGCCGTAGCCGTTGCCGACGCGGCGGCCGGGGGTCCACTTCGCGGCGAGTTCGGCGGGGAACTGCTCGCCGCCGCAGAAGACGTGCCGCCACGCGGGCACGTCCTCGGGGTCCACTGTGGACAGCATGGTCGGGGTGAGCAGCCCCCACTCGACCTCGTGGGCGACCAGGAACCGGCGCAGCCGTTCCGGGTCGGCGCGGTCCGCGGTGGACACGAGCTGGATCTGCGCACCGACGGTCAGCGGCACGTACAGGTCGATGGAGGAGGCGTCGAAGCCGAGCGAGGACGCGGCGAGCGTGCGCATGCCGGGCGCGGCCGGGAACCGTTCCTGCCACCCGGCGACGAACGCCGCCACGTTGCGGTGGGTGGTGAGCACGCCCTTGGGGCGGCCGGTGGAGCCGGAGGTGTAGAGCACGTGGCACGTGTTGTGCTCGCCGGCCGGGCAGGGCCGGGGGGTCGCGGTACCGGCGGGCGCGAGCGTCCGGATGCCGGGCACGGCACCGAACTCGGCGTCGGCGGCGTCGCCGACCACGACGGTCACGCCGGCGTCCTCGGCGATCTCCAGCAGCCGCCTGCGCGGCCCGCCCGGCTCCATCGGCACGTAGCAGCCGCCGGAGAGCAGCACGCCGAGCACCGTGACGACGTAGCCGAGGTCGCGGGTGGCGCAGACGCCGACCCTGGTCTCCGGTCCGACACCCAGGTCGCGCAACGCGTCGGCGACGGCGGCGGCACGCTCGACCAGTTCCCGGTAGGTGAGCCGGTCGTCCCACTGCCGCACGGCGACCGCGCCGGGGGTTCTACGCGCCTGGGCGAGGATCTGGTCAGGAATGGTCATCGCTCACCCTTGTGTCCACAGTGGAGGAATCCACGACGTGCAAACGCAGTTCGCTGACATACCGGTTGCCTGCCGCGTCGGGCACCCACGCGAGGTCCGGGCCCGGCAGCAGTTCGCTGACCACCACGGGCACGTCCGGTCCGCCGTCGGCGATGGCCGACCGCACCATCGTGCACAGCAGCCCGGTGTAGTGCGGGCTGGTGAGGTCGGCGTAGTACGGCTTGGTCTCGGTGCCGAGCTTGACGAACACCGCGTCCGGCAGTCCGAGTTCCTGCCGCCAGCGGCGGACGGCGAGGTAGCGGTCCCGCTCCCCCTTCGCGGCGGCGAGGCCGGTGGCGCCCGCGGTGGTGCGCCAGGTCTCGCGGCTGACCACCATGCGGTCCACGGTGATCCGCGGTGTGTGCGGGGTTGGCGAGCTCAGCTTGAACGCGTCGACCGCGTGGATCGCGATGAGCTGGGAGAACACCTCGACGAGCGGCCAGCGCGCGCCGGTGCGGTCGGCCGCGACCAGCTCGCCGTCCACGTCGGACACCTCGAGTGCGGTGGTGGCGAGCACGTGCTCGCCGACGGCGCCGGGGGCCTGCGCGAACGCGAGCCGCACGTCGGACGGGCCGGCGAGGCTCTCCGCGACGCGGCTGGTGCGGCGCGGCCAGTCGGCGGGGAACAGGGGGCGGACGCGGCGCGGGCCGAGGTCCTCGGCCAGCGCGGCACGCAGCCGTTCCACGTCGGGGTGGGCCGGGGTGAACACGTCGCAGTCGAACGAGGCCCACGCGGTGTGCATCTCCCCGAGCACCACCAGGAACTCACCGCGTGCCAGTGCTTCCGGCCCGGCGGCGCACACCTGCAGGTCCGGGCTGTGCAGCCGGGCCGATGACCAGGCCGGCACGCGCGCGGGGAACACGGCGGCCACCTTCGCGGCGAGGGCTTCGGTGGTGGTCTCGACCGGGCCGTCGGCAGCCGCGAGGTCGAACAGGCCGGCCCAGCGGCGGGCGAACTCCCCGGCCACGACGTCGACGGGGCGCTCGCCGGTGGTGCCCCAGAACAGTCCCTGCGCGAGGAACCACAGGTCCGACAGCAGCACCGGGCAGTCCCCGGCGTCGGCACGCAGTTCGGTGTACAGATCGCGCAGCGCCGCGGTGTAGGCGGCCGCGAGTTCGCCGGAGAGCCAGCGGGCGGCCCGCAGCAGCAGGTCGAGCGGGCCTGCGATGGCGTCGAGGAGCGGGCGGCCGACCGTCACGTCGAGGTCGCGGGCGGTGTCCTCGTAGCACAGCGTGCGGCCGGCGTAGGTCTGCCCGCCGCGCCTGCGTGGCGGCGCACCGGTCAGCTCGGTGAACACACTGTCCAAGGTGGACAGTGCGGTGCGCAGGGCGGTGGGGTCGCCCGCGGCGGCGGCGACCGCGTCGCGGGCGGCGGTCAGCCGGTCGAACCCCGCGCCCGCCGCGGCCCGCCGCTCGTCGTCGCCGATCGCCGCGATCCGCCTGCGCAGCACGGCTTCCGCGGCCGAGGTGTTCGGCAGCCCGGCGTCCCAGGTGACCAGCTCACGTTCGACGAGGTTGGTGAGGATCGTGTAGCCGTCGTCCTCGCGGCGCAGCCCGGCCGCGGGGTCGGCGACGACCGCGACGGCGGGCTGTTTGCCGTCGCACGCCGCGAGCAGCGCGGCCTCGGCCGGGGTGAGCGTCAGCGGCGGACGGCCCGGCCGGTGCAGCTGCCTGCCGTCGAGCATCAGGTGCGGCGCGAGCAGCGGCGGCCACCAGCGGCGCACGGCGAGGTCGGTGCTGATCGCGTCGGCGTAGGCCTGCACGACCCATGCCTCGAGCACCACCCAGCGGCGGCGGGTGAGGCCGGGACCCGCGGCGACGTCGGCGGCGACGGCGAGCTCGTCGTCGACGGTCACCCAGCAGCTCGGGCCGAAGAAGCCGACGGTCTCGTTCTTGCCGCAGTAGCGCTGCCAGTACTTGACCACCGCCCGTTCCCGATCGCGGCGGCGGACGTTGCGCGGCGCGTCCGCGCCCGCGGCGACGAGCCCGTCGAGTGCGTACAGCGCGGTGGTGTTCTGCCAGGTGACGGCTTCCCGCATGAGCGGGTCGGCCGCGACGGCCAGCACCCGCGCGGCGCCGTCGGCGAGCGCGGCGGCGAAGTCGGTGTCGAACGTGTTGTCCTCGCCGCGCAGCAACGCGTCGGCGCTCGCCGCCGCGGCGGGCGCGGACAGGGCGGTCAGGCCGTCGGCGGGGAACCCGGCCGACCGCAGCAGCGCGTCACGCCACACCGACCAGCCGGTGCCGCCGAGCGGGATCCGGTGCTCCCCCGTCATGACGGTCTGCCCGGCAGTGCCGAGAGCAGGTCCTTGGCGAGCAGCTCGGTGACCCGGCTGGCCTCGTCGTGCAGGAAGAAGTGGTCACCGTCGACCTCCTGAACGGTCAGGCCGGCACCCGCGTGCCGGTCCCACGCCTGGATCTCGGCGAGTGACACCGCGGTGTCGCCACGCCCGGCGTAGGCAACGACGGGCACCGGCAGCGGCGCTCCCTCGGTGAGGACGTACTCGTCCAGCATCGTGAAGTCGGCGCGCAGCACGGGGAGCAGCAGCTCGACGAGCTCCGGTTCGGCGAGCACCTCGGCGGCGAGCCCGCCGCCGTCGGCGACCCTGCGCAGCAGCTCGTCGTCGTCCACTGTGGACAAGCCGTCGAAGTGGCCGGACCCCCGCAGGTGCGGGGCGCGGCAGCCGCCGACGTAGAGCGTCACCGGCAGCGGCGAGCCGGTGTGCCGCAGGTGGCGGACGAGGTCGAAGGCGTGCCTGCCGCCCAGCGAGTGCCCGTACAGCGCGTAGGGACGGTCGGCGCAGGCAAGGATCGCCTCGGCGAGGTCTGCGACGTCGAAGCGCGGGTCCTCGGCGATCCGGCTCTCCCGGCCGGGAAGCTGGACCGACCGCACCTCGATCTCGGGCCCGAACGCGGCGGGCCACCGGCGGAACGCACTCGCACCCGCACCCGCGTAGGGCAGGCAGAACAGCCGAACCGCCGCCTCCGGTCGCGGAGCGGGGACAACGAACCAGTTCACGCCTGACCTCCTCGCCTCGCCGGTTCGATCCAGAACCGGTGCCGCTGAAAGGGATACGTGGGCAGCGGGATGCGCCGCCCACCGGTCACGGGCAGGTCGCCCGTGCCGTCCACCCACCGCAGCGCGGTGTCGCGCAGCGGTCCTTCTCCTGCCACCTGGCCGGGTCCGAGCGCGCCGAGCGCGGCGACCGCGTCGTCGACGGTGGCGGCGACGACGACCGCGCGGCAGCGGAACGCGCGCCTGCCCGTGGTGAGTGTGTGTGCCACGTCGGCAAGTGCGGGGCGGCGCACGGCCAGGTGGTCGCGCAGCCGCGCGGCGGCCGCCGCCAGCGCGGTCTCGTCCCGCGCGGACAGCGGCAGCACGACCGCACCGGGCACGTCCGGGGTTTCCGCCGGTGCCCCAGCCGGATTCGACGCGACGAGCACGTGCACGTTGGTGCCGCCCATGCCGAACGAGCTGACCCCGGCGACGCGGCGGCCGGTCCCCGGCCAGTCGTGGGCCTTGGTCGGCACGTACAGCGGGCCGCCCGCCAGGTCGACCTCGGGGTGGGGCCTGGTGAAGTGCAGATTCGGCGGGATCACCCCGGTGTGGACGGCGAGCACGGCCTTGATCAGCCCGGCGATGCCGGCCGCGGCGTCGAGGTGGCCGATGCCGGTCTTCACCGAGCCGAGCGCGACCGACTCGGGGTCCGCGTCCGCGAGGACCTCGTTGAGCGCGGCTACCTCGATGGCGTCGCCGAGCGGGGTGCCCGAGCCGTGTGCCTCCACGAACCGGACCTGTGCCGGGTCGATCTCGGCGGCGGCGAGCGCGTCGGCGACGGCGGCGGCCTGCCCGGTCATGCCGGGCACGGCGAACCCGGCGCGGTCGGCACCGTCGTTGGTCATGCCCCAGCCGGGCAGGACGGCGTGGACGTGGTCGCCGTCGGCCAGCGCGTCGGCGAGCCTGCGCAGTGCCACTACCCCCGCGCCGGAACCGAACCCGGAGCCGGCGGCGGCCTCGTCGAACGCGCGGCAGCGCCCGTCCGGCGAGGCCATGCCGCCGGGGGTGTGGCGGTGCCGGGGCCAGGTGACGCTGACGCCACCGGCGAGCGCGAGGTCGCAGCGGTAGTCGGTGAGGCTCTGCGCGGCGAGGCACACCGCGGCCAGCGAGCTGGAGCAGGCGCTCTGCACGGCGAGCGCGGGACCGGTCAGCCCGAGGCGGTAGGCGACCTGGCCGGGCAGGTGGTCGGTGAACTGGCGGGCGAGGAGGTGGGCCTCCCAGTCGTCCGGGTCGGCGCCGGTCACCTCGGGGTTGCCGAACAGGTGGAACAGGAAGTAGCGGTTGACCGAGGCGGACGCGAACACGCCGACGGAAAGGTCCTGGTCGGCGCCGGGCACGTGACCCGCGTTCTCCATCGCCTCCCATGCGGTCTCGAGGAACAGCCGGTGCTGCGGGTCGGTGCGGGCGGCCTCGTCCGCCCCGAAGGCGAAGAACCCGGCGTCGAAGTCGGCGATCCCGTCGAGCCGCCCGCCCGCACGGACGTGCCGGGGGTCGGCGCGCAGACCGGGTCCGATGCCGAGCGCGGCCAGCTCGTCGTCGGTGTAGTCGTGGATCGCGTCGACCCCGGCGCACAGGTTCCACCAGAACGTGTCGAGGTCGGCGGCGCCGGGGAACCGGCCCGCCATGCCGACGACCGCGATCTCGTCGCCGGTGTAGGCGGCCGCGCGGCCAGCGACGGGTTCGCTTCGGGGTGCGGTCCGCGCGCCGCCGTCGAGGTGGCGGGCCTGCGCGGCGATCGTGGGGTGCGCGAACAGGGACAGCAGCGGCACGTCGGTGCCGAACTCGGCGGCGAGCCGCTGCTGCACCCGGCCGAGCAGCAGCGAGTGGCCGCCGACGTCGAAGAAGTTGTCCTCCGGCGACACGTGGCCGGTGCCCAGCACCGCGCACCAGATGGCGTGCACGCGGGCCTCCGCCGGGGTCAGGGGGTGACCGGACGTGACCGTCGCCGGTGGATCGGGGAGGGCGCGTTCGTCGAGCTTTCCCGTGACGGTCAGGGGAAACTCGTCGACCACGACGACCGCGCGCGGGACCGCGTAGCCGGGCAGCAGGTCCGCGAGCGCGGCCCGCAGCCCGCGCGGGTCGAGGCCCTCGCCGGTGACGTAGGCGAGCAGTTCCTCCGCGCGGGCGATGGCGCGGGCGGCGGTGACCCCCGGCTGGGCGAGCAGTCCGGACTCGACCTCGGTCAACTCGACGCGGAAGCCGCGCACGTTCACCTGACGGTCGAGCCTGCCAAGGCACACGATGCTGCCGTCGGGCAGCCGCTCCCCGAGATCACCGGTGCGGTAGCGGTGTTCCCCGAACGCGTCGTCGTCCACGTTGGCGTACCCGGTGACGAGGTGCTCGCCGTGCACCGTGATCTCACCCCGCTCTCCCAGCACCAGTTCGTAGCCCGGCAACGCGAAACCGATCGGCAGCGGCCCAGTCGCCGCACTGTCCACTTCGGACGCGCGGAGCCGGTGCCGCGCGGCGAAGGTCACCTCGGTGGCGCCGTAACCGTTGACGAACACCACATCCCGCGCGAACGCGTCCCGGCCGCGCAGCACGTCACCGTAGGTGGCCTGCTCACCACCGAGCAGCACCGTGCGCACCGTGTCCAACCGAGCAGGCCCCAGAGTGTCGAGGAGATACCGATACACCGTCGGTGTCGAGTGGAGGATCGTTACACCGTGGCGCGCGAGTTCGGCCGCCGCGTGCGGGAGGCCGTGCGCGCGGAGGTCGACCGGGACGACGGTCGCGCCGGTCAGCAGGGCCGGGTACAGGTCGGGGATGGCGGCGTCGAAACTGAAGGAGGCGAGCAGGCTCAGCCGGTCGTCCTCGGTGACGCCAAGACTCGTGATCTGGTTGTCCACCACGTGCAGCAGGTTGCGGTGGGTCTGCGCGACGGCCTTCGGCCTGCCGGTGGAGCCGGAGGTGAACAGGACGTAGGCGACCTCGCCGAGGTCCGCGCAGACCGGGTCCAGCGGCGCCGGATCGTCGCCTGCCACGACGGTGTCGGCGCACAGCAGGCGGGCGAGGTCCACGTGTTCCTCGTCGGCCAGCACAACGGACACGCCGGCGTCGGCGACCATCGTGGACAGCCGGGCGCGGGGGAACGACGGGTCCAGCGGCACGTACGCGCAGCCGGCGGCGAGGACGCCGAGGATGCCCGCGATGGCGGGGCCGCCGTGTGCCGTGACGAGCCCGACCCGGCTGCCCGGCCGCACACCGGCGGCGGCGAGCGCGCGTGCGCGGCCGCCCGCGAGCGCGGCCAGCGCGGCATAGGTCAGGGTCCGGCCGCCACTGTCGACGACGGCAAGGTGATCGGGGTGGCGCTTCGCGGTCTGCGCGAAACGGCGGATGGTCGGTACGAGCGTCATCGCACGCGAAACACACAGACGAACCGGCGGGACAACGCGCTCCTCTAACAAACTTTCGGGGTGGGGGTTACGAGAGGCTAGTTCGGCACGCGCGGCTGTGACCCACGAGTAAGACCAGTTAGACCGAACGATCTTCGGCGATATTCCGTTCGTCGCAACATTCGCGCCCGAACGGCGTCACAGGCCCCAAATCCTGCGTCAACTATAGCGAGTCAGTCAACCACCGTCTGTCAACACGTGCAATTCGGCCATAACTCCCGACACCGTCCGACAGCGTGAAAGTGGTTGCGGGATCAAGGAAAGTGGCCGGTACGGTCAACCGTCCAGAAGTCCCCGGAGGACCGCGCGGTCCGCGTCGCGGGTCACCGTCCGCAGGGCCGCCTCGTACGCGGTCGCGGCTTCGGTGGGCCGGTTCAGCCTGCGGAGCAGGTTGCCGCGCACGGAGTGGTACAGGTGGTACCGGTCGAGGTCCAGCGCGTCCACGGCGGCGAGCGCCTCGGCAGGGCCGCGCAGCTCCGCCACCGCGACCGCACGGTTCAGCGCCACCACCGGCGACGGGGCCAGCGCCATCAGCTGGTCGTACAGCGCGACGACCTGCGCCCAGTCCGTCTCCCCCGTCGACGGCGCGTCGCTGTGCACCGCGTTGATCGCGGCCTGGATCTGGTAGGCCCCCGGCCGGCCGCGACGCAGGCACTGGCGCACCAGCGCCTGGCCTTCCCCGACCATGGCGCGGTCCCAGCGGCCGCGGTCCTGGTCGGGCAGCAGCACCAGCTCGCCGGCCTCGTCGACCCGTGCGGGGCGGCGGGCCTCGCTCAGCAGCATCAGCGCGAGCAGCCCGGTCGCCTCCGGCTCGTCCGGCAGCAAGCCGGTCAGCACTCGGCCGAGCCGGATCGCCTCCGCCGACAACTCCGGCCGGTCCACCGACGAGTACCCCTCGTTGAAGATCAGGTACACGACCGCGAGCACACCGCGGAGGCGGGCGGGCAGGTCGGCCTCGTACGGGACGCGGTACGGGATGCCGGCGTCGCGGATCTTGTTCTTGGCACGCACCAGCCGCTGCGCCATGGTCGGCGCGGGCACGAGGAACGCGCGGGCCACCTCCTCGGTCGACAGGCCACCGAGGAGCCGCAGCGTCAGCGCCACCCGCACCCCCATGGCCAGCGCGGGGTGGCCGCAGGTGAAGATCAGGCGCAGCCGGTCGTCACGCACCACGCCCTCCTCCTCTTCCGGTTCGGCCACCAGCAGTTCCATCGCCTGCCGGTGCCGTTCCTCGCGGGTGGCCTCGCGGCGCAGGCGGTCGATCGCACGGTTGCGGGCGGTCGTGATGAGCCAGCCCGACGGGCTCGGGGGCACCCCGTCGGCAGGCCAGCGGCGGACCGCCTCGACGAACGCGTCCTGGACAGCCTCCTCGGCCAGCCCGATGTCACCGAGCGCCCTGACGAGCACGGACACCGCCCGCCCGTACTCGCGCCGGAAGACCTCCTCGACGTTCACGTGCGTGGCGCGTACATGATCACGGCGACACCGACGAGGCACAGGCCCGCGCCGACGCAGTCCCACCGGTCGGGGCGGAAACCGTCGACGACGACGCCCCACGCCAGCGACCCGGCGACGAACACGCCGCCGTACGCGGCGAGGATCCGGCCGAAGTGCGGGTCCGGCTGGAACGTCGCGACGAACCCGTACGCGCCGAGCGCGAGCACCCCGGCCGCGATCCACCACAGCCCGCGGTCCTCGCGCCAGCCCTGCCACACCAGCCACGCGCCGCCGATCTCGGCGAGCGCGGCCAGCAGGAACAGGACGAGTGACTTGGCAACGCTCACTGGAACGGCCGCACCTCGATCGCGAGCGGCGAGAGCACCACGGCCAGCTTGCGGCCCCACTCAAGCGCGGCGTCGAGGTCCGCGGCCCGGATGACCGTGAACCCGCCGAGGAACTCCTTGGCCTCGATGAACGGCCCGTCGGTCACGAGCACCTCCTCGTCGCCGGCGCGCACGACGGTCGCGGTACCCGGCGGGTGCAGGCCACCGGCGAACACCCACACGCCCGCGTCCCGCATCTCCTGGTTGAGCGCGTCCAGCTCCCGCAGCACCGGCGCGAGGACGTCCGGCTCCGGCGTGCCTTCCGGCTGGTAGATGCTCAGCAGGTACTGCTTCATGTCGGTGATCCTCCCGCAGACGACCGGTCACCACCTACACGAACGCGCCGACGGCCCGTCGACACCCGACGTGAACATTCCCGGACTCGTGCCGGAGGCCGCCGCGGGCGTCACGGGCGTCACGGCACCGGTGTGACCAGCGTGCCGTCGGTCAGGAACTGGCGCAGGTTCCGGAACGCCAGGTCACCCATCTCCTCGCGGGTCTCCACGGTCGCACTGGCGATGTGCGGCAGCAGCACGACGTTGTCCAGTCCCAGCAACGGTTCCGGCACGTCGGGTTCGTCCGCGAACACGTCGAGCGCGGCGCCCGCGATGCCGCCGGTGGCCAGCGCGGTCACCAGCGCGACCTGGTCCACCACGCTCCCCCTGGCGATGTTCACGAGGTGACCGGCCGGGCCGAGTGCGGCCAGCACGTCCGCCGACACCAGCCCCTCGGTCGCCGGGCCACCCGACGTCGCCACCACCAGCACGTCGACCGCGGCCGCCAGCGCGACCGGGGACTCGTGGTACCGGTACGGCACGTCGGGCACCCGGTGGCGGGAGTGGTAGCTCAGCTCGGTGCCGAACGCGGCGAGCCGGTGCGCGATCGCCCGGCCGATGCGGCCGAGGCCGAGGATGCCGACGCGGCGGCCGGTCACCCTGGTGGCCAGCGGGAACTGCCCACGTTGCCAGTCGCCCCGGCGGACGAACCGGTCCGCGGCGGTCAGCCTGCGCAGCACGTCGATCATGCCGCCGACCGCGAGGTCGGCCACGCAGTCGGTCAGCACGTCCGGCGTGTTGCTGACCGCGATGCCACGCGAATGGGCGTACGCGACGTCCGTGGTCTCGTAGCCGACGCCGAAGTGGACGATCGCGCGCAGGGCGGGCATGGTGTCGATCTGCTCGTTGGTCACGCCGAACCGGGACGAGGTGATCGCGGCGATCACCTCGTCGGACGGGGCGGTCACGATCTCGTAGTTCGTTCGCAGCCTGTCCTCCAGCGACGGCAGCAGCGGGCAGACTTGCAGGACGGTCACACAGTCTCCAACGCGGGTCGTTTCGGGTCGAACCGCCATCCTGGCACGAGGTACCGCATGGCGACGGCGTCGTCCCGGACGCCGAGCGCCTCCTTCCGGTACAGCTCGTGCGCCGCCTCGACCCGTTCCACGTCGAGCGTCACCCCGAGGCCCGGCGCGTCCGGGACCGTCAGATGACCGTCCACCAGGGGAATCGGCGCGGTGGTGAGCCGCTGGCCGTCCTGCCAGATCCAGTGCGTGTCGATCGCGGTGATGTCACCCGGTGCGGCAGCCGCGACATGGGTGAACATGGCGAGCGACACATCGAAGTGGTTGTTCGAGTGCGAACCCCACGTGAGCCCCCACGCCTCGCACAGCTGCGCCACCCGCACCGACCCCCGCATGGTCCAGAAGTGCGGGTCGGCGAGCGGGATGTCCACGGCGGACTGCCGCACGGCGTGGCCGAGCTGCCGCCAGTCGGTGGCGACCATGTTGGTCGCGGTCCGCAGACCGGTGCCGCGGCGGAACTCCGCGAGGGTCTCGCGCCCGGAGTAGCCGTCCTCCGCACCGCACGGGTCCTCCGCGTAGGCGAGCACGTCACGCAGCGCCCGGCCGTGGGCCACGGCATCGGCCAGCAGCCAGCCGCCGTTCGGGTCGAGCGTCAGGTCGGCGTCCGGGAAGCGGGCGGCGAGCGCCCGCATCACCTCGACCTCCTGAACGCCGGGCAGTACGCCGCCCTTCAGCTTGAAGTCGGTGAACCCGTAGCGGGCCTGCGCGGCCTCGGCCTGCGCGACGATCCCGGCCGGGTCGAGCGCCGCCCGGTCGCGGACACCGAACCAGTCGTCACCCGCGCCATCCCGGTACCCGAGGTCGGTCCTGTCCCGGTCGCCGACGAAGAACAGGTAGCCGAGCGCACGCACGCGGTCGCGCTGCTGCCCCTCGCCGAGCAGCGCGGCCACCGGCACCTCGAGGTACTGGCCGAGCAGGTCGAGCAGCGCGGCCTCGATGGCGGTGCGGACGTGCACGGTGACGCGCAGGTCGAACGTCTGCGGCCCGCGCCCGGCCGAGTCCCGCGTCCCGAACCGTTGCAGCACCGAGGAAAGGACCGCGTTGTGGTCACCGGCCTGCGCGCCGACGACGAGGTCGGCCGCCTCGGTGAGCGTGTCGGTGATCGCGGGCCCGCCGGGAACCTCACCGACACCGGTCCTGCCGTCGGAGTCGGTGAGGATCAGCAGGTTGCGGGTGAAGTACGGGCCGTGCGCACCGCTCAGGTTGAGCAGCATGCTGTCCTGGCCCGCGACCGGGACGGCCCGGTAGCCGGCGACGACCGGTGGGGTCACTCGGCCGCCCCGTCCCGCAGCCTCGGCACGCCGAGCGGGTTGTCCTCGCGCAGTTCGTCCGGCAGCAACGCGTCCGGCACGTTCTGGTAGGCCACCGGCCGCAGCCACCGTTCGATGGCGAGCGTGCCCACCGAGGTGGTGGCCGGGCTGGACGTGGCGGGGAACGGTCCACCGTGCACGACCGCGTGCCCCACCTCGACGCCCGTCGGCCAGCCGCCGAACAGCACCCGGCCCGCCAGCAGTTCCAGTCGGGGCAGCAGCGCGGCGGCGGTGTCCTGGTCGCTGCCCGCGGCGTGCACGGTCGCGGTCAGCTGACCCTCCATCGTGTCGAGGATCCGCTCGAGCTGCGCGACGTCGCGCACCCGCACCACCAGCGACGCGGCGCCGAACACCTCCTCCTGCAACGCGGGGTCGGCGACGAACGTGTCGCCGTCGGTGGCGAACAGCCGGGCCTGACCGCAGGCGCTGATCGTGGCATCGACGCCGCCCGCGGCGACCTCGGTGACCCCGCCCGCACCCGCCAGCCGGTCCGCGCCGTCCACATAGGACTGCCGGATGTTCGCGTTCAGCATGGCCGCGCCCGGTGCGGCACCCACCGCCGCGCCCGCGGCGGCGAGGAACGCGTCCGCGTCGCCGAGTGCGAACACCAGCCCCGGGTTCGTGCACAGCTGGCCTGCGGAGGTGGTCATCGACGTCACGAACGCGGCGCCCAGCTGCGCCCCCTGCTCGGCGAGCGCGCCGGGCAGCAGGATCACCGGGTTCACCGACGACATCTCGGCGTACACCGGGATCGGCACCGGCCGGGACGCGGCGGCGGCCACCAGCGCGAGCCCACCGGACCGCGAGCCGGTGAACCCGACCGCCGCGATCCTGGGGTGCCTGACCAGCGCGGTGCCAAGACCGCGCCCGTCGCCGAACAGCAGCGAGAACGTGCCCTCGGGCAGCCCGTGCTCGGCGACGGCGGCACGGACCGCCCTGCCGACCAGCTCGGAGGTCCCCGGGTGCGCACTGTGCGCCTTCACGACCACCGGCGCACCCGCCGCCAGCGCGGAGGCCGTGTCCCCGCCCGCCACCGAGAACGCGAGCGGGAAGTTGCTGGCGGAGAACACCGCGACCGGGCCGAGCGGGACCTTCCGCTGACGGAGGTCGGGCTTGGGCAGCGGGGTGCGGTCGGCGTCCGGGGTGTCGAGCCGGGCACCGAGCCACCGGCCGTCGGTGACCATGGACGCGAACAGCCGCAGCTGGTTCGTGGTGCGGGCCAGCTCGCCGCGCACCCTGGGGTCGGGGATGCCGGTCTCGGCGACCACCCTGGCGACGAGCGTGTCGCCGAGCGCGTCGATGTTGTCGGCGACCGTGGTCAGGAACGCCGAGCGGGCCCGCGGCGACGTCGCCCGGTAGGCCGGGAACGCCGCCCACGCCAACCCGGCGGCGCGGTCGACGTCGGCCTGGTCGCCGAGCCCGTACACGGGTTCGAGCGCCACTCCGGTCGCCGGGTTCACCCCCCGGACCTCACCGGCGCTCCCCCGCACGTCGGCGGCACCGATCAGCATCGAACCGGTCAGAGCCAGTGTGGCGGTCATGAAAGTCCCACCTTCCCCACGAGAGTCCTCAGCTCATCGAACTCGTCGGCCGTCAGGTCCGCCAACGGGGGTCGCACCGGCCCCGCGGGACGCCCCACGGCACGCAGACCCGCCTTCACGATCGACACGGCGTACCCGGCCCTGCGGTCGCGAATCTCGATGTAGGGCAACACGAACTCGTCCAGCCCGCGGTACACGGCCGCCGCGTCGCGGGCCCGCACGGCGGCGTAGAACGCCAGCGCCCACTTCGGCGCGAAGTTGTAGATCGCCGACGAGTAGGTGGTGACACCCATCTCCAGGTACGGCAGCGCGTAGGTTTCCGCGGTCGGCAGGCCGCCGATCGACAGCAGCCGCTCCCCCAGCCGCGCATACACCCTGGTCATCAGGTCGACGTTGCCAACGCCGTCCTTGAAACCGATCAGGTTCGGGCAGGCGTCGGCCAGCCGCGCGGTGGTGTCGTAGGTCAGCCTGCCGTTGGCGCGGTGGTAGACGACCACACCGAGCGACGTCGCCGCGCACACCGCCTTGACGTGCTCGAACAGGCCTTCCTGGGGCGCTTCTGTGAGGTAGGGCGGCAACAGGAGCAGGCCGGCGGCACCCGCGGCCTCGGCGTCGCGGGCCATCCCGACGGCCTGCGCGGTGCCGTACCCCGCTGGCGCCAGCACGGGCGTGTCGCCCGCGGCAGCGACCGCGGCCCGGACCACGCGGGCCACCTCCTCCGGGGTCAGCGAGAAGAACTCGCCGGTGCCGCCCGCCGCGAACAGGCCCGCCGCGGAATGCGAGGACTGCCATGCCACGTGTTCGCGATAGGCGTCCTCGTCGAACGCGAGGTCCACCGTGGCGTGCGTGACGGGGAACGACAGCAACCCGGTGCCGAGTGCGTCGCGCAGCGATTCCGGACTGAGGGCCATGTTCCGAGCGTATGACCCATCGCTATACCTGTCTAAGTCCAATGCCGCATCCAGCGATACCTTCCCGGCATGCCGTTCACGCTGGAGCAGCTTCGCGGGTTCGTCGCGGTGGCCGAGGAGGGCAACTTCGGCCGGGCCGCCGCCCGGCTGCGCATCACCCAGCCGCCACTGTCGCGCCAGGTGCAGAAGCTCGAACGCGAACTCGAGGTGGAACTGCTGGTGAGGACGCCGCGCGCGGTCCTGCTCACCCCCGCGGGCGAGGCGTTCCTCCCCGAGGCGCGCCGGCTGCTCTCGCTCGCGGCCGCCGCACCGATCACCGCACGCAACGCTGCCCGCGGCACCACGGGCACGCTGCGGATCGGGTTCACCGCGATCTCCGCGCTCACCGTGCTCGGCACGTGGATCCGCACGATCGCCCAGCACCTGCCCTCCGTCGAGCTGACGCTCACCGAGATGGTGTCCCGCGACCAGTTCGACGCGCTGCTCGCGGGCGACATCCACGTCGGGCTCGCCCGCGGCGTCCCGGCGTCCGAGGTCCTGCGGGTCCGCCGCGTCCACACCGAGAGCCTGATCCTCGCCTGCCCGCGCGGCCATGCACTCACCCAGCTGGACAGACCGCCGTCACTGGTGGACATCGGCCGCCACGACATCGTCAACTACACCCCGGTCACGGCGCGCTACCTGCAGGAACTCGTGATCAGCTGCTTCCACGGCGCGGGCGTGGAGCCCCGGTACGTCCAGCAGGTCGGTCAGGTCCACAGCCTCCTCGCGCTGGTCGACGCCGGTGTCGGTGTGGGTCTCGTGCCCCGCTCCGCCGCGTGCCTCCGCCTGCCCAACCTCGCGTTCACCGAGATCGCCGGACTGCGCCCGGACATCGTCGAGACACACTGCGTCTGGCGCTCGGCCCACGACAACCCGGCACTCGACTCGCTGCTGAGACTCACCGAGCCCGCCCCATGACGCCTTCCGGAACGCGGGCCCACGGCCACCGTCCACACATGACGACCGAACATGCGGCTCTGGCCGCAATCGACTCCTTCCCCGTCCTGGCGTCTTTTGACCGAGCGTTGTCGCGTCCGCCACCGTCCGGTTTCCGCGCGGCTAAATCGGACATCTATATAGTTAATAGCTGTTTGTCGGTCGCAGGGGAGCGGCCGTGTGACCGGCAGGCGAGTTGTTACTTCTTGCCGCGGCGACGCTTCGGCCCGGCGGCGAGATCGCGGGCACGGGTGCTCAGCGCCTCCACCTTGGGGAGCAGAGCCGGTTGCGCGTCGCCGTCGGTGAGATCGGCCGCCAGTTCCGCGTAGTCCGCGGCCAGCCGCTGGTACTTCTGCCGGAAGTCCTTGTCCGCACGCGGAAAGCGGCCGTCGAGATCGATGATCTGCTTGGCCAGCACGGCCGCCTTCGCGTTCAGCGAGCCACGGGCGTCCGCCGCGGAGTCGCGTTCCGCGCGGTGCCCGGCCGCGAGCCTGCCCGCGCGGCGGCCCACGACGTACATCGTGACCGCACCGCCGAGCACCGCGACGACCGCCGCCACCGCGACCAGGTACCGGGGCAGCGACGGGCTGATGGTCCTGGCCCCGTCCGGCACGATCCCGGCCTTCACCAGGCCGTCGTAGTTGACCGCGATCACCCTCAGCGCCTCGAGCGGCCGGTCGGCGAACTGGTCCGCTCCCCCGGCGATCTGCGTCTCCGCGACGAACGCCTTGCCGAAGTTCTCGTCGTCGCCGCCGGGGAAGTGCGCGCAGCCGTAGGTATCGAACTCCGGATCGTCGGTGATGCCACCGGGACTGAGCAGCAGCACGAGCGTCCCGTCCGCGGCGCCGCTGGTGTCGTCGCACCCCTGCGCCAGGTCCGCGTCCCGTTCGAGGAACACGACGACCAGCCTGCGGTTGCCGATGATCCTCTCGGCGGCCGCCTTGTCCACGTCCACGCCGGGCGCGACGTACACCGACGACGAGCGGACCTCCTCGGCGACCGGACCGTCGAAGATCCCGGCGGTCCAGGTCGCCCAGCCCGCGAGCACGAGCAGCGCGACCGCGGCGAGACCGAACGGCGTGGCGAGGAACTTCTTCACGCGGCTCATGCGATCCCGCCCGCCAGGTAGTTGGCCGGGCGGTAGTCGGCACGGCCGAGCGCGCGGGCCGCGGTGTCCAGTTCGGACTCCGCGCCGTCGAGCAGCCGCCGGACGTGGCGCCCCGGCAGGTTCTCGGCCACCGCCCTGCGTGCCGCCTCGAGCTTCGACAGCGCACGGACGAGCGCGGGGTCGCGGGACAGCGCCGACATCTCGATGGCGAGCGTGGTGAGCCCGGCGAGGCGGGCAGGCCCACCGCGCGGCGGACCACCACCGGGGCCGAGCACCGAACGCACGGACAGCCCGAGGAACACGAGCACGCACAGCACGAACAGCCACGGCAGCACGGGCAGCGCCACCCGCAGCGGGTCGAACGGCTGGTAGGGCAGCGGCCGGTCGAACAGTCCGGCGTACCGGACGTCGGTGACCTTGTTCAGGTACACGCCGAGCACGTTGCCCTGCGGGTAGGCGTACGCGGCGAGCCTGCTGCCGAAGCGGCTGTACACCCCTGCCGCGACGAGGTCGGAGAACTCTCCCGCGTAGGGACCGTGGTACTCGGCCCAGTTGCCGTACATGACCACGATGGGGGTGTCCGGGAACTCCTCGGCGAGGGCGGTGCCGTACTCGGGCACCGGCTGGCCGTATCGCTGCTGCGGGAACGCCGCGAACAGGGGTTCCTCGTCCGGGAACGCGGTGCCCGCACTGTCCGGGACGGCCTTCAGGGTGGCGCCATCCGCGACGTGGAGGCGGTCGGCGCGCAGGTCGGCCACCACGGGCGCCAGCTCGGCCGCGGTCGGCGCACGCCAGCGGAACAGGTCGACGTCGGCCGGGGATTCCTCGTCCTTCTCGCTGGCGATGATGGTGAGCAGGAGGCTGGTGACGTCACCGGTGGCGAACTGGGCGCGCCAGCCCGCGTTGTCGTCGGCGCTGACGCCGTACACCGTGCCGGTGACCTCGGTGCCGACGACCTGGATCGTGGCGTTGTCGACCTCGCCGAGCCGGTCCTGCTGCGCCTCGGTCAGCCCCGGTGGGGTGACGAGGATGCGGATGTCGGCGTCGCCGATCGCGTCGGACACCAGCTTCTCGTCCCAGTCGGCGATCGAGCCCGGCAGCCGCACCACGCGGTCCTTCTCGAGCATGGCGGTCAGCTCGTCGACCGACGGCAGGTCGGTTTCGGTCAGCTCGCCTGCGGAGCCCTCGGCGACGGTGGCCTTTCCGGACGGTGACTGGGCGTAGCTGACGTCGACGGTCTGCCGCTGCGCCACCAGGAACACGACGATCATCACCACCGCGGCGGCGAGGAACGCCCACCTCAGCCGGTGCAGCCGCGCGGTCAGGCGCCTCATCCTGCGGCCTCCTGCCAGAGCCGGTCGGCCCGTTCCGCGCAGTCGGCGGCTTCGTCGGCCGCGGCCTCCCCGCCCCCGTTCGCGGCCAGGAGCTCCGCCCGCGCGAACAGGTCGTCCGCCTCGGGCACGTCGGCGGACGTGGCGTCGCGGCTGACGGCGGCACTGTCGATCGCGGCCCGTGCCGCCGACCACGCGGTGCGCAGCCGCAGCGCCCGTGCGCGCGTCCTCGGCAGGTAGACGGCACCGAACCCGGCCACGACGAGCAGCACGACGCCGACCACCCACACCCACATCACGAGCGCGATTGTGCCTGACGGTGTTCCGCGCGTGGCCGAGGTCTCGCTCCAGGTGGGACGGTCGTCACATACGTCGTGCCGGAGCGGTACCGGTCCACGACGTCCGGTGTGGACCTCCGGCCGTCCAGTCCGGACAGGTTGGCGACGCTGGTCGAGCCAGAGCCCGGCTCGACCAGGCAGTCCGCGATCAGGCGCCGGTGACCAGCACCTTCACCATCGCGGCGCCGTCGGGTCGAAGTCGGGGTGGGTGCGGCGGTAGTAGCCGGTGTCGTCGCGTTCGGTGACGCCGCACGCGAGGTACTGCTCGTGGAGCCGGGCGAGGGCGTCGCGGTCCAGTTCGACGCCGAGGCCGGGGCCGGTCGGCACGGGCACGGCGCCGTTCTCGAACCGCAGCGCGCCCGGCACGAGCACGTCGTCCTCGGCGGCCTTCCACGGCCAGTGCGTGTCACAGGCGTAGGTGAGGTTGGGGGTCACCGCCGCGAGGTGGGTCATGGCGGCGAGGCTGATGCCGAGGTGCGAGTTGGAGTGCATCGACAGCGACAGGCCGAACGTCTCGCAGGTGTTCGCGAGCGACTGGGAGCGCCGCAGCCCGCCCCAGAAGTGGTGGTCGGACAGGATCACCTGCACGGCGTCCTCCTCGACCGCGGGGCGCAGGTGCTCGAACGCGACGACGCACATGTTGGTGGCGAGCGGCATCGGCGACTCGCGGGCGACGCGCGCCATCCCGGCGATGCCGGTGGTCGGGTCCTCCAGGTACTCGAGCACACCGTCGAGTTGCTCGGCGACCCCGATCGAGGTGCGCACGCTCCACGCGCCGTTCGGGTCCAGCCGCAGCGGGTGGTCCGGGAACTCCTCGGCCAGGGCCTGGACCGCGGCGATCTCCTCCGCGGGCGGGAACACGCCGCCCTTGAGCTTGATGGCGGTGAACCCGTACTCGTCGACGATCCGCCGTGCCTGTGTGACGAGCCCGCCGGGGTCGAGCGCGGCGCCCCACTCGTCCGGTTCGGCGCCGGGATGGCCCGCCCACTTGTAGAAGAGGTAGGCGCTGTAGTCGACGCGGTCGCGGACGGCACCGCCGAGCAGGTCGCTGACGGGCCTGCCGATCGCCTTGCCCTGGATGTCGAGGCAGGCCACCTCGAACGGCGACAGCACGCGGTCGGCGGTGCTGCTGCCGGTGACCATGCCGGACATGCCGTGCCCGCCGACGCCGTCGTCGAGGCTGCCGCGAACCCGGCGGGCGATCTCCTGGGTGTGCCAGACGTCGACGCCGGTCAGTTCGGCTGCCGCGGTGCGCAGGCGGGCGAGGTGCCTGGCGTCACCGTAGGTCTCGCCGAGCCCGGAGATCCCGGAGTCGGTCACGACCTCGACGACGGCCCGCAACGCGTACGGCTCGTGCACACCGACCGCGTTGAGCAACGGCGGATCCCGAAACGCAACCGGCGTAACGAAAACACCCCGAACACAAAGCCCCACCCCCACAGCCTACCTACGCCACAACCCCGCGAGTCCCCCGTTCAGGACTCGCGAGTCCCGGTTTCAGAACCCGCGAGTCCCCGTTTCAGGACTCGCGAGTCCCCGTTTCAGGACTCGCGAGTCCCCGTTTCAGGACTCGCGAGTCCCCGTTTCAGGACTCGCGAGTCCCCGTTTCAGGACTCGCGAGTCCCCGTTTCAGGACCAGCGAGTCGACGGTTCGGAACGCGCGAGTCGCCGTGCATGCCGAAGGCCGACAACGCCGAAACAGCAACTCAGCGGTCCTGAACGGGGAACTCGCGGGTTCTGAAACCGGGACTCGCGGGTTCTGAAACCGGGACTCGCGGGGTGGCGGCACGGTTGGGTCACGGTACTTTTGCGATCGCGTCGATCTCCACCACGCAACCGCGGGGCAGTGCCGCGACCCCGACCACCGTGCGCGCGGGCCGCGGTTGCGGCCACAGCTCGATGAACTGTTCGTTCGCGAGGTCGCGCAGTCCCATATCGGTGACGAAGTAGGTCAGTTTCACGACGTCCGCGAGGCCCACGCCGACCGTCGCCATGCGTTCCCGCAGTTGCTCGATCGCCGCGTCCATCGCGGCGCGGCCCCCCGGCACGACCGACCCGTCGGCGGCCAGCGGCAGTGAACCGGACACGAACACGAGCCCGTTCGCGACGACCGCGGGGCTGTACGGGTGTTGTGGATCAGTCATGGCCCGACCCTCTCACGGCCGCCACGTTTCTGTCGGTGCCGGGCTCTAGGCTGCCGCCATGCCGAAGACCAGCGCCGCGCTTCTCCTGTTCCGCCACGGCACGGACGGGCTCGAGGTGCTGATCGCCCACATGGGTGGCCCGTTCTGGGCACGCAAGGACGCCGGCGCGTGGTCCATCCCGAAGGGCGAGTACACCGACGGTGAGGAACCGCTCGCCGCCGCGCGCCGCGAGTTCGCCGAGGAGATGGGGTCGCCACCGCCCGGCGGTGAGCCGGTCGCGCTCGGCACCGTCAGGCAGTCCGGCGGCAAGACCGTCACCACGTTCGCCGTCGAGGGCGACTTCGACCTGGCCGGGTTCCGCAGCAACACGTTCGAGCTGGAGTGGCCGCGCGGCTCCGGGCGGATGCGGGAGTTCCCCGAGGTCGACCGCGCCGAGTGGGTTCCGGTGGCGGTCGCGCGGGAGAAGCTGGTCAAGGGGCAGGTGCCGGTGCTGGACGCGCTGGTCGGACACGTCGGGAGCGACACGTGAAGGAGGTGCGGCCGGTCTACGACCTGAGCCAGTGGGAGCCATGGGGCTCGGGCGCCCACGCCTGCTCGGCCGCCTGGCAGCCGGACACCGCGTACCGGCGCACCCCGGCGACCACGAGCGGGTCGAGGTCAAGCACCCGCTCCAGCTCGGCGCGGGAGGCCGTCGCGAAGATCGTCAGGTTGTCAGCCGGCACCCGGCACGGCAGCAACCAGCCGCGTTTCCGCTGGTCAAGGCACCACAGCAGGTGTTCACCGATCAGTACGTGGTTGGCTGGGGCGTCCCAACGGAAGTCACCCCGGTTGTGGCCCAACGCGACGTACAACCGCTCCGGATCTTCGGGACTCACACCATAGATAGTGCACCACCCGACAGCGGGCTCGCCGGGACCTCCGCGAATACTCCAGTCCCGCGCGAGTCCCCGGCGGAAGAAATCCCAGGTCGTGCGGGAGCTGGCCCCGCAGGTCCCTGCCACGCTCCTCGGTGCGCGGTGATCGCATCGTGACGTCGGGCTGAGTAGTCGTACGGATCCGGTGACGGGCCCGCGTTGCTGTACTGGGGCGCATGGCTGACCAGACCTTGGAGACACTCCCCCGATTAGCCGACGCGCTGCTGGAAGTGGGCACCCGTCTCGGCGAGATCGGCGCGGAGCTGCACGCACTGCGAACCCCTCCACCATCGGCGGCCCCCACACGTGGACCGGACTCCGTCCCCAGCTCTCCCGGCACGTCGGCACCGGCCACTTCGACGCCCGGCCCGTCGGCCGTCCCCTCCGCGACCGACCCAGCCTCTGGCGCGACGCCCGGCAGCTCCGGCCCCTCGACGTCCGTTCCGGGCCCGACACCCCCGCCCGGCCCGGCCGGGCCCGTCCCGGCCTCCGGTCCGGCGTTCGGCCAGTCACCGACGGGCTCCTCGGCGTACGGCCCGGCAGCCGCCGCGTTCGGCGCGGGCCGCGCCGCGCCGCCACCGCCTCCTGGCTACTGGTACCAGCCCCCGCCGCCCCCGCCGCCGCCCGGCCCGACGATGTGGGAACGCCTCGGCCAGGACGGTGCGGGCAGCCGCGTCCTCGCCTGGGCGGGCGGGGTGGTCACCCTCGCCGGTGTGGTGCTCCTCCTCATCCTCGCGATCCAGCGTGGCTACCTCGGGCCGCTCCCCCGGGTGCTCCTCGGCGCGGGTCTCGGGCTCGCGCTCGCCGGGATCGGTACCTGGCTGCACCGCACCCCGGCCGCCCGTACCGGTGCCTACGCGCTCGCCGCGACCGGGATCGCCGTGCTCTACCTCGACGTCGTCGCCACCACTTCGCTCTACGGCTACCTCCCTGCGTGGGGTGGGCTGATCGCCGGGCTCGGTGTCACCGCGGGCGGCGTCGCCCTCGCCGGGATGTGGGGGTCGCAACTGCTCGCCGTGTTCGTCGTCGTGTGCTGTGCCGCGTCGGCGCCCGTCATCACCGGTGGGTTCGACACGTTGCTGCTGGGCTTCCTGCTCGTCCTCCTGCTCGGCACGACGCCCGTGCAGCTCGCAAGGCGGTGGAGTGGGCTGCTGCTCGCCGCCGGGTTGCCGCCGGTCGTCGCCGCCGTGATCAACATCGGTACCACGAAAGTGGTGGGCAGCGACGCGACGACCACCGCCGTGCTCGCCGCACTGACCAGCGGCGTCGTCATCGTCCTCGCGACCGCCACCGCGTTGCGCAGGCCCGGCGACGACTTCACGCTCGTGATGCTGATCGTCGCCCCGGTGCCCGCGATGCTCGCCCCGCTGCTGCTCCCCCGCCTCGCCGCGGCGATCCTGCCCGCTGCGCTCGGCGCGCTCCTCGTCGGTGTCTGGGTGCTGGGGCAGCGCACGTCGCTCCCGCGTGTCTTCGCGCTGTCGGCAGGCGGGATCGGCGCGCTCGCGTTCCTCCAGGCCACCGCCACCGCGTTCGACGGCGACGCCCGTGCCATCGCCTTCCTCGCAGAGGCACTGATCGTCGCGGTGCTCGCCGCGCGCATCCGGCTCGTCCCGGCACTCGTGCCCGCCGCCGGGTTCGGGTTCCTCGGGCTGTTGCTGGCGCTGGCCTACCCGGCACGGCCGGACATCGTGACGCAGACACCGAGGCGGCTGCTCGACACCGGCGCGATCGTCTCGCTGGGACTGACCGGTGTCGTGCTCGCCGCGGCCGCGATCGTGTTGTGCTGGGCGGCTTTCCGGCTCGGGGTGCTCGCCGCCGAGGAGCACACGCCGCACGCATGGATCCCCGCCGGGCTCATCGCGTTGTACGGCTCGACGGCGGCGCTGCTGTCGATCGGCCTCCTCGCCTCCCCCGACCGCGACGGGTTCCTGCTCGGGCACGTGCTCGTGACCGTGTCGTGGACCGTCGGCGCGCTGGTCCTGCTGCTGCGCGGCATCGACTCGGTGCCGATGCGGGTCGCCGGCCTGTCGCTGGTGGTGTCGGCGCTGGCCAAGCTCGTGCTCTTCGACCTGTCCTCCTTGGACGGCATGGCCCGGGTGGCGGCGTTCCTCGTCGCAGGGCTGGTACTGCTCGGCGCGGGCGCCCGCTACGCCAAACTCGTGGCGACGCGCGCCCGGTCATGACCTGCCACCGGCGCCGGCCCCGCGATCAGCGGAACGGTTCCGCCCTGGCGTATTGCCGCCATGGCGACAACTCGTCAGGATGGCCGCATGCTCGAGGCACTGGGGATCACGGCGTTCGCCGAGTCCGTCTACCGGACGCTGCTCGCCGGCCCCGCCCGGACCGCGGCCGACCTGTCCCGGTCGCTGCACCGCTCGGACCGGGTGACCCGCAAGGCGGTGGCGGAGCTGGAGGAGCTGGGCCTGGTGACCCGGCTGCCCGGCAGGCCCGTGCGGCTGCTGGCGGCACGACCGGACACCGCGATCGACCTGCTCGTCGCGCGGCGGCAGCGGGAGCTGACCACGTTGCAGTCCAACGCGCGGGCGCTGGCCGCGGAGATGAACGTGGTGCGCCAGCCGGACGAGCTGCTGGAGATCCTCGTCGGACAGCGCGCGGTCGGTGACCGGTTCACCCAGCTCGTGCGCGGCTGCGGGCGGGAGCTGCTGGTGATCGACCGCCCGCCCTACGCCGCGCGGGCCACCCCCTCGGAGGAGGAGGTGACCACCCGGCTCCACGAGGACGTCCGGGTGCGCGGGCTGTACGCGCCGGAGTCGCTGGAGCTGCCCGGTGCGCTCGCGGCGGCGCGCAGGGCGGCCGAGAGTGGTGAGCGGTCGCGGGTGCACCCGAAGCTGCCGATGAAGCTCGCGATCGCGGACCGGGAGGTGGCGCTGCTGCCGCTCGTGCTGGAGGACATGGTCGAGAGCGCGCTGGTGGTGCGGAAGTGCGCGCTGCTCGACGCGCTGGTGGTGCTGTTCGACCTGCTGTGGGACCAGGCCGCGCCGCTCGTGCCGGTCCAGGAGCCGGACGAGGCCGCGGACCTGGGGCTGCTGACGCTGCTCGCCGCGGGCGCGAAGGACGAGACGATCGCCCGTCAGCTCGGGGTGAGTTCGAGGACGGTGACCCGGCGGGTCGCGGAGCTGCTCGACCGGCTCGGCGCCCGCACCCGGTTCCACGCCGGGGTGCTGGCCGAGCGGGCCGGGCTGCTCACCGAGTAGCGGTCACCGAGTACACCGGCAACGGTTCGACGTGCTCGGCGACCGCGTCGAGCACGTCGACATGGCTCGCGATCAGGTCCCGCATCGGCGCGGGCACCGTGTGCAGCCGCTCGTCGACGATCTCCCGGCAGATGGCGACCTCCCAAGCCGCGTCGTGCACGCCGGTGGCATCGACAGCCGTCGGCTCATCGGCGCGCCACCCGGTCTCGGCGAGGACCCGCAGCAGCGCCGCGCGGGAGAACGGGGTGCGGACGTTGCCGTCGCCGCGTTCGCCGAACGCCTCGATCATGCCCTGCACCTGCACGGCCAGCAGGTGCGCGAGCTGCTCGTGCCTGACGGGGGCCAGGTCCCACTCGGCGAAGCACAGCCGCCGCGCCCACGGCCGCACCCGGGCGAGGGTGGCGCGGAGCCGGTCGAGTGAGTCGAAGTACCAGGCGCACTGGGACAGCACGACGTGGTCGAACGCATCGTCCTGGAACGCCGCGGCGAGCACGTCGAAGCCGAACCGGAACTCGACCCGTGCGCCGAGCGGTGTGCCGTTCAGGAACGCAGCCGACTCACCGAGCGTGACCGGCGCGCCGTAGGACGGTTGCGCGAGGTCCACCGCGGTGACGTGCCCCCGCTCCCCCACCGCCTCGGCGAGCACGGCGGTCATGTCGCCCTGCCCGCACCCCACCTCCAGTACCCGGTCACCAGGCCGCAGGTCCCAGCCGGCGACCAGCCCGGCGCGGAAGCGGGTCTGCGCGAGCTGCACCCCCGGTTCCGACACCCCGGTCGCCATGGCCGCCACCACGGCTTCGACGTCGATCGCGCTCATGGTCATCACGGTAGAACCCGTCACCAGCGGTTAACGTAGGTGGTATGAGGAGCCGGATGGTCGCGACCGTGTTCGACTGCCGTGACACCGCGGCACTGGCGGCGTTCTGGTGCGCGGCCCTCGACTTCGAGGTCACCGACCGCTGGCACGACGCCCACGGCACCGAGTACGTGGAGGCGACCGCCGACGGCGAGCACATGCTCCTGTTCCACCCGGTCCCCGACCGGAAACAGGCCAAGAACCGGGTACACCTCGACATCCGCGCAGAAGGCCCGCAGTACGACGAGGTGGCGAGGCTCGTCGCGCTCGGCGGCCGCGTGGTCGCCGACGACCCCGCGGTGCCGTGGGTGGTGCTGCAGGACCCGGAAGGCAACGAGTTCTGTGTCCTCCCACCGGAAAGCGGCGAGCAGCCCGGCTCAGGAACACAGATGGCTGAGCCGTGAGGTTGGTATCGCGGTCGGTGATCGTGCTGGTCGTCGCGGTCGCGATGCCCTGAACGACGCTTTCGGGACGTCGATGGGGCGACCGTTACGCTCCTGCCCGTGATCCGCGAGGCCAGTCCGACCGACCTGCCGGTTCTTCGCGACATCGAGCGGGCGGCCGGTGCGCCTTTCCTGGCCGTCGGCATGGCTGCGATCGCGGAGGACGAGCCGCTGTCGATCGACGAGCTGACCCGCTACCAGCGGGCGGGCCGGGCGTGGGTGTGGGGCACCCCGCCGGTCGGTTACGTACTGGCCGACGAGGTCGACGGGTACGCGCACGTCGAGCAGGTGTCCGTCCACCCGGGACATTCGCGACACGGCATCGGCCGCGCTCTCATCGACCACGTCGGTGCGTGGGCGGCGCGGCGCGGGCTCGCCGGGCTCACGCTGACCACGTTCGCGGACGTGCCGTGGAACGCGCCGTACTACGCCCGCCTCGGCTTCGTGGTCGTGACCGACCTCACGCCGGGGCTGCGTGCCATCCGCGCGCACGAGGCCGCCATCGGGCTGGACGCGTGGCCGAGGGTGGCCATGCGCCGCGACGGTTGAGCGGAATCGGCCCGGGTAACCCCACCGCAGTCAAGCGTGGGGAGAACCGATGGCCGAGCAGAACCAGCCACCACAACAGCAGGAAACGCCAGGGGACACCGGCGACATGCGGCCGGAGCCGAGGGACTCGATGTCCGGCTACGTCGGCAGGGACCTGCTGAAGCACAAACGGGCACTGATCACCGGCGGCGACTCCGGCATCGGCCGGGCCGTCGCGGTCGCGTTCGCCAAGGAGGGCGCGGACGTCGCGATCGCCTACCTGTCCGAGCACGACGACGCCAAGCACACCGCCGACCTCGTGCAGGCGGAAGGCAGGCGCTGTGAGCTGATCCCCGGCGACCTCGCCGACCGCGACCACTGCGCCGCGGTGGTCGAGCAGACCGTGGCCGCGCTGGGCGGGCTCGACATCCTCGTCAACAACGTGGCGACGCAGGAAGAGGTCGACGCGCCGGAGGACATCACCGACGAGCAGTGGCAGCGGACGTTCGACGTGAACATCCACAGCTACTTCCGCGTCACCGCCGCCGCGCTGCCGCACCTCGGTGAGGGCAGCGCGATCATCAACACCGGGTCGGTGAACGGCCTGCGCGGCAACAAGGGCCTCATCGACTACTCGGCGACCAAGGGTGCGGTGCACGCGTGGACCATGGCGATGGCGCAGGCGCTGGTGGACCGGCGGATCCGGGTCAACTGCGTCGCGCCCGGTCCGGTGTGGACACCGCTGATCCCGGCCACGCTGCCGGAGAAGAAGGTCGAGAGCTTCGGTGAGCAGACCCCGTACGGGCGGGTCGCGCAGCCCGACGAGCTCGCGCCCTCGTTCGTGTTCTTCGCCGCGGACCGGCTGTCCTCGTACTACTCCGGCGAGGTCCTCGCCGCACTCGGCGGCGAGACCCACCCGGGCTGACACGCAAAGGAGCTGACATGAAGGCCGTTACCTGGCAAGGAAAACGGGACGTGCGGGTGGAGTCCGTGCCGGACCCGGAGATCCGGGAGCCGACGGACGCGATCATCAAGGTGACCGCGAGCGGCATCTGCGGGTCGGACCTGCACCTGTACGAGGTGCTCGGGTCGTTCATCGACCCCGGCGACGTGCTCGGCCACGAGCCGATGGGTGTCGTCGAGGAGGTCGGCGCCGAGGTGACGCACATCAAACCGGGCGACCGGGTCGTCGTGCCGTTCAACATCTCCTGCGGCCACTGCTTCATGTGCGGGCAGGGACTCCAGTCGCAGTGCGAGACCACGCAGGTCCGCGACCGGGGCAAGGGCGGCGCGCTGTTCGGCTACACCAAGCTGTACGGGCAGGTGCCCGGCGGGCAGGCCGAGTACCTGCGGGTGCCGCAGGCCCACTACGGGCCGATCAAGGTGCCGGAGGGGCCGCCGGACGAGCGGTTCGTGTACCTGTCGGACGTGGTGCCGACGGCGTGGCAGGCGGTGAAGTACGCCGACGTCCCCGATGGCGGCAGCGTCGCGGTGTTCGGGCTCGGCCCGATCGGCCAGATGGCGTGCCGGATCGCGCGGCACCTCGGCGCAGGGCAGGTGATCGGCGTCGACCTGGTGCCCGAACGCCTCGCGCTGGCGGCGAGGTACGGGGTGGTCACGGTCGATCTGACCGATACCGGCGACACGGCCGCCGCGCTCAGGGACCTCACCGCGGGCCGGGGACCGGACGCGGTGATCGACGCGGTCGGCATGGAGGCGCACGGCTCGCCGGTCGGCAAGGTGGCGCAGCAGCTGACGACGATGCTGCCGAAGGCGATCGCGGCGAAGATGACCGAAAAGGCGGGCATCGACCGGCTTGGCGCGCTGCTCGCGTCGATCGACACCGTCCGGCGCGGTGGCACGGTTTCGCTGTCGGGCGTCTACGGCGGCATGGTCGACCCGCTCCCGATGATGGAGCTGTTCGACAAGCAGATCCAGCTCCGGATGGGGCAGGCGAACGTACGCCGCTGGACCGACGAGATCCTGCCGCTGATGACCGGCGACGAGGACCCCCTGGGAACCGAGGACCTGGCGACGCACACGCTGCCGCTGTCCGACGCGCCGCACGGCTACGAGATCTTCCAACAGAAGCAGGACGGCGCGATCAAGGTGCTGCTCAAGCCCTGAGCAGGCGGACCACGGCGCGTTCGATGGCCGGGCGGGCGTCCACCATGGGGACGTCCGCCGCCTTGCGCAGCGCTCGTTCGACCGTGCGGCCCGCCGCCCACGCGTCGAGCACCCTCGGGTCCACATAGGACCGTCTGGCGACCGCGGGGGTGTTGCCCAGCTGCTCGGCGACCTCCCGCATGACCGCCTTCTCCGTGTGCCTGCGGCCCGCCTCCGACGAGGGCGGCTCGTGGCCCGCGATCAGCACCGCGGCGAGGACCGTCGCATGCCACGTGCGGAGGTCCTTGGCCGTGAAGCCCGGCCCGGTCAGCTCCTGGAAGCGGCGGTTGATGTCCTCCGCGCGCACTTCGCCCCCGTGGTGGCGAAGAAGCCGGTCCTCGTCGGACCGGCCCCTTCGCAGTGCGGTGATCAGTGGTGCCAGGCGTTCGTCCCGGATGCGGAGCTTGCGTTCGACACCGCCCTTGGCGATGTAGTCGAAGTGGATCGCGCCGCCGCGGACGTGGACGTCCCCGCACAGCAGGGTCGCCACTCCCCTGCTCTCCTCCGCGTACTCGTCGCCGCCGGTGCGGAACACGCCGCGGTCCAGCATGCGCAGCGCACCCGCCACCACCCGCTTCTCGGTCAGGCCCCTGTCGCACAGGTCATCGTCCACCGCGGACCTGAAGGCGGGCAGCCTGCTCGCGAGGCGCAGCACCCGTTCGTGCTTCTCCTCGTCCCGCTTCTCGCGCCACCGCTCGTGGTACAGGTACTGCCGCCGCCCGGCCGCGTCCGTGCCGACGGCCTGGATGTGCCCGTTCGGAAAAGGGCAGATCCACACCTCCTGCCATGCCGGCGGGATCGCGAGCCCGTTGACACGTGCGACGTCGTCCCGGTCGCGCAGTGGCCGGCCGTCGGCGTCGAAGTAGCGCCAACCACGGCCGGCCCGGCGCCTGCGCAGCCCGGGCCTGGCGGGGTCGCTACGCCTCAGTCGTCCGGCCATTCACCGGTGACCTTCCGGTAGCCCGTCGCACCTGCCCGGTCCACCGCCGCCCGCACGACGCCGAAGATCGCGCCCTGGATGGTGGCCGCCAGCAGCACCTGACCCCAGGTCGCCTGCTTGTCGGTCGCGTCGGGTGCCTCGTCGCCAGGTCCGACCGCGCCCCACAACTTGTCGAACGCGCTGGTGGCGAGCACACCACCGAGGACACCGACGAGGATCCCGATCGGGCGGTACATGATCTTGTTGACGTTCACTGCTCCTCCTGTCAGGCGGGGATGGGCTGCTTCGCGAGCGCGGTCGCGACCGCGAGCAGATTCGACGCCATCGTGGTCGCGGTCGTCCGCGACCAGTCGTGGCCGTGGTCGGTGTCGGAGTAGTCCGGCCCCGGTCCGGGACCCATGTTCCAGTAGGTCCACGCCTGACCGGGGATCGTGTAGCCGATGTCGTTGAGTGCGCCGGTGATCTCGCTGATCACGTGGTGCGCACCGTCCTCGTTGCCGGTGACGACGACACCCGCCACCCGGTTGTAGGCGACGGGGCGCTCCTCGTCGTCGGTCTCGGACATCATCGCGTCCATCCGCTCGAGCACGCGCTGAGCGACCGACGAGGGCCTGCCCAGCCACGTCGGCGACGCGATCACGAGGATCTCGGCCGACAGCAGCTTCTCGTGCACGCCGGTCCAGTCGTCGCCCATGTCGGTCTGCACGCCCGGCTCGACGCGCAGGTCGGCGACCCGGACGGACTCGACGTCGACGCCGTGTTCGCCCAGCTCCGCCCCGACCACGTCGGCCAGCTTCTGCGTGTTCGACGGTTCGGGCAAGGGTTTGAGCGTGCAGTTCAGTATCAGTGCTCGCATGGGCGCCGGGTACCCCGTGGTCCGGGGTCGAACCGTGGGTTTCCTGGTCAGCCACGTCGGGTAACCGCGCGGCAGAGGAGGAGACATGACTGCCACACCACAGGTCCGGCCGAACCACCCCGGACCGGACCACGCTGAGAAGTCCACGGCCGAGCTGGTGCGGGATCTGACCGACCAGATGGGCAAGCTCGTACGGACCGAGGTCACGCTGGCCGTGCGGGAAGCCAAGGGCAAGGCCAAGCACGCCGGGGTCGGCGCCGCCATCGCGGGCGCCGGCGGGTTGTTCGCGTTCTACGGCGGCGGGGTCCTGGTGGCCGCGTGCGTGCTCCTGCTCTCGCTGGCGCTTCCCGCGTGGGCCGCGGCGCTGATCGTGGCCGGCGTACTGTTCGTGATCGCCGGGATCGCCGTGCTCATGGCACGCAAGGAGCTCAAGCAGAGCGCACCGATGCCATCGCCTGCCGTCGAGAGCGCGAAGGAAGACATCCACGCCGTCAAGGAGGCGCGAAAACAATGAGCGACAAGGAGAACGGCCGGATGACGATGCCAGGAGCGGCACCGACCGACGAGGACCTCCGCCACGACGCCGAGCTGACCCGCCAGGAGCTCGCGGAGACGGTGAACGCACTGGGCGACAAGGCCGACGTGAAGGCCCGCGCTGAGCGGGTCGCCCACGAGAAGGCCGAGGAACTGCGGGCGAAGACCGAGGAACTCCGGGTGAAGGGTGGCGAGCTGGTCGACAAGCTCCCTGAGCCGGTGGCGACGCGGGTGCGCCCGGTCGTCGACGGCGCCGCCCGCAGGCCGGTGATCCCGCTCGCCGGGTTGCTGGCACTGCTGATCGTGCTGCGGATCCTGCTCAAGCGCCGCAACGGCTGAGTGTCCGTCCGGGTGTCCTCATCGGGCTCCGGTCCGATGAGGACACCGCTGTCTACGGGGTTTCGCGGCGGCGGGGCCTGCCGAGCAGGCGGCGTGCCGCGTCGCCGAGGTGGCGGCGGAGGCTCTCGTCGTCCATCGACATCAGCGCGGGGGAACCACCCGCGAGCGCGACACCGGCCAGCGCGACGTGCGCGGCCACCACGGCGCCGTCGTCCGCGTCCGGGGGCACCAGCATGGCCGGCAGGCGCGTCATCACGTTCTCCTCGCCGTGCAGGGTCCGCTCGACCGCCGCCGCGATCCCGGGGTCGCTGCAGAACACCGCGACCAGCACCCGGTTGCGCACGACCAGGTCCACGAGCCCGTCGAGCACGTAGTCGACCTGCGCGCCGTGGCGCCGCAGCGTCGCCGCGTGGTCGATGATCGCCGACAGCTCGCGCAGGGCGGGCTCCGCGACCGCCTCCGTGATCTCGTCCTTCGTCCTGAAGTGGTAGTACACCGCGGCCTTGGTGACGCCGAGCGCGTCGGCGATCATCTGCAGCGACGTGCCCTCCACGCCGTGCACGGTGAACAGCCCGAGCGCGGTCTCCAGCAACCGGGTGCGGGTGTCACCCTTCGTGGCCGTCATCGCTCCTCCTCACTGAGAGATCGACGGTACCTCCTCAGCTAGCCGTACGGCAAGTTGCGCACTTGCTGTTCGACAAGTCACATACTTGCCGAACGGCTTGGATCTACCTTGTCGATCGGCTAGTTTCGTGGCCACAGACCGCAGGCGCGAAACATGGGGAGAAGCACGGTGGCGACATTCCTGTACCGACTAGGACGGGCGTCCTTTCGTCGCCGGTGGCTGGTCACCGGCATCTGGACGGCCCTGCTCATCGCCGTCGGCATCGGCGCGCTCGGGTTCTCCGGAACGATGTCCAACGCGGTCTCGATCCCCGGCACCGAGTCCCAGCAGGCGATCGACCACCTGAAGAAGACCTTCCCCGAGGCCAACGTGGGCGGCGGCACCGCGCGCGTCGTGCTGCAGGCACCCGAAGGTGAGGACCTCGCCACCTCCCCCGCCAACCAGGCCGAGGTCGCGAAGGTCGTGACCGCGTTGCGCGCCGCGCCGGGAGTGGTCAACGCGACCGACCCGTTCCAGACCCGTGCCCTCTCCCGCGAAGGCGACCTCGCGCTCGTGCAGGTCAGCTACAGCAAGCAGGCCTTCGAACTGACCGAGGCCGACCGTGAGGCGCTCACCGAGGCCGCGCACTCGTCCAGCCTGCGTGCCGAGATCGGCGGTGACGCGGTCAACGGCGCACCGGAGACCGGCGCGACCGAGATCCTCGGCGTCGCGGTCGCGGCCGTGGTCCTCGTGATCACCTTCGGCTCGCTGCTGGCCGCCGGGCTGCCGCTGCTGACCGCGCTGATCGGCGTCGGCGTCGGCATGAGCGGCCTGCTGATCGTCACCGGCTTCACCGAGCTGAACGCGAACACCCCGATCCTCGCGCTGATGATCGGCCTCGCGGTCGGCATCGACTACGCGTTGTTCATCGTGTCCCGCTACCGCAACGAGCTGGCGAACGGCACCGACCACGAGCAGGCCGCGGGCCGGGCGGCAGGCACCGCGGGATCGGCCGTCGTCTTCGCCGGGCTGACGGTGATCGTCGCGCTCGCAGGCCTGACCGTCGTCGGCATCCCGTTCCTCGGCGAGATGGGTGTCGCGGCCGCGCTGACCGTCGTCATCGCCGTGCTCATCGCGGTCACGCTGCTGCCTGCCGTGCTCGGGTTCGCCGGTGACAAGATCCGCGGCCGCCTGCCCGGCCTGCGCGGGGGCCCCAAGCCCGGCCACACCGGCATGGGCGAGCGCTGGGCCCGGTTCGTCGGCCGCCACCGGGTGGCGACCCTGGTCGTGGCCCTGGCCGGGTTGGTCGTGGTCGCGATCCCGGCCGCGAGCATGCAGCTCGGCCTGCCCAACGACGCCACGGCGCCCCCGGAGAGCTCGCAGCACAAGGCGTACGAACTCGTCAGCGAGGGCTTCGGGCCCGGCGCGAACGGCCCGCTGATGGTCGTCGTCGACACCGCAGGCAGCACCGACGCGCAGGGCGCGATCGCGGCGACCGCGAAGCGGATCACCGACCTCGGCGCGATGCCGATGCCGCCGCAGACCAAGGGCGACACGACGATCATGCAGGTCATCCCGCAGACCGGGCCGAGTGACGTCGCCACGGAGAACCTCGTGGCCGACATCCGCGCGGCGGGCACGCAGCTGAGCGACAGCACGGGCGCGGACATCTCGGTGACCGGCCAGACGGCCGCGAACATCGACGTGTCGGAGAAGCTCTCGGACGCGATGATCCCCTACCTCGCGCTGATCGTCGGCCTCGCGTTCCTGTTGCTGATGCTGGTGTTCCGGTCGGTCATCGTGCCGCTGAAGGCGACCATCGGGTTCCTCGCGTCGGTCGCGGCGACGTTCGGCGCGGTGGTCGCGGTGTTCCAGTGGGGCTGGCTCACCGACCTGCTCGGCGTCGAGTCGACCGGGCCGATCATGAGCATGCTGCCGATCCTGCTGATCGGTGTCCTCTTCGGGCTCGCGATGGACTACCAGGTGTTCCTGGTGACCAGGATGCGTGAGGACTACGTGCACGGCACCCCGGCCCGCGAGGCGGTGGCGACCGGGTTCTCGCACGGCGCCCGCGTCGTGGTCGCCGCCGCGCTGATCATGACGAGCGTGTTCGCGGGCTTCGTGTTCGCCGAGGACTCGCTGATCCAGTCGATCGGTTTCGCGCTCGCCGTCGGCGTCGCGGTGGACGCGTTCGTTGTCCGCATGACGATCGTGCCCGCGCTGATGGCGATGTTCGGCAAGGCGGCCTGGTGGCTGCCGCGCTGGCTGGACCGGATCCTGCCGGACGTGGACGTCGAGGGCGCGAAGCTCGTCGAACCGGGCGACTCCGACGAACGGCGCGAGCAGGTCTCGGTCTCCGTCTAGACACCCACGCCCCTGCGGTCGCCCGTCGGGCGACCGCAGGGGCGGCCCGATGCCGTGAAAGCCGCGTTCACGGCACAACCGGTGCCGTCAATGGGCCTTTCACAGCACCAAAACCAGGGCGCTAGGCGCCCCGGCCCGCGAGGACAACCCACAACACGAACCGGAACCAGGCAACGCACCCCGACGCAAAACCGGACCGATCCGACCCGACCGCCCACTCACGCCGACTTCACGGAATCAATCATCTAGGCGACCCGCGGGCGCGGGTGCCATGCCCTCAACGACGCACCGGCGAGATGTCGGCGTCTTTCAGCTAGGGCAGGCTCGCCCGCAGCACGTTGATCCTGGTCAGCGCCTGACCGAAGGCGTCGCTGTCGAGCGTGCCGTCGCTCAGCGCGCGGGCCAGGGCGTCCGCGGCCTGGTCGCCCTGGTTCACGTCGCGGGCCGAGGCGAGGATGAGGTCGCTGCCGGCACCCGCGGCGAGCACCGCGCGGTTGCCGGTCGAGCCGTAGCCCGCCAGTGCGCCCGCCTCGAGCGCGTCGGTGATCGTGACACCCGTGAAGCCGTTGCGGGACCGCAGTTCCTGACCGATGACGGTCGGCGACAGCCCGGCGGGCCGGTTCGGGTCGAGCGCGGTGTAGACGGCCCAGGAGAGCATGACGAGCCTGGCACCCGCCGCGATCGCGGTCCGGTAGGGCGCTTCGTCCACGTTCCGCAGCGTCGTCAGCGGGACCGACAGCGTCACCGGTCTGCTGTCGGTGTTGTCGCCCGCGTTGGCCTTGCCCAGCCCAGGGAAGTGCTTCACGGTCGCGGCGACCCCCGCCGCCTGCTGTGCTCCGAGGTAGGCCGCACCGAGGTCGCCGACCACGGACGCGTTGGCACTGAACGACCTCTCGTACTGGTCCATCAGGTCGCCTGGCGCGTGGAACACGTCGAGCACCGGGGCGAGGTTGACGTTCATGCCGACCCCCGCGAGGTTCTGCCCCGCGCCCCGCCCGGCGGCGGTCGCCGCGGCCGAGGGGTTGGCCGAGAGACCGATGTCCTTGTGTGACATGGCGGGTTCGCCGGGCAGGCGGCGGACCATCCCGCCCTCCTGGTCCGTCATCAGCAACAGCGGGTGCCGGCTGGGGCTCTGCGCCGCCGCGGCCCGCAGCTGCGCCACCACGCCGCGGATCTGGGTGAGGCCGGCGACGTTCTCCCCGAAGAAGATCACGCCCGCCGCCTCACCGGCGCGGATGCGCGCGAGCAGCGACTCCGGTGGGGTCAGGCCGGGGTAGGAGTAGATGATCCGCTGCCCGGCCGCCTGCCGCGCGAAGCCGAGCGAGAGGCGGTCGTCCTCGGCTTTCGCCGGTCCGCTCACCATCGTGGCGGCGACCGCCAGTCCGAGAAACACCGCGAGACCACGTCGCATGAGCCCGACCTCCCTGGACGCTGGGTAGGTCGACCTTAACCCTATGTATCCACAACTGGAAAGTTTCTTACCTTGCCAGTTGTCAGGGAACGACCAGCACCGGCCAGTGGCCGGCCCGGATGAGTTTCGTCGCGACCGAGCCCGCGATGCGGTGGCCCGCGCCATGCCGAAGGCGAAGGCCGCCGCCCGCATGGCGGTTTCGGAGCCGTCGATCCCGACGAGCACGTTCCGTGCCGAGTGATCCCGGCGCGGACCGAACTCCTCCACCGTGGACTCGAAGGCGTTGAGCCCGGCCGCGCCGCCGCTCATCGTGCACCCCTACCTGTCCGCGACCGGGTCCGTGGCCACGGTGTCCTCGTCCTTCTTCTCCAGGTCGATCGTCGTGCGCAGTGTGATCGGCTTCAGCAGCAGCGCCGCGATCACCCCGACCACGGCCACCGCCGCGGAGATCAGGAAGATGTGCGCGGTCGCGTCGCCGTACACGGTGTGCACGGCCGTCCGCACCTCCGGCGGCAGCGCCTCGAGGTTCAGCGCGCTGACGTCGCCGGTCGACTCCTGCCCCGCCGGCACGTGCAGGGCGGCGGCCAGGTCGGCGGTGACCCGGTTCGCGAGCACCGCGCCCAGCACCGAGACACCGATGGTGCCGCCGAGCGACCGGAAGAACGTGACCGACGCGCTCGCCGCGCCCAGGTCCCGCAACGGCACGCTGTTCTGCACGGCCAGCACCAGGTTCTGCATGGTCATGCCGACGCCGATGCCGACCACCGCCATCGCGAAGCCGACGATCCACAGCGACGAGTCGTGATCGACCGTGCCAAGACCGAGGAAACCGACCACCAGGGTCATCGTGCCCGCCACGATGTACGGCTTGACCGAGCCGGAGCGGCTGATCATGCGCCCGGAGACGGTCGAGGACACGAACACGCCCGCCATCATCGGAATGGTCAGCAGACCGGCCTCCGTCGGCGAGTAGCCGCGGCCGATCTGGAAGTACTGGCCGAGGAACACCGCACCGCCGAACATCGCCATGCCGACCGCGAGGCTCGCGATGATCGCGAGCGCCGGTGTGCGCTGGACGACGATCCTGAGCGGCACGACGGGTTCGGACACCCTCGACTCCACCAACACGGCGAGTGCGAGTAGAACGACCCCGGCCCCGACCATGGTCGCGGTCTGCCACGACAGCCAGCCGAACGTGTTGTCGACGAACGACACCCAGACCAGCAGGATGCTCACCCCGGCGGCGATCAGGCCCGCCCCGAGGTAGTCCACCCGCACGTCGTCCCTGCGCACGGTCGGCAGCTTCAGCGTGCGCTGCAGCACGGCGAACGCGAGCACCGCGATCGGCACGCCGACGAAGAAGCACCAGCGCCAGCCGAGCCACGACACGTCCACGATCAGTCCGCCGAGCAGCGGCCCGCCGACCGTGGCGACCGCCATGACAGCACCAAGGTAGCCGTTGTACCTGCCGCGCTCGCGCGGCGGGATGATCGCGGCGATCACGACCTGGACCAGTGCCTGCAGGCCACCGATGCCGATGCCCTGGAACGCGCGGGCGGCGATCAACTGCTCGGTGTCCTGGCTGAAGCCGCTGAGCATCGAACCGGCCACGAAGATCACGATCGCGACCTGGACCAGCGACTTCTTGTTGAACAGGTCGGCGAGCTTGCCCCAGATGGGGGTCGTGGCGGTCGCCGTGAGCAGGGTGGCGGTGACCACCCACGTGTACTGCGTCTGGGTGCCGTTCAGCGAACCGATGATCAACGGCAGCGCGGTCGACACGACCGTCGAGCTGATCATGGCCACGAACAGCGCGAGCAGCAGCCCGGACAGTGACTCCAGCACCTCGCGGTGCGCCATCGGCTGTCCGGACGACGTGTCCGCCTCGATCCCCTCGGCCTTCATGACACCCCTTCGAAGCCGTCGGCTACTTCTTGCCCATTGTGCAAACTTGCGCAGTGGGAATCCTATTCCCTCGCTAGGCTGACCGCATGGAGGCCCCGGAGACGACGCTCCGCACCCGCAAGAAGGCGGCGACCCGGCAGTCGCTGCACGAGGCCGCGCTGCGGCTCGCGATGGAGCACGGCCTCGACGGGGTGACGGTCGAGGACATCGCCGACGAGGTGGGCGTGTCCCGGCGGACGTTCTCGAACTACTTCGCGAACAAGGAGGACGCGGTCCTGCACGCGGACCGCGAGCGGACCGGGGCACTGGTGGCGCTGGTCGAGGGCAGGCCCGCCGAGGAGCCGCCGTGGCAGGCGCTGCGCAAGGCCGCGTCCGAGCTGTACCGCACAAGGACCATCCCCGACCCCGCGTGGGTGGCCCAGCTGCGGCTGCTGCGACGACATCCGTCGCTGCTCGCGCGGCAGGCCAGCGACCAGTTCGCCCTCGAACGCGAGCTCGCCGCGGTGCTCATCGCCCGGGGGCAGGGCCTGGACGAGGAACTGGCCCGGCTCATGGCGGCGACGTTCCTCGCCGCGGTGCGCACCGGCGGTGTGCTGTGGCTGGAAAGCTCCGGCGAGCAGCCCCTCCCCGACCTCGTCGACCGACTGCTCAGCCGCTTCCACCCCCGTTGATCTTCGCTAGTGTCCCTCGCCGGAAACCTGGCACATGATTCGGCGGCCCAGCGAGTGCCGGGCCGGCGATACCGCGTTGCCGATCCACCCGAGTGCAACCCGGTACGAGGGCGGCTCGGCGCCTTGCCAGCAGAAACCTGGACCCGCCGACTCACGCACCGCATTTCCGGCGCGGGACACTAGAGTTCCTGTGTGGACCGGATCAACGTGCCCTCAGAGCTCGCCCTGCTGCTGGAGACCTGGCCCCAGCCGGACCGGGACGAACAGGCCTTCCCGTTCGTCACCGTGGACGCCGAGGGCTTCCCGCACGTGATGCTGCTGTGCACTGCCGAGCTGCTCGCCACCCCGGACCGCGGCGCGCTGCTCGTCGCGGTCGCGAGCAGGAACGCGCGGGCGAACCTGGCCCGCAACGGCATCGCGACGCTCATCGCCGCCGACGGCATCGCGGCGCACTACACGAAGCTGCGTGTGCACGACACCGAGGAGCACGACCGCTTCACGCTGTACTCGTGCCACGTCGCCGAGTACAAACGCGACACCCTCGGCATCCCGTTGCGCCCCATGGACTTCCACGCGACCAAGGCGATCGCCGAGTCCGAGAAGTGGGCGGGCACCCGCGCCGCGCTCGCCCGCCGCTGCGAGACCTCGTCCTGATGACCGACGTGCACGTGGTCCACACCGCCGACCTCGACAGTGCCGCCCTGACCGCGGTCCGCGCACTGCTCGACGCCGCGTTCGACGGCGACTTCTCCGACGAGGACTGGGACCACACTCTCGGCGGCACGCACGCGCTGGCGTGGTCCGGTGACACGCTCGTCGGACACGCCGCGGTGGTGCAGCGGCGGTTCCTGTACGAGGGCCGCGCACTGCGCACCGGGTACGTCGAGGGCGTCGCCGTGCACGCCGGTCACCGCCGCGGCGGCGTCGGCGCGGCCGTGATGGCGCCCGTGGAACGGGTCATCCGCGCCGCCTACGACCTCGGTGCGCTCAGCTCCAGCGAGGTCGGCATCCCGTTCTACGAGGCCCGCGGCTGGCAGCTCTGGCAGGGCCCGACCTCGGCGCTCACCCCGGCGGGCGTCGAACGCACCGAGGACGACGACGGCAGCGTCTACGTGCTGCCGGTTGCCCCTGTGACCCTGACCGACCCCCTGGCCTGTGACTGGCGCGACGGCGACGTCTGGTGACGGTCCGCGTCCCGGGGTCACCGGCACCGGCACGCCGTACCGTGGGGCGATGAACGCGGACACGGGACTGCTCAACCCGGTGTGGGCCGGTACCGGGGCGGACACGCTCCTCGCCGACGAGGCGTGGGTCGGGGCGATGCTCGAGTTCGAGGTCGCGCTCGCGCGCACGCAGGCGCGGCTCGGGGTGATCCCGGCCTCGGCGGTGGGGCCGATCGAGAGGGCCGCCGCGCGGGGCGGCATCGACATCGCGGACCTCGCGGTGCGTGCGCGTGGCTCGGCGAACCCGGTGGTGGAACTGGTGCGGGAGCTGACCGCCGCCGTCGCGGGGGACGCGGCGCAGTACGTGCACCGTGGCGGTACCAGCCAGGACGTGTTCGACTCGGCGGCCATGCTGCTCGCCGCGCGCGCGTTGCGCGCCACCGACGCCGACCTGACCAGGGTGGCCGACGCGCTCGCCGGGCTCGCCGACCGGTACCGGCACACGCCGATGGCCGGCCGCACCCTCACCCAGCACGCGGTGCCCACCACGTTCGGGCTGAAGGCCGCCGGCTGGCTGACGCTGGTGCTCGACGCGCGGGACCGGCTGCGGCAGGTGCTCGCCACGCTGCCGGTGCAGGTGGGTGGCGCGGCGGGCACCCTCGCCGCGTACGTCGAGTACGCGCGGGCCGCCGGGGTGCCGGTCGACGGGCACGCCGCCGCGCTCACCGAGGGCGTCGCCGAGGAGCTGGGCCTGCGGGCGCCCGCAGCGCCGTGGCACACGCAGCGCATGCCGATGACCGACATCGGGTGGGTCGTGGTCGCGATGACCGGTGCGCTCGGCAAGATCGCGGCGGACGTGCTCGGCGGGACGCGGACCGAGGTCGGTGAGCTGGCCGAGCCCGCCGGTGAGCTCAGTGGGCGGTCGTCGGCGATGCCGCAGAAGCGCAACCCGGTGCTGGCGACGCTGCTCGTGTCGGCGGCGCGGCAGGCGCCCGCCCACGCGCTGGTCCTCGGGCAGGCGATGCTGTCGGAGGACGAGCGGTCCGCCGGGACCTGGCAGTCGGAGTGGCAGCCGCTGCGGGAGGCGCTGCGGCTCGCGGGCGGCGCGGCACGCACCGCCGCCGAACTGGTGGCGGGGCTGCGGGTGGCGCCGGAGCGGATGGCGGCGAACCTCTCGTCGACCGGCGGCATGATCGTGGCGGAACGGCTGAACGTCGTGCTCGCGCCGGTGCTCGGCAGGGCCACCGCGAAGGCGCTGCTGGGCCGGAGCGCGGGCCGGGTGGCCGCGGGCGATGGCCGGTTCGGCGACCTGCTCGCGGCGGCCCCGGAACTGGCCCCGGTCATCGACCGGTTGCCGGAGTTGCTGGCGCCGGAGAACTACCTCGGCGCGGCCGACGAGCTGATCGACCGGGTGCTGGCCCGCCACTCGACCCGGGACAGCAGGTGATCATCGGGGTGCGGCCCCCGGCGCCTGCCGGTCACCGGCGCTGGGGCAGGCGGGAGCGGGTCCGCGCGGGCGCCGAAGGCGGCAGGGACGCGACGATGTCGGCCAGTGTGTCCGCCGCGAGGGTGCGCCGCCACGCGTCGTGGGCGTCGGCCATCTTGCGTGCCAGCACGCAGGCGTTCCGGCAGTCCTCCTGCGGCAGTGCGCCCGTGCCGCGCTGCCGGATCTCGCGGCACTCGTAGGGCGCCGACGCGCCGTCGACGGCTTCGACGATCGCCAGCAGCGTGATCTCCCCCGCCGGGCGCGCGAGCCGGAAACCGCCACGCGGGCCGGTGGTCGCCGCCAGCACGCCGGCCCGCACCAGCGCCTGCAGTTGCTTCGCGAGGTAAGGCGCCGGCAGGTCGTAGTACTCCGCGAGCTGGGCCGCCGACACGGTCGTGCCGGGCGCCAGCTGCGCCATCGTCGTGGCGCAGTGCAGGACCCATTCCGTGCTCACCGGCAGCTTCACACCTGCGATACTATCGCGGATATTCCGGATCTGCTTAGTCCTAAATCCAGGAGGACCACCATGCGCATCGCCATCGCCGGGGCGACCGGGAACATCGGGGCACGCACCGCCGCCGCCCTCGAGCGGGAGGGGCACGAGGTCGTGCGGATCAGCCGGTCACTGGGCGTCGACCTGCTCACCGGCGCTGGTCTCGACGACGCGCTCACCGGTGTCGACGCGGTCGTCGACGCCACGAACGCGCCGGCGGACGACCGGGACGGCACCGTGACCTACCTCGGCACGGCCACGGGAAACCTGCTCGCCGCCGAGGAACGCGCGGGGGTGCGGCACCACGTGCTGCTGTCGATCGTCGGCATCCACGCCGTCGACGGCAACGCCCACTACGCGGGCAAGCGGGAACAGGAGCGTCTCGTCGCCGACGGCCCGGTGCCGTGGACGATCGTCCCGGTCACGCAGTTCCACGACTTCGCCGAGATGGTCGTCGGCTGGGCCGAACAGGACGGCACCGCCACGATCGCGCCGCTGCTCGTGCAGCCGATCGCGCCGGACGACGTGGCCGACGTCCTCGCGGAACTGGCGACCGGCACGCCGCTCGGCCGCCACGTCGACGTCGCGGGCCCCGAGCCGCAGGACCTGGTGGACATGGCGCGCCGCACCCTGCGGGCACGCGGCCGCACGGTCAAGCTCGTGCCGACCTGGTCCGGGGTGTTCGGCACGCAGATGGCGGGCGAGGTCCTGCTGCCCGGCAAGGACGCGCGCCTCGCCCCCACCACGTTCGACCAGTGGCTCGGCGCGGTGGCTGGCTGACGCCCCCATCCCACCGACGCACCCGGCGTGGTCGTCTCAGCGGCGGGTGAACCGCAGCGCCCCGTCGTTCACCTGGCCGTGCCGCGGTTTCCCCGCCCGACGATCAGCACCTCCACGCCGGGCGCGCTCACCCCTTCCCCGCTGCCCTGGCGCGCAACCGCGACTGCAGCCGGGAGAGCACCGAGTAGTAGTGCGTCGGCGCGATCCTGGTCAGGGCGTCGAACAGGTACGCGTCCGGGCCGACGAGGATACGTGCCTTCCCCCGCTCCACGCCGGCGTGGATGACCGCGGCCGCCTTCTCCGGCGACGTCATGGTGATCGCCTCGAACTGCGCCGCCATCTGCTCCCTGGTGCGCCCCAGCCCCTCGGGATCCTTGCGCACCCGCGCGTTGCGGGCGATGTTCGTGGTGATCCCGCCGGGGTGCACGGTGACCGCGCGGACGCCGGTACCCGCCAGCTCGTGCCGCAGCGACTCGGTGAAGCCGCGGACGGCGAACTTCGCCGCGCAGTACGCGCTCTGGTACGGCATCCCGGCGAGCCCGAACACGCTGGAGGTGTTCACGACGGCACCGGAGTCCTGCTCGACGAGGATCGGCAGGAACGCCCGCGTTCCGTTGACGACGCCGTGGAAGTCGATGTCGTGCAGCCACTCGTCGTCCTCGGCGACGGCGTCGAGCACCGTCGAGGTCAGCGCGACACCCGCGTTGTTGAACACGGCGGCGAGCGGCGCGGGCAGCCAGTCCGCCACCTCACCCGCGAACCGCACCTGATCGGCCGCGTCCCGCACGTCGAGCACGCGGGTAAGCACCCGGCCGGGCACCGACGCGGCGGTCTCCTTCAGCCCGGCCTCGTCGTTGTCGGCGATCACGACCGGGCAACCGGCCCGCGCGAGGCGGACGGCGAGCGCGCGGCCGATGCCGGACGCGGCGCCGGTGATCACGACGGGACGGCCGGTGAGCCTAGGACGTGGGGACATCGGTGCTCCTCGTCGTGCGTGCGCGGTCGTCGATCAGGTCGAGCAGCGCGGGCCACGCGCCCTGCGGCAGGACCTGCTCCCCGCCCGCGTCCCCGATCTCGTCGTGGGCAAGGGAGATCCCCCTGCCGACCGCCACGACCTCCTCGTTCACGGACGGGCTCCCGTCGACGTGGTCTCCTCGGCGGGCCGTGCCTGCGCCGTCCTGCGGTGCACGACCGCCAGCCCGCCCCTGCCCGGCGCGTTGGCGATCCCGCGGGAGTGCCAGCGCTCGGCGGGCTCCGCGGTCGGTTCGAGCGTCAGGTCCCGCAGCACGGTGCGCAACACGACGTTCATCTCCATGGCCGCGAACGTCGCGCCGAGACAGCGCCGGGTGCCGCCACCGAACGGGATCCACTCGTACAGGTCGGGCCGCGACCCGGTGAACCGGGTGGGGTCGAACCCGGCCGCGTCGGGGAACACCGCGTCGTCGTCGTGGATCAGCCCGATGCTGACGAGGATCGAGTACCCCTTCGGCACCACCCAGCGGCCCAGTTCGAGGGACTCGGCCCGCACCGTCCTGCCCACCAGGTCGATCACCGGCCGGTTGCGCTGCACCTCGATGATCGTGGCCTCACGGAGCCTTCTGCCGCCGGCGTCGACCTCGGCGACCAGGTCGGCCAGCACGTCCGGGTGGCGGCGCAGCCGCTCCACCGCCCACGCGAGCGTCGTCGCGGTGGTCTCGTGCCCGGCCGCGAGCAGGGTGAGCAGCTGGTCGGCGATCTCCTGCCCGCTCATCCCGGTGCCGTCGTCGTAGCGGCTCTGCAGCATCATCGCGAGCACGTCGTCGCGCTGGTCGAGGTCGCCCGCGGCGCGCGTCCCGGCCACCAGCCGTTCGATGACCAGGTCGTACTCGCGGCGCATCGCGAAGAAGCGGCCCCACGGGCCGAACCGGCCGCCGAATTTCGGGATCGGCGCGGCGGCGAGCTTCGATCCCAGCGACACCATCCTCGGCAGCAGGTCCCGCAGCTCGTCGAACTCCTTGCCCTGCGCGCCGAACACCGCGCGCAGGATCGCGTTGAGCGTGATCCGCATCGTCGACGGGAGCACCGGGAACGGCCGTCCCAGCGGCCACGACGCCATCTCGCGGAGCGTCTCGTCTTCGACGATCCGCTCGTAGGCGGCGAGTCTGCGGCCGTGGAAGGGCGGGACGAGCAGCTTGCGGTGCCGCTTGTGCTCCTCCCCCGTCAGCGCGAACAGCGACCGGGAGCCGAGCACCCTGCCGAGGTTGGGTTCGATGTTGTCCGCCAGCGCCGGGCCGGTCTGGAAGAGCTGCCTGATCTCGGCGGGGTCGCTGATCACCACGGCCCGGCCGAAGACCGGCACGTTGACCGTGAACGCGGTCCCGTAGCGGGCCCGCAGCCTTGACAGGCCGCGCTTGGGCATCGCCAGCGCGTAGGCGCCCTGGACGAACCGGGGCTTGGCGGGCCCCGACGGGAGGGCGGGGGTCACTGTCGTCATCGAGGCAACACCTTCGCTGTGGTACGCCAACGTACCAAGCCGACGGTACGCCCGCGTACCATCGAGCACAAGAGTGGAGGTACTAGCGTGTCCACGGTGACGACCCAGCAGAGCCAGCACGCGGGCACCGCGCACGCCGGGCCCGGCGGGTTCCGGCAGCGGCTGCTCGACGGGCTCGCCTCGGCGATCGAGGCCGACGGCTACCGCGGCACCACGGTCGCCGACATCGTGCGCAGGGCGCGCACGTCGCGCCGCACGTTCTACGAGCACTTCGACAGCAAGGAAGCGTGCTTCGTCGCGCTGCTCACCGACACCAACACCGAGATGATCCGCCGGATCTCGGCCGCGGTCGACCCCTCGACGCCATGGGCGACACAGGTGCGGCAGGCGGTCGAGACGTGGATCTCGTGCGCGGAGTCCCAGCCGGCGATCATGCTGAGCTGGATCCGGGACGTGCCCTCGCTCGGCGCCGCGGCACGGGAGTTGCAGCGCGAGGTGATGTCCGCGTTCGTCACCATGATCCAGACGTTGTGCGACACCGAGGAATGGCACACCGTACGGACCACCCCGGTCTCGGCGCAGCTGGCGCTCATCCTGCTCGGCGGCCTGCGCGAACTGATCGCGACGACGGTCGAGAACGGCGGTCGGGTCACCGACATCTCCGAGGTCGCGGTCCGCGCCTCGATCGCCCTGCTCGGACCGGCGCCGGACTGACCGACGGGCCCGGCGCGTCGCACGGGCACGAGGTGACGTAGACGGGCACGCCGACCTTCGTCCTGCCTGCCGGGAGCGCCGCAAGTCAGATCGACTCCGCGATGACGACCCGGTTCTCCTCGTAGCCCGCTGGGCCGCCGACCCAGCGGCCACCGCAGGTGACCAGCACCAGCCGGTGCCCACCGTCCTGGCCGAACAGCTCCTGGGCCCGGCTGGGCAGCTCGTCCTTGTGCACGGTGACGAGCCGGCGGACCCGGTAGCGGAAGGTGGCGCCGTCCGCACCGACCACCGTGACCTGGTCACCGACCCGCGCCTCCCACAGTTCGGCGAACGGGCCGGTGGCACCCTTCCAGTTCACGTGCCCGGCGAGCACGGTCGCGCCCCGCGCACCGTCGAACGGCGCGCCCCACCAGGTGGCCTCGCGCACCCCGTCGGGGACGGGCAGCACGCCGTCGACCACCTCCTTGCGGATCAGCGTCGCGGTGCCGCCCTGCGCGAGCCGGACGGTGCCGGGTGCCTGCGCCTGGGGTGGCGGGGGCGGTGGGGGCGGGGGTTTCGGCGCGGCCGGAGGCGGCGGGGCCGGAGGCGGCGGGGCTGGCGCGTTCGCGGTCGGCTCGGCCGGCACGGCTTCCGGTGGCGCCGCCGGCCGGAAGACCTTGCGCGCGGGCTGGGTGACCGCGACCGGGGTTCCCGCGACCGGCCCCGGCACGGTGGTCAGTGCGGCGGCGACGGCGGCCACGACCAGCGCCGCCACGGCCACCGGAACCGCGACCGGCCGCGCCTTCTCCCTGGTCCAGACCTCCCAGGCGGCAGCACCCTCGTCCGCCCACGCCGGTCGCGTCTGCGGTGGCGTGCCCTGCCACAGGTGGTCGGCACGCAGCACCGCACGGCTCGCCGCGTCCAGCGACGCCGCGTCCGGTGGGTCGGGGCTGCGGTGGCCACCCGCCACGGTCAGCCCCGCCGGTGGTCGCCCGCCGCGCGGCGGCGGGCCAGGTGCACGGTCAGCAGCGTCACGGCCAGCACGACCGCCACCAGCGCGATCCAGCCACCGCCCGACATCTGCTGCGCCACGGTGGCCTGCGCGACGGGCGTGCCCGGCGTGTCACCGGCCGGGATCGTGCTCGGCAGCTGCGGGGTGGTGGTCGTGGTGGTCGTCGGCGGCGGGCTCGCGGTCGTCTCCGCGTTCGCGGTCAGCTCCTTCTCGCCACCGGTGCTGACGATGCGCTGGGTGTCGACCTCGACCGCCTGCCGCACCACCGGCACCTCGGCCGGACTCGCGAGAGTGATGTCGATCCGCGGCGCGGCACCGGTCGGCGTGACCGCCAGTGCCAGCGGTTCCTCCGTGGTGGGCAGGGTCGCGGTCGTGACCTGTTCCCCGTCCGGGCCGGTGAAGGTGGCGTCGACCGCGTCGATGGTCACGGGCACCTCCGCGACACCGGTGCCCGCCGCGTTGTTCACGGTGATCGTCCAGTCCGCCGCGACGCCGATGGTCTGCGCGCCCTCCGGCGCGGTGACCGCCGCCGTCCACGGGCCGCGGTTGGCCTCCGCGTCCGCCCGCAGCTCCTGGACCTTCGCCTGCGCGCCTGCCGGCAGCTTCGACAGGTGGAACGGCGCGTCGTAGGCGATGTGCCGGAAGTCGTTGGACGGGTCGAGCTGGGCGGGGTTCTGGGGGCCCGCGGTCCAGCTGTGCAGCAGGTGGGCGAGCGCGGCCGCCTCGTCCTGGCTCGTGGTGCCCGCGTGGCGCAGCAGCAGGTAGGAGATGTCCGCCGCGACGTCGGCCGGGAGGTCGGTGCCCCACTTGGTCTTCAGTGCGGCACCGGGCTGGTACTGCTCGTCGCTGTCGGGTGCGAGGTGCGCGAACTGCACGCACCACACCTGCTTCCCGCCGACCACGTACGACCCCAGCCAGTCGGCGGGATCCGGGTTGTCCAGGTACGGCTGCGCGGGGGTCGTCTCGTGACCGACGCCCCGCTGCACCGCCGCGGCCGCGCTCGGCGCCCCGGCGAGGGAGACACCGGCCACCACCGCGGTGACCGCCAGCCCCACACCGAGACGACGGACGGACGACAGCTGCTTTCCGGTGAGCACAGGCACGGGGAAAGCTTTCTGGACCGACCCCTACCCCGACAATCCGCCACCAGAGGGGCCGCGCTCACACGGCCATACCAACGGGGGCGCGCTCACCTCACGGAGAGCGACGAGACGACGATCAGGCCTTGCCCTCCCCCGCCGCCTCCTCCGCCGCGCGCACCTTCTCGCGCACCTCGTCCATGTCGAGGTCACGCACCTTGCCGATCAGCTCGGCGAGCGCGGGCGCGGGCAGCGCACCCGGCTGGGCGTACACCACGACACCGTCGCGGACCACCAGCAGCGTCGGGATCGACGAGATGCCGAACGCCTGCGCCAGCTCCGCCTCGGCCTCGGTGTCGACCTTGCCGAACGTGAGGTCGGGGTTGTTCTCGGCGGCGTCCTCGAACACCGGCGCGAACTGGCGGCACGGCCCGCACCAGGACGCCCAGAAGTCCACCAGCACCGTCCCCGGCCCGCTCACCGCTTCGCCGAAGTTGTCCTTCGTCAGTTCGATCGTCGCCACTGCTCCTCCTTCGTTTCCAGAGTGCAGCGCGGCTGGATGCCCGTTCATTCCCCGACCCGCCACCGACCGGTCGCCGAGTTGAGGAACTCTCGCGGCCGTGTCACCGTTCACCGGTTGACAAGCGCTGACGAGCACGAGAGGACCATGGACCCGTCCCGAAGTACCGGCGTCCGCACCGGACGCCCGACGAGCCCACCCGCCGGTGAGTCACCGCGATGACCACCGTGCTCACGATCCTCGCAGGCATGGCCGTCGTGTTCGGCCTGACCGTGCTCACGGGGTACTTCGTCGCGCAGGAGTTCGGCTACATGGCCGTCGACCGCGCGCGGCTCAAGGCCCGTGCCGCCGCTGGTGACACGGGGGCGGAACGCGCGCTCGGCATCACCCGCCGCACCTCCTTCATGCTCTCCGGCGCACAGCTCGGCATCACGGTGACCGGGCTGCTCGTCGGCTACGTCGCCGAACCGCTGATCGGCGCCGGCATCGGCGAGCTGCTCGGCGGCGCCGGTGTTCCCAAGGCGGTCGGGGTCGGCGTCGGCACGGTGTTCGCGCTGCTGTTCTCCACCGTCGTGCAGATGGTGTTCGGCGAGCTGTTCCCGAAGAACCTCGCCATCGCGAGGCCGGAGCCGGTCGCACGCAGGCTCGCGTGGTCCACCGCCCTGTACCTCTCGGTGTTCGGGTGGCTGATCCGGCTGTTCGACCACGCGTCGAACCTGCTGCTCAAGGCGGTGCGGATCGAGCCGGTGCACGACGTGGAGCACGCCGCGACCCCGCGCGACCTCGAGCACATCGTCGCCGCCTCCCGCGACAGCGGCGACCTGCCGGCGGAGCTGTCCACACTGCTGGACCGCACGCTGGACCTGCACGAGCGGACCGCGCAGCACGCCATGATCCCCCGCACGTCGGTCACCACGATCAACGGCGGCGCGCCGGTCGACGAGGCCATCGACCTGATGGCGACCTCGCACTCGCGGCTTCCCGTGCTCGGCACCGACGTGGACGACGTGGTGGGCATCGTCCACCTCCGCGACGTGCTCGCACTGGCGCAGGAGGACCTGGCCACGACTGCGGTCCGCGACGTGGCCAGACCCGCGGTGATGGTGCCGGAGTCGTTGCCGTTGCCCGCCGTCCTCGCGCGGCTGCGTGCCGCCGGTGAGCAGTTCGGCTGCGTCGTCGACGAGTACGGCGGGCTGGCCGGGGTGATCACCGTCGAGGACATCGCCGAGGAGCTCGTCGGCGAGATCGCCGACGAGCACGACCCCGACGGCGGCGCCGCGCCCGTCCTCCACGAGGGTGCGTGGACCCTGCCAGGGGCAACGCACATCGACGAGGTGGAACGGCTGATCGGCCACGACCTGCCGGACGGCGACTACGAGACGGTCGCCGGGCTCGTCATGGCGACGCTGCAGCGGCTGCCGCAACCGGGCGACGCCGTGCGGATCCCGCTGCCGACGGCGTCCGGTGTCATGGGGCGGACGATCGACGTCACGGTCGAGGCCATCGCGAGGCGGGTGCCCGCCACCGTCTCGATCACGGTCAACGAGTCCTCTGTGGAGAGTGCGCGATGAGTGGCATGAGCACGTGGCTCGCACTGGTGGTCTCGGCCGGGATCGTCGCGCTGAGCGCGTTCTTCGTCGCCATCGAGTTCGCGCTCGTCGCCGCCCGCCGCCACCGGCTGGAGGAGGCGGCGGAGAGGAGCGTCGCCGCAAGGGCCGCGCTCGCGAGCGCCCGTGACCTCTCGCTGCTGCTGGCCGGGTCGCAGCTGGGCATCACCCTGTGCACGCTGGCGCTCGGCGCGATCACCAAACCGGCCGTGCACCACATGATGACGCCGGTGATCGCGGGCTGGGGCCTGCCCGAGGTGACCGCCGACGTGCTCGCGTTCGTGCTCGCGCTGATCGTGGTGACGTTCGTGCACCTCGTGGTCGGCGAGATGGCGCCCAAGTCGTGGGCCATCGCGCACCCCGAGCGGTCGGCGACGCTGCTCGCGATCCCGATGCGCGGGTTCATGTGGCTGACCCGCCCGGTGCTGGTGGCGCTCAACGGCGCCGCGAACTGGTGCCTGCGCCGCTTCGGGGTCGAGGCGGTGGACGAGATGTCCGAGGGCCGGGGACCCGACGACCTGCGTCAGCTCCTCGACCACTCCGCGCAGGCCGGTGCGCTGGACCCGGCGCGCCACGAACGGCTCGCGGCCGCACTGGAGGTCAACGTCCGTCCACTGCGGACGATTCAGCGGCCGATCACCGAGCTGGCCGAGGTTTCCCCCGACGCGGGGCCCGTCGAGATCGCCAGGGTCGCGCACGAGACCGGGCACCTCCGGCTCGTCGTGCGCGCACACGGGCGGCCGCTCGGCGTCGTCCACGTCCGGGACGCCGTGACCCGCGAGGCGGACACGAGCGCGGCGGAGCTCATGCGTCCGGTCCGGACCCTGCCCTCGGACACCCCGATCTACGCGGCACTCAGCACCATGCGGGAGTCCCGCAACCACCTCGCGCTCGTCGAGGAGGACGGGGAGCTGACCGGCCTGGTCACGTTGCAGGACCTGCTCGACCAGCTGCTGCTCGCGGAGACGACCGGCTGATCCCGGACCGGCCCGGTCTGCCCAGCGCGATGCCGGTCAGCACCAGTGCCAGCCCGGCGAACTGCCGGAGGCTGAGCACCTCACCGGCGACCGCGGTGCCGAGCAGCACACCGGTCACCGGGTTGAGCAGCCCGACGAGCCCGACCGTGCCCGCGTCGAGGTGGCGCAGCCCGGCGAACCACGCCGCGAACGCGAGCGCGGTGGCGACCACCGCCACGTACCCGAACCCGAGCAGGGCAGGGCCGTCGAGCGCTGGTGGCGCGCCCTCCACCAGCACCGCGAACGGCGCCACCACGAGCCCACCCGCGACGAGCTGCCACGACGTCAGCGACAACACGTCGATGTCCGCGCTCCACTTCTTGGCCAGCACGTAGCCGAGCGAGGACATGGCCATCGCCGCCACCGACGCCAGCACCCCGCGCGGATCGGCCGGGACCGCGCCGGTGAACAGCATCAGCACGACACCGGCGATGCCGACCGCCGCGCCGGCGAGGTGCCTGGCGCGGGGCGGGGTGGCCAGCAGCAGCCACGCGAACAGCATCATCACGACCGGCGAGGTCGCCATGACCGTGGCCGCGACGCTGGTCGGCAGGAGCTGCGCGGCCAGGTAGATCAGCACGAAGAACGCGCCGACGTTCAGCGTCCCGAGCACCAGCGAGCGCCACCACCACGAGCCGCTCGGCAGCCGCCTGCGTGCGGCGAGCAGGACGAGCCCGGCGGGCAACGCGCGCAGCAGTCCCCCGTACAGCGGCGAGTCCGCGGGCAGGAACTCGTGCGTGACGTAGTAGTTGGACCCCCACGCGACCGGCGCGATCGCCGTGATCAGCGCCCACCGCAAAGTAGCTTCCACGGAAGCAACAATACCTTCCAGGGAAGCTATGACTATGCTTGGTGGGTGCCACCACCGGACCACGTAGCCCGCATCCAGGCAGAATGGGCGCGGGAACGCCCCGACCTCGACGTCAGCCCACAGGGCGTGATCGGCCGCCTGCACCGGCTCGCCGGGCACCTCACCGAGCAGCTCCTGGTCGTGTACCGCCGCTTCGGCCTCGGCGAGGGCGAGTTCGACGTGCTCGCCACGCTGCGCCGCGCCGGCCCACCGTTCGAACGCGCACCCGGCGAGCTGGCCCAGTTCACGATGGTCACGACCGGCGCCATGACCAAGCGGATCGACCGGCTCGAACGCGACGGCCTCGTCACCCGCAGGCGCAGCACCGTCGACGGCCGCGGCCGGGTCGTCGCGCTGACACCGGCGGGCCGGGACCTGATCGACGCGGCGTTCACCGAGCACATGCACAACGAGCGCAGGTTGCTCGACGAACTGCCCCCCGAGGACGCGGCGGCGCTCGAGGCACTGCTCACGACCTGGCTCGCGCGGTTCGAGACACCCCACGACTGACCGCCGCCGATGTCCCGCGGCACCGAAACCCTGCGCTACGGGCCCGGCCCGCGCGACACACACGGTGGCGCGAGTCCACCGCAAAGGTGCTCCCTGTCATCCCCGAGACCACGAAACCAGCGGGGGAGCCAGGCTGGAGTTCCCGAGTTCGACGGGAATTCCTCACCAATCATCCGTGTGCTTTCCACGTTCGCGTGGCGTCCTGCCTCCGCTGGTTAATGTGGAATTCGGTCCAGTCGCCGAATTCCCCTGCGAGGTAAGGAAATGAATCGCCGCGATCTGCTCCGCTCCACGATGGGCGCCGCCACCGCCGCCGCGGTCGCCGGGCTCGTCGGCCCGTCCACGGTCGCCGCCGCGCGGGCGGCAGGACAGCGCAGGCAGGAGACGCTGCGCGTGCGGATCCTGATGTACGACGGCGTCGAGGAGGTCGACTCGATCGGCCCTGCCGAGGTGTTCGACATCGCGCGGGTGTACTACGACGCCAAGATCGACGTGCGGTACGTGACCGTCGACGAGCCCAGGACCATCACCATGAACCGCGGCGCGAAGATGGTCGTGGAACACCGCTGGCGGGCGCGGGACGCGGACATCGTCGTCGTGCCCGGCGGTGGGTGGCGCGATCCGTCGGCGCCCGGCACGCACGTGGAGATAGCGCGCGGCGTGCTCCCCCGCGCGCTCGCCGACGCGCACGACGGCGGCCGGATCATCGCGGGCGTGTGCGTCGGCGTGATGCTGATGTCGGCCGCCGGGCTGACCAAGGGCCGCCCCTGCACCACTCACGCACTGGCGAAGGAACGGCTCGAGGCCGAGGGCGGGATCCTCAAGAAGGCCCGCGTCGTCGACGCGGGCACGGTGGTCACCGCGGGCGGTGTCACCTCCGGCATCGACCAGGCGTTGTGGCTGGTGGAACGCGAGTTCGGCCCGGACATGGCCGTCGGTGTGGAAGGCGTGCTGGAACACGAACGCCGAGGCACCGTCTGGCGGGCCTGACCCGCCAGGTCAGCGGGGCTCGTCCTCGTCCTCGGGGACCGCCCGGCGTTGTTCCTGCACATCGGCGGGGTCGGCCTCGGTGGTCTCGCCGACCGCTCCGGTGTCGGGCTCCTCGTCGTCGGTGACGGCGAGTTGCTGTTCGAGCAGGTCCGCCTCGTTGGTCGTGGACTCCGGGTACATGATCCCCTCCAGTGGCTCCGACTGCTCGCTCCAGTGGAGCAGCCCGATCGTCATCGTCAGTGCGCGGCGCACGGTGTCGAGCCCGGCTTCCAGGCCCTCGCTCGTACCCACCCCTCGGACCGCGAGGTCCAGCTGGAACGACGCGTCCTCGGGACTGTCGTTCAGGTCGGCGAGCATGGCGCGGATGGTCGCGCGCACAGGTGGTTCCAGATCGTCGATGCCGACCCGGTCGTTGTCGTCGTCACGGAGGTCGATCGCGAACGCGGCGCGATCCCGCAGGGGGCCCGCACTGTCCCGCACGGCCGTGGTCGCCACGTTGATCAGCTCGGCGACCACCTCGCGCACGTAGGCGCGCTGTTCGTCCGCGGGGTGGGCCGCGACCGTCTCCAGTGTCTCGGTCAGGCCGACCTGGTCAGCGTCCAGCACGCAGTGGACCAGCTGGTGGGCGGTGGCCTGCGCTTCGGGGTCGTCGCTGCGCATCGATCTCTCCTCGGTGCTCGGCGTGGTGCCGGACGCGGGATGCCCGCGCACGCCGGATCCCAAACACGCCGGTGGCGGCCGGGGACCAGCCCGGCCCAGCGCGGCACACCGGAAACGACCTACCAGCGGTACCAGCGCCCCGCGCCGCCGCCGACCGGCCTGCGGATGACGAACCCCAGGAGCCACAGGACGAGCAGCACGCCGGCCACGATCCACAGCGCCTTCACCGCGAACCCGAAACCGAACAGGACGAGGACCAGCAACAGCACCAGAATGAGAGGAAGCATGAACGCGCCTTTCCTGTCATGTGCCCCGTGGGAGCTACCCGGCGCCACCCCCAGGTAAACGGTCCGTCCGGCCGGTTTCCCCGCGACTACGGCGGGTACTCGTTCGCCGTACACCGGAACGAGAGGTGCAAGCCATGGACAGCAGTAGCTATGTGGCGTTCCTCGTCATCGGCACCGTGCTGGTCCTGATCGACGGGCAGATCATCTACCGAAACGGCCGTCGATTCCTGCAGCAGGCCACCCCCAACGCCCCCGCGGAGTCACTGACGAAGCTCGTGTCGGTGCTGTTCCACCTCGGCACACTCGGCGTGCTGGCGTTGATCTCGGTGATCGACGTGCCCGGCGACAACAACTCCATCCAGGGTGTCGTGGTGCGACTGGGAATCATCCTGATCGTCCTCGGGATCGCCCACTGGATCGCGGTGTCCGCGCTGTCGCGGATGCGGGACCGGGAGGAGTACGAGGAGTACACGACCGCGGAACGTGACGCGCGACGCAAGGCACAGGACGCCGCCCTGCGAGCACAGGGCACGTACGTGCCGGAGCCCACCGAGAGCCCCGCCTACAACGGGGAGAGCGCGACCGCTGTGGTCAACCGCCAGCAGCAGTACCCGCCACGCTAGTCGAGTCGAACAGCGCGCTGACGGACTCGCCGTTGTGGATCCGGCGCATGGCCTCGGCCAGTGCAGGCGCCACGGAAAGCACCGTCAGCTTGTCGGAGCGCTCGGCCATCGGCACCGTGTTGGTGCAGACGACTTCGGTCACGTCTGCCTGACCGCCGATCCGGCCGAGCGCTCCGGCCGCGAAAAGACCATGGGTGCACGCGACCCGGATCGACGCCACGCCGTGCTCCCGCAGCTTGGACAGCAACTCGATCACGGTGCTGCCCTTGGCGATCTCGTCGTCCAGCACGATCACGTCCCGGCCGGCCACGTCACCGATGATCGAGGTGATCTCCACCCGGTCGTCGGTGAACCGCTGCTTCGCGCCCGCGGCCACCGGCACCCCGAGCAGCCGCGCGAAGTGCGACGCCTCCTTGGCGTTGCCGAGGTCCGGGGACACCACGATGGTGTTCGACAGGTCGTAGCGCCGGAAGTAGGTCGCGAGCTCACGCAACGCGTGCAGGTGGTCGACCGGCACGCTGAAGAACCCGTGCACCTGCGGCGAGTGCAGCGTCATCGCGAGCACGCGGCTCGCGCCCGCCGCGACGAGCAGGTCGGCGACGAGCCTGCCCCCGATGGAGATGCGTGGCGCGTCCTTCTTGTCCGACCGCGCGTACGCGTAATGCGGCAGGACGACGGTGGTGCGCGCCGCCGACGCGCCACGGGCGGCGTCGAGCATCAGCAGCAGCTCGACCAGGTGTTCCTGCACGGGCGCGACGAGCGGCTGGATCAGGAACACGTCGCGCTCGCGGCAGTTCGCCTGGAGCTGCACCTCCAGGCAGTCGTTGGCGAACCGTTTCACCCGCACCGGCCGCAGCGGCACCTCGAGGTGGTCGCAGATCTCCGCCGCCAGCTCAGGATGGGCACTGCCTCCGAAGACGGCGATCTCCCGCAATGCCCGCTCCCTCTGTCCGCCCGGCCCGGTCAGGCATGCCAAGCCTACTGGCACGCCCGGACCGGGCCGGTGCCCACGTCACGGAACCGGACCTAGACGATTGATTCCGTGAAGATCATGTGAAGTGGCTTGACGTACGGACCCGTCATCAGGGCCATGCCGTGAAAGGCGTGCTCACAGCAAACGAGTGCCGTCAATGGGCCGTTCAGGACGCCCAGCGCCCTGAACGCGCCTTTCAGGGCATTACCACGCCGTCAACGCGCCATTCACGGCACCAAACCCCCGGGCGCTCCGCGCCCCGGGCCCGCGAAGCGGGGCCTCTGCCCGCGCAACCCCGACGGTGGCGCAAGCCCACCCATAGGGCCTCCCTGCCATCCCCGAGACCTGCCCGTCCGGCGAGGACAAACCCACCACGACATGAACCGGAGCCACGCGACCAGCACACGACGACCGACCGCCCACTCACACCGACTTCACGGAATCAATCATCTAGAGGCTCGTCGGGAGGGACGGGTGGCGCTGCACGTGGAACGCGCTGCGCACGACGGTCTCCTTGTACAGCGCGGCGAGGCGCCCGGTCAGGACGGACTCCTTCGCCTGGTCGTCGGCGTTCACGAACTGCACGAGCGCGTCGCGGCGGCCCAGGCTGATGCACTGGTTGACGTACCGGAACCGGAACGGCTTCGGTCGCCTGCCCGCGCGGCGGGCCAGCAGCGCACGGATCGCCTGCTGAGCGGCGGGTAGCCCGGTGGCACACGCCATCCGCAGCTCCTGGCCGCCCGGCATCCGCACGGCCGCGGCGTCGCCCACTCCGTAGACCTCCGGGTGGGACGTCGACCGCAGGGTCTCGTCGACGAGCAGGCGGCCGTGGTCGTCGACGGCGAGCCCGGCGTCGGCGGCCAGCGAGGGCACGGTGAAGCCGGTCGTCCACACCACGACGTCCGACCGGACGTGCTCACCCTCAGCGAGCACGACGCCGTCCGCACGGACCTCGGCGACCTCGGCCTCGTCCCGCACCTCGATGCCGAGCCTGGCGAACACGCGGCGCAGGTGTCGCCGCCCCTTCTCCGACAGCGCCGCCCCCAGCGCACCGGCCGTCACCAGGCGGACCTTCAGCTCTGGGCGCTGTTCGGCCAGCTCGGTGGCGGCCTCGATGCCGGTGAGTCCCCCACCGACGACCGTGACCACGTCACCGGTGCGCAGCCGGGCCCGCAGGCGCTGCGCCTCCTCCGCCACGGCGACCGTGTGCGCGTGCTCCGCGACCCCCGGCACGGACGTGAGGTCCATGCCGCTGCCGAGCGCGTACACCAGCGTGTCGTACGGCAGCCGGTCCCCGCCCGCCAGTACGACCGACCTGTCCCCGGGGTCGACGGCGGTGACCCGGTCGATCACGAGCCGCACGCCGGTGCCCGCCAGCAGCTCCGTGAGCGGCCGTTCCCGCAGGTCCTGCCCGGCGGCCAGCTGGTGCAGCCGCACCCGCTCGACGAACCGGTCCCGCTGGTTGACCAGGGTCACCGCAACGTCCTGCGCGCGGGCGGCCAGCCGGGCCGCGACCTGTCCCGAGTAGCCGGCACCGAGAACCACGATCCGAGTAGTCATCTCGTTCCCCTTTCTCCGGTGGGTGGACAGATCTCACAGGCGTTTCGTGACACCGGGAGAGCGAGAGTCGAGTCACACCGCGTACGGTCTGCATCGTTCCCTGGAGTGACTGGAGGTACGGAGTCATGCGAATCGTCACGGACACCGCGCGCTGTGTCGGCGCCGGTCAGTGCGCGCTCACCGAGCCGTCCGTGTTCGACCAGAGCGACGAGGACGGCACTGTCGTGCTCCTGACCGACCACGCCGAAGGCGACACCCTCGAGAACGTGCGGGAGGCCGTCGATCTCTGCCCCAGCCAGGCCATCTCTCTCGAAGAGGGCTGAGCAGCGCCACCCGGCCCGTCCCAGGGCCGGGTGGTCCCGTCTTCGCTGGTGCGTCCACCCGGGTCGGTGACTTCCACCCCGGTACCGCTGGTCACCGCGCGGCGGGGAACCACGTTCGGGCCAGGGCCGCCGGGGTGAGCACCTCCCCCGGCGGGCCTTGCGCGAGCAGACGGCCGTCGGCCAGCAGCAGGCAGTGGCCGGCGCGTTCCGCGGTCGCCAGGTCGTGGGTCGCGAGCACCACCGTGACGCCTCGCGCGGCCTCCTCCGCGACCGCGGTGGCGATCAACTCGCCCGCGGCCAGGTCCACCCCCGCCGCCGGTTCGTCGAGCAGCAGCAGGCCGGACTCCTGCGCGAGTCCCTGTGCGACGAGGGCGCGCTGCCGCTGACCGCCGGAGAGCGCGCCGAGCGGCCTGCCCGCGAGGTCGCCGATGTCGAGGCGGTCGAGGCAGTTGTCGACCACGGCCCGGTCGCGCCGGGTGAGCCGCCGCCACGGGCCGCGGTGTGCCCAGCGGCCCATCGCGACGGTGTCCCGCACGGTGACCGGCAGCGTGTCGACCGCGCTGCGCTGCACCACGTACGCGGGCCGCCGGGTGCCCCGGCGTTCGACCGTGCCCGCCGCACGCGGGACGACACCCGCGATCACACCCAGCAGTGAGGACTTCCCGGAGCCGTTCGGCCCGAGGAGGGCGGTGACCCGTGCGCCGGGGAGGTCGGTGGTGAGACCGCGCAGGGCGACCTGGCGGCCGTAGCGGACCACCAGGTCCGCGATCTCGATCTCGGTGTGTGTCACGACACCCTCCTTGTAATGATAACCGTTTTCACTATACGGTCGCCGGCATGGAGTGGTTGAGCGCCCCGTTCGAGGTGTCCTTCGTGCAGCGGGCGTTGTGGGGCGGCGTGCTCGTGTCGCTGGTGTGCGCACTCGCGGGCACCTGGGTGGTGTTGCGCGGCATGGCTTTCCTCGGCGACGCGATGGCGCACGGGATGATCCCCGGCATCGCGATCGCCGCGGTGCTCGGCGGGAACCTGGTGGTCGGCGCCGCGGCCAGCGCAGCAGCGATGGCGCTCGGGGTGACCGCGCTGTCCCGGTCGCCCCGGCTGTCGCAGGACACCGGCATCGGGCTGTTGTTCGTCGGCATGCTCGCGCTCGGTGTGATCATCGTGTCGCGGTCCCGGTCGTTCGCGGTGGACCTGACCGGGTTCCTCTTCGGCGACGTGCTTGCCGTGCGGGAACAGGACATCCGGTTCCTCGTCGTGGCGCTGGCGGTGGCGGCGGTGGTGTCCGCGCTGGGCTACCGGGCGTTCGTGGCACTCGCGTTCGACCGCCGCACCGCGCACACCCTCGGGCTGCGGCCGGGACTCACGCACGCCGTGCTGCTCGGGCTCGTCACGCTCGCGATCGTCGCGTCGTTCCACGTGGTCGGCACGCTGCTGGTGTTCGGGCTGCTGATCGCACCCCCGGCGGCCGCGATCCTGTGGGCGAGAAGGATTCCGGTGATCATGCTGGGGGCCGCCGTGCTGGGGTGCGTCGCGACGGTGACCGGGCTGGTGCTGTCGTGGCACTGGGGCACGGCCGCGGGAGCGACGATCGCCGCGGCGGCGGTGGCCCTGTTCTTCGTGTCCGCACTGGCGAGCGGCGTCCGGCAGTGGGTGCGGGCATGAGCCGCCGGATCGCCGCGCTGGCCGCGGTTCTGCTGCTGTCCGCGTGCGCCGCGGAGGCGCCGCCGCCCCCGCGGGAGGAGATCCCGCACGGCTACGTCGAAGGCGCGCAGGAGATGGCCGAGGCGCAGTCCCGGCTGGTGGTCGCCGACGAGTCCGGCGCGGTGCGGGTGGTCGACCTGGTCACCGAGGAGGTCACCGAACTCGGGTCCGTGCCGGGCGTCGACGCGATCCGGGGCGACGGCCGGTACGCCTACCTCACCGACGGCGACGCGGTGCACGTCGTCGACAGCGGCGCCTGGCAGGTGGACCACGGCGATCACGTGCACTACTACCGCGCGGAGCCCCGCCCGGTGGCCTCGGCACCGGACGACGAGGACATCGACCTCGCCGCGATCGGTGTGCCGTGCCAGGCCGCTGGTGCGCCGGTCGAGACGCGGCGGGGCGTGGTGTTCGGCTGCGCCGACGGCGCACTGCTGGTCACCGAGGATCGCACCGGCACGAAGATCCCTTATCCCACAACGGAAGCCGGGCCGGCACAGGCGCTCACCAACCGCAGGACGAGCACCACGCTCGCCGGTGTCGCGCCCGGCCACGGCGTGTGGGTGCTCGACGTGACGCAACGGGCCTGGACGCTCGTGCCGACCGGGCCGGTGGTGGCCGCCAACACCGCGGGCGAGGGCGCACCGCTGCTGACGATCACGGCGGACGGGGTGCTGCACGCGTTCGACATCGCCACCGGTGCCGAGAGCACCAGCCGGCCACTGCTCACCGCGCCGGTCGGCTCGCCGGTGATCGAGGTCGACCCGGCACGGGCGTACGTCAACGACGCGGCTGGCCGCCGCGTGCACGAGATCGACTACAACGACGACCTGCGCGTGGCCCGCACGTTCCCCCTGGACGTCGCGCCCGCCCACATGGTGGAGACGGGCCGATGAGGATCCTCGTGACGCTGACCGTGCTGCTGCTCGTGCTGGCCGGGTGCACCGGCTCGGCACCGGACCGGCCGAGCGTGGTGGTCACGACGAACATCCTCGGTGACCTCATCGGGGAGATCGTCGGCGACGAGGCAGAGCTGACCGTGCTGATGGGCCCGAACGCCGACCCGCACTCGTTCGCGATCTCCGCGCAGCAGGCGGCGAGGCTCGAACAGGCGGACCTCGTCGTCCACAACGGACTCGGGCTGGAGGAGGGCGTGCGGCGCAACGTCGAGGCCGCCGAGACCAGCCTGCTCGCCGTCGGCGAGCACGTCGGCCCGATCCGCTACGCCGAGGGCGACGCGGCAGGACAGCCGGACCCGCACTTCTGGACCGACCCCGCCCGGGTGCGCACGGCCGTCGAGGTGATCGCCGAGCACGTCACCAGGATCGGCGGCGTCGACGCCGCCGCGGTCCGCGCGAACGCCGACGCCTACCTGGCGCGCCTCGACGACCTCGACACCTGGATGAGCGCCGAGTTCGCGAGGCTCCCGCCGCAGCGGCGGAAACTCGTGACGAACCACCACGTCTTCGGCTACCTCGCGCAGCGCTACGACTTCCAGGTGGTCGGCGCGGTGGTGCCGAGCGGCACGACCCTGGCCTCCCCCAGCGCCGCGGACCTGGCATCGCTCGCGGACGCGATCCGCGCGGCCGGCGTGCCAGCGATCTTCGCCGACTCCTCCCAGCCCGACCGCCTGGCCAGGGTGCTCGCCGAACAGGCGGGGGTGGACGTCACGGTCGTCCCGCTGTTCTCGGAGTCGCTGACCGAACCCGGCGGGGGTGCCGGCACCTACCTGGAGCTGATGCGGGCCAACACCGAGGCGATCGTCACCGGACTCACGCAATGAAAGGAACGAAATGCGCTTGTTCACACTGTCCACAGTGGCCCTGTCCGCCATGGTGCTCGGCGGGTGCGGCACCCCGGCGTCGGACGCGGCGGAGCCCCGCGAGCAGGTCACCGACCCGGTCGTCGCGACCTACGACGGCGGCGTGTACGTCATGGACGGCACGACACTGGAGACCGAGGCGGACCTGACGCTGTCCGGCTTCAACCGCGTCAACCCGGCCGGGAACGACCGCCACGTGCTGGTGTCGACGTCGAGCGGGTTCCGCGTGCTCGACGCGACCGGCGCCCGCCTCACCGACCTCGAGTTCGCGGGCGAGAAGCCGGGACACGTGGTGCGGCACGCCGGGAAGACGGTCCTGTTCGCCGACGGCACCGGCGAGATCACCGTGTTCGACCCGGAACGGCTCGGCGACCGGCTGCCGGAGACCGAGGTGCACCGGACCGAGGAGCCGCACCACGGTGTCGCGCTCGAGCTGGCGAACGGCGAGCTGGTGGTCACGCTCGGGACCGAGGAGGAACGGACCGGGATGGCCGTCCTCGACGAGCGGCGCGCGGAGATCACCCGCAACGAGGACTGCCCCGGCGTGCACGGCGAGGCGACCGCGCAGGGCGAGGCGGTCGTGGTCGGCTGCGAGAACGGCGTGCTGGTCTACCGAAACGGCGAGATCACCAAGATCACGAGCCCGACCCCGTACGGCCGGATCGGCAACCAGTCCGGGACCGACGGTTCACCGATCGTGCTCGGCGACTACAAGCAGGACCCCGACGCCGAGCTGGAACGGCCGGAACAGGTGTCGCTCATCGACACCACGACCGGCACGATGAAGCTGGTCGACCTCGGCACCAGCTACACGTTCCGCTCGCTGGCACGGGGCCCGGCGGGTGAGGCGCTGGTGCTCGGCACCGACGGCAACATCCACGTGCTCGACCCGGTGGCGGGCACCGTCACGAAGACCATCCCGGTCACCGGCCCGTGGACCGAGCCCCTGGAGTGGCAGCAACCCCGCCCCGCGATCTTCGTCCGCGGCGGCACCGCCTACGTCTCCGACCCCGGCACGAAACAGCTCCACGCCGTCGACCTGGAAACCGGCGAGAAGACGGCCACGGTGACACTGCCGAAGGCCCCGAACGAGCTGAGCGGCGTCGTCGCACACTGACGGGCCGAGGACCCGGTGCAGCAAACCCCACAGCGGCACCGGGTCCTCACCGTTCCTGGCGACCGTCCGACCGGGCGAGTACCGCACGCGCGGACCGGACCACGGCCTCGTCGACCATCCGCCCGTCGGCGTCCACCGCGACACCGGAGTCCGCCGACAGCAGCGCCACGGTCGCGCGGGCCCGCTCGACCTCCTCCCGTGACGGTGTGAACACCTCGTTGATGACGCCCAACTGGGCGGGCGTGATCGCGGTGCGGGCACGGAAACCCTGCCGCAGCAGGCGTTCGGTGGTCCGTGCCAGATCGGAGAGGTCGCGGACCTCGGTGTGGACCGGGCCGACGGGCGGCATCAGCCCGGCAGCGGCGGACGCGACCACGACCGCCGACCGGATCGGCCACAGCTCCTCCCGGTCCGGTCCCGGTCGCAGGTTCAACTCGCCCGCGAGATCCGCCTCCCCCAGCCCGAGGCGGACCACGCGGGGCGTCTCCGCGACCGCGTGCAGATCCCGCAGGCCCCGCGCGGTCTCGACGAGCGCCAGCACCGGGACGTCCAGCACACCCAGCAGGTCGTCCACTTCGGACAGCAGTGCGGGCTCCGCCTTCGGCACCACCACACCGGCGAGACCAGGACGGCCGGCGAGCGCGGCCAGGTCCTCGGCCGGTGTGCCCGCGTTGATCCGCACCCAGGCGGTACCCGTATCGAGGTACTCGGCCACCGCCGCCCGTGCCACGGCCTTCCGCGACCTGGCGACGGCGTCCTCCAGGTCGACGATCAGCGCGTCGGCGCCCCGGCCGGCCGCGCCCACGAGCAGGCGCGGCTGGTCGGCCGGTACGTACAGGTAGCTGCGCGGCGTCATGCGCCAGTCGGCCGCTTGAGGTACTGCCCGACCGGCTCGCCGACGACCTTGCCGGACTCCAGCACACGGTGGCCGCGAACGAACGTGTCGGTGACCGCCGCGGTCATCGAGAAGCCCTCGAACGGCGTGTACTCCTGGGTGGACTCCGAGTCGGCCGCGTGGACGGTCCAGTCGGCGGCCGGGTCGACCAGCGCGATGTCCGCGTCGAACCCGACACCGAGCGCGCCCTTGTTCCGCAGCCCGAAGCGGGCGGCCGGGTTCCACGAGGTCAGCCGCGCGATCTCACCGAGCGGCAGGCCACGCTTCGTGCCCTCGGTGACCAGGCCGGGCAGCAGGTACTCGGCACCGCCGAAACCGGACTTGGCGAGGAACACGTTGTCGCGCGGGTCGCCGAACTTCTGCTCGTCGCGGCAGCACGCGTGGTCGGACACCACCCAGTCGACGTCACCGGCGAGCACGTGCTCCCACAGCGCCTCGACGTCGGCGCGCGGCCGGATCGGCGGGTTGACCTTCGCGCCGAGCCCCGACGCGGTGTCGATGTCGGCGAGCAGGTGCCCGACGGTCACCTCGCGGCGGAACCGGATGTGCGGGAACGCCTTCGCCATCCGCAGCGCCGCGTCCACGGCCTTCGCCGACGACAGGTGCAGCAGGTTGATCGTGGGCAGGCCGGTCTCGTGCGCGAGGTAGGAGGCGATGGCGACGGCGAGGCCCTCGGAGTGCGGCGGCCGGGACGCGCTGTAGGCGGCGAGCCCGCTCAGCGCGCCCTCCTCCTCGACGAGCCTGGTGTACGCGGTCATGATCTCCGCGGTCTCGCAGTGCAGCGAGAGCGAGATCTCGTCGGCCAGTTCGGGGAACTGCTCGCGGGCGGCCTGGACACCACGCATCACGAACTCGAAGTGCGCGAAGTCGTACCGCTCGCCCTCGGGGATCATCAGGAACGAGTTCTGGTCGGCGGACCGGCCGTGCAGGCCGTGACTGCCGTAGAACATGAACACCTTGAACGAGGTGACGCCGTGGTCGCGGACCAGCGCGGGAATCTCGGCGATGTGCTCACGCATCATCGGCGCGAGGTGGTAGGCGTAGTCCACGTAGGCCTTGCCCTCGGTCAGCGAGAGCACCTCGGGGAACACGTCGCGGTACGCGCCGCCCTTGTTGAGGTAGTACTGGCCGGTGCGCATGTAGTTCAGCGCGGCGGTCACACCGCCCTGCGCACACGCCCGGCTCTCGGTCCCGGCGTCGACGGGCAGCGGGTTGTAGATGCCCCAGTGCTGGTGGGCGTCCACCACGCCGGGGAACGCGAGCTTGCCGCCACCGTCCACGACGGTCCTGGCGGTCGCCGGGTCGATGCCGGGCGCCACGCGGACGATCTTCCCGCCCGCGACGCCGAGGTCGGCGCGCTGGGCTTCCGGCCGGTCGTGGTGGACGACCCTGACGTTGGTGAGGAGGAGGTCGAGTTGTTCAGTCATGGACGTCTCCAGGTGACTCGAGGCTGGTGAGGGGACGCAGGAGGGCGCCGATGTCGGCGACCGAGTCGAGGGTCAGCGCCAGCTCCCGGACGGCCGCCGCGGTGGCGGGACCGAGACGGCCCGCGACGTTGTCGGCGAACTTGGCGGCCAGCTCCGCCTCGGACAGCGGCCGCTCCGGCCCGCCGCGGTTGGCGAGCACCTCGGCCGTCCACTCGCGACCGTCGCGGGCGCGCACGGTGACGACCGCGGGGAACTGGTTTGGGAAGATGGCGTCGCAGCGCGTGTCGCCGACCACGCTCACCTTCGCCATCAGCGCGCGGCGCCGGGGGTCGACGGCGAGCGCGTCGGTGAAGTCGGCGAGGCCGGCGCCGAGGCCCGACCCGCCGAGCAGCCCGGTCACCACCGCGTAGGGCCCACTGAACTGGGCCTGGTACCCCGTGGCCGGGGCACGTTTGGTCTCGATCGGCTGGCCGATCGTGCGGATCACCGCGGTCGGCACCCGCAGCTCGATCGACTCGAGGTCGTCGACGGGCACCCCGTCGGCGCGGAGCCGGGCGCCCGCGTCGATGGCGGTGTGGGTGAAGTGGTTGGCCGGGTAGGGCTTGAAGAAGATGCCGGGCACCGACCACTGCTCGCCGAGCCCGTCCGCGACCTGGTCGAGGTCGGACTGGTCACGCAGGAACGCCTGGAAGAAGCCGAACCGGCCCTCGAGCACGGTCGGCGGGCCGGTGAACCCGCGCGCCACCAGCCCGGCCGCGGTGACCGCGGACTGGGCGGCCCACCCGCAGTGCAGCCGCTTCACGGTGCCGCCGGTGCGGTTGGCCTCGATGACCCCGGACGCGAACGACGCGGTGACACCGAGCGCGTGCAGCACACCCCGTTCGCCGAGCCCGGCCAGCAGGGCCGCGGCGACGGCCGCGCCCATCGCGCCGCAGATCGACGTGGCGTGCTGGCCGTGTTCGAAGTAGACGGAGTTGCCGAGGTCGCGGTCGTAGCCCGCCATGCCCAGCCGGACCGCCACCTCGAGCCCGACGGCGATCGCGGCGACCGTGTCCCGGCCGGTCGCACCCGCCGCCTGCGCCGCGGCCAGCGCGGCGGGCACGACGCTCGCGCTCGGGTGCAGCACCGACGGCAGGTGCGTGTCGTCGTAGTCGAGGGAGTGGGCGAGCACGCCGTTGACGAACGCCGCGCTCGGCGCGGGGACCTGCTCGGCAAGGCCGATGGCGCTGGACTGCCCGCGCCCGCCCTGTTCCTCGGCGTGCGCCAGGATCGCCTGGCTGGTGGGCAGTGCCTGTGCGGCGACGCAGAGCCCGAGCACGTCGAGCACGCGCTGCCGCACGCTCACGACGACCTCGTCCGGTGGCCCGTCGACGAAGGTCCGTGCCGCGAACGACGCGAGCCGCTCCGCGAGGGTCGGGGTGTCCACGGTCGTCACGCGCCCACCACCGCGAGCGGCCGGACCGGCGAACCGGTCGCGCCGAACAGCGGCAGCGGCGAGAGCACGAACAGGAACTCGTGCACGCCCTGCGCCGCGATGCCCTCCAGGTTCAGCGCCTCGATGATGTAGACGCCGCGTTCGACGAGCAGCACCCGGTGCGCGGGCAGACTCGCGTGCCCCGCGCCGGGGGCGAGCCGTTCGAACGCGATGGTGTCCGCGCCGACGGCGTGCACCCGCTTGTCGGCGAGCCAGGTCGCCCCGGCCTCGCTCACGCCCGGCACACCGGTCGTCCTCCCCTGGTAGACCTGAGGATCGGGGTCGTCGAACAACCGGCCCCACCCGCTGCGCACCAGCACGACGTCGCCCGCACGGACCGCCGTGCCCTGCTGCTTCTCGGCGGCCGCCAGGTCGGCTGGGCTGATCTCGTAGCCCGCCGCGCAGCCCACCGGGTCACCGAGGGCGGCCGGGACGTCGAGCAGCACACCGCGCCGGACCATGGGCTTGATGGTGTGCGCACCCAGCTCCACGAACTTCCCGCCCCGGCCGGCTTCCACGGCGTCGGAGCCGTCGACGAGCCTGCCGTCGTGGGAGACGTGGGCGAACGCGTCGATGTGCGTGCCGACGTGCGTGCCCATGGTGATCATGTCGTTGGCGGCGGATCCGCCGTCGGCGCGGACCACGTCGCCGTGGCGGCGGGGCAGCGCGTGCCAGAACGCCGGGTGGTTGGGCGACTGCGGCATCCCGACCCGTAGCTCACGCCCCAGGTCGTGCACGGTAAGCCCGTTTTCGACGGCGTCCAGCAAAGCCTCGGTCGACTGTGTCGTCATCAGGCCACCACCCGCTCCGCGCGCAGCCGCGCCAGCTCGTCCGCGTTCACTCCCAGATCCCCCAGTACCTCGTCGGTGTCGTGCCCCAGCGCCCGGCCGGTGAACCGGATCCGGCCGGGCGCGCGCTCGGCCCGCCACATCACGTTGTGCATGAGCAGCGGTCCGAAGTCCTCGTCCTGCGCGGTGGTCAGCATCCCGGTCGACCGCACGTGCTCGTCCGCCACGAGGTCGCGCGCGCTGTAGACCGGCGCGATCGCCGCGCCCGCCGCCGCGAACGCCGCGGTCACCTCCGCCTCGGTCCGCTCCGCGATCCAGCCGCCCACGTACTCGTCGAGCAGGTCGGCGTGCCCGGCGCGGCCGAGCCCGGTGGCGAACCACGGCTCACCGATCACCTCGGGGTGCCCGACCAGCTCCATGACCCGCTCCGCGATCCGCTGTGCGCTCGTCGACACGGCCAGCCAGCGGCCGTCCTTGGTGCGGTAGGTGTTGCGTGGCGCGTTGTTGGTCGACCGGTTGCCGTGCCGCTCCCCCACGATCCCGAGCTGGTCGTAGACCATCGGCCCGGGCCCGACCGCGTCCATGATCGGCTCGAGCAGGTTCATGTCGATCACCTCGCCGCGGCCGCCGTTCCGCTCCCTGGCGTAGAGGGCCATGACCGCCGCCGACGACGCGGCGATGCCGCAGATGCTGTCGGCGAGCCCGAACGCCGGCAGCGTCGGCGGGCCGCCTTCCTCACCGGTGAGGTACGCGAAGCCGCTCATCGCCTCGGCGAGCGTGCCGAACCCGGCACGGGAGGCGTACGGGCCGGTCTGGCCGAACCCGGTGATCCGCACGATCACCAGCGCCGGGTTGACCTGGTGCAGCCGCTCCGGGCCGATGCCCCAGCGCTCCAGGGTGCCGGGGCGGAAGTTCTCGACGAGCACGTCGGCGGTCTTCGCGAGGCGCAGCAGCAGGTCCGCACCCTCCGGCGTGGACAGCTTCAGCCCGACGGTGCGCTTGTTGCGGGAGATCTCCTTCCACCACAACGGGATCCCGTCCTTGGCCTCGCCGTGGCCGCGCATGCCGTCACCCGCCTCCGGGTGCTCGACCTTGACCACGTCCGCGCCGTGGTCGCCGAGGATCCGGCAGCACAGCGGGCCGGCGAGGATCGTCGAGACGTCCAGCACCCGCACGCCGGTGAGTGGTCCATCCGCCACTGGCTCCCCCTTGGCAATCGTTCCGCTATGTGTAACGCCGGTCCGCTGAGAGGTTAGGTCGGCATCGGCGTGGAGGTCAACCTCCGACGACCGCGCCGGGTGTGAAACCCATCGCCAGATCCCCCCGTTCAGCGCGGCGACCACCCCCGCGACGGCCGCGAGCCCAGCCATGGCAAGCCATCCGGCGCCGTAGTCGAACCGTTCGGTGAGCACGCCCATGAGCAGCGGCCCGGCGATGCCGCCAGCACAGCCGCCCGCCTGCACGAGCGCCGTCGACGCGCCCGGCGCTTCCGGGTGAGACTGCACGACCGCGAGGCCGAGCACCCCGGTCCACCCCCAGCCCGCGGCGCCCGCCAGCAGCGCACCCGCCCACGCCGAGGGCACCGACGGCACCGCGAGCAGCACGAACCCGCCCGCGCCTGCCAGCAGCAGCACGGCCGACGTGGCCCGGCCCGGCACCCGGACCCCGAGCAGCCCCAGCGCCATGCGCACACCGATCGTCGCCGCGCTGGTGGCCGCGAGCGCCACCCCGCCCGTGCCGGGCGACATCCCGAGCGCGGCGCCGTGGCCGACGAAGAACGTCGCCAGCGCGGTCGCGGCCGCCGACCCGAGCACGAACATCCCGGTGACCAGCAGCAGTGGCGTGACCGGCCGCAACGGCGCCTGCGCGACCGGTCTGGTCCGCGCGGCCGTCGCGGGCACCGGCACCAGGAGGACCAGCACCACGAGTGCGGCTCCGATCCCGAACACGACCCGCCAGTGCAGCACCGCCGCCAGCGTCGGCACGCACAGCCCGGCGACCAGCGTGGCCGCCGGGATCGAGGACCGCTCCACCGCGAACGCGAGCGGGCGCCGGCCAGCACGCACCACCCGCGCGATCAGCATCCCGCCGACCGGCGCCGCGACCGTCGACCCGATCCCGCCGACCGCCATCGCCGCCAGCAGACCGGGGTAGGTCCCGCCGAACAGGGCCACCGCGAGTAGGCACGCGACCGCGCCCACGACCGCGAGGCGGGCGGCGGTGCGCGGACCCATGCGGTCGACGACGCGGCCACCGACCGGCAGCAGCACCGCACCGACCCCGAAGAACACGGAGACGACCGCACCCAGCTGGGTCGCCGACAACCCGAGGTCCGCCCGTACCGCGACGCCGACCGCACCGACCAGGTAGAGCGGGAACATGTAGCCCGCGCCGATCAGTACGGCGAGCGTGACCGCGCGCCGGGCCGGGGTCAACCCCAGATCTCGTCGGCATAGGTGATGTTCACGTCCGTGTGCCAGCCGGTCTCCGGGTCCTGGCCCCACTTCTCCCGCCACCCGGCCGCGTGCTCGAGCACCGCCGGGTCGCCGTGGTGGAGCTTGCCGCCGGCGTGGAACGCGTCGAGGTCGTCGACGAACATGAGGTCGAAGTGGCGGAACCACTCCTGTCCACGCGCGTTCCGCCGCACCACGTAGTTGGCGTAGTTCTGGATGCCGGGGTTGCGGCGGAAGACGGGGTAGTCGACGGACCGCGTGTACTCGGCGTACTCCTCGAGCGGGACGCCGGGCCTGATGTTGTAGGTCAGCAGGACGAGCTTGCGGGCCATGGTTTCGATCCTCTCTACAGCGCGCGGCCGACGACGTGTGCCTCGGTCATCGCTTCCAGCAGGGTTCTCGGGGCGACCGCGTCGCCGATGACGTGCACGGCGAGCCCGGCGTCGGCGAGTGGCACGGCCAGGTCGTCACGCGCGGCCGGTGGGTCCAGCGCGACCACGTCGGTCACATCCCGCACGGTGGTCGCGCTGTCGACCAGCGCGCTCGTGATGTGGACCGCGCCGTGGTCGATGGTGGCGCTCGCCGAGGTCCACAGCTGGACACCGAGGCCGCGCAGCCGCTCGATCGCGGTCATCCGGCTGTACTCGGTGACGCCGTGCAACGCGGTGCCCGCCGAGGTGACCACGTGCACGGCGGCTCCGTCGCGGGCGGCGGTCTCGGCGACCGACGCGGCGGTCCAGCCACCGTCGTCGTCCAGTACCAGCAGCGTCCGCCCGGTCCACGACAGTCCACTCAGGACGTCGTGTGCGGTGAGCGCACGGCCCCAGCCGGGGACCTCGCGGGCGGTGTGGCGGGCGCCGGTCGCGAGGACGACCGTGTCCGGCCGTTCCGCCAGCACGTCGTCCACGGTGGCCGGGGTGCTCGTACGCACCGGGACCGCGAGGTCCGCGAGGCGGCGTTGCAGGTGGGCCCGAAGCCGGTCGAGGTCCCCGCGACCCACACCGCGACGACCGATCCGCAGCTGACCGCCCGGCTCGGGCCCGATCTCCCACACCTGCACGGAGTGCCCGCGCTCCGCGGCCAGGCGCGCGGTCTCCAGTCCCGCCGGGCCGGCACCGACGACCAGCACCCGCTGGGGTTCCGGCGACGTGCCCGGGTGTTCCGGCCACTCCGCCTCACGCCCGGCTCGCGGGTTCATCATGCAGGTCATCGGACGGTGGCCGGCGATCTCGCCGATGCAGAAGTTGCAGGACACGCACGGCCTGATCCGGTCCTCGTCGCCCGCCATCGCCTTGGCGAGCAGGGACGGATCGGCGATGTGCGCGCGGGTCATCGCGACGGCGGCCAGGAGCCCGGTGCCGAGGCCGCGTTCGGCGTCGGCGAGGTCGACGAACCGGCACGCGGCGAGCACCGGCGTGCGCGCGCACTCCTTCGCCACCGCGAGGGCCTGGTCGAGGTAGGGGGTGTGGCCCTCGCTCATGTCGGCGACGTGGTGCCCGATGGCGGGCACGGTGTAGGAGGCGAGTGAGACGTTGAGGAAGCCGATCGGGCGGGTGGTGTCGAGCAGGTGCGCCATCCGCCGCCCCGCGTCGAGGTCCTGCCCGCCTGCGACCAGCTCGTCGGCCGACATCCGGACGCCGACCACGACCCGGTCCCCCACGGCGTCGAGCACCGCGTCGAGGACTTCGAGCGGGTAGCGCAGCCGGTTCTCCTCGCTGCCACCGTACGCGTCGGCCCGGTCGTTGCTCGCCGGTGAGATGAACTGGTGCAGCAGGTGCCCGTGTCCGAAGTGGACCTCGACGCCCTGGAAGCCCGCCGCCGCGGCGAGTTCCGCCGCGCGCACGTAGGCGTCGCGGACCTCGGTCATGTCGTGGCGGGTCATGGCGTGCGGGACGTGACCGCCCGCGGTCCAGCGCCTGCTGGTCGGGCCCCAGGCCGCGGTGCGGCGGAAGACGTTCTCGCTGTGCCGCCCGGCGTGGGTGAGCTGGCTGAACACCGCGGCGCCCTCGTCGCGGACGGCGCTGGTGATCCGGGTCAGCATCGGGAGCGCGGCCGGGTCGGCGGCGAGGCCACCGGCGCGGCCGAGGCTCGTCCCGTGCACCCGCAGCGGTTCGGTGACGATCAGCCCGGCGCCGCCGCGGGCCCGTTCCCGGTGGTAGGCGACGTGCCGTTCGGTCGGCAGGAACCCGGTCCCGAAGTTCGTGGTGTGCGCCGACACGAACACCCGGTTCCGCAGCGTGACGCCGCCGATGTCGACCGGGGAGAACACATGGGGGTAGGCGGTCATGGCCGCCACTCCGGCGCCAGGTCCCCGGCGGTGCGGGCGCCGAGCACACCGGTCTCGGCGAGGTCGTTCCACACCCACTGCTCGACGATCAGCCCGGCACGCAGCCGGAACCGGTCGACGTAGCGCACGTGGTCGAACCGCACGCCGTGGTTGTTGTCACCGAACAGCCTGCCGATCGAGTACACGAGCGTGCCGTCCTCGGCCGTCTCGTAGCGGTCCCGGTGCTTGCCGACCGACCGGTAGCGGCCCCGGCTCGCCTCGGCCAGTTCGGCCAGGTTCCGGTACCGCCTCCCGCCGGGGAAGACCAGTTCGGCGTCCGGCGCGAGGTGGCGGGCCGCGTCCTCGCGCCGGCCCTCCTCGACGGCGGCGAGGTAGTCCTCGACGATCCGCACGACGGAGTTCATGACCTTGCCGCCTTGCGGACCGCCGCGACGATCGTGTTGTAGCCGGTGCAGCGGCACAGATTCCCGTTGACGGCGCGGAGGATGTCGTCGTCGTTCGCGTCCGGTGTCGACTCGACGAGCTCCCTGGCGGTGAGCAGCATGCCGGGCAGGCAGAACCCGCACTGGAAGCCGAACTCGTCCCAGAACGCCTGCTGCACCGGGTGCAGCTCGTCGCCGTCGGCCAGCGACTCGATGGTCTCGACGTCCGCCCCTTCCGCCGACAGCGCCAGGACGGAACAGGACTTGGTGGTCTGCCCGTCGACGACGACCGTGCAGGCGCCGCAGTCGCCGGTGAGACAGCCGACGTTCGTGCCGGTGAGGCCGACCTGCTCGCGGATCGCGTGCACCAGCAGGGTGCGCGGGTCCACGTCGATGTCGTGCTCGACCCCGTTGACGGTCAGCTTCATGCCGCCTCCTCTGCCAGCGCGGCGGCCACCGACCGCGCCGCGATCACGGGCGCGATGCGCGCCCGGTAGTCCCCTGGTGCGAGCACGTCGTCCCACGGCCGCGTGAGCACCCTGTCCACTTCGGACCGCAACTGCTCCCGCCACGACGACCGCGCCAGCTCGACGACGACGGGCACGGCGGCCGCGCCGCCGAGCACGACCCTGATCGCCGGTCCCGCGAGCGTGGCGGCGGTGACGATCGGCCAGCTGCCCTCCGCGAGCTTGAACTTCACGTAACCGGGGGTCGCGCCGGTGTCGGGCACGGTGATGGCGGTGAGCACCTCGTCGGGTTCGCGTGCGGTCGCGAACGCGCCGAGGAAGAAGTCCGCCGCCGCGACCTCCCTGGTGCCGCCGGCCTTCGCGAGGCGCAGCCGGGCGTTCAGCGCCACCAGGGCGGCCGGGACGTCCGACGACGGGTTCGCGTAGCTCGCCGAACCACCGGCCGTGCCCCGGTTGCGGATCTGCGGGCCGCCGGTGATGCCGCGCGCGACGGTCGCGAGCAGCGGCACGGCCGAGCGCTCCAGCTCGGTGTAGGTGGTCATCGCGCCGACGACCCACGCCCCGTCGACCCTGGTGATCCCGGCGAGCCCGGCCTTCGCCAGGTCGACGACCGCGGCGGGCCGGACCCGGCCGTGCGTCATCTCGGGGACGACCATCGTGCCGCCGCCGACCACCACGGTGTCGCCGTCGGCCAGCGCCGCGGTCACACCGGCCACGTCGGAAGGTCTGGTGTATCTCATGGGCGTGCCTCGTCGATCAGTGCCAGCACGTTCGGCGGCGAGAGCGGGACCCCGCGCACGGTCACGCCGAACGGGGCCAGCGCGTCCTCCACCGCGTTCGCGACGGCGGCCTGCGCGCCACCCACCCCGGCCTCGCCCGCGCCCTTGTTGCCGTGCATGGTGAACGGGCTCGGCGTCACCTGGTGGATCATCCGCAGCAGCGGGATGTCCCCGGCGCGCGGCAGCAGGTAGGACTTGAACCGGTTCGACGCCAGGCCGCCGTCGGCACCGAACACCAGCTGCTCGGACAGGGCACTGCCGAGCCCCATCGTGACCGCGCCGCGGGCCTGGCCCTCGACCAGCGCCGGGTTGATCATGGTGCCGCAGTCGTGGGTCATCACGTAGTCGGCGAGCGTGACCTTGCCGGTCTCCGGGTCCACCTCGACGACGGCGGCGTGCAGGCTGGAGGAGTACGTCGGGTACGGCTGGATGCGGCCCAGCTCGTCCGGCACGTGGTTGATGTTGCCGGGCTTGTACGCGCGGGTGGACTCCAGCACCGGCTCGATGTCGCCGACGGCGAACGCGCGGGTCAGCAGTGCCCGCGCCACCTCCGGCACCGGGACCTCCCGGCCGCCGCCGAACGCCACCCCGCCGCGGATGTCCACATACCCGGTGTCGAGCACCAGCGCCGCGACCGCGAGGAGCTTGGCCCGCACGTCCCTGGCCGCGAGCGCCGCCGACCCGCCGCCGACGACCATGCTGCGCCCGCTGAAGTTGCCGAACCCGTTGGGGCACCGGTCGGTGTCACCCTGCACCAGCTCGACCCACTCGATCGGCACCCCCAGCTCGGTCGCGACGATCTGCGCGATGCCGGTGTCGTTGCCACCACCCGGCGAGGTCACACCGGTGAGCACGGTGACCATGCCGGTGACGCTCATCCGCACGGTCGTGGTGTCGAACCCGGACACGAACGTGCCCGGGCTGTCCGACGACTCGGGCGTCAGCTCGAACCCCAGCCCGACGCCGACGTACCGCCCGCGGTCCCGCAGCACCGCCTGCCGCCGCCGGATCCCGGTGTAGTCGACCGCGGCCAGTGTCTTGTCGAGCAGCCCCTCGAAGTCACCGCTGTCGATGTTGAGCCCGGTGGCCGTGCGGTACGGGAACTCCCGCACGAAGTTGCGCCGCCGCACCAGCGCGGGGTCCATGCCCAGCTCGCGGGCCACCAGGTCGACCGCGCGCTCCATCACGAAGTGCGCCGCGTCCTTGCCGAACCCGCGGGCCGCGTTGCACGGCGGCTTGTTGGTGCACACGATGTCCAGCTCGACGCGCACGTCCTGGACGGCGTAGCCGGAGGGCTGCGTGGTGGCCGACATGTTCGGCATCGCCCAGCCGGCCTGCGCGGTCAGCGCGCCGATGTCGGCGACGATCTCGTTCACCAGCCCGGTGATCCGGCCGTCGGCCGTCGCGCCGACCCGGAACCGGTGCACCTGCTCGCGGGCACCGGCCATCAGCGTCTCGCGCCGGTCCTCCACCCACTTCACCGGCGCACCGGTGAGCATGGACAGCAGCGCGACGAGCGTCTCCTCCGGATGGCCCTGCATCTTCAGCCCGAACGAGCCGCCGATCTTGGCGGTCACGACCCGGATGCGGGACTCGTCGACGCCGAGGCTGACGCTGAGCATCCACCGCAGCTGGTGCGGGTTCTGGCAGGACGCGTGCACGGTGAGCACGCCGCCCTGCCACGACGCGAGGTAGCCGCGCGGCTCGATCGGGGACGTGGTCGTGCGGGCGATCCGCAGCTCGCCCGCCACCACCACGTCCGCCGCCGCGAGCGCGGCGTCCGGGTCGCCGGAGCCGTACCGGTTGTGCGCCACCACGTTGCCCGGCCAGTCCTCGTACATCCGGGGCGCGTCCGGCGCCATCGCGGCCCGCGCGTCGAGCACGTGCGGCAGCACCTCGTAGTCGACCTCCACCAGCTCGGCGGCGGCCTGGGCCTCGTGGCGGGACGCCGCGACCACCGCCGCGACCGGCTGTCCGACGTGGACGACCTTGTCGACCTGCAGGCACCGGATGTCGGTCCGGTTGCCGCCACGCGCGGCGGGGTCGATGAAGTAGGGCACCGGCCCGGCGTGCCTGGCTGCCTCCGCGCCGGTGAGCACCAGCGCCACCCCCGGTGCGGCCGAGGCGGCGGTCGTGTCGATGGACAGGATCCGCCCGTGCGCGACCTCGCTCCGGACCACGACCGCGTGCAGGAGCCCCTCGGGACGGTAGTCGTCGAGGAACAGTGCGCGACCGGTGAGCAGCGCGACGCCGTCCCGCTTGCGCGGGGACGCGCCGATGCCGGCCTGGACGGGTGCCGCCATCAGGGCATCGCCACCCGCAGGCGCTTCCCGGTGCGGTACACGGGGTTGCGCTTGTCGACGTCCAGCTTGTGCACCTCGCCGTTGTCGTCCGCGGTGGACTGGAGACCGCCGGTGACGCCGGGTGTGCTGGTGATGAAGAACTTCTGGCCGTCCTTCGTGGGGAACGGTGGCTCGTGCCAGGTGCCGCGGTGGATGTTGAGGATCACGTCACCGGGCACCAGGAACGCGCGGATCGAGGCGAAGTCGGGGAACCCGTCCCGCATCGGCGCGTCCGGCGGGGCGACGACCGAGACGAACGGGTCGCCGTTCAGCGGGATGAACGTCTGCGTCATGCCGTGGTGGCGTTCCAGGTAGCGGATGTCACCGCCGCGGTAGCCGACGCGGAACAGGATGAACTCCGGCCGCTCGTCGGCCTGCAGCACGACCGGGCCGTGGATGGCGTTGCGGCCGGAGTACAGGTCGATCGGCAGCTTCGGGGTGTCCTCGAGCGACACGACCTCGCCGAACGGGGCGAACGCGGCGGCGGTGACCGGCTCCGGCGTGATGGTGTGGATCTCGGTTTCCGTGTCAGTCAACGGTCCTCCTTACGGGCGGGGTGGCCAGCGGCGCGGTCACGTCACGCACTGGCGTGGCCTCGGGTGGGTCGAGCAGCAGGTCCGCGGTCTGCGTGGCGATCCGCTCGCCGAACGCGGAGCCGACGTAGCCGCCGAACTTGGCGAGCAGCTGGTCGCGGGTGAGCGGGGCGCGGCTGTCGCCGGCCGGGACGTCCACGGTCCTGGTGTGCCGCGAGCCGCCGGCGGTGGTGATGGTGACGCGGGTGGCCGTGTACTCGGGGTAGCGCGCCTCCAGGTCGGCGGCGCCGCGCAGCCGCACCAGGTCAGCGACCCGCAGCACGGCCGGGTCGCTGCGCCTGGCCAGGTCGTACTGGTCGCCACCCACGTCCCGGTCGGCGACCGCCGCACCGACCACGTACGGCAGGCTCAGCGTGCAGGCCACCGTGGACGGGTCGGTGCCGACGGGACGGTCGACCAGCAGGAGCGCGATGTCGTAGGTCTCGACGTCGACGGCCGTGATCGCCGCGGGGTCGAGGTCGTGCTCGACCGCCAGCTCGACGGCGGCCTGCGCGGCACCGTGGGTGTGGCGGCAGCCCGCGAACCGCTTCTGGTGCACGTCGAGGATCGTCCACTCGGTGCCGAGGTCGTCGGTCGTGTCGGTGACCGGCTCACCACCGAGCACCGCGACCAGGCCGCGCGGGTGCTCGACCACCTCGCGCCAGCCGGTCAGCCCGGCCGCCGCGTGCTGCGCGCCCTCGACCCCGGCCCGCGCGAGCTGACCGGCGAACGCCGGTTTCGCCGACGGTCCCGCGAAGATCGACTCGATGAGGATGGCGGGTGCGAAGAAGGCGGCCGCGCCGATCGCGTCGGCGATCCCGTCCTCCTTCAGGCCCATGAGCTTCGCGCACCCAGCCGCGGCGCCGAACGCGGCCGCGATCGGGAACCAGCCTGCCTGCGTGGCACGCGGGTGGGTGGCGCGGCCGATCCGGTCGGACACCTCGTACGCGACGACCGCCGCGGTCACCAGGTCACGCAGTTCGGCGCCGGTCTCCTCGGCGACCGCCAGCAGCGCCGGCAGCGTGTGGGACGGGTGGAAACCGCCGAAGCGGTAGCCGTCCTGGTGTTCGAACACGTCCGCGGCGGCGCCGTTGCAGAAGGCCGCGTCCGGTGCCGGGGCGGAGAACCCGGCACCGAACACCGTCGCCGCGGCCCTGCCGCCGCGGGCACGCACCAGGGCGGCCATCGCCGACACCTCGGGGGTGCGGGATCCGCCGACGGCGGTGCCGACGAAGTCGGTGAGCAGCGCGCCCGCCTTCGCCACCACGGCCCCCGGCAGGTCCGCATAGGACAGCCGGGCCGCGAACGCGGCCATCGCCGTGGTCGGTGGGACGGCTGTCACGCGTGCCCGCCGAGCTGCTTGCGCAGTTGCCCCACCATGTCACCGAACCGCGTGTCGCCGGAGACCGACAGGTCACGCGGCCGGTCGAAGCCGACCGCCACGATGTCCTGCACCCGGCCGGGCCGCTGCGAGAGCAGCACCACCCGGTCGGCGAGGAACACGGCCTCGGAGATCGAGTGGGTGACCAGCACGATGGTCTTGCCCGTCTCCATCCACAGCCGCTGCAGCAGCAGGTTCATCGAGTCGCGCGTCATCGCGTCGAGCGCGCCGAACGGCTCGTCCATCAGCAGGATCGACGGCCGGTGGATGAGCGCGCGGGCAATCGCGACACGCTGCTGCATGCCGCCGGAGAGCTGTTTGGGATAGTGGTCGAGGAAGTCCTCGAGGCCGACCAGCCCGGCCAGCTCCGCCGCCCGCGCCTTGCGCTCGGCACGGCCGATCCCCTTGCCCTCCAGGGGAAGCGCGATGTTGCGCCACACCTTCCGCCACGGCATCAGGTTCGGCGCCTGGAACACGAAGCCCAGCGTGCCGAGCACGTCGCGCGCCGGTTTCGCGTCCCGGCCGGTGAACAGCGGCTTGCCACCGATCTCGATCATGCCCTCGGTCGGCGAGATGAGGCCGGCGAGCATGCGCAGCAGCGTCGTCTTGCCGCAGCCCGACGGGCCGAGCAGCACGACGAACTCCCCCGGCCGCACCTCCAGGTCGGTCGGCAACAGCGCCTGGACCGGTCCCGCGCTCGCGGCGTAGGTCTTGCCGACGCCGCGGATGGAGATCGCCTCGCCGGCGACGGCCGTACCGGTGTTCTCGGTCATCGCACTCTCCCGGATGGTCTCAGTCGACATACGCCTGCCTCGCCAGCTCGTCCCACGCGCCACCCGGCGGCGGGTCCCGGTACTCGGTGGTGGTCGCCGCGTCGGACCGGATGAACGACATCGTCCCGCCGCGTGAGTAGAGCGGCCCGTGGAAGACGCCGGGCGAGCGGAAGAAGTACGAGCCCTCCCGCATCACACCCCGAGCACCCATGAGGACGTCGCCGTAGATCTTGTACGACTCCTCGTAGACCGGGTGGGCCTCCTCGGACTCGGACCGCCAGCCCGGCATCATCGCGGCCAGGTAGATGTAGGCCCGGTCGTCGCGGCGCAACGTCTTCAGCATCGCGCCCGGCCGCAGCTCCACCTCACCACTCCACGTCGCCGGTGTCCACTGCAGACGCTCGGTGTGGGTGACGGCGACCCCACCTCGATCCCCGGCACCCGGCCCGAACGCGGGCGGCGCCCAGAACCCGCAGTACAGCACCAGCCCGCGCACGCCCGGCACCAGGTCCACCTCGGCGCCCGCCGCGACGTGCACGTAGTCGTTGACCGCGATCGGCTCGCCGTTCAGGACACCGCCGCCGGAGAGCACGTAGATGTCGGCCTCAGCGGCCAGCACCCCGCGCTGCGCGTCGATCACCCGCTGCACGGCGGTCGCCGCGCCGTCCCCGGGGTCCCGGCTCAGCACCCGCCTGCGGCCGCCGCCGGCCACCCCGAACTCACCCTCCGCAGGCCGCTCCCACGGCACGTCCGCACTGTCGACGAAGTCCACATCGGACCGGTTCCACATCAGGCACTCCCCGCGACCCGGCGGCCGATCAGCCGCCCGAACGACAACGCGGGCGTCACGCTCATCCCGCTCACGAAAGACTTGCCCGACAACGTGCTGCCGCCGAGCACCTCACCAGCCGCGTACAGGTTCTCGACCGGGCCCTCGGCCGCGATGACCCGCAGGTCCCCGTCGACGACCAGCCCGGCCGGGCTCTTGAGCGTCGAGCCGTGGTTGCGGACCGCGAAGAACGGCGCCCGCTCGATGGGCAGCGGCAGGTGCGTGCGCCCCAACGGGTCCACCCCGGAGGCCACCGCCGCGTTGTACTCCCCGACCGAGCGCGCGAGCCCCGCCGGGTCGACCCCGGCCCGCTCGGCCAGCTCCTCGATCGTGTCCGCCGTGGCGAACGACGGGTGCGTGGCGAACGCCTCCGCCAGGTCCTCTTCGGCCCACGACGGGAACAGCGCGGGCGACTTCTGCCGCACGACGTCGTCGTAGACCACCCAGAACCGCAGGCCCGGCTGGTCAAGCAGCGCGTTCTCGCGGACGTCGACGCTGTCGGCGTCCTCGGCGACGAACCGCTCCCCGCGCTCGTTGACGTGGATCTCCCACGGCAGCCGGGACTGCGGGGTCAGCTGCGGGTAGTCGTCGAGCGGGACCGTCCTCGACGCACTGTCCGGCAGCAGGACACCGCCGTAGGTGGGCAGGTACAGGTCGCCGCCCCTGGTGCTCGCGCCGAGGTCGAGCGCGGCGAGCAGACCGGTGCCGGTCGACGTCGGCGCACCCGGCCCCACCAGCGGCGCACCGTCGGTGAGCTGCGGGAACAGCTCCGCGTTGCCCGAGTAGCCGCCGCTGGTGAGCAGCACGTGGTCCGCGTCGAGGTCGGCACGCACGCCGTCGGGCCCGAACACGGTCACCCCGACCACCCGGTTCGCCCCGTCGGCACGCAACGCGGTGACCGTGGTGTTGAGCAGCAACGTCACCGCGCCGTCCGCGCACGCCCGCTCGAACCTCGGGATCAGCACCTCCAGCACCGAGTTCCCGCCGCGCCTGCCCCAGTAGGTGCGGGGCAGCGCGTACGGCTCGTGGAAGTACAGGATCGCGGGTGCCGCCGGGTCCATGTCGAACCCGGCGGACACCAGCCAGTCCACCGTCTCCGGCGCGTGGTCCACCGCGAGCCGCACGAGCGCGGGATCGGCGGTGTTCTTGCTGATCCGCATCACGTCGTCGAAGTGCAGGTCCGGGCTGTCGTGGATGCCGCGCTCGCGCTGCAACGCGGTGCCACCCGCCGACAGCTGCGCCCACGACCGCCACAGCGTGCCGCCCACCTGGTCGGCCTGCTCGACGACGGTGACCCGCAGCCCGTGCCTCGCGGCCTCGATGGCCGCCGGCAGTCCGGCGGTGCCCGCGCCGACGATCAGCAGGTCGGCCCTGTCCGTGCCGCCCAACTCAGATCTGCTCCACGAACTTCGTGGTGACGAAGTCCTCGACCGGGCGCGTGGTGTCCTTCATGATCCCGGACTTGCGCATCAGCTCGACCGCGGACTCCCACGCAGGCATGTCGACGGCCAGGTAGTCACCGGAGTCCGGCTTGCACAACGTCACCTGTGCCTCGACCTTGAGCTGGGCCAGTTCCTCGTCGCTGACCTCGACCTGGTTGAACTCGCCGACCGCGGACAGCACCTTGTCGAGATTCTCCGGCTTCTCCAGGAAGTGGTATGCCTTGCGGGACGCACGCAGGAAGCCGACGATCGCCTCGGCTTCGGCATCCACGTCCGCGGTCTTCACGAAGTAGGAGTCGCCCGGCATCTTCGCGAACTCGTCGGTGTTCAGGTAGTTCAGTTCGATGTCGCGCTGCTTGAACGCGGTCTCCGAGCCGAGGTAGGTGATGAAGCCGTCGACCTCGCCGCGGTTCAGGAACTCCAGCGACCCGACGTCGGCGCCGGTGACGACCTTGCGCACCTTGGTGGGGTCGAGTCCTTCCGCCACGGACATGGCGTCGAGCAGCAGCTCGGTCGAGCCGCCCTTGGAGATCACGCCGATCGTCTTGCCCTGCCACTGTTCCGGATGCGTCAGCGGGTTGTCCGGTTTGGACGCGACGCTGTACTGGCTGCGCTGGTCGCCCTGCGCGACCGTGATGATCTCGGTGCCGGTGTCGGCGATCAGCGGGCAGGTGATGACCGCCGCGGCCTTGCCGACCAGGCCCTGGTTCGCGGTCACCTGGGAGACCGAGCTCGCCGTGCCGGTGCCGCCGACCACGTCGACCCGCAGGCTCTCCTCGGCGAAGTAGCCCTCCTGGATCGCGACGTAGACGTCGGCGTAGTTGATGATGTGCTGGAACGGGGTGATGAACGTGGCGTCACGCGCGTCCGGGTCCGGGGCGGCCTGGTTGGCCGAGTCGTTCCCGGTCGAGGGCGCGCACGCCATCAGGAAGGTGCTGCCAGCGGCGGTCGTGATCGCGAAAAGGCCGCTGTTGCGCAGGAAAGAGCGTCGATCCATGGTGCCGGACTCCTGGGTTCTGCTGGGTCCACGAAGGACTAGAGGCTGGTGGCGCGCCCTGACGACTCGTGCCAGGGGATCGCGAACCGACGGATGCCCGCCACCACGGCGTAGAGCAGGAATCCGAGCACGGTCATGATGATCACGACGGCGAACAGCTGGTCGGTCCGCAGTGCCGCGAGCATGACGGTGGCGAGCGCGCCGAGGCCCTCGTCGCCACCGAGGTACTCACCGACGATCGCGCCGGTGATCGCGAAGACGATGCCCAGCTCGATGCCGGTGAGCACGGCGGGCAGCGAGGACGGGATGTCGAGGGAGATCACGCGCTTCCACCAGGGGGCCTGGATGACGCGCATGAGGTCGCGGTGGCCGGCCTCGATCGAGCGGATGCCGAGGATCGTGTTCTGCATCATCACGAAGAAGCTGATGATCGCGGCCATGAAGATCTTGGACGAGAGGCCGAAACCGAACCACAGCAACAGAATCGGCACGATCGCGACCTTCGGCACCACCTGTGTCGCCACGAGGAACGGCGAGAGCACCCGTTCCAGTGACCGCATCTTGCCGAGCACGATGCCGAGCGTGACCCCGACGACGACCGCGATACCGAAGCCGACGACGGTCTCGTAGAAGGTCACGTACGTGGCCTCGTAGATCATCTCGTCGCCGAGCAGCTCGATCAGTGCGGTCCACACCTTCTCGGGTGGCGGCATGATCAGCTCACTGACGCCGGACACGACCGTGTACAGCTTCCAGAGCCCGATGATCGCCGCGAAGATCAGCGGCGTCGTCACCCACAACAGCCATCGGGGCCCGTTCCCGTTGCGCGCCGCCCGCGGGGCGGCCGGGGTCTCGGGTCGGGATGGGGCCTGCGTCGCACTCACCATGCGGTGTCCTCCACGGGGATCCTTGGCGACTCGCGTAACGCTTAGCGGAACGCCGTAACGGATGCCGGTATGCTAGGCAGGCGTTCGAAGCACGGTCAAGGCATCGCGGACCCAAATCCCGGGTGAATTCATTCGTTACGGACCGTGCGCACGGGCACAGAAGCACAGTGTCACCATGACAGTCCTCATCAGACCGTGCGGTGTGTCCTCACCGGACTCGTGAGCTGCGGGCGAAACGCCGCCGTCACGCAGATTCCTTGCGGGTAAAGATCAGACTCCGGTGCGCCGGTAGCCAAGTCCAGTCGAGACGGCGGCCGCCGCCTCGGTGACGAGCGAGCCGTACTCCGCGATCTTGTCCTCGCTGATCCGGGCGACCGGGCCACAGATCGACAACGCTCCGTAAACACGACCGGTCGCGTCGAACACCGGGGCCGCGACCGAGCCCGCGTCGACCTGCCGCTCACCGAGGCTCACCGCGTACCCGCGGCGCCGGATGCGGCGCAGCTGGTCCTCCAGCTCCTCGCGGCTGGTCACCGACACGGTGCCCGCGAGCGCGCGGTCGAGGTAGCCGGTCAGCTCGTCGGGCGCCAGCGACGCGAGGATGGCCTTCGACGACCCCCCGACGTGCAGCGGGAACAGCTGCCCGAGCGGCACCGCCATGCGGATCTCCTGCGGAGACAGCACCTGCGCGAGGTACATCCGCTGGTCGCCGTAGCGGGCCGACAGCGTCGCGGTCTCGGAGGTGGCCGCGACGAGCCGCTCCATGTGCGGCTGCGCGATGCTCGGCACCTCCATGCGCGCGAGCGCGGCCAGCCCCACGCTCACCGCGCCCGGCCCGAGCCGGTAGCGCCGGGTGCGCTCGTCGACGAGGAAGAACCCGCTCGCCACCAGCGTCCGCACGACCCGGTGCACGACGGTCTTGCTGTAGCCGAGGGTGCGGGCGAGCTCGGACACCCCGACGTCGGGCTCCTGCGACTCCGCCACCGCGAAGATCACCTTGAGGGCACGCGTGATGCCGCTGCTCGTCTCGCCGTCCTCGCTGTCCGCGGACGGCGAGACAGGCCCACGTGTCACCCGCTCAGCCGCCATGCCGACGGATTCTAGACGATTGATTTCGTGAAGATCATGTGAAGTGGCTTGGCATACGGACCCGTGAAAGACGTGTTCACAGCAAACAAGTGCCGTCAATGGGCCATTCAGGACGCCCAGCGCCCTGAACGCGCCTTTCAGGGCATTACCACGCCGTCAACGCACCATTCACAGCACCAAACCCCCGGGCGCTCCGCGCCCCGGGCCCGCGAAGCGGGGCCTCTGCCCGCGCAACCCCGACGGTGGCGCAAGCCCACCCATAGGGCCTCCCTGCCATCCCCGAGACCTGCCCGTCCGGCGAGGACAAACCCACCACAACGTGAACCGGAGCCACGCGACCAGCACACGACGACCGACCGCCCACTCACACCGACTTCACGGAATCAATCATCTAGGTGATCACAGTGAGACATGACACGACCCGGCCGGGCCGGCCGGCGCGCACAATGCGCACATGGGTACGACAACGCTGGTGGTGGGCGGTGCGGGTGGCATAGGAGGCGCGTGCGCGGACTGGTTCCGGGACCGCGGCGACGACGTGGTGGTGCTGGACCGGGCACTCGGCCTCGACGCCGCCGACCCGGTCGCGGTCGCGACGGCACTCGCCGACGTGCCGTCGCTGGACGTGGTCGTCCACGCCGCCGGTTCGGTGGGCAGGGGCGGGATCGAGGACCTGGACCTGGCGCAGTGGCGCCGCGTCCTCGACGACAACCTCACCTCCGCGGCGGTGGTCGCCAGCCAGGCGCTGCCCAAGCTCGCGCACGGCGGCTCCGTGGTCCTGTTCAGCTCGGTGAACGGCCGCCACGGCGGCAACGAGCTGTCCGGCCCCGCCTACGCCGTCGCGAAGGCAGGCATCATCGGGCTGACCCGTCACCTGGCCAGACACCAGGCGCACCGCGGTGTCCGCGTCAACTGTCTCGCCCCCGGCCCGGTGGCCACCCCGATGCTGGACCGCCTCACCGACCACGAGATGTCGGACCTGCGCGCGTCGATCCCCCTGGGCCATGTGACCGACCCGGCGGAGATCGCGGGCACGGTCGGCTGGCTCTGCTCCCCGGCCGCCGCGTCGATCACCGGCACGGTCATCGACGTCAACGGCGGCATGTGGATGGGCTGACAGGTACCCGCGACGGTCGCTTCGGCGCGGTCGGGGTGGCCGACCGCGCGCCGCCACGGGCGCTCGAAGGCTGTTCCTGTGGCACGGGGGTGCGTGGCGGCGCGACCTCAGTCCGTCGAGACCTCCCCATCCGGCGAGAACAGTCGCTGCCTGGATCACAGAAGGATGACACTCGGAACCGACTATGAGGATGCGTCGTCCACCGAACATGAACCGTCAGGTGAAGATGACCATCGCCGCCGTGGTTGTGTTGTCGCTGCCATTCGTGATCTTCATGGGCACCTACCAGGAGCTTGTGGTCAACGGCGAACTTGTGGAGGAGCGGAAGACCAACCTCTTCGCACCGGTCGCGGCGCTGATCGCGTTGGCGATCGCGTGGCGGATGGCGTTCATGTGGGAGACGGAGCAGGACCGGCAGCCCAAGTGGAAGGCTGTCGCCGGGCTGATCGCGGTCGGCGCTGTCGCGCAGGGGGTGCTCGGTCTGATCTAGCGCAGGTCGCTTCTTGACATCAGAGAACCTCCTGCGTCGCGAACAGCGGGACCACCCCGTACTCACGGCCCCGCCTCACCAACCGCACGACCAGTTCCGCCGCGCGCTGGCCGAGGTCGTGAGAGTGCCGACAGGGACGCCCGGTGTCCCCGTCGGCACTCTCACGGCATTCGCAAGCACTCACGACGTGTCAGCGCCGTGGCCATGGTGCTGTGAACCGGGTTAGCCGGACCGCTGCTATGCGGTGAGACAGAACGGGTGTCCCGCCGGGTCGGCGAACACGCGGAAGTCCTTCTCCTCGTTGGGCAACCGGGTGGCGCCCAACTCCAGCGCCCGCGCCTCCCCCGCGTCGAGGTCGTCGACGTGGATGTCGAGGTGTGCCTGCTGAGGCGCGGACGGGTCCGGCCACCTCGGCGGGGTGTACTTCGCGATCTGCTGGAACATCACGCTCTTCCCGTCACCGGCGATGAGTGCGCCCTCCGGCCCCTCGTAGGTCAGCTCCATGCCCATCAGCGCCGCGTAGAACCGGGCGAGGCCGACGGCGTCCGGCGCGTCGATGGTCACCGCGAACAGCGTCATCTCCGGCCCGACCCCTTCTTTGCGGCACAGGTCGAACGGGTGCCCCGCCGGGTCGGCGAGCGTGATCCAGTGGGCCCCGTCGGCGAGCCGGGTGGCGCCGAGCTCCTCCGCCCGTTTCGCGGCCGCCTCGTGGTCCTCGACGAACAGGTCGAGGTGGACCTGTTGCGGCAGGTCCTGCCCCGGCCACTGCGGCGGCACGTGGTCCGGGGCCTTCTGGAACGCGATCTCCTGTCCGTCGCTCCCGCGCAGGGTGATCCAGTCGCCCACGTCGCGCACGGTCTGCCAGCCGGTGAGCGCGGTGTAGAACTCCTCGAGCCTCTTGATGTCCGGCGCGTCGAACGCGGCCAGCTCCAAACGTCCTGTCACAGCCATACGCGCATCATGCCCGCGGTCACCGACAAAAACGAGAACGCCCAGGTCAGCGGTGGTCGCGCGCGGGCAGCAGTTCGTGTTACCTTGGGTAACAGTTAACCGAGGTAACATGGCGTCATCAGGGAGCTTCCCATGACCACGATCGACACGCACGACCAGGCCGACCGCCAGACCGTGGCACGCAGGTTGCTGGACTCGTCGGAGACGTTGTCGTACGACCCCGTCCACGAGGTCGACTGGGAGACGCCGCTCGACACCGCCCACCACGGTACGAGCCCGGAGTGGAGCACCCTCTACGGCACGTCCTACTGGGCGGAGATGACCCCGGATCAGCAGCGGGCGCTCACCCGCCAGGAGGCGGCCTCGGTCGCCAGCACCGGGATCTGGTTCGAGATGATCCTGCAGCAGATGGTGCTGCGGGACTTCTACGCGAAGGACCCGACCGACCCGGCGTTCCAGTGGGCGCTGACCGAGATCGCCGACGAGTGCAGGCACTCGATCATGTTCGCGCGCGGTGCCGCGAAGCTCGGCGCGCCCGCCTACCGGCCGAAGTGGCACGTCGTCGAGCTCGGCCGCGTGTTCAAGGCGGTCGCGTTCGGGGAGGCCGCGTACGCGGCGATCCTCGTCGCCGAGGAGGTCCTCGACGTCATGCAGCGTGACTGGATGCGGGACGAGCGGGTGGCGCCGTTCGTCCGCACCATCAACAACATCCACGTGGTCGAGGAGTCGCGGCACATGAAGTTCGCCCGCGAGGAGACCAGGGAACGGCTGCGCGGCGCGGGTCGGCTGCGCAGGCAGATCAACGCACTGGTGGTCTCGATCGCCGCCTACCACATCGTCACCAGCATGTGGAACGACGAGGTGTACGCGAACGCGGGCCTCGACACCAGGCGGGCGCTGCGCGAGGCGAAGGCCAACGAGCACCACAAGTCCATGCTGCGCTCGAGCTGCGCGGGGCTGATGGAGTTCCTCGACTCCTGCGGGCTGCTCACCCGTGCGGCGACGCGCTTCTACAAGCGCGCCAACCTGATCTGAGCACCCATGGCGTTCGCGATCACGCAGACCTGTTGCAGCGACGCGTCGTGCGTCGCCGTGTGCCCGGTCAACTGCATCCACCCCACCCCGGACGAGCCGGACTTCGGCACGACCGAGATGCTCTACGTCGACCCGCGCACCTGCATCGACTGCGGCGCCTGCGCGGACGCCTGCCCCGTCGACGCGATCTTCCCCGTCGACGCGCTGACCGCGCCGTTGAAGCCCTACGCGGGCATCAACGCCGACTACTACGCGGACAAGCCGACCGAGGACACCGCGTCGTCGCCGAACTTCCACGCGTGGGGTCAGCCGACGTTCCACCGTGTCATCCCGAGCGACCTCGCGCCGCTGCACGTCGCGGTGGTCGGCACCGGGCCCGCCGGGATGTACGCGGTCGAGGACCTGCTGCTGCACACCAACGCGACCGTGACGCTGGTCGACCGGTTGCCGGTCGCTGGCGGGCTCGTGCGGTTCGGGGTCGCACCCGACCACCCGTCCACGAAGCGGATCGGCGAGGTGTTTTCACGGTTCCACACCCACCCGCGGCTGAAGCTGCGGCTGGGTGTCGAGGTGGGCCGTGACGTGCTGGCCGACGAGCTGGCGGCACGCCACGACGCCGTCATCTACGCCGTTGGTGCGTCGGCGGCCCGTGACCTGGGCGTCCCCGGCGAGGACCTGCCGGGCAGCGTCGCCGCGACGACGGTGGTCGGCTGGTACAACGGCCACCCGGACGTGCCCGCCGACGCGGTGGACCTGTCGGCGGAACGGGTCGTGGTGGTCGGCAACGGGAACGTGGCGGTGGACGTGGCCCGCGTGCTGACCGCGGCTCCGGCCACACTGGCGGGCACGTCGATCGCGCCGCACGCGCTGGCCGCGCTGCGGTCGAGCAAGGTCCGCGAGGTCGTGCTCCTCGGGCGCAGGGGGCCGGAGGACGCCGCGTACACGATGCCGGAGCTGCTCGCGCTCACCGGCCAGGACGAGGTCGGCCTGGTCGTCGACGCGCACGACCCGAGGACCACCGACGCGATCGACGCGGCGGGTCCGGCCGGGAAGGCCGCGCTGCTACGGGACGTGCGCAGGGAGGCCGTCGACTGGTCGACGCCGCCGCGGCACGAGCGGCGGCGCATCGTGCTGCGGTTCCACTCCGCGCCGCTGCGGATCGTCGGCGACCGCGAGGTGCGCGGGCTGCTGGTGAGCGACGGGGTGGAGATCACGACCGGCCAGGTCGTCCGCTCGGTCGGGCACCGGGGCGTCCCGCTGCCAGGGCTGCCGTTCGACCAGGCCACCGGCACGATCCCGAACACCGGCGGGCGGGTGCGGGCCGGGACCTACGTGGTCGGCTGGGTCAAACGCGGCCCGACGGGCGGGATCGGCGCCAACAAGGCGTGCGCGGCCGAGACGGTGGGCGCACTCCTCGATGACGCCGCCGCAGGCGTGCTCACCAGGAACCGCAGGCGCCGCTTCCGCAGGGGCTGAAGGGCCGCTCAGGGTTTGCTGCCCGCACCCTTCGCCAGCTCCGCCGCCCTGCCACCGGGTATCTCGGACGTGAGCGGCGGCGTGGGCAGGCCCGCGCCTTCCCGCAGCCCGGCCAGGAACTCGGCCATCACCTCGGCGGCGTCGTGCCGCGGGGTCCAGCCGAGTTCGGTGCGGGCCCGGCTCGTGTCCATCAGCGGCAAGCGCAGCACCGCGTCGAACAGCTCTGGCGCGGCGGGTGCCAGCCGAAGCCGCCACGCCGCGACCACCGCGGCTCGCACCGGCCACGCCGGCATCCGCACGACACGGGCGTCCAGCAGCTCGGCCAGCAGGCCCGCGTCCACCACCGGGTCGGCGGCCAGGTTGAACGCGCCCCGGGCGTCGCCGAGTGCGGCGAGCCGGTACGCGTCGGCGGCGTCGTCGGTGTGCAGTGCCTGCACCCGCAGCCCGGGCAGGTCCGGCACGACCGGGACCAGCTCGGGGCGCACCAGCTTGTTCGGCAGCAGCGGCCCGGCGAACAGCCTGCGCTGCTCGCTCGCCGACGCGTACTGGAACAGGAACGCCGGGCGCATCCGCACGACCCGCACGTCCGGGTGCCGTGTCTCGAACGCGTCGAGCGCACGCTCCAGGTACGCCTTCTCCCGCGTGTAGGCGGCTTCCGGCCAGCCGTGCGTCGGCCAGGTCTCGTCGACCTGGCGGTCCTTCGGTCCCGGCGAGTAGGCACCCACCGACGACGCGTACACCAGCGAGGGCACCCCGTTGCGGACGACGGCGTCGAACACCCGGATGCTGCCGAGCACGTTGGTCTCCCACGTGACCAGCGGCTGCCGCGCGGGCTGGAACAGCCACGCGAGGTGGATCACCGCGTCCGCGCCCGCCAGCACCGCGTCGAGTGCGTCCGGGTCGTCCTCGCCGAGGTCCGCGGTGACCCACCGCAGCTTCGGCACGTCCCATTCCGGTTCGCGGCGCGCGAGCCCGGTGATCGCATCGACCCGCTCGTCCGCGCTCAGTGCCCGCACCACGGCGGTGCCGACGTTGCCGCTCGCCCCCGTCACCACGATTCTCATCAGCGCACACTCCACTTCGGACACTGGTTGCCTGTCGCCGGTGTGCGGACTACCCGCGCAGCGCCGGCCCAATCCACACGCATCAGTGCCCGGAAAGTGGGTAGCCGACAGAGAGAGGCAACAGAGCGACGTCGAGAAGGAGGAAGGATGTCCACCACTGCCGAGACCGGAAACGTCACCGGTACGCAGGACAAGGACTACAACATCATCTGGTTCGTGGAAGCCTGCCTGAGCAACGCATTGCGCCTGGAGAGCTACATCCAGGACGCCGAGCGGACGGGCGACAACGAGCTCGCCGAGTTCTTCCGCCGCGCGCAGGGCGAAAGCCGCAAGGGCGCGGAACAGGGCAAGGCGATGCTCGCCAGGCGGCTCTCCTCCTGACCGGCATGTTCCCGGGGGTTCGGTCGGCGGTGGCGCCGGCCGAACCCTTCCCTAAGCTTCCCGGACGTGGCCACCTTCATCGCCTCTGACGGCACCCGGCTCGCCTACCACCGGTCCGGCTCGGGTGCTCCGCTGATCTGCCTGCCCGGCGGCCCGATGCAGGCCTCTGCCTACCTGGGGAACCTCGGCGGCCTGTCCGCCCACCGCACACTCGTACGCCTTGACCTGCGCGGCACCGGCGACTCGGCGGTCCCCGCCGACCCGGAGACCTACCGCTGCAACCGGCAGGTCGACGACGTCGAGGCCCTTCGCCACCACCTGGGACTGGAACGGATCGACCTGCTCGGGCACTCCGCGGGCGGCTCGCTCGCACTGCTGTACGCCGCCTGCCATCCCGACCGGGTCGGCAGGCTCGTGCTCGTCACTCCCAGCACCCGGCCGATCGGTATCGAGGTCACCGACGAGGCGCGCAGGGAGGTCGCCGAGCTGCGGCGGGGCGAACGCTGGTTCCCGGACGCGTTCGCCGCGTTCGAACGGATCTGGTCCGGTGACTTCTCCAGCGCGAACTGGCCGGCGATCGCGCCGTTCTCGCACGGCCGCTGGGACGAGGACCGCGTGGCGTTCGTCGCCCGCGAGGCAGGCGAGAGCAATGCGGACGGCGCCGCCGTGTACTACTCGGCGAACGCGCTGGACCCGGACGCTGCCCGTGCCGACCTCGCCCGGCTGTCCGCACCCGTGCTGTTGGTCGCGGGCGAGTACGACGTCGGGCTCCCACCGAAGTGCGCGGCCGAGTACGCGGGGCTGTTCCCCGCCGCGGAACTGGCCGTTCAACCGGGAGGCGGGCACTTCCCGTGGCTGGACGACCCGGAGTGGTTCGTGCCCGCCGTCGCGGCGTTCCTGCGCTGACCCGCCACGCGGGGCACGCAGACACCCGCGAACTGTGTGGTACTGCCATCCGAGGTGCCGCTGACGACGTCGCAGGTGCGGAGGTCGAGCGTGCCGGGACCGGTGACGAATGTCGGACGATCCCCGACGTTCGTTGGTGTCAAACCAACAGCCAGGCATGTCAGGGTTCCTTCAACAGGTGCCCCGGTCCCCCTTGGAGCAACACATGCCTGCCTTACGTCGGACACCCCTGCTCGCCGTCGTCGGCATCACGCTCGGCGCTGCCGCATTCCTCGTCCCCAGCGCCTCGGCCGACATCCCGCCCGGCTACTACGACGCCGCGGCGGGCAAGACGGGCGCGGAGCTGCACTCGGCCCTGCACGAGATCATCGGCACCGGCACACACCTGAGCTACGACGAGGTGTGGGACGCGCTGAAGGCCACGGACGAGGATCCGGCCGACCCCGCCAACGTGATCATGATATACAGCGGCGCGGCCATGCCGGAGGACGCCAACGGCGGTGCCGCCGACCAGTGGAACCGCGAGCACACCTGGGCGAAGAGCCACGGTGACTTCGGCACCTCTCCCGGTCCCGGCACCGACCTGCACCACCTGCGCCCCTCCGAGGTCGGCGTCAACTCCACCAGGGGCAACCTCGACTTCGACAACGGTGGCTCGCCGGTGGACGACGCGCCGGAGAGCCGCGTCGACGAGGACTCGTTCGAGCCGCGCGACGCCGTGAAGGGCGACATCGCCCGTGGCATCCTCTACATGGCCGTCCGCTACGACGGCGACGACGGTTTCGCCGACCTGGAGCCGAACGACTCGGTCGGCAACGGCTCGGCGCCGTTCATGGGCAGGATCTCCGTGCTGCTCGAGTGGCACACGCAGGACCCGCCGGACGCCGCGGAGCAGGCTCGCAACGACCTGATCTTCGAGCAGTACCAGAACAACCGCAACCCGTTCGTCGACCACCCGGAGTGGGCGGACACGATCTGGTGACACCGCGGTCCCCATCGCGAGGGACCCGGATGTCGCCCCTTCGCCGGATGTGCCAGGCCGCGCTCCGCGCGGCAGGATCGCGGAGTGGGCCGGGGCGCTGTGCGCCGGCCGGTTCGTGAACCGACGAAACCGATGGGGCAAGGAACAGGCGGCTCTGCGGTGTCGCGTCGACCGGTGCGCTGACGGTCACGCTGACCGCAGGCACGGCGAACGCGGCACCGTCTTCCTCGCAACGGAAGTGGCACGGCGTGCTGTATACAGTTCACACATCCGGTACGGTGTCTTTTCAAAGCGACGGGGAAGGCCGAGCCCCCGCCCCACCCGCCGCGACCGTTCTCCGGGTGGGGGCATGCCGACATGGCCGGACACGAAGGCGCACCCGACGACATCAGCGCCCGGCTCCAGTCGATGCGCGCACTGCACTTCGAGTTCGCGACCGACCACGGGGCCGACGGCGGGATCGAGGCGCTCGTCGGTGTGCGCGTCCACCACGGCGTGATCGACATCTTCGAGCTGTACGGCGAGGACGAGGCCACCGCGACCCGGCTGCCGGACAGCGAACCGAACATCATGCTCGCCAGCACCGTGCTGTGGCAGACCAGGGGAACGGCCTACGAGGTCATCGACGAACTGCTGGCGCTGCCCGACCCGGACGGCGACGGCGAGTTGCCGACTCCGCTGGCGAGGGCACGGGCCAGAGTGCGTGCCACGGCCCGCCGGGGCGGCACCCGCTGACGCCGGCGGAAACGCTGTCGGCCACCGGTCGAAACCGGCGCCGGGATCTCGGCACGTCACGGTAATGTCGGTGCCGGTCGGGCGACATCATGGGGGATCTTGTGGCGCACCGGAAACTCGTCATCGCGGCCGGTGTCGTGCTGGTCGTCGTCATCACCGCGCTCGGTGTGCTGCAACTGCGGCCCGAGGACACCGCCGAACCGGTCGCCGCGGCCAGGATCCCGCCGACCGCGCTCGAGGTGACCGGCGCGTTCATGGCCGCGTTCACGTCGGGCCGGACCACCGAGGCGGCCGCGCTGACCGACGACGCGGCCACGGCGGCCACCCAGCTGGCGGCGGTGTGGCAGTCACTCGCGCCGACCTCGGTGACCGCGAACCGGAACACGCTCGTGGAGTCCGCCGAGCAGCGGTTCACGCTCACGTGGGAGCTGGGTCCCGGCCGCACCTGGTCCTACGAGAGCGCGCTGCGGCTGGTCGAGGACGGCGAGTGGCGCGTGCACTGGGAGCCTGCGCTGGTGCACCCGAAGCTGACGGCGGGCCACAACCTGGCGCTGCGCGACCAGGCGGGACAGGCCGCGGTGCTCGACCGCGACGGCACCCCACTGCTCGAGTGGACCGCCACCGGTGCGACGGCGGTGGCGCCGGCCGCCGCACCGGTGCTGCTGCCCGGCATGGGCAGGGTCGTGGGCACGGGCGCGTGGTACGTGGCGCTGACCGACGGCGCGGGCAAGGACGTGGCGGTGTTGCACGGCACCAGGACCGAGGCACTCACGTCGACGGTCAGCAGGCCGGTGCAGCAGGCGGCACAGGCGGCGGTGGACGCACAGGACCTCGCGACGACGGTGGTCGCGATCCAGCCGTCGACGGGCGATCTCCTCGCGGTGGCGCAGAACAGCACGGCGGGCAACGGACCGGTCGCGTTGCAGGGCCTGTACCCGCCGGGTTCCACGTTCAAGGTCGCGACGGCCACCGCACTCCTGGAGGCGGGCGCGAACGTGAACACGACCGTGCCGTGCCCCGGCTCGACGACCGTCGACCGGCGCACGATACGCAACGCGGACTTCGAACTCGGCGACGTGCCACTGCGGACGGCGTTCGCCCAGTCGTGCAACACCAGCTTCGCCATGGCGGCGGCGGACCTCCCGCTCGACGCCCTCCCGAGCGCGGCTGACCAGCTGGGCCTGGGTGCCGACTTCGTGATCCCGGGCATCGACACGGAGATCGGCGGTGTGCCGCAGGCGGCGGACGTCGTGCAGCAGGTGGAGAACAGCATCGGTCAGGGGCAGGTGCAGGTGAGCCCGTTCGGCCTGGCGTTGATGAGCGCGACCGTCGCCGACGGCAGCGCCGTGACACCACGCCTGTGGCCGACCCTGCCGACAGAGGTGACGACGGGCTACGAAGCTCCACGGCCGGGGGTGACCGGTGCCCTGCGCACGATGATGCGCGAGGTGGTGACGTCGGGCCGGGCGACCGAACTCGCGGACCTCGGGCGGGTGCACGGCAAAACCGGCACCGCGGAAACCGCCGACAGCGCCCACGGCTGGTTCACCGGCTTCCGCGACGACCTCGCCTTCGCCGTACTGGTGGAGGACGCCGGCTCGTCGTCGACAGCGGTCGCCGTCACGAGAACGTTCCTCACCGGACTCGGTTGAGGCACCCGGGGCCCGCACTGCGCGTTGACGGCGTGGCAATGCCCTGAAAGGCGCGTTCAGGTCGCTGAGCGCCCTGAACGGCCCATTCACGGCTCTGGGGGGCCTGTGGGTGTCGCCCAGAGTCTAGACAAACATCGGATCACTCATTCAGACGTACCGGCCCAGCAGGTCCGCGTCGAGCAGCTCGCTGCCGTGCCCGACGGCGGGCAGCACCTCGACGCGGACCGCGAGGTTCACCGCCCGCACGCGTGCCGCGACCTCGGCCGCGTCGTGCACCGGGCTCTGCCCGCCCAGCACGACGGTGGTCGGCGTGGTGATGGCCGCCAGCTCGGCGTCGGTGAACGTGCCCATGCCGAATCCGTTGGGGCGGAAGGGAAGCTGGGCCAGGACCAGCCTGCGCACGGTCGGGTTGACGAACGCGCCGTAGCGTGGGCTGTCCGCGAACCGGGCCCGGACCGCCGCCGGGGCGAGCATCAGCAGCAACCCGGCGATCATCCACCGGTGCATCCGCCAGCCGACCGGCGCGAACCCGCCGGGGTCGAACGCGGTCACGGCGGCGACCCTCGCCGGTGCGTGCACGGCCTGGTTGAGCGCGAGCCACCCGCCACGGGACAGCCCGACGAGGTGCGCGGCGCCGAGGTCGAGCCGGGCGAGCACCGCCTCAAGCCACTCGGCGTGCGACGCCGCGTCCGGTAGCGGGGCGGTCTGCACGCTGCGTCCCGCCTCGCCGATGGTGTCGACCGCGTAGACCGTGTGCCGCGCGGCGAGCCCCGCGACGACCGACTGCCACATGATCGACGTGGCCGAGACCCCGTGCAACAGCACGAGCGGCGGCCCGTCTCCGCTGCGGCGCACGTGGGTCGGGCCGAACGGGGTCTCGACGGTCAGCTCGGTGTGCGGCACCGGCCAGTCGAGCAACTCGTCGTACACCGCCAGGTACCGCGCCCGCGTCTTCTCGTTGGGAAAGCCGCCGTTTTTATCGTGCACTTGCACCATAATAGCGGCTATGCCGAAACGGGTCGACCACGGACAGCGCCGGGACGAGATCGCCGCCGCCCTGTGGCGCGTCGCCACCGAGGAGGGCCTGCGGGCGGCCACTCTGCGCCGGATCGCCGCCGAGGCCGGAATCTCGATGAACCTCGTGCAGTACTACTTCCCCACCAAGGCGGAGATGGTCCACTACGGACTGCAACGCCTGGTGGAACTGGCCGCGGTCCGGGTCCAGGCGGCCGCGGCGACCGTTCTGCCGTCGGCCGACCCCAGGGCGATCCTGCGCGCGTGCCTGCTCGGCCTGTTGCCGATCACCCAGGAGGGACACCGGCTGTCGGCGGTCTACACGGCTTACCTGTCCCACGCGCTCGCCGATCCGGGGATCCGCGAGCTGATGAGCCGACTGCCCCGCGACCTGGCCGGGCAACTGGTCCCGGCGCTGCGGAAGGCCGCCCTCCCGGAGTGGGCAGATGTCGAACACGAGATCCACGCGTTGCTGGCGACCGCGGCGGGCCTCGCGTCAGCCGTCCTGCTCGGCACCCACTCGGCGGACGACGCGGTCACCCTGATCGACTACCGGCTGACCGCACTGTTCGGCGGGTGAACAAAATCGAACTGTGGTCTAGACCTTGACGGACGGGTGCCCGACATACCACGGTGGTCCGTGAGAGCGCTCTCATCCTCTCGACCCCTGCTGAGAAACGAGAGCACAAATGAACAGATCCAGAAAGTTGTGCGCGTCCGTCGCCGGCGCGCTCCTCGTGCTGGGCACGGTCCTCGCCGGTGGGAGCACGTCCACCGCAAGCCCGGCGGCCGCGCCTCCCACAACGGACGGGTTCGTCGCCGCCATGCAGCGCGACCTCGGGCTCACCGCCGACCAGGTGCGCACCCGGCTCCGCCAGGAGACGACCGCGATGAGCGTCGACCCGGTCGCCAAGGCCGCGGCGGGCGCCGCGTACGGCGGGTCCTGGTTCGACGCGAAGACCGGGAAGCTCACCGTCGGCCTGTCCGGTTCGGACAAGGCGGTGCGCGACGCGGTGCTGGCCACCGGCGCGGACGTCGTCCAGGTCGGACAGCCGCTGGTCGCGCTCGACGCCGCCAAGGCCAAGCTCGACACGATGAAGGCGCCCGCCGACGTCGCCGCCTGGCGGGTCGACCCCCGCCGCGGCGGGCTCGTCGTCACGGTGCGCAAGGGCGGGGACGCGGACGCCTTCCTCGCCGCCGCCCGCAAGCTCGGGCCGGTGGTCGTGGAGGAGGTCGCCGCGACACCCACCACGTTCGCGGCCGGGACGGTCGGCGGCGACCCGTACTACATCAACGGGAACACCCGCTGCTCGATCGGGTTCTCGGTGCACGGCGGGTTCGTCAGCGCCGGGCACTGCGGCGGCGTGAACAGCTCGGTCGTCGGCTGGGACGGGTCGTGGATGGGCACGTTCGCGGGTTCCTCCTTCCCCGGCAACGACTACGCGTTCATCCGCACCGGCGGCGGCTGGTGGAACGCGCCGGTCGTGCTCGGCTGGGGCACCGTGGCCGACCGGCTCGTCCGCGGTTCGGCCGAGGCACCGGTCGGCTCGTCGATCTGCCGGTCCGGGTCGACGACGCACTGGCACTGCGGCACGGTCCTCGCGAAGAACGAGACCGTCAACTACGCGCAGGGTGCGGTGCACCAGATGACGAAGACCAGCGTGTGCGCCCAGCCCGGCGACTCCGGTGGCTCGTTCATCACCGGTGAGCAGGCCCAGGGTGTCACCTCCGGCGGGTGGGGCAACTGCTCGACCGGCGGTCAGACCTGGTTCCAGCCGGTGAACGAGATCCTCGGCGTCTACGGACTGTCACTCGTCACCGCCTGATCACGGGAGCCGTCACCGCCACGCGCGGTGACGGCTCTCACCAGCGGCCCGGTCGCCGCGGTCGTGAGCACCGCCACCAGCACCAGGATCGTGAAGCCCAGCTCGTTCACGAACCCGTACTGCAGCCCGATCGTCGCCACCACCAGCTCGGTCACGCCCCGGCAGTTCATCAGCGCGCCGAGCCGCACCGACTCGCGGACCGGGAGACCGGCCAGGCACGCCGCACCGCCGGTGCCGACGAACTTCGCGACCGTCGCGACGGCGAGCACCAGCAGGAACAGCAGCCAGTTCCCCGCCGACTCGCCGAGCAGGCCGACCGAGGTGCTCAACCCGACACCGGCGAAGAACAGCGGCAACAGAATGCCGATCGCGAACCCCTGCAGCTGTTCGCCGATCCTGGTCACCGCGGGCACGTTCCTCGGCACGGCCACACCGAACAGGAACGCCCCGATGACCGGGTGCAGCCCGATCAGCGAAGTCACCCCGGCGTAGCCGATCGCGCCGACCACGAGCGTGCCGAGCAACAGCTGCGTGGACGAGACCCGCGCCACCAGCGCCCGCAGCGCGGGCCGCACACACAGGACCGTCGCCACCACCAGCGCCACGGCGAGCCCCGCGGTCGTCGCGACGTCCCCGGTGCCGGACAGCCCGGTGCCCGCCAGGATCACGGTGAGCCCGAACCACGCCACCCCGTCGCCGACGGCCGCCGACGACAACGCGGTCGCGCCGAGCCGGGTGTCCGCGAGCCCGAGGTCCACGAGGATCCGCGCCAGCACCGGCAACGCGGTGATCGACAGCGCGAGCCCGAAGAACAGCACGAACCCGGTCCCGCCGCCACCGAGCGCCGGTGCCGCCAGCGCGACCCCGGCCCCCGCGGCGAACGGCAGCCCCATCCCGCCGAGCACGGTCGCGCCGACCACCCGCCTGCTGCCGATCCGGTCCGTCCGCAGCTCGCAGCCGAGCAGGAACATGAACACGATCAGCCCGAGCTGCGCCGCGTGGTTCAGCGCGGTGAGCACCGGTTCCGGGAACAGCCAGCCCTGCGAGGAGGGCCACAGCAGGCCGAGCACGGACGGGCCGAGGACCAGCCCGCCGACGACCTCGCCGAGCACCGGCGGCTGCCCGAACCGCTTGAGCACCGCACCGAACACGTGGCACACCAACAGGATCACGGCGACGGAGAACAGGAACCGGGCGACCGGGTCGCCCGGCCTGCCGTGCAGCAGCGCCGGTCCCCACAGCACGGCGGCGCCCGCGAGGACGACGAGCCCGCCGACCACCCCGGGCCACGCCTGCCGGGGCACCTGTGCCGTCACGGCACCCGCTCCGTCGTCGCCGAGGCGCCCTCCCAACTGGCGAACCGCCGCATCCCGTACAGCAGCGGGGTTTCCGCGCGCTGCTCGGTGTTGACGACCTCCCCGAACACCACCACGTGGTCACCGACCACGACGGCGTCCGCGACCCGGCACTCGGCCACCGCGAACGCGTCCTCGACGAGCCACAGCTGCCCCGTCTCGCCGAGCCGCCACGGGACCTGGTCGAAGCGGTCCGGCACGGCGGAGGAGAACACCTCCGCCGCCCGGCGACCGCCTTCGTGCAACAGGTTCACCGCGAAGCGGCCGCTGTCGCGGACGGCGGCCAGCGTGCCGCTGCGCACGTCCAGGCACACCATCAGCGTCGGCGGGCTGACGGTGACACTCGCCAGCGACGTGCACGTCAGCCCGTGTGGTGTGCCGTCGCGGCCGACGGCCGTGATGACGGTGACCCCGGTGCAGAACGTGCTCATGAACGACCGGAACTCGTCCGGTCCCGACCGAGGCGGCACGTCAGTCGTTGATGCTGGCTAGGTATTCGTAGCAGCTCGGGAGTGCGGCGACGAGTTGGCGCCCCTCCGCCTTGACCCGCGCGAACTCCGCCTGCGCCCGCCCGGGGTCCATGTGCCGCAGCGCGGGCCGCGCCGTGGGTGGCACCACCCCGAGCCCGAGGTTCATCGTGTTCCACGAGTACGTCTCGAACCCGTGGAAGTACGGGTAGACGGTCTCCTCGTCGAGCAGGTGCGAGCGGGCCAGCTCGATCCGCGCCGCGAGCGAGTCCGGCATGGTGCGGATCTTCGCTTCCTTCCAGTACGGCGTGTCCTCGCGCTGCGCGGACTTGTAGTGCAGGACGAGGAACTCCTTGACCCCGTCGACCATGCGCGCCATGCGGTTGTTGTAGTCGGTCCGCAGCATCGGGTCCCAGTTCTCGTCCGGGAAGTGCTTGACGAGCTGCTCGATCGCGTTCTGGATGAAGAAGATGCCGGTCGACTCGAGCGGCTCCACGAACGCGGCGGACAACCCGATCGCGACACAGTTGCCGATCCAGGTCTCCTTGTTGCGGCCGATCCGCATCCGGATGTGGTTGGCCTCCAGGTCGTCCCGGTCCGGCGCCACCGCGGCCCGCAGCTCCCGCTCGGCCTCCTCCGGGGAGATGAACTGGTCGGAGTAGACGTACCCGTTGCCGTTGCGGCGGAACAGTGGAATCGTCCACATCCAGCCCGCGCTCATGGCGGTGGCCGTGGTGTAGGGACTCATCTCGGTCGCGTCCTCACGCGGGACCCGCAACGCGACCGCCCGGTTGTTGGGCAGCACGTCGGCGAACGAGTCGAACTCGCCACCCATCGCCTGGTTGATCAGCAGCCCGCGGAACCCGGTGCAGTCGACGAACAGGTCACCGGTGAGGTCGCCGTGTTCCTTGGTCCGCACGTGCGTGACCCAGCCACGCGCGTCCTGCCCGACGGCCTCGACGTCGTCACGGACGTGCCGCACCCCGCGCGCGGTGCCGTACTCGGACAGGTAGCGAGCCACCTCGTCGGCGTCGAAGTGGTAGGCGTAGGGAAACTGCGATCGCTGCTCGGCGAGCGTCGACCGGCCGAGCGAGCCGTCGAGCCCGGACGCGAACAGGCTGCCGTCGAGCATGCGGGGTGCCCGCTTGGCCTCGCACAGGGCGTGGGTGAGGTAACAGGCGGAGTCGAACGGCTCGGCCCGGTCCCCGGCGAGCCACCAGTCGGCGAGGCTGAACCCGTCAACCGTCCGCAACCGCTCGAACGGGTGGTAGAAGTACCCGCCGGGTTCACTCCAGTTCTCGAACCGGATCCCCAGCTTGTACCCACCCGCACAACGCGGAAGCCACTCCCGCTCGTCGAGCCCCAGGTAGTCGAAGAAGTGTCGCAACGTGCTGAACGTGGCCTCTCCGACCCCGATACGGGACACCCGCACCGACTCGATCAAGGTCACGTCGATTCGGTCCGCGAAGGCGGCCTTGAGGTAGCTGGCCGTCATCCAGCCAGCGGTACCGCCGCCAACGATCACTACGGATCGGATCATTCAGGGCTCTCCTCGCCGTGAGGACACAGTGTGTAGTCAGTGGACAACGCTCCGAGGATATCGATCGTGTAAATAGGCTGTTTGTCGTACAGGCAGTAGCGATCGGATCACCGCACGTATCCTGACCTGCGCCGAAGCCAGAATCATGATCATTTCGATGATCATTTAATCGGCCACCGAGAAACCCATTGTGGACGTCCATAGCGGACGAGGAGACCTCTCCGCCAGCCGCCTTTCGGCCCAGCACGAAAGGCACGCGCCCCCCGGGGCGGCCACGCCCCCCGAAAGACGCTTTCGGGGCGTTGGGCCTGGATCCACCGATCGTTTCGTGGTCCGCCTTGTGCGTGTGTTGCGTTGGTCGTGGTCACGCCCGCTTCGCGGACGCCGGGCGGCGCAGCGCCCGGCGCGACCCGCGAGGTGCGCCGCCGTGGAAGGCGCGTTCAGGGCGTGGCGGATGCCGTCGACGCGCCTTCGCAGCACCTTGAGGGCGCTGCGCTCACGACATGTCCGATGTCCCAAAGCGCCGTTGATCATCCAACGGCCCGCAGCGCGGCGCCCGCCGGGCGAAAGCCCGCGCAGCGGGGCGGCCCGAAAGGCAGAACCATCCGCATCCAACGCACCCCAATCGAACCGGCCACCCCAAAGGTTCGGTGGTGGCGGTGGGCATCCTCTACCCGGGCGAACCACCCCAGGTGCGGCCTCCGGCCCCCGAATCCAGCCCAGCCGCGCCCACCGACGAACCGGACAGCGGAACAACTCCCTTGTGGACAGTCACCCACGAAGAACAGCCCGGTCATCCGGCACTGGCGCCCGGCTGGAACCGCGAGATCACCAGGAACCCACCAGTGCGAGCGCGAGGAAACCGCGATGAGAGGCCGGGTTCCTACGTTTGAACTCGACATGGGGCTCGTGGTGTGGTGGTGAGGGAGTGTCATGAAGGCGGATCTGGCGATGTTCGGCGGGAAGCCCGCGGTGCGGGCGGAGTACCGCAGGCTCGAGTGGCCGGTGGTGACCGACGCCGACCGGGAGGCGGTCGGGCGGGTGCTCGACAGCCGCAAGTTCACCGTCGGCGCGAAGAACGAGGCCGAGATCCACGGTCTGGAGCGGGAATGGGCCGAGTTCTGCGACACCCGCCACGCCGTTTCGGTGAACAGCGGCACGGTCGCGCTGGAGTTGGCGCTGGCCGCGCTGGGGCTGGAGCCTGGTGACGAGGTCATCGTGCCCGCGCTGAGCTACGTGGCCACCGCGATGGCGCCGCTGTACTCGCTCGCGGTGCCGGTGTTCGTGGACATCGACCCGGTGACGTTCAACATCGACGTGTCGCAGATCGAGGAGAAGATCACCAACCGGACGCGGGCGATCGTGCCGGTGCACCTCGGGGGGCTGCCCGCCGAGATGGACGAGATCCTCGCCCTGGCACGGAAGTACGACCTGCTGGTGGTCGAGGACGCGGTGCAGGCCCAGGGCGGCACCTACCGCGGCCGCACCTGTGGCTCGATCGGCGACGCGGCCGTGTTCAGCCTGAACGTCGAGAAGAGCATCCCCACCTGTGGTGAGGGCGGGCTCGTCGTCACCGACCGGGAGGACGTCGCCGAGCGCATCCGGAGTCTGCGCATTCTCGGGGAGGACCTGTCGACCGAGGAGCGGCTGTACGTGTCGGCCACCCGCGGCTCGAACCTGAAGCTGTCGTCGGTGCTCGCCGCGTTCACCCGCTCACAGCTCGCGCGTTTCTGGGACTACCAGCACAAGCGGGACGCCAACACGCCGGTGTTCGTCGACCGGCTCGCGCAGTTGCCGGGGATCGTGGTGCCGACCGTGCCGGACGACCGCACCCACATGTGGCACATGCTGCGGTTCCGGTTCGACCCGGTGGCGGCCGGGCTGGCCGGTGTCACCCCCGGCCGGTTCCGCGCCGCGCTGCGCCGTGCGCTGCTCGCCGAAGGGGTGCCGCTCACGCACTACCAGATCATCCCGCTGCCGGGGCAGCCCGTGTTCCAGGAGCAGAACGCCTACGGCAACGGTCTTCCGTGGTCGCTGCCCGGCACCAACCCGCAGCGCTACGACCTCGCCGACTACCCGGTCACGTGCGAGGTCATCGAGGACTCGCTGTGCCTGCGCCGTATGCACCTCAACCCCGACGCCGGACCAGCGCTCGCCGAGTACGCGACCGCGTTCGAACGCGTGTGGGACAACCTGGACCGCGTCGCCCGGTTCGCCCGCGCCATGCCCTACCAACCACCGTGGCACGCGGTCCCGAACGGACCCCGGCTCCAGGAGGCGCAGGCAGCATGAGTGTCGAGGCACTGACCGGGACACCGGTCGACGACGTGGTGGGCTTACACCGGACCGCGCTGGCGGTCCGGGAGCACGTGCTCGCGATCGGCGCGGGGGCCGTCGGCACCCACGTCGGCGGCGCGCTGTCCGCTGTGGACATCCTCGTGGCGCTGTACCGCCAGGTGCTGCGGGTGCGGCCGGAGGAGCCGGACTGGCCGGACCGCGACCACTTCATCCTCAGCAAGGGCCACGCGTCGGCGGCCCTGTACGCGACGCTCGCCGAGTGCGGGTTCTTCCCGGTGGCGGAACTGGCGACCTACGGCCGGTCGGACGGGCGGCTGATGGCGCACCCGACACCCGCGGTGCCGGGCGTGGAGTTCGCCACCGGCTCGCTCGGGCACGGGCTGGCGCTCGGCCTGGGGCTCGCGCTCGCCGCGAAGCGCGCGGGCCGCGACACCAGGGTGTTCGTGCTCCTCGGCGACGGCGAACTCCAGGAGGGTTCGGTGTGGGAGGCCGCGATGGCCGCCGCGCACTTCGAGCTGGACAACCTGACCGCGATCGTCGACCGGAACCGGCTGCAGATCAGCGGGTCCACAGAGGACCGGATGCGTCTCGAGCCGCTCGCGGACAAGTGGCGCGCGTTCGGGTGGCAGACGTCCGAGGTGGATGGTCACGACTTCGGGCAGCTGGTGCCCGCGCTGCGCACGCCACCGTCGGCGGGCAACCCGGGGGTGCTGATCGCGGACACGGTGAAGGGGCGCGGGGTGCGGCACCTGCAGCACCGCAAGCAGAGTCACTTCGCGAAGCTCGGGCCGGAGGCGTACGAACGTGCGGTCACGGCGCTGCGAGCGGTGGCATGACGGTGGCGTTGTCCGACCGCGCGGCCTACCGGGCCACGCTGCTGGACCTCGCCCGCACCGACACCAGGATCTGGTGCCTCGACTCGGACATGGGCGGCCTGGAGAAGCAGTTCCAGGCCGAGCTGCCGAACCAGTACGTCGACGTCGGGATCGCGGAGGCGAACCTCATGACGGTCGCGGCGGCGCTGGCGAGCACCGGGCTGCTGCCGTTCGTGAACACGATGGCGGCATTCGCGTCCGCGCGGGCGCTGGAACAGGTGAAGCTGGACATCGCCTACCACGGGCTGCCGGTGCGGATCGCGGCCACGCACGCCGGTTTCTCGGCCGCCCACTACGGCCCGACGCACCACGCGCAGTCCGACGTCGCGGCGATGCGCGCACTGCCGGGCCTGACCGTGCTGGCGCCCGCGGACCCTGGTGAGACGGCCCGGCTCGTCGCCGCGGCGGCCTACCTGCCCGGCCCGGTGTACCTGCGCCTGGGCCGCGACGCCATCCCGCCGGTGTACGGCGACGAGCAGCACGAGACCACCATCGGCGCGGCCGTGCCCCTGCGGTCCGGTGACGACGTCACGATCGTCGCCTCCGGCGCGCTGCCGGTGCGGTTCGCACTCGACGCGGCCGACGAGCTCGCCGCGCTCGGCATCGGCGCGCGGGTGCTGAACGTGCACACGATCAAGCCGCTCGACGTGCCCGCGCTGGTCGCGGCGGCGGAGCAGACGGCGGGTGTGGTGACCGTGGAGGACCACTCCGTGCTCGGCGGGCTCGGCGGCGCGGTCGCCGAGGCGCTCGCGCAGCACCGCCCGACGCGGGTGTGCAGGGTCGGCATCGCGGACACCTTCTGCGCCCGCCCCGGCACCCACGCAGAACAGCTCGCCGCTGCCGGTGTGTCAACGGCACACGTGGTGTCGGCCGCACTGACCCTAGGTCCACTGTGTACGTCCATTTGGGATTGAAGGAGGAACCATGACAACCGCGGTGAGCACCTGCCCGGACTGCACGGAGGCCGTCCCCGCCGACGGCGACGTCCGGGTCACGTCGATCGTCGAGTGCCCAGGCTGCCAGGCCGAGCTCGAGGTCATCGGCGTCGACCCGGTCGAGTACGCGCTGGCACCGGACATCGAGGAAGACTTCGGGGAGTAGGCGAGATCTGCGGAGCGAACCGATGGATCCCGTGACCCTCGCGGTCCTGACGACCCGCACGCGGCTCGAGGAGCGGCTGATCTTCGCCGCCCTCGAGCGGCGCGGGCTCGCGTACGCACAGGTGGACGACCGCACGCTGGTCCACCGCATCGGCTCCCCCGGCCAGGTGCGTTTCCGGGGTGTGCTGAACCGGATCATGTCCCACACCCGCAGCGTCTACGCCACCAGGATCTTCGAGGCGACCGGGCACCGGGTGTTCAACCCGAGCGCGGTGGTGGACACCTGCGGCGACAAGATCCTGACCTCGCTCGCGCTCGTGCGCGCCGGTCTCCCCCACCCCGAGACGGTGCTCGCGGTGACCCCGGACGCCGCGCTCGAGGCGATCGAGGCGGTCGGCTACCCGGCGGTGCTCAAGCCTGCGGTCGGGTCGTGGGGGCGGCTGCTGTCCAAGGTGAACGACCGGGACGCGGCGGAGACGCTGATCGAGCACAAGCAGTCGCTCAAGGCACCGATCCACAACGTCTACTACGTCCAGGAGTACGTGGACAAACCGGACCGGGACATCCGCGTGATCGTCATCGGCGACGAGGTGGTCGCCGCGGTGTACCGGCGGTCGGACCACTGGATCACCAACACCGCACGCGGCGCGACCACGGCCGTGTGCACCGTGACCGACGAGCTGGCCTCGCTCGCGCTGCGTGCCGCCGCCGCGGTGGGTGGCGGCATCCTCGCCGTGGACCTGATCGAACGCGCGGGCGGCGAACTGCTCGTCACCGAGGTCAACCACACCATGGAGTTCCACGGCCTCGCGGCGGTCGCGGACGTGGACATCGCCGACCTGGTCGTCGAGCACGTCGACCGCAACAGCCCGGTCGAACTGGCGGAGGCAGCATGAGAGCGACCGTTGTCGGCGGCAGCGGCTACATCGGCGGCGAGCTGGTGCGGCTGCTGCTCGGCCACCCCGAACTCGACCTGACGTACGTGACGTCGAACAAGTACGCCGGCAGGCCACTGCGGGCCGCGCACCCGAACCTGCGCGGCCGCACGAACCTCTCGTTCACCCCGGACACCGAGGTCGGCGAGAGCGACGTCGTGTTCCTCGCCGTGCCGCACGGCGCGGCGATGAAGGAGATCGACCGCTGGGCCGCGCTCGCGCCGAGGGTGGTCGACCTCAGCGCGGACCACCGCATCCACGACACCGGCCTGCGGGAGCGGTACTACCCGGGCGGGGTGCCCGACCCGGAGTGGCTCGCGAAGTTCCGCGCGGGCATTCCCGAGCTCAACCGCGAGGACCTGTGCGGCGCGACGCACATCGCGGTCGCGGGCTGCATGGCGAACGCGGCGATCCTCGCGCTGCACCCACTCGCGGCGGCGGGCCTGGTCACCGGCACCGCGCTGGTCGACGCGCGCACCGGCTCGTCCGGTGCGGGCCGCGTGCCGGACGAGGGCAGCCACCACCCTGAGCGCAGCGGCGTGCTGCGGATGGCGAAACCGCACGGGCACCGGCACATGGCGGAGATCATCCAGGCGTGCGGGGTGCCGGTGTACATGTCGGTGACCGCGGTCGAGGCGGTGCGCGGCGTGCAGGTCGTCTGCCACGTCATGCTGCCCGGCCAGCTGACCGAGCGGGACGTCTGGGCCATCTACCGCGACGCCTACCGGCACGAGCCGTTCGTGCGGCTGGTTCGGGAGCGGTCCGCGCTGCACCGCATGCCGGAACCGAAGCTGTTGTCCGGCACCAACTTCTGCGACATCGGCCTCTCGCTGGACGAAGGCGGCGAGCACCTCGTCGTGGTGGCCGCGATCGACAACCTCGTCAAGGGAGGTGCGGGAAATGCCGTCCAGTGCCTCAACATCGCGGCCGGGTGGGACGAGACCACCGGGCTCGACTTCATCGGGCTCCACCCGGTCTGACCGCTACGTCGTCAAGCTCGGCGGGTCGCTCGACACGGACATCACCGGCGCGTGCGGCGACCTCGCCACGCTGGTCGGCCGCGGCGCCGAGGTCGTGGTCGTGCACGGCGGCGGCGCCGCGGCCGATCGGCTCGGCACCGAGCTCGGGCGCCCGCCCCGCTACCTCACAGGACGCGGCGGCCGCCGCAGCCGGTACACCGACGCCGCCGCGCTCGACGTGCTGCGGCTCGGGATCCTCGGCCGGGTCAAGCCGGACCTCGTGGTGGCGCTGCACAACCTCGGCGTCCGCGCCGTCGGCCTGTCCGGTGTGGACGGCGGGCTGGTCACCGCGACCCGCAACAGACCGGCGCGGGCCACGGTCGACGGGGTCGAGGTGGTGGTGCGCGACGACCTGTCCGGCCGGATCGCGGCCGTCGACCCGGCACTGCTCGGCACGTTGCTCGGCGGCGGGTTCACCCCCGTCGTCTCGCCGCCCGCGCTCGGCACCGGCGGCGAGACGCTGAACGTGGACGCCGACCGGTTCGCCGCGGCACTCGCGGTCGCGCTGTCGGCGGACTGGCTGGTCGTGCTGTCGGACGTGCCCGGCCTGCTGGCCGACCGGCACAACCCGGCGAGCCTCGTGCCCGAGGTGCCCGCCGACGCGCTCGACGCCTGTCTCGCGGTGGCCGACGGGCGGATGAAGGTGAAGGTGCGTGCCGCCGCCGAAGCGCACCGGGACGGGGTGCGCAACGTCGTCCTCGCCGACGGGCGGGTGGCCTCCCCCGTGCTCGCGGCGTGTGCCGGTGCCGGAACCAGGTTCGTCGAGGAGACGTATGCCCAGGCGAGCTGAGGACCTGCTGACCAGCATGGTCGGCATCCCGTCGGTGTCCGGCGACGAGGACGCGCTGGCGCGGTTCCTGGTCGAGGAGATGCGGGCGTGGGGGTTCGACACCCACCTCGACGAGGCGGGCAACGCGATCGGCCGCCGGGGCGATCCGGCCGCGCCGATGATCCTGCTGACCGGGCACATGGACACCGTGCCGGGTGGGCCGGCACCGCGCCGCGACGGCGACCTGCTGTACGGGCGCGGCACGGTCGACGCGAAGGGCCCGCTCGCCACGATGATCTGCGCGGCGGCCGACGCCTCCGTCGACGGGGTGCAGTACGTGGTCGCCGGGGTGGTCGAGGAGGAGACCTACGGCAAGGGCGCGACGCACCTCGCGGAGTGCTTCCGGCCGGCGGCCGGGTTCGTCGGCGAGCCGAACGGCTGGGCGGGGGTCGGCATCGGCTACAAGGGCCGGACCATGTTGCGGTACGACGTGTCCCGGCCATGGGTGCACACCGCCAGCCCGGAGGAGAAGGCGAGCGAGGCCGCGGTCGCGTTCTGGCAGGACGTGGTGGACTACTGCGCGTCGGTCACGACGAGCGAGAAGGCGTTCGACCGGCCCATCGCGACACTCAACGAGCTGTCCGGCGACATCTCGGCGGCGCGGCTGGTGATCTCGGTGCGCACCCCGCCGGGTTTCGACCAGCCCGCGTTCGAGGACTACCTGTCCGGCGTCACCCGCGACGGCGTGCTGAAGGTCGACGACCGCACCCCCGGCGTGCGGGTCGACCACCGGAGCACCGTCGTGCGTGCCCTCTGTGCCGGCATCCGGGCCCGTGGTGCCCGGCCGACGCTCAAGCTCAAGACCGGCACCGCGGACCTGAACATCGTCGAACCGCGCTGGCAGGTGCCGATGGCCGTGTACGGCCCCGGCGACTCCGCCCTCGACCACACCGACGACGAGCACATCGCGATGAGCGAGTACGCCACCGCGATCGACGTGCTGCGGGACGCGCTGAACCACCTGGCCGGCGAGCTGCGGCGGTAACGAGGTCGCTGCGCTGAGTAAGCTTGGCCGGTGCCGTCCCGTGCCGCGTTCGTCGCCATCCTGGTGGCGGTCGTCCTGTGGGGGCTGGCACCGGTGGCGACCAGGTATCTCGTGCTGACCGCCGACCCCCTCGGGGTGCTCGGCATCCGGTTCCTGCTGTGCTCGCTGTGCTACCTGCCGGTGCTGCCGTGGCTGCGGCTCGGTGACGTGCGGTGGAACCGCGGGACGCTGGGCCTGCTGGCGGCGTGCGGGATCATCGGGGTGGTCGGCTACAACGTGCCGATGACACTCGGCATCCGCGACGTGCACGCCGGGTTCGCGGGCATCCTGCTGTCGACCGAACCGCTGTGGATCGCCCTGCTTTCGGTGGTGGTGCTGCGCCAGCGGCTCACCGCACCCCTGGCGTGGGGCCTGGCGGTCGCGTTCACCGGAGTGGTGACGCTGAGCGTCGGCAACGGCCTGACCGTGTCGACGTCGATGTTCGGCGGGGCGGCACTGGTGCTGCTGGGCGCGTTCATGTGGGGCGCGTACTCGGTGGCGGTCGGCCCACTGGTGCGACGGTACGGCGCGCTGCGGGTCAGCGCGGTCACCATGTGGATCGGCACGGTGCCCCTGCTCGCGATCTGCCTGCCGGGCATGCTTTCCACGTCGCTGGGCACGACCGGGTGGGTGGTGCTGTTCCTGTACGGCCTCGGCCCGAACCTGGTCGGGATGCTGCTGTGGAACTACGGGCTTTCGCGGGTCCCCGGCCCACAGGCGGGGCTGCTGCTGAACCTGTACCCGGTGGTCAGCGTCACGGGCGGCGTCACACTGCTGGGCGAGCCACTGACCATGACGACTCTGGTGGGTGGCCTTGTCGTACTGGTGGGACTACTGCTCTCGCAGGACAACCGGGTGTCGAGAGCACTCGTCCCCCGCCGCCGGTCACCCGGGCAGGCGCGCCCCGCGGACGCCCCGCCCCAGTGCTAAGCGGCGACCGGCTCGCGTGCCGGGGCCGCCGGGGCCGTGGCCGGGAAGTGCCTGCGCCACCGGGAAGCCTGCGAAGCCAGCACGACCACCAGCAACCCGCTCAGCGCGCCAAGCAGGATGAACGACGTGCGGCCGGTCAGCTCGTACAGCACCACACCCGCGACCGGGCCCAGCACGTTGCCGATGTCGGACACCAGCCCGAACAACCCGAACGCCGTGCCCTGGCTGCCCGCGGCCGACTTCAGCTCCACGATGCCGCGCCGTGCGGTGAGGAACAGGATCGCGTAACCCACCATCACCACCAGGAACGCCGCCGCGACCGGGACCACCGACGCGCTCACCGCCATCGTCGCCAGGCCGACGCCGAGGATGGCAAGGCCCGTGCCGATCATCGGGACCAGGCCGAACCGCTCGGTGTACCTGCCGAGTGCCCACATGCTGACCGCCGACGTCGCGAGGCCGACCACGAACACCACCGAGATCGCGCCGCGTGCCGAGCCCTCGGCCGCGCCGCTCAGGTACAGCGGCAGCAGTGGTTCCAGCGCCGTGTACACGAGGTGAGTGAACAGGTCGAGCACCCCGAGCACCAGCACCCACACCCACCAGCGCTTCGCGGTCGTCGACGTGGCGCTCGACTCGGCCGGCTCCTCAACCTCGGCGTCCGGGATCGCGCGCAGCAGGCCGAACGCGGTCGCCGACGTGACCACCGCGCCCGCGAGGAACAGCGCCTCCAGCCCGAACGGTGCCGCCACCCCGGCGATCAGCGGCCCGAGCAGGAAACCGGCCACCGCCGCCGACCCGAAGTTGCCCATCATGCGGCCCGCCGCGATGTCGTACCGCTTGCACAGCGCCGACATGCCCGCGTACAGGGCGGGTGTCACGAGGCCCTCGCCGATGCCCCACACGAACCGCCCGATCAGCAGCGTCACCGAGTCCGTCGCGAACGCCGTGAGCACGATCCCGACCGCGGCGATGTTCAGTGCCACACACGCCACCGCGCGTGGCCGCCAACGGTCCACCCACCATCCGCCGACCGGCTGGAACAGTGCTTTGGCCGCGGCGAACAGCGCGAACACCAGCGCGATCGTCACCGGGCCCGCGCCGACCCGCTCCTCCAGGTCCGGCACGAACGGGATCAGCACCGTGTAGGACGCGTTGACGCTGATGACCGCGACGAGCAGCAGGAGTGCCCTGCGCCCGCCCGCACCCATCACGCGCCCTCGATGTAGGCGTGCAGCGTGGCGTGCATGCCGCGCAGCGCGAGCGCCAGTTCCGCGCCCGCGTTCGGCGCGTACACCAGCGCCCACAGCTCGGTCGCGGCCAGCCCGTGCCGTTCCTTGAACCGGTAGTTGTCGCGGCCCCACTCGATGCGGCGCATGCCGTTCTCGTACGCCCACTGGGTGGACCGGTACATCAGCGCGATGTAGGTGCTGTACTCGCGGAGGCTGTGGTAGTCGACGCCGCCGCACATGAACGTGACCTCGTCGCCGCGGCGGAAGCCGAAGAACACGCCGACGAGCCGGTCCCCGACCGTCGCGGCTGACAGCAGCGCGCCGGGGACGTCGAGCATGCCGTGCAGTGCCGCCTCGTCGAACAGCGCGGGCCAGGAGTTCTTGTCGCTGGTGTCGACGGTAAGCGGGAACGCGGCGGGCACCAGCGCGTGCGCCTCGTCGCCATCGACCATCCGGACCCGCAGGCCGCGTTCCTCGCCACGCCGCAGCCGCCGCTCGACGTCGCGGCGGATCTTGTTGTCGATCCGGTACAGGTGGTCGGTGAAGGTGCCCGCGACGTCGATCGCGTAGGTCCGTTCCAGATGGACGGTCCCGGCGGGCGGGCCGACCGCGTCGAGCCAGCTGTCCACGCCCTCGGAGGTGAGGTTGGGGACGACGAGCACCTCGGCTGTGCCACCGCGGATCCAGTCCATGGCGGTCGTGTAAGCGCCGTGCACCAGCGGCTCGGTGACCGGTCCGCGCTTGCCGTACATCGAGTAGGGGGAGCCCGCGAAGACGATCGGGTTGCCGAACCGGCCGGAGAGGTCGCACTGCAGCTCGTAGCCGTGCCAGAAGGGGGACATCGTGGTCTCGTACAGCGGGAGCACGTCGGCGCCGCCGTCGCCGTCGGCGCACACGTAGGCGTGCCGGGTGCGCTGCTCGATGCCGATCCGCTCCCACCCGCGCAGCCAGCCCGCCGAGTCGTACAGGCAGCTGGCCGCCACCTGATCGGGCACCCGGTCGGACACCGTCCAGTCGTACGCCGGATCGACCCGTCCTGTGTCGGTGACCGTCACACCGCACCCCCACTCGCGCCGGGCTGACAAACCACTCCGAACGTAAGGACGCCCGGTAACCCGGGACCCGAATCCCACTTGAGCACCCGCGGCCGGCGACCTAGATGATTGATTCCGTGAAGTCGGTGTGAGTGAGCGGTCGGTCGTCGTGTGCTGGTCGCGTCGGTTTCGGTCGGGTGTGCTGGCTGCGGTTGGGTTCGGGTCTGGCTTGCGCCACCGTCGGGGTTGCGCGGGCAGAGGCCCCGCTGCGCGGGCCCGGGGCGCGGAGCGCCCGGGCTGGTGCCGTGAATGGCGCGTGGACGGCGTGGTAGTGCCCTGAAAGGCGCGTTCAGGGCGCTGGGCGCCCTGAATGGCCCATTGACGGCACTCGTTAGGCCGTGAACACGCCTTTCACGGCATGGCCCTGATGACGGGTCCGTACGCCAAGCCACTTCACGTGATCTTCACGGAATCAATCGTCTAGATTGCGCGCGTGGAGTTCGAGATCGACGATGACCGCGACCGGGTGGACCGGGACGTCCTGTGGGAGTTCCTGTCCACGAAGGCCTACTGGGGACGGTTCCGCGACCGGGCCAGGGTCGAGCGGCAGCTGGTGGGTGCGTGGCGGGTGGTCGGCGCGTACCGCAAGGCCGACGGCGCGATGGTCGGGTACGCGCGAGCGGTGTCCGACGGGGAGGCGCAGGCCTACCTCGCGGACGTTTTCGTGGTCGAGGAGGCACGCGGGCACGGCGTCGGCAAGGCGCTGGTGCACGCGATGATCGAGGAGGGGCCGGGGCCGTCCTTCCGGTGGATGCTCCACACCCTCGACGCGCACGACCTGTACCGGCCGTTCGGTTTCGCCGAGCCGGACGGGACGTACCTGGAGCGCAAGGGCCAGATGGCCGACCGCCACGGTGACGAGGTCTGACCGTCAGGTGGCGGTGGTGCTCCTGGTCGCGCCTGCCGAGGCGGCCACCACGAGGAGCACCGCCACCCACTGGACGGGGCCGAGGATCTCGCCGAGCACGACGAGACCGACCATGGCGGCGACGGCGGGCTCCAAGCTCATCAGGACCCCGAACACGCGGGGCGGGATCCGGCGCAGCGCCTCGAGTTCCAGCGAGTACGGGATGACCGAGGACAGCAGCGCGACCCCGAGCCCGACTGCGAGCACCCACGGTTCGAGCAGCGCGGTGCCGCTGTCGGCGATGCCGACCGGTGCGACGACGAGCGCGGCGAGTGCCATGCCGAGCGCGAGCCCGCCGCCGTCGTCGCTGTGCTTGCCGAGCGCCGCGCTGAGCAGGATGTAGCTTCCCCAGCAGACGGCCGCGCCGAGCGCGAACAGGATGCCTGCCATGGGCAGGTCGCCCCGGCCCTCCGCCAGCAGCACCACCCCGCCCGCGGCGAGCAGGGCCCACAGGCCGTCCAGCCAGCGGCGTGACCCGGCGAGCGCCACGGCCAGCGGGCCGAGGAACTCGATGGTGACGACGATGCCGAGCGGGATCTTCGCCAGTGCGAGGTAGAAGCACAGGTTCATGGCGCCGAGCACCAGCCCGTACCCGATGACCACGGTCCACGCGGGGCGGCCGATCCGGAACGTCGGCCGCCAGACCACGAGCAGCACCACCGCGGCGAAGAACAGCCGCACCGCGACGGTCCCCGCGCTGCCCACCGTGCCGAACAGCTGCTTGGCGAGCGCGGCGCCGACCTGCACGCTGAGGATCCCGGCCAGCACCTGCGCGGGCGGCGGCACCGCCCCGATCGCCCGCCCGGCGAACGCGACCAGCCCGTCGCGTGGCACCCGGCCGGGCCCCACCCGGTCGACATGCATCGTGGTCATGGGCCGCATCCTCCGTGACACCCCCGACAGCCGTCGCACCCATTCCCAGATCCTGGAACACGGCGGCGAGGACGCGGCCGCTCCCCCGTACTCGCGGCACTCTCACACACCCGTGGACCTGCGCCGGTTCCGCTGTCGCCGACAGCGGTCACCGACACGCGAGCCGGGACACCCCTCCCGGCCGAGCACGCCGGGGAGCGAGCGACATAGGGTCGGCCGGATGGGAGACAACGAAGTCGCGGCACTGCGCGCGCTGACCGGAGGAGACCTGCCAGGAGCGCGGGAGGCGCTCGCGAGCGGGGTGACGCGGCCGCTGCTCAACGCCGCACTCGGCACCTACCTGGCGGGTGCGGGCGACGGCGAGGTGTACGACCGGCCCGCCGCGTTCACGGCGTTCATCCGCGGCGGCGGCAACGTCGGGCTGTACGAGGCGGTGAGCACCGCGCTCGCCGAGCTGTACGACCGCCACGACGTCACCACGCTGCTCGACATCGGCTGCGGCGACGGGCAGGCGCTGGTGCCCGCGATCGCGGGCCGCACCCCGGCGGTGACGCTGGTCGAGCCGTCGCGGGCGCTGCTGGACGCGGCGGTGGCCGCGCTGGACCGGGTGCCGGTCACCGCGCACAACACCGACGTGGCCACGTTCGCCGAGTCCGTCACGGACCGGTTCGACCTCGCCGAGTCGACCTTCGCGCTGCACGCGCTGCCGCACGGGGAACGGTCGGCCGTGCTGACCACGTTGCACGGGCACGTGTCCCGGCTCGTGCTCGCGGAGTTCGACGTGCCCGGCCACCCGGTCGGCAGTGCGGCGCACCTGACGTTCCTCGCCGACACCTACGAGCAGGGCCTCGCCGAGTACGAGAGCGACCGGGACCTGGTGGCACAGGGGTTTCTGATGCCGGTGCTCACGGGCCAGCTCGAACCCGGCGCGCACCGCAGCACGTGGGAGCAACCCGCGACGGCGTGGGCCGAACAGGTCAGGTCGTGCGGCTACGACGAGGTGATGCTCGAGCCGGTGTACCACTACTGGTCCGCGCCCGCGTTCCTGCTCACCGCACGCGGCGGCGCGTAGCCCGCTGACCGCGCGGCGGCGGGCGTCAGCAGGTGCCGTACACGTAGCCCTCGTCGTCCGGTGCGGAGACGTCGACGTCGCGCAGCACGATGCTCAGCTCGTCCGCCCAGCCCGCACAGGCGCGGTCCAGGCCGTCCGTCGTGTACTCGACGATCACGACGTGGTCGCCGAACGCCTCGGTGTAGCGCCCGCATTCGCCGTCGTGGTGGCCGCATTCCTCGACGACCGCGAAGTCCAGCCCGTTCGTCTCGCGCGCACCGGCCAGCTCCGCCGTGTTCTTCTGCGCGATCGCGAGACCCCGATTGTGGGCGTGCGCGGAGAGCAGGCGGATGAGCGCCTGGTTGTCCCCCGCGCTCAGCAACTCGTCCGGCACTCGGGTGAACGAGTCGTAGTTGTCCGGTTCGACGGCCTGGAAACCCTTGTCGGCGCACTCGTCGACCCACGCGTTCACCTTGGCGGCGATGCCGGCGCGCCTGGCCCCGGTGCTCGTGTCGAGCACGGCCTCACCCCAGTCCTCGTCGTACACGACGTCGCCGTCGGCGTCGCGGAGCAGCAGGTCGCCCCACTCGTCCTCCGCGCCGGGCTGCGCCTGGAACGCGTTGACGTAACAGATGTTGTAGAGCCCGGCCGCGGGGTCGTCACCGTGGTCGCGGCCGACCACCTCGACGCCGTCCGGCGGGTCGTAGGCGCCGCCGATCTGGTAGTCCCACGCTGCGTGCGGCGGCGGCAGCGGGATGGCCTCCTCCTCGCCCGGCGCCGCCGTGCAGGCACCGAGCAGCGCGACCGCGGAGAGGAGATGAGCGACGGCCGACATCATCGTGCCGCCACGATAGCGGGAGGCTGCTCACCACGCCCACCGTCGGCAGGCGAACCGGTGGCGCTGGAAGTGTGCCCGGAGCGGATCCGGGGTATGGATGGTCCCATGACCGAACAGGTGGATGCCGGCGCGCTCACGGCCGTCCTCGATGGACGGTGGGCCGAGCTGCGCGGACGGCTGCGGGACCGGATGACCGAGACCAAGCTCGCCGACTCCTACGACCTCGACCGCGAGACGCACCGCGCGCAGGTGTTCGAGCAGCTGCGTGAGCTGGTCGCCTCCGGGCACCCCAAGCTCGGCTTCGACCGCGAGCACGGCGGCGACGGCGATGTCGGCGGCTCGGTGGTGTCGTTCCAGCTGCTCGGCTACGGCGACCTGTCGCTGATGGTCAAGGCCGGTGTCCAATGGGGTCTGTTCGGTGGCGCGGTCCAGATGCTCGGCACGCGGCGCCACCACGAACGGTACGTGCGCGACATCATCTCGCTCGACCTGCCGGGGTGCTTCGCGATGACCGAGTCCGGGCACGGCTCGGACGTGCAGCACCTGCGCACCACCGCCACGTTCACCGACGGCGGGTTCGTCATCGACACGCCGGACGACCAGGCCCGCAAGGACTACATCGGCAACGCGGCCCGCGACGGGCGGATGGCAGTGGTGTTCGCGCAGCTGGTCATCGGCGGCCGGTCCTACGGTGTGCACGCGTTCCTGGTCCCGATCCGCGACGACGCGGGCAGGCCGGTGCCCGGGGTGCGCATCGAGGACTGCGGCCCGAAGGCCGGGCTCAACGGCGTCGACAACGGGCGCCTGTGGTTCTCCGGCGTGCGGGTGCCCCGCGATGCGCTGCTGAACCGGTACGCCGACGTGGCGGAGGACGGCACGTACTCGAGCCCCATCGAGTCGGACGGCCGCCGGTTCTTCACGATGCTCGGCGCGCTCGTGCGTGGCCGGGTCAGCGTGGCGGGCAGCGCGGGCAGCGCGACGCAACGGGCACTGACCATCGGCGTCCGGCGCGCGGAGACCCGCCGCCAGTTCGCGCGGCCCGGCAGCGACGAGGAGATCGTGCTGCTGGACTACCTCGCCCACCAGCGCAAGCTGCTGCCCGCGCTCGCGACGACCTACGCGCTGCACTTCGCCCAGGAGGAACTGGTCGCGATGCTGCACGAGGTGCACACCACGCAGGAGCCGGACGACCGCGCGCAACGGCTGCTCGAGTCCCGCGCGGCGGGCGTCAAGGCGGTCGCGACGTGGCACGCGACGGCGACCATCCAGACCGTGCGCGAGGCGTGCGGCGGCGCGGGCTACCTCGCGGAGAACCTGCTGCCGGGCCTGAAGGCGGACACCGACGTGTTCACCACCTTCGAGGGTGACAACACGGTGCTGCTGCAGCTCGTCGCGAAGGGTCTGCTGACCGACTACCGCGACAACTTCGCCGACCTCAGCCCGCTCGCCACCGCCAGGCTGGTGGCCGAACAGCTGATGGGCGCGGCGCTGGAACGGCTGCCCGCCCGCAAGCTCGGCAGCCCCGAGCTGTTCGACCGGACGTGGCAGCAGGAGCTGTTCGCCGACCGCGAGCAGCACGTACTGGCCGGGCTCGCACGCAGGCTGCGCGCCGCCGCGTCCTCGGACCACGACCCGTTCGACGTGTTCAACGACGCGCAGGACCACGTGCTGCTGGCGGGCCGCACGCACATCGACCGCGTGGTGCTCGACGCGTTCGTCGCCGCGATCGACCGGTGCGCGGACGAGCGGGCGAAGGCGCTGCTGAACCGGGTGTGCGACCTCCACGTCCTGTCGAACATCGAGGCCGACCGGGGGTGGTTCCTCGAACACGGCCGCCTCACACCACCTGTCGCGAAGAAGGTGGTGGCCGAGGTCAACGCCCTCTGCGGGGAACTGCGCCCGCACGCGCGCACGCTGGTGGACGCGTTCGCGATCCCGGAGCAGTACGTGGTCACTCCGCTGGGCTAGCCAGGTCCGCGTGGGCACTGCGCAGCTCGCGCTTGAGGATCTTGCCGCTCGGGTTCTTCGGCAGCGCCTCGGCGATCACCACGTACTTTGGCTGCTTGTAGCCCGCGAGGCGGTCCCTGGTGTGCGCCCGCACGTCGTCTCCGGTCAGCGCCGCGCCCGGTTTCGGGACCACGACCGCGGCGACGGCCTCGATCCAGTGGGGGTGGCTGATGCCGAACACGGCCACCTCCGCGACGCCGTCCAGCTCGTAGATGGCCTCCTCGACCTCGCGGCTCGCCACGTTCTCGCCACCGGTCTTGATCATGTCCTTCTTGCGGTCCACCACCGACAGGTAGCCGTCCTCGGTCATCACGCCGAGGTCGCCGGAGTGGAACCAGCCGCCGAGGAACGCCGCCGCGGTCTTCTCCTCGTCGTTGTAGTAGCCGAGCGCCGCGTGCGGGCTGCGGTGCACGATCTCGCCGACCTCGCCGGGCGGCACCGGTTCGCCCGCGTCGTCGACGAGCATCGTCTCCACGTTCACCGACGCGCGGCCCGCGCTGCCCGCCCGCGACAGCTGCTCGTGCGGGCGCAGGATCGTGGCGAGCGGCGCCATCTCCGTCTGCCCGTAGAAGTTCCACAGCCGCACGTCCGGCAGCCGCTCCCGCAGCTCCTTGAGCACCTCGACCGGCATCGGCGACGCGCCGTAGTAACCCTTGCGCAGGCTGGACAGGTCGGTGGTGTCGAACGCGGGGTGGCGCAGCAGGGAGATCCACACCGTCGGCGGGCAGAACAGCTTCGTCGCCTTCTCCCGCTCGATCGTCGCCAGCAGGGTCGCCGGGTCGGGGCCGGGCAGGATGACGCTGGTCGCGCCGAGGTAGACATCGACGGAGAAGAAGCAGTCGAGCTGTGCGCAGTGGTACATCGGCAGGGCGTGCACCTCGACGTCGTCGCCGGACATCTCGCCGTCGATGACGCAGCTGACGTACTGGCTGATCAGCGACCGGCTGGACAGCATCACGCCCTTGGGGCGTGACTCGGTGCCCGAGGTGTACATCAGCCGCAGCGGGTCGTCGTCGGCCACCGGCACGCCGGGCTCGGTCGCGGGCCCGGTGCGCCACCAGTCGTCCACGTTCTCCCAGCCCTCCGGCGTGGCGCCGCCGAGCGGGATCGCCGCGCGGACGGCGACGTCCCGGTCGCCGAGCGCGTCCCGCGCGGTCGGCACGAGCGCGTCCTCCGCGACCACCCCGGACGCGCCGGAGTGTTCGAGGATGTAGCCGACCTCCTGCGCGGTCAGCATGAAGTTGACCGGCACCAGCACGACGCCGAGCCGGGCGGTCGCGTACGCGAGGACCGCGTACTGCCAGCAGTTGTGGGACAGCAGCGCGAGCCGGTCCCCCTTTCCGAGCCCGCGGGCGGCGAGCGCGTTCGCCGCCCGGTTCACGGCGGTGTCGAACTCCGCGTAGGTCACCCGCAGGTCCCCGGCGACGACCGCAGTCTTGCCGGGCACCCGGCGCGCGGTGCGGTGCAGCAGGTCGCCGACCGAGTGCTGACGTGCGCGGGCGATCGCGGCGGCGGTGTCCGCGGTGAACATCTGCTCCATGGCGCGAGTGTGCCACGGCCGTTCCAGCCGGACGGACGAACCAGCCCTGCCCGCGTCGGCGGCGGCGACGGCCCGCTCGACACGCGCGGCTGGGACCTCAGTCCCCCCGGACGCCGCGCACGACCAGTCTGCGGGCGTGGTTGTCGTACGGGCTGGCGTCGAACCCGCCGAAGCACTCGACGTCGACGAACCCGGCGCTCTCCAGCAGGCCGCGCAGTTCGGCGGCGCTGTAGAGGGACCACACGATCGACGCGTGCCGTGCCGCGGAACCGCGGACCAGGGTCCAGTCGGTGCGCAGCCGGGTCCAGTCGTCGAGGATCGTGTCACGCGTGAACACGGTGCCACCTCCCGCGTCCTCGGCGACGTCGATGGCCCCGCGCCTGCCGACCCGCCCGGCGACGACCTCCTTGCCGAGCACGTCGACGAGCAGCGTGCCACCGGGGGCGAGGCTCGCGTGCGCGTTGCGCAGCACCGTGAGGTTGTCCCCCGGCCCGCTGAAGTAGCCGAACGAGGTGTGTGTGCTGAGCACCAGGTCGTAGGCACCGGGTTCGACGTGCTCCCGCATGTCGGCACGGATGAACCAGGCCGACACGCCCGCGCGGTCGCACTCGGCGCGTGCCCTGGCCAGCATCGCGGGGCTCAGGTCCACCCCGGTCACCTCGGCCCCCCGCCGCGCGAGCGCCACCACGTACACCGCGGGGCCGCACGCGATGTCGAGCACCCGCATCCCAGGCCGGACCTTCAACAACGGGGACGCGGCGACCGACTCGTCGGTGGTATGCCCCGCCAGCTCCGGGAACATCACCGACGCGAAGTCGATCCACAGATCCTCGTCCTCGTACCAGTGCATGCCTCTCCCGTTCCCCAACGCCGTCGGTCCCAGCCTCATAGTCGGACACAAGGGGTAGGGGGGTTCCCGGTATTCGCCCCGGTCAAGCGAAACTCAGGCACCCGATGTCACGAGCCGTGACGCGCCACCTACCGGCCGGTGGGCTCGTCCGGCGTGTCCCGCCGCCGGTGTCGTGGCGACCCCGGTCGCGCTAGCGTGTGCGCGATGGAAGCGGGTGAGGTGGTCGCCGGGCGCTACCGCGTCGTCTCGCTCGTCGGGCGTGGGGCGATGGGCGTCGTCTGGCTGGCCAGGGACGAGCGGCTCGACCGGGACGTCGCGATCAAGGAGCTGCGACCCGACGACGGCACCGGGGAAGCCGCCGGTGACATCACCCAGCGCGCCATGCGGGAGGGCCGGATCGCCGCGCGGCTGCGGCACCCGAACGCGATCGCGGTGCACGACGTCGTCACCCACGGCGGCAGGCCGTGCCTGGTCATGGAGTACCTGAGGTCGGAGAGCCTCGCCGAGGTGGCGGCCACAAGCGGTGGGCTGCCGCCGGGTGAGGTCGCGGCGATCGGGGCGCAGGTGGCCGCCGCACTCGCCGCCGCGCACGACAACGGGGTGGTGCACCGGGACGTCAAGCCGGACAACGTGCTGCTGACCACCGACGGCACCGCGAAGATCACCGACTTCGGGGTGTCCAGGGCGGCGGGGCTCGCGACGGTGACCGCCACCGGAATCCTCGCGGGCACGCCCGCCTACCTCGCGCCGGAGGTCGCGGGCGGCGCGGAGGCGGATACCCGGTCCGACGTGTTCTCCCTCGGTGCCACGCTGTACGCGGCGATCGAGGGTGACCCGCCGTTCGGGGTGGAGGACAACGCGATCGCGTTGCTGCACAAGGTGGCCCGCGACCCGCTGGTCCCGCCGCGCAAGGCTGGACCGCTGACCGACCTGCTGCTGTGGCTGCTGCGCCGCGACCCCGCCGAGCGCCCGACGATGCGGGCCGCGCACGAGGCGCTCACGGCGGCCGCCGAGGGGCAGGCGGCACCGGTGCCACCGCCGCACAACCCGACGCTGCTGCTGCAGGCACCGCCGCCGCGCCGGGTGTCGCGGCGGGGTGTGGTCGCGGGGATCGGCGCCGCCGCGCTCGTGGCCGGCGGTGTGGTGCTGGGGCTGCTGCTCGCCGACGAGGCCCCGACCGACGCGGCCGGGGCCACCACCACCGGCACCACCACGACCACCACCACGCCCCCGCCGGACGAGGATGGCTGTGTCGCGGCCTACGAGGTGGTCGACGCGTGGCCCGGCGGCTATCAGGTGCGTGTGGTCGTCCGCAACGACGGCGAGCGGACGCTGACCGGCTGGGAGGTCCGCTGGCCCCTGCCGGACGGCGAGGACATCGACGAGCTGTGGGCGGGCAGGCTCGTCCGGGACGGCGGCGACGTGGTCGTCGCCAACGAGGAGTGGAACGTCACCGTGCCCGCCGGCGGCTCGACCGAGTTCGGGTTCAACGGCTCCGGCGACGACCCGCAGGTGCCGCCGGTCAGCTGCCGGGAGCCGTGACCGAGGGCTTCTTCGGCGCACCGACCTCGACGAACGCACGGATGCCCGCCACGATCCCGTCGATCGGCACCGGCATCGTGGTGCGGCCAGCGATGTCACCGAGGACCTTCGCGGGCAGGTCCGGCAGTCCCGTCAGGCCGGTGGCGATCCAGGCGGCGGTGCGGCTCGGTACCTTCGGCAGCCGCCCCAGCCCGTCGGCGACGGCCGCCAGCTCCGCGTTGGCCACCGCGATCTCCGAACGCGGCTCGTCGTCGTCGGAGGCGGCGGGCCTGCAGATCCGGTCCTCCGCGCCCTTGCGCAGCACCACGCTCTTGGCGGCGGGCAGCGCCACCAGCGGTTCCACGCAGACCCCGCACGCCTCGTCGTGCCTGCCGAACGGGCCGCGGACCGTGCAACTGGTCCGGTCGGGCGCGGTGGACAGGAACCAGAACGCCCAGCAGGACTGGCAGCAGAACACGTCGGTGGTGGCGCCGTGCCACTGCCGTTCCGCCGCGCTCTCCTGTTCGCGCAGGAGCCGCTGCGCGAACTGCTCGCGCTCGACGACCTCGCGTTCCGCCGCCTCGGTCAGTTCGGCGACCTCGCCGGTCAGCGACGTGTTCGCGCTGGACAGGTCCGCGTTGGCCGCGGTCAGCTCGGCGACCTTCGTCCGCAGCTCGGTCAGCTCCCGGTCGGTGCGGCCGAGCGCGTCGCGGTGCCGTTTCCGCTGCCGGGACTGGGCTTCCTCGGTGTCGGTCATGACGAGCTCGACCGCGGCCGCCACCTCACGCCGTACCGCGTCCTGCACCGGCGCCGACTCGAGGAGCCACGACCAGACCCGTCCGACCATGCCGCAACGTTAGCGACCCACCCACATGATCGACCAGGGCCACCCGTACTTACTGGTAACCGCGGATCTGGCAGAAGGCCCGGCCCAGGTCCCCGTCCCGTGCGTCCCACAGCTCGCCGCCGGTCGCGTTCGCCACCTGGCGCATCTCCTGTTCCGCCGCCTCGCCGAACAGGATCGGGAACACCCGCACCGGGTGCGGCGCGGTCGCGAGGAACGACGTGAAGTCGCCGAGTGCGCGGCCCGCGTTGCTCTCGCCGTCGGTCATCAGCACGATGCTCGGGAACCGCTCGCCCGCGTCGGCGAACAGGCCGTACGCCCTGACGAGCGAGTCGTACACCGCCGTCTCCCCCTCGGCCACCAGCCCTCCGATCGCCGTGCGGATCGCGTCTCGGGACGACTGCGGCGCCTCCGCCGACACCGGATACGTCACCGGTTCACCCGGCACGCTCGCGAACGGCAGCAGGATCACCTCCTCCCGGCTGCGGAACCGGCAGTACCGCCCGGAAAGGGAGGCGTCCACCCCGGTCAGGCCGGTCAGCGCGGTCTTCAGCGCCGCGAGCCGCTCCCCCGCCATCGACCCGGACGTGTCCAGCACGTACACCGTCCGCGCCGGGGTCCGCAGCCGGTCGAAGTACGCCACCAGCAACGCGTCGATCGCCGCGCGGGTGTCCGGGAACGGCAGCTCCACCAGCCCGCGCGGCGCCTCGTCGGGCAGTCCGACGTCGGGCACCACCGGCCTGCGTTCCGTCCGGTCCACGATGGCGTTCTGGGTGGCGTTGCCGCGCAGGTGGTCCACGAGCCGGTCGTACCCGTCGCGGACCTCGCCGGACGCGCCCGCCAGCAGCGTGAAGGGGTAGTCGGCGCTGATCACGCCGTCGGCCGGATACACGATCGTCAACGGTTCCGGCAGCTGCCCGTTCCGGTTCAGCGACCGCAGCGTGGACTCGTAGTTCACCAGCCCGTCCAGCGGGCCGCCGGGGTCCTCTCCGGTGGCGCGCCGCGTGAACGACCCCGCGAGCCAGTCCGACGAGCCGGCCGTCAGCCGCTGGCCGGAGAAGAACCCGGCCAGGCGCGGCGCGATCCGGTCGATGGCGGCCGCGTCCAGCGCGCGGCCCGTGCCGTCGAGCGCGGCGGCGACCGCCACCAGCGCGGAGAAGCCGGTGTTCGACGCGGCGGGATCGGTCATGCCGTAGGTGAACTCGCCACGCTGCGCCGAGGTCGCGATCTGCGACCAGGTCGGTGCCGCCACGTCCCAGCCCAGTCGCCGCGCCACCGGCTCACGCACGCCGAGCACCACGGGCGAGCCCATGATCCGGGTGGTGCCCGCGAGCCGCCGCTTCGCCGCCGGGATCGTCTGCAGGTACCGGGTGGAGGAGAACCACACGGCGTCGTACCGCCCGTCGGCGTTGCCGCTCGCGACGGTCTCCGCGCCCTCGAGCGTGCCGAGGTAGCTCATCGACACGGTCACCCCGGTCGCCTCCGCCGCCTCGGTGAGCAGCGGCTCCATGTCCCGCAGCTCCGACCCGGCGAGCACCCGCAACGTCACCGGCGGCCCGGAAGGGGTCTCGTCGGGCGCACCGGTACAGCCCGCCAGCAGCACGGCCGCCAGCACGGCGACCAGGATCCTTCTCACTGTGTGCACCTCGCCGCGTTCTGTGCCGTCGGCGCGAGCGCGGACAGCATCGTCTCCAGCACCTCGAACGACGGCGACTCGACGACGTCCACCGGACGCGGCCGCTTCGTAACCGGTTGCCCGCTCGGTTTCTCCGGACGGAAGCCGTGCTCCTCGGCGAGCCGAACCAGCTCGGGGTCGTCGCGCAGCGCCTGTCCGACGGCGCGGCCCTCCGCGGTGAGCGGGATCAGCGTGTGCCGCGAGTAGACGGTCGGCCGGGGGTGGACCAGCACGTTGTCGGGGCCGAGCGACGGCGCGGGCGCGGTCGTGTCGTACTGCGCCTCGTACACGAGCGCCATCGGCGTCCGGCCCATGCCGTCCACCAGGTAGTTGTCGAACAGGACCTGGCTGGTCTCCGGCTTGTTGCCCTGGTCGAAGACCAGCCTGCACAGGTCGGGCAGGACCGCTTCCACCTGCGCCGGGGTGGTCACGATCGCGCCGCCGTTGGCGACCTGCGAGGCGATCGACAGGTACATGATCGCCGAGTTGGAGTCCTGTGGGTCGGTGGTGGACAGCAGCACCGTCTTGCGCGCGGGGTACTCGACGTTGCCGGCCAGCTGGTCCCACGTGACACCGCGCCGTGCGAGGTCGAGGAGTGCTGCGATGTCGAGCACGTCGGCGCCGTCGGACGCCTTCACGACCACGCCTGCGCGGGTGAGCACGGCGACGATCGGCCGGAACGTCGCGACCGCCATCGGGGTGGAGAACAGCGGCAGCCGCTCGTCGACCTCCAGCGTCCGCATGATCTTCTGCGCGGCGGGGGTGCTGGACGGGAACGCGAACCCGTAGTCGTGGACCGCGCGCGTGAGGCTGTCGAGCATCTCGCGGGACCCTCGGGAGTCCACGGCGACCTCGTAGCCAAGGCACGCGAGCCGTGCGGTGACCCGGTCGTCGTCGAAGAACGGTTCCTTCTCCGACCCGATCACGCCGCGCACCGGGACCGCGCTGACGCAACCGTCGGCGGCGCGGCCGTGCCTGGTCACGACGACCGCCGCGACGATGATCAGCACGACACCGGCGACGAGCGCGACGACCCTGGTGCCGGTCCAGCCCGCGCGGGAGCCCGCCGTCACCGGTCCACGCCGTCTTCGCCGCCGGACCCGAGGCCGGTGCCGAGGACCCGCAGGTCCTCGGGCAGGAGTGTGCCGGTGTCGACCAGCACCCGCTGCAGGTTGGTCTTCAACGCCTCGGCGGGTGCGGTCTCGCGGGTCAGCCGCTCGATCCCGGCCGCGGTCAGCCGGTGCCGGACCCCGTCGACGACGGCCTCCGCCTTGCGGTCGTTCCACCCGGACTGGCCTGGCACGGAGTTCAGCAGCTTCCCGGTCTCGTTCCAGGACAGGGGGAGCGCCTGGTCCTCACGGGCGAGCACGGCGGAGAACATCGCGACGAGCACCAGCCACTCGCGGCGGGTGAGCGGCAGGCGGAGGTTGCCGGTGCCCGTGTCCGGCCGGACCGCGCCCCGGTGCCGGTGCCCGTCGCTGATCAGCACCTCCACCACGTGCAGCCGCGAACCCTGGATGTAGAGCGGGGTGTAGCCGAGCGGCAGCGGCGCCTCGTGCGCACGCAGCAGCGGCGCGGTGTCCGGCATCCGGATCGGCAGCTTGCCGCCGTTGCGCACCACCCAGCGCGTGCCCGCGCCGTGCGGGACGCACCGCAGCAGCGCGTGTTCCCTGCTGACGTAGCCGTCCTCGCCGCCGATCGCGACGTGCACGTCCGGTACGTTGCGCCCGACGACCAGCGACCGCCCGGCAACGGCCGCGGCCGCGTACCCGCCTGTGTCGCCGAGGACGAACAGCGCGCCCGCGGGTGCCGCGGCACCCGCGAACAGCGGCTCGGCCCGCACGAGGCTCGGGGTGAGACGACCGAGTGGGTACATGCCCTCTGTCATGCCGACCTTCTTGTGTGTCACCGTTTTCCTGTCAGCGTTTCCTGGACCGAAACTACGGCCCCGGCTTCGGGAACCCTCCCGGATCCAGCGTCGGGTCCGCGGGCCGCACGGGCGTCCGCCTCGGTCCCCACAGCCCGAACCCGACCAGCCCACCGCCCGCCGCGAGGAGCGGCAGCAGCAACCAGAACAGGCTCGCGTCGACGGCCTCCGCGACGAGCAGCCCGAGCGCGACCACCCCGCCGGCCAGCCCGGCGGCGGCGATCTTCGGCCCGTCGGCCCGCACCGCGGGCACGGACGGCGGCGCGGGCACCGGAAGGGCGGCCAACCCGTGGTTGGGGGCGGCCGGGTGCGGCGGGGTGAGCGCGGCGCGGGCCGCGGCGGCCATCTCGCCCGCGGACTGCCAGCGCTTCTCCGGGTCCTTCACGAGGCCCTTCGCCACCACGTCACGGAGAGCGGCAGGAAGGTGCTCCGGCAGCGGCGGCGGGTCGCGCAGTACCTGCGCGGTCAGGATCGCCATGTCCTCGCCGTCGAACGGCTTGACCCCGGCAAGGCACTCGAACAGCACCACGGCGAGGGAGTACACGTCCGCGCGGTGGTCGGGAGTGACCCGGTCGCCGAGCCGTTCCGGCGCGATGTAGGCCGGGGTGCCGACCAGCTGGTCCAACCGGGTCACCGGCGGCGCGCCGCTGGTGTCGACCGGGTGCGCGATGCCCCAGTCGAACAGCAGCACCTGCTCGTCGTCGCCGTCCGGCTCGACCATGACGTTCGACGGCTTCACGTCGCGGTGGCGCAGTCCCTTTCGGTGCGCCGCGTCCAATGCCGACGCCACCTGCCGGACAATGTTCACCGCGCGTTCAGGCGCAATTGGCCCGCTTTTCAGAATTGTCGCGAGGTCGGTGCCGTCCTCGATGAACGGCATCACGATGTAGGGCCGCCCCTCGACCGAGTAATCCCACACCGGCAGGATGTGCGAATGCCGGATCTGCCCGGCGAGCTTGCATTCCCGGCGGAACCGCTCCTGCAGCTCATGGTCGGCCAGCGCCTGCTTGGCCAGCAGTTTTATCGCGACCTCACGGTCGTTGCGGGTGTCGTGGGCGAGCCAGACCTCGCCCATCCCGCCACGCCCGATCAGCTGGGCCAGCTCGTAGGGACCAACAACGTCGGGCACCGATCACCTCGTCGCACACCACCGGTCAGGGACGCCGAAATCGTACGTGCGTGAAACCCCGCCGCGGACCGGACTCGACGTTTCGGTAGCAATTCTTCACCACGGTGAATGCGCTCTCCCGCACCGGAACCGGTCAGGGGAATGCCCTGAAAGACGCTTTCGGGACGTTGAGCGTCCCGAAAGCGCCTTTCAGGGCACCGAGCCGGGGCACGGGCGGGTGGAGCCGGGCGCTGGTCGAATCCGACGGTTCCGGTCCGGCGGCCAGGGCGGGACAAGTAACGTTCCGCCCGTGACGGTGCTCGGCGGGAGGTACCGCCTCGAAGGTCTGCTCGGCCGGGGCGGGATGGGTGAGGTCTACCGGGCGGTCGACACGGTCAGCGACCGGGCCGTCGCGATCAAGGTCCTGCCCGCCGCCGCGGGGCAGCACCACGCCGACCGGCTGCGGCGCGAGGCGAAGGTCGCCGCGAACCTGCACGACCCGCACATCGTCGAGGTCCTCGACACCGGCACGGACACCGAACACGGCGACGCGCAGCTCTACGTCGCGATGCGGCTCGTCGACGGCGCGGACCTCAAGCGGGTCCTCGGCGGCGCGCCGATGGACCCGCCCCGCGTGCTCGGGCTGCTCACCCAGGTCGCACAGGCACTCGACACCGCGCACGCGGCCGGGGTCGTGCACCGCGACGTCAAGCCGTCGAACATCCTCGTCGGCCCGGACGACACCGCGTACCTCACCGACTTCGGCATCGCGCGACCGCTCGACCCCGAGGCCACCAGGATGACGGTGACCGGCGGCTACGTCGGCTCGCTCGACTACATCGCGCCGGAACAGCTCCGCGGGCTCGACGTCACCGGCGCCGCCGACGTGTACTCACTGGCCTGCGTCCTCTACGAGTGCCTCACCGGGCACGTCCCGTTCCCGGCCACCGACCCGGCCGCGAAGCTCGCAGCGCAGCTCAACACCGTGCCTGCCGCGCCCTCGACGCACCGGTCCGCGGTCCCGCCCGCGCTCGACCTCGTCGTCGCCACGGGCATGGACAAGGACCCGCGCCGCCGGTACGCCACCGCGGGTCAGCTGATGGCCGCCGCACAGGCCGCGCTGGCACAGGCCGAGGACCGCACCACCCCTGCCGTGGTGCTGCCGCACGGCGATCCCGCGCTGCCGGGCCAGCGGGTGATCATGCGGGCCATCGTCGCGGCCGCCGCGGGGCGCAACGGCGACCCGGCCCGGCCCGAGAAGGCGGGCGAGGTCTGCCCGTACCCCGGCCTGCGCAGCTTCGGCACCGCGGACGCGGACTGGTTCTACGGCCGCGCAGGCGAGACCAGTGACCTGCTGGTCCGCCTTTCCGGTCAGCTCGGCACCGGCGGGCCGCTGGTCGTGGTCGGCGCGTCGGGCAGCGGTAAGTCGTCGCTGCTGGTCGCCGGGCTGTTGCCCGCGCTGGACAAGGCCGCGGCCGACACCGGGGCCGGCCGCTGGCCCCGCGTCGTGCTCACCCCGGGCGACCGGCCCGTCGACACGCTCGCCGCGCGGCTCGCGGGCGTGATCCAGGTCGACCCCGGCGCGATCGCCGCGACGATCCGCGACAACCCGGTGCTGTTCGGCCGGCAGGTACGGGCGGCGGCCGAGCGGGCCGCCCGCGACGGCGCGCGGCTCGTCATCGTGGTCGACCAGTTCGAGCAGCTGTTCACCGACGGCGCGAGCGGGCAGGAGCGGGTGGCGTTCGCGGCCGCGCTCACGCACGCGTGGCCCGCGCTGGTGCTCATCGCGGTGCGCGCGGACTACGTGCCGGACTGCATTGCCCTGGAACCGTTGCGCGCGGCGTTGGACAGCCCGTTCGTCGTCGGCCCGCTCGGCGCCGCCGCGCTGCGGCAGGTGATCACGCTGCCCGCCGAGCGGGCCGGGCTGCGGCTCGAGGACGGGCTCGCCGACCGGTTGATCGCCGACGTCGGCGCCCGCGACGGTTCCGGGTTCGCGCAGGGCGCGCTGCCCCGGCTCGCGCACGCGCTGCGCGCGACGTGGCAGAACCGGTGGGGCAACGTGCTGACGCTGCGGGGCTACCAGGCCACCGGTGGCGTCGACCGCGCCGTCGCCGTGACCGCCGACCAGCTGTACGGGCGGCTGCACCCGCACCACCAGGACGTGCTGCGCGCGACGCTGCTGCGGCTCGTGCGGGTGCTGCCCGACGGCGGCCTGTCCCGCCGCACCGCGGCACGCGGCGAGCTGGCCGAGCGCGCGGTCGCGAGCCTGGTCGACGCCCGCCTGGTGAGCGTCGACGACGACGGGGTGCGGCTCGCGCACGACGCGCTGCTCACCGCGTGGCCGAGGCTGCGTGCGTGGGTCGACGCGGAACGGCAGGACCTGCTGCTGCGCCAACGGCTCGACGAGTCGGCGGCGAACTGGGTGGAGAGCGGCCGCGACCGGGGCGACCTGTACCGGGGCAGCCGGCTCGCCGCCGCGCTGGAGTGGGCGGGCCACCATCCGCTCACCGCGCCCCAGCAGGAGTTCCTCCGCGCGAGCGAACGCGAACAGCGGCGCGGCACCCGCAGGCTGCGCACCGTGATCGCCGCGCTCGCCGTGCTGCTCGTCGCGTCGCTCGCGGCGGGTGTGGTCGCCTACTACCAGACACAGGTGGCCGACGACCGGCTCGCCGAGGCCGAGTCGCGGCGCCTCGCCACGCTCGCCGAGCAGTCGGCCGACACGTGGCCGAGGCAGTCGCAACTGCTGGCCGCTGCCGCGTGGCGCCGTGCCCCGACACGGCAGGCGCGGGAGGCGTTGCTGGCGACACAGAACCAGCGGCTCGACACCGTGCTGTCCGGGCACGAGGGTGCGGTGCAGGCGGTGACGTTCTCCCCCGACGGTTCGATGCTGGTCAGCGGCGGGGCCGACGGCACGGTCCGTGGCTGGGACGTGGCGACCGGGCAGGACCGGGTGCTGTTCACCTCGGACCAGGCGGTCAACGCCGTCGAGTTCTCCCGTGACGGGAGGCGGCTCGCGGTCGGCAGCACCGACGAGTCGCTGTACCTGCTCGACACGGAGACCGGCGACGTGCTGCGCCGCGTGGCACACGGCGCGCCGGTGGTCGCGGTGGCGTTCAGTCCCGACGGCAGGACGGTCGTGACGAGCAACGGCACGCCGCAGCTGTGGAGCGCCGCGAGCGGACGGCGGCGCGGTGCGCCGCTGCTCGGCCACACCGACATCGTGACCAGTGTGCGGTTCACCGAGGATGGCGACCAGATCATCACCGGCGGCCCGGACCGGACGATCCGGATCTGGGACGCGGCCACGCAGACGCTCGTGCGCACGATCGCCACCGCGGGGCCGTGCCTGTTCGTCGCGTACGACCCGGACGGCGACCAGGTGGCGTGCCGGGACGGGACGGTGATCGGCCGCTGGGACATCGCGACCGGCGACCGGGTCGGCGAGCCGCTCACCGGCCACAACGACGCGATCCAGGACCTCGCGTTCGGCATGGACGGGCAGGTGCTGGCATCGACGAGCGCGGACCGCACGGTGCGCCTGTGGTACCTCGCGACGGGCCAGCAGATCGGCGAACCCATGCAGGCCAGCGAGGACGCCACGTTCGCGGTCGCGTTCAGCCCCGACGACCGGGTGCTGGCGGTGGCGAGCGGCGACGGGAACATCGTGCTGTGGCGGCCGGTGCTGCCCGCGGCGTCGGGCCGGGCCGCGTTCAGCGACATCAGCCCCGACGGCGAGGTCGTCGCGTTCGCCGACGAGAACGTCACGGTGACCACGTGGGACGTGGCCACCCACGAGCCGGCGGGCCCACCGCTGACGTGCGACCAGGGCCGGGTCGGCGCGCCCGTGTTCTCCCGCGACGGCACCCGGCTGGCCGTGCAGTGCGGGGAGGGCCTGATGGTCTGGACGGTCGGCGGTGACGAGGTGGCCAGGTTCCCCGACATCCACACGACCACCGTCGCCTACTCCCCCGACGGCGACACCCTCGCGGTGAGCACCGACGACCAGCGCGGCGAGGGCGGCACGCTGGAACTACTGGACCTCGACGACGGCGACCGTCGCGAGCTGGCCGCCAACGAGGACGACGACCAGGCGGTGTGGACCCTCACGTTCAGCCCCGGCGGCGACCGCCTCGCGGCAGGCACGCTCGACGGGGTGATCACGTTGTGGGACACCGGGACCGGCAAGCAGATCGGCGAGCCGATGACCGGCCACATCGACACCGTGCAGTCCATCGCGTTCCAGCCGCACGGGCGCCTGCTCGCGTCGTCCGGGTGGGACAACACCGTCCGGCTGTGGGACCTGGACACGCACCAGCAGGCCGGTCCTGCGCTTGTCGAACACACCAAGCGTGCGGTCACCGTGTCGTTCTCGGCTGACGGGACTCGGCTGGCGTCCGCCGGCTGGGACGGCGTCCCGCTCATCTGGGACGTCGGGAGGCAGACCGTACAGGCGGCGTTGCGGGAACCCGGGGACATACAAGGGATCCGGTACCTGTCGAACGGGACGCTCGTCGGTACCGGCGACAACGGGCTGATCGCGACCTGGGACGTCGATCCCGCGAAGGCGCTTGCTGACGTGTGTGATCGTCTTGCGCCCCTTGACGAGGACGAGTGGCGGCAGTTCGCCGCGGACGTGGACTATCTGCCGCAGTGTCAGCCCTGAGGGTCAGCCCTGCTCGGTGATGTTGAACCAGTCGATGCGCCCCGGCTTGAAGTCGAGGCCGTTGAGGACACCCGCTCCGGTGAAGTCGGTGGCCAGGGTCTGCCAGGTCTCCGACAGCCACACGCGGAAGGTCTGCCGGACCTCCTCGACGCTGCGCCCGTACCAACGGATCCACACGATCTTCGAACCCATGCCGCAGGTGATGATGTAGCCCCTGGCGCCTCGCGGCCGTGGCGCGTTCAGCGGTTCCAGTACGGGATCGACGCCGTTTCGCCGCTGGTAGCCGATGCTCGCCGGTTCACGCCATTTGACCATTTCGGTTCCCCCATCCGAGTTGATGCCAGGATGATCGACGGGTTCCGGGTGGCGTCACGCCTGAATCGGCGATTCTGTCAACAACTTGTCACGAACCGACTGTCCACAGTGATGCTCTGCATTGGCGCGGTCGTGCCGCAGCGCCCTGAATGCGCCTTTCACGGCACCGGTCATGCCGTCAACGCGCCTAATCAGTCCTGGGAGTGAGCGGCACGAAATCCCGCGAATCGAAGCAGTCACGTCACGTGGGTCGGCGTTCTGCCCGAAGCAGAACCCGCTGCTCCGGGCCGTGCACGGATGTCAGGATGAGTGCATGGCGGACATCCTGCACTTCCACCGGAAACCCGACCCAGAGCAGGAACGGGAACCCGACCCACTGTGGCGGGACGTACTCGGCCCACGTCTGCGCGCCACCCGCGAAGAACAAGGCGAACGCCTCGTCGACGTGGCCGAGAAAGCCGGGATCTCACCCCAGTACCTGTCCGAGATCGAACGTGGCCGCAAGGAACCGTCAAGCGAGATGATCAGCGCCGTCACCGGTGCGCTGGGGCTCGACCTGGCCGACCTGCTCATCGGCATCGCGAGCGACGTTCGCCGTCACCGGGTCGGAACACGCCCGGCCGGCCCCCTGCTCCTGGCAGCCTGACCGGCGCCGTCCGACCACGGCCACCGGTCAGAGCCGCTTGTCGAGCACGCTGTCGGCGAGTCCGTAGGCCACCGCGTCCACGGCGTCGAACACGCGGTCGCGGTCGGTGTCGTGCCGCAGGTCGGGGACGCTGCGGCCGGTGTGCGCCGACAGGATCTCCTCCAGCTGGTTGCGGACCCGCACCACCTCGTCGGCCTGCAGGATGAGGTCGGGGATGGTGCCGCGGCCCTGTGCGGCGGGCTGGTGCAGCACCACCCTCGTGTGCGGCAGCACGGCACGGCGGCCGGACTCCCCCGCCGCCAGCAGCACCGCGGCGGACGCGACGGCCTGGCCGACGCACGTGGTCGCCACCGGCGCCTTGATGTAGGTCATGGTGTCGTACAGCGCGAGCGCGGCTGACGGGTCGCCGCCCTCGGAGTTGATGTACAGGTCGATCTGCTGTTCGGGGTTGTCCGCCTCCAGGTGCAGCAGCTGCGCGATCAGCGCGTTCGCGACGCCGGAGTCGATCGCGGTGCCGAGGTAGACGATCCGCGACGACAGCAGGTGTGAGTAGACGTCCATGATCCGCTCGCCGCCGGGGACGCGCGTGATGACGTTGGGGATGGTGTAGGTGCTCATGCTGTTGCTCCCAGCCCGAGTTCGTACGTTCGTATCGGCACGACCTGCGTGATGTTCTCGACGACGTGGTCGATGAAGCCGTACTCCAGCGCCTGGGCGGTGGTGAACCAGCGGTCGTGCAGCGAGTCGGCGAAGATCCGGTCGACGGGCTGACCGGTGTCCTCCGCGATGAGGCCCAGCACCGTGTCGCGGGTGTGGCGCAGGTCGTCGGCCTGCACCTCGACCTCGACCGCGGAGCCGCCGATGCCTGCCGAGCCCTGGTGCATCAGGACGCGGGCGTGCGGGAGGGCGAACCGCTTGCCGGGTGTGCCCGCCGACAGCAGGAACTGCCCGGCACTGCACGCCAGCCCCAGCGCGAGCGTGGCCACGTCGCACGGCACCAGCCGCATCACGTCGCGGATCGCCAGCATCGACGGCACGGACCCGCCGGGCGAATTGATCCACAGCGCGATGTCCTTCTTGGGGTCCTCGCTCGCGAGTGACAGCAGCTGCGTCGCGAGCACCGTCCCGTTGTCGTCGTCGAGCACGCCGTCGAGCACCAGCACGCGCTGGCTCAGGAACCGTTCCCGCAGCCGGTGGTCGAACATCGGCGGCCTGTCGTCGTTCGTCATGCCCCGACAATGCCTCCGCACGCGCACCCGCCGCCGCTGGTGCTGCTGTGAGCAGATCCGCCCACAGCAGCACCGCGGGTCGGGGGCGGCGCTGGCAGACGTGCACAGCAAGGCGTTCGACACCGGGCTGGCAACACTGCCGCTGCCCGAACTGGTCGACCGCGTGGTGCGCCCGATGATCGAGGTCAACGTGGCGAACCCCGGCGTCAAGACGATCTTCACCGCCGCGGACATGCCCGACCACGTCGACGCAGGTCTTCGGGTCGCTGCTCGGCACCATCGTGTCGGCGAACGAGGCGGACCGGGAGCGCTGGGTCGGCGAACTGAAGCGGGTGCTGGTCGGCTACCTCGGCGCGCTGGAGTCCTGAGCAGCCACCACTGACAGCGTCATCGGCGCCCAGCAGTTCGTCCGGTTCGTACCCGGCCCGCGGCCACTTCCCGCAGCTTCGGGTCGTCGCACGCGGCGCGTGCCTTGACCGGCTCGCGGCGGCGCTCGTAGGGTCGGCGTTCCACTGTACGGTGATCGTTCCGCGACATGGCACGGGCCACGTTCCAACGGCTGGTCCGCGACGCCGACGTTGGTCGTCGAGAGCGGGCGGAAGGAGCGGTGTCATGACGATCGAGGTCACCGTCGACGGGCCGGTCGCCACCGCGACGGTGAACCGGCCCGAGGCACGCAACGCGATGACCATGGCGATGTACGAGTCGCTCGCGGAGTTCTGCGACCGGGTCGACGGCGACGACGCCGTGCGGATCGCCGTCGTGCGCGGCGCGGGCGGCAAGGCGTTCGTGTCCGGCACGGACATCGCCCACTTCCGCGGTTTCCGTTCCGCCGAGGACGGGCTGGCCTACGAACAGCGGATCGAATCGGTACTGGCGCGGCTGGAACAGGTGACCGTGCCGACGATCGCGGTGGTCGAGGGGTACGCCACCGGCGGCGGGCTCAGCATCGCCGCCGCGTGCGACCTGCGACTGTGCACTCCGGACGCGCGGTTCGGGTTGCCGATCGCCCGCACACTGGGCAACTGCGTGTCCATGCCGACCTACGCCAGGCTCGTGCACCTGATCGGCGCCGCCCGCGCGGTGCACCTCATCTACACGGCCGGGTTCGTCGACGGGACCGAGGCGGCCGCGATCGGGCTCGCGTCCGAGGTCGCCGACGACGTGGACGCGCGCCTGTCGGAGTTGTGTGACCGGCTCCGTGCCAACGCACCGCTCACCATGCGCGCCAGCAAGATCGCACTGCGGCGGCTGCGCGAGCAGACGCTGCCGCCCGGGGACGACCTCGTGTCGCTGTGCTACGGCAGCAACGACTTCCGCGAGGGCGTCACCGCGTTCCTCGACAAAAGGCCACCGCGATGGCAGGGCCGATGACTGCCCCGCATGCCCCGTGCCCTGAAGCCTTTCAGGGCATCAGGCAGGGTGCCGGTAGCCGAGGGTGTGGCGCTGACCCGCTGCGCCGCCTCGGTGACCAGCGCGCCGTAGCGCTCGCCGGCCCCGTGGGCATCCGGTCCACCACCGGGACGGCACCGGCCAGCAGCACGACCTTCGCCGGAATGTTGGACATGATCGTCTTATATGCCGGTCACTTTACTATTGCGAGGGCACCAGCATGCCGTGCCGCACGAGGTCACGGACGATCGGGAGGGCGGCGTCGGTGTCGATGCCGTCGTAGACGATCTCCAGCAGTGCCAGCAGGTCTTCCAGTGGCAGCGCACCTCGGCAGCCCGCGAGGAGCTTCGCGGTGGGTTCGTCGACCTCGTGTTGCCAGCCGGGGCCGTCGGTGCGGTGGAGCCTGCGCACCAGCGGGGCCCAGCCCTCGTCGTCCGGGGCCGAGACCTCCTCCAGCACCACGGTCGGCGGCACGGTGAACCGCGTCTGTGCCAGCCGGTCGTCGTTGGCGCGCAGCCACGCCACGTTGTCCAGCCACCTGGCCGCCTCCGGGCCGAGCGGGTCGTCGTAGGCGTGGCGCAGGTCCTCGCACACGATCTCGGTGTCGGTCTCGTCGGTGCGGCGCAGTGTCACGTAACCGAAGCCGACACCCTCGACGTCGTTGTCGTCGAACCAGTCCAGCCACGCGCCCGCCTTGTCCCTGCCCTCCGGTGAGCGCGGGTCGATGCCGGCGTCCCGCAGCCAGGTACCGACGTACAGGGCCGGGTCGGCCACGTCCCGCTGCACGAACCACGCGTCCACGCCCGGTGGCAGCCACGACGCGACGCGCTCCGCCCAGTCCTCGCCGTCGCGGTGCAGCCACGACGCGAGCAGTTGCCCCACCCCGCCGTCGGCGAGCAGTGCGGGCATGCGGCGGACCACCAGCGCGCTGGCGTCGTCGCCCGCGAGGCCGGAGTCGCGGTAGGTGTAGTCGACGCGTGCGGGCCCGACGACGAACGGCGGGTTGCACACGATCTGGTCGAACCGCCTGCCCACCACCGGGTCGAACCACGGCCCTTCCAGCAGCTCGACGTCCAGCTCGTTGAGCAGGAACGTGCCGCGGGCGATCGCGAGCGCCCTCGGCGACAGGTCGGTCGCGGTGATCCGTTCGGCGTGGGTGCCCGCGTGCAGTGCCTGTACACCACAGCCGGTGCCCAGATCGAGCAGCGTGCCGACCGGGCGGCGGGCGGTGGCGCGCGCCAGGTTGATCGACGCGTGCCCGACCCCCAGCACGTGGTCGGCGGGCACCGTGGCGCCCCGCTGGTCGGCGTCGAGGTCGGCGACGACCCACCAGTTCTCCCCGTACGGCCGGATGTCCAGCCCGGCCCGGCCCTCGGCGGTCAGCACCTCGTTCGCGACCGCGTCCGCGAGGTCGACCGAGCCGAACGCGGACCGGATCGCGTGCTCGGGTTCGGTGTCGCCGAGCAAGAACAGGCGGATGAGGGTGCCCAGGTCACCGGCGTCGCGGCTCGCCCGCCGCGCGGGCTCCGGTTCGCCACGGCCGAGCGCGGCGTGCGCCTGCCCGCCCAGCGCGTCGACGACCCCGTCCGGGGTGTATCCGGCGGTCAGGAACGCCGCACGCAACCGGGCACACAGGTCGGCGGAAAGTTCAGGAAGCACGGGACGAATGCTGTCACGCGCCGGCACTGCCCGCGACCGCCCCACCACGCCGGAACCGCCCGACCATGCCCTCGACCTGCGGACCGCTCCCCCTGGGCCCGACGCGCGGAGCGGTTTGTCACCCGAGATGTACGCGTGGTGACCCCCGATCGGTCATCATGTACGACTGTGGAGTCCACCCGAGTGGACCGCTGGCTGTGGGCGGTCCGGCTGACCAAGACCCGCTCCGACGCGGCGGCCGCGTGCCGGGGCGGGCATGTGCGGGTCAACGACCGCCCCGCCAAGGCCGCGACCAGCGTGTCCGCGGGGGACGAGGTGCGCCTGCGTGCCCACGGCCTCACGAAGATCGTCGAGGTCACGAGAGTGATCCAGAAACGGGTGGGCGCTCCGGAGGCAGCGATGTGCTACCTGGACCGCACACCCAAACCGGCGCCCGAGGCGCTCATCCCGGTCGCGCGGCGCGACCGGGGCGCGGGCAGGCCGACGAAACGGGAACGGCGGGTGCTCGACAAGTTCCGGCAAGGCGGCCGGTAGGGCTGCGGCACGAGCCGCAGCCCCGGCCCTCAGCCCTGCGTGTTCGCGGGCAGTGCCCACTCCGGGCGCACGTAGTGGCAGGTGTAGCCGCCAGGGTGCTTGACCAGGTAGTCCTGGTGCTCCTCCTCGGCGTCCCAGAAGGTGTCCGCGGCGGTCACCTCGGTGACGACCTTGGCAGGCCACTTGCCGGACGCGTCGACCTCGGCGATCGTGGCCTCCGCGACCCGCTTCTGCTCGTCGTCGAGGTAGAAGATCGCCGACCGGTAGCTGTCGCCGATGTCGTTGCCCTGGCGGTTCTTCGTGGTCGGGTCGTGCACCTGGAAGAAGAACTCCAGCAGCGCCCGGTAGGTCGTCCCCTCGGGGTCGTAGACCACCTCGATGGCCTCTGCGTGGCCCCGGTGGTTGCGGTAGGTCGGGTTGAGGACCTCGCCGCCGGTGTAGCCCACACGGGTGGCGACCACCCCGGGCAGCTGCCGGAACAGGTCCTCCATGCCCCAGAAGCACCCGCCGGCGAGAATGGCGCGTTCGGTCGTCATCAGTCACCTTCCCTTTCTCTGGCCCTACCCCACTCAGCGCGGACGACCGGGGCGTCCTTACCAGGAGGTGGGTCACCTCACAGTCATTCTCGCCGCTGACGCAACCCGGCTCGCGACGAGGCGCGTTTCTGTCGGTGGTGTGCGCCAGAATGGGCGGGTGGGTGTACCAGACGGACAGTTCCTGCGGATGGTCGACCGGTTGGCCGAGGTCGAGCGCGTGGGGGCACGGGACTACACGTCCTTCAGCGTGCGCGGGAAGCGGTTCGGCTACCACTGGCCGCGCACGAGCACGGCCGGGTTGAAGCAGACGCTGTCGGAGCAGGAGGCACTGGTCGCGGAGCGGCCGGACGTGTTCGAGGTGCAGTTCACCTCGGGCGGGTTCGGCTGGGTCGTGGTGTACCTGCGGGGCATCGACGCCGACGAGCTGACCGAGCTGGTCTACGAGGCGTGGCGGCTGTCCGCGCCGGACGACCTGGTCGAGGCGAACCCCTTGCGGCGGGTGTCCCGTGGCAGGCGGTGACGCCGAGGTCCTGGCGGTCGCTGGCCACGAGGTGCGGATCACCAGCCCCGGCAAGGTCTTCTTCCCGGAGCGGGGCGACACGAAACTCGACCTCGCCAGGTACTACCTGGCGGTGGAGCGGCCGCTGATGGCGGCCATGGGCGGGCGGCCGGTGCTGCTGCAGCGGTTCCCGAACGGGGTGGCGGGTTCGTCGTTCTTCCAGAAGCGGGTGACGCCGACGAAGGCCGACCCGTGGCTGACGACCACGCGGGTGTCGACCCCCAACGGCACCGAGGCGGACGCGCTGGTTGCGGTGGACCTGGCGCACGTGCTGTGGGCGGTGAACATGGGCTGCCTCGGGTTCCACGTGTGGCCCAGCACCGCGGCCGACCCCGAGCACGCCGACGAGCTGCGCATCGACCTCGACCCTGGCCCCGGCGTGACGTTTCCGATGATCCGCGAGGCGGCGGCCGAGACGAAGGCCCTGCTCGACTCGCTCGGCGTCGCGAGCTTCCCGAAGACCACCGGCAACCGCGGCATCCACGTGTACGTCCGGCTCCAGCCGAGGTGGGACGGCTACCAGGTCCGGGCGGCGGCGGTGGCCGCGGCACGCGAGCTGGAGCGGCGCCGACCGGACCTGCTGACCGCCGCCTGGTGGAAGGAGGAACGCGGCAGCCGCGTGTTCATCGACTACAACCAGAACGCACCGCACAAGACGGTGTTCGGCGCGTGGTCGGTCCGCGCCAACCCGCACGGCCAGGTGTCGACCCCGTTCACGTGGAACGAGCTGTCGACGATCGAGCCCCGCGAGCTGACCATCGCCACCGTGCCGGCCAGGCTCGCCGAGCACGGCGACCCGTGGGCGGTGATGACCCCGCAGTCACTGGACCCGCTGCTCGCCATGTCCGACCGCGACATGGCGGCGGGCCTGATGGACGCCCCCTGGCCGCCGGTGTACCCGAAGATGCCGAACGAACCACCACGCGTCGCCCCGAGCCGCGCCCGCAAGGACACGCCCTGACGCTTTCGGGACCGCCGATTCGGGGGTGGGTTCGTGTGCGGACTGTTCGATGGGATTGTCCTCGCCGGACGGGCAGGTCTCCGGGGTGGCCGAGGGGTGGCTCGGTTGCGGTTGGGGTTCGGGTCTGCCTGCCATCCCGTCGGGGTTGCGTGGGGTTGCGGGCCCGCTTCGCGGGGCCCGGTTTTGACGCTGTGAAGGGCGCCGACGGCGTGGGTGATGCCCTGAAAGGCGCGTTCAGGGCGCTCAGCGCCCCAAACGGCCCATTCACGACACTCGTCGTGCCGTGACACGGCACCGGGTCCGCCCCTGCGGGCGCCCGCTGGGTTGGCGGGGGATGTCCGACGCTTTTGGGACGCTCAACGACCTGAAAGCGCCTTTTCGGGGCGTTATCGGCTTGTTGTGGCGCGGTTGTCCGTGTCCGTGTCGTCGAGGAAACCGCCGGACTGGTGGCGCCACAGGCGGGCGTAGGTGCCCTGCGCGCGGAGCAGCTCCTCGTGGCTGCCCTGTTCCACGATCCGGCCGTGGTCCATGACGATGAGCCGGTCCATGCGAGCGACGGTGCTCAGCCGGTGCGCGACCACGAGTGCGGTGCGGTCCTCCATGATCCGCCACAGTGTCTGCTGGATCAGCACCTCGCTCTCCGAGTCCAGTGCGCTCGTGGCCTCGTCGAGCAGCAGAATCGGCGCGTCCCGCAGGATCGCTCTCGCCAGGGCGACGCGCTGGCGCTGGCCACCCGACAGCTTCACACCGCGTTCGCCGACCAGGGTGTCGAACCCGGAGGGCAGGGTCGCCGCGAACTCGGTGACGTGCGCGGCCCGCGCCGCCGCGAGTATCTCCTCGTCGGTGGCCGCCGGCCGGGCGAACGCGATGTTCTCCCGCAGTGTCCGGTGGAACATCGCCGGTTCCTGCGGCACGTACGCGATCAGGCTCCGCAGGTCCGCCTGCCGCAGCCGGGCGATGTCCTGCCCACCGACGCTGATGGTGCCCGCCTGGACGTCCATCATCCGCAGCAGCAGTTGGGTGAGTGTGCTCTTCCCGCCGCCGGAGCGGCCGACCAGACCGACCTTCGTGCCGCTGGGCACCTCCAGGTCCAGCCCCGTGAACAGCGGCGGTGCGCCAGGGTGCGCGAAACGGACACCGGAGAACCGGATGTCGGCCGGGCCGCGGCGCAGCGGCTCCGGTGTCTTCGGGTCGAGGACGGTCGGCTCGTCGAGCAGCAGTTCGGCGAACTGCGCGGCCTCGGTCAGCGAGCTCTCCAGCCGCCGGTAGATCTGGTTGAACTCGAACATGATGCGGGTCGCGCTGCTGTAGTACGAGAACGTCACGATCAGCGCCTCGACGCCGAGCCTGCCGCCGCCCAGGCCGATCGCGAGCAGCAGCCCCGCCACGTTGGTCAGCACCGACAGCGGCGCGACCACGGTGTCGATCCGCAGGTTCGCGTAGTCCCACGAGCGGATGGCGAGGCGCCGCTGCTCGGCGACGCGGCCGCGGTGCTCGGCCGCCTCCCGGTCCTCCGCGGCGAACGCGCGCACGGTCGCCATGTTCGTGAGGCTGTCCGCGACGTGTCCTGCCACCCGCGCGATCGCGGCCTCCCGCGCGTCGACGAGCGCCTGCCTGCGGCGCACGAGCGGCGCGATCACGAACCCGGTGAGTGCGAGGAGGAACACCAGCACGAGCACCAGCACCGGGTCGTACCGCCACAGCACCACCGAGGCGAAGGTCAGCGGCACGAGCGTCGCGAACACCGAGAACGCCATCGTGTCGACGAACTCCTCGAACCGCGACGCGAAGCTCAGCACCCGCTTGGTCAGCGAACCGGCGAAGTTGTCGTGGAAGAACGCGGCGTCCTTCGCGAGCAGCTCGTTCATGCCGAGCACGTACAGGTTCTCGATCCCGCGCCCGTCCGTCCTGTTGAGACAGTGCAGGCCGACGCGCCAGAACACCTCGGCCACCAGCAGCGCACCGGCGAACGCGAGCACCCACGGCAGCACGGCGCCGACCGAGGCCGGGGCACCGCCCGCGATCCGGCCCGCCAGGTCCGCGACGATCAGCGGCGCCACGTACAGCACACAGGTGCTGCCCAGCGCCGGCATCAGCAACGCCGGGACGGAGACCCGTTTCTGCCGGCCCAGCTCCTGCCGGTAGTAGCGCAGCGCGAGCAACACCGCGCTCTTGCGAGCAGCCACACGGCGCCCCTTCCGTGGTCCCCGGGCAACACGCCGGAGCACCATGCTGCCGGAGCGCCACGGCACGCGGCGACCGAATATCGTGCGGGAGTCGAGCGTCGGCGGTCAGCATGTGCGGTGGAAGACAGGAGACGTGCCATGAGATATGTGCTCGTCGGCGGCGGGGTCGCGGCCGCCGCGACGGCGGCCGCGCTGCGACGGCGCGGGTTCGACGGCGAGATCGTGCTCGTTGCCGACGAGCCGGACGCGCCGTACGAGCGCCCGCCGCTGTCGAAGGACGTCCTCGCGGGCGGGGACGTCGTCCCGGCACGCAAACCGGAGTGGTACGCCGACAACGGCGTCGAGCTGCGCCTGTCCACCCGCGCCACCGCCGTGGACACCGCCGCGCGCACGGTCCGGCTCGCCGACGGTGCGGACAGCGGCAAGAACAGTCGCAAGGACACTGGCGAGGATCTGCCCTACGACGCGCTCGTGCTGGCCACCGGCATGCGGGCCCGCAGACTCGCCGGCTTCGACGGCGACCGGATCCACTACCTGCGCACCGCGGCCGACGCCCGCGCGCTGCGGGCCGAGCTGACCGCCGCGGAGCGGGTCGTGGTGCTCGGCGCCGGGTTCGTCGGCTGCGAGGTCGCGGCGTCGGCGGTCGGGCTCGGCAAGCAGGTGACGATCTTCGAACCGGAGCCGACGCCGCTCGCGCGGGTGCTCGGCGCGAAGATCGGCACCGCAGTGCTGGACATCCACCGGGCCCGCGGCGTCGAGGTGCGGACTGGCGAGTACGTCGAGACGTGCGCACCGGTCGGCGACCGGTTCGTCCTCGACTCCAACCTCGGCCACCGCACCGAGGCGGACCTGGTGCTCGTCGGTGTCGGCGCGCTGCCCAACGTGGAGCTGGCCGCGCGGGCAGGCATCGCGACCGGCGACGGCATCCTCGTCGACGAGTTCGGCCGCACCTCCGCGCTGGACGTGTGGGCGCTCGGCGACGTCGCCGCCCAGAGCCACCACGGCAGGCGGGTCCGGGTCGAGCACCACGACAACGCGCTGCGGCAGGGCCAGACCGTGGCCGCGAACCTCACCGGCGAGGAGAAGCCGCACACCGACCCGCACTGGTTCTGGTCCGACCACTACGAGCACAAGCTCCAGTCCGTCGGCCGCGTCCGCGACCTGGACGACCTGGTGCTGCGCGGGTCGGTCGAGGAGGGCGTGTTCTCGGCGTTCTCCCTCACCGACGGGCGGCTCGACGGCGTGATCTCACTCGGGCGGCCCGGTGACGTGCTGGCCGTGCGCCGCGCGCTGCACAGCCCGCACTCGGTGACGGCCGACGAGCTGCGTGACGAGTCGCTGCCGCTCAAGCAGCTCCTGTCACGCTGAGACCTTCCGCGCACCCAATGCCGTTCAGGTATCGAGCAATGCGCAACAAGCCTTGGACAGGCATCACGCGACGTTGTTGCATGGTCGCATGACCTACGTCGTCCTCGACCGGATCTCGTCCGTGACGCTCTCGTCGGTCACCCTGCCCCTGCCCACCGGCGTCAGCGACGCGAAGGTGCTCACCGGCAGGCAGCGGCCGATGACCGAGGTCGCGTTCCTGTTCGCCGAGATCGCCACCGAGGACGGGCACCACGGTGTGGGGTTCGGCTACTCGAAGCGCGCGGGCGGGCCTGCCCAGTTCGCGCACGCCCGCGAGGTGGCGCCGGACCTGATCGGCGCGGACCCGAACGACATCGGCAGGCTGTGGACCGAGCTCGTGTGGGCGGGCGCGTCGGTCGGCCGCAGCGGCGCCGCGACGCAGGCGCTGGCGGCGATCGACGTCGCGCTGTGGGACCTCAAGGCCAAGCGCGCGGGCCTGCCGCTCGCGAAGCTGCTCGGCGCGCACCGCGACTCGGTGCGCTGCTACAACACCTCGGGCGGCTTCCTGCACGAGACGATCGAGCAGATCAAGGACAACGCCACCCGCACGCTGGAGTCCGGCGTCGGCGGCATCAAGATCAAGGTCGGGCAACCGGACTGGCGCGAGGACCTGCGCCGCGTCGCCGCCGTCCGCGAGCACGTCGGCCGGGACGTGCCGCTGATGGTCGACGCGAACCAGCAGTGGGACCGGCCGACGGCCATGCGCGTGAGCAAGGCACTTGAGGAGTTCGACCTCGTCTGGATCGAGGAGCCGCTCGACGCCTACGACGCCGAGGGGCACGCCGAGCTGGCCCGCGGACTGACCACCGCGGTCGCGTCCGGCGAGATGCTGACCAGCGTCGCCGAGCACCACGAGCTGCTCCGGCACCGCGCGGTCGACATCCTGCAGCCGGACGCGCCGCGCATCGGCGGCATCACCCAGTTCCTCAAGCTCGCGACGCTGGCCGAGCACGCGAACGTGGGCCTCGCCCCGCACTTCGCGATGGAGATCCACCTCCACCTCGCGGCCGCCTACCCAGCGCAGCCGTGGGTGGAGCACTTCGACTGGCTGTACCCGCTGTTCAACGAGCGCCTGGAGACCAGCGACGGGCGCATGCACCTGTCGGGCAGGCCGGGACTGGGCATCACGTTGTCCGAGCAGGCCCGCGCGTGGACGGTCGACAAGGCGCGCATCACCGCGTGAGTGAGCATCCCGAACCGGACTCTGAGGGGTCCCCCCGGACATGGGAAAACCCTGCGGTGCTGCCAGGTCGGGGGTCCGCCAGCACCGCAGGGCCATTCACCTCATCGCGTGGGGCCTGCCCGTCGTTACAGTCGGCCGACTGGGATGGCCCGCCCGCTGACGTCGAAGACATGCAAGCTGCGCCAAGCAGACGCAGTAGTCGAACTCCCGCGTCTCAGGAGGGCGTGAAACCCTCCTCGTTGTCCTTGTGCGCGGGCTCCGGCGGGGCTGTCGCGTCAGTCTCGGTGTGCGGTTGCTCGATGTCGCGGACCGCCGCCTTGGCTTCCTTGATCTTGCGGTCCACCTCGTCCAGGTCCGGGTCCGGCATCGCCCCTCCTCGGTCACGGAATCAGCCGAGGTGGGACTACCACACCGGTTGTCCGCGAAACCGGCACGTGGCGTGGCGGATCGACTACCCGCCGCCACAGACGTTCAATCGTCAACCTTCTCGACTTGCAACCTGTTCCACCGGCCAACGGTTCGCGGTCAAGCGGAAACTGGGCAGGTCGTCGAGCGACATCGTGGCTTCGTAGAGCCGCTCGTAGCCGGTGTGGGCGATGCGCCAGCGGCCATCGGCGTCGCGCCGGTAGCGGTCCTCGTAGTACGCCGCGCCGGTGATCACCACGCGGTGCGCCACGACGATCACGGTGTCCTGGAAGGCCCACCTTCCGGTCGCCGCACCATCCGCGATGTCGATCTCCGGCTGCGTGGCGAAATGTGTGGTGACCATGCCCGGACCGAGCTTCTCGCCCAGGAACGCCACGAGCGCGTCCCGGCCCGCGAAGTGGAGCGGACTGCCGTAGACGGGCGTGCCGTAGTCCGCGGTGACGTCGACGGCGAGGGTGTCCGCGAGCCCCTCCCAGTCCTTCGTGTCGACGCAGCGGAGGTAGCGGTGCTTGAGGCGTTTGATCTCTTCCAGGGCGACGAGGTCCATGCCGTCAAGCTTGCGCCGGACCGCATGACAACACAAGAACACGTTCTCTTTTGATCACGGTGACGACTTTTGCTGTTGATCAACGAAAGTATGCATGTATTCGCAGAAAGCGTGCGATACTTCACGCCGAAGTCTTCACACGGCTGTCACAAGCAGCCAACACCGGCCTCCACAGGACGTCAGTATCCCTTCGGGCTCAGCGCCCCTTCCCCTCCTCCGCCACGGCTGAGCCCTGTCCGCAGAAAGGTCATCTCTCCATGAGCGACAAGCACGACAGACCCACGCCCCGGTTCAACCGTCGTGACGTGTTCAAGGCGTCCGCGGGCGCCGCCGCGGTGCTCGGTGCCGCAGGGCTCCCCGTCCTCGCGACCGGCACCCCCGCGCTCGCCGACGACAACGGCCGCAAGAACGGTCACGGCAAGGGTCTACGCGTCGAGCCGCTGATCCCGTCCCGGAACCGGGGCATCATCCTCTACAGCGTCCGCGACCGGATCTCCGCCGCACCGGACGACAGCGGAGTCCCGTACGGCTTCGAGCGCGTGCTCGCCCGCCTCGCCGAGATCGGTTACAAGGAGATCGAGTTCGCGGGCTACAACCAGCACACCTCGATCCTCGGCCGCCAGATCACACCGCGCGAGATCCGCAAGATCCTCGACGACAACGGCCTCGTCGCGAACGGCACGCACACCCAGATCAACCCGGCCACGTTCGAGCAGCAGATGGACATCGCCCAGGAGCTGGGCATGCGCAACATCGGCACCGGCAGCGACCCCACCAACAGCGCGTACCAGTCGGACTGGGACGCCGCCGCCGACACGTGGAACGAGCTCGGCGCCAAGGCCCGCAAGCGCGGTCTGCGCCTCTACACCCACAACCACGACGCGGCCTACAGCTTCCTGCTGGACTCCGGCCCGCTCGACGCGAACGGCAGGCCGACGCGGTCCTCCGGCACGCGCCGCCTCGAGTACTTCTTCGAGAAGACCGACCCGCGCCACGTGTTCTTCGAGATGGACGTGTTCTGGGCCTACGTCGCCCGGTACAAGCACCACACCTACACCGACCGCCGTGGCAACCAGCGGACCGACCTGTTCGACCCGATCCTGACCGTCGCGCCGCGCACGACCCGGTTCCCGCTGTTCCACGCGAAGGACGGCAACAAGAACCCGGCCGTGGGCAACGGTTACGACATGGTGCCGCTCGGCGAGGGTGACATCAACTTCCAGCAGTTCTTCCAGACGATCGGCGAGCAGGACTTCCACCACGCCAACTGGGAGCAGGACAGTGCACCCGGTGGTGCGGCGAACCCCGGGCAGTCGATCGACTTCGCCTCGCTGAGCTACACCAACATGGCCGAGCTGACCATCTACAAGCGCTGACCACGAACAGAGCGTGGAGGGAACCATGGCAGTTTCCCGAAGACGCCGGTGGCTCGTCAGTGCCACCGGCATCATCGCGGCCGCGGCGCTGAGCGTGCCCGGCACCACCCCGGTCGCGGCGGAGCCCGCGACCGGGGACGTCCCCACCTCGACCGGCGCCGAGAACGGCCCGGAAGCACTCCGGTCCGACGCCAGGGCACCAAGGAACTACCGGGTCCTGGTGTTCACGAAGACCGACGGTGAGCGCCGCGCGTCGATCAAGGACGGCGTCGCGACCATCAGGACCCTGGCCAAAGCCAACCGCTTCCAGGTGACCGCGACCCAGGACGCGAGCGCGTTCACCACGGAGAACCTGGCGAAGTACCGGGCGGTGGTGTTCCTCAACACCACCGGCAACGTGCTGAACTCCGCGCAGGAGAGCGCGTTCGAGGGCTACATCCGGGCCGGCGGCGGCTACGTCGGCGTGCACGCGGCCGCCGAGACCGAGCCCGACTGGGACTTCTACCAGAACCTCGTCGGCACGAAGGTGTCCGGTGTCGCGAGCGTCGGCCGGGGCAACGTGGCCGTCGCCGACCGCGCGCACCCGTCGACCGAGACGGTGGGCAGGACGCTGACGCTGACCGAGGAGTGGTACAACTTCGCGGCCAACGTGCGCGGCAAGCAGCACGTGCTGGCCACGGCGGACGAGAAGTCGTTCACCGGTGGCGCCATGGGCTTCGACCACCCGGTCGCCTGGTGCCAGGACCACGTCGGCGGCCGGAGCTGGTACACCGGCCTCGGCCACTCCATCGAGTCCTACCGCAACGAGAACGTGCGCAAGCACCTGCTGGGCGGCATCCAGTGGGCGGCCGGTGTCGTCGAGGGTGACTGCGGCGCGACCGTGCTCGGCAACTACGAGAAGGTCACGCTCAACGACGAGCCCGGCGAGCCGATGTCCCTCGCGGTCCTGCCCGACGGGCGGGTCCTGCACAACACCCGCGGCGGCGAGATCCGGCTCTACGACCCGGCCACCGGCGCGAGCCCGGTCATCGCGACCGTCCCCGTCTACAGCCACGACGAGGACGGCCTGCAGACGCTGGCGATCGACCCGGACTACGAGACCAACAAGTGGGTCTACATCTACTACTCACCAAAGTTGAACACCCCGGTCGACGACCCGTCGACGCCGGGCGTCAACGAGGGTGACGCGCCGCTGTCCAGCACCGACCCGACGGTGTGGGAGAAGTTCAAGGGCTACAACCAGCTCTCGCGCGTGAAGATGGTGGACACCCCGGCGCCGCACCTGGACATGGCCACCGAACAGCAGATCATCCGGGTGGCCGCCGACCGCGGCATCTGCTGCCACGTCGCGGGCAAGGTCAAGTTCGACGGCAAGGGCAACCTGTACCTGATCACCGGTGACGACACCAACGCGGGCGGGTCGGACGGCTTCACGCCGATCAACGACGGGCCGAACGCGGCACCGGCGCTGGATGCGCGCCGTTCGTCGGCCAACACCAACGACCTGCGCGGCAAGCTGTTGCGGATCAAGGTGAGGGCCAACGGGACCTACACGAGCCCGAAGGGCAACCTGTTCCCCGAGGCGGAGGACCACGACGACAAGACCCGTCCGGAGATCTTCCTGATGGGCCTGCGCAACCCGTTCCGGTTCGATGTGGACTCGTCGGGCCGGGTGTACGTCGCGGACTACTCCCCCGACTCGCGCACCGCGAACCCGGCGCGGGGACCGGAAGGCACCGGCCGCTGGTTCAGCACGAACAAGGCGGGCAACTGGGGCTGGCCCCTGTGCGTCTCGCCGAGCCTGCCGTACTTCGACTACGACTTCGACACGAGGACACCGGGCTCGGCGTTCAACTGCGGCGCTCCGGTGAACGACTCGCGGCACAACACGGGCAGACGGGTTCTGCCCGCGGTGCAGCAGGCGCAGTTCTGGTACACGTACGAGGCGCGGACACCGTGCCCCGGCACCTACCTGGACAACCCGCCGACCACGTGCGACTTCAAGTGGCCGGTGATCGGCACCGGCGGCGTTGGTCCGCACGGTGGACCGATCTACTCCTACGACGACGAGTCCGCTTCCGGGACGAAGTTCCCGGAGTACTACCAGGACTCGGTGGTGTTCGGCGAGTTCACCAGGGACAAGCTGTTCATGATGCGCACCGACGGGAAGGGCAACCTGACCGGGGTGGAGCAGTTCCTGCCCGGGTTCGTGTTCGACAACCCGATGGAGATGGAGTTCGGGCCGGACGGCAGCCTGTACGTGCTCGAGTACGGCGACGGGTTCTTCCGCCCCAACCCGGACGCGCAGCTGTCGGTGATCCGGTACGTGAAGGGCACCCGATCGCCGGTCGCGGTCACGGACGCCACACCAACCTCGGGCACGGCGCCGCTGACCGTGTCGTTCGACAGCACGGGCAGCCACGACCCGGACCCGGGTGAGTCCATCTCGTACGCGTGGGACTTCACCAACGACGGGACCGTCGACTCGGCGGACCCGGTCACGTCCCACACCTACACGGCGAACGGGACCTACACCGCGAAGCTCACGGTGACGGACTCGAGCGGCAAGACCGCGGTGCTGACCCGCGTCATCACGGTCGGCAACACCGCACCGACGGTGGCGGTCGTGTCGCCGGTCGCGGGGTCGTTCTTCGACTGGGGCGACACCGTCCCGTTCGAGGTGGCGGTCACCGACCCGGAGGACGGCGCGATCGACTGCTCGCGGGTGACCGTGACGTTCGTGCTCGGCCACGACGGCCACGGGCACGGCGACGCGTCGACGACGGGCTGCACCGGCGTCCTGCCGAGCCCGGAGGACGGCGCCGACCACGCGGGTGGCTACCTGTATGGCGGGATCAGCGCGCAGTACACCGACCTCGGCGGCGGCGGTCAGGCTCCGCTGACGACGATCGGGCAGACCGTCATCCAGACGCCGCGCCAGCAGGCGGAGTTCGCACAGGTGCGGCAGGGCGTCGAGATCGCGAACACCTCGGACACCGGCGGTGGGCAGCAGGTCGGCGCCATCGACAACGGTGACCTGATCGCGTTCGACCCGATCAACCTGGGCGACGCGACGGCGGTGACGTTCCGGCACTCGGGTGGGTCGGCCGCCACGGTCGGCCAGCCGAGGGCGGCGGTGGAGCTGCGGCTCGACTCGCCGACCGGACCGCTGGTCACGACGGCGACGCTGGCCGCGACGAGCGGGAACAACGCGTGGGCGAGCCAGACCGTGCCGGTCGCCCAGCCGGCCGGCGGGCACCGGCTCTACCTCGTGTTCCGTTCCGTCACGGGTGGACCCGCCACGGGATTGGTCAACCTGAACTGGGTGGAGTTCACCCCGGCGGGCTGACCAGGGGTTGATGCGGGGGCCGGTGCACGCACCGGCCCCCGTACCCTTTCCACACGTGATCGAACGCCCTGAGCCGCCGTTGACCGGCGGCGAACGCGAGACCCTCCGCACCTTTCTCGACTTCCACCGCGCCACGCTCGCGATGAAGTGCGATGGGCTCTCGGACGACGACCTGCGCACCCGGTCCATGCCACCGTCCACGTTGACCCTGCTGGGTCTGGTGCGGCACATGGCTGAGGTCGAGCGCACGTGGTTCCGCAAGGTGATCAACGGCGAGGACCTGCCGCTGGTGTGGTCGGCCGACGGTGACTACCAGGTCGCCTACGACGCCTCGGCCGGCACGCGGGCGGAGGCGTTCGCCGCGTGGGAGACCGAGGTCGAGCACGCCCGCCGCATCGAGCGGGAGGCGGAGTCCCTCGACGTCACCGCGTACAACCCGCGCTGGGCGGCGGACGTCTCGCTGCGACTGGTGATGCTGCACCTGATCCACGAGTACGCCCGCCACAACGGCCACGCCGACCTCCTGCGCGAGGGCATCGACGGCGTCACCGGCGCGTGATCACCTCTCGGCGGCGAGCAGGACGGTCAGCTGCGTGACCATGCGCGCGAGGGTCGCGTCGCCGGCTACTTGACCAGCGCCTGGACCTGCTCGCCCGCCGTCCTCATCGCGTCGGCGGGTGACGAGCTGCCGATCAGCACGGCCTGCACCTGCTCGGCGATCACCGTCTCCATCTGCGCGTACTCGGGGAACCGCCAGAACGGGTTCTGGCTCGCGGTCTTCGTGATCTTCTCGCTGAACGCCTTCGTGAACGGGTCGTTCGCCACGGCGGAGGACGCGAGGCCCTTCTCCGTCGTCGGGGGCAGCGCCAGCTTGGCGAACAGCTCGTCGGTGGCGGCCTGGTCGGAGGTCATCCACGTGGCGAACGACGTCGCCGTGTTGGCGGCCACACCCTCGACCACGACGATCACGTGGCCCCACAGCTGTGCCTGCGGGTCGTCACCCGACTTGAGCACCGGGCGGGCGACCGGTTCGAGCTTGTCGGCCAGCGCCGGGTCCGGCGAGTCCTTCACGACCGTGCCCTTGCCGACGATCGCGTCGTCGTAGATCGCGGCCCGGCCCTGGCTGAACAGGGCGCGCGCGTCGAACCGGTCCACGTCCGGGGCGATCAGCTTCTGGTCGTACAGCTTCTTGTACCAGGCGACCGCCTCGACCGACGCGTCGTCGCCGATCGTGACCGTGTCCCCGTCGAGCAGGGGGCTGCCGAACGTCTTCATCCAGAACAGGATGTCCTTGAGCTGAGCCACCTTCGTCGACGCGGCGTAGGGCACCACACCGCCGCCGAGGCCCTTCAGCTCGACCAGTGCCGCCTCGAAGTCCTCGATCGTCTCCGGGAACTCCGTGATGCCCGCACGCGACAGCAGCTCGGAGTTGGCGACCAGGCCGATCGCGCCCGTCGTCCACGGCAGACCCAGCTGCTTGCCCTGGTACTTCCCGGATTCCAGCGCGGTTTCGGTGTAGCCGCCGTCCTTCGCCGCGTCGCCGAGGTCACGCAGCTTGCCCAGCGACGCGAGCGCACCGAGCCACGCGATGTCGAGCTGCGCGGCGCCGACGAGCTTGTCGCCCCGCACCTGCAGCGTCAGCTGGTTGAGGTACTCGTTGTACGGGTAGGAGATCCCGTCGACGGTCAGGCCGTCCTTGGCGCTGATCGTGTCGATCATGCCCTGCACGACCGGCTTGCCCGCCTCCTCGTTCAACGTCCACGACGCGAACGAGAACGTCTTCTCGTCGGCCCTCGGGTCGTCGGCGGCGAGCGGCGCGGTCTCCTTCGGCGCGGGTGCGCACGCGGCGAGCCCAGCGGCGCCGAGCCCGGCCGCGCCGAGGATCTGGAGCATGCGGCGACGGCTGTAGGCGGTAGTCATCAGTGACCTCCGGGGAAGAGAAACGGGGTGGGTCAGCCCTTGACGGCACCGGCGGTGAGGCCGCCGACCAGGAAGCGCTGCAGGGCGATGAACGCGATCACGACGGGCAGTGACACGACGAGCGAGGCGGCCATCAGCTCCGGCCACGCCGTCTGCGCCTCGCCGAGGTAGGTGTTGGCGAGACCGGGAGGAAGGGTTTGCTTGTCCGGGCCCGCGAGGGTGAGGGCGAAGATGAAGTCGTTCCAGCCGCGGACGAACGCGAACAGTCCGGCGGCCACCAGACCGGGACCGGACAGCGGCACGATCACCGAGTGGATGATCCGCAGCTGGGAGGCGCCGTCGACGCGGGCGGCCTCGATCAGCGAGTCCGGGATGGTGTCGAAGAACCCCTTCAGCATCCACACGCACAGCGGCAGCGTGAACGTGGTGAACGACAGCACCAGCGCCGTGTAGGTGTTGAGCAGGTCGTAGGCGTCGAACACCGCGTACAGGGTCACGAGCAGCAGTGCCTGCGGGAACATCTGCGACGACAGCACGAGGTACATCAGCGACCGGCGGCCGCGGTAGCGGTACTTCGAGAACGAGTACGCCATGTACGCCGACACGACGACCGACAGCACGGCGGTGACGCCGGAGACGATCGCGCTGTTCACCAGGTAGTCGAACAGCTGCGAGTTCCCGGCGAGCGACGCGAAGTGCTCGAAGGTGACCTCGGTCGGGAACAGCGCGGGCGGGTAGGCGAACACCTTCCCGTCCGGTGTGAGCGCGGTCGTCAGCATCCAGTACACCGGCAGCAGGGCGAACCCGCCGAACACGACGATCGTCGCCAGGGCCGCGATCCGCACGCCGGGCCGTTCGCGGTCCAGGGGCGAACGGCGGCGGGGCCTGGCCTCGGTCTCCGCCGGGGCGAGCACCGGGCTGTCCACTGTGGTCGTCATGCCTTCTCCTCCCGGTCCACCACGCGGAGGTAGCCGACGACGAGCACGAGCAGCAGCAGCATCCACAGCAGACCGATGGCGCCGGCGCGGCCGAGGTCGTGTCCCTTGTAGAAGGTGTCGTACACGGCGACGGCGAAGGTCTCCGTGGTCCCGGCCGGACCGCCGCCGGTCATCACGTAGATCGTGTCGAAGTGCTGGAAGTTCCAGATCAGCTCCAGCAGCAGCACCAGCCCGATGATCCCGCGCAGGTGCGGCACGGTGACCGCCCGGAACCGGCGGATCGTGCCCGCGCCGTCGACCTGGGCCGCCTCGTGCAGCTCGGGTGGCACGGTCTGCAGGCCGGCCAGGAGCATCACCATCATCCACGGGAAACTGGCCCACGTCTTGGCGATGATCACCGCCGCCATCGCGGTGCCGGGACTGGACAGCCACGCCTGCGGCTCGTCGACGATCCCCAGCGTCTCCAGCACGCCGTTGGCGACGCCGTAGTTCGCGTTGAAGATCCACATCCAGAGGAACGACGTGACCACCGCGGGCACCAGCCACGGCAACAGGAACGCCCCTCGCAGGAAGCCGCGGCCTGAGATGCGGGTGTTGAGCGCCAGCGCGAGCGCGAACCCGATGACGAAGGGCACGACCGTGGTGCCGACCGTGAACACGAGCGTCTGCGACAGCAGCGGGAGGAAGTCGGAGCGGAGGACCGCGGTGATGTTCGCCAGCCCGACGAAGCGGCGGCCCGGCGCGACGAGGCTCTGTTCGAAGAAAGCCGTGACCAGCGAGGAGATCAGCGGATAGAGCACGACCGCGACGAGCAGCGCGAGCCCGGGCAGCACCAGGAGGATCGCGAACGCGCCGCCGGACAGCCCCTTCGCCGGGGTGCCCTGCCTGCGGGTGACCGTGGTCATGACCGGCTCGCGGGGGCGTGGACCGGGCCAAGGTAGCCGAGGCCGACGCTGATGGCGTCCGCCACCTCGATGACGCGGCGGGCCAGCTCCTCCTCGCGGCGCTCCAGGTCCATGGCGGACAGGGGCCCGGAGATGGAGATGCCCGCGACGACGCTGCCGGTGCGGTCCAGGATCGGCGCGGCGACGCACGCCCTGCCCAGCGCCAGCTCCTCGACCTCGGTGGCGTAGCCCTGCGTCCGCACCTGCTCGACGATCCGGTCCAGCTCGTCGTGGGTCGCCGCGGTGTTCGGGGTGTAGCGGTGCAGGTCCTCGCCGAGCAGGGCCCTGCGGTCGGGCACGCCCAGCAGGAGGCACTTGCCGATGCCCGTGGCGTGCAACGGGTTGCGCTGTCCCATGAGGACGAACGACTTCGGGGCGAGCTTCCCCTCGAAGTTGCACAGGTAGAACATGGTGTCGTCGCGGCGTTCGGCCACGTTGGCGCCGAGACCGAGCGTGTGGGCCAGGTCCTGGGTGCGCTGCCGGGCCTCGCGGTGCACCGGGTGCTGGTTGACGGCGACCCCGGCGAGTGTGATCAGCGCGGGCCCGAGCCGGTACAGCCCGCTCACCGGGTCGCGCTCGACGTAGGAGATCTGCTCCAGCGTGGCGAGGAGCCGGGACGCGGTGGACTGGCCGAGCCCGGAGTGCTTGGCCACGTCGGACACCCGCAGTTCCGCACGTCCCTCCAGGAACGCGCCCAGCACGGAGGCTGCGCGTTCGACGCTCTGGTTGGTGCCTGCTTCGGCGGCCACGGCGGGGACTCCTCACTTGAAACGCTCTCGCAACATGTGCGACTCTTGCGCACATGTTGGCCACCGTCAAGCACATGTTGGGATTCATATGCAGATAGTGGGTGTCGATACCTACATCCTGAAACTGCGGGCTGACAGTGCGTACCTGGGCGCCCTTGCTGACGGTTCCTCTCCCGACCCGGGCTACGCGGTCCGGCCGCCTTGGCGGAGCATCTACTCCGACCGCTACGAGACGCTGCTGGTCCGCGTCACCGCCGAGGACGGGACCACCGGCTGGGGCGAGGCCCTCGCGCCGGTCGCGCCCGAGGTGCCTGCGGCGATCGTGAACCTGCTGCTGGCGCCGGTGCTGCGCGGGATGTCGGCGGTCGCGCCGCGCCCGGCGTGGTCGCGGCTGCGTGACCTCATGCGCGAACGGGGCCACCTGGTCGGGCACCAGGCCGACGCGCTCGCCGCGGTCGACATCGCACTGTGGGACCTCGCGGGCCGGGTCACCGGCCGCCGGGTCGCCGACCTGCTCGGCGGTGCGTTCCGCGAGGAGATCCCCGTGTACGTGTCCGGCCTGCCGAAGCCGACCGACGCCGAACGCGCGGCGCTCGCCGCGGAATGGGCCGGTCGTGGCGCGAAGCGGGTGAAGCTGCACCTCGGCAACGGTGTCGCGGCGGATCTGGCCACTGTGGACGCCGTGCGGGCGGCGGCACCCGGGCTGCGGATCGCGGTGGACGCGCACTGGGCGTACCCGGTGACCGACGCGTTGCGGCTGGCGGCCGGGCTGGCCGAGCGGGACGGGTGGTTCCTGGAGGCACCGCTCGCACCGGAGGACGTCGCCGGGCACGCCGAACTGGTCGCGCGGTCGGCGGTGCCGGTCGCGGTCGGCGAGGCGCTGCGCACTCGCTACGAGTTCGACGAGTGGGTGACGCGGCGGGCGCTGCGGATCGCGCAGCCGGACGTGGCCCGCACCGGCATCACCGAGGCGATGGCCATCAACGAGGTGTGCGCGGCCAGGCACGTGCCGGTCGCGCCGCACCACTCCGTGGGGCTCGGCGTCGCGCTCGCAGCCGGCCTCGCGGTGTCGGCGGCGGTCGAGGACCTGCCGTCGTTCGAGTACCAGCCGACCTCCTACGAGGTCGGCAACCGGATCCTCCGCGCGCCGCTGCCTGTCGGCGCGCACACCATGTCCCTCCCCCAGGGCCCCGGGCTCGGCGTCGAGGTCGACGCCGACGCCGTGGCCGCGCTCGCCGGTTGAAGGAGTCCCAGCCAGTGCCGCACACCGTGCACGGTCTCGTCCCGATCCTCGCCACCCCGTTCCTGCCGGACGGGTCGCTCGACCTGCCCAGCCTGCGCAGGCTGACGGAGTTCCAGCTCGCGTCCGGTGTGGACGGTGTGGCGGTGTTCGGCATGGCGAGCGAGAACTTCGCGCTCACCGCCGCCGAGCGAGCCCTCATCCTGCGGGAGGTGACCGAGGTCGTCGCGGGCGCGGTGCCGGTCGTCGCCGGAGTGGCCGCCACGGCCACGGTCACCGCACTGGAACAGGTGACCGCGTTCGACGCCGCCTCGGCACTGATGGTGCTGCCGCCGTTCATGGTCAAACCCGGCCCCGCGCAACTGGTCGAGTTCTACGCGACGGTCGCGGCGGCGGGCAGGGAGGTGATGGTGCAGGACGCGCCGGGCGCCACGGGGATCACGATGCCGGTGCCGCTGATCGTGGAGCTGGCGAAACTGCCTGGCGTCACGTCGGTGAAGGTGGAGGCACCACCGACCGCCCCCAAGGTGGCGGCCGTGGTGGACGCGGTGGGCGACCCGGAGTTCGCCGTGCTCGGCGGACAGAACGCGCAGTTCTGCCTGGCGGAGTACGCGGGCGGCGCCGTCGGCACGATGCCCGCGTGCGAGTTCCCCGACCTGCTCGCGCCGGTGCTGGCGGACTGGCGGACCGCGCGGGCACGGGCGGCGTTCACCCGGCTGCTGCCGCTGGTCCTGTGCGGTCTGCAGCCTGGGGTGGCGTGGGCGATCCACAAGGAGGTCCTGGTGCGACGCGGGATCATCGCGCACTCGACGGTCCGCTCCCCCGCCGGGACCCCTGGCCGCGCGACACTGGCGGAACTGGACGCCGTGCTGACGGACCTGGCACCACCCCCGGCTCCGGGCGTGCCCCGATGACCGCCCTGGCCTCCTCGGGCGGTGCGCGGTGACCGGCCTCGGGGTGCTCGTGGTCGGCAGCAGTTCCGAGATCGGGCTGGCGATCGGGCGGGCGTTCACCGTGCGCGGGGACCGGGTCGTCGGGGTGTCCCTCGAACGGCACGAGGACCCCGCGTTCGCGGAGACGATCGCCGCCGACTGCGCGGATCCGGCCGCGGCGGCGGTCGCCGTCGAGTCCGCGCACCACCTGCTCGGCAGGCTCGACGTGGTCGTGCTCGCGGCCGCCGCACAGCCCGTCGCGGCCGCGGTCGACACCACCGACGCGCAGTGGCGGGCCGCCGTCGGCGCGACCCTGGACTCCGCGTTCTTCGTGGCACGCGCGGCCTTGAAGCGGCTGCCGTCCGGCGGGGCGATCGTCGCGGTCTCCTCGGTCAACGCCACGCTCGCCGCGCCGGGGCTGCCCGCGTACGCGGCCGCCAAGGCCGGGGTCGAGGGGCTCGTCCGGCAGCTCGCGCTCGAGTACGGGCCGTCGGGTGTACGGGTGAACACGGTCGCCCCTGGCATGATCGGCAACGCGGACCTGCCGGAGGTCGCCGAGGGCTACCCGCTGCGGCGTGTCGGACGGCCCGACGAGGTCGCCGCCGCGGTCGTGTTCCTCGCCGGGGCCGGGTTCGTCACCGGCGCGGTCCTACCGGTCGACGGCGGGCTGTCCATCGCCTCACCCGCCGCCTGGCTCCGCCCCGACCTGCGAGCCCGCTGGCTCTAGTCGGTGCCCTGAAAGGCGCGTTCAGGGCGCTCAGCGCCCTGAACGGCCCATTCACGGCATCGGCCCCGGAATTCAGTGTTGGTCCCGGCTCAGCGAAACTGCGGACCGCAGGCGGTTGGTGACCCAGCGCCGTCACGTTCCCCTGAGGTGACTGCTGATCAGGCCAAGACCTTGCACGAAGATCCAAGGACACGGGCACTAGCTGTACGGCAGCTCCGCCACCACCTCGAACTCGCGGCCCGTGCACCGGGCCGTGAACCGGCCGCCGACCATCTCGACGCGGGCACGCAGGTTGGCCAGGCCGCTGCCCGTGCCCGGCGCGGCCTCCTCGACCAGGCCGTCGTTGCCGACGCGCAGCCGCAGTGTGCCCTCGGTGACCGCAAGCGTGATCGTGCAGTGCAGGGCCGCGCTGTGCCGCAGGATGTTCGTGACCGCCTCCCGCACGACCGTCGCCAGCACCACGTCGACCTCCTCCGACATCGGCGGCGGGCGGTCGGGCAGCCGCACCGCGATGCCCGCCGACGTCAGGATGTCGAACGTGAGCCCCAGTTCGCTCGCGAACGACAGCCGCAGGTCCGCCGACGCGACCAGCCGGGCGTCGTTGCCCGCCTTGGCGCACAGCCACACCAGCTCGTCAAGCTCGCACCGGACCCGGGCGTCGTCGCGGCCGATCAGTGCCGCGACCAGGTCCGTTTTCAACGCCATCGCCGAGAGGCCGAGACCGAGCAGGTCGTGTGTGTCCCGCGCCAGCCGCAGCCGTTCCCGCACCGCGGCCAGCTCCGCCAACTCCTCCCGCAACGCGGTCATCCGGACCGCGAGGCGCGTCAGCCACGCCAGCCCGTACACGAGCAGCCCGAACGCGACGGCGGTCGCGGTGGCGTACCCGGTCCACCGCAGCGACCCACCCGGTGTGATCAGGACCAGCACCGGCATGCTGGCGACGATCGCGCCGAACCACACCCACCGCACCCGGTCCGGGAACAGCAGCAGCGCCGACCCGGCGAGGAACCCGGCGAACGCCAGTCCGGCCGCGCCGAGCAACGGGTACTGGACGTAGGTCAGCACCGCCTGTGCGGCGAAGCTCCACCGCCACGCAGGCGGGCGGCCGTCGCCGCCGATGTCGGAGTGCCGCAGCTGCAACGCGGTGATGGCGATCCCGGTGACCACCGCGACCACGAGCGCGCCGACCGGGTAGCCAGTGCCCCCGGGCAGCGCCACGTTCGCGACGTTCTGCGTGGCGAACAGCACCAGCACGGCCAGCAGCACACCCGTCGCGAGGCGGGGCGCGAGCACCACGCCGGTCTCCTGCCGGGCGCCGATCCGCTCGTCCGGGTCCGCCGCGATCGCCCGCGCCTCGGCGAGCATCTCGCGGGTGGTGACCCCGGCCGCCGCGACCTCAGCACGTGCGAGGTCCGGCCGGTCCGGCAGTGCCGTCCGCGCGGCCTTCGCGTGGTCGGTGACGGCCTGGACCCGATCCCCGATCATCGACCGCAGCCGCTCGGCCACCGCCAGCCGCTGCCGGGTGACCGCGGCGGCGGCCAGCTTGTCGCGGGTCGACGCGATCTGCCGCACCAGCTCGGCCAGCCACGTCAGGCCGAACAGGGCGAGCCCGTTGTTCGCGAACGCGATCAGCAGCCACAGCGCCGCGTGCACCGCCGGTGTGTACGGCGGCCCGACGACCCCGAGCCAGAGCACCTCCTCCGCGACCACCAGCGCGCCGCACCAGAACCATGACGCCGGCGCCGACACCGTGAGCAGCACCAACCCGGCCAGCAGCCCGGAGATCCCGCCGACCCACCCGTTGCCGAACAACGCGAACGGGAGGTAGGTCAGTACGGCCTGCACGCCGAGCAGCCACCAGCGCAGCCGGGTCCACTGCCTGCGCGCGACCCCGCTCGCGAACCAGATGGGCAGGACGAACGGGGCCATGACGAACAGCGCGAACCAGAGCTCGCCGTGGTCGAAGGCGTCGACGGCGCGACCGGCGAGGAGCGTGCCGAGGAACCCCAGCACGACGGCACGCGCACCACGCAGCTCACGAACCGCGCCGACGTCGTCGGTTTCGTCGGGTTCGACCGTCCTCACCAAACGGAAGGCTACCGGGTTACGCGGCCGGGCGGGGCTCCCGAACGAGAGCCCTTCCCGTCAGATCCGGACGAACTTCACCGCGTCCGCCCGCGCGCAGCCGACACCGCTGGACGTGAGCTTCACGTATCCGCTCTCCCCCGCGGCGAACGAGTACGTGCCGAGCGACACCCAGCCGCTCGTCCCCGCGGTGCCGTCCACCCGTTTCGTGGCGGTGCCACCGCTGTGGCCGACGTCGTAGCGGGCGTTCGGGTCGCTCCCGGAGTGCGCGATCTTCCACGCGTACACCTGGTAGCTGCCGGCGGCACCGAGCCTCGGCCGCCACGTCGCGGTGTTGCCTGCCGTGTGGCAGGTGGCGTAGCGGCTCGGCGAGATGTGGTTCCAGCCGTCGACGCTGGAGTCGTGCCAGCCGCCGGTCTCGCCGTACCCGTACGCCGCCGGGCCGTCGTTGTCGAGGTAGTAGTCCTTCTGCCAGTACCGCACGTAGTCGAACTGCGCCGTGGACGGCCCGTTCGCCGTCTGCGGGTAGGCGATGCTGGTCAGCCAGATGTTGAGGTAGTCGTGCGTCCACTGGTTCGGCGTGTACGGCGTGGTGTGGCGCAACTGCCCGTCGACGTAGAACTTCACCGACGTCTCCGACCAGTCGGCGCCGTAGGTGTGCCACTGGCGCAGGTCGAGACCGGAGTCGTAGGTCGAGCCGGGGTGGTACCCGCCGTCGCCGGTGCCGTTCCACGCGTGCACCCCGCTGTGGATGGTGCGTGCGTTGACGGAGTCGTTCTCCAGCACGTCGATCTCGGTGCGCCGCTGGCTGCCGAACGTGGTGCTGCCATCGCCCGCCATCATCCAGAACGACGTGTGCCAGCCGCCGACGTCCGGCAGCTTCGCACGGGTCTCGTAGTAGCCGTACCGCAGCGCGCGTTTGCTGACCAGTCCGCCGCCGCTCCAGTTCTTTCCCTGGTACTGCGGGGATTCCGCCTTCAGGTTGATGGTCATCAGCCCGCCGCCGACGGTGATGTTCTCCGGCCGCTGCGCACTGCCCGCCTTGACGTCGGTGCGGAAGTTCCACACCGAGGTGTTGGGCGCGGTGCCGGTGAACTCGTCGCTGAACACGAGCGTGTAGCCGGAGGCGGGTGGATCGGCGGCGGCCGGGACGGCGGTGGCCGCGGCCGCCGTGAGTACGAGAGCGGTGAGCAGGACACTTCTGCGCATGGGGACCTCCCGGTTTACCAGGCGAACGTGCGGACGTGGAGTTGGTGGTCGGTCGGCGCGGTGAGGTACAGATGGTCGGTGCCCGCGCGGCGGATCACCGCGAGGCGCTGCGTGTCCACCCCCGGCAGCAGTGCCGTCTCCGTCCACGCGCTCCCCGACGGGCTCGCGGCGAACGCCTGGTCACCACTCGCGGTCGCCTTCTTCGCGTAGTACACCCGCAGGCCGCCGCCCCACGCGGTGACGTCGATCGCGGCGTGCGTGTCGTAGGCGCCCGCGTACACCGTGCTCCGCTGCCACGCGGTCCCGGTCCACTGCGCGACCCGCACGTGCCATCGTCCACCGTGGACGGTCCGGTACCGGTAGGCGACGACCGGCTTCCCGCCCGCCAGCGCCAGTTTCGCGCTCTGCACGCCGGGTGGGCGAGTGGCGTCGTCACGGTCGGTCTGGTCCTCGGTCCCCTCGACCGGCTGGTACACGACCGGGCTCGTGACGGTCGCCGGCGTGGTGACCACGGTGCCCGCCGCGTTGTGGAACCGCCCGGTCGAGATGTCGTACCGCAGGTAGGAACCCAGGTGCCGCAACGGGTTCGTGCCGCCGTAGGCCCACTCCCACGAGATGTGCAGGTTGCCGTTCCCGTCGCCGGCCACATCGTCCGGGTAGGCGACGTAGCCTGGGGACCTGGCGAACACCGCGGTCCGGGTCCACCGGTTCGCCGCGTTGTCCCACCGGTACAGCCTGCCCTCGGGGTAGGCGCGGATCACCAGGTACACGTCGCCGTTGTCGACCCGGGTGAGGTTCGGGTAGGTGTACTGGTCACCCTGGTCTGGCAGGTCGGCGGACCGGTTGACCATGGTCGTGACGTCGCCGGGCGCCGCCGACCGGTAGTAGATCCAGTTGTCGCCGTGCATGGCGACGAACGCGTGGATGTACCCGTCGCCGTCGACCGCGATCGACGGTTGCTTGTGGCCGATGTCGTCCGGGTACACGGCACACGCGCCGCCCCCGGCCTTGAGACAGCCTCTCGTCCACGTGCCGTCCGGCGCCTTGCGTCCGATGTAGACGGTGTGGGTGTCGCCGGCGCCGCCGTTCGTCGGGCCCGGACCGCCCCACGCGTTGTAGGCGACGTACAGCGAGCCGTTCAGCTCGTCGAGCGGGCGCCACCAGCCCGCCTGGTTGGAGGCGTCCACGCGGTAGGGCACCTGCTCGGCGGCAGCGGTGGCGGGCAGTACCAGCAGCAGCGCGAGGCAGGCGAGGATGACACGTCTCATCGGGACTCCTTTGTCCTGTGCAGACGGGCGGGGTTGTTTCAGTTGGTCAGCGCGGTCGCGGTGTAGCCGAGTGCGGTGCTGACGGTGTCGGCGGTCTCGATCACGACCTGCGCCAGCTCGTCGCGGCGGTTGGCGAGGTCGAGCGCGGACAGCGACCCGGAGACGGAGATCGCGGCGACGACGGTGCCATCGCGGTCGCGGATGGGCGCGGCGACACAGGCACGGCCGAGTGCCAGCTCCTCCACCTCCATGGCGTAGCCACGCGCGCGGACCTCGTCGAGTTCCGTTTCCAGCGCGCGGAGTTCGGTGACGGTTCTGGCGGTGAACGCGGTCAGGTCCCCGAGGAGCTCGCGCCGTTCCTCGGGGGTGCAGCCGAGCAGCAGGCACTTGCCGAGCCCGGTCGCGTGCAGCGGGTTGGTCTGCCCGAGCAGCGTGAACGACCTCGGCGCCAGCTCACCCTCGGCGTTGACCAGGTAGACGAGCCGGTCACCGTGCCTGCGGGCAACGTTCACGCCGAGTCCGAGGCGGGCGGCCAGGTTCTGCGCGACCTGCCGCGCCTCGCGGTGCACCGGTTGCTGGTTGGCCGCCGCTCCCCCGACCCGCAACGCGAGCGGTCCGAGGCGGTAGAGCGAGGTGACCGGGTCCCGCTCGACGAAACCGAGCGACTCGAGGGTCGCGAGCAGACGGGAGGCGGTGGAGAGCCCGAGCCCCGCCGCCGAGGCGAGGTCGGAGGCCCGGACACGGGTGTGCCCGGCGTCGGCCAGCGCCCGCAACAACTGCGCGGCCCGCTCCACCGACTGGTTGTTACCACTGTCGACAGCCACGAGAACCCATTCTGCAAGTCGAGTTGCAATCTGGGTCTACGTTAAGCACGCTTCTGCAACTGGTCAACCGACCAGACGTAGCAACCTCATGGTGTGGGGAACCCGTGCCGCCGAGCACGTCCGGCGACAGCAGCGTGGCGGAGAGCGCTGCGGCTGGAAGGCCCCCCGTCCAGTCGCGACACTCCCCGCCGCGCCACCCCTCCCCCGGCTTTCCCCGAATCCCGACACACCAGATCGTCGCCCGCGAACCTGAGGGAATCGTGTGACGAACCTGAGGGAACCCGGTGGACTACCCCGCGACGCGGCCGACGGCGCCGTAGCCGAGCAGCCGCGCCGGTGACTCCTCGAACTTCGGCCACGCCAGGCTGCCGTCCGAGGACAGGTCCGGCCGCCACTGGTGCAGCAGCACGAGACCGGGGTCGGCCAGCTCGGTGCCCGCGAACCACGACGCGATGGTCTCCTTGTCCCTCGGGTAGACCCGCTCGTCGGCCATCTCGTACAGCTTCAGCAGACCGTCGAGCCGCTCGCGGGTCTCGGGGTCGGCCTCGTCCTGGCTCATGGTCGAGATCGCGAGGTAGCTGCCGGCCGGGCACGCGGCCCGGTAGGCGGCGACGAGCCCCTCCGGGTCGTACTCGTCCCCGATGAACAGCAGCAGCCCGGCGCACAGCAGCCCGACCGGCTGCGTGAAGTCGATCAGCCGCCGCGTCTCCTCGTGCTCGAGCACGGTCCTCGGGTTGCGGACGTCGGCCCACACCACGGTCGCGTTCTCGTTGTCCTTCAGCAGCTCGTAGCTGTGGTGCACAGCGACGGCCTCGTAGTCGACGTACACCACACGCGCGGCCGGGTCGTGCCGCTGTGCCTGCTCGTGGACGTTGCCGACGGTCGGGATGCCCGAGCCGAGGTCCAGGAACTGGCGGACCCCCTGCGCCATCAGGAAGTCCACCACCCGCCGCAGCCACGCCCGGTTGATCCGCGCGATGTCCTTCACGAACGGCGCCACCTGCTCCACCTGTGTGGCGAGCCCGCGGTCGGACTCGAAGTTGTGCGACCCGCCGAGGTAGTAGTCGTACATCCGTGCCGCGTTCGGCTTCTCCAGGTCGACGTCGCGGACGTTGGTCGGCGGCTTGGGACTCATGGAACCGGCTCCGTTCCGTGTGGCGATGGGGGCCCGGCCGAGCTTACGGCTGCCGGGCCCCCACAAGATCACACCGGCAGTCGTGAGTCCGGCACGGGCACCGGTGCCCGCCGTTCGCGCAGCCCGGTGACCACCACGACCAGCGCGAGTGCCGCCGCGGTCACCGGCACCACGAACGCGTCGTGGAGCCCGGCGAGACCGTGCGTGCCGACCGACAGCGACGTCGCCACCGCGAGCCCCAGCGCGGAACCGAACTGGAACGACGTGTTCCACAGCCCGCTCGCGAGCCCTTGTTCCGCGTCGGCGACACCGTCGGTGGCGACGATCGTCAGCGGGCCGTAGACCAGGGTGAACGCGATGCCCAGCAACACCATCGTCGGGAACATGGCGGTCCAGTACGCCGCGTCCGCCGGGATCGACAGGAACAGCGCGTACCCGACGACGGCGACGGCCACCCCGGCGACGATCACCGGCGGGTTGCCCCACCGGTCGACGAGCTTCGGCGTCACCGTGGGTGCCAGCACCGCGTCGATCGCCACCACCAGCAGCGCCAGCCCGGTCTCGATGGCCGACCAGCCACGCACCTCCTGCAGGTAGAGCACGGTGATGAACTGGAAGCTGACGAAGGCGCCCGCGAACAGCACGGTCGCGACGTTCACCCGGACCAGCGCGGTGTGGCGCAGGATGCCCAGCCGCACCAACGGATCCGGCGACCGCAGCTCGACCAGTACGAACGTGGTCAGCAGCAGCACGCTCAGCGCACCGGTCACCGCGCTGGCGAGCACGGGCACCTCGGGCACCCGCACCACCGTGTAGACCAGCACGACCATGCCGGTGGTCAGGCTGAGCGCACCCGCGACATCGAACCGACGCGGCCCGGCGACCGGCACGTCGCGGGGCACCAGCCGGATCGCCAGGGCGAGGATGACGGCCGCCAGCAGCACCGGCGCGAAGAACACCCACCGCCACCCGAGCGCGGTGAGCAGGCCGCCGACGACGAGCCCGAGAGAGAACCCGCCAGCCGCGGTGCCCGCGTACCAGAGCAGCGCACGGTTGCGCAGCGGTCCCTCCGGGAAGCTGGTGGTGATCAGCGACAGCCCGGCCGGTGTCATGAACCCGGCGGCGAGCCCGGTGACGAACCGGGACACGATCAGCACCCAGCCCTCCGTCGCGAACCCGCCCAGCCCGGAGAAGGCCAGGAAGACCGCCAGCCAGAACACGAACATGCGGCGGCGGCCGAGCAGGTCGGCGGCACGCCCGCCGAGCAGCATGAACCCGCCGTAGCCCAGCACGTAGGCCGACACCACCCACTGCAGCGCGCTGGTCGACATGCCCAGGTCGGCCCGGATGGCCGGCAGCGCCATGCCCAGCATCGAGACGTCGACGCCCTCCAGGAAGATCGAGCCGCACAGCACGAACAGGACGGCCCGCGCGCGGCCACTCATCCTCTCCATCAACCTCTCCTTGGTTACCTAACAGAACTCGGTTCTCTCTTGTAATGAACCTCATCATCGGTCACCATTGGGAACCGTGGAAGAAGGCACTTCAAAGGAACCGGGTTACTGCGAGAGCACCGATGACTTCGACGTCTGGCAGTGGCACGCCCGCGCGGACTGCGAGGTGCGGCAGATCCTCGACCGCATCGCCGACAAGTGGTCGCTGCTGGTGATCGCACTGCTCGAACGCCGCTCGCTGCGGTTCTCGCAGCTGCGCAAGGAGATCGACGGCATCAGCCAGCGCATGCTGACGGTGACCCTGCGCCAGCTGGAGCGCGACGGCCTGGTGAAGCGCAGGGCCTACCCGGTGGTGCCGCCCAGGGTCGACTACGAGCTGACCGACATGGGCTGCACCCTCCACGAGACGATCAAGGCACTGGTCACGTGGACCGAGGAGCACCAGTCGGCGATCGCCGCCGCCCGCGCGGCCTACGACGAACGCACCGCGAAGGAACGCGAGCTGCTCGGGCAGTAGTCGGCCGGTGGCGATAACGCGCGCGGCCGGTGGTCAGGCGCGGGTGCGCTGGTGTGCGGCGAGCCGGGCCGCCAGCCACAGCGGGAACGCGGCCGCGATGCCGGTGAGGACGAGCAGGGTCACCGACAACGTGCTCGCGTAACCGAGTTCGCCGTACTCGAAGGCACGGCGGTAGATGAGCAGGGGCGCGGTGACGGTCGCGTTCGCCGGGCCGCCGTCGGTCACGAGCAGCGCGGGTACGAACGCGTTCTGCACCACGACGACCACGTCCCGCACCGCGAGGACGAGCACGACGGGCACCATCAGCGGCAACGTCACCCTGGTCATCGCGAACCACGGGGTGCCGCCCTCGACCTCGACGGCCTCGTGGAAGCGGGCCGGGATCGCGAGCCGCGCGGCCAGGGCGACCACGAACGCCTCTCCCACCTGGAACGCCATGACGAGCACCAGCCCGAGCCGCGCTCCCCACGGCGTCGTCAGGAAACCCGGGTCGGGGATGCCGAACACCCCCAGCAGCGCGGGCAGCGGCCCGTACAGCGGGTTGAGGATCCACAGCCACAGCAGCGCCCACGCGGCGTCCGGGATGACCGACGGCAGGTACGCCGCGGCCCGGCCGACCGCCGTCCGCGCGCCCCGCCGCCTTGCCAGCAGCAACGCGGCACCCACCGCGAGGAACAGCCGGAGCGGCACGACGACGACGGCGATGAGCGCGCTGACGCCGACGGCGTCCCAGAAACCGCGGTCCGCCGCCAGCCGGGCGAGGTTGTCGGAGCCGGTGAACTCCGGTTCCTGGAAACCGAAGTAGTCGGTGAACGCCAGTGCGGCGGCCAGCGCCAGCGGGGCGAGGACGAGGAGGGCGGACCCCACGAGGTAGGGCGCCGCGAGCGGCCATCTCCTCACCGGCGCTCCCCCGTCGCGGCGTCGAAGCGGTGCTCGTCCTCCGCTCCCCAGCCCACGGTCACCCGCTCCCCGGCGTGCGGGGCAGCGGTCCACGGCAGGCGCGCCAGCAGCTCGGTTTCCGTGCCGTCGAGCAGCACCCGGACCAGGCACTCCTCCCCCGCCGGCTCCACCACGACGACCGACGCCGCGCGGCCGCCGGGTTCCTGGCCCAGCCGCACCCGCTCCGGCCGCACCCCGGTGACCACCCCGTCGACGACCGGCAGCAGGTTCATCGGCAGCGGACCGAAGATCCGGGCCACCGCCGTCGTCGCGGGCCGCGCGTACACCTGCGCCGGGGTGTCGCACTGGAGCACCCGGCCCCGCGCCATGACCGCGACCCGGTCGCCCATCGCCATCGCCTCGACCTGGTCGTGGGTGACGTGCACCATCGGCACGCCGAGCGACCGCTGCACCGCCCGGATCTCACCGCGCATCCGCAGCCGCAGCTCTGTGTCGACCGACGCGAGCGGCTCGTCGAGCAGGCACACGCGGGGCGAGCGGATCATGGCGCGCGCCAGCGCCACCCGCTGCCGCTCCCCGCCGCTCAGCTCGTTCGGCATCCGGGTCAGCAGGGGCTCGATGTCGAGGACCCGCGCCACCTCGCGGACCCTGGCCTCGATGTCACGCCGCCGTTCTCCCCGTGCGCGCTCCCCGATCCCGATGTTCGCGGCGACCCCGAGGTGCGGGAACAGCGCGGCCTCCTGGAACACCAGCGCCACGTCCCGCCGCCCGGGAGGCAGGGCGGTCACGTCCCGGTCGTCGATCACGACGCGACCCGCGTCGAGTGGCTCCAGCCCGGCGATCGCACGCAGCAACGTCGACTTCCCCGACCCGGACGGTCCGACGATGACGAGCAGCTCGCCGGCCTTCGCGTCGAGGTCGACCCCGTCGAGGGCCACGACGGCGGCCCCTCGGCGCGCACGGAAGTGTTTCCGCGCGCCCTCGATCGCCAGACTCACGACGTCTCCTCGCAGGTCCGCAGCCGCCGAGCGCGGTCGCCCCGCGCCTGGCTGTCCGCTCCGTTCACTGGCCCAGCAGCGGATCGGCCTGTGCCCGGATCTCCGCGAGGACCTCGTCGAGCGGCACACCGTCTTCGAACGCGCGCTCCAGCTGGGTGCCGATCACGTCCTCGACCTCCGGCCACGACGGCGTCACCGGCGTGTGCCGAAGGTGCGGGATGGCGTCGAGGAACACCTGCGAGGACGCGGGCGCGCGGGCCGGGCTGAGGAACGCGGGCGACGTCGCGACCGACCGCAGCGACGGGACGGTGCGGCCGCCGAGCGCGGTGAGGGTCTGCCCCTGCTGCCCTACGGCGTAAGAGACGAACTTCGCCGCGGCGGCGCTGTTCCCGGATCCGCTCGCGACGCAGTAGGCGTCGGAGTGCAGCACCGACGCCGGCTCGCCCATGACCGGCAGACCGGCGACGTCGAAGTCGAGGCCGCGTTGCTCGCGCAGTGCGGGCACCTCGACACGCGAGCTGAGGAACATCGCCACCTTCCCCGTCATGAACTGCTCCGGCAGTCCCTGCGCGGCGAGCTGTTCCTTGTCCGGTGTCGCGCCGCTGCCGATGAGGTCGATGACGGACCGCAGCGCGTCGCGGGCGCCGGGCTCGTGGAGAGTCGTGCTGGTCGGGGCCGCTTCGTCGTCGACGATGCTGCCACCGTTGCTCCAGACGAACGGCGCCATGCGCACGATCGACGGGTCGATGCCGACGCCCTTGACCCCACCGCCGGTCAGCGCCTTCGCGGTCGCCGCGAACTCCTCCCAGCTCCAGTCCGCCTTCGGCGCGGGCACCCCGGCCCGCGCGAACAGCCCCCGGTTCCAGTAGACGACGAGCGAGGAGATGTTCTGCGGCATGCACTGCAGCGCACCGTCGTAGGTGAACGCCCGCAACGGCTCCTCGTAGTAGTCCGCGATGTCGACCCCGGCCTCCTCGATCAGCGGCCCGATCGGCCGCACGGCGCCGCGCTGCACGAACGGGGCGTACTGGCGGTAGTTGATCAGGAAGACGTCCGGCGCGTCGCCGGACGCGAACGCGGTGGACAGGCGCGTGAGGTGGTCGTCACGGCTCACCGGGACCAGGTCGACCTCGCCGCCGCCTGCCTCCCGGTACGCCGACACGAGGCTGCGGTAGACCGCCTCCTCCTCCGGGTCGGCCCCGACCTGCACGGTGATCGGCGCGGTCGGGCTCCCCTCCTCGGCACCGTCCGCTCCGGCGCCGCCGGAACAGGCACTCAGCGCGAGGAGCACCGGGATCGCGAGCAGGGTGCGTCTCATGAGCGCTCCACAGTAGAGAAGAAGGACCGTTGGGCGACGGCGAAAGCGAGCAGCGCGGGCGCTGTCACCAACACCGCGGCGGCGAGGTAGATCGGGTACAGCGCGGCCTCCATCTCGCTGAGACTCCGCAGCCCCAGTGCCACCGGCCAGTTGCCCGGCGACGACACGAGGGTCAGCGGATCCATGAACGTGGACCAGTAGTAAAGCCCGGACAGTGCCGCGACGGCGACCGCGGCGGGCCGCACCAGCGGCAGCGCGATCCGCCGCCACACGGCCAACGGGCTCAGGCCCTCCAGTGCGGCGGCCTCGAGCAGCGCCGCCGGGATGCGCGAGTACGCCAGCGCGAACAGCAGCACGTAGAACGGTGTCGTGCCCGCGAGTGCCAGCAGGGCCACCGTGACCGGCGTGTCCGCGAGGCCGAGCCCGCGCAACAGCACCACCCTCGGCACCCAGAGCGCGGCCGCGGGCACGAGCAGCATGAACACCGAGACCCCGAGGAGCCACCTGCGCAGCGCACCTCGGGCGTGGACGATCGCGAACCCGGCCATCGAGGTGACGACGACGGTGACCGGGACCGCCACCACGACCAGCAGCACGGAGTTCAGCAGCAGCCTGCCGAGCGGCATGAACCTCGGCACGACCGCGTAGTTGCCCCACTCGGCGGGATCGGGCCACAGGTCCAGCCCGTTGGGTGGTGGCTGCAGCGGGCGTTGCAGGGACCCCAGCACCATCACGACGAGCGGCGCCAGGAACAGGACGGACAGCACGATCACCCCGACGGTCCACCATGCGGTGGTCCGTCGGGGTGATCGGGTAATGTGCCGGGCCAGTGGTGCGCCCGTCAGCGCGCGTCGGCGAGCGAGGTCGTCCAGATGCTGCGCCCGTAGGTCGCGGCGTAGAGCGTGTCGCTGCCGGCCGGCAGGTCGATGTCGTTGACCGGCACCAGCGGCAGGTTCGCACCCACCTTGATCCACGTCTTGCCGAGGTTGGTCGTGCGGAAGACACCGACGTCGGTGGCGATGAAGAGCCAGTTCTTCTTCGCCGGGTGACGGATGACGTCGTTGATCGGCGCCTGCGGGATGCGCTTGCCCGTGATGTCGTTCCAGGTCCGGCCACCGTCGCCGGTCATGACGAGGTGCGGGTACGGGTCACCGGAACGCCAGCCGGAGAAGCTCGCCCACGCCACCTTCGGGTCGTCCGGGTCGACGGTGATGCGGGTGACCCAGCGGCCGGGGAAGACCGGGCTCTGCAGCTTCTCCCACGTCACGTCCTCCGGCGCGGCCATCGCGTTGCGGCTGACCCACACCAGACCGCTGTCGGTGCCCGCGTAGACCAGGTTCGGGTCGGCCGGGGTCGTGCCGATCGCGGTCACCGTGCCGAAGCCGGGGGCGCGGGGCTCGGTGCCCTCTGTGAGGTCCGGGCTGATCCGCTGCCACTGGCGCTGGCCGGGATCGGTGTTGATCCGGCTCACGTACTCGCTGCCGCCGAACAGGAACCTGGGGTCGGCGCCGAACTCGAGCGGGGCCACCCAGTTCTTGCGGGCGCCGGGGATGGTCATGCTGAAGCCGACACCGTCGACGAAACCGCGGCAGCCGCCGTTCTGCGAGCAGCCGTAGTACTTCCGGTCGTTCGTCGGGTCGATCCGGTTCATCATCCCGTCGCCGCCGACGAAGCCGAACCAGTCACCGTTGACGGTGTTGTCGCCCGCCCACGACTTCAGCGAACCGTTGTCCTGGGAGCCCGCGTTGACCCGAGCGCCGTCCTGGACCGACACGTCCATCGCGTAGAACTGCGTCACCGGCAGGTGCGGCGTCTTGGCCCACAGGCCGCGTGCGGCGCCGTTCTCGTCCGACCAGTAGAAGCCGCCGTCGTTGCCGAGGTACACCTTGCCCGGCGTGAACGGGTCCCACTCGAGGCCGTGCTGGTCGGCGTGCGGGGTCCGCGAGGTCACCCAGGTGAGACCGCCGTCACGGCTCTCCGCGAGGCTCACCCCGGCGACGAACACGTGCATCGGGTCCACCGGGTCGACGTAGACGCGGCCGAACCACCAGGCGAACCCGCCGCTGATGCTCTGCAGCGTGCCGCCGCTGGTTGGGCCGACCGGTGCCCAGGTCGCGCCCGCGTCGGTGCTGGTGAACAGACCGTTGAAGTTGCCGCCCGCCGTGCTGGAGATGAGGTAGGCGCGGTTGGGGTCACTGTCGCTGAAGTCGACGCCCATGCGGCCGACGTAGGTCGAGGTGACCGGCTGGCCCTCGATGTCGACGCTCTGCGGGAGGGGCGCTTCGTGGATGTTGGTCCACGTGCGGCCACCGTCGGTGGAGCGGTAGAGGTACGAGTTCTTGCCGTAGATGCGTGACTTCTCGTCCCGGATCTTGTCCCACGTGGTGGCGAGCATGATGTCCGGGTTGGTCTTGTTGATCGAGACGTCGATCGCGCCGGTGGAGGAGCTGCCCGGGACGATGACACGGCTCCAGGTCCGGCCGCCGTTCTCGGTCATGAACAGACCACGGGTCGGCTCGGTGTCGTGCAGTGCACCCATGACGGCGACGAACACCCGGTCGTCGTCCCGCGGGTCGATGACGATCTGGCCGATCGTGTCGCCGCTGCGCAGACCCATGTTGGTCCACGTCGCGCCGCTGTCGCCCGACTTGTAGACGCCCTTGCCGTAGTAGGCGGAGCCACCGCCGTGGTCGGGTTCGCCGGTGCCTGCCCAGACCACGCCCTTCGAGTCGACGGCGACCGCGCCCATCGACTGCGGCAGCTGGTCGTCCCACGCGGTGTCGAAGGTCGCGCCCGCGTCGGCACTGCGCCACAGGCCGCCGGTGCCGGTGGCGATGTAGACGACGTTCCTGGTGGTGGGGTCGGCGGCGACGTCGCGGATGCGCCCGCCGATGTTGCCGGGGCCCAGTTCGGCCCACACCTGGTCGGTGCTCGGCGACCCCATGGCCGTCGTGCCCATCCGGCCGGACTGCGCGATCGCCTCGGCGACGGCGGCGTCCGGGATGGAGCCGTCCGGGTTGGCGCGCTGGAGGTACATCCACTCCTCCGCGCCGAGCGGGTTGGCGGTCGCCTGGCCCTCCGGGGCCGCCACGGCATCACTCGCGGGTTCGGGGACGGAGGCGGCACCGGCGCCCAGAAGTACCGTGAGTGCCGCGGCCACGATGGGAACAGGTCTTTTTCTGCGCATTGCCACGCGTTTCCTCCTGGATCTGGTGGGCCGTGCCCCGGCGTCACGGTAACACCCGCAAAGTCCTGTTCGACTGCCTCCGAACGGCCTAGATTTCCCTGTTTTCCCGGTGCCTGCCTACAGTTGCGCCCATGGTCGTACGTGGACTCGCACTGTGCGTGGCAGGGGCGTCGCTGCTCGTCATCACCGGGTGCTCGAACGGGTCCGGCGACGCCGCCGCATGCGCGGAACCGAGTCCCGCTCCCCCTTCCGTGACCGCGCTCATGCCCGACGGGCTGTCGTTCGACGGGGTCGGCACGGTGACCGACGTCGTCAGCACGGATGGCCACGTGACGGTCCAGGCGGTGACGGCTAAGCCCATCGACGAGGTCACGGTGCTGATCCAGGACGCGGTAACCGCCGCCGGCTACCGACCGGCCGGAATGGACAACGAGGGCTTCGAGGCGGAAGTCTTCTTCACCTCCGGCGCCTACGCCGCGGGACAGGCACTCGTACGGCGCGCCGAGTGCGAGGGCCAGTGGGACATCGAACTGGTTCTGATCGACCCCGGCACCGTGCCCTCGACGACCGCACCGGCACCGTCCTGACAGTGCTTTGGTCCTTCGATCCCGGGGAGGCGGGCTAGTCAAGGGTGGCGTCCTCCGGGCGCGTGCGGGCCAGCTTCGCCAGCGTGTCCAGAGTGGACGCCAGTACGCCGGGGGGTGGCGCGGACAGCGCGAGGCGGACCGCGTTCGGGGCGCGACCCTGGCCGACCGCGAACGCGGCCGCGGGGGTGACCGCGATGCCGAGCCGTGCGGCGGCGGCGACGAACGTCTCCGCTCGCCACGGCTCCGGTAGCTCCCACCAGCAGTGGAACGCCCCGGGGTCGGCGTGGACGGCGAAGTCCGCCAGCCGCTGCGCGACCAGGCGCTGCCGGGCGGCGGCGTCGGCGCGTTTGGCCGCCACGATGGTCTCGGCCGTACCGTCCGCGACGCACTGGGTGGCCGCTTCCAGGGCGAACCCCGTTGCCGCCCAGCCACCCGAGCGGATCGCGCCCGCCAGCGCGTCGGCGGTCGCGGCTGGCGGGACCAGGTAGCCGAGCGTGAGTCCCGGCGCGATCCGCTTCGACATGCTGTCGACGAGGGTCACGTGGTCCGGGGCGAGGGCGGCGAGTGGCGGCCGGTCGTCGCGCAGGAAGTTGTAGATGCCGTCCTCGATCGCCGGGAGGTCGCGCGTGGTCAGCACCTCCGCCAGCGCGGTGCGGCGCTCGTCCGGCATCGTGATGCCCAGCGGGTTGTGCAGTGTCGGCTGGACGTAGACCGCGCGGACCGACGCCTCGCGCACCGCCGAGGGCAGCAGGCCCTGCTCGTCCATCGCCAGCGGGACGAGCGTGACACCCAGCCTGGCGGCCACCGCCTTCACCACCGGGTAAGTCATGGCCTCCACGCCGAGGCGGCCACCGACCGGCACCAGCGCGGCGACCGCGGCGGCGATGGCCTGCCTTCCGTTGCCGGCGAACTGGATCCGGTCCGGCTCGGGAATCCAGCCGGTGCGGGCCAGCAGCCGCGCGGCCACCGCACGGGCCCGCGGGGTGCCGTCGACAGTGGACGGACGCAGGGTCTCCGCGAGCACGTCCGGGCGCAGCAGCCGCGCCAGGCTCGACGACAGCAGCTCCGCCTGGTCCGGCAGCACCGGGAAGTTCAGCTCCAGGTCGACCCGCGCCCTCGCCGGTTCGGACAGGGCCGGCTCCGGCGCGACGTCCGAGGAACGCACGAACGTGCCCCGGCCCACCTCACCCACCGCGAGGCCCCTGCGCACCAGCTCGCCGTACACCCGCGCGGCCGTCGACGCGGCGATGCCGTGCTGGCGGGCGAACCGGCGCTGCGGCGGCAGCTGCTCCCCCGCGCGCAGGCGGCGCGCGGCGATGTCGTCGGCGACCCGGTCGGCGATCAGGCGGTAGTCGTCCACGCATCCCCACATTGCACCGAGAGAATTGTTTCCATTGCACCGACATTGTGCACCGACTAGCGTCGGAGCGGCAAGGGAGGAGCACCTGCATGAGCACCGCGGCCATCAACGGCATCACCATCGGGTACGACGACGAGGGCGACCACGGCACCGACGACGTCCTCGTCCTCGTGCACGGCCACCCCTTCGACCGGTCCATGTGGCGCCCGCAGGTCGAGCACGCCCGGTCGCTCGGCTGGCGGGTGATCGCCGCCGACCTGCGTGGCTACGGCGAGTCGACCGTCGTGCCGGGGGTGACACCGCTGTCGACGTTCGCCGAGGACATCGTCGGGCTCGCCGACCACCTGGGCGTCGAACGGTTCGTCCTCGGCGGGTTGTCCATGGGCGGGCAGATCGTGCTCGAGTGCGTGCGGCAGTTCCCCGGCCGGATCCGCGGGCTGGTCCTCGCGGACACGTTCGCGCAGGCCGAGACACCGGAAGGACGCGGGAGCCGCAACGACATGGCGGATCGTCTGCTGCGCGAGGGGATGGCCGGGTACGCGGCCGAGGTGCTGTGGAAGATGGTGGCACCGCACAACACCGAGGCGGCCGAGCACGTGTCGCGGATGATGCGCGCGGCCCCACCCGACGGCGCGGCGGCGGCCTTGCGGGGCCGGGCGCAACGTCCCGACTACACGCCCGTGCTCGGGAAGGTCACCGTGCCCACGCTGGTGGTCGTCGGCAGCCACGACGAGTTCACCCCGGTGACCGACGCCCGGTACCTGCACGACCGTATCCCCGGTTCGACGCTGGTGGTCCTGGACGGCGCCGCACACCTGCCGAACCTGGAACGCCCCGCCGAGTTCGGCGCGGCGCTCGAGACGCTGCTGGCGGCGCTCCGATGAGCCCGGCCGTGTTCGTGACCGGCGCCAGCAGTGGCTTCGGCGCGGCGATCGCGCGCCGGTTCAGCATGAACCTGCGCAGTGACCTGCACGGCACCGGCGTGCGGGTCACGTGCGTGGAGCCGGGCATGTGCGAGGGCACCGAGTTCTCCCTCGTGCGCTTCGCCGGCGACCGCGAGCGGGCCGCCGCGGTGTACGACGGCGTGCGGGCGCTGAGCGCCGACGACATCGCGGCGACCGTGCACTGGGTCGCCGGGCAACCGCCGCACGTCAACGTGAACACCGTGGAACTGATGCCGGTCGCGCAGTCCACAGGCCCGTTCCAGGTACACCGCGACTAGCGGGGGCGGCCGACGTCGGGTCTGCGGTAGTCGCACACGCCGGTCGGGAAGATCTGCTCCAGCCGGGTCCGTTCCGCTCGGATGGGCCGCCACGACCCGTACACGCCGCGGGCGATCGCCTTGCCGACCGGCTGCAGCGCGCACTTGTAGTGCTGCCCGTCGAACGGCGCGCCCGCGACCGTGCGGGACGTGCCGTGGATCGGGAACCGCTGTGTGCACGGGCCCGCCGGGCCGCGGTCGAGGATGCCGCGCCACGCGTCCTTCCCCCGGTACCGCAGTGTGCCGTCGGTGGCGAAGCAGCTGTCGACGGCGGCGGCCGGCTTGTTGCCGACCACCCCGCGCGCGGGGTGGTCCCGCAGGTTCGTCAGCCACTCGTCCATGACGGCCAGCGCCATCGGGGTCTGCTCGAACGCGGCTGCCGGGCGGGCGTCGGTGAACCACACGACCTGGTTCGCCGCGTGCCCCTTCGCGTCGAGCATGCGCTGCCGCGACGCGAAGGACTGCCGCGCGTTGTGCATGTCCAGCTCGGCGTCGAGGTAGTGCCGCCAGTCGATGACCGGGATGTCGATCTTCCCATCGAACACGAGGCCGGAGCGGTAGGCGGCACGCATGGCCTCGACGTCGCCCTCGGTGCGCGGCCGCACCCCGTCCGGCCCCGGCGGGTTGACGTTTCGCACGCTCCACACGTCCACATCGGACGGACAGGCCTGCGTGACGAACGGACAGCCCTCCTGCACCGCGTCCTCCGGCTGTTTCCACCCGCCGGCGTCCGCGTTCAGGTCGAGGAACTCTGCCGGTGTGATGTTCCCGTCCACCAGGGCTTTCAGCCCGTACTGGACGCCGACGTTGTCCCACGTCGACCGCGCGTAGCCGGTCTGCGGGTCGCGGCCGTACACGTTCACCGCGTCGTTCCAGTGCGTCCACTCGACCGCGGCCTGCTGCTCGGGCGTGATCCCCGGCGCGGTGCCGTACTTCGGGTTCAGCGCGAGCGGCGACAGGCCACGCCACCCGTTGATGCACTCACTCGACCCCGGCGTCGCGAGCCACGGCGTGAGCTGCGCATACGGGTTGGCCACCGTGTCCGATGTGGACAGACCCTCGAGGAGGGTCCGGTTGGTCCACTGCCGCCACTTCGACGTGGGGTCGGCGAGGACCTTCTGGTCCATCCAGCGTTCCAGCAGCTCACAGTCGCCGACGTGGATGGTCTGGGTGACCATGTCCGGGTAGGAGTACTGCGGGATCGCACCGTCGAGCAGGCCGTGGTGGTTCTGGCCGTACACGTACTGCTGGATCCCGCCACCGGAACCGCCGAGCCCGACCGTGTACACCGGGTCGCCGTACTCGGTGACGAACCGCGACTTGACCATCATCGCGGTCTCGCCGCCCAGCACCAGGTTGTAGTGCGTGCTGGTCTTCGTACCGGTGGACCACGCGATCGCGTACCCCTGTGCCAGCCCGTGCACGTACCGGGACTCACTCTGGTTGTTCGACCCCTGGTAGTGCCCGACCGCGACGCCACCACCGAAGTAGTAGATCAGCTTGCGGTTCCAGTGCGGCAGGTTCGCCGGCCCCGTGACCCCGGGATCGAGCACGGCGATCGAGTAGACGAACCGGTTGATCGTTCCGCGCTCCCACCGGATCACGAAGTCGGTGCCCGACGGCGTGGTGCTCATGTCCGATGGCCGGGGTGCGGTCGCGTCGTAGGGCTGCCAGGTGTTCGCGGTGGTGCGGTAGTAGTGGCCGACCCGGGTGTCGAGGGAGCAGTCGTCGTCGAGGAACGGCCCGGCGAGGTCGAACCCGGCGAGGTGCGCGGGGGTCGAGCAGAAGAAGTCGGGCTGCTGCTGCCCGGAGAACATCGGCCCGGCCACCGGGTGGTTCACCAGCCGCAGGCTGGCCCGCGCCCGCCGGTCAGCGGTGGCCGTGACCGTGCTGGCCCCGACCGGCAACCCGCGCAGGACCCCTTCGAGCGCGTGCGGCACCTGGTCGTCCGGCACGAAGTCGTCGGTGACGTCGACCCCGTCGACCCGCACGGAAGCGGCGTCGAGCGGCACCGACTTCGGCACCACCACCCGCACCCTGGCGGCGCCGCCGCTGACGTACCGCGCAGGCCCGGACAACGACTCGATCCGCAGCCCGTGCCTGCCAGTCGAGCCGTCGGCCACGACGGTGCCGGTGGCGAGACAGGCGACAACCGCCGCCATTACAGTGAATCGACGCCTCATCGCGTCCTCCCAGGGGTGCCCGGCTACGTTAGGCAGGTCCCGCGGACACCGTCAATGCACGCCTGAAACACCCTGATCCGCCCACGGGCCGAACACGGGTGTCGTATGCTCGGCTACCGAGCGTTCGCACAGCCAGGGGGAACACACGGGGATGGACGGCCAGGCACATCACGACAGGATCAACGCGCAACTGTCGGACATGTTCGGTACCGGCACCACCGAAGGCAAGGTGACCGGCGGCAGCTTCACCTACACCGAGTCCGAGCTGCGCACCATCAAGGACAACTGGCTCGACCTCGCCAACAGCTACCGCACGTCGTTCCGTAACGCCGAATTCATGACGCGAGTACAACCACCAGCCGAAGATATGGCCAGCAAGCTCCACGCGGCCGCCGCCAACCGATCCGGCGAATCCTATAAAGACTACCTCGAACACAATCGGCGCTATTGTTTGCAGCAAGCCCAGTTGTTCCAGGATGCGCTCGACGACTATCTCGGGGTCGAACACAACAACGTCACCGATATCAACAACACGGGCCAGCACGGCCCCCAGGACGGGGTGTGAGGCATGCTCGTGCGACGATCACTACTCGCGACGGGTCTGCTCGGGCTCGCACTGGTCTCGGCCTGCACACAAATAAGTGAAGGCGAACCGCGGGCCGCCACCGCCGAGGCCCCGACATCAACCTCTGCACCTAACACCACCGGCAACGGCGGCGACGAAGAGCTGCCGTTCGCCGGTGCCCCCAAGGTCGACAATCCACTTGACACGTCTCGCTACGAACAGGACCCGTGCCAATCCCTCACCGCGGACCAAGCTCAGTCTCTTAACCTCCCTCCTACCGGCACCATCAATAATGATGTCGCCCTCGGAATTGGCTGCGACTGGTTCAACGAAGAAACGCGCGGCGAGGTCACCATCGCTTTTATTGTCGACGATCCGCGTGGCCTGAGTCCAGAATATGAGGCCAACGAGGCCGGAAAATGGAAGATATTCGAAGAACTGCCCGATATCGAAGGCTATCCTGCAATCATCAGATCACTCTCGGACACCCGCGAACTCGGCGACTGCTCTGTGCTCGTCGGCGTGGCCGATGACATGGTATTCGCCTCTAACCTGCAGTTGTCGCAGGCCAATGTTGGGAAGAAAGACCCTTGTGAAGTCGCCGTTCAGGTTGCCGGGATGGCGTTGCAGACAATGAAGGCAGGGGCGTAGTCGTGGGCAAGTGGGTCAATCACTCGATGTCACCGCACGCCATCTATGAGTACTTCGCGACCGGACGTGGCACCGGGGCGCTCGACGACGCGCAGGCGGCGACGCGCACCGAGTGGGAAGCCGAGGACGAACGTGCCCACTTGATCCGCAAGCAGGGCGAACTGATCCGCAGCGGCTGGCAGGGCGCGGCCAGCGACGGTGCGTTCGGGGCGGCTCAGCCGCTCGCCGAGTCCGCTTTGGAAGGCGCCGCCCTGCTGAGCCGCGCCGAGGACCTGCTCGACCGGCAGAGCGGCTCTTTCCACCGGGCGGCGAACAGTGTCACGCCGGTGCCGGAGGAGCCTCCGGGCATGGACCTCAACGACCCGATGGTGGTGTTCACCGACTACGAGGCCGAGGTCAAGGCCTACCAGGCCGACGCGCACCACAACATGGAGATCTACCGCGGCTACGACGGCGCCAGCGAGTACAACCAGACGAACATGCCCGCCGAGTACTCGACCGTCAACCACGCCGGCGGCACCATCAGCGTGACCTCGGACGACGGCCGGTCCGCCGCGACCGGCGACTTCATCGAGGTGCGCGAGCACGAGGAGCCGGGGAACGGCAGTGAGTCCGGACCGTACAACGGCTCCGGCTGGCCCGGCGGCTCGCCGGTCAGTGGCCCACCGGTCAGTGGGCCGCCCGTCAGTGGGCCCGTACCGAACCCGTCCCTGCCGCCCCAGCAGACCACCCCCAGCGACTACGTGCCACCCGCGATCAACACCCCTGGCGGGCCACCGCCTGCCGCGTTCCACCCGGCACCCGCTCCCGGGCAGGCCGGGTTCGTTCCTGGGCTTCCCGGTGGTGGTTTCACCGGCGGCGCACCGGGCGGCCCGGAAGCACGCGGTGGCACCTACGGTCCCGGAGCGCGGGGCGGCGCGTACGGCGGCGGCGCGGGTGGCAACGCCGGTCCTGGCGCCGGCGCACGTGGTGGCGTCCCCGGTCCGGGGGCGGGGACCGGGGCGATCGCCGCTGAGGAAGCCGCCGCGCGGCGGGCCGCCGCGGCCGCGGCCGCACGTGGCGGTGCGGCGGCGGGCCCCATGGGTGGTGCGCCCATGGGCGCGGGACGGGGCAAAGGCGACGAGGACGACGAGTACAAGCGCAAGGTTCTCATCGAGACCGACGCCGAGGGTCTGTTCGGCAGCGACGAGCTGACCGCGCCCCAGGTGATCGGCGACGACGAGTACGAGGACGACTGAACCGCTGCCCTACCGCGGGTCGAGTTCCGCACCCTTGACGGCACGGCGGAACGCGTCCCAGGCCGGGAACCCGGCGAGTACGACACCCCCGTCGGGCTGCTTGGAGTCACGGATTCCGGCGACGGACGGCGTGAGCGCCACCTCCACGCAGGCTCCGTTGCCCTGGGTGTAGGTGCTCGTGCGCCATAACGCCCCGGCCAAGTCGACGTTCACCATCGTGCCGCCCTCCCGCGGTGGTCATCACCCGATCCGGGACGCGGCCTCCTCGATCAGCTTCACCGACCGAATCTCGTCCACGGCCATGTCCCACAACTGATTGTAGGCGGCCTGGAACTTCTCGACCTCGCTGGTTTCGTCCTCCAGCACGAAGTAGGTGACGCTCTCGGCGAAGATCACGTCCGGGTCAGCATCGTCCGGGAAGCTCAGGATCGTGAAGTTGCGCCCCAGGGCCGGACGCGCACCCGCCGTGAACGGGAGCACCCGGACCCGCACGGTCGGCACCTCGTCGGCGAGCGTCGCCAGCTGATTGAGCTGTGCTCGCAGCACGTCCGGACCGCCGATCTCAGTGAGCAGCGCGGCCTCGCCGAGCAGCACACGCAGCTTCAGCGGATGGTCGTTCAGCAACCGCTGCTGGCGGTCCATCCGGATCGACACCAGGCGGTGGACCTCGTCGTCGGGCACCTGCGAATCCCAAGTGCTGATCAGCGCCCTGGCGTACGCCTCGGTCTGGATGAGGCCGGGCACGCACTCGCCTTCCAGCATCGACGCCTGCTGGGCTTCGTCCTCCAGTTCGTAGTACTCGGCGAGACGTTTGGGCACCACGTCCTGGTAGGGGCGGCGGACCGCGTCGGGTTTGCCACGCTTCCGGGTCTCGATGGCGATCGCCACCATCTCGTCGACCAGCGTCTCCGGCGCGCCGTAGAGCCGGAGCGCGTCGCGGACGCGCAGCGGATCAGAGCTTTCGCCGTTCTCCATCCGCGAGATGGTTCCGGAGCCGCACAACAACGCCTTCGCCGCGTCCTCACCCGACATCCCGCTCGTCGCCCGGTACTGCCGCAACGCCCTGGCCAGCCTGCGCCGCCGCATGGACCTGGACCGACTCATCAGAACTCCTTCGCGCTCGAAGGCCAAAGTCTTGCATCGCGGACGCCAACGCGCATGTCCCCTATCGAGTGAACCTCTTTGGAAGCTTCCATTTCTTCGTGCTCCAATCAGGGAGCGCCGCCTTCGGCGTGACACCAGAATGAAAGGGACGCGCTCGTGATCATGGGAATGAACGACATCGAGGAGCGGGCACACGTGCACGCGAGTGTCGGCGTGCACGCCGGGGTGGAGATCACCGTGGCCCTGGACCGCAACGGCGGGATCAGCGCCGAGATCCACATCGGCGGCGATGGCCCGGGCCTCACCATGGACTTCGCGGACGTGGACAGCCTGGACCGGCTGGCCTCGGTCGCGACGGACGGGGCACGGCGGCTCCGCGACCGTGCCACCGAGCACGAGGCCGACCTGACCTGCGGGAACGGATGACGCCGGACATGTCACGGTCCCGCCGCGTCGCCGTGGGCGTCATCGCAACGGGCGCGGCGCTGCTCGGCGTCCTCAGCGCACTTCCGCCCGGCCACGACAACGCCCGACTCGAACGCGCCACCACCTCGGCCGCCGCGACCCTGTCCACCGAGAGCACCAGGACCAGCCGTGTCATGAACGACCAGGATGACGAGACGGCGGTCCGCAAGCTGGCGGAACGCTATCTCGCGGCGGTCAACAACCACGACGACGCCACCGTCGCCCGGCTCAACTGCGCCAGGACCGGGCCCGGACTGATCCAGATCGCCGCCGACGGCAGACCGGTGACCATGGGCAGGCTCGAACGGGCTTCGGTGCGGGACCGGTACTACGCGGACCTGACGATCGGCGGCAAGCCCACCGGACGCATGATCATCGTGCGGCGGGACGGCGTTTGGTGCGTTCGCGACTGAGCGGGTGCGAGACTTGTCAGGTGCCGACAGCCGACCGGTTCCGTCGCTTCGCCGAGACCGAAGCCCGTGGCGAGTCCCCGTGTTACGAGGAGTGGGCGCTCGGCGTGGCGGCGGACCGGGAGGTCATCGCGCTCCTGGACGCCCTGCCGGAACCCAAACGCCAGCCGAACCTCGTGTTCACCGCGGCCAGGTACACCGGCGTTCCTGCCGGACGGTACCCGGAGTTCCGGGAAGCACTGATCGCGGAATGGCCCACTATCAGCGAAGTCTTGCTCGCTCGGCGAACGCAGACCAACGAACCGGGCCGGTGCGCGGTGCTCCTGCCGCTGCTCGCGGCGCTACCTGCGCCCCTCGCCTTGCTGGAGGTCGGCGCGTCTGCCGGGTTGTGCCTGTTCCCGGACAGGTATGCGTACCGCTACGACGACCGGGCCGTGCTCGGGACGTCCGGGGTCGTGCTCGACTGCGCGACCACCGGGCCGGTGCCGTTCCCGGCGGCCCTGCCGGAGGTGGTGTGGCGTGCGGGCATCGACCTGAACCCTCTGGACATCGACGATCCTGAAGACGTGCGGTGGCTCGAGACCCTCATCTGGCCAGAGCACGACCACCGCCGCGCACGGCTGGCGGCGGCACTCGAGGTGGTGCGGGCCGAGCGGCCGCGCATCGTGACCGGTGACCTCAACGAGCGGGTGGCGGCGCTGGCGGCCGAAGCACCGCGGGACGCCACCCTGGTGATCTTCCACAGTGCCGTACTGGCTTACCTTTCGCCGTCGGAACGGGCCCGGTTCGCAGCCACCGTCCGCTCGTTGGACGCGCACTGGATCGCCAACGAGGGCGCCGGAGCGCTGCCGGTCACCGCTCCCCCGTCACCGCGGCCGGGTACGGCGATGTTCCTGGTCACCATCGACTCCGAGCCGGTCGCCCACGCCGCCGGGCACGGGCACACCCTGCACTGGCTCACGCGTGGGACAGGGCGAACGACACCAGGAAGCCCGCCACCGTGATCAGGCCGATCAGCAGGTGGGCGTCCTCGAATGCCCCCGGGATCATCGTGTCCGTGATCATGGCCAGGACGGCACCCGCGGCCAGGACGCCCACCACGGCGATTCCGGCCCACAGACCGAACACATAAGTGCGGCAACGCGCGAGTCCCCCGTCCAGGACCCGCGAGTCCCGGCTTCGGAACCCGCGAGTCTCCCGTTGGGGACCCGCGAGTTCCCCATTCAGGACCCGCGAGTCGCGCTTCCGGACCTCGCCGCGCCGGTCGCGAACCGCCAACTCAGCGGCCTCGAACGGGAGACTCGCGGGTTCCGAACCGGGGACTCGCGGGTTCCGAACGGGAGACTCGCGGGTTCTGAACGGGGGACTCGCGGGTTTTGAACGGGGGACTCGCGGGGTTTGTTGGGGTGGGGGTGGGGGGTGTGGTCGGGTCTTGACCTCTTGGCTGGGGGGACCTATGGTTCTGCCATTCATGGGACATCCCATGTCCTATGTCGTCCGATGACGTACGTGTGTTCAGGAGGTGCGGGTGTCCAGAACTCCGCCAGGGTCCGGTCACTCCTTCAGTCGACGCGACATGTTGCGCTTCACCGGTGTCGCCGGTGTGGCGGCCGCGTTCTCGTCGAGCCTCGCCGCGTGTGGTGGGCCAGCCTCCACGAACGCGACCGGCGACACGGCCGAGTCGATCACCGCGGTGATCGGCTACGGCAACAACCAGACGTGGGATCCGCTGCAGACCGCGTCCGCCTTCTCGATGGCGGCGATCCTGCACAGCTACGAGTCGCTTGTGGAGGGCGACCCGATCACCCGCGAGCCGTACGCGGGGCTGGCGAAGGAACTCCCGGCCGACGTGTCCGGCACGTCGCTCAGGTTCGAGCTGCGAGACGGCGCGAAGTGGCACGACGGCAAGCCGGTCACGGCCGACGACGTCGTGTTCACCTACGCACGCGCGCTGGACCCGGAGGAGAACGTGCTCGTCCGCACGTTCCTCACCCCGTGGCTCACGGAGGTCAGGAAGATCGACGAGAAGACCGTCGAGTTCGTGCTGGCACAGCCCTTCCCGTATGCGCTGCAACGTCTCCAGACGGTCAAGATCTGCCCGAAACACGTCTTCGAGGGCAAGTGGGACGCCGCGGTGTCCGGGACGGTCGTCGGTTCCGGCCCTTACAAGGTGGTCGAGCAGGCACCGCTGTCGCACACCCGCTTCGAGCAGTTCGCGGACTACAACGGTCCGCGCCCGGCGGTCTACAAGTCCATGCTGTGGAACTCGATCGTCGAGGCGTCGCCGCGCGTCGCCAAGATCTCCGGTGCCAGGCCCGCCGCGCAGATCGTGGAGAACATCCCGCCTGCCAACGCCGACCAGCTCGCGAAGGACGGCCGCACGGTCGAGTTCGCCGACGGCGGCAACAACCTGTGGCTGATGTTCAACACCACGCACGCGCCGTTCGACAACAAGCTGGTGCGCCAGGCGCTGCACCACGCGGTCGACCGCGACAAGATGATCCAGGTCGGCCTCAAGGGCAAGGGCACGGCTGGCACGTCGTTCATCAACCCGAAGCTGCCGGTGTCGCAGGAGGCCGACAACGACCTCGGCTACGACCCGGACAAGGCGAAGTCGCTGCTGGGCCAGGCAGGAATCACGAACCTGTCGGTCACACTGTCCACGACGAACACCACGCTCGTCGCCGACTGCGTGAACGTGATCAAGGAGGGCTGGGACGCCATCGGCGTCACGACCACGTTGGACACGCAGGACACCAAGGCGCTGTTCTCGAAGCTCGACGGCGGGTTCGACTTCCAGGTCGTGGCCACCACGCAGAACGCCGAGCAGTTCGGCAACGACCCGGACCTGCTGATCCGCTACTACTACGCGGGCGCGGGCGTCGTGCCCAAGTACGCCAAGTGGTCGGGCCCCGACCAGGCGAAGCTGATCGGCCTGCTCGACGAGGCCGCGGCGGAGACCGACGAGGGCAACCGCGAGTCGCTCACCAAGCAGGTGCTGGACATGCTGGCCGACCAGGCCGTGGTGTACCCGCTGGTGTTCACGCAGCTGGGCACCGCGTGGGACCAGAAGACCCTCTCGGGGGTGCGCGCACAGGGCTATCCGGGCATCAACCTCAACCAGGCGAAGCCGGGGAGCGGAGCTTGATCATCCTGCGGATGCTGCTCGGGCGCATCCTGTCGTTGGTACCGCTGGTGCTGGGCGTCACGCTGTTCGTGTTCGTCGTGATGCGCTTCTCGCCGGTCGACCCGGCACTGGCGGCCTTCGACGGCGCCAACGCCACGGACGAGCAGCTCGACCAGTTCCGCAGGGAGAACGGGCTGCTCGACCCGTGGCCGGTGCAGTACGGCCGGTTCGTGTGGGACCTGCTGCACGGTGACTTCGGCGTCAGCGTGATCACCAAGCAGGCGGTCGGGGACACGATCGCGACCGCGCTGCCGCTGACCCTGCAGCTGACGCTGATGGGTGTGGTCATCGCGGTCGTCGTGTCGCTGATGCTGGGCATCACCTCGGCGGTGTTCCGGGACCGGTGGCCGGACCAGCTGATCCGGATCGTGTCGCTCGCGGGCGTCGCGGCGCCCGCGTTCTGGATCGCGCTGCTGCTCGTGCAGTGGCTGGCCGTCGGTGAGGGCCTGTTCCCCACCAGCGGCTACGTCAGCCCGCAGGACTCGTTCTCGGGCTGGGTCAACTCGATGACGCTGCCGGCGGTCGCGCTCGCGATGCCCGTGGCCGCTCAGCTGACCCGCGTGATCCGCACGTCCATGGTGGAGGAGCTGGACAAGGACTACGTGCGCACGGCACGGGGCGGCGGCCTGCCCCCGATCGTGGTGGTCGGCCGCAACGTGCTGCGCAACGCGCTGGTCACCCCGCTGACGGTGCTCGGCCTGCGGGTCGGCTACCTGCTCGGCGGCGCGGTCGTCATCGAGACGATGTTCGCGCTGCCGGGCCTGGGCCAGAACATGATCCAGGCCGTCAAGGACGGCGACACCTCGAAGGTGCAGGGCTTCGTGATCACCATCGCGATCGGCTTCGTGCTGGTCAACCTGATCGTGGACATCCTCTACGTGATCGCCAACCCCCGGCTGCGGAGCCACTCGTGATGCGCCGGGGACTGGCCGAGCGCCTGTCGAAGGGCGCGTCGTTCCGGCGCCTCGGCGTCCCGTCGTGGATCGCGCTGGTGGTGCTCGGGCTGCTGGTGCTCGCCGCGGTGTTCGCGCCGCTGCTCGCCACGCACGACCCGTACCTCACCGGCGGCGACGTCGCCGGGCCGAGCGGCGAGCACTGGCTCGGCACCGACTCGTCCGGCCGCGACATCTACACCCGCCTGATCTGGGGCGCCAGGTGGTCGCTCGCCGTCGGCCTCGGCGCGATCGCGATCGCGCTGGTGGCCGGTGCGCTGATCGGGGCGCTCGCCGCGACGTCGAGCCGCCGCGTCGGCGAGACGATCATGCGGGTGCTCGACGTGGTCATGGCGTTCCCCGGTGTCGCGCTCGCCGCGGTGCTGGTGGCCGTGTTCGGCCGGGGGCTGATCGTGCTGATCCTCGCGCTCGGGTTCCTGTACATGCCCTCGATGGCCAGGGTGGTCCGGGCGAACGTGCTCGCGCAGTACGGCGAGGACTACGTCGACGCCGAGCGGATCATCGGGGCGAAACGCTTCTTCATCCTCACCAGGCACGTCGCCGTGAACTGCGCGGCGCCGATCCTGGTGTTCTGCACGGTGATGGTGGCCGACGCGATCGTGTTCGAGGCGTCGCTGTCGTTCATCGGCGCCGGCGTCCAGCCACCCGACCCGTCGTGGGGCGCGGTGCTGGCCGAGGGCAAGGAGCTGGTGCTCACCGGGGGCTGGTGGGCCACGCTGTTCCCCGGCCTGCTGATCCTCACCACCGTGCTGGCGCTGAACGTCCTGTCGGAGGGCATCTCCGACGCGTGGGCCACCCCGTCGGCGCGCCGGGCCAGGGCGGGCAAGGCCGCGAAGAAGGCCGCCGAGGCACCCTCCGACACCGGGGAGCGCGCCGAGCCGGTGCTGCCGATCGCGGGGCTGCGGGAGGCCGGTGAGCGGCTCGCCTTCCACGCGCGGGACCTGCGTGACCGGGACACCGTGCTCGACGTGGAGCACCTGTCGATCTCGTTCGCCGACCGGCACAACGGCACCCGGGTCGTCGACGACGTGTCGTTCTCCGTGCGGTCCGGCGAGGTGCTCGGGCTGATCGGCGAGTCCGGCTGCGGCAAGACGATCACGTCGCTCGCGGTGATGGGCCTGCTGCCGGACACCGCCCGGGTGGAAGGGCAGATCCGGTTCGCGCGGCGGGACCTGCTCGCGCTGAGCCCCGGGCAGCGGCGCAGGCACCTCGGCCAGGACCTCGCGATGATCTACCAGGACGCGCTCAGCTCGCTGAACCCGGCGATGACGATCCGCTCGCAGCTCAAGCAGTTCACCCGGCGGGGCGGGACCCGCACCCCGGCGGAACTCCTCGAGCTGGTGAACCTGGACCCGGAGCGCACGCTGCGGTCCTATCCGCACGAGCTGTCCGGCGGGCAGCGGCAGCGCGTGCTGATCGCGATGGCGCTGTCCCGTGGCCCCAGGCTGATCGTCGCCGACGAGCCGACCACCGCGCTCGACGTGACCGTGCAGGCACAGATCATGAAGCTCCTGCTGCGGTTGCAGGAAGAGCTGGGGTTCGCGCTCATCCTCGTGTCGCACGACCTGGCGCTCGTGTCCGAGGTGGCCGATCGCGTGGTGGTCATGTACGGCGGGCAGGTCGCCGAGACCGGGGCCATCGCGCAGGTCGTCGGTTCGCCACGGCACCACTACACGCGCGGGCTGCTGTCCGCGGTGCTGTCGCTGGAGGAGAACGAGTCCAGGCTCACCCAGATCAAGGGGGTCGTGCCCTCCCCTGCCGACTTCGCGCCCGGTTGCCGGTTCTCCGACCGGTGTCCCGCGGCACGCGCGGTGTGCCGGACCGAACGCCCGCCGGTGGTGGGCGAGGGCGCGCACCTGACCGCGTGCCACTTCCCCGCGGAGGACCTGGTGGTGAGTCATGAGCCTGCTTGAGCTCGACGGTGTCCACGTCGTGCACCGGATCAGGTCGCGACGGCTGTTCGGGCACGCCAACGTGTACGCGCTCACCGACGCGCACCTGACCCTCGAGGTTGGCGAGACCGTCGGCGTGGTCGGCGAGTCCGGGTGCGGCAAGTCCACGTTGGCCAAGGTGGTCGTCGGCCTGCGGAAACCCACCGAGGGCACCGTCCGGTACGAAGGTGAGTCGCTGTGGGACATGACCGCCGACCAGCGGGCGCAACGGTTCGGCCGCAACGTCGGCATGGTGTTCCAGGATCCGACGACCGCGCTCAACCGGCGCCTGTCGGTCGCGCGGGTCATCCGCGACCCGCTCGACGTGCACTCCGAGGGCACCCCGGAGGAACGCGACGACCGGGTCCGGGAGCTGATGTCGCTGGTCGGCCTGCCCGACAGCGTCGCGGACGCGGTGCCGGGACAGCTGTCCGGCGGACAGCGGCAACGCGTCGCGATCGCCCGTGCGCTCGCGTTGCGGCCGAAGCTGCTCGTCGCCGACGAACCCACCTCCGCGCTCGACGTGTCCGTGCGGGCGCAGATCCTCAACCTGCTCATCGACCTGCGGGAGCGCCTGGGTCTCGCGATGGTGTTCGTGTCGCACGACATCCAGACCGTCCGCAAGATGAGCGACCGGATCGTCACCATGTACCTGGGCCGGATCGTCGAGGAGGCACCGGCCGCGGCGGTGCCCGCCGCGACGCACCACCCGTACATGCGTGCGCTGTTCTCCGCCACCCCCAGCCTCCGGCACGCCGTCGAACCGATCGTCCTGAGTGGACCGGTGCCGTCGGCGACGAACCCGCCGAGTGGCTGCAACTTCCGCACCCGCTGTTGGAAGGCGACCGACGAGTGCGCGGCCGACCTGCCGCCACTCGCCACCGCCGGTGCGGGCCACACCTATCGCTGCATTCACCCCGAGTCGTAGAGGACGAGCTGTGAAAGCACTTCTGACCGGTCTCTTATCCGTCGTGATCGCGGCGAGCCTGACCCAGGCCGCCGCGGCGGAGCCACCACCCGCGCCGCCACCGGCACCGGCGTTCGAGCAGCAGACGCTGTTCAAGGCCGCGAACGAGCAGGGCTACGCCTGCTTCCGCATCCCGGCGGTCGTCAAGTCCAGGAAGGGCACGCTGCTGGCGTTCGCCGAGGGCCGCGTCGACAACTGCGGTGACACCGGCGACATCGACATGGTGCTCAAGCGCAGCACCGACGGTGGCCGAACCTGGGCACCGCTGCAGCTGGTCGACTCCGGCGGCGGCGACACGCACGGCAACCCCGTGCCGATCGTCGACCGGGTCACCGGCCGGATCTTCCTTTTCACCACGTACAACGAGGGCCGCGACGACGCCGGGCCCTGCGCCACCCCGTGCGAACGCACCCCGCACCTGCAGTACAGCGACGACGACGGCGCCACCTGGTCCACCCCGGTCGACATCAGCGACCAGGTGAAGAAGCCGGAGTGGGACTGGTGGCTCGCGACCGGTCCGGTGCACGGCATCCAGCTCACGAAGGGCCGCCACGCGGGCCGGCTCGTGTTCGGCATCAGCGGTGAGGTCAGCAACGGCACCCAGGCCTACGCCAACGACGGCGCGCTCGTGTACAGCGACGACCACGGCCGCACCTGGCACGTCGGCGCGGTGGGGCGCACGGAGTTCCCACCCGGTGGCACGTATCCCCAGAAGCCGCAGGAGATCACGGTCACCGAACTGGCCGACGGCTCGGTGTACGCGAACGCCCGCGACCAGGGCGGCACCTCGGTCGGCAACCGTTCCTACGCGATCAGCCGCGACGGCGGGAAGACCTTCAGCACCCCGTGGACGCCGATCCCCGACCTGGTGACGCCGATCGTGCAGGGCGCGGTGCTGCACCTCGACCGCCCCGGTGCGGACCGCACGCTGTTCTCCGCGCCGTCGGACACCGACCGGCGCCGCTGGATGATGGTCCGCTCGTCGTGGGACGGTGGCCGCAGCTGGGACAGCGCGGAGCAGGGCACCCGGATCACCTCCGACTGGTCCGGCTACTCGGACCTGGTGCAGATCAGCGGGACCAGGGAACGCAACGCGCGCATCGGCCTGCTGTACGAGGGCGGCCCGGTCGACGCGCGTGACGAGATCCGCTTCGCGAGCTTCACCGAGGACCACCTCGGCGGCCGCGAACCGGTCGGCCCGACCACACCCGACACGTCCCGCTCGAAAGCCGACGCCCACGCGCTGGGCGGGGCCACGCTCGCGGCCGGGAAGTTCGGCGGCGGCATGGAGCTCGACGGTGTCGACGACTACCTGCGCGTCCCGTACGACAGCGCGCAGCTGCCCGGTGACGGCGACCTCACCTTCACCACGTGGTTCCGCTACGGCGCGACCGCGGGCCAGCAGGCACTCCTGTGGCTCGGCGGCATGGGCTCGACCGCACCGCAGCTGTGGCTGCGCGCGGAACCCGCGGACAACCGCCTGGTCGCGCTGATGACCACGCCGAAGGGCACCACGCGGATCACCACCACGTCGGCCTACAACGACAACCAGTGGCACCACGTGGCCCTGCAGCGCGCGGAGGGCAGGCTGCGACTGGTTGTCGACGGTACCGAGGCCGCATCGGCGACCGCCGTCGCCGGTTCGCTCAGCGAGCGGGTCGCGTTCCAGATCCACCTCGGTGAACGGCAGGACTACCAGCAGCGCTTCGACGGCACGCTCGACGAGCCGCGCCTGTACCGGCGTGCGCTGTCGACTGCCGAGCTGGACTCGGTCCGCACGTCCAACGCGGACGTCCCCGCCGGTCAGGTGCTGCGGCTGCCGCTGGACAAGCTGAAGGGCACGGACGGCGCGTGCACGTCGGTGCCGTTCGTGTCCGGCACCGAGGGCTACCACACGTTCCGCATCCCGGCCGTGGTCGAGGCGAGGGACGGCACACTGCTCGCGTTCGCCGAGGGCCGCGTGGAGTCCGCCGGTGACACCGGCGCGATCCGGGTGGTGCAGCGCAGGTCCACCGACGGCGGCTGCACGTGGGGGCCGATGACCGTGGTGTCGGACAACGGCGACGCGACGGCGGGCAACCCGGCGCCGGTCGTGCTGCGCGGCGGTGACGTGGTGCTGCTGACCACCCGCAACGGGCGGGTCACCGAGCGGGAGATCATGTCCGGCACGGTGTCCCCCGAGGACAGCCGCCGGGTCTTCGTGCAGCGCAGCCGGGACAACGGCCGGACGTGGTCGCCGGAGAAGGAGATCACCGACGTCGCGAAGAAGGCGGACTGGCGCTGGTACGCGACCGGCCCCGGGCACGCGATCCAGCTGCGCGACGGCCGGATCGTGGTGCCGGCCAACCACTCCGCCGCTCCCCCGGCCGGTTCGCCGGACGTCGGCAACGAGGCGAAATACTACGGCGGCCACGACCTGATCAGCGACGACGGTGGCCGCACCTGGCGGATCGGGTTCACCGAGGAGCGCACCGACACCGGCATCGCGGCGAACGAGACGACCGTCGCGCAACTGCCGGACGGGCGGCTGTACTTCAACAGCCGCAACCAGGGCGCGGCGGGCAACCGGGTCGACGCGTACAGCACCGACGGTGGTGACACGCTGGCCGCGCCGTACGCGCTCCAGCCGGGGTTGACGATCCCGAAGGTTCAGGGCAGCGTGCTGCAGACCGTGCGACGGGACCTGCTGCTGTTCTCCGGCCCGTCCGAACCGGCGGCCCGCAGGGCGCTCGCCATCCGGGCCAGCTCGGACGGTGGCCGGACGTGGCAGCAGACCCTGGTGGTCTCCCCCGCGCCCGCCGCCTACTCCGACCTCGTGCAGGTGACGGGCTCGACCGTCGGCGTGCTGTACGAGACCGGGGTGTCCGGCTCCTACGAGACCATCACGTTCCGGCAGCTGCCGATGCGTGACCTGGACTGAGATGCCCGCACCCACCCGCCGACCTGCCCTGGACGACGCTTCCGGGACGCTCGACGTCCCGGAAGCGCCGTCCACGGCATCGCTAGGCGGGGGTGTGCGCGACCAGCACTCCCCGGCCGGCGAGCCGCTCCGACTCCGTGAGCGGCTCGCCGGTCAGGGCGTCGGCGGCACCGGCGGGGACCGGCACGGTCACCTCGGTCTCGTTGTGGTTCAACAGGAACAGCCACTCGCCGCGGCGGACCGCCTCGACCCCGGCCGGTGCGCCGGGCAGCACCGGCGCCACCCCGGCGTCGGACAGCGCACGGGCCACGACCGAGGCGAGGGTCGCGGTGTCCGGCCGGGTCGCGAGGTAGGTGGCGATGCCGTCGCCGAAGGCGTTGCGGGTGATCGCCGGCAGCCCGGCCAGCTCGCCGGTGAACGTGTCGAGCACCTCCGCGCCGTGGGCGGTGATCCACTCCGACCACAGCGTGCCGGTGCCGCCCGACCCGAGCGCGACCGAGCCACCGGCGGGCAGCGGCCAGAACTCGTCCACGGTCAGCCCGAGCAGCTCGCGGAACGGGCCGGGGTAGCCGCCGAGGTGCACCCGCTCGACGCCGTCCACGATGCCGGAGAAGAACGACATGACGAGGTGCCCGCCGCCGCGCACGTACTCGGCGAGACCGGCAGCGACCTCGGTCTCGACCGCGTACAGGTTCGGCACCACCACGAGCTTGTAGCGCGAAAGGTCGGCGGTCGGCGCCACCACGTCCACCGCCACCCCGGCGTTCCACAGTGGACGGTAGTGCGCGAGGTCGACCTCCGCCAGCCGCAGGTCCGACGCTGGCAGCGCCTTGCCCTGCAACGCCCAGCCACTGGACCAGTCGGTCACCAACGCGACGTCGGCGGCCGTACCGGACCCGAGCAGCGGCGTCAGGCGGGCCAGCTCCGCACCCAGCTCGGCGGTCTCGCGGAACACCCGGCTCGCCGGGCCCGCGTGCGGCACGATCGCCGAGTGGAAGCGCTCCGCGCCGCCCCGGGACTGCCGCCACTGGAAGTACATGACGGCGTCCGCGCCACGGGCGATCGCCTGATAGCTCCACAGCCGCATCTCACCGGGCGCCTTGGGCGCGTTGCGTTCCCGCCAGTTCACCGCGCTCGGCGCCTGCTCCAGCAGCAGCCACGGCCGGCCGTGCAGCGCCCGCATCTGGTCGTAGGTGAACGCCGCCTGCACGACCGTGTCGCGGTCGTGCGGGTCGGGGTAGGAGTCGTAGGACACGATGTCGAGGTGCGGCGCCCAGTCCGTGACGTCGATGCGGTGCCAGGCGCCGACGAAGTTGGTCGTCACCGGCACGTCCGGGGTGTGGCGGCGCAGGATCTCCTTCTCCATCAGGTAGCACTCGAGCAGTGCGTGCGAGGAGAACCGCTTGAAGTCCAGCACCTGTGCGGGATTGAGGAACGTCGGCGCGGTGCGCGGCGGCCACACCTGCGCGAAGTCGGTGTAGCGCTGCGACCAGAAGGTCGTGGACCACGCGTCGTTGAGCGCGTCCACGGTCGGGTACCGCTCCCCGAGCCAGTCGCGGAACGCCGAGGCGGAGACGTCGCAGAAGCACTCCGGCACGTGGCAGCCGTACTCGTTGCCGACGTGCCACATCGCGAGCGCCGGGTGCCGGGCGTACCGGGTGGCGAGCGCCTCGACCAGGCGCCCGGCGTGCTCGCGGTAGACCGGGTTGGACGGGCAGTAGTGCTGCCGGGCACCCGGCCACAGCACGGTGCCGTCCGCGCGGCGGGGCAGCGTCTCGGGGTGCCGATGGGCGAGCCACGGCGGCGGGGACGCGGTCATGGTGGCGAGGCAGGCGCGAATGCCGTTGGCGGACAACAGGTCCATCACCTTGTCCAGCCACGGGAAGTCGTACTCGCCGGGCGCGGTCTCCGTGACCGCCCAGCCGAAGATCCCGACGGAGACCATGGTGACGCCTGCCGCCTTCATCAGCGCCATGTCCTCGTCCCACACGGACTCCGGCCACTGTTCGGGGTTGTAGTCGGCACCGAACCCGAAGCGCCCGAGGCGGTGCCGCACGACTGAATCCACGACGATCCTCTCTGATTTCACAAGACATAGGACATAGGACGTAGGATGTCGATCGGACCGTATGCCGAGCCGACTCCGGTCCGCAAGGGAGACGCTTTGACTCAGCTCCACGGCGTGGTGCCACCCGTGTGCACCCCACTGACGCCGGAACGCGAACTCGACGTGCCCTCACTGGAACGCCTTGCCGCGTTCCTCATCGAGGCGGGCATGCACGGGTTGTTCGTCACCGGGTCGACCGGCGAGGTCGCCTACCTCCCGGACGAGACCAGGTACCGGGCACTGGAGGTGGTCGCGGGTGTCGCCGCCGGACAGGTGCCAGTGCTCGCCGGGATCATCGACACGACCACCCCGCGCGTCATCGAGCACGCGAAGGCGTCGAAGGCCGCCGGTGCCGACGCGCTCGTCGCGACCGCGCCGTTCTACGCGCCGACCCACCCGGTCGAGTTCCCCGGCCACTTCCGCGCCATCCGCGCCGCGGTCGACCTGCCGCTGGTGGCCTACGACATCCCGGTGTCGGTCGGGCACAAACTGCCGACCGACGTGGTACTGGAACTGGCGGAGGACGGCACGTTCGCGGCGCTGAAGGACTCGAGCGGCGACCTCGACGGGCTGCGTGCCGTGCTGGAGCGCACCGAGCACCTGGTGTGCTTCTCCGGTTCGGAGACGCTCGCCGACCTCGGGCTGTTCATCGGCGCGCACGGCCTCGTGCCGGGCATCGGCAACGTCGACCCGCACGGCTACCTGCGCCTGTACGAGGCGGCCATGCGCGGCGACTGGGCGGCGGCGAAGACCGAACAGTCGCGGCTGCGCAGGCTGTTCGAGATCATTTACGTCGGCGACGCCCGCGGCATGGGCCGGTACTCGTCGGCCATCGGCGCGTTCAAGGAAGGCCTCGTCGCGCGCGGTGTGATCACCGGTGGCACCACCAGCGAGCCGATGATCCCGTTGAACGACACGGAACGCGCGGCGGTGCGGAGCCATCTCGCCGACGCCGGCCTGCTCTAAGGTGGCACGTTGGAGGTCCCCGTGACGGAGCAGCAGCACACACCGGCCAAGCTGGCCACGAGGATGAGCAGGGCGATCCGAGACGAGATCACCGGGTTGATCCTGTCCCGTGGCCTGCGGTCCGGCGACCCGCTGCCGACCGAGACCGAGCTGGTCGAGGCGCTCGGCGTCAGCCGCAACTCGATCCGCGAAGCGCTGAAGGCGTTGCAGGCACTCGACATCGTCGAGATCCGGCACGGCTACGGCACCTACGTCGGCAAGCTGTCGCTCGACCCGCTCGCCGACGGACTGACCTTCCGCGCCCTGCACGACATCGGCCGTGACCTGCGGTCGATGGAGGAGATCCTCGAGGTGCGCGAGGCACTCGAGGGTGCGCTGATCCGCCGGGTGGCCGCGACCGTGCCGGAGGCCGACCTCGCCGCGCTCGACGAGGTCACCAGGAGGATGAGCGAGCGCGCGAAGGCGGGCGACACGTTCGCCGAGGAGGACCGCGAGTTCCACGAGATCCTCTACCGGTCGCTCGACAACGCGCTCGTCACCCAGTTGCTGCGGGCGTTCTGGGACGTGTTCCACCGCGTCAACCACCGGCTCGGGGTGACCGACCCGAACCCCGTGCTGACCGCGCGCCGCCACCGGGCCATCGTCACCGCGCTCCGCAAGCGCGACGTGGCGCGGGCCGAGCACGCGATGGTGGAGCACTTCCGCAACCTCGACGCCCGCATCGCACAGTTGCGCACCACCTGACAACCCGGCACCCCGCACAGGCGTCTTCCTCTTCGGATCTCCGAGGGGAAGGACACCAGACTGTGCGGAACACGCTCCCGCGCGGGGCACCGACCAGATTCGAGGTCGTCGTCGCGTGCGCCGTGTCGGTGCCGCTCGGTATGGCCGCCCTCGTCGTACTCGGCATGGCGATGCTCGTGGTGGTCCCCGGGCCCGCCGTGCTCGTCGTGGCACCGGTCGTCCTGGACGTCGCGGCGGTCGGCGGCGGCTGGCTCGTGGCGCGCGGTGGCCTGCCTGCCAAGGGGTTCGGCGCGGGAGTGCTGACCGGTTGGGCGCTGCTCGCGCTCCTGTCGGCGGGGGCGAGCGCCGGGCTCGGGATCCTCTCGTGACGTGGCGGGTCGGAGCGCTCGTGCTGGTGGTGCTCGCGGCCGCCGCCGCGGTGGTCGGCGCGGTTCCGCTCGCCCGCGACGTGGTCGCCGGGCGCGGCACGCCGGTGATCGAGGACGTGCCGGGACCGGACACCGGCCCGGTGTGCCCGGTCGACGAGCGGTACGTCGACGAGGAGCCTGCCGGGCTGCGCGACGACGTGCTGGCCGCGTGGCGCGCGCTGCGGTCGGCGGCGCAGGAGAGCGGTGTCCCGCTGTGCCTCAACGACGGCAAGCGCAGCGCCGGACAGCAGCGGGCGGAGTTCGACGAGGCCGTGCGCAGGTTCGGCACCCCGGAACTGGCCGCGAACTACGTCCTGCCGCCGGAGAGGTCCAACCACGTCAAGGGGTTCGCGGTGGACGTGCAGCCGTGGGCGGCCGCCGAGTGGGTGGCGGCGAACGGCGGCGTGCACGGCTGGTGCCGCCGGTACGAGAACGAGTACTGGCACTTCGAGTACGACCCGGCCCACCCGCAGGGGTGCCCGGCCATGCTGCCGGATGCCACCGCCGGGTGATCAGCGGGGACGAGGCCCCCGCGGGGTGTCACGTCAGCTCGGGCCGCGCCGGGGAGACCACGCGCAGCTGCACCATCGCGGCGAAGCGGGCCTCCGGGTCGGTCAGGTCGAGACCGCTCACCTCGGCCAGCCTGCGCAGCCGGTACCGGAACGTGTTGGGGTGCACGTACAGCGCGGCCGCCGCTGCGATCACGTCACCGAAGGCGTCGAGCCACGCACGCAGCGTGGTGACCAGGTTGGTGCCGTGCTCATCGTCGTAGACGAACAGGCGGGCGACCGGGCCGCTCGGCCGGTCGCCCCTGGTCGCGACGAGGTCCCGCAGCTCCAGGACGAGTGCCTCGGTGTGCACGTCCTCCAGCCGGGCGACCCGCCTGCCGCCACCCGCGCGCAACACGCGCAGCGCACGGTCGGCGCTCGCGCGGGACTCCGCGAGGCCCACGGTGTCGTTCGCGACCGTGCCGACGCCGACCACCGCGTGGCTGCGGTCGCCGACCCGGTCGAGGAAGTCACCCGCGACGCGGACCGCCGCGGCCACGTCGCGGCCGGGGACGAGGCCGTACGTCACGTCGCCGACGAGTGCCGCCGCGCACCGGGGGTGCACCGCCGACAGGTGCATGGCGAGCGCGTCGGAGAGCCGCTGGCGCTCGGTGACGAGACCGGCGTCGGCGCCCGGGTCGACGATGGTGAGCGCCAGCACCGTGACCGGCTGCTCGGCTAGGCCGAGCCGGTCCAGTGCCTCGCGCGCACCGGCGCCGCCTTCCAGCGCGGTGCTCACGAGGTCGGTCCGCAGCCGCCGCGCCACGTCCGCGCCCGCCCTGATCCGCAGCATGTGCAGCGCCACCAGCTTGGTCGCGTCGCACAGCGCCTGCGTGCGCTCGTCACTCAGCGGGCCGCGCACCGCGGCCCAGATCGAGCCGAGCACCTCGTCGCCCGCCCGCACCGCGACCGCGACCCTCGGCAGGTCCACGAGCCCTTCGAGCAGCGGTTCGATGTACACCGGGCGGTCGCTGCGGTACAGCTCGCGGAACACGCCGCGCTCGGTCAGCAGCCGCGAGTACCGCTCCGGCACCTGCCTGCCGAGGACCGTCTCGACCCGCGACGGGTCGGCCTCGTCCTGTCTGCCGGAGAACGCGAGCACCCGCGAGCTGCGGTCCTCGATGGTCACCGGCGCGTCCAGCAGCGCCGCGATGGCGTTGGCCAGGGCGAACAGGTCACCGGATGGCATGCCGCCGAGCGTCTCGCCGCCGACCTCGCCGACGTCGCCCTCCCCCATCAGCGACCGCAGCAGCGCGGCGAGCTGCGCCCACGACGCGCCTCGGGTCAGCGCGAGCACGGCCACGTCCGATGGCCAGAGGCCCGGCGGCACGGGTGCCCGCAGCACCAGCGCGGCCGCCTCGTGCCTGGCCAGTGCGGCCAGAAGCGCGACGATCTCGGCGCGGTCCCGCAGGCCGACGCCGAGCACGAGCGCGTTCCTCGGCAGCACCGGCTCCTCGAGCGGGTCGTGGATGACGACGCCGCCGAGCTCGGCCACCCGGTCCACGTCGCCGTGGACGACCTCGAGCAGCGTCGCGCCGAGGTCGTCGAGCACGCGGCGCAGGCTCGCGCGGGGCCGGAGGTTCACCGGGTCGAGCCTATGTTCGTCGGCGCGCACAGGAAAGGACCGTGGCATCGTTCACCCCGACAGTGGGAGCCACTCGGTCGACGCGGTGACCTCGGCCAGCCGGTCGGGCAGCGGGGTCACGCCGATCCCCGGCCCGGTCGGCACCGGCAGGTGGCCGTCGTCGAGGACGAACGGCTCGGTCACGTCGGTGCGGTAGTAGCGCTCGGACGCCGACGTGTCGCCGGGCAGTGTGAATCCCGGCAGCGCCGCGAGCGCCACGTTGGCGGCACGGCCGAGCCCGGTCTCGAGCATCCCGCCGCACCACACGGGCACGCCGTGCGCGACGCAGACGTCGTGGACGCGCCGCGCCTCCAGGTATCCGCCGACGCGGCCGGGTTTGATGTTGACCACCGCGCACGCACCGAGTGTGAGCGCGTCGGCAGCCGACTTCGCCGAGGTGATCGACTCGTCGAGGCACACCGGGGTGGTGAGCAGCCGCGCGAGTGCCGCGTGGCCGAGCAGGTCCTCCTCGTCGAGCGGCTGCTCGATCAGCAGCAGGCCGAACGGGTCGAGCCGGGCCAGGTGGCGGGCGTCGGCGACGGTGTAGGCGGTGTTCGCGTCGACCTGGAGCAACACGTCGTCGCCGAACCGCTCACGCACCGCTCGCACCGGCTCGACGTCCCACCCCGGCTGGATCTTGAGCTTGATCCGCACGTAGCCGGCGTCGAGATAGCGGCCGACCTCGTCGAGCAGCCGGCCGAGGTCGGTCATGATCCCGACCGACACCCCGCACGGCACCCGGTCGCGGACCGCGCCGAGCTCGCGGGCGAGCGGGCGGCCCTGCGCCCGCAACTCGGCGTCGAGCACGGCCGTCTCGAGCGCCGCCTTCGCCATCCGGTGGCCGCGGAACTGGGCGAGCGCGGGTGCGACGGCGGGCGCGTCGAGGTGTGGCACCGCCGCGAGTGCGGGGATGAGGTACCGGCGCAGCACGTCGGCGGCCCCGTCCACGTACTCCGAGGAGTACCGGGGGTCGGACAGCGCGACGCACTCGCCCCACCCCTCCGCGTCGTCGGTGACCACCCGCAGCAGCAGCACGTCGCGTTCGTGTTCGACCCCGAACGACGTGCGGAACGGCGCGACCAGCGGCATCCGGATCCGGCGCAGCTCGGCTCCCTGGAGTTTCATCGGTCCTCCCGTGTGACCACGTACCAGCCCGCGCGGTCGAACCCGGCGACCCGCGCCCCGTCGGCGAGCAGCCCGCCGAGCACGTCCCGCACGGCGACCCGCCATTCCCTTGCCCGGCCGGGCGCCGCGGCCCGCACGGCCGCGATGTCCGACGGCACGGCGACGAGCAGCGTCGCCCCCGTCGTCGTGCCGGGTTCCGGCGCACCGGCGGCGGTCCGGCCGAGTGCGACCACCGCGTGGCCGGGCGCGCCGGCGAACTCGGTCGGGTGGTCGAGGTCCCAGCGGACGAGCAGCCGGTCGGTGTCGTCGCCGCCGTTCACCAGGTCGTGCATGCCGCCGTAGAAGTCGGGCAGGTACTCGGTGGCGGTGGCGCCGAGCTTGCCGAGGTTGAACCAGGCGTTGCGGGCGACGAGCGGGTCGAACGTCCACTCGATCGCGGTGACCCCGCGCCGCAGTGCCCAGGCCCGCTGGTGCAGCTTGAGCGCGTGGCCGACGTGGCGGCCCGCGGCCGCCGCGGAGACACCGGCGATGTGGCTGTGCATGATGCCGTCGGCGGGTGCGCCGAAGAACCCGACACACGCGCCGACGAGCGTCGGTCCGTCGAACGCGCCCGCGAGGTAGTTGCCTGCCTTCGTGAGTGCCCGCAGCAGCTCGGTGGTGACGAGCGGGCTCGCGGGGTCGGTTCGCCAGATGCCCTGGAACAGCGTGCACACGGCCGCGAAGTCGTCGATGGCCGTCAGCTCGCGGACGGTCACCCCGGCCGCCCCCGCGGCACGCAGCGCGGCCTCGACGGCCGGGGGCACTGTGGTCACATCGGTCACGGCGTCCATGCTCGTGGCCTCGTCGGCGTTCGTCATGGTCGTCGCGAACCAGCCGGAGCCGCCTGGTTGGTCGGCACGGCCAGGAGTTCGTCCAGCAACGCCGACAGCAACGCGGCCCGTGGCACCAGTTCCCCGATCAGCACGTGCTCGTCGTCGGCGTGGGCGCCGCCGCCGACCGCGCCGAGGCCGTCGAGCGTCGAGGTGCCCACCCCGGCGGTGAGGTTGCCGTCCGAGCCGCCGCCGACCGCGACGCCACGCAGTTCCGGCCGGCCGAGCTCGGCAGCGATCCGGGCCGCGCGGGCGAACAACGCCGCCGAAGCCGACGCGGCGAGCGGTGGCCGGTTCGGGCCGCCACGCACGTCGACGCTGGTGCCCGCGACCACCGGCCGCAGCGCACGCATGGCGACGTCGACCCGCTCCTGCTCGGCAGCGGTGCGCACGCGGACGTCCACTGCCACCGATCCGCTGGCGGGCACGGTGTTCGTCGCGGTGCCGGCCGACATCAGCGTCGGTGTCACGGTCGTGCCGTGCGCCGGGTCGGCGAGCGCCGCGACGGCCAGCACCTGGTGCGCCAGCTCGACTGTCGCGTTGTGGCCACGTTCGGGTTCGAGCCCGGCGTGCGCGGCCCGGCCGGTCACCTCGACGTCGTAACGGGACACGCCCTTGCGTTCGGTCTTGAGCGCACCGCCGGGAGCGGAGGCCTCCAGCACGAGCACGGCGTCGGCCGCGCGTGCCTCCTCCTCGATCAGCTCCCGCGAGCCTGGCGAGCCGAGCTCCTCGTCCCCGGTCACCAGCAAGGTCACGCCCGACCGGCCCGCAGCGACGCGAAAAGCGAGCGCCAGCCCGGCTTTCATGTCGAAGCAGCCCGGCCCACGCATGATCCCACCGTCCACCGTGTACGGATGGGTGGCGAGGGAACCCAGTGGCCACACCGTGTCGTGGTGTCCGAGCAGCAGGACCCGCGACGGCCCGGCGCCGAGCCGCCAGCGCAGGTGGCTGCCCAGCCGTTCCGGCGTGACGCCGAGCCGCCGGGCGCCGATCCTCGCCACCACGTCCGCGCTGCGGGCCACCGCTTCCGCGTCCGCCGACGGCGACTCGCAGCGCACCAGCTCCTCGGTGTCCGCCAGGAGTTCCGCGAGCACCTCAGCCGACCTTCGGGGTCGCGCGCACACCGAAGTGGAGGTACCGCTCCCCTGTCGGCAGCGAGTAGAACGTCACCGGGATCCATGTGGCCATCGACGGTTCCCGCACCACGTACAGGTTCTCCTCTACCGGGACCAGCGCGTACTCCTGCTCCTTCTCGGGCAGCAGTTCGGCCAGCGGCCCGGTCGCGGTCGTCCGCATCACCGGGCCGTCGTCCCCGGTGAACACGTCGATCAGCACGCTCGCGCGTTCGTACCGGCCGAGGTGGGGGGTGATGTCGGCGGTGACCGGTCCGGCGGGTGGTGCCAGCGGCTCGGGCATCACGACGTCGGCCAGCTCGGCGAAGATCTCGCGGTACAGGTCCCCGTAGAAGTCGCGGGTGTTGCCACCGTTGGTGAGCAGCGTGACCGCGAGCCCCTCGTCCGGGAGGACGCGCAGGAACGCGGACTGGCCGATGGTGTTGCCGTCGTGGCCGATCAGGCGTCTGCCGTCCCAGCCCATCCGGATCCAGCCAAGGCCCCACGAGTCGCCGAGCGTGTGCTTGTCCGGCAGTTCGGCCTGCTGCGCCGCCATGGCGGCCGCGCTCTGCTCGCTCAGCAGCCGCGTGCCGTCCTGCGCGACACCGCCCGTCAGGTGCAGCCGCGCGAACACCAGCACGTCGCGGACCGTCGAGTTGATCAACCCGGCGGGTCCCGCCGACCTCGGCAGGGCCCACGCCGGTGCCTTCACGGGCGTGGTGTCACCGGTGTGCCCGACGGCGACGCGGTGCAGCAGCGCCTCCTCCGGGAGCGTGCCGGTGTGGGTGAGACCCAGCGGTGTGAACAGCCGCTCGCGCATGGCGGTGTCCCACGTCTTCCCGGTCAGCTTCTCGATCACCCGGCCGGCGAGGGTGAACCCGGAGTTGCAGTACGACCAGGTGGCGCCGAGCGGGTGGTTCTGCGCGACCTCGGAGAGCAGCGCGACGTACTTCTCGATGGTGTCGTCGCCGCGGCCGGTGTCGGTGAACACGTCGCCGTCGATGCCGCTCGTGTGCGTGAGCAGGTGCCGCATGGTGACCTTCTCGGCCACCGACTGCTCGGCGAGCCGCAGCTCCGGCAGCACCTCGACGATCGGCGCGTCGAGGTCGAGGAGCCCCTCGTCGACGAGCTGCATGACCACGGTCGTGGTCCACACCTTGGAGATCGAGCCGATCTGGAACACCGAGTCGGCGGTGGTCTCGACGCCGGTGTCGACGTTGAGCACGCCGTGCGCGGCTTCGACGAGTTCGTCGTCGCGGCCCGGCCGCGACGACAGGATGCCGAGCGCCACACCGGGCACGTGGTGCTTCTCCGCGAGCGCGGTCAGCCTGCGCTGCCAGTGCGCGGCGTCGATCCTCGGCCTGCGCGGCCCGGCCGCGTCGGCGGCGTACTGCTCGACCCACTCGACGATGCGCCGGTTGAAGTCCATCCGGTGCGAGGGCGGGCCGTCGAGGATGAACAGGTGCGCGCCGTCGGGGTAGAGCACGAGCCGGGTCGGCACGCCCTGTTCCCGCAGCGCCGTGTGCCACTGCTCGGCCTGCCCGACCGGGCACCGCACGTCGGCCGCGCCGTGGATCACGAGCGTCGGCGTGCGGACGTCCTCGACCCGCGCGATCGGCGACAGCTCGGCGTACCGGGCGCGGTCGGCGTGCGGCAGCGCGCCGAGCTGGTACGCGGCGAGGTGGTGCCCGGCGTCGGAGGTGCCTGCCATGCTGGTGAGGTCCGCGACCACGCCACCGGCGACGGCGGCGGCGAACCGGTTGTCGCGGCTGGTCAGGTAGCAGGTCATGAAGCCGCCGTAGCTGTACCCGGCGACCGCGAGCCGCTTCGGGTCGGCGATGCCCTCGGCGACGAGCTGGTCGAGCGGTTCGAGGAAGTCCCCGGCGTCCGCGGCGCCCCACGCGCCGATCGCCGCGGTGTAGAACTCCTCGCCGTAGCCGTCGCTGGCCCTCGGGTTGAGCAGCAGCACGGTCCAGCCGAGCGCGGCCAGCTCCTGGTGGTAGACGTGCACGTCGTCGGCGCCGCCGTGCCACGCGTTGTGCGGGCCACCGTGGATGTCGAGCAGCAGCGGGCCCGGCCCTGCCGTCGCGGGGTCGCGGAGGAGCCAGCCGTGGACGACCCGGCCGTCGGAGATCGGGAACTCGCGTTCCTCGCGGACGTACAGCTCGACCTCGGCGTCGGTGTGGGTGGTGCGGACGGTCTCGGTGCCGGTGGCGAGGTCGACGGTGACGATCTCGCCGTAGGAGACGGGGGTGCCCAGCACGATCGCGGCGGTGTCCCCTGCGACGGAGAGCCCGGCGACGACCCGGCCAGCGCCCGCGACGACGGGCCGGGGCTCGCCGCCGTCGAGCGGCACCGTGTACAGGTGTGTGCAGCCGCGGTCGCGGACGCAGAACAGGACGCCGGCGCCACCCAGCCGCGGCACCGCACCGGGGTAGGCGGGACCGCCCGGCATGACGTTGCGGTCCAGCGACGCGGCCAGGTCGACCGGGTTGCCGGGGTCGTCGCCGCGGACCATGAGGAGCCGGGCGTGGCCGACCGGTGCGTCGACCATGCCGACCACCAGGAACGTGTCGTCGTCGGCCCACGTCACGCAGGCGGCGATCCCGTCGGGCAGGGCCGCGAGGCGCGGGGTGGCGAGCGGGTCGGTGACGTCGAGGACGTACAGCGGTGCGGCGGGACGCAGGTCGGCGTCGAGCGCGGTGGCCGCGCCGTAGGCGAGCCGGGTCGAGTCCGGCGACCAGGCCGGTTCGCCGGCGTGCCAGTCGCCTTCGGTGACCTGGCGGGTCTCGCCGGTGCCGACGTCGAGGACGTGCAGGTGCTTGCGGATGGTGCGGAGGAACCCGGCGCCGTCGGCCTGGTAGTCGAGCCGGTCGGTGACGATCGGCGCGTTCCCCTGCCCGGCCGCGGTGTCCACCGGCGCGGAGAACGCGATCCGGGCACCGTCCGGGCTCCAGTGCGGGGCACCGGCGCCCAGCGGCAGGTCCGTGACCTGCTCGGGTTCGCCGCCGTCCACGGGCAGCACCCACACCTGTGCGGGACCGTCCTGCGCGCGGAGGAACGCGAGCGACCGCCCGTCCGGCGACCACGCGGGCGCGGTGTCGGCCGTGCCCCTGGTGAGCTGCCGGGTGCCGTCCGCACCGGTGAGCCAGATGGCGCGCACGTTGGCGTCGGCCGCCGCGTCGGCGGTGCGCAGGACGTACGCGGTGCGCGTCCCGTCCGGCGACAGGGCCGGCGCTTCCGGTACGGCTAACGCGGTCAGGTCCTCGGTGCGCTGGCGTCGGGTCACCGGCTTCTCCCTTCGGTCGAGGCGAGCAGTTCGCGGGTGTAGGGGTCCTGGGGTTCGGCGAGCACGGCGGCGGCGGGCCCGTGCTCGACGATCCGCCCCCGGTACATCACGGCGATCGTGTCGCTGACGTACCGGACGACGGCCAGGTCGTGCGAGATGAACAGGATCGTGAGGTCGAGGGTCTGTTGCAGGTTCCTGATCAGGTTGAGCACCGTGCCCTGGATGGACACGTCGAGCGCGGAGGTGACCTCGTCGGCGATCAGCACCTCCGGCCGCCCGGCCAGCGCCCGCGCGATCGCGACCCGCTGCCGCTGCCCACCGGACAGCTCCGCCGGGTACCGGACCGCGTGGTCGGGCAGGTCGACGAGCTCCAACAGCCGCGCGACCTCCGCCCTGCGGTCGATGCCCCTCGGCACGGCCTCGGCGACGGTCGCGCCGATCGTCATGCGCGGGTTCAGCGACGAGTACGGGTCCTGGAACACCATCCGCAGTGGGCGGCGGCCCCGCGTCGGCACGGGTGCGCCGCCCAGCGTGACCCGGCCGTCCGCCAGTGGCACCAGCCCCACCGCGGCACGCGCGAGCGTGGACTTGCCGCAGCCGGACTCGCCGACCAGCCCGACCACCGACCCGGCGGGCACCGTGAGGTCGACGCCGTCGACCGCGGTCACCCGGTGCCGCCGCGACCCGAACCGCACCGTCACCCCGTCGAAACGCAGCTCCTTCACCGGTCCCCCACCTCCACCGGAACGTCGGCGTGCCAGCACGCGACCCGCGTGCCGTCGCTCTCCACCAGCACCGGATCGTCCGTCACACAACGGGAGTCCGCCAGGGGGCACCTCGGCGCGAACGCACAGCCGGGCGGCGGGTTCGCCGGGTCGGCAGGCCTGCCGGGGATCACGGTCAGCGGCAGCGACCGGTCCGTCGTCATGTCCGGCACCGCCGCCAGCAGCGCCTTCGTGTACGGGTGCCGCGCCCCGGTGCGCAGCTCGGTGGCAGGCAGGTCCTCCACGATCCGGCCCGCGTACATCACCAGCACCCGGTCGCAGACCTGCTCCACCACCGTGATGTCGTGGCTGATCAACAGGATCGCGACGTCGTCGGCGGCGCGGATCGACGCGAGCAGGTCGAGCACCTGCCGCTGCACGGTCACGTCCAGCGCGGTCGTCGGCTCGTCCGCGACGATCAGCGCGGGCGTCCCCATCAGCCCCATCCCGATCATGGCGCGCTGCCGCATGCCGCCGGAGAACTCGTGCGGGTACTGCCGTGCCCGCCGCGCCGGGTCGGCCAGCCGCACCGCGCCGAGCCGGTCCACGGCCCGCGCCGTGGCCGCGCGCCGTTCCATGCCCTCGTGGCGGCGGGCGACCTCGGCGAGCTGCCTGCCGATGCGCATGGTCGGGTTGAACGAGGTCATCGGATCCTGGAACACCATCGCGAGCGACGTGCCGAGCAGCCGCCGGTGCTCCCCCGCGCGCAGGTCCGCGCCGAGGAACGACAACCGGTCCGCCTCGACCACGCCCGGCTCCTCCACCAGGCGCGACACCGACAGCGCGGTCAGGCTCTTGCCCGACCCCGACTCACCCACGATGCCGACGGCATCACCCCGTTGCATGGTGAAACCGACTCCGCGCACCGGTGTGGTGCCTGGGAAGCTCACGCTGAGGTTCTCGACGACGAGCATCGCCGAGCCGTCCGGCTCGGCGACCGCCCTGGGCCGGCGGCGGAACCGGGCGCCCGGCGTCCCGCGACGACCACCGAGCCCGACGCTCTTCGCGATCGCCTCGCCGAACAGGTTGAACGCCAGGCCCGCGACCACGACCGCGATCCCGGGCGCGAGCGCGGCCTCCGGGTGGAGGTAGATCGCGCCGAGCCCCTCGCCGAGCAGCCTGCCCCAGTCGTAGTCCGGCGACTGCACCCCGAGCCCGAGGAACGACAGGCCCGCGAACGCGAGCAGTGCGTTGCCCGCGGCCACGGTCGCGTTCACCACCAGGGGCTCCGCGACGTTCGGCAGCACGTGCCGGAACAGCACCCGCAGCCGCCCGACCCCGGCGATGCGGGCCGCGGCCACGTAGTCGAGCCCCACGACCCCGGCCACCATGGTGTGCGTCAGCCGCGCGAACGCGGGCGCCATCGCCAGTCCGATCGCCAGCAGCCCGCCGGTCGTGCCGACCCCGAAGATCACCGCGAAGAACAACGCGAGCAGCAGCCCCGGGAACGCGACCGCGATGTGCACGCCGGCCGTCACCACCCGGCCGACCCGATGGCCGAGCAGGAGCGGCGCGGTGCCGAGCAGCAGCCCGACCGTGACGCCAAGCGCGGTCGCCAGCAACGCGAGTCGCACAGAGAGACGGGTCGCGACCAGCACGCGGAAGAAGATGTCCCGCCCGAGGTTGTCCGTCCCCGCCCAGTGGTCGGCCGAGGCACCCTGCCGGATCTGTCCGGTGTCCACGGCGTTCGCCGCTTCGGTCCACAACACCGGCGCGAGCACGGCGAGCAGCAGCACGACAGCCACCATGCCGGCGGCGGCCACCCCGAGCGGTGTGCGCAGTACCCGGCCCACGTCAGCCCTCCCTGATCGTCGAGCGCGGGTCGAGCAGCGCGAGCGCCACGTCCACCACCAGGTTCACGACCAGCACGCCGACGCCGTAGACGAGCACGACGCCCTGCACCACCGGGTAGTCCTTGGCGAGGATCGACGACACGATCGTGCTGCCCAGCCCCGGCCACGCGAACACGTTCTCCACCAGCACGGTGCCCGCGACGAGCGCGCCGAGCAGCAACCCGCCGAGCGTGATCGCCGCGGTCAGCGCGTTGGGCAGCGCGTGCCGGAAGTACACCGTCCTGCTCGGCAGCCGTTTCGCCCTGGCGGTGCGGACGTAGTCGGCACGCAGCACGGTCAGCGTCTCCACCCGCACGATCCGCGCGAGGATCGCGGCGGGTGCCAACCCGAGCGCCACCACCGGCAGCACGTACGACGCAGGCCCGTCCCGCCCGGCGACCGGCGCCCACCCCAGGTTCACGCTGAAGATCCACACCAGCGCGACGGCGAGCAGGAACTCCGGGATCGCCGCGAGCACCACGCTCGTCGAGGTGAAGCCGAGTTCGAGCGGGCGGCGGCGCCCGCCCCTGGTCAGCACCGCGAACAGCAGGCCAAGCGGCACCGACACCAGCACGGCGAGCGCGAACGCCAGCACCGCCAGCTCGACGGTGGCCGGCAGCCGGTCGCCGAGGATGTCCGACACCGGCAGCCCGGAACTCATGGAGATGCCGAGGTCGCCGGTGAACAGGCCGCGCAGGTAGTCCACGTACTGCTGCCACAGCGGCTGGTCCAGCCCGAGTGCCGCCCGCCGCGCCTCGACCAGCTCCCGGGTGGCGGTCGGGCCGAGCGCGGCGCGCACCGGGTCGCCGGGGATCAGGTGGATCATGCCGAACGCGGCGGTCACCAGCACCCACACCGAGACCAGCAGCCTGCCGAACCGGCGGAGCGCGAACCGGGCCCACGAGTGCTCGAACGAGGTCGCCGTGGTGTCGGTGGCCGCCATCATCAGCCGACCATGCGGATCGACGTCGGCGAGATGCTGCCCTGGGTGAGCTCGAACTCGGCGCCCTTGCCGAACGCCGGCCTGCTGGCGTTCGCGAACGGCACCACGTCGACCCGCTCGTACAGCGCCTTCTCGGCGTCGGCCCACGCGGCGCAACCCTGCGTGCCCGCGACCTCCGACGCCTCTGCGACCTTCGCGGTGTAGCCGGGGTTGTCGATGCCGGAGAAGTTCGTTCCATCCGGCGCTGCCGGGCCGGACAGGAACGGCACGGCCTGGCTGGGCAACGACACGTTGAGCGGCACGAACGCCGCGTCCCACGCCAGCTGGCCACCGATGAGCTGCCCGGTCTCGGCGTCGGTGCCGCCCTTCAGCGTGACCTCGACACCCAGTTCGCTCCACACGTTCTGCAGCAGTTCCGCGCCGGCCTGCATGGTCGGGCCGATCGTCGTCGGGTAGAACAGCGTGATCTTCGGTTTCGCGGCGGAGAGGACCTGCTTCGCCGCGTCGGCGTCGTGCGCGGGCAGCGCGTCGCCCGCGATGTCGCCGTCGCACGGCCCCCAGCCCGGCGGCACCAGCCCGGTCGCCCGCCTGCCGTTGCCGCTGGTGATGACCTGGGTCAGCTCATCGAGGTCGACGGCCTGCACGAGTGCCCTGCGGAGGTCCTCGTCCGCGCCGGGCAGTCCGGGTTTCTGGTTGAACCACAGCTCGCCCACGACCGCGAGCACGTCGCGCTGGAACAGCCGCTGCGACCGCAGCCGCTGCTGGTCGGGCCCGACGAACTGGGCCGCGTTCGCGCCGCCGGAGATCAGCAGGTTCGCGGTGGTGGTCTCGTTCGCCACGATCTTGATCACGACGGTGTCCGGCAGGCCCCGCTGCTCCGGGTCCCAGTCCCCCGGACCCCACGTGTAGTCGTCGCGCCGGGTCAGCGTGTAGTGGTCGCCGCCGACTGCCTCGGTCACGGTGAACATGCCGGTGCCGTCCGCGTCCTGTTTGAGCAGCGACCGGTCCGCCATCCCCGCGGCGCACACGATGTGCAGGCCGCCGACGTTGCGGTCGAGGAACGCGTCCGGCGCGGGCGCGGTGACGGTGACCGTCCGGGCCGCGTCGTCGGCGGTGGCCGTGGCACCCGCCGGGACGAACACACCGAGCCGGGACGACGCGTTCTTCGGGTCGCCCACGAAGTTGATGTTCGCCGCGACCTGGGTCGCGGTCAGGGGCGTGCCGTCGGCGCAGGTCACGCCGTCGCGGAGGGTGAAGGTCGCCTCGGTGGTGGTCGCCTCCCACTTCTCGGCGAGCCCGGCGACCATGTCCCCCTTCTCGTCGATGTCGACGAGCGAGTCGTAGAGGAACCGGTCGACCTGCATGGCCGAGGACAGCGAGGTGAAGTGCGGGTCGAGGTTGCCGGGGTCGGTGCCGAGCACCATCGTGAACGTGGCGCCGTCGACGAGTGCCCGGCCGGACGAGGACCCGCCCGCGCCGCCGCCGCAGGCGACGAGGGACACGGCGAGCAGGCCGGCGGTGCCGATCGTCGGGATGGTCTTCATCGTGCCTCCAAGACGGTGTCCCCTTGGAGGCGCAGCCTGCCCGCCGTGATCACGCGTGTCTTTGTGCGGGACGACCACGTACCGGCCGTCCGCTCGTCCATTTCTCCAACACGCCGCACCGGTGACTGTCCCAGTCGGCCGAACGGTAGTTGACCGGTTTGCAGTCTTGTGGCCGGCACCTCTCACCAGGTGGAATCAACACTGAAGATCGCTTCGGTCACCGCAGGTGACCGAAGCGCGGTCTTCGCCTTTCTCGACACCCTGCTGTCCGTACGCACCGTGCGCGCGGACTGTCGAAAGGAACCCTGCTGTGAGTAGATCCTTGTCCTTCCTGCGGAGAGCCGCGTTGCTGACCGTGGGTGTGGCCGCGGCGCTCGGCGCGGCGGCCGGACAGTCGGTGGCGGCGCCGCCGGCGAACAACGACGACGTGCAGCCCCAGGTGGTCGGCGGAACCCGCGCCGCCCAGGGCGAGTTCCCGTTCATGGTGCGCCTGTCGATGGGTTGCGGCGGCGCGCTCTACAAGACCGACGTCGTGCTGACCGCCGCGCACTGCGTCGGCGCGACCGGCCCGAACACCGGCATCGGCGTCACCGCGGGTTCGGTGGACCTGCAGGACTCGAACCGCATCACCCGCCAGTCCACCTACGTCTACCGCGCCCCCAACTACAACAACCCGGCCGCCGACTGGGCACTGATCAAGCTGAACGCGCCGATCACCAACCAGGCGCTGCTGCCGATCGCCACCTCCACCGCCTACGACAGCGGCACGTTCACCGTGGCGGGCTGGGGCGCGGCGACCGAGGGCGGCGGCCAGCAGCGGTACCTGCTGAAGGCGCAGGTGCCGTTCATCTCCGACACCCAGTGCCGGCAGGCGTACAGCGAACTGGTGCCGAACGAGGAGATCTGCGCCGGCAACTGGTCCTCCGGCGGCGTCGACACCTGCCAGGGTGACTCCGGTGGCCCGATGTTCCGCCGCGACAACAACAACGCCTGGGTCCAGGTCGGCATCGTCAGCTGGGGCTATGGCTGTGCCCGCCCGCAGAACCCGGGCGTGTACGCGCAGGTGAGCACGTTCGCGTCGGCCATCGCCTCGGCCGCGGCGAACCTGCCGGGCGGCACCGACCCGCAGCCGGGCCGCACCTTCGAGAACCAGAACAACTACAACATCCCGGACCGGGGCACCGTCTCCAGCCCGGTCGCGGTCTCGGGTGCCACCGGTGCGGCGTCGGCGAACGCCGCCATCGAGGTGAACATCGTCCACACCTACCGGGGTGACCTGGTGGTCGACCTGGTCGCCCCGGACGGGTCGGTGTACAACCTGCTGAACCGCTCCGGCGGCAGCGCGGACAACGTGAACCAGACGTTCACGAAGAACCTGTCGAGCGAGACCGCCAACGGCACGTGGAACCTCCGCGTCCGCGACGCGGCCGCCGCCGACACCGGCTACATCAACGGGTGGAAGATCACCCTGTAACCGCGGCACTGCCCTGAAGGACGCTTTCCGGACACTCAGGCGTCCCGAAAGCGTCTTTCAGGGCACCTCGGGTGCGCCGGTGCGCAGTGGGAGGCGCACCTGGAAGTGGGTGTCTCCCGGTTCGGACACCACTCGCAGGTCGCCGCCATGCCGGTTGACCACCACCCGCCAGGAGACGTCCAGGCCCAAGCCGGTGCCCTGGCCCACGCCCTTGGTGGTGAAGAACGGTTCGAAGACGCGGCGTTTCAGCTCCGGTGGCACGCCGGGGCCGGTGTCGATGACCTCGACCAGCGCGGTGTCGCCGTCGCGGGCGGTGCGGACGGTGATCGTGCCGGTGCGGTCGCCGTGGTCGTGTACCGCGGCGACCGCGTTGTCGAGCAGGTTGGTCCACACCTGGTTCAGTTCCGCGGCGTAGGCGGGCACGTGCGGGAGCGCCTTGTCGTAGTCCTTCACGATCCGCACACCCTCCGGGATCTTGCCGCTCAGCATCACGAGCGTCGCGTCGATGCCCTCGTGGAGATCGATCTCCTGGTGCGGGGTGCGGTCGAGCTGCGAGTACTGCTTCGCGGCGCCGACGAGCGCGGAGATGCGTTTCGTGCTCTCCTTCACCTCGATCAGCAGGTTCTCCGTCTCGACCGTGTACGACAGCCACCGCAGCGCCGGGGACAGGAACCCCGGGTCGACGACGTTGGCCAGCTCGTCGAGGTCGGCGGTGGTGATGCCGGCCGCGACGAACACCGGCGCCAGGTCCCAGCCGCCGGCGACCTCGTGGTCGTCGAACCAGTCGCCGAGCTCGTCCTCGAGGTCCGCGACCTGGATGGGGGTCAGCTCGGGCGCTGCCGCCATCCTCGCGATGAACTTCTCCTGGATCTTGGTCAGCCGGTGCAGCTGGAGGCCGTCGAAGTGGCCGTCGGCGAGCAGGCCCAGCTTGTGCCGCATCCCGGCGAACCGTTCCCGCAGCGTCTCGCTCGCACGCACCGCGGCCGCCGCCGGGTTGTTCAGCTCGTGGGTGAGGCCCGCGGTCAGCTTGCCGAGCGCGAGCAGCCGTTCGCGCTGGCCGACCAGCTCGTCGGCGTTGCGAATGCCGACGAACATGCCCTGCAGCAGGTGCACGGCCATCGGGAACCACTGCCGGAACTTCGCCGCGAAGTCCACCGCGGGCAGCGCGAGGAACTCGGCATCGGTGACCGCGCGGACCGTCGCGCCGTACTCCTGGTCCACCTGGTCGCCGAGGTAGAACTGCGTGGCGCCCGAGTAGACACCCGGCTGGTCGCTGCGGGTGACCTCGACCTCGTCGCCACGCACCGTCCGCACCATGGACAGCGTCCCGGACAGCAGGACGTAGAAGCACTCGGCCGGTTCGCCCTCCACCGACACCACCTCGCCCTTGCGGTACGAGACGACGTCGCTGTTGGCCGCCACCCACGCGAGCTGCTCGTCGGTCAGGTCCGCGAACAGGAACAGCTCGCGGAGCCTGGCCGGTTCGATGCTCGTCATCGCGTTGTCACTGTTCCTCCAGGTACCGGTGCACCAGCGTCACCGCCATCGCGCCCTCGCCGACAGCCGAGGCGACCCGCTTCACCGACTGCGCCCGCACGTCCCCGGCCACGAACACGCCCGGCACGCTCGACTCCAGGTAGAACGGGTCCCGGTCCAGTGTCCATCCGGACGGTCGCCGCCCGTCGGTCAGCAGGTCCGGCCCGGTCCACACGAACCCGCGCTCGTCGCGCCGCACCACGCCGTCGAGCCAGTCCGTCCGGGGCAGCGCGCCGATGAAGACGAACAGGTGGCCGGTGTCCACGAACTCGGTCGTGCCGTCGGCGTGGTCCAGCCGGATCGACTCCAGGTGGTCGTCGCCGCACGCCTGCCCGACCGTCGTGCGCGTCCGGACGTGCACGTTGGCGATGGCCTCCAGCTGCTGGATCAGGTAGTGCGACATCGAGGTGTGCAGCGACTCGCCCCGCACCACCAGCGTCACCGACCGCGCGTGCTTCGAGAAGAACACCGCCGCCTGGCCCGCGGAGTTGGCACCGCCGACGATGTAGACGTCGGTGCCAGCGCACTCGGGTGCCTCGGTGTTGGCCGAGCCGTAGTACACGCCCCGCCCGGTCAGCTCGTGGCAGCCGGGCGCGGCGAGGCTCCGGTAGGAGACGCCGGTCGCGAGGATCACCGCGTGGGCTGCGATCCTGCTGCCGTCCCCGAACCGGACCACCCGCGCGGAGCCGTGCACCTCCAGTGCGACGACGTCCCGCGCGGTCAGCATCTCCGCACCGAACTTCACCGCCTGCCGCCGCGCCCGGTCGGTGAGCTGCGCGCCGGACACGCCGTCCGGGAAGCCGAGGTAGTTCTCGATCCTGCTGCTCTGCCCGGCCTGCCCGCCCGCGGCCTGCCGTTCGACGAGCACCGTGCGCAGCCCCTCGGACGCGCCGTACACGGCGGAGCCGAGGCCCGCGGGGCCACCACCGACCACGATCAGGTCGTAGAAGTCGGTGGCCGGGTCGACCGTCAGCCCGACGGCGGCCGCGATCTCGGCGTCCGAGGGCGCGAGCAGCGGCCTGCCATCCGTGGTGATCACCACGGGGATCTCGGCCGGGTCGGCGGCCGCCGCGTCGAGCAGCCTGCGCCCCTCCGGCTCGTCGATGCTGTAGTACCGGTACGGCACCGCGTTGCGGGCGAGGAAGTCCCGCGCGGCGAACGTGGGCGCCGACCAGCGGTGCCCCACGATCTTGATCTCGTCGACCGCGGTCTCCCCGGCCGCGCGCCACGTCTCGATCAGCGCGTCGACGACCGGGTACAGCTTCTCCTCCGGCGGATCCCACGGCTTGAGCAGGTAGTGGTCGACGTCGACCAGGTTGATCGCCTGGATCGCCGCGTCGGTGTCGGCGTACGCGGTGAGCAGCGCGCGGCGGGCACGCGGGAACAGGTCCATGGCCTGTTCGAGGAACTCGATGCCGTTCATCTCGGGCATGCGGTAGTCGGCGAGCATGGCGGCCACCTGCTCACCGCGCAGCTTCAGCTCCTTGAGCGCGTCGAGGGCTTCCTTGCCGGACGAAGCCCGCACCACGCGGTGCCCTTCGCCGTAGCGGCGGCGCAGGTCACGGGCGACCGCCCTGGACACCCCGGGGTCGTCGTCGACGGTCAGCAGCACCGGTTTGGTCACGGGGCCGTCCACTCACACAGCCACTTCGTCGACGAAGCACCAGCGCCAGTCCTCGCCCGGCTCGAACGACCGCATGACCGGGTGCCCGGTCTCCCGGTGGTGCGCGGTCGCGTGCTTGCCCGGTGACGAGTCGCAGCACCCGACGTGCCCGCAGGACAGGCACTCGCGGAGGTGGACCCAGCGCCCGCCCGCGGCGAGACAGTCGGAACAGCCCTCCGTGGAGGACGGAGTCACGTCGCGGATCCCGGCGACGTGCGTGCATTCAGCCATGCCACCATCTTGCCTGCCCTGTCCACTTGTGACACGCACGTTACGAACCCTGCTTGCCAACCCGCGCCGACCGGACGTACAGTCCCCGCTGTAAACGTTCTCGTAAACGTTTACAGTCCACATGAGACCTTCCAGTGACGCGAGGGAAACCCATGGCAGAGGCGCGAAAGTCCACGCTCTGGCTGGTCGCCGAGCGGGCAGGCGTCTCCATCGCGTCGGTCTCCCGGGTCCTGAACGGGCAGCCCGCGTCGCAGCGGGTGACCGAGCGGGTGCGGGCCGCCGCGGCGGAGCTGGGTTACGTGCCGGACGCGACCGCGCGCTCGCTCAAGGTCGGCAGGACCGAGCAGATCGCGCTCGCGGTCGCCGACGTCGGCAACCCGGTGTATGTCGGGATGATGCACGAGATCTCCCGCGTGGTCACCAAGGCCGGGTACCGCCTCGTGCTGTCCTCGACCGGCGCGGACCCCAAGGACCAGATCGACCTGCTGGTCGGGCTCAACCGTGGGTTCGCAGACGGCCTGATCCTCAGCCCGCTGCGCGCACCGGAGGAACTGGGCACCCAGCTCAGGGCCAGCCGCTTCCCCATCGTGATCATCGGTTCGGTGCCGCCCGGTGTCGAACTGGACAACGTGCGCGCGGACTCGGTCGCCGGCATGGCGCTCGCGGTCGACCACCTCGCCGGGCAGGGCCGCGAGCGCATCGCGTTCGTCAACGGCCCGGTCGACACCGTGCCCGGCGCGGCCCGCCGCAACGGCTACCTCACCGCACTGAAGGCCCTTGGCCGCGAGCCCGGCACCCAGGTCACCGCCCGGGACTTCACCTACCAGGCCGGGCTCAGGGCGGCGAGCACGCTGCTGGAGAAGGACACCCCCGACGCGATCGTGTGCGCCAACGACCTGCTGGCGATCGCCGCGCTGAACGTGGCCACCCGCCGCGGCCTGCGCGTCCCGGACGACGTCGCGATCGTCGGCATGGACGACACCGACATCGCCGACCTCGCCAACCCGGCCATCACGAGCGTGAACCTCGGCGCCACCAAACGTGCCAGGACCGCCGCGAAGCTCCTGCTGCGCCGCCTGGACAAACCCGACGCGCCACTGCGCCAGGTCGTCATCGAACCCACGCTCACCGTGCGGGACTCGTCATGACCACGCTCGCCGGGCGCAGGAAGCGCAGGCGCGGCGACGGGCGCGACGCGTGGCTGCTCGTGCTGCCCGCGCTCGTCCCGGTCGTGCTGATCAGCGTGTACCCGCTGGTTCAGGGCATCCTGCTCGGCTTCACCGACGCCGAGGCGGGCCTGAACCAGGTCACGAACTTCAACGGCCTGGACAACTACGAGAAGCTGCTGCACAACGAGCTGTTCTGGGCCAGCTTCCGGATCGGCCTGATCTGGGCGTTCGGCGTCACGATCATCCAGTTCCTCGCCTCGCTGGGGCTCGCGCTGCTGCTCAACGCCGACCTGCGGCTGCGCTGGCTCGCCCGCACGCTCGCGCTCGTGCCGTGGGCCATGCCACCGGTCGTCATCGCGATCATGTGGCGGCTCATGCTCAACCCGACGTACGGGCCGGTCAACGAGACGCTGCGGACCCTCGGCCTGCCCGGCGACATCAACTGGCTCGGCGACTTCTCGACCGCGCTGCCCGCGGTGATCGTCGTCGGCGTGTGGGCCGGGATGCCGCAGACCACGATCACGCTGCTCGCCGGGCTGCAGAACGTGTCCGGTGACCTGCACGAGGCCGCGGCGATCGACGGCGCGAGCACGTGGCAGCGGTTCTGGCACGTCACGCTGCCCGCGCTGCGGCCGGTGATCCTGGCCATCACCTCGCTCGACCTGATCTGGAACTTCAACTCGTTCGCACTGGTCTTCGTGCTCACGGCGGGCGGGCCGGGTGGCAAGACGATGCTGCCGATGTTGTTCGCCTACAACGAGGCGTTCCGGTACGGCAACTTCGGGTACGCGGCCGCGCTGGGTAACGTGATGGTCGTCGTCATCGCCGCGTTCCTCTTCTTCTACCTGCGCGGTCAGGCAAGGAGCCGGGAGTCATGACACCGACACTCGCGCGGCCGGAGAAGGCGAACCAGGTCAACCGCAGGGTGTCCGAGGCACCCGTCCGTCGCACGAGGACGTTCGCGCGGCCGCTGCAGTACCTCGCGCTGCTCGGCTACGTGGTCTTCCTCGGGTTCCCGCTGCTGTTCCTGCTCTCGACGTCGTTGAAGACGCCGAGGCAGCTGCAGTCCGGTGACGCGTCGTTCATCCCGGACAGCCTCACCTGGAGCAACTTCTCCGGCGCCATCACGAAGGCGAACCTGGTGCAGGCAGCCGGGAACAGCCTCTACGTCGCCGCGCTGACGACCGTCATCGTGACGCTGCTGTCACTGCCTGCCGCGTACGCGCTGGCGCGGTTCAGGACCAGGCTCCGCGGCCTCGCGACAGGCTGGATCCTGCTCTCCCAGGTGTTCCCGTTCATCCTGATCGTGATCCCGGTCTTCCTGGTGCTCAAGCAGATCGGGCTCGTGAACAACCCGCTCGGCCTCGTGCTGGTCTACACCGTCTGGTGCATGCCGTTCGCGTTGTGGATGTTGCGCGGCTACGTCGCCGCGATCCCCGTGGAGCTGGAGGAGGCCGGTGCGATCGACGGCGCGGGCAAGCTCCGGGTGCTGCGGTCGATCGTGCTGCCGCTGCTCGCGCCGGGGCTCGTCGCGACGAGCCTGTTCACGTTCATCTCGTCGTGGAACGAGTTCTTCTTCGCCCTGGTGCTGATCCAGGACCCGGGCCTGCAGACCCTGCCGCTGACCCTCGCGCGCTTCGTGGGCGCGGAGGGACAGGTCCAGCTCGGCCAGCTCGCTGCTGCCTCGCTGCTCGCGACCGTGCCGAGCCTCGTGTTCTTCCTGTTCATCCAACGCCGCCTCACCTCAGGGCTGATGAGCGGCGCCGTCAAAGGCTGACGACCCAAGAAGGAGAAACCCCATGAAGCGAAAGGCGTTGCTCGGCATCGGTGCCGCCGCGGCCCTGTTGCTGTCCGGCTGCGCGCTCGGCGGTGGCGAGAGCACCGACGACTCGGGCGGTTCCGCGCAGGGGCCGGTCACGCTGACGTTCCAGAGCCTGGCCTACCAGGACTCGACGGTGGCGGCGACCAAGGAGATCGTCGACGCCTGGAACGCCGACAACCCGGACATCCAGATCAAGCTGACGCAGGGCACGTGGGACAACGTGCACGACCAGCTCGTCACCCAGTTCCAGGGCGGCACGGCGCCGGACATCATCCACGACGAGTCCAGCGACATCATGGGTTTCGCCGAGCAGGGCTACCTCGCCGACATCGACCAGTACCTGAGCGAGGACGTCAGGAACGCGGTCAGCCAGGACGTGTGGAACACCGTCACCACCGCGGACGGCAAGGTGGTCGCCGCGCCGACGCTGCTGCAGACCTACGTGGTGTTCGCGAACACCGACGCGTTCAAGGCGGCGGGCATCGAGGTGCCCTCCGGTGACCAGCTCACCTGGGACGACCTGCGGGCCGCGGCCAAGAAGCTGGCGACGGGCGGGAAGTTCGGCATCGGCTGGGGCCTCAAGCAGCCCACCGCGGCGATCATGAACACCGCGCTCGGGTTCGACGGCACGTTCTTCGAGACCAAGGAGGACGGCTCCGCGACGATCCACGTCGGCGACGGCGAGGTCGCGGTGCCGGAGAAGATCCACGCGATGGCGTACCAGGACTCCTCGCTCGACCCGGTGACGCTGACGCAGTCCGGCACCGACGTGCTGCCCGGCTTCCTGTCCGGCAAGTACGGCATGTACGTCGGCGGCAACTTCCTGGCCCAGCAGATCACCGAGGCCGCACAGCCCGGTTTCAACTGGACGGTCCTGCCCCCGCTCGCCGGCTCCGCGGGCCCGGTGCAGGCGGCGAACCCGCAGACCATGTCGGTGTCGGCGCAGAGCAAGGCACCCGAGCAGGCCGCGAAGTTCATCGACTACTTCATGAACGCGGAGAACCAGGCGAAGCTCGCGCAGGGCGACTGGCTGATCCCGGCGTCCGCGCCCGCCCGCGACGCGGTGGCGGAGCAGACGAAGGACATCCCGGTGTGGGAGCCGATCCTGAAGACCGGTGACGACCTGAAGGGCGCGCCGTTCCAGAAGGCGAAGAACTACCCGCAGTGGAAGGACCAGTACGCGACGCCCGCGCTGCAGCAGTACTTCGCGAACTCGATCAGCGTCGACGACCTGAAAAAGCAGCTGACGGACGGCTGGCAGTCACTGGGCTGACGCCCGGTGCCCTGAACGACGCTCTCAGGACACCCAACGTCTCGAAAGCGTCGTTCACGGCACTCCAGGAGGGGAGAGTTCATGCTCGAGGACCGGGCTACGGGGGCCCTGGCCGGGGCCGCGGTGGCCGACGCGCTCGGCGGTGCGGCGGAGGGCAACACACCGGCGGCCATCCGTGAGCGGTACGACGGTTTCATCGAGGGGATCGTGCCGCCGTTCAACACCGACTGGCGGCACGCCCGCCCCATCGCGCCGTACCACAAGGGCGACGGGCACGTCACCGACGACACCCTGATGACCACCGCGCTCGTCGAGGTGTACGACACGGTGCGCGACCACCTGGACGCGCACGCGATCGCCGACCACCTCGTGCCACTGCTCATCGGGGAACGCAGGTGGATCCCGGAACTGGAGGCCGAGACGATCCTCCTCCACCGGATCTTCCTCGCGGAGAAGTGGCTGGTGGCGCGGCTGCACTACGGGCACATCGACCCGCGGGAGGCCGGCGTCGGCAACATCGTGAACTGCGGTGCCGCCATGTACGCCGCGCCGATCGGGATCGCCAACGCCGGCTCGCCGACCGGCGCGTACGCGGAGGCGATCGACGTCGCCGGCGCGCACCAGTCCAGCTACGGGCGGGAGGCTGCCGGCGTGTACGCGGCGTGCGTGGCGGAGGCGATGCGGCCGGAGGCGACGGTGTCGTCGGTGGTCGAGGTGGCGCTGTCGGTGGCCAAGGACGGCACCAGGGACGCGATCGAGGCCGTGACGTCGGCGGCCACGTCGCTGACCGACTGGCGCACCTCGCTGCCCGCGATCCGGGCGGCGGTCGAGCCGTACGACACGGTCGGCCCGCACTACCGGGCACCGGCGCGCGACGCCCGGATTCCCAGCCGCACCAAGTCCATCGAGGAACTGCCGGTGGCACTGGGCATGCTGGTCGTCGCGGGCGGTGACTACCGGGAGACCGTGCTGGGCGCGGTGAACTACGGCCGCGACTCGGACTCGATCGCGGTCATGGGCGGCTCGATCGCGGGTGCGCTCGGTGGGCGCGCGGCCGTGCCGGACGAGTGGGTGACCGACGTCAGCGAGGCCAGCAGGATGGACGTCACGGCGACCGGCCCGACGATGGCCGCGGTGGCGAAGGACATCTGGGCCAAGGACCAGGCGCGGTTCGGGCAGCGCGCGAAGCTGTTCGGGACGGAGGCCCCCTGATGCTCCGTCTCACGTGGACACAGCCGGAGGACCTGGTGCCGCACGCGTTCGCCGCGGCCAGGGCGGACGGCATCGACGTCGACGACCTCGCCGGCTCGTGGACCGCGGCGGGCGGCTCGCTCCACGCACCGGGCTCCGGCGCCACCAAGGACCCCGCGCCCCCGGCACTGCGCAAGCTCGCCCGCGAGCTGTTGTCGCAAGTGGACGAACGGGAGGCGCCCGCGGCGCTGCGTGCCGCCGAGCCGGACGGCCTGGACGAGATCCTCGCGTTGACGCGGCCGGTGCCGGTGGGGTCACCCGGCACGGACCTGGCCGACCGCGTGCACGGCGCGTGGCTCGGCCGGGCGGCCGGTTGCCTGCTCGGCAAGCCGGTGGAGAAGATCCCCCGCGAGGGCATCCGCGCCATCGCCCAGTCGACCGGCAACTGGCCGATCTCCCGCTACTTCACCGAGGTCGGCCTCGACGGGGAGCTGAAGTCCAGGTACCCGTGGAACCGGCGCAGCCGCCCGACGAGCCTGCTCGAGAACATCGACGGGATGCCGGAGGACGACGACCTCAACTTCCCGCTCATCGCGCTGGACCTGCTGGAACGCCACGGCGACGGGTTCACCACCGACGACGTGGCCCAGTCGTGGCTCGCCAACCTGCCCGGCGGCCGGGTGTTCACCGCGGAGCGGATCGCGTACCGCAACCTCCTCGACGGCTACGAGCCGGACGTGGCGGGCCGGGTCGGCAACCCGTTCCGTGACTGGATCGGTGCGCAGATCCGCACCGACGTGTACGGCTGGACCCACCCTGGTGACCCGGTGACCGCGGCCCGGCTCGCGTGGACCGACGCCCGCCTCACGCACGGCCGCAACGGTCTGTACGGCGCCATGTTCGCCGCCGCGGCGTGTTCGGCAGCGGTGGTCGCGGGTTCGGTGACCGAGGTGCTGGCGGCGGGTCTGTCGGTCGTGCCGCCGGAGTCCCGGTTCACCCGGGCGATCACCATGGGCTTCGAACTGGGCCCGCTGCCGACAGAGGACGCACTGGACCGGATCCACGCCAGGTACGGCGACCTGCACTGGGTGCACGTGCTCAACAACGCGGCCACCCTCGGCTACGCCCTCGCCCGCGGCGACGGCGACTACGCCACCACGATCACCACGGCCGTCACCGGTGGCTGGGACACCGACTCCACCGGCGCCACCGCCGGCTCCATCGCGGGTGCGCTGACCGGCGCGAAGCGCCTTCCGCCGGAGTGGGTCATCCCGCTGCGCAACCGCCTGGCCTCGACGGTCCCCGGGTTCGACGGCATCGGGTTCGACACGCTCGCCCGCCGTACGCTGGCTCTCGTGAGGACCGAATCATGAGCGTCGGCGGGAGCGGAGCGACGGAGCGGCCGCCGTCTGGACCGACGAGCGCGGAGCTTCCTGCGCGAGGAACGAGCCCAGGAAGCTCCGCGCGCAGGAGGGAAGGCGGCGGATCGAGCGGAGGAGCGCGGCGACCATGAGTGTCACCGTCGTGGGCAGCGGCAACGTGGACCTGGTCAGCCAGGTGGAACGGATCCCATTGCCCGGTGAGACCGTCCTGTCCACCGGGTTCGCCACGCACGCGGGCGGCAAGGGCAACAACCAGGCCACCGCCGCGGCAAGAGCGGGTGCGACGACCACGTTCGTCGGCGCGTTCGGCGACGACGACAACGGTGCCCGGCTGCGGGAAAGCCTCACCGGCTCAGGTGTGCGGCCGCTCGTGCGCACCTCGGACGAACCGACCGGCACCGCGCTCATCACCGTGTCCGCCACCGGCGAGAACGCGATCGTGGTCAACGCAGGCGCCAACGCCACCCTCACCGACCTGACGCAGGAGGAACGCGCCGCGATCGCGGGCGCGGACCTCGTGCTGATGCAGCTCGAGATCCCCCTCGCCACCGTGGTGGCGGCGGCGGAGATCGCGAGCGGCCGGGTCGTGCTCAACGCGGCTCCCGCGCAGCGACTGCCCTGCGAGCTGCTCACCCATGTCGACCTGCTGGTCGTCAACGAGCACGAGGCAGCGCTGCTCGGCGGCGCCGACCACCTGCTGACCGTGGTGCCCGCGCTGGTCGTCACGCTCGGTGCCAAGGGCGCGCTGGTGCGCACCCGCGACACCACGACCGAGGTTCCCGGCATCGCCGTCGACGTGGTCGACACCACCGGCGCGGGCGACACCTTCTGCGGTGCGCTCGTCGCCGCGCTCGACGAGCACAGGCCGCTCGACGACGCGGTCCGGTTCGCGTCCGTCGCGGCCGCGCTGTCGGTGCGTCGCGCGGGTGCCGTGCCCGCCATCCCGACCCGTGAGGAGATCGACGATTTCCACCCGCACGACTGACCGGCACGCCGACCCGGACGAGGCGGCCACGAACCGGTTCGACCCGCTGGTCCCGCGCCCGATCGACCTGCCGACCACGCTCCCCCTCGACGAGCCGCTCGAACCCGGGACCGGCGACATCGCCAAGGTCTTCGCGGCGCCGGACGACCCGGCCGACTGGCCGGCGTGGCGCGCGGCGCTCGCCCGCTGGCGCGAGGAGGCCCACGCACGGCTGCGCTACGACGGGGTGATCTACGACCGGTCAGCGACCGGCTGGACCAGCTCCTGCTACAGCGTCGCGCTGGTCTGGCTGTGGGACGAGCGGCTGTTCGACCGGGAACACGGCCGCTTCGACGTCGCCGGTTTCCTCGCGAGGACGTCCGACCACGGCGGCTTCGACGGAGTCGTGCTGTGGCACGCCTACCCGGTCATCGGCATCGACGACCGCAACCAGTTCGACTTCTACCGCGACGTGCCGGGCCTGCGTGACGTGATCGCCGAGTTCCAGTCGCGCGGCCTCAGGGTGTTCCTCGACTACAACCCGTGGGACACCGGCACCCGCCGCCCGCCGCATGACGACGCGACCGAGCTCGCACAGCTGGCGAGCGAGCTGGGCACCGACGGGATGTTCCTGGACACCATGAAGGAAGGCGACTCGCGCCTGGTGTCCGCGCTGCTCGGCAACGACCCGCCGCAGGTGCTCGAGGGTGAGTCGCGGCTGCCGAACGCCCGCATCGTCGACCACCAGCTGAGCTGGGCGCAGTGGTTCGCGGACAGCACAGCGCCCGGCGTGCAGCGGGCCCACTGGTTCGAACGCCGCCACATGACCCACCAGACGCGACGCTGGAACCGCGACCACAGCGACGAACTGCAGTCGGCGTTCATGAACGGCACCGGCATGCTCGTGTGGGACACGGTGTTCGGTGTCTGGGTCGGGTGGAACGAACGCGACAAGGCGACGCTGCGCCGCATGCTGCGGGTGCAGCGGGCGCTGACCACGCTGTTCGTGCACGGCGAGTGGACGCCGCTGGCCGACGCCTCCGACGAGGCGATCGCGGCCGGGGTGTACGCGTCCCGGTTCGCCGACCAGCGGGGCAGCACGCTGTGGACGCTCGTGAACCGCGGGAGGGCCGACTACACCGGGCCCGCGCTGACCGCGACCACCGGCGGCACCGCGTGGTTCGACCTCACCTCGGGCGCCCGGCTCGGGCACGGCACGGCCGCGCCCGCGGTCACGGTGCCCGCGCGCGGGGTGGCGGCCGTGCTCGCCGTCGAAGGACCGGAACCGTCGTGGCTGGCGAGCCTGCTCGCGGCCGCGGCCGCCGATCGGGGTGCGACCGACGCGACCTTCCCGGCTCGCACCGCCCAGCGGGTGCGGCCCCGCCCTTCCCGTGGACGGCCTCGCGGGGTGACCGTCCGCGTCGAGGGCGGGCCGCGCACGCTGCCCATGACCTACCGGCGGCGGGAGACCGGCGGCTACCAGGGCGCTCCGTACGTCGAGGAGTGGAAGCCGCTGCCGCCGCGCCTGCACGACCCCCGGCAGGAGCTGCTGGACGTGACGGTGGCGGCTGTCGAGGTCGCGGCGCACGAGGTGACGAACGCCGAGTTCGCCGGGTTCCTCGCCGCCACCGGCTACCGGCCGACGTGCGAGAACCGCTGGTCACCTGGCACGGGCGACGGTGCGGCGACGATGGTCGACCTCGCCGACGCGCGTGCCTACGCGGAGTGGGTCGGCGGGCGGCTGCCGACGGAGTTCGAATGGCAGGTCGCCGCCGAGGCGCCGGGGTTCACCCGCGCCACTCCCCTGGTGTGGAACTGGACGGAAAGCGAGCACACCGACGGGATCACGCGGTTCGTGATGCTCAAGGGCGGCAGCGACCACGAGAGCACCGGCTCCGACTGGTACGTCGACGGCGGTCCGCGCGACCCGTCGTTCAGCCTCAAGTTCCTGCTGCCGGGCCTTGGCGTGGACCGCTCACCCGGCATCGGTTTCCGGGTGGCATGGGAGGTTCGATGACCGGCCCACTGGCGGACGTCCGCGTCCTCGACGTGTCCACGCTGTTCGCGGGCCCGCTCGCCGCGACGTTCCTCGGCGACTTCGGCGCGGACGTGATCAAGGTCGAGCACCCGCGCAAACCCGACGCCGCCCGCGGCCACGGCCCGGCGAAGGACGGCGTCAACCTGTGGTGGAAGACGCTGGGCCGCAACAAGAAGCCCGTCACCATCGACCTCGGCAAGCCGGCGGGGGCGCGGCTGCTGCTCGCGCTCGCCGCCGAGGCGGACGTGCTGATCGAGAACTTCCGCCCCGGCACCCTCGAACGGTGGGGTGTCGGCCCGGCCGAGCTGCACGCGGCCAACCCCCGGCTCGTGATCGCCAGGGTGACGGCGTTCGGCCAGCACGGCCCGTACGCCGCCCGCCCGGGGTTCGGCAGCCTCGCCGAGGCGATGAGCGGCTTCGCGGCGCTCACCGGCGAACCGGAGGGCCCGCCGACGCTGCCGCCGTTCGGGCTGGCCGACGGCATCGCGGCGCTCGCCACCGCGTACGCGGTGATGGTGGCCTTGCGCACCGGCGCGGGCCAGGTGATCGACATGGCCATCATCGAGCCGATCCTCATGCTGCTCGGCGGCCAGATCACCGCCTACGACCAGCTCGGGCACGTACAGCCGAGGACGGGCAACCGGTCGGTGAACAACGCGCCCCGCAACGTCTACCGCACCGCGGACGGCGAGTGGGTCGCGGTGTCGACCAGCTCCCAGTCCATCGCGGAACGGGTGCTGACGCTGGTCGGACGGCCGGACGTGGTCGGACAGCCGTGGTTCGCGACCGGGCATCAGCGCGCGCAGCACGCGGACGAGCTGGACGCGGCGGTGTCGGCGTGGATCGCGGCCCGGCCGACCGACGAGGTGGTCGCCGAGTTCGAGAAGGCGCAGGCCGCGATCTCGCGGGTGTACGACGTGCGCGGGGTCGTGGCCGACCCGCAGTACCAGGCGCTGGGCACCGTGCAGACCGTGGAGGACGACGAGCTGGGCCGGGTGAAGATGCAGAACGTGCTGTTCCGGCTGTCGGAGACACCGGGCGCGATCCGGTGGGCAGGGCGGCGGCACGGCGCGGACACCGCCGAGGTGCTGGCGTCGGTCGGCGTGACCCGCGAACAACTCGCCGCGCTGCGGGAGGCGGGGGTCGTATGACGCCGGTGACGGGTCTGTACGTGCCCGGCGACCGCCCCGACCGCTTCGACAAGGCCGTCGCGACCGGCGCCGACCTGGTGATCCTCGACCTGGAGGACGCGGTGGCACCGGCAGGCAAGGCGGCCGCGCGGGACGCGGTGGTGGCGTGGCTGTCGTCCGCACGCGTCGACTGCGTGCTGCAGGTCCGGGTGAACGAGGGTGTCGCCGAGGACCTCGCCGCGTTGCGGGGACTGACGGGCTTCGAGGTGCGGCTGCCGAAGGTCGAGTCGCCCGCGCAGGTGGACCGGGTCGTCGCGGCGTTGCCCGGCGTGGCGGTGACGGCGCTGGTCGAGAGCGCGTCCGGCGTCGAGCACGCGGCCGCGATCGCCGCGCACCCGGCGGTGACCATGGTCGGGCTCGGTGAGTCGGACCTGGCGAGCGAGCTGGGCACACGCGACGACGCCGTGCTCGACCACGCCAGGATCCGCCTGCTGTACGCGGCGAAGGCCGCGGGCCTGCCCGCGCCGATGCTGTCGGCGTACCCGGCGATCAGGGATCTGACCGGGCTGCGCGCGGACACCAAGCGGGGCAAGGCGCTCGGCTGGTTCGGCCGCGTGGCCATCCACCCGGCTCAGCTGCCGGTCATCGCCGAGGTGTTCCAGCCGTCGGCGGCCGACCGCGAGTGGGCGGCACAGGTGCTGGCGGCGACCAGGGACGGCGGCGTCACGACCCTCGCGAACGGCGAGATGGTCGACCCGGCCATGGTTGGCCGGGCGGAGACGATCCTGTCGCGGTCGCGGCTTCCGGAGTGACGAACGCGCGACCGCGGACCAGATACGGCTACCTGTGACAGGGCGCCGACATGAGTACCGGACGCACGGCAGGGTGGGCGGCCTGATCGCCGGGTCGCCGCGGCGGTGTCCGAGACCGTGCGCCTTCTGGTGGAGCCGCTGCGGTTCGGTTCGCTGGAACGGCGATCGTCGACGGACGTCCGGCTCACCGCAGCCCGTGAGAAAGTTGCAGACCGCATGTCGTGAACAGGGTCGCGCATGACACAGTTCTGTCATGCGCAGTGACGTGCGAATGGTGTTGAGACACTGGCTGGGGGCGGACGTGCGCGCGGTCGAGGGCTTGTCCGACGATGCACTCGAGGAATTGTGCGGCGCGCTCGCCGCGGCGCGGAAACGGCAGGCACGGACGCTGGCCGCCGCGTCCGACGAGGCGTTGCGGCAGATGCCGCCGATGGTGCGGGGCACGGTCAGCCGGCTGCTGGGCCGGTGACCGCGGGGACGGACCTGGCGACGCGGGCCGAGCTGGTGAAGCTCGCACGGGCGCTGGGCACGACGACCGACACGGTCTCGTTCGCGGCCGTGCTGCCGCACGAGGACATCCGGCGGGTGCGGGAACGGGTGGTGACCACCCTGTACGACGAGCACCGGGCCGCGTTCCAGCGGGTCGCCGCGATCACCAGGGTGCTGCCGACGGCCGTGAACGTGCGGATCGCGTTGCGTGCGTTCACGCCGTTGCTCGCGGCGCGGGTGGCCGGGGAGATGACGCCGGACCGGGCTGCGGAGCTGGCGGACCGGATGCCGGTCGGCTACCTCACCGAGGCGTGCCTGCACCTCGACCCGCGCCGCGCGGGCCCGCTCGTCCAGCGGCTCCGGCCGGGCCGGTTGCTCGCGGTGGTGGCCGAGTTGATCGACCGGGCCGAGTACATCACCCTTGGCAGGCTGCTGGACGCCGCGACCGAGGGCGTCATCCACGACGTCGCCATGACCGTGTCCACGGAAGCGTTGCTGCGCATCGGTTTGTACGCCGAGTCCGGCACCCAGCTCACCCGCGCGGTCGCGCTGCTACCGCCGGCCCGGCTGCGGGGCGTTGTCCGCGACGCGCTGAGCGGCGAGCAGGAGCTGATGTCGGCGGGCCTGGCACTGATCGGCAGGCTGACGGACGACGAACTGCGTGCGCGGCTCGCCGGTTACGCCGCGAAGTCCGACACCGCGACCCTTGTCGCGCTGTTGCACACGGCCATCGCGGACGACACGGTCCCGGCCCTGCTCACGGCCGTGGCCGCACTGGGCGCCGACGACCGGCGGCGGGTGCTGCGGCTGCCGACCCCGGAGATGGTCGACCACCTGGTGCCCGCCGTGAAGAAGCACAACCTGTGGGACACCGTGGCGGAACTGACGCCCCACATGCCCGACGACCTACGGCACCGGTTCACCACCGCCTGCAGGCGACTCGACTAATCGCCCCGAACGCTGCTGAGGGATCGGCGTCGGTCTGGCAGGCTCGTCGAGTGCCTCCGCCTCGACGGGCGCGAGCAACGGCGCCGCGCCGACGAGCACCTCACGGGCACCGCGCAACTGTGTGGCGAGACGACCGCGCAGGTCACGCAGCCGCGCCACCTCCTGCTGGGCCGCGGTGACGCGCCGGTGCGCGTCCTCCGTCGCGTCGCCGACCAGGCGCTCGGCTTCGGTCTTGGCCGCGCGCAACCGGTTCTCGGCCTCCTGGGCCGCCGCGCTGACCAGGCGCTCCGACTTGGCCCTCGCCTCGCGGATGCGGTGCGCCGCCTCCGCTTTCGCCGCCGCTGTCCGGTTTTCCGCGCCTTCGGTCGCCTCCCGCAGCAACCGGCTCGCCCGCTCACGTGACGTCGCGACCCGGCGTTCCGCGTCGGCGCTCGCGGCGCTGACCAGGCGTTCGGCTTCCGCCCTCGCCTCGGTCACCAGCCGGTCGGCCTCCGCGCGTGCGGTCGCGCGGCGTTCGTCGGCCTCCGCTGTCGCCTCGCGGATGCGGTGCGCCGCTTCCGCTTTCGCCGCCGCTGTCCGGTTTTCCGCGCCTTCGGTCGCCTCCCGCAGCAACCGGCTCGCCCGCTCACGTGACGTCGCGACCCGGCGTTCCGCGTCCTCGGTCGCCTCGGTCAGCAGCCGGTCGGCCTCCTCCTGGGCGGCGACCCGCTGCTCGGCGAGCTCCCGCATGGCCTCCGCGCGCCTGCGGGCCATCGCCATCTCGAAGTCGGTCTCCACGCGTTCCCTGCGCCGGGCCGCGAGCTCGTCGAGCTGGGCGCGGCGGCGGTCGGCCTCGGTGGTCATCACCGCGGCGTCGACCTGCGCCTGGCGCAGCAACTGGCGGTGTTCCTCCTCGGTGGCGCGGCGGGCGCGATCCATCTCGACCAGCGCCTTCTCGTACCTGGCCCGCAGCCTGCCTGCCGCGTCCTCCGCCGTCGCCCAGCTGTGTTCGGCGGCCGCCCGCGCACGCGCGGTGATCTCGGTGGCCTCCTCCTTCGCCAGCTCGACCATCTTCCGCAGCCGCGCCGGCAGCGCCGCCGCGTCGACCGGCGTGCGGGACATCCTGTCGATCTGCCAGGCGAGTTTCGCGTTCTGGGCGCGCAACTGCTCGACTTCGGACACCAGCGACTGCGCCAGCTCCGCGTTGGCGTCACGGTCCGCGGCGAGCAACCGCAGCTCCTCCTCCACCGCGCGCACGTACTGCCGGACCGGCCCGCGCCGGTAACCACGCAGTACCACGTCGAACCCCGTGCGCAGCGGGACCAACTCCCTGCCGTCACTCACCCGGCCATCACTTCCTTCCGCCACACGTGAATCGACGCGTCTGTCCTAATTGGACATTTAGGACGGACGGTGTGTGGTTCCACCCTTACCAGCGTCGCCCGAGGTGGTAAAGGCCCTGACGGCCAAAGATGATCTCTCTGCGGTCAGCGGTGCGGCAGGACCGCCATAGGTGACAACGTTCACGGGCGCGGCGGGCGAACGGAAGCGCGACACTCGCCGGAAGAAACTCAGCCCTTCAGCGGGTCGTGGCCGATCGTCATCAGGCGGTGGCGCCAGTGGGCCTCGCCCGCGGTCGGTTCCAGGTCGGCCCGGCGGTCGCCGTGCACGCGGTCCACGACGTTGCGCATCACGCGCAAGTCGTCCTCGTTGAGGTCGGTCTTGCGTTTGCCCAGGATCGCCAGCACGTGCTGGCCGGTCTCCGTGCCGGCATGGTCCGGCAGTTCCTCGGTCTCCGTGTCCGCCGAGCGGACGCGCAGCCACTCGCTCAACTCGCGGGACGTCATGTTCACCACGCGGTGGAACTCCGTCCAGAGATCCTCGTCCACTGGTGTGTTCGCCACCGGTCTCGCCTCCTTGTTCCGGGTCCGTGAAAGTGCAGGGCTACCCGGGTGAATCAGGTGCGAAACGCCTTTACATCGTTGGCACAACGTTGTAAAAGCTTATACATGGCCACCTTGAGGGACGTCGCGGTCCTGGCCGGGGTGTCCGTCAAGACCGTGTCGAACGTCGTCAACGGGTACGACTTCGTGAAGCCGGAGAACCGCCGCCGGGTCGAGGACGCGCTCAACGCCACCGGCTACCGGCCCAACATCGGGGCCCGCAACCTCCGCCGAGGGCGCACCGGGTTCATCGCGCTCGTCGTTCCCGAACTGTCGATCCCCTACTTCGGCGAGTTGGCCGGCGGGATCATCGCGGCCGCCGCCGAGCACGACTGGAGCGTGCTCATCGAGCAGACCCAGGGTGACCGGGCGCGGGAACGCAAGGTCATCGCCGACCTCGGACCGCACATGGTCGACGGTGCGATCGTCAGCCCGCAGGCCGTCGCGCCCGACGACGTCGCCACCCCCGGCGTCCCCGTCGTGCTGCTCGGCGAGCACCCGCTGCCGTTGCCGCTGGACCACGTCGGCATCGACAACGTGACCGCCGCCAGCACAGCCGTCCGGCACCTCGTCGACCTGGGCCGCACCCGGATCGCGGCCATCGGGCAGCACCTCACCCGCGGCACCGCGACCCAGCGGCTCGCCGGGTACCGGCAGGCCATCGCCGAGGCCGGGCTGACCGAGATCGTGGCACCCGCTCTGCGCTACCACCACAGTGACGGCGCGACCGCCATGAACGAGCTGCTCGATCGCCGCGAACCACCCGACGCCGTGTTCTGCTTCAACGACATGCTCGCCCTCGGCGCCGTCCGCGCCGCCCACGACCGCGGCCTGCGCATTCCGCACGACCTCGCGGTCGTCGGCTTCGACAACACCGAGCACAGCGCCTACAGCGTCCCATCGCTCACCACCATCGCCCCGGACAAGGCGGCGCTCGCGAAGGCGGCCGTCGCCCTCGTCCACCGCCGCGCCATCGACAAGGATGACTTCCCGCCCCAGGACGTCGCGATCCCGTTCGCGCTGGAGGTCAGGGAGAGCACCACCCCATAACCGAATACGGCACCAGGTCCCCCTGCACCCTGGAGCACCACCATGCGAGTACGACGACGTACGTTGCTGATCGGCAGTGCGCTCACCGCGGGCGCGTCACTGCTCCCCCGCGCCGCCGCCGCGGCCCCAGCGCCGCGAAGACCGGCGTTCCTGCGGCTCCCACCCGGCGCGGTCCGTCCCCTCGGCTGGCTCGCCACCCAGCTCGACCGCCAGCTCACCGGCCTCTGCGGCCGCTACCAGGAGATCTCCGGCTTTCTCCGCTTCGACACGTCCGGCTGGGCGCACCCCGACCGCGACGGCTGGGAGGAGCTGCCGTACTGGCTGCGCGGCTACGGCGACCTCGGCTACGTCACCGGCGACAGCCGCGTCCTCAACGACACCGAACGCTGGGTGGAGGCGGTTCTCGCCACCGCCTCGCCCGACGGTTTCTTCGGTCCGTCCCGGTTGCGGAACAGCCTCGACGGGCACGCTGACCTGTGGCCGCACATGCCGATGCTGCACGCGCTGCGGTCCTGGGCCGAGTACCACGGCGACACCCGCGTCGACAGTCTCCTGACCCGGTTCTTCCGGTTCACGGCCCGGCAGCCGGACGGCGTGTTCACCGACGGCTGGGGCAACACCCGCTGGGGCGACACGATCGACGTGGTCATGTGGCTCCACGACCGCACCGGCGACGCCGCGCTGCTGGACCTGGTCCATCGCATCCACCGGCTGTCGGCGAACTGGACCGGCGGCCTCCCCACCCTGCACAACGTGAACATCGCGCAGGGCTTCCGCGAACCCGCCCAGTACTGGCAGCTCTCCGGCGACGCCGCGCACCGCGACGCCACCTACCGCAACTACGACACGGTCCTGCGCACGTACGGCCAGTTCCCCGGCGGCGGTTTCGCCGGTGACGAGAACGCCAGGCCCGGATTCGGCGACCCCCGTCAGGGCTTCGAGACCTGCGGGATCGTCGAGTTCATGGCGAGCCACGAGCTGCTGCTCCGGCTCACCGGCGACCCCGCCTGGGCCGACCGCACCGAGGACCTCGCGTTCAACTCACTGCCGGCGAGCCTGGACCCGCTCGGCCGCGTCACGCACTACGTGACCAGTGCGAACGTCATCCGGTTGGACAACGCCGCGAAGGCGCGGCGGCAGTTCCAGAACGAGTTCGCCATGCAGGCCTACAAACCCGCCGTGCACGACTACCGCTGCTGCCCGCACAACTACGGGCAGGGCTGGCCGTACTTCGTCGAGGAGATGTGGCTCGCCACCCCGGACGGCGGGCTCGCGGCCGCGCTGTACGGCCCGTCGACGGTCACCACGACCGTCGCAGGCGCGCGGCTGACGATCACGGCGGACACCGGCTACCCGTTCACCGACACGATCACGTTCCGCCTCGCGCTCGACCGCGCCGCCGCGTTCCCGCTGGCGTTCCGGATCCCCGCGTGGTGTGCGAGTCCCCGGCTCACCGTGAACGGCACCGCGGTCGCGGTGGCCCGGGGGTTCACGACGGTCACGCGGACGTGGCAGCACGGCGACACGATCGTGCTGACGCTGCCGATGGCCACCCGCACCCGCACGTGGGTGTCCGGTGCGGTGTCGGTGGAGCGCGGTCCGCTGACGTACTCGCTGCGGTTCGACGAGCGGTGGCGCCGGTACGCGGGCACCGAGGCGTGGCCGGAACTGGAGGTCACCTCGCCCACCGCGTGGAACTACGGCCTCACCACGAACCCCGCACCCGCGGTGACCACGGGCGGAAACCTCACGGACCCGTTCACGGTCGACGGCGCGCCGGTGCGGATCACGGTGTCCGCGCAGGAGGTCCCCGACTGGCGGGCCGACACCGAGAACGTGATCGGCACGCTCCAGGGCAGCCCGGTCGCCACGACGGCACCGGTCGAACGGGTCACGCTGATCCCGATGGGCGCGGCCCGGCTACGCATCACCACCTTCCCGCGAACCGGCGGCCCCCGGACGTGGGGCACGCCGGGTCCGCCGTGTCGTATACAGAACAAGAACAGCGGCAAGGTGCTCGCGATCGACGGTGGGTCCACGGCCGATTCCGCGCACGTCGTCCAGTTCGCGGACGACGGCACGGCCGACCACCGGTGGCGGCTCGTGGACCTCGGCAACGGCCAGGTCAAGGTCGCGAACGTGTACACCGGCAAGGTGCTGGGCGTCGACGGCATGTCGACCGCGAACTCCGCGCACGTCGTGCAGTTCGGCGACACCGGGACCACCGATCATGTGTGGGACCTCCTCGATAACGGCGACGGCTGGTTCCGGCTGCGCAACCTGAACTCGGGCAAGGTGCTCGGCGTCGACCTCATGGGAACCGCCGACGCCGCGCACGTGGTCCAGTACGACGACAACGGCACCGCCGACCACCTGTGGCGGATCATCCCCGACGGCGACGTGCGGATCCAGAACCTGAACTCCACCAAGGTGCTCGCGGTCGACGGCATGTCCACGCAGGACTCGGCGCGGGTCGTGCAGTTCGCCGACACGGGTACCGCCGACCACCGCTGGCGCTTCCTGCCCGACGCCGACGGGTACTTCCGGATCCGCAACGCGCACTCGGGCAAGGTTCTTGCCGTCGACCGCATGTCGACGGCCGACTCGGCGTTCGTCGTGCAGTTCGGCGATAACGGCACCCGTGACCACCTGTGGCGGCTGCGTGCCGACACCGAAGGGCTGTGGCGAATCCAGAACGCCAACTCCGGCAAGGTGCTCGGGGTCGACGTGATGTCCCACGCGGACTCGGCGCAGGTGGTCCAGTTCGGCGACACCGGAACCGCCGACCACATGTGGCGGCTGCTGTGAAAGCCGTGATACTCGTCGCCACACTGCTCGGCGGACTGCTTCTCGTGCCACCGCAGGCACAAGCGGCCCCGGTCGTGTGCTTCCTGTCCTGCGACACACTCGACCCGTCACGGGCCGGACAGGAGACGTTCCCCGTGCCGGAGCGGAACATCAACGGTCGCAGACTCGTACTGCATGTGTCCGATGTGGACGGAATGGTCTGGGGCAGCATCGACGACGGCCTCTCTGGTGACTCGGTGTGGCTGGACCGTTCGTGGGACGGCGGCCGAACCTGGGATGGCTTGCTGGGTAAGGCAATCGTACCCGCGACGTGGAGCGGCACCCGCACGCTGATGTACAACATCGGCGACCCGCGCAACCATCGGCGGGGGGTGATCCGCGCATGCGGTGACGCGAACGCGGTGACGTGCACCGACTGGGTGTACCCGACCGTGTGCGACCTCCGCTGCGACCGCACGGATGCGAGCCTGGCGAACGGCGACGTGCAGCCCGTGCCACCCACATCGTTGTCCGGGCGGGTGATCCGGCTGCACGTCGACCGGAACGCGATGGCGTGGGCCACCATCGAGGCCGGGGCACCCGGTGACGAGGTCTGGCTGGACCGGTCCTGGGACGCGGGCGCCACCTGGCCGGACGGCTCGTCGCTCGGCCGCACCACGAGCAACCGCACCACGATGTTCGCCACACGTGATCCGAGGGCGCGGCTCCACGGCGGCGCGGTCCGTGCCTGCGGGCGGGCCGTGACCGGCGCGAACGGCAGCTGCACGGCGTGGGCCCGGCCAGCACCGACCCGGACCGGGGCGGCGGCGGACGCACTGGTGTACTCCTACGACCCGTACCACGGCTGGTGGCCGGGCAGCTGGTGGAACTCGGCGGCAACGCTGACCGCACTGATCGACACCATGGACACCACCGGCGGGTACGACTGGGTCATCGCGCGCACGTTCGACCGGAACAAGGGCACGTTCGCCGCCGGGGAACGCGGCACCGACGCGATCGAGGGCAACTTCGTCAGCCGCGCCATCGACGACAGTGCCTGGTGGGGGCTCGCGTGGATCGCGGCCTACGACCGCACCGGCGACCGCCGCTACCTCACCATGGCCACCACGATCGCGGCCTATGTACACCAGTACTGGGACACCGGGACGTGCGGTGGCGGGGTCTGGTGGGACCGGGAACGCACGTACAAGAACGCCGTCACCTCGGGTCTGTACCTGCGGCTCGTGGCGTCGGTCCACAACCGGACACCGGGCGACACCGTGTGGTTGCGGCGCACCGGCACGGCCGCGACCTGGTACCTGCGCAGCGGGATGATCAACGGCGCGAACCTGGTGAACGACGGGCTCACCGGGGACTGCCGGAACAACGGGCAGACCGTGTGGACCTACAACCAGGGCCTCGCGATCGGCGGCATGGTCGAGGCGTGGCGCGCCACCGGTGACACCGCGCTGCTCGACACCGCCCGCCGCCTCGCAGACGCCGCGCTGACCGGACTGACCAGCGACGGGGTGCTCACCGAGTCCTGTGACGTCGGCCAGTCCGCGTGCGACGACAACCAGAAGCAGTTCAAGGGCGTGTTCTCGAGGTACCTCGCCGACCTCGCAGAGGTGACCGGAGCACCCGCGTACACCGACTTCGCCGGCAGGCAGGCCGACTCGATCTGGCTCCTGGACAGGGACCCGCTCAACCGGATCGGTCAGCGCTGGGCGGGCGGCACCGGAAACCAACTCGACTGGCGCACCCAGGCAAGTGGCCTCGGCGCGCTCACCGCAGCACAGTAGGAGCAGCCATGAGATTGAGACATTTGCTCGGCACGGCGCTGAGTTTCCTCATCACCGCCACCACTGTCGTCGCGGTCGCGCCCGCGGCCGACGCCGCCGTGTGGGTACCGAAGACACCACCGCTGTCCACGCCGTGGACCAGCCAGGTCTCGCCGACGAACGCGCTGCCGGAGTACCCGAGACCGCAGCTGGTGCGCTCGGAGTGGCAGAACCTGAACGGGGTGTGGGAGTTCGCGGGCGCGTCGTCGATCAGCACCCCGCCGGTCGGGCAGACACTGCCGGAGGGCGTGCTCGTGCCGTACCCGATCGAGTCGGCGCTGTCGGGCATCAAACGGCACGAGGACAACATGTTCTACCGCCGGGCGTTCACCGTGCCCGCCACGTGGAACGGCCGCCGGGTCAAGCTGAACTTCGGCGCGGTCACGTGGGAGACGCGGGTGTGGGTGAACGGCACCCAGGTCGGCACGCACACCGGTGGCTACGACGCGTTCTCGTTCGACATCACGAACGCGCTGCGAGCCGGGAACAACGAGATCATCGTCGGCGTGCACTCGCCGATCGACGGCAGCCGGTACCCGATCGGCAAGCAGCGCAGGAACCCGAGCGGCATCTGGTACACGGCCGCGTCGGGCATCTGGCAGACGGTGTGGCTGGAACCGGTGGCCGCCAACCACATCACGCGCCTGGACACCACCCCGGACGTGCCGGCGGGGGTGCTCGACCTGGTGGTGCAGGGCAGTGCGGGACAGCAGGTGCGGGCCGAGGTGCTGTCCGGCGGCACGGTCGTCGGGTCGGCGACCGGCACGACCGGCGGGCACCTGCGGGTCCCGGTGCCGAACGCGCGGCTGTGGTCGCCGAGCGACCCGTTCCTGTACGACCTGCGGGTCACGATGGGCACCGACGTGGTGACCGGGTACTTCGGCATGCGGTCGCTGGGCAAGGCCGTGGTCGGCGGGGTCATGCGGCCGCTGCTGAACGGCGAGTTCGTGTTCCAGCTCGGCACCCTCGACCAGGGCTACTGGCCCGACGGCCTCTACACCGCGCCGACCGACGAGGCGCTGCGGTTCGACCTGGAACGGCAGAAGGCGCTCGGGTTCAACATGGTCCGCAAGCACATCAAGGTGGAGCCCGCGCGGTGGTTCTACTGGGCGGACCGGCTCGGGCTGATGGTGTGGCAGGACATGCCGTCGCTGGACGCCGTGGACGACACGCCGCCCGCGAGCCACGCCCACTTCGAGTCGGAGCTGACCAGGATCGTCAACCAGCTCAAGGGCGTCACGTCGATCGTGCAGTGGGTGCCGTTCAACGAGGGGTGGGGCGAGTACGACAACGGACGGATCGTCGACCTCGTGCGGTCGCTGGACTCGACGCGGCTGATCAACCACAACTCCGGTTCCAACTGCTGCGTGTCGGATCCCAGTCCTCCCAACGGGGACGTGATCGACGACCACGCCTACCAGATGTCGGGCGCGACCCGGACGCCGGACGCGACGAAGATCGCCGTCCTCGGCGAGTACGGCGGTCTCGGCAGGCGCGTCGTCGGTCACGAGTGGCAGCCGGGTGCCGGTTTCGCCTATGGGGACCTGTATCCGGACGAGACTTCGCTGACGTCCCGCTACGTGACCATCACCGCCGAGGTCGCGCGGTTCGTGCAGACCAGAGGGCTGTCGGCGTCGGTGTACACCGAACCCTACGACGTGGAGAACGAGGTCAACGGGTTCTACACGTACGACCGGAAGGTGCTGAAGATGACCGCGGCCAGGGTGCTCGCGGTGAACCAGCGGGTGCTGGCGGCCGCGTCGGGCACGTCGGTGAACCAGGGCGAACTGACATCGCTGCGGGTGACGACGCCGGGATACACCAACCGGTACCTGCGGCACCAGGACAGCCTGGCGCGCACCGACGTGGACAACGGGAGCGACGTGCTGAAGCAGGACGCGACGTACTGGGCGCGGCCGGGCCTCGCGAACACGACGTGCGTGTCGTTCGAGTCGCGGAACCACCCCGGCCGGTACGTGCGGCACGCGTCGTCGCGGATCCGGGTCGACGCCACCGACGGCACCTCGGGTTTCGCGGCCGACGCGACGTTCTGCCCCCGCTCGGGCTGGGGCGCGACGGCGCTCGAGTCGTTCAACAACCCCGGTGCGTTCGTCCGGCACTACAACGAGGCGGTGTACCTGGCGAGGTCCGGCGGTCCGAACCCGTGGGACACGGCCAACTCGTTCGCACAGGACACCACGTGGGCGGCGACCATCCCGCTGTGGCGCAGCGGTGCCGATCTCCCCCGCGACCAGGCGCGGTCTTTCCGGGTGACGACGCCGGGCTTCACCGACCGCTACCTACGGCACCAGGACGGCGTGGCCCGCACGGACGTCGTGACCGCGTCCTCCCCCGCGACCACGAAGTCGGACGCCACGTTCGTCGTCCGGCGGGGGCTCGCGGACCCGTCGTGCTATTCCCTGGAGTCCCGCAACTTCCCGGGTTCCTACCTGCGGCACCAGGCCTTCCGGGTCCGGCTGTCGGCGAACGAGAACACGGACCTGTTCCGCAGGGACGCCACGTTCTGCGCACAACCGGGCTCCGGTGGCGTGAAACTGGCGTCGCTCAACGAACTCGGCACCAATGTCCGCCATTACTCGGAGGAGGTGTGGGTCTCGTCGAACGGCGGCGCACACACCTACGACAACCCGGCGTCGTACGACCAGGACGTGACCTGGTCGGTCAGCACGGCCTGGACACCCTAGTGCCCCCGCGCCGGAGCCCGGTACATGATTCTGCGGCCCAGCCTGGGTCCACCGACTCACACACCGCGTTCCCGGCGCGGCACACCAGGTTGACGATGCGGTGGTCAGGCCGGATCCTCCCGTGATCCGGCCTGACCGTCGCCCCCTCCCCGCACGATGTCGACCCGCGACCGCATCCCCAGCTTGGCGAGGATGTGGGAAACGTGCGACTCGACCGTCCGCACGGACAGCACGAGCCGCTCCGCGATCTCCCGGTTGGCCAGCCCGTCGGCGACCAGCCGCGCGACCCGCGCCTCACTGGCTGTCAGACTGGCCCACCCGGCAGCCGCCTGACGGTGCCTGTTCCTCGGCCCGCGCCGGATCCCGTACCGCCGAAGCTCTGCCCGCAACCGCGCGACGTCCCATGCCGCACCGAGCCGCTCGTAGATCTCGTCGGCCCGCGTGAACGCCGCCCGCGCCGCCGCCCGGTCCCCCTGGTCCGCGGTCAGAAGCGCGGCCTCCTCGAGCGCCTTGGCCGCTGCCAACGGCCGCCCGGCCCCGACAAACCGATCCGCGGCGACCAGCAACAACGCCGGGCTCCGGTCGACCAGCCCCCGGCAGTACGCCGCACTCCCCAACCGGTGCGGCACCTGCCCCCGCCCGGCCAACTCCGCTGCCCGCGCCGCGACCTCGACCAGGACGGTGGTGGCACCGGTACGTTCCGCGAGGCGCGCCGCCTCCGGCAACAGGCCCTCCACCTCGTCCAGCTCCTCGGTACCGGCAAGACGCGCGGTCAGCACCGCCAGCGCCCCGGAAAGGTCGTCGACCACCTCCCGATCAAGGCTCCGCGCAACAGTCAACGACGACACCACCCGGTTGCCGAGATGCTCCGCACTGGACTCCGCCTTGCCGAGGTGTCTCCGCGCCGACGCCGCGTCGTCGCGGTGGAACGCGATCACAGCTGCGACGCCGCGGTCGCAGCATGTCGCCCCCGGGTCCTTCGACTCGTCGGGCAGTACCCCGACCTCACGCTGTGCGTCGTCCCACCTGCCAGCGTGGAACATCAACTGCCCCAGGGCGCTGTGCGCTTGGGCGAGGCGTGGCACGCTACCGGTCCGGTCTGCGAGTTGCCGCACCGCCATCGCGGTGTCCACTGCCTCGTCATATCGATCCAGATCACCCAACGCGACCGCCTTGTTGATCTGCAGCAGCAGATTGAGGTCGATCAACGACGGGTCCTCGGCGACCACGTCGAGTGCCCGGTCGAACAATGGCAGTGCGGCTTCGACATTCCCCTGCATCGTCGACACCACGATCATCACGTGCAACGACCACGCCAGCGCCCACGTGTCGTCGACCTTCTCGGCTGTCGTCAACGCCTCCACGGCCAGCTTCCGTGCACGCGTGACGTTGCCGAGGTCGCGGTGGGCTCGTGCGGTGATCACCAAAAGCCGCGCCCGCTGCCTTGGCGACACCCCTGGCACCCCCATGGCCAGCCTCAACGACTCCAGCGACGCGTTGGACCTGCCCACGAGAGCCCGGCTCTGGTAGATCGTCCAGTGCAACTCGACCAGCAGGTCGGGATCCGACACGGAGACCATCGCCCGCTCCGCGATGCGTTCCGCTTCGGCCGGGTCACCGGAACGGTAGAGTGCCTCCGCCAGTTTGGCCGCGAACCACACCCTGCGCATCGTGGTGGACGAGCGGTGACATGCTTCCCGCAGCAACTCGATGGCGGTGGTCGGCACCTGCGCGACCAGCGTCCCAGCGGCACCGGCCAGCCAGTCGAGCAACAGGTCGTCGAGTGCTCCGGCACCGGGAGCGGCCCCGGCCAGGCGCAACTGTCCGGCAACCCGGTGGACAGGCGCGCCTGCTCCGGCGAGCGCACGTGCGGCGTCGCGGTGCCACGCCGCACGCACAGCGAACGAGATCTCGTCGTACAGGGCCGCATGGATCAGTGGATGACGAAACGACAGCTTTCTATCGTGCTCCCTCAGAACGCCCGCGATACGGGCTTGTTCGATTGACTGCACAAGGTCTGGCACCCGGCAGTTCCGCACGATCGCGAGATCGGCGACCAGGACCTCAAGGCCCAGAAGCGCGGCGGCCTGCAGCACGGAGCGCACGTCACGCGGCAGGAAGTCGAGCCGGTCCGCGATCGCGGCCAGGAGCGACCTCGGCACCGGACCGTTCTCCACCTCTATCTCACCGGCACGCACACGGAGGCTTCCCGCACGGATCAAGGCGTCCATCAACTCCGTGAGGTACAGGGGGTTGCCCGCAGCATCCGCCGCGATCCGGAGCATGCTTGTGCCAGGCTGACCCCCAGCCAGTCCGGCAAGCAGATCCGTTACCGCCTCGTCTGGCAAGGCATCGAGCCGCAACACCGCCGACTCCCCGAGAACCCGGCGGATCGCGGACAGCTCGGACCGCACCGGGGTCGGTCGTGCCGCGCCGATGGTCAGCAGCGCGGTTCGTTCCGCCGCCCGTGCGAGCCGTTCCCACACCCGGATAGTGGCCTGGTCGGCCCACTGCAGGTCGTCGACGACGAGGACCACTGTTGTGGTGTCGCACAGTTCGGCCACCAGGGTGAGCACGTGCTCGGACGCCGCCGCGACCGGGTCGAGGTCACCGGTGAACTCACCTCGTAGGAGTCGTCGGACAGCGGCGAGGCGAGGTGTGGTCAGGTGCTGGAAGGCATCCAGCAGCGGTCGAAGCGGTAGTGCCTGGCCAAGTTCGTCGGCCGCGGCCCACAGGACGAGGCAGCCACGTCCGGTTGCGAAGTCCGTGGCTGCCCGGGCCAGGGCGGACTTGCCGATGCCCGGTTCGCCTTCGATGAGGATGGCCGCGCCGGTGCCGGACGTCGCGGCCTCGACGAGGGTGCGCAGGCGGGCCAGTTCGGTGTCCCGTCCGACGAGGGCGTCCACGGGTACACCGTAAGCCGGTCTCCGGTCACGTCCATTCGAATGCCGTGATGTGCATGCTCTTGGTCCTTTCGTTGTAGTGGTCGGCATGTGCACACTCTCGGCGACGTGGGGCCGTGAGACATCCGTGGTTCCACTGAAGCCCTACGGCACGGAGTAGACGCCCAGCGAATGGACGTGCCGCTGGAGTGGCTGGCACGCAGCGGTCGGCCTACGCCCTGAGCAGGACAATGCGGATTCCCGTCGCTCGAACATCCCGGTTCGGGAGGAGATCCATCACACATCAGATGAATGCCGTGGCGGGAGCATCGGGGGTCACGCAGACGTTGATCCATGCGATGACCACTCTCCGGTTCCGCGTCCTCGGTGACTCGCTCGCCGCCGGCGTCGGCTGCACGCGTGTGGAACAGAGCATCGGGCACGTGCTGGCGGACGCGCTGCGGGCGGCGGGGCACCGGGTGGAGCTGAGCGTGCACGCGGTGCCCGGCGCCCGGTCGGCCGACCTGCCACCGCAGGTGCGGGCGGCGGTGGCGGCGGGCGTGGACCTCGCGCTGATCGTCGTCGGCGCCAACGACCTGACCCGCTTCACGCCCCCGGCCGTCGGCGCGGAAAAGTTGCGGGACGCGGTCACGGGTCTGGTGTCGACGGGTGCTCGGGTGCTCGTCGTGACGGCGCCGGACATGGGTGTGCTCGCCCACGTGCCGCCCACGTTCCGCGACGTGGTGTCCCAGACGAGCAGGCTGTACGCCACCGCCCAGGCCGCCGCCGCGACCACCGCGGGGGCGACCGTCGCGCACGTCGGCCCGGAGGTGTTCTCCCGTTTCGCCGTCGACGAGCGCCTGTTCTCGGCCGACCGCTTCCACCCGTCCGCGGCGGGTTACGCGGTGATCGCGCAGGCACTCACGACGTACGTCCTCGCCGCCGCCCGGTCCGCGTGAGCCAGTGCGTCGCGCCTGCCCGCGCGGCGATCTCGTCCGCGTGCGCGCGGTGCGCCTCCGCGTCGCACCCGAGTGCCACGGCCAGGTCACCCAGGTAGTGCGCGACCGGGCGCAGCGTGACCATGCCGCTGCCGGCCCCCGCCAGCTCGTCCGCAGCGGGCAGCAGGTCCTCGTACAGCCGCGCCATCGTCGCCCGGTCGTCACGGACGACGGCGGTGATCGCGTGCAGGCAGGTGCGCACCTCGAACAGCAGGTCGCGTGGGGCGGGCGGGATCACCGCGGCGCTGCCCTCGACCAGCGGGCGGCACCACGGTTCGTGTGCGCCGAAGTCGCCGTCCACCGGCGGCAGGCCGCGCTGAAGCCGGTCGCACAGCAGCGCAAGGCCGAGGATCCCGTTGTCCACACCGGACATCCCGGTACCCCCGAGCCGGGCAGCGGCCGCCCGGTACGCGGCCTCCGCGGGTGCGCCGGTGATGGACCGGCGCATCGCGCGGTACCAGTCGGTGAACACGCCGACGAGCGGGATGTCGTGTTCGGCGCCCAGCGCGTCCGCGGCCGCCGCGTGCCGGTCCGCGGCCGCGAGGTCCGCCAGCGCGGCACCCGACTGCACGAGGATCAGGTGCCCGAGGACCTCGAACGGCACGAGACCGGGCAGCGCCGCCAGCTCGGCGCCGAACGCGGCCCGTTCCGGTGCCATCCCGGCGCGGTCGAACGACTGCATGAACCGCGCGTTGAGCGCGAACGCGAGCACCGCGGGATCACCCAGCCCGCGCGCGATCACCTCCGCCTCCCGCGCCGCGGCACGAGCCCGTTCGTCACCGGTGTTGCGCAGCTCCACCGCGATGGTCGCGAGCAGACGGCTCCGCAACGCGGGCGGCGGGCCGTCGGCCAGCGCCCGTTCGGCCGCGTCCGCGATCCGCCGCGCCAGCACGGGGTCGTCGTGCTGGGTCCAGATCGCGGGCACGTCGAACGCCACCAGCGCGGGCGCCGAACCCAGGAGTTCGGCACGCAGCGCGCGGGCTTCGGCAAGGCCACCGGTGACGGCCAGCGTCCTGGCGAGGCCGGCGGTCACGTGGTCGTCGGGCGGCCCGAGATCGCGGGCGACGCGCCACCACCGCGCGGCCTGGTGCGGTGCGAACCGGCGCTCCGCCTCCGCCGCCGCGGCACGCGCGTACCGAGCGGCCGCGGAGGAGTTGCCCGCCAGCAGGAAGTGGTGCGCGAGGGCGGCGGGCTCGTCGCGTCGCCGCTCCGCCAGTGCCGCGGCCACCGCCGCGTGCCAGCGCGCCCGGCGGGACGTGGACACGTCCGCATACACCGTGTCCCGCACGAGCCCGTGCACGAACCGGAACCGGCCCGGCCCCTGCTCGCCGAGGAAACCGTGCTGTGCCGCCGTTTCGAGCGCGTCGAGCACGTCGCCGGGCAGCAGCTCCAGCTCGACGTCCACGCCCTGGACGGACGCCTGCCGCAGCACGTCCTGGACCGGTTCCGGCAGCGTCGCGACACGGTGCCGCACCACGTCCCGCACCCCGGCGGGCACGTCCGACAGGTCACCGGTGTCGAGCAGCCGGGCCAGCTCGCGGACGAAGAACGGGTTGCCGCCGCTGCGCCGGTGGATGGCGGCGGCGGTGGCCGCGTCGACGTCCCGGCCGGTGGTGGCGCGCACCAGCTCCCGGATCGCGGGTGCGGGCAGCCCGGTGAGGTACACGCGTGCGGGTTCGGCGCGCGCGACGCGGCCGAGGAGGTCGCGCAGCCGAGGCGGCACGTCGGTCGTGCGATGGGTCGCGAGGACCAGCACCCGGTGCGGCAGCGGTTCGAGCACGAGCGACGCCAGCAGCGCCAGGGTCTCCTCGTCCGCCCAGTGGAGATCGTCGAGGACCACCAGCAGTGGTGCCTGCGCGCCGAGATATCCGGCGACGGCGCGGTGCCACCTGGCGCGGACCGGATCAGGTTCCGGTGCGGTGCCGGGAAGGCCGTCGAGGACGGTGGTCCACGGCCACGCTGCCGGCGCGCCCTCGTCGTCCGGGCTGGTGCCCCACGCGGTCCGCCACCCCCGCGCCGCCAGGTGCGCCGCGAACGCCTCCGCGAGCGCGGTCTTGCCCGCGCCTGCCTCCCCCGCCACCAACGCCAGCGCGGTCCGGTCCCGCCCTGCCGCGGCCGCGAGCCGAGCCAGTTCCTCGGACCGGCCGACGAGCGTCGTCGCGACCGGCGCGGGTGCGGGGGCCGGTGCCTGCGCCAGGACGTCGGCCTCGAGCTGCCGGAGCCCTGGGCCGGGATCGATCCCCAGCTCGTCGGCCAGTTTGCGGCGCGCCCGGCGCAACGTGGCGAGCGCGTCGCCCTGCCTGCCCGCCCGGTAGTGGGCGAGTGCGAGCAGCCGCCACGCCTCCTCCCGCCACGGGTGCCCGCCGACGTGCTCCTCCAGGTCCGGCACGGCCGCCGCGGCGTGCCCGGCGTCCAGCAGCGCGGCCGCCCGCCGCTCCACCGCGAGCAGCCGTAGCTCGTCGAGGCGGGCGATCTCCCCGCGTGCCCACGGCTGGTCGGCGAACTCCGCGTACGCCGGGCCGCGCCACAGCGCCAGCGCGGCGTCGACCTGCCCGAGGGTCCCGGACACGGCCGCCTCGAACTGCCACGCGTCGACCACCTCGGCACGCAGCACGTAGCCGGGACCGGAGGTGACCAGCAGCCGCGCGGGGGTCCTCGGCGGCCGGTCCGGTTCGAGTGCCCTGCGCAGCGCGGCGACGAACGTCTGCACCGCGCCGACCGCGCCGACCGGCGGGTCCTCCCACAAATCGGCGACGATCGTGTCCACGGGCACGACGCGGCTGCGCGCGACGAGCAGCCGCGCGAGCACGGCGCGGTGCCGGGGCCCCTTCAGGTCCACCGGACCCCGCTCGTCCTCGGCCGTGAGCGGGCCGAGCACCCGGAACGTGATCACCGCCGTCAGCCTACTGTCCCGCGCGGCCGCTGACCGGATGCTGATCGGGCGCTGATCGGCGCCTCGCATGCTGGCGGCATGCAACTCGAAGGATTCGACTACCAGCGCGTTCCGGTCGCCGACGGCGTGTCGCTCAACGTGGCCGTCGCGGGCACAGGGGACCCGGTCGTGCTGTTGCACGGCTTCCCGCAGACCCACCTGATGTGGCGGCACGTGGCCGCCGACCTCGCGACCGACCACACGGTCATCTGTCCCGACCTGCGCGGCTACGGCGACAGCGACAAACCGGCCGACACCGGCCGCACCTACGCGAAGCGAACGATGGCCGCCGACGTGGTGGCCGCGGCCCGCGCTCTGGGTCACGAGCGGTTCGCGCTCGCCGGGCACGACCGGGGCGCGCTCGTCGCCATCCGCGCCGGGCTCGACCACCCGGACGCGGTGACCCGGCTCGCGTCGCTGGACGTGCTGCCGACCCTGGACATGTGGGACGTGCTGCACGGCGTGCGAGCGTCGGTCGCCTTCCACCTGTACCTGATGGCGCAGCCGCCCGGCCTGCCCGAGACCATGATCGCCGCCGCGCCGGACGCGTTCTTCGGCCACTTCCTCGACCTGTGGGTCCGTGACCCCGCCGCGATCCCGCCCGACGTCCGCGCCGAGTACCTGCGGGCGAGCCGCGCCGCGGTCCCGTCGATCGTGGCGGACTACCGAGCGTCGGCGGGTGTGGACGTCGCCGACGACACCGAGTCCCGCGCGGCGGGCGCGACGCTGCGGATGCCGGTGACGGTGCTGGCGCAGGACTGGGGCGCGGCGCTCGGCTACGACGCCGAGGCGGTGTGGCGGGCGTGGGCGCCGGACCTGACGCACGTGACGGTGACCTGCGGCCACTTCATGGCGGAGGAAGCGCCCGCGGAGGTGCTCAAGCACCTCCGCGGCATGCCGGCCTAACCGGCGCGGTGCCAGGCCACCGTGAACTCGGCGAGGGAGATCTTCCCGTCGGCGTCGGTGTCGGCGTCGGCGAAGATCTCCGCGATCTCGCCCACTGTGATCTCCTCGCCGCGCGCGACCATGGCGGCCTGGAACTCCGTGCTCGTGATGTGGCCGTCGCCGTTGCCGTCCAGCTCCCTGAACGTGTCGGTCAGCTCGGCGTCGGTCGCCATGGTCGGGCCTCCTGGATTGGTGGAGCGTCAGAATAGTCCACCCGTTCGGATGAGCCAGCCGACGTCGGCCGCGCCGGCCGGTTAGCTTCCACCGCGTGTCGTCCCAGGTGCTCCCCGCCGTGCTGGCCGTGGTCCTCGGTACGTTCCTCGCGTTCGTGCTGCTGGTGCCGTTCGTGTTCCGCAGCTACCGCAAACGCGGCGAGGTCGGGCTCGGTCCTGGCATCCTCGCGTTCGCGTTCCTCGTCTACGGGCTCGCGCTCGTCGCGTACACGCTGTTCCCGGTGCCGGGGATCGACGAAGCCTGGTGCGCGGACCACACGAGGTTCGCCGACCCGCAACTGAACCCGCTGCGGTTCCTGTCCGACATCGTGAAGGACCGCACCGTGCCGGGGTTGCGCGGGATGCTCACGAACCCGGCGGTGCAGCAGGTCGTGTTCAACGTGGCGTTGTTCGTGCCGCTCGGCGCTTTCCTGCGGCACCGGGGGATGCGGGCGCCGGCCGTGGTCGGCGCCGGGCTGGCCGTGTCGTTGCTGATCGAGTTCACGCAGCTGACCGGCAACTGGTTCCTGTACCCGTGCCCGTACCGGCTGTTCGACGTGGACGACCTGCTCGCCAACACGCTCGGCACAGCGGCCGGGCTGCTGTTCGCCCCGCTGCTGCGCAGGATGCACGGCCGTACGTCGTTGCCACCGGAAGCGCCCCGGCCGGTCACCACGGGGCGGCGGTGGCTCGGCATGACCGTCGACCTCGTCGCGGTGACGCTGCTCGGCGGGGTGCTCAACATCGCGGCCAACGTGGTGGCGGGCGACGTGGTCGACAACGCGCTGCTGAACCCGTTGGTGCCCGCGGTGCTGCTGCTCGTGCTGCCCTCGCTCGGTTCTCATGGCGCGACGCTCGGGCAGCGGGCGGTGCGGCTGCGGCGGGTGCGCGCCGACGGCGGTCACCCGGGCGTGCAACTGGTGCCCGCGCTCCTCTTCGGCGGGTTCGGCTACTTCGTCCTTTCCGGACTCGGCGGCCACGTCGGAGCGTGGTCCGGCCTGATGCTGTTCCTGAGCCTGGTACTCGCATGGCGGCCGAGATCGCATCGCGGGCTCTCCGGGCTGGTGTCCGGACTCCACGTGGTCGACGCACGGCCGCCGGTCATCGAGGCACAGGCTCCCGCTCGACCAGGGGCACATCACTGAACTACCGAAAGTTTCGATTGCCCCGCACGAAGAATCGCCTGTCTGCTTGACGAAGTCGTTGGCGCGCCTTAACGTTTCTGCTCGCGATACCGACAAATCGCCGAAACTTTCGAACTCGCCATCGTTGTCGAGGAGCCCCGCATGAAGGTGTCCCGTGTCGCTGCCGCAGGCCTTCTCGCGGCGGCATCGCTCTACTCCGTTCTCCCGGCCGCTGGCTCACCCGCTCCGGCGGCCGGGTCCTCCTCCCCCGACCGGCCACTGCGTGAACTGGCCGGCAGGCAGTTGCTGATCGGCACCGCCGTCGACCACGCCGCGTACACCTCGGACGCGACCTACCGCGCACGGGTCGGCACCGAGTTCAACTCGATCACCGCCGAGAACGTGATGAAGTGGGAGGTCGTCGAACCCGAGCGCGGACAGCTCGACTTCAGCGCGGCCGACGAGCTGATGACCGCGGCCAGGCGCAACGGGCAGCAGGTCAGGGGGCACACCCTGGTGTGGCACAACCAGCTCCCGGCGTGGCTGACGCAGGGCGTCGAGTCCGGCGACATCGACGCCACGGAGCTGCGCGGGATCCTGCGCAGGCACATCATCGACGAGGTCGGCCACTTCCGCGGCCGGATCCACCAGTGGGACGTGGCGAACGAGGTCATCGACGACAACGGTCAGCTGCGCGACACGATCTGGCTGCGCGAGCTGGGACCGGGCTACATCGCGGACGCGTTCCGCTGGGCCCACCAGGCCGACCCGAGGGCGAAGCTGTTCCTCAACGACTACAACGTGGAGGGCATCAGCGCGAAGAGCGACGCCTACCTCGCGCTGGCGCGGGACCTGCTGCGGCAGCGGGTGCCGGTGCACGGCTTCGGCGCGCAGGGCCACTACGGCGTGCAGTACGGCTTCCACAGCGCGTCCGAGGTGGCCGCGAACTTCGCCCGGTTCGAGAAGCTGGGCTTGGAAACCGCGGTGACAGAGGCCGACGTCCGCATGATCATGCCGACGGACAACGTGAAGCTTCAGGCGCAGGCGCAGGGCTACAGCGTGCTGCTGCAGGGTTGTCTGCTGGCGCGCCGCTGCAACTCGTTCACGGTGTGGGGCTTCACGGACAAGTACTCGTGGGTGCCGGGCTGGTTCGAGGGTGAGGGCGCCGCGAACCTCCTGGACGAGAACTTCGCCGCGAAACCCGCCTACCGAGAGCTGCAGGCCGTGCTGGCCCTGGCCCGCTGAACGCGTTCACCCCGGCGGCGTCGGCCGGACCGACGTCGCCGGGCTTCTCGCCGATGGCGGCAACGCGACTACCGGCCCCCGCGTTCTTCGTCGGTCTCACCAGCGGTCGTGGACGTGCTCGCGGATCTGCTCGTCGTAGATCTGCTCCACCGCGCACAGGGTGTCCTCCGACAGCGGCGGGACCATCTGGGCGGCGGCGTTGGCCTTGGCCTGTTCCGCGTTGCGGGCGCCGGGGATCACGACGCCGACCCCAGGCTGGTCGATCACCCAGCGCAGTGCGAGCGCCGCCGTGCTGGTGCCGAGGTCCTCGGCGACGGCCGCGAGCGAGCGGGCCGCGCGGACACCCACCTCGTACGGGACGCCGGAGAACGTCTCCCCCACGTCGAAGGCCTCGCCGTTGCGGTTGTAGGTGCGGTGGTCGTCGGCGGCGAACGCGGTGTGCTCGTCGTACTTGCCGGACAGCAGCCCGCTCGCGAGCGGCACCCGCGCGATGATGCCGACCCCCGCCGCGCGGGCCGCGGGCAGCACCCGCTCCAGTGGCTTGCGGCGGAAGGCGTTCAGGATGATCTGCACGCTCGCGACGTTCGGGCGCGCGATGGCGGTCAGCGCCTCGTCGCAGGTCTCGACCGACACGCCGTACGCGGCGAGGTTGCCCTCCGCGACCAGCTCGTCGAGCGCGTCGAACACCTCGTCGGTGGAGAAGACCGGCGTCGGCGGGCAGTGCAGCTGCACCAGGTCCAGCCGGTCGACCCGCAGGTTGGCGCGGCTGCGGTCGGTCCAGGCACGCAGGTTCTCCGGGGTGAACGACGCGGGCACGTGCGGGTCGGCGCGGCGCCCGCACTTCGTCGCCACCGTGACGTCGGCGGCCCGCTCGGCGAGGAAGCGGGCGATGAGCTGCTCGCTGCGGCCGTCGCCGTACACGTCGGCGGTGTCGAGGAACGTGACCCCGGCGTCGACGGCCGCGTGCAGCACCGCGAACGCGTCCGCGTCGTCGACCCGGCCCCAGTCCGCGCCAAGCTGCCAGCACCCCAGCCCGACGACGGACACCTGACGGCCAGTGCGGCCGAGCACTCGGTTTTCCACGGACGCCAACAGTAGTCACCCGAACCGGGACGCGCTCCCCGGCCAGGTACATGCCCCGCCGATCGCCGCCACCGGGCCACCACACGACCGCGCAGACGCGAGAGCCTCGGGTTCGTGGCACCTACGCCCATGCCGGAGTTCCGCGCGCGTCACCTCCGCGCCCAGCCGGGCACCCAGGTGCCGGGGACGGCGGCGGGCACCGAACCGAGGTGGGCGATCAGCGCGGCGAGCCCGGGATGCGGGTTGTCCGTGCGCCACACCACGGTGTGCGGGTAGACCGGAACCGGGTCCGTCACCGGCACCCGGCGCAGGTCGTGCCGCATGGTCCACGCGACCCTGGTGCGGTGGCCGACGAAGGTGCACAACGTGGCCGACTCGGCGACCATGTCGAGGATGTGCTCGAACCCGAAGTTCGGGCCGGTCCTGTCGATGTGCAGCCCGAACTCCACACCCAGCTCGGCGTAGTAGGCCGCCCACTCCGTGCCGTCGACCACACCGGGCAGCCAGATCCGTTGTCCTGCGAGTTCTTCCAGCCGTACCGACGATGCGGCCGCCAGGTGGTGCGCCGGACCGGTCAGCAGGTCGAGCGGATCGTTCAGCACCCGAGTGCTCGCGAGCCCGTCGGGCAGCCGGGTCATCGGCGCACGGAAGGTGGCGTCGATGACCCCGTCGCGAACGGCGTCGACGGCGGCCGCCTCGACAGGCAGCGCGACGACGTCCAGTTCGAGGTCCGGGTTGGCGCGGTGGAAGTCGTGCAGCAGCTCCCCGGGCGCCGCCCGGCGCCCGATCACGTCGACGCGCAGTGCCCGCCGCCCCGGCCGCACCGACTCGGCGGCCCGCTCGGCCGCGGCCAGCACCGTCCGCGCGTGCGGCAGGAACGCCTGCCCGTCGATCGTGAGCACCGCGCCGCGCGCTCTGCGGGTGAACAGTCGCACGCCCAGCTCGGCCTCCAGCGCGGCGACCCGTTTCGACACGGCCTGCTGCGTGACGGACAGCTCGACGGCCGCCTCCTGGAACTGCCCGCTGTCCGCGACGGCGATCACCGTGCGAAGCGCGTCGAGGTCCATTCGTACAACCTACAGTTGTCGTTACGGCGCAGCGGTTGCGGAGACGACCGAACTGCTTGTTCCTGCCGCCCCGCGCCGCATGGCCTGGGAGCTCGGCAGGCGGTGACGGTCCGCTTGGTGCCGTCGGCGTGGACAGTGGCGCCGAACAGCTCAGTCGTGAGCCAGAGCGAGGTGCGCAGTGCCTCGTGACCGCCGCGAGCGCCTCGGCGCGGGGCCGCGCCGGTGACGTGTCCGCGACACTGCTTCCCCGTTGCCCCGACTGGGCGCATCTCACGTGCTCTCTGGCGACACTTGCCCTCAGCGGCCAAGCAGTGCCTGCGTCACCATCCCGCCAACACCGGCGATCCCGCGGCGTTTGGCAATTGCCGCGCCGTTGGACGAGAGTTGCCACCACCCGTCCGTCCAGGCACCACGAGCATGACCGGCCGAGCGGTGGACCCGCGGAGGCGCCCCGATGCCGAAGCCTGCGGACCCGCGGCTACGGTGAGTAACTGACGGACAGGGAAACACTGTTCTTTCGCCCGTGAGCGGAGCGCTCCGGGCGTGGGGGTGGTGACTCTGCGCCATCCGATAAACCACGTACACAAGTCGCGGTGACGGAGCGTGTTCCCTCACATGATCGTCCCGGTGCGAATGCACGAGCAGTCAGCATTTTCGGTTGCCGTTGCGCCCGACGTCACCCGAACGGCCGAACAACCGACCCGGCAACTGCCCTTCGGACATCCGTCACTTGACCGATGTCTCCCACACTGCCAGGTAGCAGACTGTCATTATCCGGCAAAAGGCAGAACACAAATTCGTGGGGTGAACACGGTGGCCGCGGACGAATGGCATGACGAACTGGTGCTGGCAGCTGAATTGTCCAGCATAAACAACCAGATCGCCCGATTCGTGCTACGCATGCTCGACACCGACGCCCGACGAAGAGAACAGATAGCCGTAGCCGACGAATGCCGCCTCGGCGGCCGTCTGGTAAACCTCGGCTACGCATTGCAGGACCGCGCGGTACACAGAGCCGCAGGACGCCACCGCGATGCTGCGAACATCGCGGAAACGCCCTGCGACAGTGGTCACACGAGGTCAATTGCAGGATAGCCCCTGGCAATTGACGGGTATTGGATCATTAGTCGTAGGTCATGAAGGTCGTGAAACTGTCGTATGTCATACCAGGTGGATCCGCCGAGGCGGGACCGCCTACCGTCAAGGCCAGACCCACGGCCGCCGCGATAGCAGCCACTATTCGAGCGATTCTCATCCTACCTCCCGTTATCCGCCCATCCAGGGGGCAAAAAGGAGTCGCAAATAGACATGGGCTACCGCGACGAAGGTGAGGGGATGGGCTAACTTACTTTCCTTCAAAAAAAGGATCCCACACACCGCAAGTAATCACTAATAACTGAGTGTTAACGAACGGCTAACGGAATGAGCACGTCCACGGTTGGCGTAACATGGGCGCCAACCGTTGTTCCCTGCCACGACTACCAATACTGTCGTGGTATGCCGAGTGATGCCTACGCACTCGTCGGCCGCGAGGCCGAGATCAACCGTCTTACCGGATTGATCGACCTCCTCGCAAGTGGTACCGGGCAGGCAATCCTCCTCGAAGGAGAGCCGGGTATCGGCAAGTCCTCCCTTGCGCGCGTCGCTGTCGTGGCCGCCGAGGAACGCGGGTTCGGCTTCTACTGGGCCGAGTGCGACGAACTGGGCCAGGCGCTCCCCCTCCAGCCGTTACTGGACGCGCTGTTGACCAAGGCGACCGCCGAACCCCGACTCGACACCATCCAGCGTCTCCTGCGCGGGGAGGTCACCAGCGCCGCCGATCCCGCGATGGCCGCAGCCGAGCAGATGCTCGCACTCATGAACGAACTGTGCAGTGAAACCCCGACGGTGCTGGTCGTCGATGACCTCCAGTGGGCCGACCTGTCCACGATCAGCGTTTGGGAGTGGCTGGCACGTTCGGTCGAGCGCACCGCACTGCTACTCATCGGCATCGTCAGGCCGGTCCCGCAGCGAGACGAACTGCTCGCCGTGCGCCGCGTGGTCGGCCCGGACAACACCATTCGCCTGGAAGGGTTGCCCGATGACGCGGTCAGTGAGCTCGTCTCGACGCTCTCCGACGGCGCACCCGGCACGAACTTGCTCCGCCTCGCGGCCGAGGCAGCAGGCAACCCCTTGTATCTGACAGAACTCATGGACTCACTCGTCCGCGCTCAGCGCCTCACGATGAGCGTGTCCGGGACGGTGGAGGTGACTGGCGGCCCGGTTCCCGGCTCGCTCATCGGCGCCATCTCCGACCGGCTCGACTTCCTGGCGAAGGACGTCCGCAACACACTGCAGGCGGCAGCGTTGCTGGGGAACGAGTTCCTCGTGGGTGATCTCGCCATCGTGTTGAGCAGGCGGGTGGCTCAACTGGTGCCCGCCATCGACGAGGCCCGCACCGCGCGCGTACTCAAGGATGTCGGTGACAAGCTGGCGTTCCGCCATCCGCTGATCCGCGCCGCGCTCTACGACGACATTGCAGTTCCTCTCCGCCCGGCATGGCACCGGGACGCCGCGAAGGCGCTGGCCGAAGCCGGCGTACCAACGCAGCGGGTCGCGCGCCAGCTTCTGCAGGCGATCAGTGTGCCCAGCCCGGATCCGCTGGACGAGTCGTTGCTGAACTGGACAGTCGAAGCGGCGCCGACCCTTGTCGCGCAGGCTCCGCGGGTGGCCATCGAACTGTTACGGCAGGCCGCGAGCCGCACCACCGCAAGCACGACGCGGGGCGCGGTGCTCGTGTGCCGCCTGGCCGAGGCGCTCTACCGTGCGGGCGAATGCACGGAGGCTGTACGGATAGCGACCCGCGCCATGGCCGTAGTCAAAGACCCCGACCTGCTCGTCGATCTACATTGGACAGTCTCGCAGAGCCGGGCCATGCTCGGTCGCTCCGACGAAGCACTCGAGGCGCTCGAAGAGGCATACGAGCTCGCCGAGATGTCCGCGCAGCAGCGGGCGCGGCTGCTCGTGCTGACCGCACGGGCACACCGTGCTCTCGGCGAAGTCTCCGTCGCGGGCAGCGTGGCAACCAAGGCGCTGGCCACCGCGGAAGAGGCCGGGGACAAGTGGGCGCTGGGCTGGGCGCTCCACGTGTTGATCGTCACGTCCATGATGCGTGGCGAGGTATCGGACGCGCTACCGCTGTTCGATCGTGCTCTTGACGTCGTCGAGAACGACCCAGAGCTGAACGATCTCGGGCTGCTACTGCAGATCAACAAAGCAGTCGCACTCGGTGATCTCGACCGCTACGACGAAGCATTGGGGACCGCCACCCGAGTGCGGCAGCTCGCGGACCGCACCGGCAGTCTCGTCCGGTTGGCACAGGCACAGAGTGCGTTGGGACAGCTGCTGTTCCAGGTCGGCCGCTGGGATGACGCGACGGCAGAGGTCGAGACGTTGACCGACGACTTCAAGGACCCCAGCGCGACATGCTGTGACCGCGGCATCGCCGCCGTCATCGCCTTCCATCGCGGCGACGCCACCACCGCACGCCAGCACTTGGAGCTCGCGGCGTCGAGCGCGGAGCAGATCGGCAACCGGGTCGTCTCGTCACTCATCCTCGCCCACAGCCTCGACCGGGAGGTCAACGACGAGCCCGAGGAGGCGCTCGCCGTACTCACGGCTCGGGTCGGGGGCGACGCCGAGGAGCTCGACGAGGTCGAGGACCTCCTTCCTGAGGCGGCCCGGCTCGCCGCCTACACCGGGAACACCACCGCGGCCGCTGATGTGGCTGCTCAGGCGGCCACGCTGGCGCGACGGTCGTCCGTGCCGCACCGGCTCGGGACCGCTGCCTACTGCCGGGGGCTGCTCGACCGGGACCCGTTCCTGTTGCAGCACGCCGCCGACCGGTACCGGGACGCCGGGCGGCCGCTGTTGCGGGCCAAGGCACTGGAGGCGGCCGCGATCGGGTTCGCCGGGCGGGACGAGAAGGACGCGGCGCGGTCGGCGTTCAAGCGGGCCGACGAGTTGTACGACCGGCTCGGGGCCAACTGGGACCTCGCCCACCTGCGGGCGCACCTGCGGCGGTTCGGGATCCGCCGTGGTCCGCGCGCGAAGCACCGGCAGGCCCAGGCCGGGTGGAACAGCCTCACGCCGACCGAGACCAAGATCGCCGCGATGGTGGCCGAGGGGATGTCCAACCGGCAGATCGCCGAACAGCTGGTGCTGTCGCCGAGGACCGTCGGCACGCACGTGTCGCACATCCTCGCGAAGCTGGGGGTGCGGTCGCGAATCGACATCGCCAGGGAGGCGGCCGAGCACGTCAAGGCCGGTTGAACAACCCTCAGTTGTGGATCAGCCCTCGCCCTGCCTGCGATGGGTGGCGGCCTGGTCGTCGGCCGCGACGGCCTGGGTCAGGGCCGCCACCGTGTGTTCCAGGCCCTCCTGCACCTCCGTGCCCTCGGCGGCTCGGACGCTGTGCAGGCGTACCGTGATCCGGCTACGGCCCGGTGCCAGGTCCTCGACCGTCAGCTCGCCGTGGTAGTCGTCCGGGCCCTCGGCACCCCATTCGAGCCGTCGTTCCGCCTCGTGCGGGCGCACCCACGCCTCGCCGGACACGCGGTCGCCGTGCACCTCCGCCTCAACGTGCACCTTCTCACCGCCCTCCGGCTCGGCCGTGCGCATCTCCGGGAAGTACCTCGGGAGATTCGTCGGGTCCGCCAGGTAGCCGAACAGGACATCCGCCCCGATGTCGGCTTCCGCCGTGTGCGTGTACGTCGTCATCCCCGGCGGGTACCCGGTCCGGCCACGGCTACGCGAGCGCGTCGGCCACCGCGTCACGCAGGGCCGTCGGGCGGGCCGTGGTCGGGGCCGGGTCGACGATCACGGTGCGGCAGCCGATGGCGGACGCGCCACCGTCGGCCTCGGGGCTGTCGCCCACCATCACGGCCTGCTCCGGTGCGACACCGATCCGCTGGCACGCGATGGTGAAGATCTTGGGGTCCGGCTTGACCACGCCCTCCACATACGACAGCACGAACTCGGTGACCAGGTCCTCGACCCCCAGTTTGCGGAACATGGGCCGGATGTCCCACGCGATGTTGCTGACCACCGCGACCGGCACGTCGGCTGCCGTGAGCGCGCGCAGCACCTCGGCGGTGTCCGGGTAGGGGTGCCAGGCCTCCGGCGCGGTGAGGCTCCGGTACACCGTCTCGGTCTGCTCCGGTGTCAGCTCGAACCCGGACGACGCCAGCGACGCCAGGTACACGGTCCGGTGCACCTCGGGGTCGAGGTCGCGGCGGTCCCACGCGTCGGCCAGGTCGGGCGGCAGGTGGTCGGCCGACATCGTGGGCGAGGTCAGCACGGTGGTCAGCCGCTCACGCATCGGCTCGTCGAACGTCGTGGCCGGCCAGCCGGGGCCGGGCTGGAAGCGGAACAGGGTGCCGGAGAAGTCGAACAGGACGCCGTGGATCATGCCTCCACAGTACGGTCGTCGACCGACACGATCATGTCGTGCAGTGAATAGCTGCCGAACGCGTCGTTGAACGCCACCCTCGGCGGCGCGATCAGCCGCACACCCTCGATCGCGAACAGCTTGGTCAGGAAGATGTCCGACTCCTGGATCGCGAGGTGCGCGCCAGGACACCTGTGCGGTCCGTCACCGAACGTCAGGCCGGGAGCCGCGGCCTGGTCCAGGTTGGCGGCCGCGATCGACACGTCCACCCGCTCGCCGGCCGCGATGACCGTGCCGCCGGGCAAGGTCACCGGCGCGGTGGTGCGCCGCTTGAGCGCGGCGAGCGGCGGTTCGAGGCGGGCCAGCTCGTGCAGGATCGCGAACCTGGCGAGCTCGTCACCGGCGCGGTAGGCGGCCAGCAGCGCGTCGTCGGTGCACAGGTGCCACGCGGCCGCGCAGATGAACTCCCTGGTGGTGACCATGCCCGCGGCGGCGACCGTGATGCACTCGCTGAGGATCTCCCCCGCGCCGGCGCCTTCGTCGAGGAGGTGGGAGATCAGGTCGTCCTGCCGCCGCCGCGTGCGCACCCGCACCGCGGGCCGGACGTCGCGCACGTGGATCGCGAGCCACAGGTAGAGGATCCGCGCGGCCCAGTACACGCCGCGCGGGCTGGTGAACCCTGGCTTGCCGAGTTTCTCCGGGAAGAACCGGGCGAGCCTGCGTGCCGTGCCCGGCCTGCTCTCGGTCAGGCCGATGACCGCCTTCGCCACGTCGACGGCGAGCCGGAAGCTCAGCTCCGACAGGTCCGCCCGGCCCGCGGCACGGAGCACCCCGATCTCCCGGTCGGCGACGCGGTGCATGAGGTCGCGGTACTCGGTGTCGACACGCCGGGGCGTGAAGAACCGGGCGGTCTGCCTGCGGTACTCGCGGTGTTCTGGCCCGTCCCAGTACAGCACCGGCCGCCGGAAGCTCGACGGCAGCTTCGCTACGGTCTCCACACCCAGCCCGGCCTGCACGGTCTCGGTGTCGCGCAGCACCGCCCGGCCGCCGGCGAGGTCGCGGACGTGCCACACCCCGTCGTCGTCGCGGAAGGCGGGGCACACCGTCTCCGTCGCCGCGCGGTCGATCCTGCGAGTGGCCACCCGTCCATCCTGGCGTGCTTTTTGCGGTTATGGCAACGAAGGTTGTCGCGGCCGGGGAATCGGGGTGATCGTGGCGGCATGGATCAACAGTTCTGGGACGACCTGTACCACGAGAAGGACCAGTTGTGGAGCGGTGCGCCCAACGGCGTGCTGGTCACCGAGGTGGACGGCCTGCCGCCAGGGCAGGCACTCGACCTGGGCTGCGGCGAGGGCGCCGACGCGCTGTGGCTGGCTTCGCGTGGCTGGCTCGTGACCGCCGTGGACATCTCCCACGTCGCGCTGGAGCGGGCGAAGGCCGCGGCGGGCGATGCGAAGGTGAGCTGGGCGCACGCCGACCTGTCCACCTCGCCGCTGCCCGCCGGCGCGTTCGACCTGGTTGCCGCGCTGTACTTCTCGGTGCAGCGCGAACCGGGGCACCGGGCGGTGCGGAACATGCTGGCGGCCGTCGCACCCGGCGGCACGCTGCTCTACGCCCACCACGACATCACCGGGCACGAGCACGAGAAGAACCCCGGCTTCGACCCGGCCGACTTCTACTTCCCGGCCGACATCGCGGAGATGCTCGACGAGGACCAGTGGACGATCCTCACCCACGAGACCCGGCCGAGAACCGACGTGCCCCCCGAGGCCAGGCACGTCAACGACATCGTGCTGAAGGCCAGGCGCCGCTAGCGCCGAAAGTTTCGATTCTCCTTGGCGCACAACGACTCTGGCGTTTCGGACACATCTGTGTTTATGGTGTTCTGGTTACGGAAGTGTTCCGAAACTTTCGGCTCCGCCCTGCGTCAGTACGGAGAGCGACATGCGCCGGTCCGCAGCCCTGCTCGCACTGCCCCTCCTCGCGGCGGCCGCCGTCTCACCGGCTCCCGCTGCGGCCTCGCCACCGGCCGTCGAGGAGTCCTATGTGGTCACCACGCCAAGGCCGGGGGCGTTCCCGCTCGTGGCGGGCGGTACCGCCGCGCCGATCGTCGTGAGCGGCGCGGACCGGCCGGGCGTGGTGCGGGTCGCAGGCGACCTGCGCGACGACGTCGAACGGGTCACCGGCGTGCGGCCAGAGGTGTCGCTCGACGAGGTACCGCGTGGTAGCACGCCGGTGCTGGTCGGCACCCTCGGCGCGAGCCCGCTCATCGACGACCTGGTCGCGCGCGGCAAGGTCGACGTGCGCGGCATCGCGGGCCGGTGGGAGACCTCGCTGCAGCAGGTGGTCGAGCACCCGCTGCCGGGGGTGCGCCGCGCGCTGGTGATCGCGGGATCGGACCAGCGCGGCACGATCTACGGCGCGTACGACGTGTCCCGCAAGATCGGGGTCTCGCCCTGGTACTGGTGGGACGACGTGCCTGCCAAGCGGTCCGGCGCGCTGTATGTCCTGCCCGGCAGGCACACGCAGGGCACACCGGCGGTGAAGTACCGCGGTTTCTTCATCAACGACGAGAACCCGGCACTCGGCCGGTGGGTGCCGACGCAGTTCGGTGAGGGTCTCGCCCCAGGTCACCCCGGCGGGTTCAACAGCAAGTTCTTCGGGCGGGTCTTCGAGACCATGTTGCGGCTCAAGGCGAACTACCTGTGGCCCGCGGTCTGGGGCCGCGCGTTCGCTGAGGACGACCCGGCCAACCACGCCACCGCCACCGCGTACGGCGTGATCATGGGCACCTCCCACGAGGCACCGATGATGCGTGGCATCGAGGAGTGGAACCGGCACGCCGTGGCCGCGGTGCGCGACCCGGAGGGCAACATCGTGACGCCGGGCCACGACCCGTACGGCGGCACCGGTGAGTGGAGCTTCCGCCGCAACCGCGACGCGATCAAGGCGTACTGGAACGACGGCGTCAAACGGATGAAGGAGCAGGGCTTCGAGGGCGTCGTGACGCTCGGCATGCGCGGCAACGGCGACGTGAGCCTCCCCGACGGCGACGGCATCGAGCTGATGCAGGAGATCATCGCCACCGAGCGGCAGATCCTCGCCGACCACGGCATGTCCGACGTGCCGCAGGTGTGGACGCTGTACAAGGAGGTGCAACGCTACTGGGACAAGGGGTTGCGCGCGCCGGACGACGTGACGGTGGTGTTCACCGACGACAACTGGGGCAACATGCGCAAGCTGCCCGATCCGACCCTGCCGCCGCGCGCGGGCGGGTACGGCATGTACTACCACTTCGACTACGTGGGTGGCGGCCGCAACTACAAGTGGGTCGACACGATCAACATCGCGAACACGTGGGAGCAGCTGAACACGACGTACCGCTACGGCGTGGACAAGCTGTGGGTGGTCAACGTCGGTGACATGAAGAACGAGGAGCTGCCGCTGCAGTTCTTCCTCGACTACGCGTGGAAACCGATCCCGCTCAAGGACGTCCCCGCCTGGTACGAGCGGTACGCGGCCGAGAACTTCGGGTCCCGCCACGCCGAGGAGATCGCCGAGGTCCTGCACACCTACGGCGTCCTGCAGGCACGCCGCAAGCCGGAGCTGCTCAACCGGCGGATCACCAGCGGCCCCGGCACGACGGTCACCTACGACGACGAGGAGAACCCGTACTTCCTGGAGAACTACCGCGAGATGGACCGCGTGACCGCGGACTGGCAACGCCTCGCGGCCGAAGTGGACCGGATCGGGCGGAAGCTGCCACGGTCCTATCAGGACGCCTACTACCAGCTGGTCGGCTACGCGACGAAGGCGACCGCGAACCTGTACGCGTTGCGGCGCGCGGAGTTCACCAACCTCCGGTACGCCGCACAGGGTCGCGCGGCGGCCAACGACCTCGCCGACGAGACCGACCGGCTGTTCGCGGTGGACCAGGCCATGTCGGACTACTACAACACCGAGCTGGCCGGCGGGAAGTGGAAGAACTTCCAGACCCAGCCGAAGATCGGCTACGGCGACGTCGAACGGTACGGACCGAACGCGCCGTGGCAGCAACCGGAACTGAACCACGAGGCGTTGCCCGACGAGGTCTTCCCCGCCGTGCGGCGGATCTCGTTGCCTGCCGCCGCGGACATGGGCGTCGCCATCGACGGCTCTGACCAGTGGTGGCCAGCGGCGAGCGCCCCTGCCGTCCTGCCGACGTTCAGCCGCTACCAGAGCCAGCCCGCGCAGTACCTGGAGGTGTTCAACCGCGGCGCGACGGCGTTCGACTACCGCGTCACGTCCGGCAAACCGTGGGTGTCGGTCTCGCGGTCGCGGGGCACTGTGGACGAACAGGTGCGGCTCGAGGTCGCCGTGGACTGGAAACGAGCACCGAAGGGCACTACGCGGGTGCCGCTGACGGTGGTGGGTGCCGGGCGCACCGTGGTGGTCGAGGCGGTGGTGGACAACGCGGTACGACGGCCGGGCAAGGGTTATGTCGAGGCGAACGGCTACGTGTCGATGCCGGCGGACGGCACGAGCCGGGTGGTCGGCGACTGGCTGCACATCCCGGACATCGGACGGGACGGCGACGGCATGCAGCCCGCGCCGGTGACCGCACCGCGGCGCGAACCGAACGGGCCGCGCCTGGAGTACACGGTGAACCTGACCACGACCGGGCCGGTGACCGTGTGGGTCTACCTGTCGCCGCGCAACAACGTGCACTACACGGACGGGCTCACCTACGCGGTGTCACTGGACGGTCAGCCGCCGCAACGGGTCAACGTCACGACGGCGACCGGCGCCGACGACACCGCCATGAACAAACAGTGGGAACGCAACACGTCCGACAACGTGAACCGGACGGCCACCACCCACGTGGTCGACCACCCGGGAGAGCACGTGCTGAAGGTGTGGGCGGTCGACCCGACGGTGGTGGTGCAGAAGGTGGTCATCGACACGGGCGGCCTGGCACCGAGCTACCTCGGACCGCCACCCAGCAAGCGGGTCGGCCGCTAAGTGGTCAGAATCGGAAGTCCTTCGTGGGTATCGGCGGATCCAGGTTTTCGCTGGGCGTGCGGCCGGAAGGTCCTCGTACTGGTTGTACTCGGGCCTTTCGGCCGTGCGTCCAGCGGGAAGCTGGGCCGTCGAGACCCCGAAGGACTTCCGATTCTGACCACTAAGCCACCCGCTCGCGGCGGACGAGCACGCGTCGCTCACGTTCGGTGGTGCCACCGAACACGCCGTGGTCAAGGCCGGCGTCGATGGCGTAGTCGAGGCACTCGCTCCGCACGGGACACTGCCCGCACACGGCCTTCGCCTCGGCGATCTGCCGGGCGCCGGGGCCCATGTCGGAAATCGGGAAGAACAGTTCGGGGTCCGCGTCGCGGCAGGCGGCGCGGTCCCTCCAGTCGTCGATCATCTTCATGTCAGCCGCCTCCATTCACGGCAGGTCCGTCCGCAGGTGCCCGCGCGCGGGCGCGGGAGCGAACTGATGTTGTTGGTGGTGTTTGTGCCGGTCCGGCACCGAGTCAGTCCCCTGCGGGCGCGATTTCTCGCGCCACTCGTAGATAACAGCGTACGCGCAAACACCCCCGCGCGCCGCTCTATTCCTCAGCGGCGTGCGGGGGCGTGATTGTGGTGTCGGTTACTCGCAGGCGGTGCCGTCGTTGTCCCGGTCGAGGTCGTAGATGTCGCTGCCGGTCACCCGGATGGGACCGGAGACGTACTCGGGCCCGTTGCCGCTGCCGCCTGCACAGTCGACATCGGACGCGACCGGCACGCAACCCGAGTAGTTCGGGTCACACTGGGGTTTCGGTGCGGGCGGAGGCGGCGGCGGCGGTTCGACGACCGGCTCCTCTGTGACCGGCGGCACGACGGCCTCGGTGGTCGTCGGCGGTGGGGGCGGCGGAGTGGTGGTGGTCGTTGTCGTCGTCGTCGTGGTGGTGGTCGTCGGCGGGGGTTCGAATGTCGTCGTCGTGGTGGTTTCCCCGGCCGCGACGTTCGACGGCGTCGGGTCGTCCTCGTTGCCGCCGAAAATCCCCGCCAGCACGAAAACGGCGAAAACCACCGCCGCGCCGATCCACACGGGTTTCCGCCACCCGGACTTCGCCACAGCGGCGGTCGCGGCTGCCTGCCGGACCGGGACGAAGCGTTCGGTGGGCGGCTCGGGTGTGAGCAACACCGTGTTCGCGTTGCGGGGCAGGAGAAGCGTGACCTGGAGACCACGTTCGTCGCGGGTCACGGCCGCCTCGGCGCCCACGCGGTCGCCGGACTCGAGCAGCGCGGCATAGCGCTGCGACATCGCGTGCGTCAGCTCACCGACTCGATGACCGTCGACGCGGACCTCGATGCCGCGTTCTCCCTTGTACTTGCCCGCACCGATGGTGCACCACACCAGTTCGGCGGCGATGTGGCGTTCACCGCCGACGGCGACGGTGTAGCGCGACAGCGCGCGCTGGTGGTGTTCTTCACGGGTGACGGTGACCGGAACATCTCCCGGCACCATCGAAAGACCCGGCGTCGGGTTATCGACCATGCCGGGTCATTCGGCGCCCTGCCCGGTCCCGTTACCGGATATCGGGAATCGTGCCCGCCGGAATTCGCGGGCATCCTGGCGCCGATCCCGATCGCGCGGCCGGCAATCCTCGACCAACCCGCCACGTTTCTGGTGGACCGCGAGGTCACGCCGGCCGCCGACCGGTCGTCGAACCGGTGTTCTAGACGACCGTCTCGTCGTCATCGTCGTCGTCTTCGGCGTCGAGCTTCCACTTCAGCTGGAACTCGACCTCCTCCTCGCCGTCGCCCCGCTCGTGCTCGATGGAGAACTCGGCGCGCACCGGGACCCGGAACCGCTCCCCGGCGATCTGGATGCGGAACGACGTCCCCGACTCCAGCGCGTCAGCCAGGCGGCGCAGCTTGGCTACCACCTCCGGCGTCGAGTAGATGCGTTCGACGTCCCTCGTCGCGTCGGCCACGTGACCTCCGTTGTGTCGGCGCCCGGTGGTCGGGCGCGGTCGGCGAATTCAATCACCCGTTCGGGGTACCGGTGGTCACAGCCCTCTTTTGCCGGTAGTGTCCGAATCATCACATTCTGCGACAGAGAGGGTTCACCATGGGGTTGTTCGACGCCGTCCGCGAGAAGGCCGCCGAGTTGCTGTCCGGTGCGACGGACAAGGTGAGTGAGCTGACCGGGACGGATCTCGCCGACGCCCAGCAGAACGCCACCGACACCGCCCAGAACCTGGGGGACACCGCACAGGGCTACGCCGACACGGCAAGCGGTGCGGGCCAGGACCTGGCGGGCAACGCGGCCGACTCCGCGCAGAACGCCACGGACACCGCGACCGACACGGCTTTCGGCGCCGTGGCCGACTCCCCCGTCGGCGACTACGTCGACCCGCGCGGACAGCAATAGCCCGACCTGACGTATCTCGCGCGTCGCGGGTAGCTCCCTTGAGGTGATCGGTCGATCGCCACTGGGGGAAACATGAGAAAGCACGCGCGTGACAGCTTCTTCGTCGTCGACGAAGGAGTGCTCGAGTTCGACGCCGACGGCAGACCGGGCACGCGGCAACCTTTGACCGGCGAGGATCTGCGCCGGTTCCGGTTCTCGCGGCTCGGCCCGAAGGGCCCCGCCGCCGACGACACCACGGACGCCACCACCGTCGCGCTGGCCGAGGCCATCACCGCGACGGGCGACCAGCCGGACGCGGCGGTGCCCGCCGGGTACACCTACCTTGGCCAGTTCGTCGACCACGACCTGACCATGGACCGCACCGAGGCGCAGCTCGGCGAGGACGTCACGCTGGACGAGCTGCTCCAGGGCCGCTCCCCCGCGCTGGACCTCGACTCGCTGTACGGCCGCGGCCCGCAGGACCGCCACGACCGCGTGTACTACGCGGCCGACGGTGTGTCGCTGAAGGTCGGCACGACATCGGCGACCACGTTTCCCGACGACCGGGTGAACGTCGAGCTGGAGGGTTTCGACCTGCCTCGTGCCGGCGGCACCGCGGGCACCCGCGCGGACCGCCGCAAGCCGCTGATCCCGGACCTGCGCAACGACGAGAACCTGGCCGTCGCGCAGACGCACCTCGCGTTCATCCGCTTCCACAACCGCGTGGTCGAGGAGCTGGCGCTGAAGGGGCTCATGGGGCAGCGGTTGTTCGTCTCGGCCCGCAACGAGGTCATCCGCCACTACCAGTGGCTGCTGCGCACCGACTTCCTGCCGCGCATCGTGGACCCGGAGATCGTGCGGGACGTGTTCTCCTCCGGTCGCCGGTTCTTCGAGGCGCCGGGCCGCGGCACCGGCCGGTACGGGCAGCCACCGACCATGCCGCTCGAGTTCGCGGTCGCCACGTACCGCCTGGGGCACAGCATGATCCGCGGCGGCTACCAGTGGAACCGCGTGTTCGACACGAGCGGGCCCGGTGGGCTCTCGACGCTGCTGCAGCTGTTCACGTTCACCGGCGTCGCGGGGAACTTCGCGCCGGGGTCCGGTCTGCCGGAGCTGGACGATCCGGACTCCGGCACCGTGGACACGCTGCCGACCAACTGGATCGCGGACTTCCGCCGCCTGTACGACTTCACGGAGGCCGGCCGCCCGGACCTCGCGGCGCCATCGGGCGGCGGCAACGTCACGAAGCGGATCGACACGCTGCTCGTCGACCCGCTCAGGGAACTGCCTGCGGGCACGTTCGGCGGCCGCGGCACGGAGATCCCGCCGATCCAGCGCAACCTCGCGTTCCGCAACCTGACGCGGGCGGGCATGGTGCGGCTCGCGACCGGCCAGCAGATGGCGAAGCTGCTCGGGGTGCGTCCCCTGACGGCCAAGGAGATCATCGACGGCAATGGCGGCGCCGTGCTCAGCGGTCTGTCCGCCGCGCAGCGGGAGTCGGTCGCCGCGAACACGCCGCTGTGGTTCTACGTGTTGCGGGAGGCCGAGTTCAACGACGGGCTGCTCGGTGCGGTCGGCGGCCGGATCACCGCCGAGGTGTTCCACCGCGCCATGGAGGGCAGCCGCACGTCGATCGTCCGCGACCCGTCGTGGCGGCCGACGCTCGGGCCCGACCTGCGCACGTTCCGGATGACCGACCTGCTGCTGTTCGCCTTCGAGGGCAAGGCGGACCTGCTCAACCCGCTGGGCGACTGAGCAGGCCCGCCCCGCCGGTCACCGTGCTCGCCGCACCATCAGTGCGGTGAGCACGGGGCGGTGGTCGGAGGCAGCGGTCGGCAGGACCTTGGAGAACAGCGGCAGCCCGTTCGTGAGCACGTAGTCGATGCGGGCGGTGGGCACGTCGGCCGGGTAGGTGTACGCGTTCCCGCCGTCCCGCAGGTGGGCGGTCAGCGTGGTGATCTCGGGTGCGGCCGGGACGGCGTTCAGGTCACCGGTTAGGACGACCGGTTCCTTCGACGCCACCACCGCGTCGGCGACGACCGCCGACTGCAGCAGCCGGGAGGCGGCGCTGTCGTGCTGCAGGTGGGTGTTCATCACACGCACCTGCACGCCACGCACGTTGACGACGGCGGTCAGCAGACCGCGCCGCTCCTCGGCGGGTTTTCCCTTGGGCAGCAGGGTGTTGTGCCATTCGAGGATGGGGTGGCGGGACAAGATCGCGGTGCCGTACTGGCGGCGCGGCTGCCCGGCCGACGGCGGCTCGAGGTCGAGGTTCGCGCCGAAGACGACGTGCATGCCGAGGCGTTGCGCCAACTCGGCGGGCTGGTCGGCCCAGTCGCTGCGCTCACCGTAGTGCCGGTCGACCTCCTGCATCCCGATCACGTCGGCATGCGTGCGGCGGATCTCGTCGGCGACGCGGTCGAGGTCGAACACACCGTCCTCACCTGCGCCGTGGTGGATGTTGAACGACAGGACCGACAGCGTGCGCGCGGGAGTGGCCGGGGTCGCGGTCGCCGGCGTGGCGAGCGCGGCCATGGCGAGCACGATCAGGAGCAGCAGTCTTCGCATGGCCGAAGCGAACACCACCGAGATGACATTTTGGGTAACAAATCACCAGAAACAGAGGGATGTGCGGTAATGATTCTCTCGTGAAGACGAGCCGGCTCCTCGCCCTGCTGTTGCCCCTCGCCGTCCTCCTCCCCGCCGCACCGCAGGCGTCCGCCGCCGCCGAGTCCCACTCGGAGCGGATCCTGTTCAACGGCGGCAACGAGTCGATGAACGGCATCACCTACCACTCGTTCCGCATCCCGTCCCTGGTCAGGACTAACAAGAACACGCTCATCGCGTTCGCCGAGGGGCGCGCCGCGGGCAACGGCGACTTCGGCAACATCAACCTGGTCTACAAACGCTCCACCGACAACGGCGCGTCCTGGTCGTCGCTGCGGGAGGTCATCGGTGCGGGCCAGGGCGTCTGGGGCAACCCGACGGCAGTCGTGGACAGGTCCGACAACAGGATCTGGCTGTTCATGAACCACCAGCCGGCGACGAGCGGCACCGTGAACTCGTGGGACGACCGGCAGGTGTGGGTGTCGTCGAGCACCGACGACGGACTGACGTGGTCGGCACCGGTGAACAGGTCGTCGACGCTGAAGCCGAGGACCCTCGCCTCCGGCGCGAGCTGGAACTGGGACGCCGTCGGTCCCGGCGTCGGCATCCAGACCACCTACCGCAACCCGGGGCGGCTCGTGATCCCCGCGCAGCACCGCAACATCTACTCCGACGACCACGGTGCGACGTGGCGGGTGCAGGTGCTGAGAACGACGTCCGGCGCCGCCATGGAACAGACCGGCGAGGCGACGGTTCTGGAGCTGGCAGACGGGTCGCTGTACCGCAACGACCGGCCGACCACGCGGGTGTGGGAGTCGGCGAAACGCCGTCAGGTGGCCCGCGGCTCGATCGAGTCGGGTTTCGCGGCGTTCAGGGCGGCGAGCTGCCTGCTGGACCCGAAGAACGAGGCTTCGGTGATGCGGTACAACGCCGACGCCCCGGCCAGGCTGGCGTTCGTGAACTCGGCGTCGACGCAGACGCGCACGAAGATGCGGATCCGGATCAGTGAGGACGAGGGCCGCACGTGGGCCTACAGCCGCCCGTTCTCCGACGCCCCGCTGCCCGGCCAGAGCGGGACGTACAAGGAAGGCGGCTACTCGAGCATCGTGAAGACTGCCGACTACCACGTGGGGGCGCTGGTCGAGGTGAACGAGAACGTCTCGAGCAACTCGACCTCGCACCGCTCGATCGCCTTCCGCAAGGTCAACCTCCCCTGGATCCAGGGCGGCGTGGACGACACCGGCTGCACGGGTTGACGGGAGCGGGCCGCGCGTTCGGCGCCACCGGCCACGCCTGCGCGGCGGTCGGTGGCCTCCGCGTGGTCCGCGGTCGCGGCCGTCGGTGCCGGTGTCAGCCGGGGATCGCCAGCAGGTCCTCGTGGTGCACGGTCGCGTGCAGCGGACCGCTGAGCCTGCGACGCAGGTAGGCACCCGCGACCCCGGCCAGCTCCTCGTCCTGCTCGCACGCGGCGCCGAGCCAGCCCTGCAGCCAGGCCGTGGTCAGCTCGGGGCGGTCGGGCCCCAGGCGCCATGGGCTGGGGCAGCGGTGCACCGTGGCGCCCAGGTCCTCGAACACCCGCGCCATCACCGGCACCGCGTCCGGGCCGAGCAGGGCACGGCCTCCGGTCGTGCGGCGCTGGTGGGCGTTGAACGCGCTGGTCACGGCGTCGTCGAGGGGGTCGGGCGGCTCCAGGTCCACCTTCCCCGCCACCGACAGCACGAACAGCGCGGGGGAGCGCGCCTTCACGCAAACCTCGGCCAGGCGGGTGACCTCCTCCTCGGTGAGCAGGTCCAGCAGCGCCGACCCGGTCACCAGCGAGGTGCCCTGAAGGTCCTCCGGCGTCAGCGACGTCAGGTCACGCTGCTCGGTCACCGCGCCAGGCACCGCCGCGTGCGCGAGCAGGTCGGCGTCGCGGTCGGTCAGTACCCACCGGTGCGGGGTGAGCAGCCGGGGTGACAGCCACCGCGCCATCGACCCGGTGCCGCTGCCAAGATCACGAATAACCAGGTCACGGGCGCCGAGGTGGGCGCGAAGGGGGATCAGCAGGTCATCGGCACGCGCGTCGGCGTCGGCGGGCTCACGCAGCGCCAGCCACTCGCGGGAGAAGTCACTCATCGCCCTCTACACGCGGGGCAGGGCCCGCCGGTTCAGAAGATCCGGTTCAGAACCGTCCTGCGGCCGCATGCGTATTGAGGTACGACCAGATCTTGGGAGGAACCTGTGGCAGCACCGACCGTACCGACACTCGAGAGCCCGCGTACGCCCGTGGTCCCCGGGCCCGCGACGAGGTCGAGACGGCGCCCGCTGCCTCCTTCCGTGCCGCTGACGATCGCGCTGGTCGCGCTGGTGGCACTGCTCGCGGCGCTCACCGGGGTCGCCGGGCTGGCACCGCCCGGCTGGCTCGCGGGGCTGGCGTTCGCGGTGGCCGGGTGGGCGGTGCTCGCCGAGGCGCTGCCGAGGTACGGGATACACCGGTTCGGGCCCGCCGACCACGTCACGCTCACCAGGTCCGTGCTGGTCGGCGGTGTGGTCGCGCTGGTCGCCGACACCAGCCACCCGCGCGGCTCGGTCTGGCCGCTGGTCGTCATCGCCTCGGTCGCGCTCGCCATGGACGCGGTCGACGGGAAGGTCGCGCGGCGCACCGGCACCGCGTCGGAGTTCGGTGCGCGGTTCGACATGGAGGTCGACGCGTTCCTCATCCTGGTGCTGAGCGCGTTCGCCGCAACGCGGCTCGGCTGGTGGGTGCTCGCGATCGGCGCCATGCGGTACGTGTTCGTCGCGGCGGCCCGGCTGTGGCCGTGGCTGCGCGCGCCGCTGCCGGTGCGGATGAGCAGCAAGGCGGTGGCCGCCGCGCAGGGCATCGTGCTGACGCTCACGACGGTCCTCCCCCACACCGCGGCCCTCGTCCTCGTCGCGGTCGCGCTCGCGGCGCTGACCTGGTCGTTCGCCCACGACGTCCGCTGGCTGCACCGGCACCGGGACACCGCGCCCGCCGCGGCACAGGCCCACGGCGGTGACGAGTCGCCGCGGCGCAGGAGGGTGCTGACCGCGGTCGCGTGCCTGCTCGTGCTGTTCGCCCTGCTGGCGCCGAGCGAGCTCGGTGCCCTCACACCGGCCGCGTTCGCCCGCATCCCCGTCGAGGGCCTGGTGGTCGCCGCGCTCGTGCTGGTGCTGCCACCCCGGTCGCGCCGGGTGGCCGCCGCAATGGTCGGCGTCGCGCTCGGCGTGCTCACGATCATGAAGGTGATCGACATGGGCTTCCACGAGACCCTGGCCCGCCCGTTCCACCCGGTCTACGACTGGACGTTCTTCGGCCCGGCCGTCGACTTCCTGAACGACTCCGTCGGCTGGTTCGGCGCGGCTGGCGCCGTCGTCGCGGCCGTGGCGCTGGCGGGCGGGCTCATCGTGGGGACGACGTTGTCGGTGCTGCGGCTGACCAGGCTCGCCGTCGGCAGGCGCACCACCGCGACCAGGGGCGTCGCCATGCTCGGCGTGGTCTGGGTGAGCCTCGCGGTGCTCGGCCAGCCGGTCGCGGCGAACTCGGCGGCCAACGAGGTGTTCGACGACCTGCGCCAGGTGCGTGCCGACCTGCTCGACCCCGACGTGTTCGAGCAGCAGGTCGCCGACGACCCGTTCCGCCACACGGCAGGTTCCCGGCTGGTGCCCGGGTTGCGCGGCAAGGACGTGCTGGTCACGTTCGTCGAGAGCTACGGGCGGGTCGCGGTGGAGGACCCGGCTGTCGCGCCCGGCGTCGACGCGGTGCTCGACCGCGGCACCGACCAGCTGCGCGCGGCCGGGTTCGAGGCCCGCAGCGGCTTCATGACATCGTCGACGTTCGGCGGTGGCAGCTGGCTCGCACACGCCAGCCTGCAGTCCGGGCTGTGGGTGGACTCGCAGCCCAGGTACGACACGCTCACCGGCGGCGACCGGCTCACGCTGTCCGGCGCGTTCAAGCGGGCGGGCTGGCGGACCGTCGGGGTCTCCCCGTCGATCACGCGGGACTGGCCGGAGGCGAAGTTCTTCGGCTACGACAAGGCGTACGTGATGAACAACGTCGGCTACGAAGGACCGAACTTCTCCTACGCCAAGGTGCCCGACCAGTACTCGATGGCCGCGCTCCAGCGCACCGAGCTCGCGCCGGCCGACCGCGCCCCGGTGATGGCGGAGATCGACCTGGTGTCGAGCCACATCCCGTGGACACACCTGCCCCGCATGGTCGACTGGGACGTCGTCGGCGACGGCTCGGTGTACAAGCCGATGCCCGCGCAGGGCAAGACGCATGCCGAGGTGTGGTCGGACACCGGCAAGGTCCGCGAGGCGTTCGGTCAGTCCATCCAGTACTCGCTGAACACGCTGATCTCGTTCCTGACCACGTACGGCACCGACCGGACGGTGCTGGTGTTCCTCGGCGACCACCAGCCGAGCCCGGTGGTCTCCGGCGACGACGCCTCGCACGACGTGCCGATCACGATCGTCGCGAAGGACCCCGAGGTGCTCGAGGCCGTGGCAGGCTGGGGGTGGGAGCCGGGCCTCAACCCGAGCCCCGGTGCCCCGCTGTGGCGGATGGACCAGTTCCGCGACCGTTTCCTGACCACGTTCGGATCCCGCCCATGACCCACCTGCTGCCGCTGCACACCTCGGCCGACGCACGCGACCACACCGTCGCCGTCCTCCCGGTGGGCAGCTTCGAACAGCACGGCGCGTTCCTGCCCCTGGCGACCGACACGGTGATCGCGATGACGATCGCCTCCTCGGTCGCCGAGGCGTACCCGGTGCTGCTGCTCCCCCCGGTCACGATCTCCTGTTCCCACGAGCACGCGGCATGGCCGGGCACGGTGAGCATCACGGCCCCGACGCTGTACGCGATCGTGCGGGACGTCGCGGAGTCGTTGCGGCACAGCGGAGTTCGCAAACTGGTGCTCGTGAACGGTCACGGCGGCAACTACGTGCTCGGCAACGTCGTCCAGGAGGCGAGCGCACGGGGCGAACGGATGGCCCTGTTCCCGACGGAGGTCGACTGGCTCGCCGCCCGCGCCGCGGGCGGCGTGGAAACCGGCCCGGAGACGGACATGCACGCAGGTGAGCTGGAGACGTCGCTGCTGCTGCACGCCCGCCCCGAACTCGTTCCGCCCGACTACGCGACGCACGACGAACGCGCGGACGACCGCAACCGCATGCTCACGTTCGGGCTCGGCCCGTACACCGAGTCCGGCGTGGTGGGCCACCCGTCACTGGCAACGGCGGAGAAGGGCAGGGCCGCGCTGACCGACCTGGTGACCACGTTCGCGGACGTACTGGCGGCACTGGACCACTGACGCACCCGAGGAGCGGGCGCGGATGCCGCGTCCTGGACGACGCCTTCGGGGGCGTCCCGAAAGCTTGGTGGGCGGTCGGTCGTCGTGTGCTGGTCGCGTCGGATCGGCCCGGTTTCGGTCGGGTGGTTGCCTGGTTTCGGTTCGCGTTGGGGCGGGTTTGTCCTCGCCGGACGGGCAAGTCTCCGGGGTGGCGGAGGGGTTGTTGGGCTGCGGTTTGGGCGGGTCTGCCTGCCATCCCGTCGGGGTTGCGCGGGCGGGGCACGCTTCGCGGACCCGGCGCGCGGAGCGCCCGGGGTTTGGTGCTGTGAAAGGCGCGTTGACGGCGTGACAATGCCCTGAAAGGCGCGTTCAGGGCGCTGAGCGCCCTGAACGGCCCATTGACGGCACTGGTTGTGCCTGATGACGTGTTCGTACGCCATATCATCTAGGCTAGGTGCGGCAGCAGGTGATCGAGACGTTCCCGCTTGGTGCGCAGGTACGGGAGGTTGTCGTCGTTCGGCGCGACCAGGATCGGGACCCGTTCGCTGACCGTGATCCCGTTGCGTCGCAACGAGTCCAGCTTCTCCGGGTTGTTCGACAACAGGCGCACCGCGGACACGTCGAGGTCGCGGAGGATCTCGGCGGCCACGTCGTACTCCCGTGCGTCGACCGGCAGCCCGAGCGCGAGGTTCGCCTCGACGGTGTCGAGGCCGTCCTCCTGCAGGCGCATCGCCTCCAGCTTCGCCAGCAGCCCGATCCCCCGGCCTTCGTGGCCACGCAGGTACATCACGACCCCGGCGCCCTCCGCTGCCACCGCGCGCATGGCGGCGGCGAACTGGTCGCCGCAGTCGCAGCGGGTCGACGCGAACACGTCGCCTGTCAGGCACTCCGAGTGCAGGCGGGTCAGCGGGACCGTGCCCGCCACGTCGCCGTACACGAGCGCCACGTGCTCATGCCCCCGCGCGTCCAGGTAACCGACCGCGCGGAACGGCCCGTACGCGGTCGGCAGGCGGGTCTCCGTGACCCGTTCCACCATGCTGGCCAGGTTCGTCATGCCACCCTCTCCCGTCTGCGGGGCACCAACATGAGTGCGCCCGGCAGGCTCGCAACGAGCCCGAGCAATCCGTATGCCACCGCGGCGGTCAACCCCTGTGCGGCACCGAGGCCGGCGGCGGCGAACATCAGGGCCGTCACGCCCTCCCTCGGCCCCCACCCGCCGACGTTCACCGGCAGCCCCATCGCCAGCAGCGCGACCACCACGATCGGCAGCAGCTGTTCCGGTGACTGCGTCGCGCCCGCCGCCTTCATGGCGATCAGGAACAACGTGACGTGCCCGGCCAGCGCCAGCGCCGACAACAGCGCGACCCCCGGCCACGCGTCCCGCGCCAGCAGGCCGTTGCGGACGTCGTCGACGGTGCGCCGCCACCGCGACCCGACCCCGATCGACCGCCGCGCGACCAGGTAGGCGACCACCAGCACCACCACGAACGCCGCGATCCACATGCCGATCTCGCGCGCGGGCCCCACCAGCAGCACGACGACCCCCGCCACGATCACGACGGCCTGCCCGGCCATCCGCTCCAGTACGACGGCACGGACTCCCGCGCCGACGTCACCTTCCTGCCTGCCGTGCTCCACCGCCCGCTTGACGTCACCCAGCACGCCCGCGGGCAGGACCGCGTTCAGGAACAGCGCACGGTAGTAGTCCACGACCGCCCTGCCCAGCGGCAGCCGCAGGCCGAGCCTGCGCGCCACGAGGCACCACCGCCACGCGCAGAGCACGGTCGTCGCGAGTCCGATCACCAGCGCGGCAACGACATCGGCGGCGTCGATGACCTGGATCCCCGCGACGAACCCGGCCGTGCCGAGCTTCCACACGAGCGCCCCGACGATCGCGAGCCCGATACCGAGCTTGACCCAGGCCCACAGCTTCCCGGAACCACGGCGAGCCGAGGGCGCCTCGGGCGCCGCGCCGCGATCCGCGTCCCCGACGAGAACCATCCCGCCGACGGACGCGACCTCGTCGGCCAGTGCCACCCCGCCACCGCACATGCCGGTGTCCCGGACGTCGACCCTCTCGTCGACCAACCCGCTGGTCACCGAAGCACCCCCGCGAGGCGCTTCGCCGCGCTCGGCCAGTCCTCGATCTCCCTCGCGCGGGCCGCCTCACGCAACCGGTCGCGCAGTTCCGCGTCGGTCAGCCAGCGGCGCAGCGCCCCGGTCAGTGCCGGCACGTCGTCGGGCGGGACGAGCATCCCGCCGTCCGGTCCGAGCGTGCGCGGCAGCGCGTCCACGTTCGTGGTGAGCACCGGGATGCCACGCACGAGTGCCTCGGTGACGACCATGCCGAACGTCTCGCGCCGCGACGGCAGGACCAGCAGGTCGGTCTTGGCGAACGTGACGTCGAGGTCGGTGTCCGACAGCGGGCCGGCCAGGATCATCTTGTTGCCGATCCCCAGCTCGTCGATGAGCGTCTGCACCCGCCGGGCGTGGGCGGGGTCGCGGCGCACCGAGCCGGCGCACACGCACGTCCACGGCAGGTCGGCGAGGTTCGCGAGGGCGTGGACGAGTACGTCGTGGCCCTTTCTCCGGGTCACCGAGGCGAGGCACAGCAGCTGGTCGCCCGCGTCGGAGCCGGTCGCCATCGGGGCGGGGTCGGTGCCGGGCGGCGCCGCGCGCACCCGCTTCGGGTCGAGCCCGTGGTGTGCGATCGCGCGGCGGGCGGCCCACTCGCTGGTGGCGACGACCGAGGACGCGGCACGCAGCACCTCGCGTTCACGCCGGTCGAGGCCGGCGGCCCGTTCCGGTGGCAGCCCGGTCTCGTCGGCGAGCTGCAGGTGGAGCAGCACGACGACCCGTAGCCTGCGGGTGTGCGGCACCACGACCTCCGGCACCCCGCACGCGACCAGTCCGTCGATCAGGACGACCGACCCGTCGGGCACCTCGGCGAGCCGGTCCGCGAGCGCGACCCTCGCCTTGGTGGACGGAGTGGGCCAGCGGCCGGCAACCGTGACCTTGACGAGCCCGAGCAGGTCGCACATGCGCCGGTCATAGGTGTTGCCGCCGCTCGCGACCGTCACGTCGTCGATGTCGGCGGGCACCAGGAACGGCGTCACAGCGGACGCCGGTAACTCGCCCACGCCACATGGGACTCACGCAGCGTCACCTCGATCTCGGCGAGCCCTCGTGCGCCGTCGCCGAGTGATCCGTTGTGGACGTGGTCGGCGAGCCGGTCCGCGACGACCTTCGCGAGGTACTCGGTCGAGGTGTTGACGCCCGCGAACTCCTCGACCTCGTCGAGGTTGCGGTAGTTCAGATCTCCCAGCACCGCACCGAGCTGGGCGGTGGCGAGTCCGATGTCGACCACGATGTTGTCCGCGTCGAGCTCGGCTCGGCGGAAGGTGGCGTCCACCACGAAGGTCGCGCCGTGCAGTCGCTGGGCTGGCCCGAACACCTCCCCGGTGAAGCTGTGCGCCACCATGACGTGATCACGGACGGTGAGGCTGAACAACCTGCGCCTCCTACTTTCGACTCAGTCGCTGTCGTAGGTAACACGCAGGCAGAGAGAAGACGGTTCATCGCTGATCATGGCGGGCAGCGCGGTGGGCAGCTCGTCGAACCGGCACTCCGAGGTGACGAGCGCGTCGAAGCCGGGGTCGGCGAGCAGCTCGAGTGCGACGGCCAGGCGTTCGGCGTAGGTGCGCGGCCTGTTCGGTGACACGGTCCCGACCTGGCTGCCGCGGATCGTCAGGCGCCGCGAGTGGAACCACTCCCCCAGCGGCACGGCGACGCGGCGGTCCCCGTACCAGCTCAGCTCGACACACACCCCTTCGGACCGCAGCAGCTCGAGCGAGGTGGTGAGCCCCTGCTCGGTGGCACTGGCGTGCACGACGATGTCGCACCCGTCGAGCGCGGCACCGGGCACCGCGAAGTCCACCCCGATGGCCTCGGCGATCCTCGCCCGGCCGGGGTCGATGTCCACGAGCTGCACCCGCACCGCGGGCAGCCGCCCCAGGATCGCGGCGACCGACGCCCCGACCATCCCGGCACCCACGACGGCGATCCGGTCCCCGACCTGCGGGGTGGCGTCCCAGACGGCGTTGAGCGCGGTCTCGACGGTGCCCGCGAGCACCGCCCGCGCGGCGGGCACCCGGTCGGGTACCGCGGTGACCGCGGTGGCGGGCACGACGTAGCGGGTCTGGTGTGGATACAGGCAGAACACCGTGCGGCCCACCAGCTCCGCCGGTCCGCTCTCGACCTCGCCGACGTTGAGGTACCCGTACTTCACCGGCGCGGGGAAGTCGCCGTCCTGGAACGGCGCCCGCATGATGTCGTACTGGTTCGCGGGCACCCCACCGCGGAACACGAGCGCCTCCGTGCCCCGGCTGACAGCGGAGTAGACCGTGCGCACGAGGACGTCCCCTTCGCCGGGCGAGGCCAGCTCAACCGGCCTGATCTCGCCCTGTCCGGGCTCGCGCAGCCAGAACGCCCGCTCCATCGTCGGCCCTCCCGGTCCGTGCCGTGTCCCAGCGGACACCGTAGGCCATGCCGGGGGTCAGATCGGTGAACGACGCCTGCACCTCGCCCGCCGCGTCGGCGTGCACGAAGACACCGTCGGTGGCCGACGCGAAGTCGCGGGGGTGTACGTGTTCGAAGGCGGTGATCCGCACCGGCACCCGGCGGCGGTCGAACCGGACGCGCAGGTCGAGGGTGGCGCACGGGTGTTCGAGCACGCACACGAACCACGGCCGGGTGTGTTGTTCGCGGCCGAGGCGGGCGCGCAGCGCGAGGTCGTGGGACTGGCCTTGCTGCAGCGGCTCCGGCAACCGCAGCGTGTACGCGAACCGGCGGCCGCCCCGGGGTACGAGGATGCCGCCGTGGAACACGTCCACGACCACCGCCGCCGGGGTCGCCGTGATGTCCACTTCGGACAGATCATCGACGTCGGCCACGATGCGGCGCTGTTCCAGCACTTCCGGGCGGTCCCGGTCGAGGGCGAGCGTCGTGCGCAGCTCCGCGATGTGCCACCGCGTCGAGCCGTGTTCGCGGGAACCCTGCTTCGGTGCGAACGCGGCCGCGAGCTGTGCGAGGTGATGGATGCCGTCGTCGATTCTGCGGCGGGCGGTGCGGGGGTCGCGGTTGAGCTTCTCCGCGGCCAGGTTGACCCGGTCCTGGTAGAGCGGGAGACGGGCGTCCGGCGCGATCGCGAACGCGGCCATCACGGCGACGCGCAGGTCCGGCGGCAGCTTCTTCGCCCAGTTCCCCAGCCGCTCCCCCACCTTGTGCCGGATCTCGGCCGGCCCGTCGGCGTCGGTGACCTCGCAGACAGTCCGCAACGTGGTCCCGACTCTCTCGTCGATACGGCTGACGAACAAGCCGCGGCCCTTGCGCAACACCTTCAGATCGCTGATCAGGTCCGTCAGGACGGCTGTCATTCGACCTCTCCTCCCACACCTCACCTCGTCCAGTCGCGTGGCGACGGCACAATGTTTCCCGTGTGGCATGGATGAGAACTGGATAGAACCTGCAGGCCCGGACGACGGGGGCACGCACGGAAACTCACCTGCGGGAGGCGGGAGTGGTCAGTCCTTGACGGACTCGGCCGCGCGGGCGTGGAGGCGGCCGCGGATCTCGTCGGGGGTGTACGCACGGCGTTTGCGTTCCGCGCGGGCGACCGCGACACCGGTCGCGGCGACACCCGCGACACCGGCCAGTCCGAGGACCTTCCACCAACGCACGGGCCTAGGCTACCGGTTGTGGCGGTTTCACTGGACCAGGCGGTCGAACTCACCCGTACGGGGGATGTGTGGCTGTTCCGCGGCAGCACGGCCGCGGACCGCACGATCCGGCTGACCACCAACAGTCCGGTGAACCACGTCGGCATGGCGATCGTGATCGAGGACCTGCCGCCGCTGATGTGGCACGCGGAGCTGGGCCGGTCCCTGCGGGACATGTGGACCGGCAACCACCACCGCGGTGTGCAACTGCACGATCTGCGCGCGGCCGTGACCCAGTGGACGACCCGGTACCGGCAGCGCGCGTGGCTGCGCCAGCTCGAACCACCGGCGGACCGCGACATGGAGGACGCGGCGCTGCGTGCCGTCGCGCGGCTGGACGGCACGCCGTTCCCGTCGACCACGCGCCTGCTCTCGCGGTGGCTGGTCGGCAGGGCGCCGCTCCCGCGCACGCCTGCGTCCGACGCGAAACTCGAGACCGCCTACTGCGCGGAGGTCGTGGCGCTCACCTACCAGGAGATGGGCCTGCTGCCCGCGCGCCGTCGCGCCAACTGGTACGACCCGGGCCGGTTCTGGAGTGGCGACGACCTCGAACTGGAGAACGGTGCCCGCCTCGGCGCGGAGATCACCCTCCGGTAGTTTCACGAAAATTTCGCGGAGCGGCACCGCGGCAGTAATTCTGTCAACCGCAGAACTTCCTTTTCATCGCCACCGAAACTTTCCGATAATGTTCCGGGAATTCGGCATTGACATGTCTTCTCGAAGCCACGCACAATCAGTGGAAGCTGTAGCCGATCGCGATCGTCTCGTCGCTCAGCGTCGTGCGAACCCTGTGATCTCACCTCCAGGAAACGAGCAGTCATGATCAGGAAATCCCTGCGTTCCACCGCAAGAAAGGCCTTGGTGCTCGCTGCCGCGGGCATCACGGGCGTCGCCGGTGTGGTCGTCCTGGCCGGCACCGCCAGTGCCGCGACCACGCTCGGCGCCTCGGCCGCCGAAAGCGGCCGGTATTTCGGCACCGCCGTCGCGGCGAACCGGCTCGGTGAGTCGGACTACGTCAGCGTGCTGAACGCCGAATTCAATTCGGTGACACCCGAGAACGAGATGAAGTGGGACGCGCTGGAACCCAACCGCGGCTCGTTCACCTTCGCCAACGCCGACCGGATCGTCACCCAGGCACGCGGCCGGGGCGTGAGCGTGCGCGGGCACACGCTCGTGTGGCACTCGCAGCTGCCCGGATGGGTCGGCGGCCTCGACACGAACAACCTCCGCTCGGCCATGAACAACCACATCGACGAGGTCATGGGCCACTGGCGCGGCCAGATCCACTCCTGGGACGTGGTGAACGAGGCCTTCGAGGAGAACGGCACGCGGCGCAACTCCGCGTTCCAGCAGCGGCTCGGCAACGGGTACATCGAGGAGGCGTTCCGCAGGGCCCGCGCAGCCGACCCGAACGCGAAGCTCTGCTACAACGACTACAACACCGACGGCCAGAACGCGAAGAGCAACGCCGTCTACGCGATGGTGCAGGACTTCAAGTCCCGTGGCGTGCCGATCGACTGCGTCGGCTTCCAGTCGCACTTCAACGCCCAGTCCCCCGTGCCCTCCGACTACCGGGCGAACCTGCAGCGGTTCGCCGCCCTCGGCGTGGACGTGCAGATCACCGAGCTGGACATCGAGGGGTCCGGCACCGCGCAGGCGAACAACTACCGTTCGGTCACCGAGACCTGCCTCGCCATCTCCCGCTGCACCGGCATCACGGTGTGGGGCGTCACCGACAAGTACTCGTGGCGGCCGAACGGCACCCCGCTGCTGTTCGACGGCAACTACAACAAGAAGCCCGCGTACACCGCGGTGCTGAACGCGCTCAACGGCGGCCAGACCGACCCGCCGGAGGACCCGCCGCCGACCGGCGACTGCACGGCGACCGTCGCGACCAACCAGTGGCAGGGCGGGTTCGTCGGCACGGTGAAGGTCACCGCGGGCTCGGCGGCGGTCAGCCGCTGGACGGTCACCATCACGATGCCATCCGGTGCCTCGATCGTGAACTCCTGGAACACGAACCGGAGCGCGAACGCCGGCACGATCCAGTTCGCCAACGCCGCCCACAACGGCTCGATCGCTCCTGGTCAGTCGACCGAGTTCGGCTACCAGGGCACGGGAACCGGCACAGGAGTGACGCCGAGCTGTACGGCGTCCTGACCGGGGACCGCGGTGCGCGGGTGGGCCTGCCGCCACCCGCGCACCGCGGCGTGTCCCGGATCACCTTCCGCCACCGGAATGCCACGGTACGGCACCAGGTTGTGCCGGACAGCGGAGAACGATCGTTCTCCCCGGTCCAGTAAGGAACCCGCCATGCCGTTCATCACCGTCGGGACTGAGAACAACACGGACATCGAGCTGTACTACGAGGACCACGGCAGCGGGCAGCCCGTCGTCCTGATCCACGGCTACCCCCTCGACGGCCACTCGTGGGAGAAGCAGAGCGCCGCGCTGCTCGACGCCGGCTACCGCGTCATCACCTACGACCGGCGCGGCTTCGGCCAGTCCAGCCAGCCCACCACCGGCTACGACTACGACACGTTCGCAGGCGACCTCAAGGTCGTCCTCGACACGCTGGACCTTAACGACGTGGTCCTCGTCGGATTCTCCATGGGCACCGGTGAGGTCGGCCGCTACCTCGGCACGTACGGCTCGGCCAGGATCGCGAAGGCCGCGTTCCTCGCCTCGCTGGAACCGTTCCTGCTCAAGACCGACGACAACCCGGCCGGTGTGCCGCAGGAGGTCTTCGACGGCATCCTCGCCGCGGTCAGGGCCGACCGGTACGCCTACTTCACCGACTTCTACGAGAACTTCTACAACACCGGCGAGAACCTGGGAACAAGGCTGTCCGAGGAGGCGCTGCGCAACAGCTGGAACGTCGCCGCAGGCGCGTCCTGGTACGCGTCGGCAGCCGCGGTGCCGACGTGGGTCACCGACTTCCGCTCCGACATCCCGAAGGTCGACGTGCCCACGCTGATCCTGCACGGGACCGCGGACAACATCCTGCCGATCGACTCGACCGCGCGGCGGTTCCGCGAGCTGCTGCCGAGCGCGACCTACGTCGAGGTCGAGAACGCACCGCACGGTTTGCTGTGGACACACGCCGACGAAGTGAACACCGCACTGCTCGACTTCCTGAAGGCCTGAGGTACCACCATGACGGCCACCTTCCCACCACGAGGCGGGAAGGTGGCCGTACCATGTGGATGGTCAACCGGTGAAGTTGACGTCACTGCAGAAGTAGTACGACTGGTCCAGGTGGCTCGCCTGCCAGATCGTGTACACGATGTGCCTGCCGGTGCGGTTGCCCGCGTTGACCGGTATCACGGTGTTGTTCTGCGGCGGGGTTCTGCCGACCGAGGTGACCAGCTCCAGGTCCGACCACCGCAGGGGTTGCGTGATCGGGTTGAAGCCCTGCCTCGTGATGTAGACCCGGTAGTAGTCACCACCGTGCAGCGCCTGGTCGTGGACGTTGACCGTGAAGTTCCTCGGCTTGTTCACCGCCTTCCAGTTGCCGACCGCGTCCAGCGCGGCGTATCTGCCGTTCTGCGTGCGGCCCGCGGAGCAGAGCTGGCCGTCGGGAATGGCGGCCTGGTGGTTGCCCGCGACGTTCTCGCGGTACAGGCCGTTCCAGTTCCACATGGCGTTCGAGTCGGCCTGCCATGCCTGCCAGCACATCGGGTCCTCGGTCGCCATCGCCGGGTTCTGGAAGTCGCTGCCCCAGCGGTCGAAGCAGTGGTAGTTGCGCGACGGCGGGTCGGTCGCGTTGCCGTGCGCGGCGGCGGGCAGCGCGCCCGCGACGAGCATCGCGGCGGCCGCGGCGAGCACGGTCACGGTGCGAAGTCGGATGGACATGTCTTCTCCTCGACTAGCAGGGCACGCAGCTCACAGCGGCGGGTACGCGTTGCGCATCAGCTCCTGGAACTGCGCGGAGAACCAGTGCCCGGAGATCGGGGCGTCCGGCAGCGAGCCGGGCGGGTTGTTGCCGTTGCGCGGGTTGCCCTCGTAGGTGGGGTCGCACATCCGGTCGAAACCCTTGCCCTCGTCGTTCGGGATCTCACGGCTGGAACCGTCGGACTCACCCGGCGGCTTCATCCACACGAACGCGTCGATGCCCGACGCGGGCGCGGCCGTCGGCCGCTCGCCGAGACCGGCACCGGACTGGTTGCACCAGTTGCCCTTGTGGATGCGGCGGTCGATCCTGCCACCGTCCACGTAGGCGTCCACGGAGGTCTGCGGACCCGGACCCGTCGGGCGGGCGCTGCCACCCCAGCCGTTGCGCGAGGTGTCGATGAGCATTCCGATGCCGGCCGGGAAACCGGCCTGCACCAGTCGCTGCCGGAACGCCTGCGCGAAGGTCAGCTCGTCGGTGTAGCGGTTCCAGTCGACCCAGGAGGACTGGCGCACCGCGGTCCCGTTCACCGTGTCGTCGACGGAGAAGTGCGGCTCCCGGGTGGGCGAGTAGTTCGCGGTGTTGGTGATGAACCCGTGCACGTCGGCGGTCGTGCTGCCCTCGGCGCGCGCGGCCTCGGCGAACAGGTCGGCCGAGGCACCGAAGTTGTCGTCCCACCCGATCCAGCCGTGGTGCCCGGCGTCGATGTAGTTGTAGACGTTCTCGATCGCGCCGAGCTTCGCGAGCGCGTAGCCGACGCCCTTGACGTAGTTGCCGTTCTGCTTCATCCGGTCGCACTCCGGCGTGGCCGTCGGCCTGCTGCCGGTGTTGGTGACCAGGTTCGGCAGCGAGTCGATCTCGATGACCGTGACGATCCGCAGGTTCGCGTACGCCGGGTCGGCGAGGATCGCCGCGATCGGGTCGATGAACTCCGCCTTGTACCTCGGCAGGTCGTCGGGGCCCAGCTCACCGTTGGAGGCCAGCGCCGCGCAGTCGCGGCCGGGCAGGTTGTACACGACGACCTGGATCGTGAGCTGCCGGCCACCCGCCTGGGACACGGCCTCGTCGAGGTGGTCACGCAGCCCCATGCCGCCGTTCGCGCCGTCGATGGCGGCGATGCGGTCGAGCCACACGCCGGTCGGCTGGTTCGCGATCCGGTCACCGCCCGGCTCGGCGGCGGCCTTCGCGGACCACTCGGGGTTCACGTACACCCCGGCCCCGGAATAGGGGTTGTCCACCCGTGGGGCCGGTGCGGCGGCCGAGGCCCCCGCACCGGTGAACAGCGAAACCGACGCCAGGGCCACAGCGGCGGCCACACCGCCGATCAACCCCTTTCGCGGGGTGCCTCGTACAGAGGCAGAACGCATGATGACTCCTTTGTCATGTGAATTCTGGGGAGTATTTGGGAACGCTCCCAGGACTGGACTGTAACGATGCGGACGGCAACCGTGAAGGCCGTTCGGCCGTCCGTGACGCGCGGCCACCACGTACCGTGATTTCCTTACCTGGTAAGACCTGCGCACACTGCTCCGTTCAGGAGCCGTTCAGCGGTCCATGCGCACGGTACGAGCGACTCCGCCGCCACTACGGCCGTTCGCCCAACTGGATTGGGCCGATTGTGCGAACTTCGCACGTTTTTCGCCGAATGAAAATATCGGCACCACCGGCCCTGCGGAACGAGGCACCGCGAACGTGCCCCATCCAATGCCCTGAAAGGCGCGTTCACGGCACAACCGGTGCCGTGAAGCGCGGCTGCGTCCACGCAACCCCCACCCGAACCGGGGGGTCCCGCCATGCCCTGAACGACGCTTTCGTCCCGAAAGCGTCGTTCAGGGCACAGGCGGACACCCGGCGGTGTCCTGACGCCTGTTTCAGGAAGTGGCGAGTTCGTACGCGCGCTGCGGCACGAACTGGCCGGCACCGGCGATGCAGCCGTCGGCCTCCCCTGGCAGTTTCACCCACAGGAACGCGTCGATCTGCCCGTCACCGGTGTTGGTGGTGCTCGGCGTGCCGATGCGGCGGCCAGGCGGGTCGCACCACTCGCTGCCCGCGGGCCCGTTGCCGTTGCGGCTGGTGTCCACGACCGCACGCAGCCTGCCGTCCCCCAGGTTGGACAGGACGGCCTTGGCGAAGGCCACCTCGTCGGCCGTGCCGCGGTAGTTGGACACGTTGGTGGAGATGCCGTCCGCGCTGGCCGAGATGTCCGCCGCCCGCAGGCGCGCGGCGGCCTCACCTGGGGACAGCCACGCGGAGTGCCCGATGTCGAAGTACACCTTGGCCTGCGCCGACCCCGCCTTGAGCTTCTTCCCGGCGTACGCCATGGACGCGCGGGTCTCCGCCTGCTGGCTCGCGTTCTGGCAGTTGGTCATGAGCGGCAGCACGTCGGGTTCCAGCACGATGTACGCCGGACGGCCCGCGAGCCCGGCCGCCACCTCGTCGACCCACGCCCGGTAGGCGGAGTGCGACGGCGCACCGCCGGAGCTGGCGCCGCCGCAGTCCCGGTTCGGGACGTTGTAGACGACCATGATCGGGATCTTGTTCGCGGCCGCCGCGGCGCCGACGAACGCGTCGACCTGTCCGCGCACCGTGCTGGTGTTGGTCGTGGTGAACCACCGCGCGGCAGGCACGTTCGCGATCCGGTCGCGGATGACCGCGGCCCGGCTGTCGTTCGGGTTGGCGGCGACCCAGCGGGCCGCGTTGGTCTGCGGATCGACGTAGAACCCCGACGGCGCGGCATGAGCCGAGCCGGGGCCCGCCGGGACCAGCGCGAGCGCGGCGATCGCCACCACCAGTTTCCTGAGCACCATCCATACCTCCGGAGAGAATCCGTGCAGAGTTGGATGGGAGCGTTCCCAAATAACCGCTTCCCCAGTGTGCTCGGTCCGCCACGGCGCGTCAAGAAGCCGCGGGGCTGGGAGGGCTCCCAGTATCATGGCCGAATGCGGGAGTGTGCGGGGTGAGTGAAGGCAGAAGGTCACGGGCGAGCGGGCGCCCGACCCTCGAACAGGTGGCGACAGAGGCGAACGTGTCACGCGGGACGGCGTCCCGCGTGGTGAACGGTTCGCTCGAGGTGAGCCCGTGGGCGCTCAAGGCGGTGCAGGACGCGATCCGCAAGCTCGGGTACGTACCCAACCAGGCGGCGCGCAGCCTGGTCACGCGCCGGACCGACACGGTGCTGCTGGTCGTGTCCGAGTCCGAGGACCGCGTGTTCGGCGAGCCGTTCTTCGTCAACCTCGTGCGCGGGCTGAGCCAGGAGCTGTCCTCCACTCCCCTGCAGCTCAACCTGATGATGGCCAACACGGCACGCCAGCACGGCAAGGTCGAGCAGCAGGTGCGCAACGGCCACGTCGACGGCGTGATCCTCATTTCGCTGCACGGCGACGACCCGCTGCCGACCAACATCGTGGCCGCCGGCGCGCCGGTGGCCCTCAACGGCAGGCCGATGTCCGACATCGGGGCCGTGCCGTACGTGGACGCGGACAACGAGTCGGGCGCGCGGACGGCGGTGGAGTACCTGTACCGGCAGGGCCGCCGCCGGATCGCGACGATCACCGGCCCGCAGGACATGGCGGCGGGCATCGACCGGCTCGCGGGCTACCGCGCGGCGCTGCGCGGCAAGCGCGGCGTGACCCGCCTGGTCGCGCCGGGCGACTTCGGCCAGGCGAGCGGCGAGGCGGCGACCAGGGAGCTGCTCGCCAAGGACCCGCAGCTCGACGCCGTGTTCGCGGCGAGTGACCTGATGGCCGCCGGTGCCATGAAGGCCCTGCGCGCCGCGGGCCGCCGCGTCCCGGACGACGTCGCGGTGATCGGTTTCGACGACTCCGACCTGGCCCGCAACACCGACCCGATGCTCACCACCGTGAGCCAGCCGATCCAGCAGATGGGCCGCGAGCTGGCGAAGCTGCTGATCACCCAGCTCCGCGACCCGGACGCGAGGCTCGCCCCGGTGATCCTGCCGACGGAACTGGTCTGCCGCGAGTCAGCCTGAGAAGTCCGGGTGGAGGGTGACCCGCGGCTTGCCCTCCGCCCAGGCCAGCGTGCTGGGCCCGTACACCTCGGCGAGGACCAGCTCCGCGCAGTCGGGTACGCGGGTCAGCAGGTCGGCCACCCCCTCGTTGTGCGCCATGGCGGCAGCCTCGTCGACGTACTCCTCGATCACGATGTAGGACCCTTCACCAGCGGAGAGCCAGCGGTAGGTGCGGGTGCCGGGCTCGTCGGCCGCCCGCGCGGCCAGCGCCAGCGCGATCTCCTCGAACTCGGCCCGCCTGCCGTCCCTGGCGTCGAACCGCCCACGCACGAAGATGCTCACCCGGCCACCCCACCACGTCGCGAGCCCGATACGAGGGGCTTTCCGCCATCCGTCGGCCTGATGCCGGCGGCTCCAGCCTTTCACCGGTGCGAAAGCCAGGAGAAAGCGCGGCGGCGACCCTGGTCATGTCTTCGACCTGGGGACCGGCGAATGCCGAACAACTCTCGAAGGTGGTACCGGAATGATCAGAAGGGCAGCGATCACATTCGGCGCGGCACTCGCGCTCGCCATCGGCGGTGCGGCCTTCACCGCGCCTGCCGCACACGCGGACAGCAGCGCCAAGGAGACCGGCGTCAAAGCGACCTTCACCTCTCATGGCGAGATCTTCCGCCTGTACGACACCAGCTGCGACGGCAACCCCGTGTACCTGGTGTACAAGATCAACGGCGGCTCCGAGAACCGGCACGACTTCAGCGGTGGCTGCAACAACAGTGCCGAGTACAACAAGTCCTACAGCGAAGGCGCCCTTGTCGAGTACAAGGCATGCGTGAACATCCGGCTGGGTATCGACAGGTGCTCGGGCTGGTCGGATGACGATGCCTGACGAGACGGTCAGGCAAACCATCGGCACGTAGGCCGCCGGACGATTCACCAGGTCGCCGTTCCTGGTGAATCGTCCGCGCTCCGTCCCGTGGTTTCCAGTGCCGCCGCCACCCCGTCGTAGGTGTCACCCGCGGGTCCACCGTCGGAACTCCTCGCGACGGCAGGAAACACCGCTCAGGCGGTGGTGCACACCTGTCCGTTGACCTTGAACACGGTGGGCGGGGTGTGCGTGCCGGTCTTGCTCGCGTTGAAGCCGGCCGTCACCGACCCGCCCGGCGCGACACGGGTGTTCCACGCCGCGTTCTCGGCGACCACGGCGCGGTCCGTCTGGGTCCACGTGGCACTCCACCCGTGCTGGATCCGTTCCCCGCCTGCGAAGGCGAACTCCAGCCGCCACACGTCCCACGCGGTGGTACCGGTGTTCTCGATCGTCAGCTGGGCGGTCAGCCCGGTCTGCCACGTCGACGCCGAGTACGTGACCGCGCAGCCCGCCGGCGCCGACGGCGGCACGGAGCGTTCCGCCACCCAGTTCGACAGCCACGCGAGCGCCGAGTTCCAGTTGACCGTCACCTCGTTGAGCGAGTACGCCTCGATGTGGTCGACCCAGCACCGCTGCGGCGCACACCCTGGCAGCAGCCGCTGCGCGACCGGGTCCTGCAGCGCACTGTTCGGTCCCCCGGACAGCGCGCCGGGCGGCGCGATCGGCAGCGACGGGTCGAGCTGGTTGGCCCAGTGCCGGTGGTGCACGTTGCGCACCGGCTGGTCACCCCAGCCCGACACGTACGAGTGGTCGACCGGGTTGCGGCCAAGCAGGTAGTCCATCGTGGCGAACGCGCCCTCGCGGTACTTCTGTGTGCCGGTCAGGTCGTACGCGAGACCCAGCACCATGCCGTTGTTGGCGATGAGGCCGTTCGAGCCCCACTCGTAGCCGCCGTCGGCCGTCCGGTACGGCGCCGGGTGCCCCATGGCCGCCATGGTCGCGAGGTGCGTGTCCGCCGCCGACACGATCGCGGACCGGATCGCGTCCACGGCCAGGTCGCGTGGCACCAGCACCAGCGTCACGTCACCGAGCGCACCCGTCGCGCCCCAGTCGAACCCGCGTGCGTCGAAGCTCTCCCCGCCGAACAGCGGGGACCCGGTCACGTCCGCGCGGTAGCGGCCGGTGGTCGCGAACAGCTCGGCGGCGGCCCAGTAGAACTCGTCGGTCACCGTGGGGTCGCTGTACGCGCCGCCGCCGGTGCCGTCGTTCGGGTCCGCGATCCGGTCCGGGTTCGCCTTCGCCGCCGCGTACGCCCTCTCCGCCGCGGCGAGGGTGCGGGCCGAGAACTCCGCGTCGTAGGGCGCCCACAGCCGGGACGCCTGTGCGGCCACCGCCGCGAGGTTCAGCGTCGCCGCCGTGCTCGGGGCGGACAGCCGCCGTGGCTGCGCGTCCTCGTGCGGCAGCGTCGGCAGGCCGGTCCACTGCTCGTCGTGGATCTTGTGGTGCGCCATGCCTGCGAGCGGCTGGGCGTCGGGGACCTGCATGCTCAGCAGGAACTCGACCTCCCACCGCGCCTCGTCGAGGACGTCGGGCACGCCGTTGGACCGCTCGGGGATGGCGAGGGTGCCGTCGCCGAGCGCGGCCTCGTCACCGAGCAGCGCGGCGCGCTCGAAGCTGTTCTGCAGCTGCCACGCGGAGATCCCGCCGTTCACCACGTACTTGCCGTGGTCGCCCGCGTCGTACCAGCCACCGCGCACGTCGAGGGTGTACCCGCAGTCCAGGTCCGCCCGGCACGGGACGTCGTCGTCGCCCTGGTTCGGCGCCACGTTCACGTGCCCGGCGGGCCGTGCGTACTCCTCACCGACGTACTCCGCCTCGATGGGGGTGCCGCTGCGCTGGTGGTAGAAGAAGGCGAGCGAGTCGTACCGCAACCCGCTCATGGCGGTCGTCGAGATGTCGAACGGGTGGCTCACCGCGTCGCCGACGGCCAGCGTGTAGCCGCTGCCCTGCCGGTCGAAGGAGGAGAAGTCGATGACGTGGACGTTCTCGTCCGACGCCGCGTCCTGGCCCTTCGGTGTGGTCTGGCCGGTGGCGACGGCCGCGCCCGCGCTGTCCCGCAACGTCCAGGCGAGCGGGGTGGTCGAGCCGGTCGCGAGGGTCGCCCGCTTGGGCAGGCCCGGCACGTAGCCGACCTGGTTCACCCGCAGCGGCGACGCCGGTTCCAGTCCAGGTGGTGGCAGCACGCCGCCGACCAGCGAGACGTTGTCCACGCACACGGTGTTGTCGAACGACTGGCCGCCGAACCAGAACGCGAACTGCCCGTTGCCCGCCGCCGGGAAGTCCAGTGTGGACTCGAAGGTGAACGTGAAGGTCTGCTTGACCGGTGTGACGGTCACGTCGGTGCGCGCGATCTGCCGGTACGGGTCGACGGCCTCGCCCGCGACCGCGGAGATCGGCTGCTCGACGGTGGCCCGTGCGTCGAAGCTCAGCGTGTAGGACTGGCCGGCCTCGTAGGGCACGCCGTTCTGCCCGGACAGCGCGTCGTACCCGTTGGCGGTGCCGCCGGTGACGTCGACGCAGTACTCCCCGCCCGTCACCGAGCCGCTCGTGTTCGCGCCCGTCCACCACGGATCGGCGCCGCCGGAGGCGAAGTCGCCGTTCACGATCCGCTGGTACCCGTCGGCAGCGGGCGCGGCTTCGGACGCCGCCGACGGCGCTCCCGGAGCCACCGCGACAACAGCGACTGCGACAGCGGGCAGCAGCACGCGCCGCCAATTGTTGATCACCACAATGTGATCCTTTCCGAGTCCGATTCTTTGGGAGCGCTCCCACAATCTAGCCCGGCACGTCGCGACTGGGAAGACCGTCACGCAGAATCACGTGAGACCGGAAGTTTCTCACTCGTTTGGCCCCGTTCGCTCAATGTCGGCCCCGCGCTATGGTGCCGAGACTGGGAGCGCTCCCAGTGCTGTCAGAAAGAAGGCGCCATGACACGTAGAAAGGCAGTGACCGCGGTCCTGGCCGTCGTCACCATGATGGTGGCGGGCCTGATGACCGCGACAATGAACGCACAACCCGCGGCGGCACACGGCGCGATGATGAAACCGGGCAGCAGGACGTTCCTGTGCTGGCAGGACGGGCTGACACCGCAGGGCAACATCGTGCCGAAGAACTCCGCGTGCAAGGGAGCTGTCGCACAGAGCGGCGACAACTCGCTCTACAACTGGTTCTCCGTGCTCCGCTCGGACGGCGCAGGCCGCACCGAGGGGTTCATCCCGGACGGGCAGCTGTGCTCCGGCGGCAACCCGAACTTCTCCGGTTACGACCGGGTCGGGAACTGGCCGGAGACCCACCTGACCGCCGGCGCGTCGTTCGACTTCTCCTACAACGCGTGGGCCGCCCACCCCGGCTGGTTCTACCTGTACGTCACCAAGGACGGCTACGACCCGAACAGGGCACTGCGCTGGGACGACCTCGAGGACCAGCCCTTCCTCACGGTCGACCACCCGCAGGTGACCGGCGGCGTCGGCAGCGTCGAGGGCCAGTACAGGTGGACCGGCAACTTCCCCACCGGCAAGTCGGGAAAGCACGTCATCTACTCGGTGTGGAAGCGCTCGGACAGCACCGAGACCTTCTACGGCTGCTCGGATGTCGTGTTCGACGGCGGCAACGGCGAGGTAACCGGCATCGGCGAAGTCGACGACCCCGACCCGGGCGACCCGCCCGCGGGCAACTGCATGGCGCACTACAACGTCACCGGCACGTGGGACGGCGGCTACCAGGCCGACGTGGTCGTGATGAACCACGGTTCGACGCCGCTGTCCGGCTGGACCGTCAAGTGGACGCTCCCGTCCGGGCAGACGCTCAACAGCGTCTGGAACGGCACGCTCACCCAGAGCGGGTCGGCGGTGACCGTGCGGAGCGTGGACTGGAACGCGCAGGTGCCCGCGGACGGCGAACGCTCGTTCGGGTTGTCCGCCAACTCGCCGGGGACGAGCCCCGCGCATCCGATGGACCTCACCTGCACGAGCCCGTAGGCGCGCCGGCACCACCGAGACGGCACCACTGGGACGGCGGGCTCAGTGGTGTCCGTGCTCCGGGTTCGCGAACACGCAGCCCTCCGCGTCGGCGGGAACCTGGTGCACCTTCGGATCGAGGTGGTCGCACCGGAAGTAGTACAGCCCGAGCTTGCTCACGCCCAGGAATCCGGCGGAGACCGCGAACCCGTTGCCGAAGGCGAAGGCCGGCCCGTCGGCGATCTCCCCCGCGGTCATCGCGGCGTACCAGGATTCCTGGAATTTCCGCTGCTCATCGCCACTGAACAGGACAAGTCCCACGACCGGGTATTCCGGTGACACCCGGCAGGTGGCCCATTCGGCCACGTGCGGCTCGAAGCGCGCGGCGATGTCCGGCCCGAGGAACCCGCGCAGCTCGCTGATCTGCTTGGGAGTCACGTCCGCGCAATCCCCTGCGGTGTCGTCGATCCACTCGACCAGTTCGTCCATTGTGGCCAGGTGCGCGCCGAGTGAACCGGCGCCGCGGGTGGCCGTCGGCGTGGGCGCGACACAGGCCGCGAGCATGCCAGTGGAGATCAACAATGCGGTGGCGAGTCGCTTCATGCCTTTCTGCTCTACTCCGAAATCGCGCCGGTCACAACACTCGGAATCCCCCTTCCCAAATATGACGATCCGGCGTTACGCTTCTGGGAGCGCTCCCAGCCCTCAACGAGGAGGCAACTCAGTGCGCACCCCTGCTCCCCTGCTCGCGGCACTGGCCGTGGTGGCCTGCCTCGTTGTCGCACCGGTCACCGCCGAGGCCGACGCGGCGCCCGCGTTCAACTACGGCGAGGCCCTGCAGAAGTCGATCTGGTTCTACGACGCGCAGCGCTCCGGCGACCTGGGCGCGGACAACCGCGTGAGCTGGCGTGGCGACTCAGCGCTCACCGACGGCGCCGACGTGGGCATCGACCTGTCCGGCGGGTTCTACGACGCCGGGGACCACGTGAAGTTCGGCCTTCCGTTCAGCGCCAGCATGACCATGCTCGCGTGGGGTGCGCTGGAGGAACCCGCCGCCTACGAACGGTCCGGTCAGCTCGCTCCGCTGAAGGCGAACCTGCGCTGGGGCATGGACTGGCTGATCAGGGCACACCCGCGGCCCCAGGTCCTGTACGGGCAGGTCGGCAACGGCAACGCCGACCACCAGTGGTGGGGTCCGGCCGAGGTGATGCCGATGGCCCGCCCGTCGTACAAGATCGACGCGAGCTGCCCCGGCTCCGACCTCGCCGGTGAGTCCGCCGCCGCGATGGCCGCCTCCTCGATGGTGTTCGCCGACGACCCCGCGTACGCGACCACGCTGCTGACCCACGCAAAACAGCTCTACACGTTCGCCGACCAGCGGCGCGGAAAGTACAGCGACTGCATCACCGACGCTGCGAACTTCTACCGCTCGTGGAGCGGCTACGCCGACGAGCTGGTCTGGGGCGCGATCTGGCTGTACCGCGCGACCGGCGACCCGGCCTACCTCGCGAAGGCCGAGGCGGAGTACGACAACCTGGCCAACGAGCAGCAGACGAACACGAAGTCCTACCGCTGGACGATCGCGTGGGACGACAAGTCCTACGGCGCCTACGTGCTGCTCGCCGAGCTGACCGGCAAGGACGAGTACTTCACCGACGCCAACCGCTGGCTCGACTACTGGACCACCGGCTGGAACGGCCAGCGCGTCCGCTACTCCCCCGGCGGCCAGGCGCACCTCGACACGTGGGGCTCACTGCGGTACGCGGCCAACACGGCGTTCGTCGCGCTGGTGCACAGCGAGAACGTCACCGATCCGGAGCGCAGGGACCGCTACCACGACTTCGGGGTCCGGCAGATCGACTACACGCTCGGCGACAACCCGCGGGGGGCCAGCTACCTGGTCGGGTTCGGGCAGAACCCGCCCCGCAACCCGCACCACCGCACGGCCCACGGCAGCTGGACCGACAACATCCAGCAGCCGGCGCAGACCAGGCACGTGCTGTACGGCGCGCTCGTCGGCGGCCCCGGCCAGCCCAACGACTCCTATGTGGACGACCGACAGGACTACGTCGCAAACGAGGTCGCGCTCGACTACAACGCCGCGTACACCGGCGCGCTCGCGAAGCTGTACGACGAGTTCGGCGGCACACCGCAAGCGAACTTCCCGCCCGCCGAGACCCCGGACGGCCAGGAGATCTACGTCGAGGGCGCCGCCACGCAGCAGAGTTCGACGTTCACCGAGGTGAAGCTGTACGTGGTGAACAGGTCCGCGTGGCCTGCCCGAGCGGTGACCGGCGGGAAGGTCCGCTACTACTTCACCGTCGACGGTACGACCACCCCCGCGCAACTGACCGTGACCACGAACTACAACCAGTGCGGGCCGGCCTCGGCTCCGCGACAACACGCCGGGAACGTCTACTACGTCGAGGTCGCCTGCCCGGACCCGATCGCGCCGGCCGGGCAGAGCAGGCACCGCAAGGAAATCCAGGTCCGCGTCACGAGCAGCGGCACCTGGGACCCCGCGAACGACTGGTCCTACACGGGCCTGCCCTCCGGTGGCGCCCAGCCGGTGGCCACCGACCGGATCGTGCTCACCAGCGCGGCCGGCGCCGTCCTCTGGGGCAGGGCCCCGGACGGCGCTCTCCGTGAGTCGGTGCCCGGTGGTCCCTCCGGGCGCTGACCGGCCTGGCGGGTCGCCGGTACGTGGCAACCGGCGACCCGCCCCCAAGCCCGGCTCGGGGCCGATGTGTGCCCGCGCGGCCCCGAGCCGGTTCCACCTGTTCGCCGTACACCCGCGTCCCCGAGGAGGACCATGTGAGATCACGACTACCGGTGCGCCCGAGCAGAGCGCGCCCCGCCACGGCGCTGGCCGCCGCCGTGGCGCTCACGGCCGCGGTCGGCAGCGGCGTCGAACCGGTGGCGGCCGTCGCCGACGTCTCCTGCACCGTGGCCTACTCGGTCACGAACGAATGGAACACCGGTTTCGGTGCTTCTGTATCGATCCGCAACGAGGGCGCGGACGCCGTCCCCGACTGGAATCTGACGTGGACGTTCGCGGACGGGCAGCAGATCACCCAGCTGTGGAACGGTTCCTTCACGCAGTCCGGTGGCGCGGTGAGCGTGCGGGGCGCGGACTGGCAGCGGTCCATCGCCCCTGGCGCATCCGTCTCGTTCGGCTTCAACGGCAGCAAGAGCGGCAGCGCGAACCGGGCACCCGCCGACTTCGCGGTCAACGGTGTCAGCTGCGTCGGCCCGAACCGGGCACCCACGGTGCAGGTCACCAAACCGGCCGACAACGCGGCGTTCACCGTCGCCACACCGATCGAACTGGAGGCGGCCGCCGCCGACAGCGACGGCTCGGTGGCCTCGGTCGAGTTCTACGCGGGCACCACCCGGCTCGGCGCGGACACCACCGCCCCGTTCCAGTACACGTGGACCGGCGCGACCGCCGGCGAGTACTCGGTGACCGCGCGGGCGGTCGACAACGTCGGTGCGGCAACGGTGTCCGCCCCGGTCGCGGTGCGGGTGCTGTCCGCACCGGCCGTGGTCGCGACCCCGTCGACGGTCCACGTCCGGCAGGGCGACTCGGCGACGGTGGGCGTGAAGCTCGCGACCCAGCCGACCGGTTCGGTCACCCTCGACGTGGCGCGAACGGCGGGCAGCAGCGACCTGACCGCGACACCCGCGTCGCTGACATTCGACCAGAACAGCTGGAACACCACGAAGGAGGTGACGATCGCGTCCTCGGCGAACGGCGGCGCGCTCGCCTCAGCCACGTTCTCGATCGCCGGGGCCGGGCTGACCTCTGCCACGCTCGACGTCGCGGAGATCGAGGCGAACGCCTCGGACTACCGGGCCGCGTTCCTGGAGCAGTACAACAAGATCAAGGCCCCGGCGAGCGGCTACTTCCGCGACTTCGACGGCCTGCTGGTGCCCTACCACTCGGTGGAGACGCTGCTGGTCGAGGCGCCCGACCACGGTCACCAGACCACATCCGAGGCGTTCAGCTACTACCTGTGGCTGGAGGCCGCGTACGGGCAGCTCGAGGGTGACTGGGCGCCGTTCAACCAGGCGTGGGCGTCGATGGAGAAGTTCATCATCCCGTCGCACGAGGACCAGCCGACCAACGACAGGTACAACGCCGCGGACCCGGCGACCTACGCGCCGGAGCACCCGAGGATGGACCAGTACCCCGCGGTGCTCGACGGCGACGTCCCGGTCGGGTCCGACCCGATCGCGGCCGAGCTGCGCAGCGCCTACGGCACACCGGACATCTACGGCATGCACTGGCTGCTGGACGTGGACAACACGTACGGCTTCGGCCGGTGCGGCGACGGCACCACCGCGCCCGCGTACATGAACACCTACCAGCGCGGGTCGAGCGAGTCGGTGTGGGAGACCATCCCGCAGCCCTCGTGCGACACGTTCGCCCACGGCGGGCCCAACGGCTACCTGGACCTGTTCACCAAGGACGCCAGCTACGCCAAGCAGTGGAAGTACACCAACGCGCCGGACGCCGACGCGCGCGCCGTCCAGGTGGCGTACCTCGCCAACCAGTGGGCGACCGCGCAGGGCAACGGCGCGCAGGTGGCCGACGTCGTGAAGAAGGCGTCGAAGATGGGCGACTACCTGCGGTACGCCATGTTCGACAAGTACTTCAAGCGGATCGGCAACTGTGTCGGCCCGAGCGCGTGCCCGGCCGGTTCCGGCAAGAACAGCTCGCACTACCTCATGTCGTGGTACTACGCGTGGGGCGGCGCGACCGACACGGCCGCGGGCTGGGCGTGGCGCATCGGTGACGGCGCCGCGCATCAGGGCTACCAGAACCCCCTGGCAGCCTACGCGCTCGCCAACGACCCGGCCCTGCGGCCGATCTCGGCGACCGGAGCGACCGACTGGGCGCAGAGCCTGGACCGGCAGCTGGAGTTCCTGCAGTGGCTGCAGTCCGCGGACGGCGGCATCGCCGGTGGCGCGACGAACAGCTGGGAAGGCCAGTACGCCACTCCCCCGGCCGGGAAGTCGACGTTCTACGGCATGTACTACGACGAGCAGCCGGTGTGGCACGACCCGCCGTCGAACCGGTGGTTCGGGTTCCAGGCGTGGGGCCTGGAGCGGGTCGCCGCGCTGTACCAGCTGAACGGGGACGCGCGGGCCAAGAAGATCCTCGACAAGTGGGTGCCGTGGGCCATCGCGAACACGACCGTCGGCACCGGCGGGAACTTCCAGATCCCGTCCGACCTGGAGTGGACCGGCCAGCCGGACACGTGGAACCCGTCGTCGCCGGGCGGCAACGCGAACCTGCGGGTCCGGGTGCTGAACCACAGCCAGGACGTCGGTATCGCGGCCGCGTACGCGAAGATCCTGCTCAACTACGCGGCCGGGTCCGGGAACGCGGAGGCGCGGACGGTCGGCGAGGGTCTCCTCGACGCGCTGCTCGAGCACACCGACTCGCTCGGCATCGCGATCCCGGAGACACGTACGGACTACAACCGGTTCGACGACGAGTACAACTCGTCGACCGGTGAGGGTGTGTACGTGCCGCAGGGCTGGACCGGTGAGATGCCCAACGGCGATCCGATCGCCGCGGGCGCGGACTTCCTGTCCATCCGGTCGTTCTACGAAGACGATCCACAGTGGCCGAAGGTCGAGTCCTACCTCGACGGTGGGGCCGCGCCGGCGTTCACCTACCACCGGTTCTGGGCGCAGGCGGAGATCGCGACCGCGTTCTCGCTGCACGTACAGCTGTTCGGCTGAGACTGTGCCCACGGCACGCGGCGCGTCCACACCGTCGTGGGCGCGTCGCAGGCCCGGTCCCGCCGGCCGCCGCCGGCGGGACCGGGCCGCCCATGTTCGGAAAGCGGGAGGATGGAGATGAGGAAAGCACTGGCTCTGGTGGCTTTCTTGATAGCCGCGTTGTGCGTGCCGGTGACCGCGACCGCGGCCCCGGCAGGGTTCTACGTTTCGGACGGCAGACTGTACGAGTCGAACGGCAACGAGTTCGTGATGCGCGGCGTGAACCACGCGCACACGTGGTACCAGCAGCAGACGAGTTCGTTCGCGAACATCAAGGCGCTCGGCGCGAACACGGTCCGTGTGGTGCTGGCGTCGGGCCAGCGGTGGACGAGGAACGACACGGCGGACGTCGCCAACGTCGTTTCGCTGTGCAGACAGAACCGGCTGATCTGCGTTCTGGAGGTCCACGACACCACCGGCTACGGCGAACAGTCCGGCGCGGCGACCCTCGCGCAGGCAGTGGACTACTGGCTGTCGGTGCAGAGTGCGCTGGCAGGGCAGGAAAAGTACGTGATCGTCAACATCGGCAACGAGCCGTACGGCAACGCGGGCTACGAGACGTGGGCGTCGGACACGTCCACGGCGATCCAGCGCCTGCGCGCGGCCGGTTTCACCCACACGATCATGGTGGACGCCCCGAACTGGGGCCAGGACTGGACGTTCACGATGCGCGACAACGCGGCGTCGGTGTTCGCGTCCGACCCCGACGGCAACACGGTGTTCTCCATCCACATGTACGGCGTCTTCGACACCGCGGCGGAGATCAACGACTACCTCGGCCGCTTCCGGTCCGCGGGCCTGCCGATCGTGGTCGGCGAGTTCGGCCACAACCACTCGGACGGCAACCCGGACGAGGACACCATCCTGGCGACCGCCCAGGCACAGCGAATCGGCTACCTCGGCTGGAGCTGGAGCGGCAACGGCGGCGGTGTCGAGTACCTGGACATGGTGACGAACTTCGACCCGGCGCAGCTCACGTCCTGGGGTCAGCGCCTTTTCAACGGCACCAACGGCATCAGGGCGACGTCCCGCGAGGCAACGGTGTACGGCGGCGACCCGGACCCCGACCCGGAGCCGGAGCCCGGCGCGTGCACGGCCGCGTACCGCGTGACCGGCCAGTGGCAGGACGGCTTCCAGGCCGAGGTCACGGTGACCAACCGCCAGACCACCGCGGTCGACGGCTGGCAGGTCCGGTGGGCCTTCCCCGCGGGCCAACGGGTGACGAACATGTGGCACGCGGTCCCAACCCAGACTGGCACGGAGGTGACCGCGGCGAACGCCTCGTACAACACCAGAATCCCCGCGGGCGGCTCGGTGACGATCGGCTTCACGGGCTCGTGGTCGGGCACCAACACCGCACCGAGCACGTTCGCACTGAACACCACCACCTGCACCACGGAGTGAGGCCCTGAAGGCACCTGTGAGACGCGGCCACCCCCTCGGGGGGTGGCCGCGCGCCGTGAACGGCGCGTTCACGATATTCGGCGCGCCGTGAAAGGCGCGTTCACGGCGCTGAGCGCCGTGAACGGCCCATTGACGGCATCGCCGATGTCCCAATTCCGCCGTTGATCAACGATCGGCCCGCAGGGCGAAGGGACATGCCCTGAAAGGGCAAAGCACTCCGCCCCAACGCACCGCAACCGAACGAAGCCACTGACAAGGTTCGGTGGTGGCGGCGGGCATCCTCTGGGCAGGGCGCCAGCCCTGCCCACAAGGGCCCCTGCAGGGCGGCGGAGGCTCACGTGTCAAGGGTGGCGAAGCCATCGCGAAGCGACGCCGAAGGCGCCCTTGACACGTGAGGGGCCGCCCGTAAAATCCGCCGCCACCACCAAACACCAACACTCGGGAAATTCCCCAAAGCGCAAGTGGGACAACGAAAACAGCGACAAAGCACCCCGCGGCAACCATCCATGTGGAAACACGAACCCACCGCCAAGAACCCGGGCACCAATCCGCCCAATATCAACGATCGGCCTCCGGCCCCCGGAATCCGGTCTACCGAGCACCACCAACGACACCGGACCAACAACCAGTCCCGAATGGGACACTCAGCCGGGCCGGGCGGTACTCCCCCGCACCACCAGCCGAGGCGGGGTCTCCTCGACCTCCGTGACCACCTCCCCGTTCAGCAGCGCCAGCAACTTCGCCGCCACCTGCGCGCCGTAGGCCGTACTGTCCCGGCTGACGGCGGTCAACGGCGGATGCGTGATCTCGCACAACACCGAATCGTCCCAGGCCATGATCGACAGGTCGGCCGGCACGCGCACCCCCATCTCGTGCGCCACGGAGACCCCGGCCACCGCCATCACGTCGTTGTCGTACACGATCGCCGTCGGCGGGGCGGCTGAGCTGAGCAACCGCCGTGTCACCTGCGCGCCCTGCTCCGGGCTGTAGTCCGTACTGATCGTCACGGACCACTCCAGCCCCAGCCTGCCCGCGACCGAGTCGAACGCCTCCGTGCGCAGTTCGGTGTGCAGCATCCCCGGCACCCCGCCGACCCGCGCGATGCGCCGGTGCCGCAGCGCCGCCAGGTACTCCATCACCATCACCATGGCACTGGTGTCGTCGATCCACACCCCTGGCAGCGCCCCGTGGTGGCCGGGTCCGCCGACCACCATCGCGGGCAGCCGCAGCTCTTCCAGCACCGGCACGCGTGGGTCGTCCCGGCACAGGTCGATCAGGAACACCCCGTCGACCCGCCGTTCGGCCCACCACCGCCGGTAGACCGCGATCTCGGCGGCGTGGTCCGGCACGACCTGCAGCAGCAGCGCGGTCTGCGAGGAAGCCATCGCCGACTCCATCCCGGAGATCAGCTTCATGAAGAACGGCTCGATCCCCAGCGTGCTGGCCGGTCGAGCCAGCACCAGCCCGAAGGCGCCCGCCCGTGCGCCGGACAACGCCTTCGCCGCGCTGTTCGGGTGCCAGCCCATCTCGAGCGCGAGCCGCAGCACCCGCTGTCTCGTCGTCTCCGACACGCCAGGCTGACCGTTCAGGGCATACGACACCGCGCCCTTCGACAGCCCCGCCTTCTTCGCGACGTCGGCGATCGTCACTCGTTTCGTCACACTGATTCGCTCTTCCGGCCATGATGGACACTGTCCGTGCCGAAGCATGCCACGAAGTGGCCGTCCTCGACCTCTTCCGGAGGCGCGTCGCACTCGTGGGAATCGGCCTCGGGGACCGGCAGGTCGTCCCAGCGGGTGCCGAGCCGGGGCACGGACGCCAGCAGGGTGCGCGTGTACGGGTGGCGTGGGTCGCCGAACACCTTCTCCGTGTCACCCCGCTCGACGACGGCACCGCGGCGCAGGATCACGGTCTGGTCCGACAGGTAGTTGCCCAGCGACAGGTCGTGGGTGACGAACAGGACGGCCAGCCCGCGCTCCTTGAGGTCGGCCAGCAGGTTCAGCACGTCGATCCGCGTCGACGCGTCCAGCATGCTGATGATCTCGTCGGCCACCAGCAGCCGCAGGTCCAGCAGGAGCGCGCGGGCCACCAGCAGCCGCTGCAGCTGGCCGCCCGAGAGCTGGTGGGGGTACTTGCCGAGTACCAGGTCCGGGTTGAGGTTGACCGAAGCGACCACTTCCGCCACCCGCTCCCGCCATTCCTCGTCCCGCGCCGAGGGGAAGTAGGACTGGCGGATCATCGCGAACACCCGGTCCGCGCGGAAGATCGGGTTGAAGGTGCTGAACGGGTCCTGGAACACGCCCTGCACGTGCCGGTAGTACTCCTTGAGCCCGGCACCGGAGAGCCGCCCGACGTCGGTGTCCCCGAACGTGATGGTGCCCGCCGTCGGTCTGGTGAGCCGCAGGACCATCCTGCCGATCGTGGACTTGCCGCTGCCGCTCTCGCCGATCAGCGACGTCACCTCGCCCGGCCGCAGCTCGAAGCTCACGTTCCGCACCGCGTGGGTCGTACCGCGGCCGAACGCACCGGTCCGGTAGGTCTTGGAAACGCCCGTCAACCGCAGCATCACACCGCCTTCCAGCAGGCAACCTTGTGGTTCTCCGCGATCTCGGTGAACGGCGGCTGCTCGGCGCACCGGTCGAAGGCGAGCGGGCAGCGGTCCCGGAACCGGCACCCGGCGGGTGGGTCGAGCAGCGCGGGCGGGCTGCCCGCGATGCCCGTCAGCCGTTTGCCCGAGTACCGGACGCCGACCTCGGGCAGCGCGGCGATCAGCGCCCGCGTGTACGGGTGGCGCGGGGCGGACACCAGCACCTCCGTCGGTGCCGACTCGGCCAGCCTGCCCGCGTACATGACGGTGATCGTGTCGGCGACCTGGTACACCAGCGACACGTCGTGGGTGATCACGACCATGCTGCGCACGAGGTCGTGGTCGCGGAACGACGCCAGTGCCAGCGCGACCGCGCGCTGCGTGGACACGTCGAGCGCCGAGGTCACCTCGTCGGCGATCAGCAACGACGGGTTCAGCAGCGTGGAGATCACCATCACCATGCGCTGCTTCATCCCGCCGGACAGCTCGATCGGGTACCGGTCGAGCACGCCACGGTCGAGTCCGACGAGGTCGAGCCGCCGGTGCAGCTCGTCCCGCACCGAGGAGAACCTGATCTTCCGCGACTCGACCAGCTCGCGGACCATCTTCCCGATCCTGCGGGTCGGGTTCATCGCGCTCATCGCGTACTGGGGCACGATCGACACCTCGGAGAACCGGAACGCGTTCATCGCCTCGGTGTCGCCGATGGGCAGCGGCACGCCGTCGAGGGCGGCGGTGCCGCCGACATGCCGCATCCGGTTGTCCATGCGGATGAGGCTCTTGCCGAGCGTGGTCTTGCCGGAACCGGACTCGCCGACCAGGCCCATGATCTCGCCGTCGGCCACCGAGAACGTGACGCCGTCGAGCGCGCGCACGTCGCCGCGCAGCGTGCGGTAGTGCACGGTGAGGTCGTCCACCCGCAGCGCCATCACGTCTCCCGGAGCTTGGGGTTGAAGACCTCGTCGAGGCCGACGTTCATGATGTAGAGCGCGCCGACGATCGCGGTGATGCCGAGTCCGGGCGGGATGAACCACCACCACAGGCCGAGGTTCATCGCGCTCCACTGCTTGGCCTGGTTGAGCATCAGGCCGAGCGAGGTCCCTTCCGTCGGGCCGAGCCCGATGAAGTCCAGCGTCGCCGCGAACAGCACCGCGCCACCGAACAGCAGGATGAACACCATGAACAGGTAGGACGCCATGTTCGGCGCGATCTCGCGGAAGATGATCCGCCGCACCGGCGCGCCGGACAGCTTCGCGAGGTCGACGAACTCCCTGGCCCGCAACGACAACGTCTGGGACCGCACGGCCCGCGCCACCCATGGCCAGGAGAACAGCCCGATGATGATCGCCTGGCTCTGGATGTCGCGCACCTCCAGGTACGCCGCGATGATCATCAGCACCGCGAGCACCGGCAGCACCAGCACGATGTTGGTGACCATGGTGAGGATCTCGTCGACGAGCCCGCCCCGGTAGCCGGACGTGAACCCGACGACCATGCCGAGCACACCGGCGATGAGCGCCGCGACCACGCCGACGAAGAACGTCGCCCGCAGCCCGTGGAGGAACTGCGCGAACACGTCCTGCCCGAAGGTGGTGGTGCCGAACCAGTACTCCTCCGACGGCGCCGCGGCCCGCGGCCCGACGTAGGCGAGCGGGTCGCCGCCCTTGACCAGCGGCCCGATCAGCGCGACGAGCAGGAACACCACCACGACGACGAACCCGCCGACGAGCTTGCGGTTGCGCACCGCGAAGTGCAGCGCCTCCCGTCGCGCACCGGCGGCTCGCACGGCCGCCACCCCCGGCACCGTGGCCACCTCCGCGGTCCCGGGCGCGTCCGCTTCGGGTTTCGATCGCGTCATGAGCCGCTCCCCATGCCGACTCGCGTGCGCGGGTCCACGAGCACGTAGACGACGTCGATGATGAAGTTCGCCACCAGCACCCCGATCACGATGAACAGGAAGACGCCCTGCAGCAGGAACAGGTCGCTCGTCTTGATCGCCTCCAGCACCAGGTAGCCGAGCCCTCGGTAGTCGAAGACGATCTCGGTGACCACCGCGCCGCCGACGATCACCCCTAGCTGCAGCGCGAGACCGGTGACCTGGGGCAGCACCGCGTTGCGGAAGGCGTACCGGCGCACCAGCCGCTGCGGCGCGCCCAGCGCCCCGAGGTAGTGCGCGTAGTCGGCCTCCAGTTCGTAGATGACCAGGTTGCGCATGCCGATGGCCCAGCCGCCGAACATCACCAGGAACAGTGAGAGGAACGGCAGGAACCAGTGGCTGATCAGGTCGGTGATGAACAGCCACGAGAAGGAGGGTTCCAGTGACGCGCTGAAGCTGCGGCCGACCGGGAAGATGCCGGCCACCTTCCCGAGCGCCCACGCGAGCAGGATCGCGAGCCACATGTACGGGGTCGCGGTCAGCACGTACCAGACCGGCAGGACCGTGTTGTCGAGCACCTTCTTCCGCGCCGCGAACGCGCCGAACCTGTTGCCCGCCCACCAGCTCAGCAGGATGGCGGGCAACAGCAGCCCGAGCGTGTACGGCACGGCCTCGAGGATGATCGTGCCGACGGGCTTGGGGTAGGCCCACAGGCTCACCCCGAAGTTGCCGCTGAACAGCTCGCCCCAGAAGTTGAGGTACTGCTGCCACCACGGCAGGTCGAAGCCGAACAGGTTCGAGTAGTACTCCCGCATGGCCGCCACCCCGGCGGGGTCCTGCAACCCGGCGCGCGCCACCATGGCGCGCACCGGGTCGCCCGGCATGAAGCGCGGGATGAGCCAGTTGATCGTCACGGCGACCACGAAGGTCATGGCGTAGATCGCGAGCTTCCTGCCGAAGTACCGTCCCATCTCAGGTGGCTACTTCTCTTCCGGTGCCGGCTTCAGCTCCGCCAGCATCTTGATCGCGCCGCGCTGCAGGTAGCCACGCCACGTGGTCGGCAGGTACCTGGGCCCGTCGCCATCGGCGGAGGGCCAGTTGGTCCACACCTTGTTGCTGTACTGCGACCAGAGGCCGTTGTACCACAACGGGATCATCGGCATCTCCGTCAGCTGGAGGCGCTGGAGCCGCGAGGTGATAGCGGTCATCCCGGCTAGGTCGTCGACCTTGGTCTGGTCGAGCCGCTGCGTGAGGTCCCACGCCTGCTGGTTCTCGTACCGGCCGTAGTTGACGGTGGTCTGCGACTCGAGGATCGGCAGCCCGAAGAGGTACTCGTAGTAGCGGAACGGCGTGTTGTCCATCTGCCGCTGGTTGTCGAGGATCAGGTCGAACTCGCCAGACTCGCGCATGTCCTGCACGACGGTGTCGGCCGGGGTCTCCGAGGTGAGCTTGATGCCCGCCGCCTTGGCGCTGTCGACGATCACCCGTGCCGCCTCGTTCCAGTCGGTCCAGCCCGACGGGGTGGCGAGCTTCAGGTCGATCGGCGAGCCGTCCTTGTTCTCGACGAGACCGTCGCCGTTGGTGTCGCGGTACCCGGCCTCGCTCAGGATCTGCCTGGCGTCCGAGGTGCTGAAGGTCGGCCCGACCTCGTTCACGACCGCCTTGTCGATGTACTTGTCCCAGATCGGCAGCAGACCGGTCGGGCTCGCCTTCTCCACGATCTGCCCGTACACCGAGGTCACGATGGTGTCGATGTCAACGGCGTTGGCGAGCGCACGGCGGAACGCGGCGTCGTCCAGCGGCGCCTTCCTGGTGTTCGGCACCATCCAGGTGGTGTTGGCGGACAGCATGTACGGCGCGTCCTCGTAGTAGGTCTGCAGCTGGTAGCCTCCCTTGACCAGCGACGCGATGCCCGGCAGGAAGTTGTTCGACAGGTCGATGTCGCCCTGCAGCAGCTGGCCCAGCGCGGCCTCGTTGCTGGAGTTGACGATGTCGACGATGTAGGTGGGCTGCATGTCCAGCTCCAGCTTGTCCTTGCCCCACCACTCGTCGTTCTTCTTCCAGACCATGCGGTCCTGGTCGTGGGTCTCGTACACGTACGGGCCGGAGCCGACCGGCTTCTCGTTCGCGCCGGACGTCACGTCCTTCTCGGACTTGTTGCCCCACAGGTGCTTCGGCACGATCGGGTTGAAGTAGATCCAGTTCGACCACTGCTGGTAGCGGGGCTCGGCGAACGTGACCCTCGTGGTCCGGTCGTCCACCGCCTCCACAGCCGAGATGAACTCGTACATCGGGTGGTAAGGCACCGTCTCCATCTTGCCCAGGTCGATGGTGAACGCCACGTCGGCCGCGGTGATCGGCTTGCCGTCGGTCCAGGTGAGACCGTCCCGCAGCGTCACCTCGTAGGTGGTGTCGCTGGTCCAGCCGCCCTTCTCGGCGAGCCACGGCTCGAACTCGTCGGTGAGCGGGTCGTAGAGGAACAGGGTCTCGTAGACGTACCCGACCGTGCCGGTCGCGTACGCCCAGTTCATGACGGGGTTCCAGTTGGCGGGTGGTCCCCACTGCGTGCCGCTGGTGAACAGGGTCTGGTCGCGCGGGTACGAACCGGGCGCGCCGCCCGGGTCACCGCCGTCCACACCCGTGCACGCGGCGGCGGCCAACCCCGCCGCCGCGAGTATGGCCAGCAACCTCAACCGGTTTCGCATGGCGCTCTCTCCTCGTTCAGAAATCCTCGAGTGCCAGCACCCGCACGCCGTACGGGCGCAATGTCACCTCGTCGAGAGGCTCCCCCGACGCGAGATCCGCCAGCCTGCCCCCGGCCGGCTCGACCTCCAGTTCCCTTTCCGCCTGGCTGACCAGCCAGACGAACCGGCGACCGTCGGCATGGCTCAGCTCGCCGACGTGGACGAGCGGGTCGGCGACGGTCACCGCCCGCGACACCCCGGCGATGACGGCCAGCGCGTCGTAGATCCGGTGTGTCGGCTCGGGGTTGACGCCCGGCAGGGCCGCGGCCATCGCCTCGAGCGGGTGGGTGCACAGCACGAGGTGCCCCGCACCCGCGCGTTTGCGCACCAGGACCGGGTTCCCGTGCCGGTCGACGGCGACGACCTCGCCGTCGGTGGCGCGTACGGGCAGGAACACCCGCTCGTGCTCGTTGCCGCCAGCGCGGAACCTGAGCGTCGTGCCCGCACCGAGCACGCCGAAGTCGGCCACGAACGTCACGGCCACCTCGTCGTCGGTGACCGGGTCGACCATCCCGTACCGCAGCGTGTGGGAGACCCCGAACATGCCGTCGAGGTCGGCGTGCCACATGCCGCGCTGGGTGCCGTGGTTGCCCGCGCTGTAGGACACGAAGACGACCGCCCCGCGCTCGGCCTGCTCGGCGAGGTGCCGCCACGTCGGGGCGGTGAGCTGTTTGGCGGACGGGACTAGGTAGAGCTTCGCGTCGGGCAGCCCGTCGAGCTCTCTGGCCGCTGCCACGGTCAGGTCGGCCTCGCGGGCCGCCACGTAGGACTGCCGGAGCACGTCGAACAGGTGGCTGTTGTCGGCCGGTTCCGTGAACGGGTACCGGTGTTCCAGGTAGGACGGCACGACGAGCGCGACCTCGGGTTCCGGCCGCGTGCAGTGCGGGAAGTCCACCTCGCGGAGGATGTCCGCGAACTCCCGCACCGCGAGCAGCTGCGGCTTGGGCGCGCCGGTCACGTCGGTGAGCCCGAACCGCATCTCGAACGGGTGGTGCCGGTACGGGTCCTGGGTGAACAGGTTGTCGAAGTCGGTGTTGTTCCAGGCGAGCCAGCCGGTCGCGCCCGCGAGGAGCGAGTTGTGCAGGATCTGGCGGTAGTACTGGGCGGCGTGCTCGGCGGAGACGAAGCTGTCGGTGACGCCGAACTCCTCGAGCACCACCGGCCTGCCCGCGAAGCAGGACAGCTCACAGATGAACGCGGCGGTCAGGTGCTGGCGCACCACGTCGTTCTCCATGCGGTACACGTGCGGCCCGACGAAGTCGGTCAGCCCGGCCAGGTCACGGACCGAGAACCCGTTGTCCCGTCCGGTGACCTCCATCCCCCAGGCACCGTCGCCGATCGAAACGGGCTGCGTCCCACCGCCCGCGCGCACGGCCTGCACCATCAGCTGAGCCCACGGCGTGACCTGCTCGCGCGCGGCGGGCTCCCCGTAGATCGGCATCTCGTTGGAGATCAACCACCCCGCGACGGCCGGGTGTTCGTGGAACCGCGCGGTCATGCGTTCGACGAACCACGCCTGGCGGCCCACCATCCACACGTCGGCGTAGAGGTCCCGCCCCTGCCGCCACGCCGGGTCCCAGTTCTCCCCGGACATGTGCCCGACGATGAACGTCGGGATCGTGGCCATGCCCTGCGCGGTGTGCCGGTCGAGGAAGTCGGCGTACCGGTCGACCATCTCGTCGTCGACCCGGTCCGGTTCGGGGTGGAAGTCGGGCCAGTAGAAGAACGAGCGGGTGAGGTTCATGCCGTGTTCGCGCAGGACCCGCAACTCCTGGGTGACCAGGTCCGGGTCGTAGTTCCGCCACATCAGCGGCCCACCCGACCGGGACCAGAAGTTGGCCCCCAGCCACGGCCGCCCGTCGAACAGAAGCATCATCGCCTCCTCACCTACTGAACCGCGTAAGTTTCGTCAACCGAGTTCAGTCGGGCCCAAAGCCAGAGAGTACGACAGCTTTTCCGGAGACCGCTAGCCCTGAAATGAACCGGTTCAGCGCGCGCTCCCGAATCACCGCCGGTAAAGCACTGTTTCAACGATTCAGCTCGACATCGAAATCCGCGGGGGTGTCCTCGCCGGAGGGGCAGGTCTCCGGGCGGCGGGGGTCGTCCTGGCATCCTCCTGGCTCAGGTGGCCAGCCGTCCGCAGATGGGGCGAGGTGGCGACGTGCCGGGGACCGGTCGCCGCCACCTCGCCTGGCGGGCGGAGCCACCACCGCCCGCCGGGAAGGAACCACCTCCGGGGGTGGCGGCGCGGGCACACCCGACGAGCACCCGCGCCGCCGGTCCGGTGGCAGTTCCCCTAGCGGGAGACCCCCGCTCGATGACGTCGGGGCGGGGCTGGGCCGTGAAAGGCGTGTTCACGGCACAACGAGTGCCGTCAATGGGCCGTTCAGGGCGCCCAGCGCCCTGAACGCGCCTTTCAGGGCATTACCCGCACCGACGTCATCTAGCGGGAGACCCCCGCTCGCCGCTTGGTCCACACGTCGTACGCGACCGCCGCCAGCAGGACCAGGCCCTTGACGAGCATCACGCGTTCCGAAGGTGCGCCGATCAGCGACATGCCGTTGTTGATCACGCCCATGATCAGGCCGCCGGTGATGGCGCCGATGACCTTGCCGACCCCACCCTGCACGGCGGCGCCGCCGATGAACGCGGCCGCGATCGCGTCCAGTTCGAACGCGTTGCCCGCGGTCGGGCCCGCCTGGTTCAGCCTGCCGGCGAAGATCACGCCGGCGAGCGCGGCGAGCACGCCCATGTTCACGAACACCCAGAACGTCACCGGTTTGACCCGCACGCCCGACAGCGTCGCCGCCTGCAGGTTGCCGCCCACCGCGTAGATGTGGCGGCCGAACACCGAGCGGCTCGTCATCAGCGAGTACGCCAGCACCAGCACCGCGAGCAACACCAGCACCCACGGCAGGTTCCGGAACCTGGCCAGCTGCACCACCACGAACAACACGACGGCGGCCGCGACGAGGATCTTGGTCATAAACAACGGGAACGGGTCGACGGTCTGCCCGTAGCCGAGCCGCGCGCGCCGGGTCCGCCACTGCACGAACGCGAACCCGGCCACGACGAGAATCCCCATCAGCAGCGAGACGATGTCCGCGCCGCCCAGCGGCCCGAGGCCGACGTTGCCGAGGTAGCCGCCGGTGAACCCGTTGGCCAGCGTACGGATCTCCTCCGGGAACGGGCCGATGCCCTGGTTGCCCAGCACCGTCAGGGTGAGCGCGCGGAACACCAGCATGCCGCCGAGCGTCACGATGAACGCCGGGATGCCGAAGTAGGCGATCCAGTAGCCCTGCGCGGCGCCGATCAGCGCGCCCGCGCCGAGGGTGGCGAGCACCGCGAGCCACCACGGCAGACCCCACTGGACGGTCAGCACCGCACAGATCGCGCCCGTCACCGCGACCACCGAACCCACCGACAGGTCGATGTGCCCGCTGATGATCACGAGGATCATGCCGATGGCGAGGATCAGCACGTACGAGTTCTGCACGACGATGTTCGAGATGTTCCCCGGCTGCAGCAGCGCGCCGTCGGTGAGCACGGTGAACAGCACCACGATCAACGCGAACGCGACGTAGATGCCGCTCTGCCGCAGGTTCAGCCGGAACCGCCGCTGCGGACCGTCCGGCGGCGCGAGCATCGAAGGCACCTTCACATCGACACTCACGACCGCACCTCCCGCGTCATGTACTCCATCAGGCGCTCCTGTGTCGCGTCCTCGCGCGGCACCTCGCCGGTGATCCGGCCCGACGACAGCGTGTAGATCCGGTCGCACAGCCCGAGCAGCTCGGGCAGCTCCGACGAGATCACCAGCACCGCCTTCCCCTGCTCCGCCAGCGAGTTCACGATCGTGTAGATCTCGTACTTGGCGCCGACGTCGACGCCGCGGGTCGGTTCGTCGAGGATCAGGACGTCCGGCTCGGTGAACATCCACTTCGCCAGCACGACCTTCTGCTGGTTGCCGCCCGAAAGGGTCCGGGCGGACGCGGTCACGTCCGGTGTCTTGATCCGCAGCACGTCGCGGAACCGTTCCGCGACCCGGTACTCCTCGTGCTCGTTCACCAGACCCCGCTTGGACAGCAGCCCGAGCCCGGCCGCGGAGACGTTGCGCTGCACGTCCGCCACCAGGTTCAGCCCGTACCGCTTGCGGTCCTCGCTGACGTACGCGAGCCCGTTGCGGATGGCCGACCGCACGGTCCGCACGTCGATCTCGCGGCCTTCCTTGTACACCCGGCCCGAGATGTCCACGCCGTAGGACCTGCCGAACACCGACATGGCCAGCTCGGTGCGGCCCGCACCCATCAGCCCGGCCAGCCCGACGATCTCGCCGCGCCGCAACGACAGCGTGGCGTCGTCGACCACGACCCGGCCCGGGTTGGTTGCACTGTGGACGGTCCAGTCCTCGATCCGCAGCACCTCCTCGCCGATCACCGGGGCCCGGGGCGGGAACCGGTGTTCCAGGTCGCGGCCGACCATGCCCGCGATGATCCGCTCCTCCGTCACGTCGGTCGCGTCGAGCGTCTCGATCGACTGCCCGTCGCGCAGGATCGTGATCGTGTCGGCGATCGCGGTGACCTCACCGAGCTTGTGGGAGATCACCACGCACGTGATGCCGTCGTCGCGCAGGCCGCGCAGCAGGTCGAGCAGGTGCGCGGAGTCGTCGTCGTTCAGCGCCGCCGTGGGCTCGTCGAGGATCAGCAGCCGGACCTCCTTGGACAGTGCCTTCGCGATCTCGACCAGCTGCTGTTTGCCGACCCCCAGCTCACCGGCCGGGGCCGTCGGGTTCTCGGACAGTCCCACACGGCGCAGGTGTTTCTCCGCCTCGTGGTTCGTGCGGTTCCAGTCGATCATCCCGCGATGCGCGATCTCGTTGCCGAGGAACAGGTTCTCGGCGATCGACAGCTGGCCCACGAGCGCCAGCTCCTGGTGGATGATCACGATGCCGCGGGCCTCGCTGTCGCGGATGCCCGCGAACCGGCATGGCTCGCCGTCGAAGACCACCTCCCCGGAGTACGACCCGTGCGGGTGCACCCCGGAGAGGATCTTCATCAGCGTCGACTTGCCCGCGCCGTTCTCGCCGCAGATCGCGTGGATCTCCCCGCGCCGCACCGAGAACGTGACGTCCCGCAGCGCGGTCACCCCCGGGAACGACTTGGTGATGCCGCTCATCAGCAGGATGTCGTCCGACACGCGGCCTACCTCAGCTGGTCTTCTGTGTAGTACCCGGTACCGATCAGTTCCTCCTGGTAGTTCGTCCTGTCGACGATCACCGGCTCCAGCAGGTACGCGGGCACGACCTCCTCGCCGTTGTGGTAGTCCTCGGTGTTGTTGACCTCGGGCTTCTCACCCCTGAGCACCGCGTCGGCCATCGCGACGGCCACCTTCGCGAGCTCGCGGGTGTCCTTGTGGATGGTCGAGTACTGCTCGCCCGCGATGATGGACTTCACCGAGGCCACCTCGGCGTCCTGCCCGGTCACGACCGGGTACGGCTGGTCCGCTGTGCCGTAGCCGCTGCTCTTGAGCGCCGACAGGATGCCGATCGACAGCCCGTCGTAGGGCGACAGCACGCCGTCGACGCGGGCGTTGCCGTACGTGGACGTGATCAGGTCCTCCATGCGCCGCTGTGCCGTCGCCGGGTCCCACCGCAGGATCGCGATCGTCCGGAAGTCGGTCTGCCCGCTCCTGACCACGAGCGTCCCGTCGTCGATGTGCTTCTTCAGCACGGACATCGCGCCGTCGAAGAAGAACGTGGCGTTGTTGTCGTCCGGCGAACCGGCGAACAGCTCGACGTTCAGCGGTCCCTTGGCGCTGCCAGGGCTGCCGTCGGCGCCCAGCACCTTCAGCCCGGTCAGCAGGGAGGTGGCCTGCTGCACGCCGACCTCGAAGTTGTCGAACGAGGCGTAGTAGTCGACGTTCGGGCTGTTGCGGATCAGCCGGTCGTAGGAGATCACCGGGATGTCGTTGTCCGCGGCGCGCTGCAGCTGTGAGGTGATCGCCGTGCCGTCGATCGACGCGATGATGAGCACCCGCGCGCCCTTGGTGATCTGGTTCTCGATCTGGTTGGCCTGCGTTGGGATGTCGTTCTCCGCGTACTGGAGGTCGACCTGGTATCCCTTGTCCTCCAGTGCCTTCTTGATGTTGTCACCGTCGTGGATCCAGCGTTCCGACGACCGGGTCGGCATGGTCACGCCGACGAGCGCGCCGTCGGCGGACTCGGGTCGCTGGTCGACGGTCTTCTCCGACGAGCCGCACGCGGTCAGGACCAGGGCCGAAGCCAGGGCCATACCTGTCGCGAGCCGTGGAAACCTCATTGTTTCTCCTTGTCCTTCCTAGCGCAGGCCGTGCGCGAGGTGGTGGTAGGCCTGGTTCCAGCGCAGCCGGTCGGCGAACGCGTCGGTCGTGGTGTCGTGGTCGATGAGCACCAGCTCGGTGTCGGCCATCCGCGCGAAGTCCCGCAGCACGGCCGAACCGACCGCGTTGGTGAGCACGGTGTGGTGCGGCCCGCCCGCGGTGAGCCAGCACTCGGCGGAGGTCTGCAGCGACGGCGCCGGCTGCCACACCGCGCGCGCGACCGGCAGGTTGGGCAGCGGCTCGTCCGGCGGGACGACGTCGATCTCGTTGGCCACCAACCGGAAGCGGTCGCCGACATCCGCGAGCCCGACGACGACGGCCGGGCCTGGCGCGGCGTCGAACACCAGCCGCACCGGGTCCTCGCGGTCGCCGATGCCCAGCGGGTGGATCTCGCACGACGGCCGGTCCGCCGCGATGGACGGGCACACCTCCAGCATGTGCGCGCCGAGGATCTTCGGGGTGCCCGGTCCGAAGTGGTAGGTGTAGTCCTCCATGAACGACGTGCCGCCGGTTCTGGTGTCGCCGCCCATGGCCTTGACGGCGGCCAGCAGCGCCGAGGTCTTCCAGTCGCCCTCGCCGCCGAAGCCGTAGCCGTCGGCCATCAGCCGCTGCACGGCCAGGCCCGGCAGCTGCCGCAGCCCGCCGAGGTCCTGGAAGTTCGTGGTGAACGCGCCGAACCCGCCGTCGGCGAGGAACCGGCGCAGCCCGGCCTCGATGCGTGCGGCGTACCGCAGCGACTCGTGCCGCGCTCCCCCGCGTGCCAATTCCGGCGCGAGGCGGTAGGCGTCGGCGTAGTCGGCGACGAGCAGGTCGACCTCGTCGTCCGCGACCGCGTCGACGACCGCCACCAGGTCGTTGACGCCGTAGGTGTTGACCGAGACGCCGAACTTCAGCTCGGCCTCCACCTTGTCGCCCTCGGTCACGGCGACGTCGCGCATGTTGTCGCCGAACCTGGCCAGCCGCAGCGATCGCAGGTGCGCGAGCCCGGTGGCGGCGCGGGCCCAGTCGTCGACGCGGTGCGCGAGGACGGGGTCACTCGCGTGCCCGGCGACGGTCTTGCGGGCAACGCCGATGCGGGTCTGGATGTAGCCGAACTCGCGGTCGCCGTGCGCGGCCTGGTTGAGGTTCATGAAGTCCATGTCGATGGACGCCCACGGCAGCGCCTCGTTGAGCTGGGTGTGCAGGTGCAGCAGCGGTTTGCGCAGCACGTCCAGCCCGGTGATCCACATCTTGGCCGGGGAGAACGTGTGCATCCACGCGATCACGCCGACGCATGCCGGGTCGGTGTTGGCCGCCTGGAGGAGGTCGCGGATCGCGGTCGAGTCGGTGAGCACCGGCTGCCACACGATCTCCACGCCGATGGCACCGGAATCGGTGAGCATCCGCTGGATCTGCTGCGACTGGCTCGCGACCTGGTCGAGGGTCTCCGCGCCGTAGAGGTGCTGGCTGCCGGTGAGGAACCAGACCTGCGGCTTGGCGGCAGAGGACATGTGGTGACTCCTTGCTGAGCGGAGCTTAGCGAGCATCGTTATTGCCCGTAGACGTTCTGGTACCGGGCGTAGAGCCGGTCCACGTGCTGCTGGTCGATGACGGCAGGCGTGCCGAGCTGGTGTGCGAAGTGGACGGTGCGGGCGACGTCCTCGAGCATCACCGCGGCCTTCACGGCGGCGCGGGCGTCGGCCCCGACGGTGAACGGGCCGTGGCTGCGCATGAGCACGGCCGGGGACCTGCTTTCCCGCAGGGTCTCCACGATCCCGCGGCCGATCGAGTCGTCGCCGATCAACGCGAACGGCCCGACCGGGATGTCACCGCCGAACTCGTCGGCGATCATCGTGAGCACGCACGGGATCGGCTCGCCGCGCGCGGCCCACGCGGTGGCGTACGGCGAGTGCGTGTGCACCACCCCGCCCACGTCGGGCAGGTGCCGGTACACGTAGGCGTGCGCGGCGGTGTCGGAGGAGGGCGCGAGGTGACCGTCGACGAGGTTGCCGTGCAGGTCGGTCACGACCATCGTGTCCGGGCCGAGGTCGTCGTAGGAGATCCCGGACGGCTTGATCACCATCAGGTCCTCGCCCGGCACCCGCGCGGACACGTTGCCCGCCGTCCAGATGACGAGGCCGTAGCGGGTCAGCTCCCGGTGCAGGTCGGCGACCTCGCGCCGCAGCTCGGCGACGGTGCTCATCGGCCGGCCACCGCCGCCCGTCGCAGCGCCCGCAGCCGGTGCATGACGTCGTTGCCGCCCCGGCCGAAGTGGTCGTGCAGGTCGGCGTACTCCATGTAGAGCTTCTCGTAGACCGCGGCGTTCTCCGGTATCGGCCGGTACACCCCGCTGTTCACCGACCCCATCGCGGCGGCGGCCGCCCGGATGTCGTCGTAGGCCCCCGCGGCGACGGCGGCGTGCATGGCCGACCCGAGCGCGGGCCCCTGCGCGGACCGGATGGTCGACAGCGGCAGGTTGGTGACGTCGGCGTAGATCTGCATGAGCAGCGGGTTCCGCACCAGCCCACCCGCGACGACCAGCTCGGTGACCGGCACCCCGGCCTCCGCGAACGCCTCGACGATCACCCGGGTCCCGAACGCGGTGGCCTCCATGAGCGCGCGGTAGATGTCCTCCGGGCGGGTGGCGAGGGTCTGCCCGAGCACCACCCCGGACAGCTCGTGGTCGACGAGCACCGACCGGTTGCCGCTGTGCCAGTCGAGCGCGATGAGCCCGTGCTCACCCGGTTTCTGACGTGCCGCCAGGGAGGTCAGGTGCTCGTGCAGCGAGATCCCCGCCGCGGCGGCGGCTTCGTGGTACTCGGGCGGCACCTGGTTGGCGGTGAACCACGCGAAGATGTCCCCGACCCCGCTCTGGCCCGCCTCGTAACCCCAGAGCCCGGGGACGATGCCGCCGTCGACGACCCCGCACATGCCGGGCACCTCGCGCAGCTCGGCACCGTTCATGACGTGGCAGGTGGAGGTCCCCATGATCGCGACGAGCCGCCCTGGCTCGACCGCCTGCGCGGCGGGCGCCGTGACGTGCGCGTCGACGTTGCCCACCGCCACCGCGATGCCCTCCGGCAACCCGGTCCAGTAGGCGGCGAGCTTGGTGAGGGTGCCCGCCCGGTCCCCGAGGTCGCCGATGGGGTGGTCCAGCTTGTCCCGCACGAAGGTCGCGAACCCGGGGTTCAGCTCTCGGAGGTAGTCCTGCGACGGGTAGGCACCGTCCTGGCGGATCCCCTTGTACCCCGCGGTGCAGGCGTTGCGGACGTAGGTGCCGGTGAGCTGCCAGACGATCCAGTCCGCGGCCTCGACCCAGTGATCCATGGCGGCGTAGACGTCGGGGGCCTCTTCGAGGAGCTGCAGCCCCTTGGCGAACTCCCACTCCGAGGAGATCAGCCCGCCGTAGCAGGGAAGCCATCCCTCCTTGCGCGCGGCGGCGACCTGGTTGATGCGGTCGGCCTGTGGTTGTGCCGCGTGGTGCTTCCAGAGCTTGACGTACGCGTGCGGGTTGTTCGCGAACTCGGGCAGCTCGCACAGCGGCGTGCCGTCGGTGGTGGTCGGGATCATCGTGCAGGCGGTGAAGTCGGTACCGATCCCGATCACCGCGGCGGGATCGGCCCCCGCGTCCTTGATGGCCTCTGGCACAGCGGTCCGCAGCACGTCGACGTAGTCGCGCGGCACCTGGAGCGCCCAGTCGGGCGGAAGCGGTGTCCCGTCCGGCATCGCGCGGTCCAGCACCCCGTGCCGGAACTCGTGTACGGCGGTACCGAGTTCGGCCCCGTCCCTGACCCGCACGACGACCGCCCGCCCGGACAACGTGCCGAAGTCGACCCCCACCACAAGCGCGTCATCGCGATCGCCAGCCATGCGCCGATTGTTATCGCTAACATTCAGTACGTCAATACCAACGGCGCAGATGGCGAACCACCCTTGGTGAACGCACACATGATCCGGTGGACAGGAATGCCCGTCAAAGACGCCTTCCGGACGTTGAGCGTCCAGAAGGCGTCTTTTGAGGGCATGAGACCGGTCAGGCGGGGGGCGGGCCCACGCTGTCCCTCGACACCAGAGTCGGCGCGATGGTGCGCTGAGCGGCCGCCACCTCACCCTCCCCCACCTGTGCGAGCAGCAGCCCCAACGTCTCCCGCGCCACAGCGTCGAAGTCCGGCCGGACGGTGGTCAGCGGCGGAATGAAGTACGCCGCCTCGGGCACGTCGTCGAACCCGACCACGCTGAGGTCGTGCGGCACCCGCCGACCGCGCTCGCTCATCGCCCGCAGCAGCCCCAGCGCCAAGTGGTCGTTGGCCGCGAACACCGCGGTCACCTCCGGCATACGGGCCAGCATCTGCCCGGCCCGGTACCCGGCGGCGGCGCTCCAGTCAGCGGCGACCAACGGCGGCACCTCCGCCCCGGCCGCCTCCAGCGCCTGCGTCCACCCCCGCACGCGACCGGCGCTGTCGAACCAGTCCGCTGGCCCCGACACGTGCCACACCGTCGAGTGACCGGCGTCGAGCAGGTGCCGGGTGGCGAGAAAGGCACCGGCCGTCTGGTCGACGGTCACCAGTGGCGTCGCCCGAGCGGGATCACCGTCGATGGTCACCAGGGGCACCCCGGCGGGAACGTCGGCGAGGGCCTCGTTGGCCGACGCCGTGGGCGCGATGGCGACGATCCCAGCCACCCGGGAGTCCCGGTGGTGCTCGACGGCCGACGCGATCGACGCGCGGTCCAGCACCTTCACCCGCCGCAGGCTGACCGAGAACCCGGCCTCGGCGGCCGCCAGCTCGAACGCGGCCAGCAGCGACGCGGGCCCGTACAGCGACGAGTTCTGCGCGATCACCCCGATCAGCTGCGACCGTCCCGTCACCAGTGCCCGCGCCGCCTTGTTCGGCCGGTAGCCCAGCTGGGCGATCGCGGCCCGCACGCGCAGCCGGGTCTGTTCCCGGACGTTCGGGTGCCCGTTCAGCACCCGCGACACGGTCTGGTGCGAGACCCCGGCGAGGCGGGCCACGTCCGTCATCGCGGGATCGCGCGAGACCTTCGCCGGGTTGTCCACTCGCTACCTCACCTCAGTCGTCCTGTGCTGGCCACAGTGTCCCACCATCACCGGACGAGGAACGTCGCACGCGCTCGTTCGGCGCGTCCCCTGCCCGGCCGGGCCACCACCAGCCGCCCGTTGTCGTGCGACACGTACGCGCCGGGGTCGGCGAGCGACCGCAGCGACACACCCGAACGGTCGGCCAGACCGGGGACCTTCACGTAGCTTGTCGCGCGGCCGTAGTCGTCCGTGTCGGCGTACGGCTCGATCCGCAGCACCCCGTCACCCGCCGTCACGTACCGGTCCGGGAAGTTGACCGACTGCACCGACACCGTGCCGGTGCCCAGGTGGCCGGGGTTGAACCGGAACCACGAGTCGGCCACCTCGCGCACGTTCCCGTCGGCCCGCAGCCGGAACCCGGCGTGCCGGACCACCAGGTGCCGCGCGTCGAGCGGTGACAGCCGCACCACCGTCCCGCCCTTGCCGACCGGGACGCCGAACGCGGGCGTGCCATCGGCGTTCCAGTACAGCTTCTGCACCCGCGCGTGCCGGTTCGGGTCGAACAGCGGGTCGCCGTCGATGTCGCGGTAGTCGCGTGCGTGGTAGACGAGCACGTCGTCCTCGCCCTGCGTGGTGAACGAGTTGTGGCCGGGGCCGAACTGCCCCGTCTCCGCGTTGGTCACGAAGACCGGGTCCGGCGACTTGGTCCACGACCGCGCGTCGAGCAGGTTCGCGTTCTCGTCGGCGGTCAGCAGGCCCATGCAGTACCGCGCGTCGGTCGCGGACGCCGAGAACGTGACGAACACCCGCCCGTTGCGGATCAGCACGGCCGCGCCCTCGTTGACGCGGAAGCCCTGGGTCTCCCAGCTCAGCGTGGGCACGGCGATCCGCACCGGCGCGGTCGCGAGTTCGGTCGGCGACGCCATCTCCGCGATGTAGAGGTTGCTGTTGGTCGCGATGCCCGGTTCGCTCTGCGCCCACAGGAAGTACCGCTTGCCGCGGTGGGAGAAGGTGGTGGCGTCGAGCGTGAACGACTCCCAGCCGGTCACCATCCGCTTCGGCGGCAGCCAGCCCGACGCACGCGGGTCGGCGTTGCCCGACTCGAGCACGTAGGTCCGGATGCGGAACGGGTCGTCGCCGTCGCCGGCCGCGAAGTAGACGTACCAGCGGTCGCCGATGCGGTGCAGCTCCGGCGCCCAGATGTACCCGGCCATCGGGCCGGAGGCGGGCCGGCGCCAGATCGTGCGTTCGCGGGCGGTCGCGAGCCCGTCGATCGTCGACGCGCCGCGCACGACCACCCGGTCGTACTCCGGCACCGACCCGGTCAGGTAGTACATGCCGCTGGAGTCACCGGAGTCGGGTGGGGTGACGAACGGGTCGGCGCGTTGCTCGACCAGCGGGTTTCGGGTGGTGAGCGGCGATGCCGCCGGAGCCGCGGCCGCCACCCCCGGTGCCGCGGTGGGCAGCGCGCTCACCGCCGCCACCACGCCACCGGCCTTGAACAGGGTTCTCCTGTCGATGCCCATCAGCTGCTCCTGACCTTGATGCGAAGGAACGTCACCGAGTACGGCGGGAACGTGTGCGTGAACGTGCTCGCCACGTTCATCCGCGTCTCATGTGGTGCGATCGGGGTCGTGTACTGGGTGTTCACGTCGTCGGGGTCGCCCCGCAACACGGTCACCCTGGCGCTGCGCTCGACGTTCGCGCCCTTCAGGTCGACGGTCGTGCGGGCCGCGTCCGCCTGCGCGTTGACGACCTTGACGATCAGCTCACCGGTGCGGGCGTCGCGGGTGACGACCTGGCGGAACGGCTCGACCTGCTGGCTGTCGGTGAACTCGCCCCACTTCTGGCCGTCGAGGAACAGCGACACCGTCCGGCCGCGGACCGAGACCCGCAGGTCGTAGGTCCGTCCGGTCTCGACGGTGGTGCCGTCGCTGATCAGTGTCGACTTGCCGCCACCCTCGGCCTTCTCCACGGCCGACTGGGTGTTGTCCCAGCCACCGAGGTTCCACCAGTAGTAGTTGTCCGTGTCCCTGACGCCGAAGCCGACGAGGAAGCCCTCGCGGCCGGACTGCTTGGTGGCCTTGACGGACACGTCGTAGTCCTGCCACGCCGGGTCACCCGCCATCACCATGGTGTTCTCGGCCGCGGTGTCGGACTGGGCGTACGCGCCGCCGGTCACCGCCCACGTGCCGCGCCCGGCGATGTTGGTCCAGTTCGCGTCGGTGCCGGAGAAGTCGTCGGCGAACAGTTCGGTGCCGTCGGCCGAGGTCACGCGGACGTCGTCGTAGGACGCGGCGGTGCCCCACGTGGACAGTCCGACCGCGCCGGTGATCGGCCGGTCCTCCTGCGACGGCGTGCCGGTCGCGGTGCTGGGCACCACCTGGTCGCCGACGTTGTTCATGAACAGCCGCTGCGCCTCGTAGCTCGCCGAGCCCCACGACGCGTGGTTGTTGAACCAGATCATGTCCGGTCGCCACTGCACGTAGTCCTCGTTGGCCAACAGCGGCGCGTAGGAGGCGAGCCGCACGACGTCGGCGTTGCGTTCCAGGCCGGTCATGTACGCCGCCTCGGACAACGCGTTGTAGAACCGGTTGTCCTGCGAGGCGTACTCGCCGAGGAACACCTTCGGGCCCTGCCGGTCGTAGCTGTCGTAGCGCTCGTTGTTCTGCAGGAACCAGGTCGGGCTGTTGTAGTAGTGCTCGTCGACCATCGCGACACCGGCGTCCCTGTTGAGCTGCCACAGGCGGTCGAACGTGCCGCCGGTGTCGTCCGGGCCGGAGTTGCCGATCACCGTGATGTCCGGGTACTCCGCCTCGATCGCGTCGCGGAACCGGGTGAACCGGGAGAAGAACTGGTCGGGCAGGTTCTCCTCGTTGCCGACCGCGAGGTGGGTGAGCCCGAACGGTTCCGGGTGGCCCATCCGTGCCCGCACGGCGCCCCACTCCGAGTCGGCGGGCCCGTTGGCGAACTCGATCAGGTCGAGCGTGTCCTGGATGTGCCTGGCCAGCAGGGCTGGATCGTCGGTGGCCTGGTTCTGGCCGCAGCCGGTGACAAGCGCGGGCACGACCGGCAGCGCCATCGCGCCGACGTCCTCGGCGAACTGGAAGTACTCGTAGTAGCCGAGGCCGTAGGACTGGTTGTAGCCCCAGAAGTTCGCGTTGGTGGCGCGTTCCTCGACCGGCCCGATGGTGTCCTTCCACTGGTAGGAGCGGCGGCGCTCCCAGTCCGGCGCCTCGTAGCCGTGGTGGCTGCCGGTGTTGACGAGGCAGCCGCCGGGGAACCGGACGAAGCCGGGGTTCAGCGCGGCGATCTTCTCGGCCAGGTCGCGGCGCATGCCGTTGGGCCGGTTCTTGTAGGTGTCACGCGGGAACAGCGACACCATGTCGAGCGCGAGGGTGCCCGCTCCCGCACCGGACACGAGCAGCCTGCCGGTGATGCTCGCCGTGCGTGCGGTGAAGGTGCCGCTGTACCTGGTCCAGGTCGCGCCGCGGACGGTGAGCCGCAGCGGGTCGGCGAGCGCGGCGCCCGCCGGGTCGGTGAGCGACACGGTGAGCGGCGTGGTCGCCTGGTCGGTGCGAGCCCAGACGGAGAAGTCGTACTTCTTGCCCTTCTCGACCCGGATGCCGGAGTTGTAGCCCGCGTTGATGATCCCGCCCGGCAGCGCCAGCCTCAGGTATCGCCGGTTCCGCTCGTTGAGGCGGCCGTCGTCGTCCACGACCCGCGGGTCGCCGCTGCGCGGCGCCCACCCCGTGAGCGGCGTGTAGGCGGCGTTGTCGGCGGGGTCGTACTCGAACGACCGGTTCTGCACCAGCTCGGCGTACAACCCACCGTCGGCGGCACGGTTGATGTCCTCGAAGAAGATGCCGTACATGTGGTCGGAGATCTCGGGGCCGGTCGCGGACGTGTCGACGGTGACGCGGTAGTCGGTCTCGGCCGCCTGCCCGGCACCGGGCAGGGCGACGATCATGGACGTGGCCAGTACGGCCGCCAGCAGCGGCCGGGTTCTGCGCATGATGGGTTGCTCCCTCGCGGTGGGATGCGGTGGGGATCAGGGGTAGGCCGCGCGCACACCGTCCAGCTCGGACCGCGTCACGGGCAGGACCGTGCCGTGCCGGGGCCGTGCGGGCAGCTCGTAGCCGGTGGCGGGCTGCCAGTCGCCGGAGGCGAGGTCGGTGGACGTGAACGGCACGTAGCCGCGGCCGCCGAACTCGTCGATGAACAGGTACCAGCGGTTCTCGGTGTTGGACTTGAAGACCGTCGGGCCCTCACCCCGGCTGATGTCGCCAGCGCCGATGCAGTCGGCCACGAAGTCGTAGGTCGTGTCGCGGAGCTTCTTCGCCCGTTCGGCGACGACGAACTTGCCGCACGGCGCGTCCGGGCCCGCGCCGCGTTCGTCCTTGGTGAAGCGGTAGTACCGGCCGCGGTGCTCGATGACCGTGGAGTCGATCACCGAGTGCCCGGGGTCGACCCACACCTTCGGCTCCGAGAACGTGCGGAAGTCCTTCGTGGTGGCGTACAGCATCCGGTTGTACGTGTCACCGGTGTGGCCCTGGTCGTCGGCCGCATAGAGCTTGGACGCCCAGAACACGACGTAGGCGTCGATGGTGCGGTCCCAGAACGCCTCTGGCGCCCACGTGTTGCCCGCGGTGTCCGGTGAGACCCGCACGTGCCGCTGCTCCGACCAGTGCACGAGGTCGGTCGACTCCCAGACCTCGATGTGCTTGCTGCCGAAGCGTTGGGCGCCGTCCCAGTCGCCGTTGCCGTGGATGCGAAGGTCGGTGGCCAGCAGGTAGAAGCGGTCGCCCTCCGGCGAGCGGATGATGAACGGGTCGCGCACGCCCTTGTCGCCGAGGGCGGACGTGAGCACGGGCCTGCCGCCGTTCAGCTCGTCCCATCCAAGTGGGTCGTTGCCGCGGCTGGCGGCGAGGTACACCTGCTCGCCCGCCGCGGTGCCCTCCCCCGTGAAGTAGAAGAACACGTAGCCCGCGTATCGCTCCGCGGCCGCTGCCGGTGGTGGTGGTGCGAAGAGACCCGCCGCGAGCACGGCGAGTACGAGGAGAGCCCGCATGGGGAGTCCTTCGAGGTCGGCGTTGACGCGTCGAACGAGTGTTGCCTGTTCGGGTCGCAAGCGCCCGAAGTGAGCGTTAACATAGAACGCGTTCAGGCAGGTCGTCAACAAAAACAACTTCTTGGCATCAGCTTCTTGACGTCCGCACTGTGAGCGTTCACTCTTGTGGCCCAGTGACACCGGTCACGCACGGTCCAACGGAGGAAGTGCAGTGCGCAAGACGATCACGACCGCCCTCGCCGCGGTCCTGCTGGCGGCGGTGACCGCATGTGGTGACGGCAGCGGCGGCGGTGCGGGCAACGGTTCCGATGGCACGATCACCATGGGGTTCGCCCAGGTCGGCGCGGAAAGCGGCTGGCGGACGGCGAACACGAAGTCGATCCAGGAGTCGGCGAAGTCGGCCGGGATCGAGTTGAAGTTCTCCGACGCGCAGCAGAAGCAGGAGAACCAGATCAAGGCGATCCGGTCCTACATCCAGCAGAAGGTGGACGTGATCGCGTTCAGCCCGGTGGTGGAGACCGGATGGGACACGATTCTGCTCGAGGCGCAGCGCGCCAAGATCCCGGTGATCCTGACCGACCGCGCCATCGACTCGGACGACACGTCGCTCTACGAGACCTTCCTCGGGTCGGACTTCGTCGAGGAGGGCAAGAAGGCCGGGAAGTGGCTGGTGGAGAACACCGACGGCCCGGTGAACGTGGTCGAGTTGCAGGGCACGACCGGCGCGGCGCCCGCCATCGACCGCAAGGAGGGCTTCGAGGCCGAGATCAGGTCCAACCCGGAGATCAAGGTCGTGGCCTCGCAGACCGGCGACTTCACGCGGTCGGGCGGCAAGCAGGTCATGGAGGCGTTCCTGAAGTCCCAGCCGGACATCGACGTCGTGTACGCCCACAACGACGACATGGGCCTCGGCGCCATCGAGGCGATCAAGGCGGCGGGCAAGAAGCCCGGCGTCGACGTCAAGATCATCACGGTGGACGCGGTGAAGGACGGCATGACCGCGCTCGCGAACGGCGAGATCAACTTCATCGTCGAGTGCAACCCGCTGCTCGGACCGCAGCTGATGGACCTGGCGAAGAAGGTCGTCGCGGGCGAGGAGGTGCCGGAACGCGTGGTCACCGAGGAGACGACGTTCACGCAGGAGCAGGCCAAGGCCGCGCTGCCGGACCGCAAGTACTGACGGTCACGGTCATGGATCCACTGGTTGAACTGCAGGGCATCACCGTCACCTTTCCCGGCGTGAAGGCCCTCGACGGCGTCGACTTCCGGCTGCTGCCCGGCGAGGTGCACGCGCTCCTCGGCGAGAACGGGGCCGGGAAGTCGACGCTCATCAAGGCGCTCACGGGGGTGCACGCCACCGACGCCGGCGAGATCCGTCTCGCCGGCGTGCCGGTGTGGTTCCACGGGCCCGCGGCGGCGCAGGACGCCGGCATCAGCACCGTGTACCAGGAGGTGAACCTGTGCGCGAACCTATCGGTCGCGGAGAACATTCTGCTCGGCCGCGAACCGCGCAGGTTCGGTGCGATCGACGGCCGTGCCATGCGCGCACGCGCCGCCGAGCTGTTGTCCCGCATCGGTCTGCACATCGACCCTGGCTCCGCGCTCGGCTCGCACCCGATCGCGGTGCAGCAGCTCGTGGCGATCGCCCGCGCGGTCGCCGTGGACGCGCGGGTGCTGATCCTCGACGAGCCGACGTCGAGCCTGGACGCCGGTGAGGTCGCGGAGCTGTTCCGGATCGTGCGGGTGCTACGGGACGAGGGCGTGGCGATCCTGTTCGTTTCGCACTTCCTCGACCAGGTCTACGAGATCGCGGACCGGCTGACCGTGCTGCGAAACGGGAAGGTCGTCGGCGAGTACGCGACCGCCGAGGTCGGCAGGCTGGAGCTGGTACGGGCCATGATCGGCCGTGACCTGACCGTGCTCGACGAGGTGGGAAAGCGCGGCGAGCGGCGCGCCCCGTCCGCCGAGCCGTTGCTGCGGGCCGAGAACCTGGGCCGCAGGGGGGCGATCGCGCCGTTCGACCTGGAGCTGCACCCCGGTGAGGTGGTCGGTGTGGCCGGGCTGCTGGGTTCGGGTCGCACCGAGCTGGCGCGGCTGCTGTTCGGCGCCGACCGGGCCGACTCGGGTCACGTGTACTTCAACGGCAGGCCGCTGCGCCTGCGGAACCCGAGGTCGGCGATCGCCCACGGCATCGCGTTCACCTCCGAGGACCGCAAGGCCGAGGGGCTGGTCGCGGACCTGACCGTGCGGGACAACCTCATCCTCGCGATGCAGGCTGCGCGCGGGTGGGTGCGGCAGGTGTCCCGCCGGACCGCGGACGAGCTGGTCGCGAAGTACGTCGAGGCACTGGACATCCGGCCGGCGAACGCGGACGCGGTGGTCGGCACCCTCTCCGGCGGCAATCAGCAGAAGGTGCTGCTGGCGCGGTGGCTGGTGACTCGGCCGAAGCTGCTGATCCTCGACGAGCCGACCCGCGGCATCGACGTCGGCGCGAAGGCACAGATCCAGAAGGTGGTGGCCGACCTCGCGGCCGATGGCATGACGGTGGTGTTCATCTCCGCGGAGCTGGAGGAGGTGGTCCGCGTGTCCGACCGCGTGGTCGTGCTGCGCGACCGGCGCAAGATCGCGGAGGTGTCCGGCGCCGACGTCACCGTCGACGACGTGGTGGCCCTGATCGCGGGCGAGGCCGAGAAGGTGCCGTCGTGAAGCGCAACCGTCTGTTGTGGCCACTGCTCGCGCTGGTGGCGCTGCTGTTGCTGAACCTGGCGGTCACGCCGTCGTTCTTCGCGCTGCGGATCCAGGACGGGCACCTGTTCGGCAGCCTCGTCGACATCCTCCGCAACGGCGCGCCGACGTTGCTGATCGCGCTCGGCATGACGCTGGTGATCGCGACGCGCGGCATCGACCTGTCCGTCGGCGCGGTCGCGGCCATCGCGGGCGCGGTGACGTGCACCCACATCGCGGCCACCGGCGACGCGGTCGGCGGCATGGCGCTGGCGCTGGGACTGTGCGCGGTTCTCGGGCTGTGGAACGGTTTCCTCGTCTCCGTGCTCGGCATCCAGCCCATCATCGCGACGCTGGTGCTGATGACCGCGGGCCGCGGCATGGCGATGCTCATGACCGAGGGTCAGATCGTCACCGTGAACAACGACCTGTTCGGGAAGGTCGGCGCCGGTTTCCTGGTACTGCCGATCGCGATCCTCATCAGCCTGGCCGCACTCGCCGGGGTGGCGCTGCTGACCAGGCGGACCGCGCTGGGCATGCTGATCGAGGCGGTCGGCGTGAACCCGCAGGCCAGCAGGCTGGCCGGGGTCCGCGCCCGCACGATCATCTGGACCGTCTACGTGTTCTCCGCGCTGTGCGCGGGCGTGGCCGGGCTGATGATCGCTTCGAACGTGAACGCGGCCGACGCCAACAACGCGGGGCTGTGGATCGAGATGGACGCGATCCTCGCCGTCGTCATCGGCGGCACGTCGCTCGCGGGCGGCCGGTACTCGCTGACCGGCACGCTCGTCGGCGCGCTCGTGATCCAGACGCTGACCACCACGGTGTACACGATCGGGGTACCACCGGAGACGACGCTCGTGTTCAAGGCTGCGGTCGTGATCGTGGTGTGCCTGCTGCAGGCGCCCCGGCTCACCGGCAGGCGCCGCGTTCCCGTACCGCAGAAGGCAGGTGCCTGATGACCGCTCCCCCACTGGCCCCGCCCAAGGAGAAGACGAGGACCCCGCGCACCACCCGGGTGCCGTCCCGGTTCCTGCCGGTGATCGCGACGTTCGTGGTGTTCGTGGTGACCTTCGGCGCCGGGTCGGTACGGTACGACGGTTTCGCGTCCGGTCAGGTGGTCGCGAACCTGTTCATCGACAACGCGCACCTCATCGTCGTGGCCGTGGGGATGACGTTCGTCATCCTCACCGGCGGCATCGACCTGTCCGTCGGGTCGGTCGTCGCACTGTCCACCATGATCGCGGCCGCGGGGCTGCAGGCGGGGTGGCCTGCGTGGTTCGTGGTGATCGCCGTGCTCGCCACCGGGTCCGCACTCGGGTTCGGCATGGGCGTGATGGTCCACCGGTACGGCGTGCAACCGTTCATCGCGACCCTGGCCGGGATGTTCCTGGCACGCGGCCTGTGCTTCGTGATCAGCGTCGAGTCGATCTCCATCAAGGAGAACACCTTCCGCGACATCGCTACCGGCTCGATCGAGCTGCCCGGCGGCGTGGCGATCACCTACGCGGTCGTGATCGCAATGGTGGTCGTGGCGGTGGCCGCGTACGTGCTGCACCTGACCCGGTTCGGCCGTACCGTGTACGCGGTCGGCGGCAGCGAGTCGTCGGCAACGCTCATGGGCCTGCGCACCGGACGGGTCAAGATCGGCGTGTACGTGATCAGCGGCTTCTGCTCCGCGCTGGGCGGGCTGCTGTTCAGCTTCTACATGCTGTCCGGCTACAGCCTGCACGCCGTGGGCATGGAGCTGGATGCCATCGCGGCCGTGGTCGTGGGCGGCACGCTCCTGGCGGGTGGTGTCGGGTATGTGGTGGGCTCGGTGTTCGGCGTGCTGGTGCTGGGCACGGTACAGACACTGATCTCGTTCGAGGGAACCCTGTCCTCGTGGTGGACGAAGATCGTGATAGGCGTGCTGCTGCTCGCGTTCATCGCACTGCAGCGACTCATCGTCCGCCGCCAGCCGGTGCCGTAGACTGGGAGCCGGAATCGGGGGGTTTCGGATGAGAGAAGAGCCTGAGTCGGCTGGCACGTTCCGCCTGTACGCCACCTTGGCCGCGCTGCCGGTGGTCTACGCCGTCCTGCTGCTGGTGCTGCCGTCGCTGCTGAGCGAGCAGATACTGTCGGTGATCAAGCTGGACATGACGCTGAGCATCGGCGCCTTGGTCCCGCTGCTGATCGTCAGCGGCCTGATGCTGGAACAGGCGTTCGCCGCCCGCCGGAGATCCGACCCGCGACCGCCCGAGTAGTGATGCCTCGAAAGGCGCTTTCGGGACGCTCAACGTCCCGAAAGCGTCTTTCAGGGCACCCGGGCTACGGAGCTGTCGCCTTGGCCTTCTGATCCGATGGGTCGTCCGCGTCCGGATCCGGCGGTCGTTGCCGGTTGCGGGGGCGGAGCAGGTGCCGGGCCGTGCCCCAGATGCCCCGGCGGAACACCAGCACGGTCACCACGAAGATGGCGCCCGTGACCACGCCGATCGCGTCGATGCCCGCTGTCGCGAGGTAGTCCTCCAGCACCACGATGATGCCCGCGCCGAGGACCGGCCCCCACAACGTGCCCATGCCGCCGAGGATGTTCATCACGACGACCTTGCCCGACGTCGTCCAGTACACCTCCTGCAGCGACGCGAACCCGTGCCCGATCGCGTACACACCGCCCGCGAGGCCGGCCAGGAACGCGGAGATCACGAACACCTGCACCTTGTACCGGTTCACCGGGTACCCGAGCGCACGGGCACGGGCCGGGTTCTCCCGGATCGCCACCATGACCCGGCCGAACGGGGAGTACACCACCCGCCAGGCGATGAACAGCCCCACCAGCAGCAGCGGCAGTGCCGCATAGTAGAAGTAGAACGAGTCGGACAGGTCCCACCCGAACGCCTCGCGCGGGATTCCCTGCAGACCGTTCTCGCCACCGGTGACCGAGCGCCACTGGTTCGCGACGAAATAGATGAGCTGCGCGAACGCCAGCGTCACCATCGCGAAGTAGATCCCGGTGCGCCGCACGGAAAGCATGGCGATCGGCACCGCGATCAGTGCCGCCACCACCGCGCCACCGAGCACCGCGACGTAGAACGGCAGGCCGGTCTCCACCGCGATGATGCCGGTCGCGTACGCCGACGAACCCCAGAACGCGGCGTGGCCGAACGACAGCAGGCCCGTGTACCCGAGCAGCAGGTCCAGCGCCACCGCGAACAGCGCCCACGCCGCGATGTCCAGCGCCACCGGCGGGTAGACGACCCACGGCAGCCCGAACGCCAGCACCAGCCCGACCACGAGAAGGACGAGGCGCACCAACGGCGACCGCCCGGCGACCAGCCTGGAGATGATCATGCGCGCACGCCTTCCTCACGACCGAACAGGCCCGCGGGCCGCAACAGCAGCACCAGCGCCATGAGCACGAACACCAGGCTCTGCGAGAACGCCGGGATGTAGAGGTTCCCGACCGCGGACAGCATCCCGACGAGGTAGCCGGCGGCCACCGACCCGAACACCGAGCCGAGGCCGCCGATCACCACCACCGCGAAGATCACGATGATCAGGTCGGCGCCCATGCTCGAGTTCACCGCGCGCATCGGCGCGGCCAGCACCCCGGCGAGCCCGGCCAGCGCGATACCGAAGCCGAACACCGGCGTCACCCAGCGGCGCACGTCGATGCCGAGTGCCATGGTCAGCTCCGGTCGCTCGGTCGAGGCCCGCACGATCACGCCGATCCGGGTCTTCGTCAGCACCAGCCACACCGCCACCGACACCACGATCGAGAACACGAGCACGAACACCTGGTACTTCGGGTAGTCGAACAACCCGAGGTTCACGCTCCCGTCCAGCAGCTCCGGCCGCGAGTACGGCTGCGACTGCACCCCGTACCGCAGCCGCACCACGTCCTGCAGGATCAGCGCGATGCCGAACGTGAGCAGGAAGTTGTACAGCGGGTCGAGCCGCACGAGGCGCGCGACCAGCAGCCGTTCGACGACCATCCCGACGAGCCCGAGCACCACCGGCACCACGATCAGGGCGAACCACCACGACAGGCCGACGGTGTCCAGCAGCACGAACGCGCCGACCGCGCCGAGCATGTAGAACGCGCCGTGGGCGAAGTTGACCACGCCGAGCATGCCGAAGATCACCGAGAGCCCGAGCGCGAGCAACGCGTAGAAGCTTCCGCTGACCAGGCCGTTGAACAGCTGCTGGACCAGTTCCACCTTGGACTCCTAGCCCATGTCGCAGCCGGTCGGTTCCCGGAACGCCTCGTCGGCCGGGATCGTCTCGACCAGCTCGGTGAAGTCGTAGTCCTCCTTGACCTGGTCCGGCTCCTTCACCTTCACGAGGTAGGAGTCGTGCACGACACGGTGGTCCTCGGCGCGGATCTTGGCGTTGCGGGCGAAGAAGTCGTCGAACTCGTTGCCGTCCAGTTCCGCACGGGCCGCGTCGGCGTCGTCGGTGCCCGCCCGCTGCACGGCCTCCAGGTACTGCGTGGCCGCCGAGTAGTTGGCCGCGTGGTCGAACGTCGGCCTGCTGCCGGTGCGCTCCTTGAACTTGTCGGCCCACTCGCGGCTCTTGGCGTCCATGTTCCAGAACCAGGCGGTCGTGTACAGCGTGCCCGCCAGCGACTCGACGCCGATCGACGCGATGTCGGTGTCGAACATCAGGCCGACCGCGAGCCCGACACCCTTCTCCTTGAGCCCGAACTCGTTGTACTGCTTGACGACGTTGACGAGGTCGCCACCGGCCTGCATGGCGCCGAGCACGTCCGGCTTCGGGTTGAGGTTGGGCGCCTTCGTCATGAACGTCGAGAAGTTGTCGTTGGGGAACGGCGTCGGGTCCGCGACTCCGACCGTGCCGCCCGCGCTCTCGACGGCCTCGGTGAAGCTCTTGTTCATGTCCTGCCCGAACGCGTAGTCCGGGTAGATGATGTACCAGTTCTTCGCGCCCTGCTCGGTCACCGTGGTGCCGGTGCCGTGCGCCAGCATGTAGGTGTCGTAGGCGTAGTGGTACGTGTAGGGGTTGCACTGCGCGCCGGTCAGCTCGGTGGTGGCGGCGCCGATGTTGAAGTACATCTTCTTCTGCTGCTCGGCGACCGTGGCGATCGCGAGCGCGGCCGACGACGTCGGCACGTCGAAGATCGCGTCGACGCCGTCGCGGTCGTACATCTCCCGTGCGGCGGTGTTCGCGATCTCCGGTTTGTTCTGGTGGTCGGCCTGCGTGACCTCGATGTTCTGGGTCACCGCGTCGTCGGTGTGCCGGGCCTTGAAGTCGTCGACCGCCATCCGCACCGCCTCGACCGCGTGCTCGCCTGCGAGCTCGGAGTAGACACCGGACAGGTCGGTGATGACGCCGAGCTTGATCGCGTCCCCGCTGATCTTGCCGCCGCCGCTCTGCGGGCCACCGCCGCAGCCGGCGATGAGCGCGCCGGCCGCGGCAACCGCCACCGTCGCCTTGAGCCTGGTCGCCATTGACTTTCTCCCTTACCTAGATGCCGAGGTACTCGAGCAGCTCGTGCTCGCGCCGCGCCACCTCCGCGTTGTCGAGCGACTCGACGACGCGGCCCTGCGCGATGAGGTGGTGCCGGTCGGCCACGGTGGCCGCGAAGTGGATGTTCTGCTCGATCAGCAGCACGGTGACGCCGTGTTCCTTGACCGTGCGGATGATCTCGCCGATCTGCCGCACCAGCAGCGGTGCGAGCCCTTCCGTCGGCTCGTCTGCGAGCAGCAGGCGCGCACCCATGCGCAGCACCCGCGCGACGGACAGCATCTGCTGCTCACCGCCGGACAGGTGGGTGCCCGCCTGCTTCCTGCGTTCGGCGAGCACGGGGAACGCGTCGTAGACCTGCCGCAGCGACCACGCGTCCGGGCCGGTCCGCGGCGGCAGCGTCAGGTTCTCCTCGACGGTGAGAGTCGAGTAGATCCCGCGGTCGTCGGGTACGTAGCCGAGGCCGAGCTTGCACCGCTTGTGCGGCGGCAGCTTCGTGATGTCCCGCCCGTCCAGCTCGACGCGGCCGGACGCCGGCCGGTGCAGTCCCATGAGGCAGCGCAGCAACGTGGTCTTGCCCGCACCGTTGCGGCCCACGAGCGTGACCACCTCGCCCGCGCCGACGTCGAGCGAGACACCCTGCAGGACCTGGGCCTCGCCGTAGGAGGCGGTGACGTTCTCGATCCTGAGTACTGTTCGATCGTTCGCTTCGCTCACACCGTCTCCCCCAGGTACGCGGTGATGACGCGGGGGTCGTTGCGGACCTCCTCGTACGGCCCTTCGGCCAGGACCTTCCCGAACTGGAGCACCGTGACCCGGTCGGTGAGGTCGCCGACGACCTTCATGTTGTGCTCCACCAACACGACCGTGCGGTCCGCGCGCACCCGCCGGATCAGCTCGACGGTGCGCGCGACGTCCTCGACGCCCATGCCCGCGGTCGGCTCGTCGAGCAGCAGCAGCCGAGGCGACAACGCGAGCGCCAGCGCCAGCTCGAGCGCCCGTTTCTGGCCGTACGCGAGGCTGCCAGCCGGTTTGTACGCGTGCTCGGTCAGCCCGACCTCGGCCAGCAGGTCGTCGGTCTCGGAGCGGTAGCGCCGCAGCGACCGGTCCGAGCGCCAGAAGCGGTAGCCGCTGCCGTCGCGGCCCTGCAGTGCCAGCTCGACGTGCTCGACGAGGGTCAGCTCCTCGAACAGGCTGGTGATCTGGAACGACCTCGCGACCCCGCGCTGCGCGATCCGCTCCGGTCGCAGCCCGGTGACGTCCTCGCCGGCCAGCTCGATCCGGCCGCCCGTCGGCTTGAGGAAGCCGGTGAGCAGGTTGAACAGGGTGGTCTTGCCCGCGCCGTTGGGTCCGACGAGCGCGTGCACGGTCCCCGCGGCGACATCCAGGTCGACGCCGTTCACGGCGACAAACCCGCTGAACTCTCTGCTGAGTCCACGAGTACGCAACATCGGTGTGGCGTCCGTCACCCGCAGAACCCTAGAGACTGCTCCGGTCGGCGCAACATGGCTCAACCTTCCACAAGCTGCTGGCGGGTTGTGTTCGTTTCCGCCATAGCACTCAGTGCGCGGTCCATCCTCCGTCGATCTTCATCGACGCACCCGTGATGGCCGACGCCGCGTCCGAGCACAGGTAGGCGACCAGCTCGGCGACCTCCTCCGGCTCGATGAGCCTGCGCACCGCCGCCGGTTCGAGCATGACCTCCTCGATGACCCGTTCCTCCGGGATGCCGAGGTTGCGGGCCTGCGCGGCGATCTGGTTCGTCACCAGTGGGGTGCGCACGTAGGCCGGGTTGACGCAGTTCGAGGTGACGCCGTGCGCGGCGCCCTCCATCGCGATCACCTTCGACAGGCCCTCGACGCCGTGCTTGGCCGCCACGTACGCCGACTTGTACGGCGACGCGACCAGCCCGTGCACGCTGGAGATCGTCACGACCCGGCCCCACCCACGGGCGTACATGTGCGGCAGCGCGCCACGCACCAGGCGGAACGGGGCCTCCAGCATCACGCGCAGCAGGTAGGAGAACCGCTCCGGCGGGAACTCCTCGATCGGTGCGACGTGCTGCAGTCCCGCATTGTTGACCACGATGTCGACGGCCAGGTCGAGCCGGTCGACGGCGTCGAGGTCGGCGAGGTCGACGACCACCGGCTCGACGTCCAGGTCGATCGCGGCGAGGGCGTCCGCGTCCCGGTCGGCGGCCACGACCTTCGCCCCCGCCGCCACGAGCCGCGCCGCACACGCCCGCCCGATCCCGCTGGCCGCGCCCGTCACCAGCGCCCGCCGTCCGGTCAGATCCCCAGCACTCATGGTTGGTGAACCTACGACGCCCGTGGGGCGGGTTCCACGTCTCGCGCATCCATACTCGGCCGGTGGGCCGTGTGGGGTTGCCACATGCGTGTTCGGCAGGGGGTGGCGGACCACCACGTTGACCGGCGGGTGCGCGGCGGCGAGGGTACGTGCATGACGACGGTGTCCGCTGTCCCCGTGCCCGGTGGTGAACTGGTGGTCGGCCGGTGGGGTGCGCTCGACGACTCACCGCCCGTGCTCGCGATCCACGGCATCACCGCGAACCACCTGGCGTGGGGCATGGTCGCGCCGCTGGTGCCCGGCCCGGTCGTGGCACCCGACCTGCGTGGCCGCGGCGGCAGCGGGTCGCTGCCGGGGCCGTACGGGATGGCCGCGCACGCGGCCGACTGCGTCGCCGTGCTGGACGCGCTGGGCATCGAACGGGCCGTCGTGGTCGGGCACTCGATGGGCGGGTTCGTCGCATCGGTGCTCGCGCACCGCTACCCGGCGCGGGTGGCACGGCTCGTACTGGTCGACGGTGGCGCCCCCCTTGCCCTGCCCGGCGGTGTGGACATCGAGACCGCGCTCGGTCCCGCGGTGGCCCGCCTGTCGATGCGGTTCGCGTCGCACGCGGCGTACCACGACTTCTGGCGCGAGCACCCGTCGTTCACGGGATGGAACCCCGCCATCGAGTCCTATGTGGACTACGACCTGGCCGGTGCCGAGCCCGAACTGCGCAGCAAGGTGAACGAGGACGCGGTCCGTGCCGACTTCGTCGACCTGCACAAGGGCGCCGAACCGCTCGCGGCCTACGCGGCCCTGCGTTCGGACACCGTGTTCCTTCGTGCCGAGCGCGGCATGTTCGACCAGCCGGAAGCGCTCTACCCCGACCCGTCCGCGATCGGGCTCGCCGTGACGACCGTGCCCGGCACCAACCACTACACGATCCTGCTCGGCGAGGGCGGCGCGCGCGCCGTGGCCGCCGCTGTGTCCTGAAGGAGAACTCGCGTTGAAACGCATCCTTGCCGTGGCGCTGCTCGCGCTCGCGTTACTCGTGCCGGTCACCCCGGCCGCCGCCGACCCCGCCTACCTGGCCCTCGAAGCCACCTACACGTCCGTCGCGAACGGGTGGGCCAAGGTCGACCGGTACCGCGACACCACCGCCGGTTTCCAGAACGAGCAGTACCCGCCGGACGGGCGCGGTGACCAGGACGGTCAGCGCAGGACGTTCTTCGGGAACGTGGCGCGGCCGTCGTCGTCGCGGTTCCTGCTGTACTCCGCGCCCGGCTGGCAGACCGGCACGAAGGCAACGCCGGTGCTGCTGGTGCACGGCGCGAACGACAACCCGGACCGCGCGTGGGCCAACCCGAACGAGTCCGGCGGCTTCGGCTGCGGCTCGGCGACCTGCCCGTCCACCGGGCTCATGCAGTACCTGAACGCCCGCGGCCACAAGGTGTTCGCCATCGGGTTCGCGCACAAGCAGGGCGACAACCGGCAGCAGGCGCAGCAGGTGGGCGACGCGATCGCGGTGATCAAGGCCAGGCTCGGGGTGTCCAAGGTGGACGTCGTCGGGTGGAGCAAGGGCATGATGTCGGCGCGGATGTACGTGTCGTCGGTGAAGCCGTCCTGGGGGCGGAACTACGCGGGTGACGTGCGGAAGCTGATCACGCTCGGCGGTCCGAACGGCGGCTACGACTACCCGTTCGCGCACGGCTGGGCACACGACTTCTCGATCTGGCCGGAATGCGGTGGCGCCATCAACGCACCGTCCCCGCACACCCGGATGACCTGCTACGGGCAGTACACCCATCACCCGGAGCTGTCGATCACCCCCACCAGCGGCTGGGACGCCTACCCCGGGCAGCGGCAGATGCTGGCACGGTGGGACGGCACGTTCGGCGTGAACACCTCCGCCCAGGACTGGTACACCACCTACTACGGCGGTCAGGGTTTCTACACCGACGGTCCCGGCATCCAGGCCGCGATCAACGCGGGCTCGCTGATCTCGACGATCCAGAACGCGGGGACGCCCGCCGCGGTGTCGGTGTACCTGCTGGCGGGCGGCGCGCCGAACATCGTCGGCGTGTGGAACGAGACCCGCGGCCCGAGCGATGGCATCGTGTTCGTCGCGAGCGCACTGTCCACCGCGGGCGTGTCCACTGTGGGCGGCACCGCCCTGGTCCCGACCGTGAACCACCTCCAGCTCGGCTGGGCGACATCGGCGATGTCGCAGGTCGCGGGCTGGCTGGCCTAGGAGAAACTGGCGATGTTGAACGGAATCACGGCGAAGCGGGTCACCACCCCGCGCCTCACCGCACAGGTCCTGTCGGTCGAGGGCCGCGACGGCGACCCGGTGGTGTTCGTCCACGGCAACGTGTCGTCGAGCCTGTTCTGGCAGCGGCAGATGCTGGACCTGCCCGCCGGGTACCGTCCGCTGGCGGTGGACCTGCGCGGTTTCGGCGGCTCGGACCCGCTGCCGGTGGACGCGACCAGGGGCCTGCGCGACTTCACCGACGACGTGCTGTCCCTGGACCTCGGCCCAGCACACTACGTCGGCTGGAGCATGGGTGGCGGCGTAATCATGCAACTGCTGCGCGACCACCCCGAGCTGGTCCGCACCCTGACGCTGGTGAACCCGGTGTCCCCGTACGGCTTCGGCGGCACCACCGACGCCGACGGCACCCTGATCTCCCCGGACGGAGCTGGTGCCGGTGCGGGCGGCGCGAACCCGGACTTCGTGGCCCGCCTCGCCGACGGCGACCGCGGCGCGGACCCGACGTCCCCGCGCACCATCATGCACACGTTCTACGTGCATCCCCCGTGCACGCTCGCCGACGAGGACGAGTTCGTGGAGTCGATGCTCACCACCCGCACCGGCGAGGGCAACTACCCGGGCGACACGGTCCCGTCCGACGTGTGGCCCGGCGCGGCCCCCGGCCAGCGCGGCGTGCTGAACACGATGGCCCCCAACCACTTCCGCATCGACGACCTGCACACGATCACGCGGAAACCCCCGATCCTGTGGCTCCGCGGCGCGAACGACCAGATCGTGTCGGACACGTCCATGTTCGACCTGGCCCACCTCGGCCAGCTGGGCGCCGTCCCGGGCTGGCCGGGCGCGGAGACCCATCCCCCACAGCCGATGGTGACCCAGACCCGGGCGGCACTGGACCGCTACGCGGCGGCGGGCGGCGCGTACGAGGAGATCGTCTTCCCCGACACGGGCCACAGCCCCCACATCGAACGACCGGCCGAGTTCGCGGCCGCCCTCCACAAGGGACTGACCCGCGGCTGAACGGTCACCTGCCCTGAAAGGCGCGTTCAGGGCGCCCCGCGCCCGTAACGCGCCTTTCAGGGCATCACACCAGGAACGTGAACAGGGGGCTGTCCGGCGGCACCCTTTCGATGCGGTGGGGTGCGGTCTCCATGCGCTTCAGCATGGCGGCCAGGTTCTCCGGTGCGCCCAGCTCGATGCCGACCAAGGCGGGCCCGGTCTCCCGGTTGTTGCGTTTCACGTACTCGAACAGCGTGATGTCGTCGTCCGGGCCGAGGACGTCGTCCAGGAAGCGGCGCAGCGCGCCCGGTTCCTGGGGGAACTCGACCAGAAAGTAGTGCTTGCGGCCCTCGAAGACGAGCGCGCGTTCGACGATCTCCGCGTACCGGCTGACGTCGTTGTTGCCGCCGGACAGGACGCACACCACCGTCGCGCCGGGAGGCAGGTCCAGACCGGTCAGTGCCGCCGACGCCAGCGCGCCGGCGGGTTCGCTGATGATGCCGTCCGACTGGTACAGGTCCAGCATCTCCACGCAGATCTGGCCCTCCGGCACCGCCACCAGACGTGGCCGGTGCGCGGCGGCCAGGGCGTGGGTATGGGTGCCGACCTGCCGGACCGCGGCGCCATCGACGAACGGGTCCAGGTCGGGCAGCGGTGCGGGGCCGCCGGACGCGATGGCGTGCGCCATGCTCGCCGCGCCCGCCGGTTCCGCGCCGATCACCCGGTCGCCGGAGCCGAGCCACGCCAGGGTGCCCGCCAGCAGGCCACCGCCGCCGACCGGGACGACCAGTGTGTCCGGCAGCCGCCCCAGCTGGGCGACGACCTCGGCGACGACCGTGCCCTGGCCCGCGATGGTGCGCGGGTCGTCGAAGGCCGGGATCAACGTCATGCCCGTGGCCCTCGCGTAGGACGACGCCGCGGCCGACGCCTCGTCGTAGGTCTCGCCCTCGACCACGACCGTGACGTGCCTGCCGCCCAGCGCCGCGACCCGGTCCCGCTTCTGCCGGGGCGTGGTGCGCGGCAGGTAGACCTTCGCCCGCACTCCGAGCGACGCGCACGCGAACGCGACGCCCTGCGCGTGGTTGCCCGCGCTCGCGCACACCACACCGCGTTCCCTCGCGGCCTCGTCGAGCACGCTGATGAAGTTGAACGCCCCGCGCCCCTTGTACGACCGGACCGCGTTCAGGTCCTCCCGCTTGAGCCACGCGTCCAGGTCGTGTCGCGCGGAGAGCCGCTCGCTGCGCTGCAGCGGGCTCGGCGGGATCACCCCAGCGAACCGCTCCGCCGCCTCGGCGACGTCCACCTTCGAAACCATCCGCGTGACCTTACCTAGACTCGGTCCGTGCTCCCCGCCGACCTGCCCGACCTGCCGATCCGCGCGGTGCTCGACGACGTGACCGCCGCGCTCGACGAGCACGGCACGGCGGTGCTGGTGGCACCGCCCGGCACCGGCAAGACCACGGTCATGCCGCTGGCGCTCGCGGGGACCGTGGTCGTGGCCGAGCCGAGGCGGCTCGCGGCGCGGGCGGCCGCCACGCGGATGGCCGCGCTGCTCGGCGAACCGGTCGGGAGGACCGTCGGGTACGCGGTGCGCGGGGACCGCAAGCTGTCCAGAGACACCCGCATCGAGGTCGTCACGACCGGTCTGCTGGTGCGACGGCTCCAGCGCGACCCGAGCCTGGAGCGCGTCGGCACGGTGGTGCTCGACGAGATCCACGAGCGCCACCTCGACGCCGACCTGCTGCTCACGCTCCTACTCGACGCCCGCGCCGGGCTGCGACCCGACCTGCGCCTGCTCGCCACGTCCGCGACCGTCGCCACCGACCGGGTCGCCGCGCTACTCGGCGACGGCACGCCCGTGATCACCGCGCACGTCCGCACCCACCCCGTCACCATCACCTACACCCCGCCCGCGCGCGGGGAGCGGGCCGAGCAGCGGGTCGCCCGCACCGTCCGCACCGCACTGTCCGAACAGGACGGGGACGTGCTGGTGTTCCTGCCGGGCGCCGGGGAGATCAACCGGGTCACGGGGCTGCTGTCCGGTGTGCACACGGTCCCGCTGCACGGCAGGCTGCCCGCCGCGAAGCAGGACGCCGCGCTGACCCAGGGCACGGCACGGCGGGTCGTGCTCGCCACCGCGGTCGCCGAGTCCAGCCTCACCGTGCCTGGGGTGCGTGCCGTCGTCGACTCCGGGCTGGCGCGGGTACCGAGGATGGACCACCGGCGCGGGCTCGCCGGGCTCGTCACCACCCGGGTCTCGATGTCGGTGGCCGAACAACGCACCGGGCGCGCGGGCCGGGAGGCGCCGGGGCGGGTGTACCGCTGCTGGGCCGAACACGAGCACGCGACGTTGCCCGCCCAGCCCGAACCGGAGATCCGCACCGCCGACCTCACCCGGCTCGCGCTGGAGCTGGCCTGCTGGGGCACCCCGGACGGTTCGGCGCTGGACTGGTGGGACCCGCCACCGGCCGGTGCGCTGGCCGCGGGCCGGGCCGTGCTCACCGCGTTGGGCGCGCTCGACGCCACCGGCGCGGTCACCGACCGCGGCAGGCGGATCGCGGACGTCGGCCTGCACCCCCGCCTCGCACGGGCGCTGCTGGACGGCGCCGAGGCGGTGGGCGCGACCGCGGCCGCCGAGGTCGTGGCGCTGCTCGACGACGAGACGCTCGCCACCGGCACGTCCGTCGAGGACACGCTGCGCAGGCTCCGCCGCGACGGCGACAGGCGGTGGGCACGCGAGGTGCGCAGGCTGGCCGCCCTCGTACCGGCCGGTCCACACCGGACGCCGGACCCGGCGCTGGTCGTGGCGCTGGCACATCCGGAGCGGCTCGCGCGCCGCAGGGCACCCGGCTCGCCCGTGTACCTCATGGCGGGCGGCACCGCGGCCGAGCTGGACGGCGCCACGGACGCGGAGTGGCTGGCGATCGCGAGCGCCGACCGTCAGCCCGGCCGGACGCAGGGCAAGATCCGGCTCGCCGCCCGCGCGGACCAGGCGCTCGCCGAGCGTGCCGCGCCCGCGCTGCTGTCCGAAGCGGACGAGATCGCCTGGGCGGGCGGTGACGTGGTGGCCAGGCACGTGCGCCGCCTCGGCGCGATCGTCCTGCGGGACAAGCCGCTGCCCGACCCGGACCCGGCACGTGTGCGGGACGCGCTGGTCGACGGGCTGCGTGCCGAGGGCCTTGACCTGTTGCGGTGGACCGAGTCCGCGACCCGGCTGCGGCAGCGGCTCGCGTTGCTGCACCGCGCGCTCGGCGACCCGTGGCCGTCGGTGACCGACGACGCGCTGCTCACCGCCGCACCGGTGTGGCTGGGCCCGGAGCTGGCGACCGCGCGCCGCCGCGCCGACCTCGCGAAGGTCGACACGCACGGCGCACTGCGGCGGCTGCTGCCGTGGCCCGCCGCCGGCCGCCTCGACGAGCTGGCACCGGACCGGATCCAGGTGCCCTCCGGCGCCCGCGTCCGGATCGACTACGGCGCGGACGACCCGGTGCTGCCGGTGAAGCTGCAGGAGACGTTCGGCTGGCTCGACACCCCGGCCGTCGCGGACGGCCGGGTGCCGGTGCTGCTGCACCTGCTCTCCCCCGCGGGCCGCCCGGTCGCGATCACCCGCGACCTGTCGACGTTCTGGCGGGAGGGCTACCGGCAGGTGCGAGCCGAGCTGCGCGGCCGCTACCCCAAGCACCCGTGGCCGGAGGACCCGGCGACCGCGACCCCCACGGCCCGCACGAACCGCCCTAGATGATCGATTGCGTGAAGTGAGGCGGTCGTCGTGTGCTGGTCGCGTCGGATCGGTCCGGTTTGGATCGGGTGGGTTGGCTGCGGTTGGCGTTGAGGGTTTGTCCTCGCCGGACGGACAGGTCTTCGGGGTGGCGGAGGGCTGTTGGGCTGCGGTTTGGGTTGCGCGGGCAGGGCCCCCGCTTCGCGGGCCCGGGGCGCGTAGCGCCCGGGCTGTGGCGCTGAGGCGCGTTGACGGCGTGGCAATGCCCTGAAAGGCGCGTTCAGGACGCTGAGCGCCCTGAACGGCCCATTCACGGCACCGGCCCAGCCCCGTCGCGGGCGCCCACGTGGGTGTGGGGGTCGTGCCTGATGACGGGGTTCGTACGCCAAGTCACTTCACATGATCTTCACGGAATCAATCGTCTAGGCGGGCCAGTTCCTGAGGGTGGTGTCGAGGACGTCGAGGACCCTGGTCCACGACTCCTCCACCTGGCCGGAGTGGTCGAAGCCGCCGGACCGTTCCAGCGTCACGTACCCGTGGAACGTGCTGTGCAGCAACCGGACCGCGTGCACCTGCTCGGCTTCGGGGAGGTCGTAGCCGCGCAGGATCGCCTTGGTCATCGCCGAGTGCCGGCCCGCCGCGCTCGCGGCGGCGACCTCCGGGGCGAGTCGCAGCTGGCCCGCCGCGTACCGGCCGGGGTGTTCCTTCGCGTAGGCGCGGTAGGCGTCGGCGAACGCCACCAGCGCCGCCTTGCCCGCGCGTCCGGCGAGTGCGGTCGCTGCCCGGTCGGCCAGCTCGGCCAGTGCCAGCACGGCCACGCGGGCCCGCAGGTCGGCGGCGTTGCGGATGTGCGAGTAGAGGCTCGCGTCCTTCACCCCGAACCGGCGGGCGAGTGCCGAGACGGTCACGTTCTCGAAGCCGACCTCGTCGGCCAGCTCCGCCGCCGCGACCGTCAGGCGCTCGGCGGTCATGCCCACCCGTGCCATGTGCCCCCTTCACGTGCCTGGAGAGGTCACCATCTTCCCTGACCCTCCCGGGCAGGCCGAAAACGGTCGTCCGCCGTTCTGCCCGGGATCACCGCGCCGAAGTGGCTCTCTTCCTCCGGCGAGTGCCGAGCGCGGTCAGTGCCGGCAAGGTGGTCGCGCGCGGGCTGCAGTCGACGACCTTCGTGGCGACCGCCTGGCCGGTCGCGGCGGCGGCCATCAGCACGCCCTCCGCGCCGCCCTTTCAGATGGCGCCCGGCACCAGCCGCATGAACGCGCTGTTCTGGTGACCCGCGGCGCCGACGTACTCCGGCTCGGCCCGCATCGCGGCCGCCACCGAGCCCAGGTGCTCACCACCCCGCACCGGCGCCGCACAGCTGATGCTGGAGTACCTGCTGGCCCCCGAACGCGTGAACGCGGCGATCGGCTGAGCCTGTAACGCACCGCGGGGCAGCACCGATGCCATCAGTGAACCCGCGGTGCTGGCGGACCCCCGACCTGGCAGCACCGCGGGTTTTCCCATATCTAGGCTAGTCCCGATGAGCGCAACACTGGTCACCAAGGGTCTGGCGGCAGGTCACGGCGACCGCGTCCTGTTCACCGATCTCGATCTCGTGGTCGCGCCCGGCGACGTCGTCGGGCTGGTCGGCGTGAACGGCGCGGGCAAGTCGACGCTGCTGCGGGTGCTCGGCGGCGTGCACCAGCCCGACGAGGGCACGGTGCGGCTGAGCCCGCCGACCGCCACCGTCGGCTACCTGCCGCAGGAACCCGATCGCAGGCCGGGCGAGACCGTGCGCGACTTCCTCGGCCGCCGCACCGGGGTCACCGCGGCGCAGGCCGACCTCGACCTCGCCACCGCCGCGCTCACCGACGGGAAACCGGGCGCCGACGAGGACTACGCGACCGCACTGGAACGCTGGCTCACCCTCGGCGGCGCCGACCTGGACGAACGGGTCGACGAGGCGATCGCCGACCTCGGGCTGGCCATCGGCCTCGACGCGGCCATGACGTCGCTGTCCGGCGGGCAGGCGGCGCGGGTGAACATGGCGTCCCTGCTGCTGTCCCGGTACGACGTGTTCCTGCTGGACGAGCCGACCAACGACCTGGACCTCGACGGCCTCGCGCGCCTCGAGACGTTCGTGTCCGGGCTGCGCGCGGCGACGGTGCTGGTCAGCCACGACCGCGAGTTCCTCGCCCGAACCGTGACCACGGTAGTCGAGCTGGACCTGCACCAGCAACAGATCAACACCTACGGCGGCGGCTACGAGTCCTACCTGGCGGAACGCGAGGTGGCCCGGCGGCACGCGCGGGAGCGGTACGAGGAGTTCGCCGACACCAGGGCGTCGCTGGAGCAGCGGGCACGGACCCAGCGCGCGTGGATGGACAAGGGTGTCCGCAACGCGCGCCGCAAGCAGCCCGACAACGACAAGATCGGCAGGAACAAGCGGATCGAGTCGACGGAGAAGCAGGCCGCGAAGGCACGCCAGACCGACCGCATGATCGAGCGCCTCGACGTGGTCGAGGAGCCGCGCAAGGAGTGGGAGCTGCGGATGGAGATCGCCGCCGCACCCCGGTCCGGCACGGTCGTCGCCGCGCTGCGCGACGCGGTGGTGCGGCGCGGTTCATTCACCCTCGGCCCGGTGCACCTGCAGATCGACTGGGCGGACAAGGTCGCGATCACCGGCGCCAACGGCGCGGGCAAGTCGACACTGCTCGCTGCGCTGCTGGGCCGCGTCCCGCTGGACGAGGGTACGGCGGCGCTCGGTTCCGGGGTGCGGATCGGCGAGGTCGACCAGGCCCGCGCCCTGTTCACCGACGACCGGACGCTGCTGTCCGCGTTCGAGGCGCAGCTGCCGGACACCACACCGCAGGAACTGCGCACACTGCTCGCGAAGTTCGGCCTCACCGCCGCGCACGTGATGCGACCGGCGGACAGCCTGTCACCGGGTGAGCGGACCCGTGCCGCGCTGGCGCTGCTGCAGGCCCGCGGCGTGAACCTGCTGGTGCTGGACGAACCGACGAACCACCTGGACCTGCCCGCGATCGAACAGCTGGAGTCGGCGCTGGCGAACTACCCGGGCACGCTGCTGCTGGTGACCCACGACCGCCGGATGCTGGAAGCCGTCCACACGAACCGTCACATTCACGTCGCGGAAGGGCTCGTGACCGAGGAGTGACCCCCGGCGCGCGCCCGGGACCCGCTCCACCGCCGCCCGACCCACTCCTCCCCGCGCGCACCGGCATTGCCCCGTTCGGCGGCTCCCTTGGCAAGATATTTTCCGCTTAACCTAGGGGTTGGAAAACTATTCATGTCGGGGAGATGCCAATGCGTCGTGTAGTGATATCCGCCCTCGTACTCACGCTGGCCGGGACCTTCGGGCTGGTCGGCGGGGCCGCCGCCGCACCCAGCGGAACACCACCGGTACCGGCGAGCGCGCCGTCGGCACAGGGTGTCGAGAAGATCCTGCCGTTCCAGCACCAGTGGCAGCAGACCGGCTACTGGTGTGGACCGGCGGCCACCCGGGTCGCCATCTCGGCACGCACCAGCAACCCGCCGAGCCAGGCCGCCCTGGCCGCCCAGCTCGGCACCCACACCGGCGGCACGGACCACATCAGCCAGGTGTCCTCCGTGCTGCGGGCCAACCTCGGCGTACCGTACGAATACCGCGAGATGCCGAACGATCCGCCCACCCAGTGGCAGCGCGATCAGCTCTGGCGCGACATCATCGCCGACATCGACGCCGGGTTCGCGGTCGTCGCGAACATCGTCGCGCCGCCGGGGAACCAGCCGCCCGGCTACCCGTCCAACCAGACCGTCTACCACTACATCGCCGTGGTCGGCTACGACACGAACTACAACACGGTGCTGATCGCCGACTCGGCGCAGTTCTCGCTTGGCGTCTACTGGTTGAACTTCAGCCAGCTCGCCACCCTCATCCCACCGAAGGGCTACGCCTTCTGACCCGGTCGACACCGGCCGAGAGACAGGATGCCCCCGCCGGCCGGCGGGGGCATCCTGGTTCGCGGGCGCTGCCCGGTCAGCACATGGTCGTGGCCATCACGTCCGTCGGGCTCGCCCAGGAGGCGCAACCGTCGTAGGAATGGCCGTACCAGTTGTGGCCGAATTCGTGTGCGGCGAGCAGTGCGGCGTCGTTCACCGCGCCGGGGAACAGTTTGATCAACTGTCCCGCGCCGTAGTTGCAGCCGACCACGATCAGATTCCCGTGCACATCGGTGACCTCGATTCCCTCCGCGAGGAAACCGCAGTCGGTGATCGCGGAGTTCTGGCACCGCACCGGGGTGCCGCCGCCCTCCGTCACGTCACCCCAGTAGTTCGCGCCCTGGCGGATGGATCCTTCCCAGCCCGCACACGACGGATCGATGGTGTAGGACCAGGCCTGTGCGCCCACGTCCGCGGACCGCGCCTCGTCGGCCGGTGCCGCTCCGGCCGCGAGCGGCACACCGAAGAACACGAACCCGATGACGGCAGCCGCCACCGTCAACATTTTCCCAGCAAACCTCGACATCGCGTATTCCTTTGCATAGCAGGGGACAAGAAACACAATGCGATGGAAATTGATCCGAGGTCGAATACCCCGACCTGGATTTGAACGTACGACCAGTCGAAATGCCCCACAACCCTACGAAGGTAGGGTCGGTGCTGCGGGCCGGCTTCCCGGCCCGCATGCACCGACCCGCCGACGACGCTGGGAGCTCGCACGATGACCGGTCACCCCGAGGTAAGCCAGGTGGACGCCGTTGCCGCCGAACTGCTCGCGGAAGCACGCAAGCACGACGCCCACCGCGCGGCCCGCACCCTCGTCGGCGGTCCCGCCCAGCGCGCGACCCTCATCGCCATGGCCGAGGGCGCGAAGCTGGCCGAACACGACGCACCAGCCGCGGGCACCCTCCTCGTCGTCACCGGCCGGGTCCGGCTGCACACCCGCGACCGCGACTGGGTACTGGAAAGCAACCAGCTCGCCGCGGTCCCCCACCTGCGACACGGCCTCACGGCCCTGACCGACGCCGTGGTCCTGCTGACGGTCGCACTCCGCTGAGCTGATGGCGAGCAGGCGCGCTGACAGCGTTGGCGATGCCCTGAAAGGCGCGTTCAGGGCGCCCAGCGCCCTGAACGGTGCCATTCACGGCACCGGCCCACCCTGCTGGCGCCCGAGGAAGCTGCCGCCGGGCGCACCCCGTATGTCAGCGGAACCGCTTCACCGCCGCCAGAAACGCCTTGCCCTCGGACTCATCGAGCGCCAGAACGGGACCGGCTGCGTTCTTGGAGTCCCGGATGCCGAACACGGCCTTCCCATGCGCGACCTCCACACAGTTGTTCGCCCCGCTGACGCTCGCTTTCCGGAACCCCGTCCCCTGCCACATGGCGAGAGAGTCGATCATCACCTGACCTCCTTCATGGCTCTCTCGATGATCCCACGTGAGGCCTTCTGGTCAGCCGCCAACGCGTGCAACCGTGTCAGCACACGCGAATACGCCGCGATCTCGTCCGGCTTCTCGAAATACTGGCCGCCAGTCACCAACTCCAGGTAGACGAGTCCAGGATCGTTCTCCATCTCAGGCGGGAACTTCATCACGATGAACGAACCGCCGTCCTGTGCGGGACTCGCGCCGGCATCGAAGGGAAGTACCTGGATGTCGACGCGCGGCCGCTCCGACATTGCCAGCAGGTGCTTCAACTGATCCCGCATCGTCACCGCGTCGCCGCGCCGCCGATAGAGCACCGATTCATCGAGCACGGTCCAGAGGCGAACCGGTTCATGCGCGCGATCGAGAATCTGTTGCCGCCCAAGGCGAAGCTCCACCCCATGCCCAACCTGCTCGTCGCTCAGGTCCGGGTCGCCGTGCAGCACTGCCGTGGCGTATTCGCGCGTCTGGAGCAGCCCTGGCACGACAACCGCGTCGAAGCTGTGCAACTCCGCGGCGCCGGACTCAAGGCCGAGGAACAAGTCGAACCACTTCGGGGTCACCCCGGACAGGGCCGTCCACCAGTTCTTTGCCTTCCGGGCGGCGGAAAGCAGCTCACGCATGAAGGGAATCCGGTCGGCCTTGTCGTAGAGCCCGAGCAGCAACTCCAGGTCGGCGGCGGTGGGCAACTGCCCGGCTTCGAGGTTGCTGATGTGTTGGATGGTCCGGTCGAGCCGCTTCGCCGCGTCCTTCTGCGGAAGCTTCGCCTCGAGGCGCCACTTCTTCAGTGACAGCGCGATCGTCCGCTTGAACAACGCCGGGCTTCCGTTGCGGAGGGCTGGCGGGAGACCTGACTCGTTCACGCTGTTCACCCCATCAGGCTACGGTTGAGATTGACCTACTTGATTCAAGCACCCTTAATTGTAGGCGGACTTGGTCAACGCCGCCGCCGAATCCAACCCGGCTCGATCCGGCACCGATACCAGGTCCGGCACCCGGCTCCACCAGACCTGAACTGCGCGAACATCGCGGAAGCGAGGCTCGTCCTGATCGACTCGGCGCACCCGTCGGCGCACGGTTCATCCGATCGGGCGGACCTTGCCGCGGCCCTGCTCGCCACGCTGCCGGGTCCGGCATGGCGGATGTCGGTCCGCCCCGACGGTGAGGCGTGCTGCCAGCGGGCGTTCGAGTACTTCGTGGAGACCGTGCACATCGCCGACGACCTGCACGTCGGCGCCAACCGCAGGCCGATCGCCGGACGTGGCGGGCCCGCGATCGAACCGGAGAGCGTCGCGGGCACGTTGCGTGCCGCGATCAGGTTCCTCGCACGACCACCGAGGTGGGCGGGCGAGGCATGAGGAGAAAGCGGGAGAAACCCATGCTGGGCACGAGTCTTGTCGTGAGCTCGTAGGTGATCATCAGGGACGGCTGCCCGATCGCGATCTCGGTCGACGGGGCGGACCAGGCGCAGATCACGTGCGGGTGGGTGCCGTCGGCTGCGTTCGAGTTCGTCGTGCAGCGCGAGGCGTTGCGCGCGCTGGTCGAGGTGGGCACCGACGCGCTGGCGGAGATGGAACGGCGCGACCGGCGCGCGTAGTTCCTGGGAGTTTCCTGGGAACCCGGCGCCGTTCGCCGAGGACGGCGTCCCGGCTCCCAGGAACCCGTCACCTCGCGTCGGCAGCCTGGCGGCATGGGTGACCCGATCGAGGCACGTGGCCTCACCAAACGCTACGGCGACAAGATCGCCGTCGATGACCTCACGTTCACCGTCGAACCGGGCCGGGTGACCGGGTTCCTCGGCCCCAACGGCGCGGGCAAGTCGACCACGATGCGGCTCGTGCTCGGGCTGGACTCCCCCACCGCGGGCACCGTCACCGTCGACGGCAGGCGGTACGCGGAGCTGCCGAGCCCGGCGCACGCGGTCGGCGCGCTGCTCGACGCGCGTGCCGTCCACCCCGGCCGCACCGCGGCGAACCACCTGCTCGCGCTCGCGCGGACCGCGGGCATCGGCAGGAAGCGGGTCGACGAGGTGCTGGGCATGGTCGGCTTGGCGGACGTGGCGGGACGCCGGGCAGGCACGTTCTCGCTTGGCATGTCGCAGCGGCTGGGCATCGCGGCGGCGTTGCTCGGCGACCCGCCGGTGCTGATGTTCGACGAGCCGGTCAACGGCCTCGACCCCGAGGGCATCCGGTGGATCCGCACCCTCATGCGGGACCTCGCCACGCAGGGCCGCACGGTGCTGGTGTCGAGCCACCTCATGAGCGAGATGGCGTTGACCGCGCAGCACCTGCTGGTCATCGGCCGGGGCAGGCTCATCGCCGACACCGGCATCGAGGACTTCCTGCGCACCCACGGCTCCGAGTCGGTCCTGGTGCGCAGCGAGGAACCGGACCGGCTGGCCCGCGTGCTGCGCAGGGCGGGCGCGGCACTGGAGTCCGAACTGGACGCACTGGTGGTCTCGGATCTGACCGCACGGGAGGTCGGGAAACTGGCGTTCGCGGAAGGGATCGCGCTGTCCGAGCTGACCCCGCGGCGGGGGTCGCTGGAAGAGGTGTTCATGGCACTGACGAACGACGTCGTGGAGTACGGGGTGCCGGCATGAACCTGGTGCGTTCCGAGTGGACGAAGTTCCGCAGCCTCCGGTCGACGTGGCTGACCGCGGCCGTGACGATGGTGCTGGGTGTCGGCGTCGGCACGCTGGCGTCGAGCGCGCAGTCCCGTGCCGGGGTCGGCGCCGACTGGGACCCGACGGCGGTGAGCCTGACAAGCATCATCGTGGCGCAGCTGGCGATCGGGGTGCTCGGGGTGCTGGTGATGACGGCCGAGTACGCGACGGGCACGATCCAGCCGTCGGTGATCGCCGCGCCCCGCCGCGGCAGGCTCCTGTCGGCGAAGGCGGGGGTGCTGTCGGGCGCGGCGGTGCTGCTGGGACAGCTGATCGGCTTCGCGTCGTTCTTCGCGGGCCAGGCGATGATCGCCGCCGCCGGCGCGCCGCACGCGACGCTGGCCCAGCCCGGTGTGCTGCGCGCGGTGATCGGCAGCGGCCTGTACCTGGCCGCGATCGGCCTGCTGGGCCTGGGGCTTGGCGCGGTGCTGCGGTCGACGGCAGGTGCGATCGGCACGCTCGTGTCGGTGACGCTGGTGATCCGGCTGGTGGCGCAGATGCTCCCGGAGTCGTGGCGGGACTGGATGGCCCGCTACTGGCCGACGGCGGCGGGCGAGCAGATCGTGGCGGTGGTGCCGGTGCCCGGCACGCTCGGCCCCTGGGAGGGCTTCGCGATCCTGTGCGGCTTCGTGGCGGTGGTGTGCGCGGCCGGGTACACGGTCTTCCGCACCAGGGACACGTGATGCCCGAGCCGCGTGCGGTGGCCGTCGGGGCGGTCGCGGGTGTCGTCGCGCTGACGGGCATGGCGGGGTGGGCGCTGCTCGGCGTCACACTCCTCGGGCTGGGCGCCGCCACCGCCCCGGCGGCCGTCGCGCTCGCCGTCGGCGGATCGGCGGGTATCACGCAGGACCTCGTGTCCGGCTCGGTTTCCGTGTTGCCGCTGGGGGTTTCGCTGGTCGGCGCGTTGCTGTTCGCGACCGTGCTGACGTCCTGGCCGCGGGTCGCCGGGGCGGTGGGCGTGTTCGTCGCGGGACTGTTCGCGCTGCCGTTCCTGCCCGCCGGTCAGCTCGACGTGCGGTTCTGGCCGACCCTGTTCGGCGGCATCGGGTGGCTGGTCGTGGTCGTCGGCGTCCGGGTCGCGATCTGGTGGTTTCCCCGGGTGCGGCGGGTGGTCGCGGTGCTCATGGGTGCCGCCGGGTTCTCGGTCGTGGTCGGCGTGGTCGCGTCGGCCTGGGGTGGCGCGCGGATGCTGGGCACGATGGTGCTCGCCGCGCCCAACCTCCTGTGCGTGGCGCTCACCCGCGGGTTCGGCGTGCCGTGGCAGGTGCACGGGACCGAGCTGCCGCTGCCGACCATCGAGACCGGTGCCGTCGGTCCGCTCGCGCTGCCGGAGTGGCCGCTGGCGATGCTCGCCGCGGTGGTCGTCGTGCTGGTGGCCGTGGCCGCGGGGTGGCACACACCGTGGGTGGCGGCCGTGTGCTTCGCGGCGATGGCGGCTTTCGGTGGTGCGGCGCTGGACATCGGCGCCGGACTGTTCCGCATCGAACTCGGGGTGAGCGGCGACGTGCTCGTCGCCGCCGCTGCCGGGCTCGCGGCCGGGACCCTGGCGTGCCTGCTCGTCGCGGCGGGGCGGTCCTGGCATCGTCGACGGACATGACGCCCAACCTGCTCGTGGTGGAGGACGACCCGACGCTGCGTGAGCTGCTCGCGGCGAGCCTGCGGTTCGCCGGGTTCGCGGTGTCCACCACCGCGAGCGGCGCCGACGCGGTGCGGATCGCCGCGCACCGGCCACCCGACCTGGTGGTGCTGGACGTGTTGCTCCCGGACGTCGACGGGTTCGAGGTGCTGCGCCGCCTGCGGGACGGCGCGGCACCCGGCCGGCAGGTGCCGGTGCTGTTCCTCACCGCCCGCGACGCGGGCGAGGACAAGGTGGCCGGCCTGACGGCGGGGGGCGACGACTACGTGACGAAGCCGTTCCGGCTGGAGGAGCTCATCGCCCGCATCCGCGCGATCCTGCGCCGCGCCGGCGGTGTCGCCCGCGACATGCTCACCGTCGGTGACCTGGAGCTGGACCCGGCGGCCCGGCTCGTCACCAGGGGCGGTGAGCCGGTGTCCCTGTCCCCCACCGAGTTCACGCTCCTGCGGTTCCTGATGGAGAACGCGGACCGGGTGCTGTCCCGCGAGCAGATCCTGCACCACGTGTGGCGCTACGACTTCGGCGGCGACGCGAGCATCGTCGAGTCCTACATCAGCTACCTGCGGCGCAAGGCCGACAACCGCGAGCCGCGGCTGATCCACACCGTCCGCGGGGTCGGGTACGTGCTGCGCAGGCCGCGATGAGGCGGCTGTCGCTGCGGGCGCGGGTCCTGCTGATCGCGATGACACTGCTGGTGGCCGGCATGGTGGTGAGCGACGCGGTGGTGCTGGTCGCGCTGCGGAAACCGCTGGTGGACCGGGTGGACCTGCAGGTGACGCTCGCGGCCCGGGTCTTGTCGGCGATGCCGGAGCCCCTGCTCCGCGACCTGACCTCGGACGCGCGGGAGCTGCCGGAGACCGAGCTGGCCGGCACCCTGTACCTGGCCTACCTGGACGCCGACGGTGCGCCGACGCTGTCGCTGCGCGGCCCTTCGGTCCCGGAGCTGCCCACCTTGGACCGGGCGGCGGTGCTGGCGCGGCACGGGCAACCGTTCGAGGTGCCGGGCTGGCGCGTGCTGGCGCTCCCGGCGCGCAGCGGCGGCGGCAGCGTGGTCGTCGCGGGCGCACTGTCCCAGGTGGACGCCACGATGGACCGCGTGCGGCTGGTGTGCCTGCTGGTGGGCGCCGGTTTGCTGGTGGTGCTGGCGGCGGTCGGCTGGTTCTGGGTGCGGGCCGGTCTGCGCCCACTGCGCCGTATCGAGGAGACCGCTGCGGCGATCGCGGGCGGCGACCTGTCCCGCCGGGTCCCGCCGACGACCGCCGACACGACGGAGGTGGGCAGGCTGACCACGTCGCTGAACGGCATGCTGGCGCAGATCGAGTCGGCGGTGGCGGCGAGGGCGCGGTCGGAGGAACGCCTGCGCAGGTTCGTGGCCGACGCGAGCCACGAGCTGCGCACCCCGCTGGCGGGCATCAGCGGCTTCGCGCAGCTGTACCGCATGGGCGGCGCGGAGATAGGCGCGACGATGGACCGCATCGAACGCGAGTCGCTGCGCCTGACCGGTCTGGTGGACGATCTGCTGCTGCTGGCCCAGCTCGACGAACGCGGCCTGGAGCTGCGACGGGCCCCGATGGATCTGCGCACGCTTGCGGCGGACGCGCTGCACGACCTGCGTGCCCTCGACCCGGCCCGCACGGTCACGCTCACCGGCCTTGGCGCCGACGACGACCCCGCCCCCGCGCCGGTACTCGGCGACGAGGCCCGCCTGCGGCAAGTGGTGAGCAACCTGGTGGGCAACGCGATCGCCCACACCCCACCGGGCTCGGCGGTCCGGGTGGGCGTCGGCACGGCGAACGGCGAGTCGGTGCTGGAACTCGCCGACACGGGCCCTGGCCTGTCCCCGGAGGCGGCAGCCAGGGTGTTCGACCGCTTCTACCGCGCCGACACGTCCCGCACCCGCGACCAGGGCGGCGGTGCGGGCCTGGGCCTGGCGATCGTGTGGTCACTGGTGACCGCGCACGAGGGCCGGGTGACGGTCGAGTCGAGCGTCGGCGACGGCGCGACGTTCCGCATCACCCTGCCGTGGGGCTAACCGTTGCGCATGGAGCGGCGGATCTCCTCCAGCTTGTCGCGCCCGGCCTTCTTCCGCGCCTCGAACTGGTCCTCGACGGCCTTGCCCTCCGGGGTGGCGTCGGCCAGTTCTGCGGCGCCGATCCCGGTGCCGACCTTGTTCTCGATCCGGTCCCGCACGTAGTCGAACGTGGGCACCCCCGCCTCGGTGTAGTCACCGGGAGGCACGACGGGCAACGGCGAGTCGGGTGCCCTGCCCTCCTCGACGATCTCCGCGTCGACGGGTTCCTGGTCCGCACTCATCGTCTACTCCGTTCGCCGTAACGGTGCCGAGCCTACCCGCGAATCCCCACCGCGGTCCGCGTCAAGGCGGACCTGGTGACCGCATGTCATGGCCAGTGTCCCGCGGGACACTAGGCGATTGATTCCGTGAAGATCATGTGAAGTGGCTTGGCGTACGAACCCCGTCATCAGGCACGACCCCCACACCGATGCGGTCGCCCGAGACGGGGCTGGGCCCATTCACGGCAACAACAAGCGCCGTGAATGGGCCGTTCAGGGCACCTCAGCGCCCTGAACGCGCCTTTCAGGGCACCGCCGCCGACTTCACGGAATCAGTCATCTAGTTGGGGACCGTGATGGGTGCCGGAGCCAGTACCAGCACGTCGCCGCTGGTGCCGTCCACGCGGACCAGTGTGCCCGGCGCGAGCCGCGCGGACGCGTCCCGCGCGCCGGTCACGCACGGGATGCCCAGCTCGCGGGCCACGACAGCGGCTCGCGACAGCGGCCCACCGAGGTCGGTGACGATCGCGGCGGCCGGGCCGAACAGCGCGGCGCGCCCCGCGTCCGCGACCCGTACGACGGCGACCTCGCCCGGTTCGACGTCCGCCTTGTCGTCGGTCAGCACGCGGACCAGGCCCTCGACGACGCCAGGTGACACGCCGAAACCGTGCAGCTGCTTGCCTTCCGGCACCGGGTCGACCGCGGCCTCCGGGCGCCACGAACCGCTGACCACGGCCGGCATCCGCACCTGCCGCAGCCGTTCGCGGTCGGCGCGGCGGTGTTCGATCCGGCGCAGCGCGTCGGCCGGCGGGCTGAGCAGCTCGTCCAGTGTCAGGTAGAACGCGTCGTCGACGTCGACGAGACGGCCGGCGTGCACCTGCCGCCTGCCCCACTCGCGCACGAGCCCGCGCAGTTCGTCGGTGTAGCGGACGGTGGCGTCGATGGCCGTGTCGCGCTGCCTGCGGCCCGCGATCGCCAGCTTCTCCACCACAGTGCGCTTCGCGCGCACCGGAGTGTCCGTTGTGGACTCCGCTGCGAGCTCGGGGGTGTCCTCTTCGGACTTCTCGGCGGCTTGCGGCGTGGACGGCTGCTCCGGTTCCGGCTTCGGCTCGGCCGGAGTCGGCTCCGGTTCCGGCTTCGGGCGCCGCGCCGCGCTCAGTGCCGCCGCGAACACCAGCTCAGGACGCTGTCCGAACGGCGAACCGGCCAACTCGGTCTCGCACGGGCCCCGGTGCCCGATCCTGGCCAGCACCTCGTCGAACAACGCGCCGAACTCCGGCGACTTCTGCCGCACCGCGTCGACGTCGCCCCACTCGGCCAGCGCACGCAGGTCGTCGTCGGCACCCAGCAGCTCCGCGAGCCCGGCGACCGCCGCGTAGACCGGCTCGTTCTCGACGTCCACGCCGCGGCCGAGCACGGCGATGTCGGCCTTCGCCCGCTTCCGCAGCGGCGCGCCGGTGAAGTACGCGACGTACTGCCCGAGCTGCGTGAGCGTCCAGCCCTCCGCCAGCCGGTCCCTCAGCAGCAGCGCGCGCACCGCCAGCGCGCCGTCCGACAGCGCCGACACGTCGGCGCTGTGCTCCTGTTCCGCCGCGGCCGCGAAGTCCCGCACCGAAACCCGGTAGCGCCGGGCGACGCCCGCGAACCGGACCCACGCACCCATCCGCGCGACGACCCCGCGCCGGGCGGGCCGTTCGAGCGGGAACAGGTCGGCATCGGCGCGTGGACCGATCAGCTGGTCGGTGACCGTGCGCTCGGACCAGCCGGGCGGCGGGGCCGCCGCCAGCGCGGAGACCCCGGCGTACAGGTGGTGACCGAACACGGCGTGGCCGCGGCTCGCCCACTCCTCGGCGACCGTCGTCGGCAGACCGAGGAGGCCGGCGAGGGTACGGCCTGCCGCACGCAGACCCGAGGTGTGCACGTCGATCGACAGCGGGGTGAGTGGCCCGGGGAACAGCTCCGCGGTCTGCTGCGCCGCGAACACCGGGTAGCGCGGGTCGATCCGGTCGTCCATCTCGACCGCCATGCTCGGCAGCGCGACGGACGCGAGCGTGGTGCCGTCCTCGGGCCTGCGGCGGCGGGGCGGCACGGTCGCCGGGATCGGCAGCCGGGCCGGGTCCGGCTGGGCGCCGTCCTTGGTGAGCTTGCGACCGCGGGCGCCGCGCGCCAGGTCGGCGACCACCTCCGCCGAGGTCCAGCCGCACTCGAAACCCCAGTCCCGGGCGCTGCCCTTGCGGTCGGACGTGGACATCGCGGGGTGGACCGGGATCCCGCGGGCCGACACGCCGCGCAGCGAATCCCGCGCGGCGGCGGCCAGCAGCACGTCCGGTGCCGAGAGCGTGACCACCCCGACGCGGTCGGACGTGATGGCGTGCAACAGGAAGCGCACCAGGTCGTCGTGGTGCAGCAGCCGCCACTGGGTGTCCCTCGGCGCGGTCAGCAGCGTCGCGACGGTGCGGCACGCCTGCCAGTCGAGCAGCCGCCCGCCGAGCGGCGCGGTGCGGACCACCACGTGCTGCGCGCCGCTGTCCCGCACGACCTTGTCGGCGTCGGCCGCGTCCGGGCCGTGCGCGATCGGCACCACGAACCGGATCCCGTGCCGCGCCGCGGCGTTCGCCAGCCTGCGCAGTGCGGGAATGCCGCCGGACTCGGGCACCTCGCGGTCGACCGGCGACAGGTGCACGACCACGTCGGTGCCCGCCACCAGCGACTCGGCGGTCGCCGCGTCACCCGCTGTGAACGCCACGTCGGGCGGCAGGTCACGGTGGGCCTCGGTGCCGACCCCGAGCACGTCGTGCCCGGCACCCAGCGCGGCTCTCGCGAACGCACGACCGAGGTCCGCCGTGACACCGCTGATGAGAACGCGCATCATGGCCCCTTCCCGACGGCCGCCGTACCCCCGAACCGCCCACGCGCAAGTGAACGGTTACCGGCGGCACGGTACACGCGCAGTGACGGGGCCTCACACCGACCTCACCTCCGAAATGGTCCTGTGACCTCGTAGGTGATCCCGCCGGACGACGAGCCGGTCGTGCCGCGCTGTGACGAGAAGTAGAGGCGGTCACCCGAGGGGGTGAAGGCGGGCCCGGTGATCTCCGACCCGCTCTGCCCGGAGATCCGCAGGAACGGCGCCACGATGTCGTCCGGCGTGATGATGCAGATCTCCATGTTGGCGCCGTCCTCGGCCACGAACAGGTCGCCCGACGCGGTGCCGGTGACGTTGTCGACGCCGGTCAGCGGGGCGGAGCCGTTGGTGACGAGCGAGTCGTCGTAGGCCAGCTCGTAGGTGCCGGCCGCTAGGTTGACCTGCCAGACCCGGTTGTCACCCTTCGTGGTGAACCAGGCCGTGTCGTTGGCGTAGTGCAGGCCCTCGCCGCCGTTGAAGCGTTTCGCGCCGGAGACCTGGTCGCGGGTGCGGGTCGGCGAGCCGTCCGGGTCGGGCACGGTGGCCCACGTGAAGCTGCCGGACGTGGCCGACCCGGCGACCAGCACCTGCAGCGTGCCTGCCGACAGGTTGCCCCACGTGGTGGGGACGAACCGGTAGAAGCAGCCGTTGGACACGTCCTCGGTCAGGTAGATCGCACGGCGCACCGGGTCGGCGGCGGCCGCCTCGTGGGTGAACCGGCCCATCGCCGGGCGCTGCGTCGGCGTGCCACCCCACGGGTCGGTCTCGTAGACGAAGCCGCGGTCCACCTCCTCGCAGGAAAGCCAGGTCTGCCACGGGGTCGCACCGCCGGCGCAGTTCTGCCGGGTGCCGGACAGCACGCGGTAGGCGTCGGTGACGGTGCCGTTCGCATCGAACCGCAGTGCACTCGCGCCGCCGGCGGGGTTGACCTCGGAGTTGGAGACGTAGATCCAGCCGGTGCTGTCGGCGAACACCGCGCCGCCGTCCGGCGCCGGGTGCCAGGTGTAACCGGCGACCCGCTGCCCGGACCGCGCCACGACCCGGCTGGCGAATCCGGCGGGCAGCCGGATCCCGTTGGCGTCGGCGGCCTGTAGCGGCCCGTAGGGGCTCGGGCCGTTCTGGGCCGGCGCCGCCATCGCGGCCGGAGTGAGGGTGTTGCCGAACGCGGTGACGCCCGCGCCGACCACAGCGGCACGCAGGAAGTTCCGTCGTTTCACCGATGCCTCCGAGGAGTGGTTGCCCGCCTACGGCGGGTCATCACCAGCGTATGCGGGCAACCCTTCCCGGAGAAGTGAACTTTCGCTGACTACTCGGCTGTTTGTCCACTGTGGACTGACGCCGGGCCGAAGTCGCCGGTGGCCGGGTCGTGCAGGTAGACCCGGGCGGCGGCCACGTCGAAGTACATGCCGATCAGCCGGAGCCTGCCCTGCCCGACTGCCGCCGCCACCAAGGGGTGCGCGCACAGCCGGTCAAGCTGCGCGAGCACGTTGTGCAGAGCCAGGCGGTCCCACTCCGCGACGGGCACGCGCCCGCCGATCTTGGGCGGCGGCTGGGTGTGGAGCCGCTCTAGGCTCGGCTCCGCGTGCCGCAGCCACGAGGTGAGCGCGGGCGCGCCCGCGGGCGGTCCACTCACCAGCGCCTTCATCGCGCCGCACGACGAGTGCCCGCACACGACGATCTCCCGCACGCCCAGGGTGCCGACGGCGAACTCGACCGCGGCGGCCACGGAGCCGTCCGTGCCGACGAGGTTGCCGATGTTCCGCACGGTGAACAGGTCCCCCGGCCCGCTCGAGGTGATCACGTTCGGCACGATCCGCGCGTCGCCGCACGTGAGGAACATGGTCGACGGGGCGTGCACGTCCGCGAGCCGCCGCAGGGTGGGCTGCATCAGCCGGGCCACGTTGCGCTCGTACTCCGCGGTGCCGCGCAGCACCGACGGCGGCGCGGTCCGCTGCGCGGGCACCACCGGTTCCGCCGCCACCCGCTGCCACTCCGACCACGGCGCGAACCACCTGGGCACGGCCCGGCGCGCCGCGCCCTTGTGCACGGTCGGGTTGCCCGCCTTGCCGCGGGCGAACCACGGGTGCCCCAACTCCTCCACGATCACCGTTCCGCCGCCGCGTTCGTGCGCCTGCTGCCAACTCGACAGCGTCTCGAACGCGGCGTGGTCGAGGTAGTCGACGACCAGTTCCAGGGTCACCGTGCTGCCCGCCGGTATCGAGCCGAGCACCGACGACAGACGCGGGATCGACAGTGCCGCCAGCGCGCCCTCGACCACGATCCGCCAGCCGTCGCCGTCGCGTTCCGCGCGGATCCCCGACCACAGCAGGCGCCGCAACGTCAGCACCGCGGCGACGCCCATGCCCAGCAGCACCCCGTACATGAGGTCGATGCCGACGACGCCGAGCAGCGTCGTGAGGTAGACGAGCAGGTCGCCGTGCTGGCGGACCTCCTTGATCCGGCCGAGGTCGATGAGCTTCGCGCCGATGTAGATCAGCAGGCCGGCGAGCGCGGCGAGCGGGATCTCGCGCAGCAGGCCGGCGAGGAACACCACGAAGAGGAACACCCACAGGCCGTGCAGGACCGCGGACACACGGGTGCGGGCACCGCTCGTGACGTTGGTGGTGCTGCGGACGATCACGCCGGTCACCGGCAGCCCGCCGAGTGCACCGGAGGTGATGTTCGCCGCGCCCTGGCCGATCAGCTCGCGGTCGAGGTTGGCGCGCGGTCCGGTGTGGAGCTTGTCGACGGCGACGGCCGACAGGAGGCTTTCGACGCTCGCGACGAGCGCGATCGTGATGACGGCGACGGCGAACGCGGCCCAGTCACCGTCGGGGAAGGCCGGCACGAACGACAGGTGCAGCACGTCGGCGGGCACGTCGACGCGGTCCAGCGACAGGCCGGTGACGACGGCCAGCACGGTCGCGCACAGCACGGCGACCAGCGGCCCCGGGATCGCGCGCACCCTGACGGGCAACCTGCCCCACAGCAGGAGGATCGCGAGTGTCAGCAGCCCGACCGTGGCGGCCGCCCCTTCTGCGCTGACGAGCTGGCCCGGCAGCTCGATGAGGTTGTCGACGGGTGCGGTCTGGGTGTCACCGCCGAGGACGACGTGCACCTGCGCGAGGACGATCGTGACACCGATCCCCGCGAGCATCCCGTGCACGATGGCCGGGGAGACGGCGAGCGCGGCCCGCGCGACGCGGCTCGCCCCGAGAAGCAGCTGCACGACACCGGCGAGCACGGTGATCGCACAGGTGGTGGCCCAGCCGAACCGGTCGATGGTCTCGGCCACGATCACGGTGAGCCCGGCGGCAGGCCCACTCACCTGGAGCGGCGCCCCACCGAGCAGCCCGGCGACGACACCGCCGACGACGGCGGCGACGAGCCCGGCGACGATCGGCGCCCCGGACGCGAACGCGATACCGAGCGAAAGCGGGACGGCGACGAGGAAGACGACGAGCGAGGCAGGGACGTCGTGCTTGAGGTTCGCGGTGGCGCAGGACAGCAGCTTTCTCGGTGGCGGCGGCAGGTCCTGGCCTGAGGGCTCGATCATTCGCGACTCCGTGATCTGTCGAGATACGCGGGGAGGGATCCGTCGAGGCCCGATCGGCCTGTCGTCCGTCAGGAAACCCGAAGAGCCGGTGTGTTGTCCGCTACATGAAAGATGTCCAAATTCGCATCAGTGGCGGCTGACCTGTGCGTTCCTGCGTGCCGTCACCGGTGCGTGTGAACGGAACTCCACCCGGTCCAGTGATCGAGTCACGAACCGTCGAGGTCATCCACGACGGTCGCGTTGCCCGGGGCGGCGGGGTCGTAGGCGATGGTCGCGGCGGTGCCGACGGGCAGGTGGACGAAGGCCCGCGCCTCGGCACGGAGGACGCGGCCGGCCGCGTGCGCTTCGAAGGTGTGCGCCTGGAGGACGCGGTTCCTGATGCGAATGGCGGTGGCGCGGGAGGAGACCAGCCGCGCGGGCACCATGGTGCCCGCGGTGAGGAGGTGCTGCCTGCGAGCGTCGTCCCGCTGCCACCGGAGGAGCACGACGAGAAGCGCGACGACCGCGAGCAGTGCGACGACAAGCGGCACGACCGAGCGGAGTACCAGGGCCAGCAGGAGGAAAAGCACGACCTGCCCAGCGAACACCCCGATCACAACCCGCCGCCCGGCCCGCATGAGCAGACGGTGGCCGAGCCGGGGTGGGGAGTCAACGCCCTGCCCGAAGGTCCGCCCCGACGGCCGCACCCCAGCGCGATGGGCGCTCAACGAAGCCGCGGCGGGCGCCCCGAAGCGAGCCGCGGTCGAGCCGAGCGGCTTGCGCGTCGGCTGCCGGGCCCGCGAACGAGAACGCCCCGGGTGCCGTCCGACAACGGCACCCGGGGCGTTCCGCTATTTCAGCTGACTCAGCGGGTCACCGCGTCCAGAGCGTCCACGACACCGAAGCCGTAGAAGCCCTTGCCGGACTGTCCGCCCTGGCAGGTCGCGAGGAACTGTCCCGACCCGTCCGGGTCGTAGACACCCGCCGGGCACGGCAACCGGTCGGCACGCAGGCCGAGCGACGCCGTCACCAGCGGAGCGGGCCAGTTGCCGTGGGTGCTGCGGATCAGCGCCACGACCCCGGCCGCGTGCGGGGAGGCCATCGAGGTGCCCTGGGAGTAACCCCAGCCCCCGCCGGGGATCGTCGACAGGATCCGGCCGTTGCCGGCCGGGGTGTCGGCGACCTGACGCGAGTCACCGCCGGGGGCGGTAACGTCGGCCTCGATGACACCGTAGTTGGAGTAGAACGACTTGCGGATCTCCGGGCCGATCGCCGAGACACCGACGACACCGTTCAGTTCCGCCGGGATGTCCATGCACTCGTTGCCGACGGTCCGCTCGACCGGCGTCCCGTTGTTGGGGCTGCCGCTGTCGGTGATCCGGTGGGACAGGTCCCAGTTGCTGTTGCCGAGCGCGGCCACGTTGACCACGTTCCTGCGCACCGAGTAGTCCACGGCCCGCTGCACGGCCTGGATCACCGCCGCCTGGTCCCTGTCGGTCTTGCACCACAGGTACCACGGGTCGATGAAGTACGAGTTGTTCGTGACGTCGATGCCCTTTTCGGCCGCCCACACGAACCCGCAGATCGCGTACTCCGGGTAGATGAAGCCGTCGTCGTCGACGACCTTCACCGAGGCCAGCCGCACGTTCGGTGCCACACCGGCGACACCGACCCCGTTGCGTGCCGCGGCGATGGTGCCCGCGACGTGCGTGCCGTGTGAGCTGGTCGTCGGGGCCCACGCCGCCGGGGACGTGTCGGGCACGCCCTCGTTGGTGCAGCCCACCGACGTCGACGCGTCCACGTTCGGCGCGAGATCGGGGTGCGCAGCGTCGATGCCGGAGTCCAGCACACCGACGACCACGTCGCGGCTGCCACCGGAGATCGCGTTGGCCTGGTCCGACTTGACCGCCCGCACGCCCCACTGGTTGGCCTCGAGCGGTTCCGGCGTGACGGCACCGGCCACTGGCGCCGACTTCGCGGCGGTGGTCGCCACGGCGTCGATCTTCGCGAGCATGCCCTGCTTCTCCGCAGCACCGGCCGCACGCGCACCAGCCGCCGCCTGACCAAGCTCAGCGAGGTTCCTGGAAGCACCCGCGCCGGCGACGCCCGGCTTGCGCCGGACCTCCGACGCGAAGTCCGCGCTGGTCGACGTCGCGATCACGACCCCGATCTGCGGCCAGCTCTGCAGTACCTCGCCGCCGGCCGCACGGATCGACGCCTCGGTCCGGCCCAGCGACCCGTGCTGCGGTCCGAGCACGACGAAGTGCGCCTCGGCCGCGTCCTGCGCGACGGCTGGGGTGGCGGTCACCGCGGTGACGCCGGCAGCGGACACCGCAACCGCCGCCGCGACGAACGCTCGGAAGGTGGTTCTTCGCACTTGGGATACCTCCATCTGCGCGTCCCACCCGGTCGCCGCCGGTCTGGCGGGCCGTGGGTCGGCCGGATGCACGCAACCACCCGAAACGCCGCGGATCAAGGGCCCGTTCGGAGGTTCTTTGCCAGAACCATCAGCTTTCACCCAACTCAGTGTCCGAGGGGCACCGAGTGATCACTCAACGTCCCGAAACACCCTTCGGGTCACTCCCTTGGACGCGGTTGCATGGCCGCGGGCCCGCTTCGCGGGCCAAGCCGGGGCGCTGCACCCCCGGCTTGGCGCCCTGAAAGGGGTGTCAGCGTAATGCGTATGCGCGTGTGATGGTCTCCGTCACCTTGTTGCCTGCCTGGTCGGTTGCGGTGGCTCGCAGTGAGGCGTAGCTGTCCGGGGTGCCGCCGCCTGGGATGTGGACCACGAAGCGGTTGGCGCGTTTGCCGACCGTTGCCTTCTGCCAGGTTCGGCCTTCGTTGTACGACACCTCCACCGTCACCGACCTGATCCGGGACGGCTTCGCGCCTGGCTGGGTCGCTACCGTCAGGCCGCCCCGGATGGCGCCTGTCCTGGCGTGGTTGTGGGCGTCCAGTGGCAGGGACCAGCGGATGTCCAGAAGCGGTAACGCCACCCGCTCCTGCGTGCCAGGACCCGTTCGGAACGTCCACTCCGCCCGGGTGTGTGTCGACAGCGGTGGGGCCAGGGTCTCGGACGCCGGGCGGTGGGCGTTCGCGATCACTGTGAACGTGCCCGGGCCAGTGGGTAGGTCGAACGTGCCCAGGCCAGCCAGGTCGTCTCTTCCGGCGATCTCCTCACCGTTCGCGAAGACGACCGTGGTGCCGCTGTTGGTGGGGTCGAACATGCCTGCGTTGGCCGGGTCGTTGTCGGCGAACATCGGGACCGACATCGTCAGCTTGTCGCCCTTCCGGTACGCGTAGGGCACCGGTTTGCCGTCCTGACGGCTCACCGGCGCGGTCGTCAGCTCCGGGCCGAACGGTGCGCCGAACATGCGCACGTGCTCGCGTTCGCCCCGCTTCAGTGTCATCGGGATCGCCACCTCGTTGCCGAAGCCGACGCCGTCCTCGGTGAAGCCCGCCGAGCTGAACATGGTGAGCGCCGCGCCCGGCGAGACGTAGTCCGTGCCTCGGCGCGGCCAGTCGACCTCCACGTCGGCGCCTGCCGTGAAGCCGGCGAACGACCAGTTGGCAGGCAGGAAGCGGTACTTCTTCGCGGGCAGCGTGTCCACCAGCTCGCGATCGATGGCGCCGAGATCCTTGCGGGCGAACCGGAACGCGTGCCCGCCGGGGACACGGCCGGCGACCTCGCCCGCGAGGAAGTAGGACGCCGCCGCGTTCTTCCTGCCGGTCACCGTGACCGGCACCGGGCCGTCCGCCAGGCGCGCCACCACGTCCTGCAGGTCGGCGAAGTTGAACACCATCACGACCGGCAGCGCAAGATCCGGCGGGTTCGGGTCGCTGTACTGCGGGTTGTAGTTCGACAGCACCAGCTTCGCACCCCGCTCCGCGAGCAGCGCGATACCGTCCTGCAGTTGCTGCTCCGGCGGGTACACCGGATCGTCCGGGCCCGTCGCGGCGATCACCGCGATCTTGCCGCGCACGTCACCCGCCGCGTCGATGGCCTCGCGTTCACCGTGGCCGACGTGGACGACCTCGCCGGTGACCCTGCCGTTCAGGCGTGGGTAGGTCGAGACGTAGGTGTCCTCGACCTCGAACCCGTCGGGCCCGTCGACCGTGACCGTCGCGAACGGCTGGGTCCAGTACCCGAAGTGCACCAGGCTGACGCCGTCCATGCGCGGGCTGCCGATCGAGTACAGCTTCGCGCGCCGGGACACATTGTTGCCGCGTGCGACGCTCGCGCCGGTGCCGCCCACCTCGGACAGGAGGGCGGTGCCACCACCGTGCTGCCACCGCGCTTCCGGATCGTCGACCGCGGCCGTGATCTCCTTGCCGCGCTTGGTGTCCACGACCACGTCCGTGTCACCGGCGATCCCGGCCTGCTCCACGAACAGGGTGTCGGTGCCCGCCGTGAAGTCCATTGCGCGGCCGAGCACCCGGTAGTCGCCCGTCGGCACGGTGAACGTGGCGGTCTCGCCATCGAAGAACACCCCGCCCTGGGACCTGCCGGACCGCGTGTCCTGCACGACCAGCAACGACGTGACCGGGTTCTCGCCGCGGGGCAGCACGTCCACCGTCAGCGTGTGCGCGGTGCCGGGCAGGTGGGCGGTGAGCGGGGTGGTCAGCGTGACACCGGCCGCGGTGGCGACGAGCGCACCACTCGGCTCCCCCGCCTGCTCGGCCGGCACGCGGAGGGTCACGGTCACTGCCGCACTCCCGTGCGCAGGCACCGTCACGCGCTGAGTGTCCACACTGAACAGGTCGCTGCCGGTGCCGAGCGTGAGGTCCAGCGTCACCGGGGTGTCGCCGTCGTTGACGTAGCCGACCTTGCGGTCCACGGTGTCCGCGTCGCCCGCCCACACGGTGCCGAAGCCGAGCAGACCCTCGGCCCGCACCGGCTGGGTGACACCGCGGGCGAGGTCGAGCCGCCCGGCGCCCTGCGCGTAGGTGTCGATGCCCGGCAGGCGTTGCGCGCTGCCGACGAGCGCGTCCTTGACCTGCGCGCCGGTCCAGTCCGGGTGCTGCGCGGCGAGGACGGCGGCGGCGCCCGCCACGTGCGGGGTCGCCATGGAGGTGCCGGACATCCGCGTGTGGTGCTCGTCGACGGAGGTCCCGGGGTTCGTGCCGGTGGCACGGGCCGCGACGATGTCCGACCCCGGCGCGGCGATCTCCGGCTTCAGGCCGTGGTCACCGACCCGAGGGCCCCGGCTGGAGAACTCGGACAGCCGGTCGTCCTTGGTGACGCTGCCGACGGTGAGCGCACGGTCGGCGGCGCCGGGCGAGCCGACGGTCCCGCGGGCACCGTTGTTGCCCGCGGCCACGACGAACAGGGTGCCACTGGTGTCCGACAGCTCGTTCAGCGTCTGCGACATGAGGTCGGTCCCGTCGGTCGGGGCGCCGCCGAGGCTCATGTTGACGACGTCCGCACCCTGGTCCACGGCCCACTGCATGCCTGCGATGATGTCCGCCTCGGTGCCGCCGTACTCGCCGAGCACCTTGCCGACCAGCAGCCGCGCACCGGGCGCGACGCCCTTGCGGCGCCCGTCCGACGCGGCGCCCGACCCGGCGATCGTGCTCGCCACGTGCGTCCCGTGCCCGACGGTGTCGGTGATGCCCTCACCGGTGAAGTCCTGTGCCGCGTCGACGATCCCCGCGAGGTCGGGGTGGTCCACGTCGTAGCCGGTGTCGAGGACCGCGACCTTCGCGCCGGTGCCGGTGAACCCGGCTGCCCACGCCTGCGGGGCGCCGACCTGCGGCACGCTCTCCTCGAGCGTCGGCAGCACCCGGCCGTTGAGCCAGACCTTGCCCGCGGACCTGGCCGTGCGCATGCCGCGCCACGCCGCGCCGTCCTTGGGCGCCTCGACGACGGTCAGTCCGCGTGCGGGCAGGGTCGCGGTGCGTTCGGTGGCACCCGGCGCGGCACCCTCGACGATCAGCGGCACGGTGCGGGTCGCCGCGTCGTCGAGCCCTTGGCGAACCAGTTCCGTCACGTCGAAGAGCCGCCGGTCCAGCCGGTCCTGCGCCACGAGCGGGGCGGCGTCGGCGGGCAGCACGTACTGGTGGCCGTTCATCTCGTACTGCCAGACGGGTTGGGTCTCCCGGCCGATCGCCATGCGGATGCCCGCGACCTTCCCGTCCACGACGCGGACCTGGTCGCCGGTGAGCAGGGTGACGGTCGTCAGGTGCTCCGGCCCGGCCGCTGCGGGCGGCGGGTCCTCGGCGCCTGCCGGGCTCGCGGACACGACCGCGGCCACGACGGCGAGTCCGGCGATGGCGCCGGAGGTTCTGCGCAGGTTCATGATCTGTAACACGCGAATGGCGGCTCACGGGTTGCATCGCCCCCCGACAGGGGTACACCGCGTTCCGAGGACGTCGCCCGAAGGAGAAGCCATGCGTACCGAGACACCCGCCGACCTGCCCAAGCACGCGTGGTGGGGTGCGCTGAAACGGACGTTCCGCGAGTTCATGGACGACGGCCTGCTCGACTGGGCGGCCGCACTGACCTACTACACCGTGCTGTCGCTGTTTCCCGCGGTCGTGGTGCTCGCCAGTCTGATCGGGCTCGTCGGCAACCCCGACACCATCGTCCAGAACCTGCGGGAGTTCGCGCCGGAGCAGGCGCAGGGCGTGCTCGTGGACGTGGTGCGGCAACTGACGGCGAACTCCTCGGTCGCGGGACCGCTCGCGATCATCGGTCTGCTGAGCGCGTTGTGGGCCGCGTCGGGCTACCTGGGCGGCTTCATCCGCGCGTCGAACGCGATCTACGAGATCGAGGAGGGCAGGCCCATCTGGAAGACCGTGCCGCTGCGCATCGCGCTGACGATCACGGTGATGATCCTGCTCGCGATCACGGCGCTGGGCGTCGTGCTGACCGGCGGCATCGCGGAACGGGTCGGGCAGGCGCTCGGCCTCGGCTCGACGGGCATCGTGGTGTGGGACATCGCGAAGTGGCCGGTGCTGGCGCTGCTGGTGACCCTGGTGATCGCGCTGCTGTACTGGGCGGCGCCGAACGTGCGGCAGCCAGGGTTCCGCTGGATCACGCCGGGCAGTGCGCTGGCGGTCCTGGTGTGGGTGGCCGCGTCGGCCGGGTTCGCCCTGTACGTCGCGAACTTCGCCTCGTACAACAAGGTCTACGGTTCGCTCGCCGGTGTCGTGGTGTTCCTGGTGTGGCTGTGGCTGTCGAACCTGGCGATCCTGTTCGGCGCCGAGTTCGACGCGGAACTGACGCGCGGCAAGGAGATCGCGCAGGGCCACCCGGAGTCCGTCGAGCCGTTCCTGCCGCCACGCGACACCCAGGCCATGGACGACTAGACGACTGATTCTGGTCGGCTGTGCGGGGCGGGCGCGTTGACGGCGTGGCAATGCCCTGAAAGGCGCGTTCAGGGCGCTCAGCGCCCTGAACGGCCCATTCACGGCAGTTCGGGTGTTGTGGTGGGGTTTGCCCTCACCGGACGGCAGGTTCTCGAGGGTGGCGGAGGGGTGGGTCGGCTGCCAGGGGATGCCAGGTAGCCCCTGGGGGCGGGCTTGCACCACCCTCGGGGTTGCGTGGGGTCGAGGCCCCCGCTGCGCGGGCCGAGGCGCGTAGTGCCCGGGTTTCACAGCACCAGCCCGCCCTGCGACCGCTGCACGGGCACGGGTGACGTGCCCTGAACGACCGTCTGTGAGTAGGGGCAGGTCGTGCCGCCGCTCGGGACGCTCCCCGAGCGCTAAAATCGGACATCTATATAGTTAATTGTTGTTTGTTCTCGCCGGATTTCCGTCCATGATCGCCACGATGTGGGTGCGGGACAGCCGTTCGTACGGGGCGGGTTCGTCGCCGAAGAACACCGCCAGCGGGGTCCAGGCGCCGACCACGAACGCCGACACCAGCGCGCCGAGCGGGATCAGGAGCTGGTGCGGCGCACCGAGAAGGTCCCACCGGTCCACCGAGAGCGCGAGCCACGCCAGCCACAGCGGGGACAGCAGCACCCCGTTGCGCACCAACCACGCCAGCGGACCTGCCCTGCGGCCGTCGGTGCGCTCGACCCGCAGCAGCATGGCGCGTTTGCCCAGCGTGGTGTCGGTCAGCACCGGCGCCGCCCAGAAGTAACCCACCGCCAGCACCAGCACGACCAGGCCGCGGGACACGGTCAGGCCGAACAGCTTCACCAGGCCAAGCACGAGCACCAGCAGCACCCCGAACGCCACGATGTCGGTCAGCGACGCCAGCAGGCGGCGGCTCGCGGTCACCCTGGTGGCGTAGCGGCGGCGGTCGCGTTCCGGGTCGAGGTCGGGCAGCAGGCGGATCAGCGGGCCGGCGAGCAGCCAGCCCACTGCCGCGCCCGACGTGTTGAGGATCAGGTCGTCCACGCTGAACAGGCGGTACGCGCACGGGTAGATGAACCACAGCCCGGTCAGCTGTGTCAGTTCGAAGAACAGTGACGTGCCGAACCCGAGCGCCGTCGCCGCGAGGAACCGGGTGCCGGACAGGTACCGCAGGAAGAAGCTGAGCGGCGCCAGCAGCACCACGTTCAGCGCGGTGCTCCACAGCGCCGGGGTGAGCCACGTGCCAGCCACCCGGGCCCGGGTCTGCACGACGTCGACGAAGTACAGCGGGCGCAGCTGCGGTGTCGAGGCGTAGGTCTGCTCAGCGCAGTACTCCGCCGGGTTCGCGGGCAGCGGGACGACCGTCTGCATCAACGCGGCCAGCAGGTAGAACAGGAAGCAGTAGAAGACGAGCACCGTCCACCCGCCGGCCCGGCCGCGGCGCCGGTAGGAGACCACCGCGACCGGGAGCATCACGATCAGGGCGAGCAGCGGGAAGACCGTCAGCGCCGTGGTGACCGGCAGCAGATAGGTCTCGAACACCCGGTAGTAATACCTCACCACTCCGAGGGCGCAGGGGGCGGCACCACCGGCGGCCGGTCTTCGCAGGTGATGGTGTTCGGCAGCATCCATGGCGCGAGCCAGCCGCCGTCGTTGCCGCCCGCGTCGGTCACCGTGAACTCCGAGCCCGTCGCCGGGAAGTTGAACGAGCCGCAGTTGTTCACGCCCACCGCGCCGACGTTGCGCGCGTCGGTGTTCTCGAACGTCGCGCCGCCCATCACACGGGCGCTGAGCACCGACGTGCCCGTGCCGTCGATCCTCGTGTCGCGGAAGTGCACGCCGCGGATCGAGTACAGGTCCTTCACCGGCCAGTCGCTCACGAACATGATCGCGTTGTGGGTGTTGTCCAGGAAGTGGTTGCCGGTCACCCGGATGTCCGCGGCGATGTCGCGGTCCAGCGCGTAGAACCAGATCGCGCCGAGGCCGATGTTCCAGTTCAGCTCGTAGGTGCCGGCCCGGACGGTGGTGTTGCCGGTGACCCACACGTGCCCGGTGAACGGCTCCGCGCCGAACCGCGAGCCGACGTGGATGCCGCTGCCCTCCCGGACCGGGTCGGCGACCAGGTTGTGCGACACGGTGTTGTCGGTGCCGCCGTACAGTGCGATCCCGTTGGCCAGCACCGGGGACTGCACGGTGTTGTGGTCGAAGGTGTTGCGTGCGTTCTGCTCGTGTTCCGCCCACATGGCAAGCCCGTCGTCACCGGTGTTGCGCACGAAGTTGTCGCGCACCACCGAGTCCGTGACACCGGTGTGGAAGTTCAGCGCGTCCGCGATCTGGTCGGTGATCACGTTGTCCTCGACCACCGTGCCGGACATCGGCCCGTCGAACCACAGCCCCACCTTGGTGTGGTGGAGGTACATGCCGCGGATCGTGGAGTCGCTCATCGCGCCGCCGATGGCGTTGACCTGGTCGGTGTCGATGCGTTCGCGGACGTCACCCTCGATGGCGAACCCGGACAGGTGCACGTCGCGCGAGCCGCCGTCCGCCGCGTCCCGGCCGTAGAACCCGACGCCGGTGTGCACGGAGCCGTCGGGGGCCGGCGGGTCGAGCGCGACCTCGCGACCCTTGACGACCGTGTGCCAGTTCCCGGCGCCGACGATCGTGACGTCGTCGACGACGATGTGCCGGTTCACCTGGAACGTGCCCGGCGGCAGGTACACCGGCACGTTCAGGAACCCGGCCAGCGCGATGGCCCGCTCGATCGCGGGCGCCGCGTCGCGGCGGCCCGTCGGGTCGGCACCGAACAGCCGGACGTCGAGCGCTCCTCTCTCGACCTGCGGCCGTCCGACCAGCTCGGAGTCGAGCAGGTCGATGACCGTCCACGCGGCCCCGTCCGACGCCGTGAGCCGGATCGTGTCACCCGCTCGGTAGGTGCGGTCGAGCCGGAGGCGCTGTTCGTCGTAGAAGTGCGTGGGGCGGAACGGTTTCCTGATCACCGGCGGCGGGTCAGTCTGGGACGGCACGCAGGCGCACTCGGTGATCCACCAGTCGGGGTGCAACAGGTCGGCGCCGGGGTCGTTGGTGAACGGGTACTGGTTGTAGAGCCACGAGTACCGCGACGTCAGCGTCATCGTCGCGCGGCGCTTGCCGTTCACCGACACCGCGAGCGGTGCGGTGATGCCACCGCCACCCGGCGCGTCCGGAATGCTGTAGCGGACGGTGATCGCGTTGGCCGCGGCCGGCAGCGTGAACTCGACGTGCCGGCCGGGGGTGAGCCGGACCGCGGCGCGGCCGGACGCCTCGGCGGGCAGCGTGTAGGCGGTCCGGTCGGGCCCGATGACCGTGCCGTTCGTGGCCGCGTTCTCGGCCTCCTGTTCGAGGAACGCGACGTCCGCTCCCCTGCCCTCGACCAGGTGTGGCGCGAGCCCGGCCCGTGTGACGACCGGCTGGGCCGGTGTCACCTGTGGTGCCGCCATCGCTACCGCGTCACCCACGCCCAGCGCGACGACTGCCCCGACCACCAACCACGTCCGTGTCCATGTCACGGCGGGACCGTAACCCAGATCACATCGATCTGCTAGATAGTTGCGCGAATTCGTCGAAAAATTGCACTAGCCAGCCCAGTCGCGGTTTCGCTGGAGGTCCAGGTCCCGTGACTACGGTGCTGGGATGCTGCCCTTCTTCGATCACGACGCGGTCATGGCGCTCACCTACGCCGGTGCCGTCCACGCGTTGCGCGGCGCACTGCTGGCCGGCCTCGACGTGGACGCCGACCCGGTACGGACGGTCGTGCCGGTGCCCGCCGGTCAACTGTTGCTGATGCCCTCCTCCGGCGCCCGGTACACCGGTGTCAAGCTGGCGACGGTCGCCGCGGACAGCACCCCGCGGATCAAGGGCGTGTACGTGCTGATGGACGCCGCCACCCTCGCACCGCTCGCGCTGCTCGACGGGCCCGCGCTCACCACGCTCCGCACCCCGGCGGTGTCGGCACTGGCCGTCGACCACCTCGCGCCCGACTCACCCGCGCGGCTGGTGGTCTTCGGCAGGGGGCCGCAGGCGCACGGCCACGTGGCCGCGGTCGAGGCCGTCCGCGAGGTCACCGGCACCACACTGCTCGGTCGCGGCGACGACCCGTCCCCGGTCGGGGAAGCCGACATCGTCTGCTGCACGACAACGGCCCGCACTCCCCTGTTCGACGCCGCACTGGTCCGTCCGCACACGACGGTCGTAGCGGTCGGCTCGCACGAACCTGACGCACGCGAACTCCCCGCCGAGCTGATGACGACGGTCGTCGTCGAGTCGATCGCCACCGCCCGCCGCGAGGCCGGCGACGTCATCCTCGCCGGGACGACCGACCTCGTCCCGCTGGCGGCGGTCGTCCGGCAGGAGGCCACCGTGCCCGACGACCGGCCGCGCGTGTTCAAGAGCGTCGGGATGGCATGGGAGGACCTGACCGTGGCCGCCGCCGTCTACGAGGCCCGTGCTTCCTAGCGCTGTGCCGATGGCGGCGCGCGTCGCTGTCCGATCGTCCGGCCGGGTCCGCGCGGCCCAGCTTGAACGTGCCGAAACAGGTTCGGGCCGTCCGCGCCGAACGCGAACAGTGCCCTTGTCCACGGCGTCGTGGATCTGTTCGCGTTCGGCGTCGGTGACATCGTCGATCACACCGGCAACGCTGGTGTGACGCGCCGGAATCCGGCACCTGATTCGACGGCCCACTCACGCACCGCATTCCCGGCGCGGGACACTCATCAGAACTGCAGGCTCCACGCGTTGATCGTCCCGGTGTCCCTGGCCGCGGCGTCGCGGACGCGCAGGCGCCACGTGCCGTTCGCGACCTCGCTCGACGCGTTGACCGTGTACGTGGTCGCGAGGTTGTCGGTACTGCCACCAGACCGGTTGTGCACGTTGTACACGCTGCCATCCGGCGCCAGGACGTCCACGACCAGGTCGCCGATGTAGGTGTGCCTGATGTCGACGGCCACCCGCAGGCCCGCAGGCGCGTTGCCGGCGACACCGGTCACCGTGATCGGGCTCTCCACAGTGGACAGGTCAGGGATCGCGAAGTCCGTGGTGTTCTCGAAACGCGGACCGGGCGGCGGCGTGGTGCCCGCCGACAACGTCCACACCGCGTGTGCGATCGCGTCGGTGTTGCGGTCCAGCGCGGTCACGTTGATGTTGCTCGTCGTGTCGCACGACGCGTGGTAGCAGCGGTCGAACGCCTGTCCCGCGGTGCCGCCCCACTTCTGTGCCTGCGCCGAGGTCTTCGACACCTCCGCGCCGGTGAACAGCCCGCCGATCGGAATGCCCGCGTTCGCGAACGCGGCGTGGTCGGACCGGCCACCGACCGACGTCAACTCGGTGGGCACCCCCATCGCGGCGAACGGCTCCTGCAGGACCTGCTGCAATGCAAGGGATCCCGAGGGCTGCCCGCTCGCCGAGTACACGAAGTAGCCCGCGTTGGGCGAACCGATCATGTCGAAGTTGACGTAGGCCTTGATGCGCGAGCGTTCGGCGGAGGGCAGGTTGTTCACGTAGTAGGTCGACCCGACGAGGCCGCGCTCCTCCGCGCCCCACCAGCCGAACCGGATCCGCTTGCCCGGGTCGAGGTTCTGGCTGGCGACGGTCAGCGCCACCTCCAGCAGCGCGGCGGACCCCGACGCGTTGTCGTTGATCCCCGGCCCGGAGGTGACGCTGTCCAGGTGGCCACCGGCCATGATCACGTTGTTGGCGTCGCCGCGCGGCCACTCGGCGATCAGGTTCCACCCGGTCGCACCGCCGGACGTGAACGACTGCAGTGATGTCGTGTAGCCGGCCGCGTTGAGCCGGGACTGGACGTAGTCGATCGACGCGCGGTAGCCGGGTCTGCCGTGCGCACGGTTTCCGCCGTTGGCGGTCGCGATCGACTGGAACTGGTTCAGGTGCGCCTGCACGTTCGCGACCGGGATGTTCGGCGCGGCGAGCACGGCAGGCGGCGCGGCGGCCGCCGGGGTGGCGAACGCGACGAGCGCGCCCACGGTCAGTGAGACGAGGAATGCACGCATGACTCGCTGCCTCCAGCAGGGGTAGAAGGACAACGCCCAAAAGCGTGCGCCACGAACCGGCCGGGACACCACAGCCGAACGAGTCCGGAATTTCCCGTACTTCCCATTACCGTACGCATATCGTGATCACCGGGTGCCGGCCGAACAGGCTGATCGGGTGGCGGCCGACCACCTGCCAGCCGCGCGGCGGGTCGTGCGGGCCGAGGTAGGTGAGCCTGCCGCCGGGACGGAGCACGCGGCGCCACTCGCGCACGAACTCCGCGAACGTGCCGTGGGCCGTGACCTGCCGGTCCCACGGGGGGTTGGTCAGGACGTGGTCCACGGACCCGGTCGGATATGGGAGCCCGCGCGCGTCCGAGGTGAACCACGACAGGTGCGGGGCGTTGGTCCGCGCCGCCACCACTCCCGCGCGGTCACTGCCGGCGCGGAAGGCCCCGTCGGGCGCCTCGGCCAGCAGCGTGCCCGCGCCGCAGCACGGGTCCACCACCACGTCGCCTGGCCGGATCCCGGCCAGCCTGGCCATGGCGGCGGCCACCGGCGGGTGCAGGGTGCCCGGCACCGACGCGGTCTTCCACGGCCTTCTGTGCAGCGGTGGACGGGCTCCGCGTGGTCCGATGTGGACACCGGAGGCATCTACGGTGACGCGCCAGTCGACGGCACCGGACGGCGGTTTCCCGCCGTCCCGGCGGGACGCGTAGACCGCGCCGAGCCGCGCCGCGAGGACGGCACCGACCGCGTCCTCGACGTCGTACCTGCTGTAGCCGCGACGGCCGGCGGTCGACGCGGAGACGCTGAGCACCGGCGCCGGCGCCACCCCCAGCGGCGCCGAAGCCAGTGCCCGCGTCACCGCGACCAGATCCGGTTTGGTGGCACCGGGATCCGGGATGACGAGCACGAGGTGGAACAGGTCGTCGACCGTCCTCGGGGTGGGAAGGGCGGCCGGTGCGGTCAGAACGAGTTGGCGTGGGGTCACGGTGTGCACCGTGCAGCCCTGATCGCGGAGTTCTCCTGCGGCGACGTGCTCGAGGCCGTGGATGGTGCGTGCGAACAGGCGGGTACCCACCGCCGGGCGGCGGTGCGCGGGCATGACGACACTCCCGAAGTGCGACCTGGGGCGACGGGCAGTCACCCCACCTCGCCAGCCGCGGGGGGGTCCTCGATCCGGCTAGCGGCTGCTAGCCGAGTCGGAAGAACGTTGTCGTCATGCCGTAGACATTACCGGCCGTGATCAACCGATTTCTCGCACTCACCGCCCACCAAGGGTCGGGGCCGGTGCCGAACAGGTGGTCGGTACTCATGGCGCCAGTGTCACCCCGGGCACTTTCACCGCGCTTTCATGTCCACACCGGACGGTCCACTTCGGTCACCCGGCCGTCCTGGCCGAAGTACAGGTGGCGGTCCAGCTCCCCGGCGAACCAACGGTCGTGGGTGATCGCCACGACCGTGCCGGTGAACCCGGCCAGGCCCGCCTGTAGCGCCTCAGCGCTCGCGAGGTCGAGGTTGTCGGTCGGCTCGTCGAGCAGCAGCAGGGTCGCCCCGGCCAGCTCCAGCAACAGGATCTGCAGCCGCGCCTGCTGCCCGCCGGACAGCGTCTCGTAGGTCTGCTGCCCCTCGGCGGCGATCTCGTACCGCGCGAGCGCTGCCATCGCGTCGTTGCGCACCAGCGCGGCGTCGGTCATCACGATGTCGGCCACCCGGCGGCCGTGCAGGTCCGGCCGCACGTGGGTCTGCGCGAACAGGCCTGGCGCGACCCGCGCACCCAGCCCGAACGTGCCGGTGTGCGGCACGTGCTGGCCGGCGAGCAGGTGCAGGAACCGGGACTTGCCGGAGCCGTTGCCGCCGAGCACCCCGATCCGCTCGCCGAACCACACGTGCAGGTCGAACGGCCGGGTCAGCCCGGTCAGCGCGACCTGCTCACAGGTCAGCGCCCGTTTCCCGGTCCGCCCGCCGGACAGGCGCATCCGGACGTTCTGCTCGCGCGGCGGGCGCCTCGGCGGGCCCGCCTCCTCGAACCGGTCGAGCCGGGTGCGGGCCGCCCTGTACGCCGAGGACACGGCGTCGTTGCGCGCCGCGGTCTGCCGCAGCGTGTTGACCATGACGCGCAGCCGCCGGTGCTCGTCCTCCCAGCGCTTGCGCTTGTCGTCCATCTCCGCGACGCGCCGGTTCCGCGCGGCGGGGAAGGTGGCGTAGCCGTCGCCGTGGACCCACACGTCCCGGTTCTCGACCGCCAGGATCCGGTCGGAGGCGGCGGCGAGCAACTGCCGGTCGTGGGACACGAGCAGGATCGTCTTCGTGCTGGCGGCCAGCCGCTCCTCCAGCCACTGTTTCGCTGGCACGTCGAGGTAGTTGTCCGGCTCGTCGAGCAGCAGCAGCTCGTCCGGTCCGCGCAGCAGCGCCGCCAGCGCCAGCCGCTTCTGCTCGCCGCCGGACAGCGTGTCCAGCGGCCGGTCCGCCGCCCGGTCGTAGGGCAGCCCGAGCGCGGTGGTGGTGCAGGTGTCCCACACGACCTCGATGTCGTACGCGCCCGCGTCGACGTGCTCGGCGAGCGCGGTCGCGTACGCCAGCTGGGACGCCTCGTCGTCGGCGAGCGCGGCCTCGGCCGTGGCGAGTGCCGAGGTGGTGGCGCGGATCCGGGCGGGGGCGACGCCCAACAGCAGGTCACGAACGCGGCCGGGACCGGTGAACTGCCGCATCACGCCGATGCCACCGGAGGTCGCGACGGTGCCAGCCGATGGCCGCAGCTCGCCGGCGATCAGCCGCAACAGGGTCGTCTTCCCCGCGCCGTTGGGCCCGACGAGCCCCGCGGTGACGCCCTCGCCGACGCGGAAGGAGACGTCGTCGAACAGGACCCGGCCGTCGGTGAGGCGGTGGGTGAGGCCGGTGACGTCCACGTGTGCCAAGAAGGCCTCCTCGAACGTTGGTCGAGTACCCGACCAACGTACTAGAGTGCGGTGCGTGGACGCGAAGGGTTTGCGAGCGGGTGGACGTGGTGGCCAGTCGGGCGGCGTGGCGGGCGAGGTGTGGCTGCGGGAGGAGAGACCCCGCCGCGACACGCTGACCCGGGACCGCATCACGGCCGCGGCGGTCGAACTGCTCGACGAGTACGGCACGGCGCACCTCACGATGCGCAAGCTCGCCGAGCGCCTCGAGGTGGCGGCGCCGACGCTGTACTGGCACGTGAGGACCAAGGACGACGTGCTGGACCTGGCCGTCGACGCGATCTTCGCCGAGGTGGCGATCCCCGCCAGGACCGGGGACTGGACGGCCGACGCGCGCACGCTGGTCCTACGGTGGCGGGCCACGATGTTGCGCCACCCGTGGTCACCGACGTTGATCGGCCGCCCGATGCTGGGCCCGAACGTCCTGGCCCGCACGGAGTTCCTGCAGTCCACGCTCGCACGGAGCGGGCGCACCGGCGCGGCCCTCGCGGCCGCCACCCACGGCCTCGCCAACCTGACGGTCGGCGCCGCGCTCACCGAGTCCACCTGGCACGGGCAGCTGCCGAGGACATCGGCGTACGAGCTGATCCGCGCCAACGCCGACCGCTACCCCACGCTCGCGGCCAACCACCACCTGGACGCCCCGGACCAGGACGCGCTGTTCGACCAGGCGGTCCGCACCTTCCTCGCCGGGCTCGACCAAGACGTATGAACGTTCGACACCACGAGCAGTAGCCAGTTGATCACCCGCAGGCTCTTAACCGGGAAAAACCCGTCGTCCCACTTGTGAAACACGCGCAACCTCCGAACCGAGAAACCGGGGTACGGGGGCATGTACAACCGTGCCCGCTCGTGGGCACCCCCACGGCGGGCGCGCACATCGAAAGGGTTTACATGCGACGACGCCGATTAGTCTCGGTCGCGGCCGCTCTGCTCGTGGTTCCACTTCTGCAGGTACTGCCCGCTCCTGCGGCGGCGGGGGCGCCCACGGCACCCATCGCCGACGACACCCGCGAGCTGACCCGCAAGGACTTCACGCTCAACGGCAAGCCGGTGGACGTGCCGGCCAGCTACCAGCCGAGCGCCGACAAGCGCGTCGCGGCCACCGCTGTGACGCCGCCGGTCGGCACGGTCCGGCCGTGGCTCGCGCTGGACGACACCCAGGGCCAGCTGTACCTCAAGGAGTACACGCTGCGCGGAGTCGGCGACAAGATCGAGGTCTGGGTCGCGAACGACACGTCGTTCCCCGCGGACGACTGCCGCAACCAGATCGCGGGTACCACGGACGTCACCGACGCCCAGGTCGCCGAGCTCGTCAGCGAGTTCGACAACAACATGTACCCGAAGGAGACCGAGGTCTTCTCGACGCCGCCGGACCGCGACGGCAGCAACGCCGACCCCGCGCTGGAAGGTTTCGACTTCACCGGCGAGGGCGACAACACGGTCGCGCTGATCGACAACGTGCGCGACGACAACTACTACACGTTCCCGGAGGCGCCGACCTACATCGCCGGCTTCTTCTCCGGCCAGTTCAACGAGCTGGTCGACCGGAACGTGATGACCGTCGACGCGTTCGACTGGGCGCACCGCACCGGTGCGGAGCCCGCCGACGAGCCGACGAACGACCTGTGCACCAGCCGCCCGGCACGCCCGCGCCTGTACGAGGGCACGTTCGCGCACGAGTGGCAGCACCTGCTCATGTACTACACCGACCCCTTCGAGGGGAACTGGATCAACGAGGGCCTCTCGGACTACGCCCAGACGCTCGTCGGCTACGTCGACCCGCGCCTGACCGTGTTCGACAAGGGCGGCGACAGCCACATCTACTGCTACCAGGGTTTCGGCACCGTCCAGACGCCGTACAACACGAACCCGAGGGACTGCGGTGGTGCGGAGAACTCGCTGAACCTGTGGGGTGAGGGCAACAACCCGAGTGCGGTGCTCGCGGACTACGGCAACGCGTACGCGGTCATGCAGTTCCTCGTCGACCGGTACGGCACCGACTTCATGACCCGGCTGCACACCGACGGCGAACGCCAGGGGCTGGCCAGCCTCGACGCGGCGCTCGAAGCCGAAGGCGTGTCGGACATGTACGGCGTGCTGCACGACTACCAGTCGATGACGTTGCTGGACAAGATCGTCGGCGACTCGCGGCGGGGTGTCGTGCTCGGTGTGCCGAAGAGCAGGGTGACCACGCCGAGCCTGCGCTCGACGGTGAACCTGGCCAACCCGGCGTCCTACGCCACCCCGGGCGCGGCACCGAACGGCGCCGACTTCGTGCCGCTGCAGAGGGCGGACGGAACCGTGCTGAAGGGCAGGGACCTGAGGTCGCTGTCGTTCGACGGTGCGGCATCGCTGCCCTCGCTCCCGCTGGAGTGGACGGTCGTGTCGGACGACCCGGACAGCGCGGGTGACCCCGTGCTGTGGTCGGGCAACGGCAACAACATCAACGCCACCGCGGTGACGTCGGTGGCCGTGCCCACGGCCGACCCGACGCTGCGCTTCGAGGCGAAGTACGGCGCCGAGCTCGGCTACGACTACGGCTACGTGGTCGTCTCCACCGACGGCGGCGCGACCTACACGGCGATCCCCGGTGACAAGACGGTCCCCGGTCCCCAGGGCCCGTCGCTCAACGGCACGACGGACGGGTTCGAACCGCACTCGTTCGACCTGTCCGCGTACGCGGGGCAGACGGTGCTGGTGGGCTTCCAGTACATCAGTGACGGCGGCGTCAACGAGGGCGGCGTCCTCATCGACGACGTCACCGTCGGCGGCACCACCGTCAGCGACGGCTCCTCGGTCGACCCGTTCGACTCGCCGACCGAGATCCGGCCGTTCCCGGTGCACAACTGGAACCTGAAGCTCATCGCCTACAACGAGCGGAACCAGATCGCGCTGCAGGTCGAGTTCGACGGCAGGAACAAGGTCAAGCTCGGCTGGCTGCAGCTGCTGTTCCTGACCGCGTTCCCGAAGGTCGTCGCGGTGGTCGCGTACGACGAGCCGACCGAGCTCGTCAACCAGTACGCGCCGTACACCCTGACGGTCAACGGCGTCGTCCAGCCGGGCGGCGCGAGCTGACCAGCTGAGTGACGAACACGGCCCCCGGCGCTTCCCGCGCCGGGGGCCGTGTCGTGTGCACCGCCGCTCACGCCCCCGTTCGCCGTGTTCGCGAGCGCCCTGCCGCGGGCCAAGGCCGCGCTGATCACGGGGCCAGGCCACCGCGCGCACGCCCGGTATCGGAGCTGCTCGGCAGGCACCTCACCGACGCCGTGCGCTGACCTTCCGGTAGCTCCATCCGAGCAGCGCGAACAGCACGAGCCCGGACACGATCAGACTCGACCCGGTGCTCCAACCCGCCCACGGCAACCACGGGAACACCCGCAGCCCCCAGACGATCCCGGCCGCGACGAGCCCGAGCCCGACGAGCACGGACCCTGCCATCCGCAGCGGCGAGGACACGCTGTCCTCAGCCGCCTTCATCGCGCGGTCCCGCACCGGGTCGACATGCCGCTCCAGCGCGGGGAACTCGGTCGCGAGGATCACGAGACCGGCGAGCACCAGCAGCAGGCCGGGCCCCGGCAGGACCAGCAGCGCGACCCCGACGACGAGCACGAGCGCACCCACCACCGCGATCGTCGCGCGCTTCACCTGTTTCCCGGCAGCCATGATGGTGCCATCGTGCCTCGTCCACGCATTTTCCGCTCGCTCGTCATGCAGGCGACCGGTCCGTGGGGCACCGTGGACAGGGTGCGGATGACAGTCCTGCTATCGGTTCTGGCGGTGGTTTCGACGACGACGGCAGCGGTACCGGGCGGTGAAGCACCCGGCGCGCCCGGCGCACGGGCGGTCTACCAGCCCGCCGACAAACACGGCTTCGGCACGGCGCACAGCGGCGCGGCGAGCCCGGTGTGGTTCACCCTCGGCGGCGGCCGCGTGACCGAGGTGTTCTACCCCGACCTCAGCACCCCGGCGGCGCGAGAGCTGCAGTTCGTGGTCACCGACGGTCGCACGTTCACCGAGCCGGTGCGCGGCAACACCGAGCAGGTGGGCGACCTGACGTTCCGCCAGACCGCCGACGGCACCGGCTGGAGGGCCGTGCTCACGTACGTCACCGATCCCCGGCGCGCGACCGTGCTGGTCGACCTGGACTTCCGCGCCCGCGAGCCGCTGCGGGTGTACGCCGTGTACGACCCGGCGCTGTCCCGCGAGGGCGGCGACGACACGGGCGCGGGCGGCGACGCCCTGGTCGCGTCGGACGACGCGGCGGCGTCGGCACTGATGGCCGGCCGCGGGTTCGCGGCCACCTCGACGGGCTACCTGGGAACGAGCGACGGCTGGACCGACCTGGCCGACCACCGCATGGACTGGCGGTATCCGAAGGCGGGCCCCGGCAACGTCGTGCAGACCGGCGAGCTGCGCGTGGATGGCAAGCGGCACCGGCACGACACGCTCGCCCTGGGGTTCGGCCCGACGCGGCGGTCCGCCGTGACCACGGCCCGCGCGTCCCTGTCGACGGGCTTCGCGAAGGCGGCGGCCGAGTACGCGAAGGGGTGGCAGGACTACGTTTCCGGTCTGCGGACCCCGCCGTCGCTGTCCCGCCACGAGCGCGCGGTGTACCGCAGCTCGCTGCTGGTGCTGGCGGCGTCGGAGGACAAGCAGAACCCCGGCGCGTACATCGCGGCACCGGGTTTCCCGTGGGCGTTCGGTTTCGACCGCGAGCTGGCACCGGAGTTCGGGTCGTACGCGCTGGTGTGGCCGCGCGACCTCTACCAGATCGCGACCGGCCTGCTGGCCGCTGGTGACGAGGACGGCGCCAACCGGGCACTGGACTACATGCTGAACGTGCAGCAACAGCCGGACGGTCACCTGCCGCAGAACACGAGGGTGACGGGCGAACCGTACTGGACGAGCGTGCAGCTGGACGAGACCGCGTCGCCGATGTTGCTCGCCTGGCTGCTGAACCGCACCGACGAGTCCACACTGGACGGTCTGCGCCGGGCGGCCGAGTTCATGGTGAACTACCCCGACGCCCCGTTCACCGAGCAGGAGCGCTGGGAGAACCAGAGCGGCTACTCCCCCGCGACCATCGCGTCGGGGATCGCGGGCCTGGTGTGCCTCGCGGACCTGCTGACCCGGGCGGGGCGACGTAACCACCGCCAAGCGTTACCTGGCCATCGCCGACGAGTGGGCGTCGAAGGTCGAGGAGTGGACGCTCACGAGCACCGGCCCGCTGTCACCCGACCCGTACTACCTGCGCCTGACCAAGGACGGGAACCCGGACGCGGGCACCACCTACAACCTGGGCGACAACAACATCGGCGAGGTCGACCAGCGCACGGTGGTCGACCTGAGCTTCCTGGAACTGGTCCGCCTCGGCATCCGCCCGGCCGACGACCCCGCGGTCCGGAACACGATCAGCGTGGTGGACCGGGAACTGGGCGAACGCACCCCGGTCGGCCAACTGTGGCACCGCTTCACCGGCGACGGCTACGGCGAGCAGGCGAACGGTGGCCCGTGGAACGTGAACTGGCCGACCCCGACCCGCACCTACGGCCGTCTGTGGCCGATCCTCGCGGGCGAACGCGGCGAGTACGAACTCCTGGCGGGCGACCCCCACACCGCCCGCACCCGCCTGTCGACGATCGCCGGCACCGCGAACGCCGCCCTCATGCTCCCGGAACAGGTGTGGGACAACGCGGCCCCACTCGGCGCCCGGCCCGGCACCGGCACGACGTCGGCGACCCCACTCGTCTGGACCCACGCGCAGTACGTCCGGCTCGCGTGGTCCCTGGCGCAGGGCCACCCGGTGGAACGACCCTCGGTGGTGGCCTGCCGTTACACGAAGTCCTGCTGACTGGAGAGCATCTCCAGCAGCCGGGACATGACCTCGCCGTTGCTCACGCGCAGACCGTCGTGCTGGTGGTCGGCGGTGTGCCACACACGGGCGCCGCCGATCAGTGCCGCGGTCCGCAGTGACAGGTCGCGGTGCACGTACATGTCCGTGTCGTACACGGCGGCCACGAGCGGCACCTCGTTGGCGCGCAACCGGTCCACGTCATAAAGGCTGGTCCAGTGCGGACGTGCGGCCAGCTCGTCAGCGACTCCGCGCAGCGGGGCCATCAACGGGTCGTCGTCGAACATCCACGGGTAGACCATCTCGCCGGTGAAGTACACCGGGTCGTCGGCGTCGAACTCCGGGAACTCCGCGCGCACCCGCTGTGCCGCCCACCCGGTCGCACCGCTGCCCTGCGCGTACGTCGCCTCGTGCAGCAGGTGGTACAGCGGGTTCGCCACCGGCGACCACGACAGTTCGGTCGCCGCCAGCAGGAACGCGTCCGACAGCCCGGCACCGGCGAACGGGGCCTCCAGCAGGTAGTGCAGCCGCGCGCTGCCGTCCCCGGCTCCGAGCAGGTTCCCCAGCGACTGGAACGCCGCCGCGGTGAACCGCCGCCCGGTCGGCAGCCGGACGTCGTTCGCGCTCAGGTGCGACGCCACCCGGCGCGCCTGGGCGGCATCCGCCGGGTACGCCGCGTAGTGCGCCTGGTTCTTCGCGGCCACCACCGGGTACAGCGCCCGGTACGTGTCCGCCGCGTCCGTGCCGACGCCCGGCAGGCCACCCGTCACCAGCGCCGCGCGAAGCCCTTCCGGCGCGAACGACAGGTAGGACACCGTGCAGAACCCGCCGAAGCTCTGACCGAGCACGGTCCACGGCTCGCCGCCCGTCAACCGCACGCGGATGGCCTCGGCGTCGCGGACGATCGAGTCCGCCCGGAAACACGTCAGGTACTCCGCGCCCCGTTCCAGCGCCACCCGCCTGGTCACCGGTGTCGACCGGCCCGTGCCGCGCTGGTCGAGCAACAGCACGCGGTAGTCCCGCAGCGCGCGCAGCAGCCAGCCCTCGTCGCCCAGCGGACGCGGCGCCGGGAACCCGGGGCCGCCGCCGAGGAACAGCAGCCACGGCAGGCCGGGATCGGCCGTCACCTCCCGCGCGTACACGGTGATCCGTTCGCCGCCTGGCCGGTCGTGGTCCAGTGGCAGGTCGAACGTGTGGTCCGCGAACCTCATGGCGCGGTCCTCCGCAACGCGTCCGACGCCACCGCCGCCACGGCGTCGGCCACCGCGGACAGGGCAGGTGAGTCGAGCTTCCACTGCTGCCAGTACAGCGGCACGTCCACCGGCCGGTCGGCGAGCGTCACCAGCGTGCCCGCCAGCAGCCGGGGCTCGGCCTGCACCGACGGCACCATCCCCCACCCCAGCCCCGCCGTGACCGCCGCCGCGAACGACTCCGAGGCCGGGACGTAGTGCCGCAGCGCGCTCGCGTCCCGGCCGCTCACGGTGCGCACGAACGCGTCCTGGAGGTCATCACGCCGGTCATACACCACCACGGGCGCCCGCGCCAGGTCCTCGGCGAAGGACCCGGTGAACCACCGCGCCGCGAACTCGGGCGTCGCGGCGGGCAGGTACCGCAGACCGCCGAGCGGGCGCACCGAACAACCCTGCACGGGCGTCGCCGACGACGTCACCGCGGCCATCACCGTCCCGTCCCGCAGCAACGTCGTCGTGTGGTCCTGGTCCTCGCGGTGCAATTCGAAGCACACCGGCGGGTCGGCCACCACCCGCGTGAGCGCGGGCAGGAACCACGTCGCGAGCGAGTCGGCGTTCACCGCGATCGGCAGCCGGACCGGCTCCCCCGCCCCACTCATGCCCAGCTCGGCGCGCGCGTCCCGTTCCAGGGCGGCGAGCCGCCGCGCGAACCGCACGACGACCTGCCCGGAGTCGGTGAGCCGCACCGGCTTGGTCCGTGTCACCAGCACGCCGCCGGTGCGCTGTTCGAGCGCCTTCACCCGCTGGCTCACCGCTGAGGGTGTCACGTGCAGCACGGCGGCCGCCGCGTCGAACGTCCCCTCGTCGGCGACGGCCAGCAGTGTGCGGACCTGGTCGAGCGGCAGATCGGTCATCACGAGCGCTAATGTTACATTAGAATCTTTAGCTGTACTGTCGGGTTTCGCGCACCTAATCTCCCGTTCATGAGAGACGCGCTGCTCGCGGCGGCCGCCGGGTTCGGCACCGGCCTGTCCCTGATCGTGGCCATCGGCGCGCAGAACGCGTTCGTGCTCCGGCAGGGCATCCGCCGGGCCGGGGTGCCGGCCGTGGTCGCGATCTGCGCGCTGTCGGACGCGGCGCTGATCATGCTCGGGGTCGGCGGCGTCGGCGCGGCGGTGGCGGCGTTCCCGCAGGCGCTGACGGTGGTCGGGCTCGTCGGCGGTGCCTTCCTGCTGTGCTACGGCTTCCTGGCCGCACGCAGGGCGTTCCACCCGTCGGCGATGACCGTCGAGAGCGCACCCACGACGTCCGCGCGCCGGGTCGTGCTCACCTGCCTGGCGCTGACGTGGCTCAACCCGCACGTGTACCTGGACACCGTGCTGCTGCTGGGCAGCGTGGCCGCCCACCGGGGCGACCTGCGGTGGGCCTTCGGCATCGGCGCCACCCTCGGAAGCCTGTGCTGGTTCACGGCACTGGGTTTCGGCGCCCGCCTGCTGACCGGTTTCTTCGCGCGGCCCTCCTCATGGCGCGTACTGGACGGCCTGGTCGCCGCCACGATGCTCACCCTCGGCCTGTCGCTGGTCGTCGGCGCGAGCTGACCGGTGCGGTGTTCAGCCCTCGACGCGGCCGGAGACGCGTTCGCCGAAGTCGCTCACCTGGTCGGCGAGCCAGCCGCACGCCTGCCAGGCGTACCGGCCGGCGGCCTCGCCTGCCTGGCCGCTCACCCGCGCCGCGGTCATGGCCGCGGCGTCCGACACGTCGGAGAGCACCGCGGCGGTGTCGTCGAGCAGACCGGCGGTGCGGCCGGTGAGCCACGCGACGCCGTCACCGGCCTCGTCGCGTGCCCGGTCGATCAGCTGGGAGAACGGGAAGACGGTCATTCGGCACCTTTCGCCGTACGCGGCTGACGTCGCGGGGGTACCCGCATGCCACGGGCCCCATACTGCCGAACGAGTCCGGGATAGGGTCACCAGCCGTGGAGCCCATGCCGCCTCAGCTCAGTGACCCGACCGACGCGCTCTCCTCGGTGCCCGCCGCCGGGTCACGGCGGGCCGTGCCCGTGGTGGGGCACCTGCGGTTCTACTACGGGCCGATGGACTGCGGGAAGTCGACCCTCGCGTTGCAGGTCGACCACAACCAGGCGAGACAAGGCCGCAGGGGGCTCCTGCTCGTCCACCACGACCGCTCCGGCAAGCCGCAGATCTCCAGCCGCATCGGGATCACCCGGCAGGCGATCGAGGTGCACGGCGCGGTCGACCTTCGCGAGCTGGTCCGCGCCCGCTGGGCCGATGGCCACCGGGTGGACTACGTGATCGTCGACGAGGCCCAGTTCCTCACCCCCGACCAGGTGGACCAGCTGGCCGAGCTGGCCGACGACGTGCAGGTCGACGTGTACTGTTTCGGCATCGCCACCGACTTCCGCAGCCGCCTGTTCCCCGGCTCGCGGCGACTGTTCGAGCTCGCCGACGAGCTGGAGCCGGTCCAGGTCGACGTGCTCTGCTGGTGCGGGCTCCCCGCGCGGTTCAACGCCAGGGTCGCCGACGGCACGGTCATCCGGGCCGGAGACACAGTGCTCGTGGCCGATACGGACCGTGAATTACCGGATTCCACTCCAACAGCTACGGTGCGTTACCAAGTGCTGTGCCGCCGACACTTCCGCGTCGGCGATCTCGGCCCCGCGGTGGCGGGCCGAGGGCAGCTCAGCCTGACCTGACCGGCCATCCTGGCCAACTCGTACCCCCAAGTGGGCGACATCATTCGACTATCCGACGAGTGTCGCGTCACGAACACGTTTAAGGTCCATCTCTACGGTGGAAGCTATAGAAGCAGGGGTTGCCGAAGGTCACCCAGAGCAACTGGTAAAGGCGAGCGGGAACGTTTCGCCCCACCTGGACGTTGCTCATGGTGAGCACCACCCTGGCTGCAGCTGGGAGCTGCGAGCCGAACGAAAGGACGTCGCCATGGCCGACCGTGTACTCCGTGGAAGCCGACTTGGCGCGGTCAGCTACGAGACAGATCGTAACCACGACCTCGCACCCCGGCGGACGATCCGCTACGCATGCCCGAAGGACCACGAGTTCGAGGTGCCCTTCTCCGACGACGCCGAGGTCCCGGCGATGTGGGAGTGCCGTCTGCACGGCACCACGTCGAAGCTCATCGACGGCAACGAGCCGGAGGCGAAGAAGGTCAAGCCCCCGCGCACCCACTGGGACATGCTCCTCGAGCGCAGGACCATTCCCGAGCTCGAGGACCTGCTGACGGAGCGACTGCAGGAACTGAAGGTCCGCCGCAGCCGTTCTGCCTGAGCCCTCCCGCGGCTCCCACACCGAATGCCACATCGGCGGCCAACCCGGCGCCACGATGTGGCATTCGGCGTGTCTTAGCTGCGCACAGCGCCGTCGTAGTTCCTGACGGGCACCGAGTCGTGCGACCGCAGCCCGTTGGCGTCGGGCCGCACCGGCACCAGCCGCCCGCCCGACGTGAGCCGTGACGACGGGATCAGCCCCTTCGCCGCGCCCGTCACGAACGCCCTGCTGCGCGCCACGACGTCGGTCGACTCAAGCGGCCACGCACTTGACTGGTCTGGACCAATACGCGATGGTGGTGACACTCCGAAGTTTCCCTGCATCGAGGAGTGACCATGAAGCGGCTACTGGCGACCCTGTTCGCCGTCGGGGTGGCCCTCACCACGGCGTCGTCCCCGGCGACGGCCACCCCCGGATCGGACACCGTCACCGCGAAACGTGCGTTCGTCGTGTCCGAGGCCCAGTTCAACCAGATGTTCCCGAACAAGAACCCCTTCTACACCTACGGCGGCCTGACCTCGGCGATGGACGCGTTCCCCGCGTTCTCGTCCGCGGGCGGCGACACGATCGCAAGGCAGGAGGCGGCGGCCTTCCTCGCGAACGTGTCCCACGAGACCGGCGGCCTCGTGCACATCGTCGAGCAGAACGAGGCCAACTACCCGCACTACTGCGACTGGAGCCAGCCCTACGGCTGCCCCGCCGGACAGGCCGCGTACTACGGCCGCGGTCCGATCCAGCTGAGCTGGAACTTCAACTACAAGGCGGCCGGTGACCACCTGGGCATCAACCTGCTCGGCAACCCGTGGCTGGTCCAGAACGACGCGGCCGTCGCCTGGAAGACCGCGCTCTGGTACTGGATGACCCAGCGGGGCCCCGGCACGATGACCCCGCACGACGCCATGGTGAACCAGCGCGGCTTCGGCGAGACGATCCGCAGCATCAACGGCTCACTGGAATGCAACGGCGGCAACCCCGGCCAGGTCCAGAGCCGCGTCGACAACTACAACCGGTTCGTCGGCATCCTGGGCGTACCGGCAGGCGGCAACCTGTACTGCTGAGCGTCCGCACTCGCTCGTTCTCGAACACCTCGCGGTGCGAGTTGGGCGCGGTGACCACCGCGTCCAACTCGTCGCCCCGGCGCCAGTCCCCGCCGAGGCCGCGTGCGTCACTTCGAGAACAGCGCCTTCAGCTGGTTTCCCCGGCGGCGCAGGCCCCACTTGGTGACGCGGATCAGCGCCTCGCGGATCACGTCGCTGCTCATCTTCGACACGCCGTGCTCGCGCTCGGTGAAGGTGATCGGCACCTCTACGACGGTGAAGCCCGCCTCGATGGTGCGCCAGCCGAGGTCGATCTGGAAGCAGTAGCCGCGGGACGCGACGTTGTCGATGCGGATCTTCTGCAGCGCCTCGCGGCGGTAGGCGCGGAAGCCCGCCGTCATGTCCTTGACCCGCGCGCCGAGCGCGACGCGGGCGTAGGTGTTGGCACCCCACGACAGCATGTACCGGTGCTTCGGCCAGTTCACGACCTTGCCGCCCGGCACGTACCGGGACCCGATCGCGAGGTCGGCGTCCGTCAGCGCGTCGAGCATGCGCGGCAGGTCCTCCGGCGAGTGCGAGCCGTCGGCGTCCATCTCCACCAGCACGGCGTAGTCGCGCTCCAGGCCCCACGTGAACCCGGCGACGTAGGCGGCGCCGAGACCGTTCTTCTCGGTGCGGTGCATGACGTGCACCTGCCCGCCGGACTCGGCGGCCAGGCGGTCCGCGATCTCACCCGTGCCGTCCGGGCTGCCGTCGTCCACGATGAGGGCGTGCGCCTTCGGCAGTGCGGCACGCAGCCGGCTCACGATCCGCTCGATGTTGTCCCGCTCGTTGTACGTCGGGATCACCACGAGCACCGGCTCGAGCTGCTCCGCCATACGTCACCCTCCTCGCCGGCACGACCCGCGTGCCGGTCACTCACGTCGATTCTTCGGTCAGTTGCTTGTCCTGCCACGCCGCCGGACCACGACCGCGGCGCCGAACGCGCCGAGTCCCGCGAGCACCATGACCCACTCCGGGGCCGGGCCCAGTTGGTCAGACAGCGTAGTCGTCGACCGTAGCGGCACCGTCTCGACCAGCGCCGCTGGCGTGAACATGCCGGTCGACTGGCTCACCGACCCGTCCGGCCGGACGAACGCGCTGACCCCGCTCGTCGCCGCGACCGCCACCGCGCGGCCGTGCTCGACGGCACGCACGCGGTCCATGGCGAGCTGCTGGTAGGTCATCTCGGTGTAGCCGAACGTGGCGTTGTTCGTCGGCACGGCGAGCAGGTTCGCCCCTTCGACCGACTCCCGCACCACGCCGTCGAAAGCGACCTCGTAGCAGGTGGCGAGCCCCACCCTGGCGTCCGCCATGGCGAACACGGTCGCCTTGTCGCCCGGCACGAACTGCCCGGCGCGGTCCACCGCCGAGGTGAACAGCCGGAAGAACGACCGCCACGGCATGGTCTCGCCGAACGGCTGCAGCTTGCGCTTCGTGTACTGCTCGACCGGCCCGCGCTCGGGATCCCACAGCAGCATGGTGTTGCGTGGCAGCCCGTCGTCCCCGAGGAGCACCGAGCCGACCGCGATGGGCGCGTCGATCGCGCGGGCCGCGCGGTCGATGGCCGCCCACGCGTCCGGGTTGCGGTAGGGGTCGATGTCGGAGGAGTTCTCCGGCCAGATCACCAGGTCGGGCTGCTCGACCTTGCCGGAGCTCACCTCGTCGGCGAGCTGCTCGGTACGCGCCACGTGGTTGTCGAGCACGGCGCGGCGCTGGGCGTTGAAGTCCAGCCCCGCACGCGGCACGTTGCCCTGGATGACCGCGACCGTCGCCTCCCCGTCGGTGGCGTCGGTGCCGACCAGCGGCACCGCGCCCAACGCGGCCATGACGGGCACCAGGAACGCCAGCGCAGGCGCGACGAGCCTGCGCACCTGGCGGTCGACGAGCAGCGTGCGCACCAGCATGGTGAGCCCGAACCCGGTCATGGCGACCGCGAGCCCCATCAGCGGTGTGCCCGCCACGGAGGCGAGCGGGAGAAAGATGCCCTCCGGCTGCGTGAACGCGATCCGCGCCCACGGGAACCCGCCGAACGGGAAGACCGAGCGCAGGTACTCCCCCGTGACCCAGACCAGCGCCGCCCACACCGGCCAGGCCGGAAGGACGCTCACCGCGGCGATGCCCGCGCCCGCGAGCCCCATCAGCGCCGCCTCGACGAGGGCCAGCGGCAGCCAGGCGACCACGCCGACGAACTCGCCGGTCCACGCGAGCAGCGGAACGGTGAAGCCAAGGCCCGCACACAGCGTGTAGCCGAACCCTGCCCGCGCACGGCGGCCGTAGATGACCGCACCAAGGACCGCGAACCCGATCGGTGCCAGCCACCACAGCGTGCGCGGCGGCCCGCTGAAGTAGATCAGCAACCCCGCGCCGGTCGAGATCAGGACACGCAGGAGCACGTTTCGCCAGGCAGGCGTGCGTTCGTCCGATTTGTCGGACACTACCGGCTCTTCCGGCGATACCGCGGGTGCGACCACTCGGCAAGGGTACGGCGTCCGTTGTTCACTCCGTGTTCCAGCCGACCCGCCGCCACATCGAAGGGTGACCGGGCGAACAGGTCGTGGCGAACCACGCCGGGCATCAGCCAGGGTCAGGCCTGCTCTTCGGACCGGTACTGCGCCGCGTAGCGTTTCCGTGCCTGTTCTTCGGCCTCCTCGTTGCGGGCGTCGCGGGTGGCGCGGGCGATGCCGTGCTCGAAACCGTGCTTCGCTGCCCGCAGCTCACAGCTCTCGTCCACGTACGACAGGGAGAAGTAGACCCCGACGATGGCCACCAGCAGCACCATCGCCAACCGGAGTCCGAGCGGGCCGGGGAGCAGAAGGCATCCGACCGCGATCGGCGTCAGCACCACCGCGCCGCGGGCCGCGTGGCGCAATACCCACGTCCTGGCCGTCACGTCGTGCAGCACCCACGGCGCCAGCCGCTCCGGCAGTCGACCCCCCACCGCGTACCAGAGCCACTGGAACGGGTTTGGTCGTTGCATGCTTAGTACTCTAACATTTAGCACACTAACTACGAGGGACCATGAGTCATGCCACCGATCGATCTCGGCCCTGACCCGCTGGCCCTGGACCGGCAGGTCTGCTTCGCGTTGTCACTGGCCTCGCGGAGCGTCATCGCGATCTACCGGCCGCTGCTGGAGCCGCACGGGCTGACACATCCGCAGTACCTGGTGCTGCTCGCGCTGTGGGACCGGTCGCCCCGCACCGTCCGGGACATCGGCGAGACGCTTCGCCACGAACCCGCGACCCTCTCCCCCATGCTCAAACGGCTGGAGGCGCTCGGCTACCTCAGCCGCGCCCGCAGCGAACGGGACGAACGGGCACTGGCCGTCGACCTCACCGACAAGGGCCGGGCGCTCCGGGCGGAGGCCGAGAAGATCCCGTACAAGGTGGTGGAGGCCCTCGGCATGGAGCTGTCCGAGCTGGAGGAACTACACGCCGCCCTGTCCCGCGTCCTGACCGCGACTCAGAAGACGACTCAGAAGACACCGGGCGACACCAACCCCGTCTCGTAGGCGACCATCACGGCCTGCGCCCGGTCCCGGATGCCGAGCTTGATGAAGATGCGGCTGACGTGCGTCTTCACCGTCTGCTCGGCCAGGACCAGCCGCGCCGCGATCTCCGCGTTCGACTCACCACGCGCCACCCGCACCAGCACCTCCCGTTCCCGCGGCGTCAGCTCCGCCAGCGACGGCGGTGTGCTCACCAGCGTGGGCTGGCGCGCGAAGTGCGCGATCAGCCTGCTCGTCACCGCGGGCGCGAGCAGCGACTCCCCCGCCGCCACCACCCGCACCGCCGCCACCAGCTCGTCCGGCGTCGCGTCCTTCAGCAGGAACCCGGACGCCCCCGCGCGTAGCGCCGCGTAGACGTAGTCGTCGATGTCGAACGTCGTCAGCATGAGCACCCGGCAAGGGCTGTCCGCGAGCCGCCTGGTCGCCTCGACCCCGTCCAGCACCGGCATGCGGACATCCATCAGGACCACATCGGGTGTGGTCGCGGCACAGAGATCCAGTGCCTCCTGACCGTCCGCCGCCTGCCCGACGACCGTGATGTCGCTCTGCGCGCCCAGCAACGCCGCGAACCCGGCCCGCACCATGTCCTGGTCGTCGACCACCACGACGGTGATCGGTGCCGATGCCTCCGCCGATGCCTTCTCTGTCCCGGTCACAGCGGCAGCTCCGCCCGCAGCCGCCAGCCACCGCCCGGCTGGTCCACCTCGAACCGCCCGCCCAGCGCCACCACGCGTTCTCGCACGCCCACCAGCCCGTGCCCACCTTCCTTGTCCGATAGTGGGCCACCGCCCATCACTTGCTCGTTGGTCACCTCCACCTTCAGCGTCTCCTTCGTACGCACGACGTCGACCCACGTCCGCGCCCCGGACGCGTGCCGGACCACGTTGCTCAGTCCCTCCTGCACGATGCGGAACACCGCCAGCTGCAGAACCTGCGGCAGGTCCTCGGTGTCGGGCGCGACGGTCATGGTCACCGGTGTGCCGGCGGTCTCGATCCGTGCCACCAGCGCGGGCAGTTCCCCGAGGGTCGGCTGCGGCGTGCGGTTCGGGTCCGCGCCGTCGTCCCGCAGGGCCGACAGCAGGCCACGTAACTCGGACAGGGAGCTGCGGGCCAGCCGTGCGATCTCGCTGAACTCCGTTGCCACCGCCTCGGGCAGGTCGTCGAGCCGGTAGCGCGCCGTCTCCGCCTGCACGGTGATCATCGACATGTGGTGCGCGACCACGTCGTGCAGCTCGCGAGCGATCCTGGCACGTTCCTCCACGACCGACCGCAGCTGCCGTTCCGCGGCACTGACCTGTTTCTCCTCCGCCAAAGCCACCGCGATCCGGCGGCGGGCGTACACCACGTCGCCGACCCCGACCGCCACCGCGAGCACGATCGTCGTCACGACGGCTGACAGCCAGTCACCACGGCCGGGCCAGATCGTCAGCAGCAGACCGAGACCGGTCACCACGGTCAGCATGACGATCGAGGTGTACTTGCCGCCGAGCGTCGCCACGAGGTAGCCGACCGCCGCGAGTGTCATGGTGCTCGACACCGCCCACGGCCACGGCTCGCCGGGCGAGACCGGCACGGTCACGGTCGCGGTGACGAGCACCGCCGACAGCTCGACCACCCACATCTCGATCGGCCGCGTCCGGCAGAACAGCACCGGCACCGCGCGGGCAGCGCTGAGCAAGAACGCGGCGGTGGGTTCGACGTGGTAGTGCTGGACGAGGTCGAGCGAGCCGAGGAAGAACAACAGCGCGGTCGTCACCCAGAGGCCGATCCGGCCGAACCTGCTCGTCACGGCGGCCATTAGACCGCGTCCGCGCGCACCCGGCCGGACAGGCGGCGGAGCACGGCCACGCAGCCGGCCTGCATGCCGAGCGCGATCATCGCGTGCACGAACCAGGCGCCGGCGAGCGTCGGGCCGCCCCACGCCCCCGACAGGAGCGGGTCGGCCGTGAACGGATGACCGAGCGCACCGACCGTGTCCGGGCGCAGCGGATAGAGCCAGCCACTCCACACGAGGAACACGGCGAGCACCGCGAACGGGAACGCGACGATCGCGACGAGCGGCGACCGGCGCGGGATGCCGAACCGGGCGGCAAGGCGCGGGCTCGGGAACAGTGCGTAGGCGAGGTGGTTCATGGCAGCAACGCTATGAGCGGCGCAGGGTTGAGGCGTCACACCGCGGAGCCAACCTGCGAGTAGTACCGGAGTACTACGAGAATCACGGCATGCTGCGAATCGGGTCGACCGTACTGGGTGCCGCCGACGTGCGGCGCGCCGCCGAGTTCTGGAGCCGCGCACTGGGTTACGTGCCACGCGACGAGATCGAGGAGACCTGGGCGGTCCTGACGCCGCCCGACGGCAACGGCCAGAACGTCTCGCTCATGCTCAGCCGGACACCGGTCCAGGAGGAACTCGGCGCCGGCAGGGTGGACTGGCAGGACTACCGGCCCGGTTTCGGTCGGGTGCGTTGCCTGGTTCCGGTTCGCGTTGTGGGTTCGTCCTCGCCGGACGGGCAGGTCTCCGGGGTGGCGGAGGGGCAGGTCGGCGGCGGCTTGGGCGGGTGGGCTTACGCACCGTCAGGGTTGCGCGGGGCTGGGCCCCGCTTCGCGGGCCCGGGGCGCGTGGACGGCGTGGCGATGCCCTGAAAGGCGCGTTCAGGGCGCTGAGCGCCCTGAACGGCCCATGCACGGCACCGGTTGAGCCGTAAACGCGCCTTTCACGGCATCCGCCCGCCCCGTCGGGCGACCGCAGGGGTGTGGGGGTCGTGCCTGATGACGGGGTCGTACGCCAAAAGCCACTGCACATGATCTTCACGAAAGACGTCGTCTAGCTGTCCATGAGCAGCCGCCGCCGGACCACCTTCCCGGTCGCGTTCCTCGGCAGCGCGTTCACGAAGATCACGTCCCTCGGCACCGCGAACCGCGGCAGGTGCGCGTGCACGTACTCGCGCACCGCCGTCGGGCTGATCGCAGCACCCGGCCTCGGCACCACGTACGCAGCGAACCGCTGCCCGAACTCCCGGTCCGGCACCCCGACCACCGCCGCCTCCATGACCTGCGGCAACGTCATCAGCAGTTCCTCGACCGGCCGGGGGAAGACGTTCTCACCACCGGAGACGATCATGTCGTCGTCCCGGCCGGACACGAACAGCCGCCCGTCCGCGTCGAGGTAGCCGCGGTCGCCGGTGACCATCATGTCGTCGTAGACCGCGTTGCTCCCGCCGCCGGTGTAGCCCTCGAACAGCATGTCGTTGCCGACGCAGATCTGGCCGACGACACCGGGCGGCACCGGGCGCCCGTTCGCGTCGAGGATGCCGACCCGCGTGCCGACCGGGCAGCGGCCCGCGGTGGTCGGTGCGGCCTTCAGGTCCTCGGGGTCCGCGATGCTCGCCCACGACACCTCGGTCGACCCGTACAGGTTGTAGAGCACGTCGCCGAACTCGGCCATGAAGTCGGTGACCAGCGACGCGGGCATCGCCGACCCGCTGGACGCGACGATCCGCAGCGAGGACAGGTCGTAGTTGCGGATCACCTGGCGCGGCAGGTCGAGGATGCGCTGCAGCATGATCGGCACCGCGATCAGCGTGGTGCAGCGGTGTTCCTCGATCGCCTGCAGCGTCGCCTCCGGGTCGAACCTGCGGTGCAGCACGAGCTTCGCGTGCAGCGGCATGCCGAGCTGGACCGCCGCGAGCCCCCACGTGTGGAACAGCGGCGCCGCCACCATCATCCGTTCGCCCGCCTGGAACGGGATCCTGGACAGCACGGCCGCCGCGGTGCGGATGCCGTGCGGGTTGCGGCGGCGCGCGCCCTTGGGGTTGCTGGTGGTGCCGGAGGTCAACACGATGATCTTGCCGGGCGACGACGGCGCCTTGATCCGCTCCGGCGTCGCCTTCTCGATCAGCCCGTCGATCGTGATGTCGCCGGGCTTGTCACCCTTTCCCCACGTCAGGATGCGCGGCAGCGACGTGGGCAGGTAGTGCACGAGCGGCATGAACTCCTCGTCGACGAGGACGGCGGCAGGCCGGTGGGTCATCACCGTGTCCCGGACCTGGTTCGCCGACAGGCTCGTGTTCAGCAGCAGCACGCTCGCACCGAGCTTCCCGCACGCCACGATCGACTCGACCAGGCCGGCGTGGTTGCGGCACATCACCGCGACCCGCCGCCCCTGCCGCACCCCGTGCTTCATCAGCCCGTTCGCCAGGCGCGTGGTGCGCTGGTCCACCTCGGTGAACGTGAGCGTGCCGAGCTCGTCGGCGATCGCGTGCTCGTTCGGGAACCGCACACACGTCGCGCGGTAGCCGCCCGCGACGGTGGCACCCCACTTCGCCAGCACGTTCAGCTGCCGCAGCAACCGGTCCGGCCGTCCGGGCGTCAGCACCCCGGCCTTCGTGAGGATCCGCGCGGCGGTCAGCTGCGACTGGCTCTTCGCGGCCTGGTCGATGCCCTTGCGGGAGGCGGTGATCGGGATGCCCGCGAGGTGGTGGTGGATGAGGGTGAACGCGCGCCGCACCCGTTTCCGCAGCCAGGAACCGGTGACCGAGGTGTCGACGTTCGGCAGCGAGACCGTCAGCTGCACCTCCGTGCGCGCACGGTCGGGTGCCGCGAACCTCAGCGACACGTGCCCGCCGGGCCACCGGTCGCTGACGATCACCAGGTGCTCGCGCGGCCGGTTGACCAGGATCTCGACCTCGTGCTGGACAACCGGTCCCTGGTCGACGCTGAACCGCACCTCGTACCGGCCGCCGGCGGCGTCGCCGAGGTGCTCGCACCAGGCCACCTCCGCGACGAACTTCGGGTAGCTGTCGAGATCGGTGAGCAACGCCCACACTCGGTCGATCGGGTGGTCGAGGACTTCCGTCACCTCGACGAGATCGGTCGCCATGCTCCTCCGTCCGCGGGGCGAACGCCCAGAGCTAGTGTTACTAGCAGCGTGCTCCACTCGGAGCTAGACCCGGTTCCGTGATGTGGACGTTATACAACACGGGCCAGCAGTTCCGTGCCAACCCCGGGGTCACTCGCGAGCGGTTCGCGCTCCCCGGTCGGCTCAAACCCGTGGCGGAGGAACAACTTGCGCGCCGCGTCGTTGCCGTCCGCGACCCGCAGCACAACCCGGGACCAGCGGTTTTCGGCTGCCCACCGCAACACGTCCGTGATCAACAGGTTGCCGATCCCGAGCCCACGGGCGCCGGGACGAACCCACATCGACACGAGCATCGGCGTGTCCGGTTCCCGCACGTACGCGCCGACGAGCCCGGCGGGTACGCCGTCGGGCGACACCACCGTCCACAGCCCGCCCGCGAGACGGCGCCGCCAGTCGGCCTCGCCGAGACCTTCCTCGCCGGCCAGGGAGGAGCCGAACGCGTGCGGGGCATCGGCGAGCGCGGCCAGCCGGAGGTCGCGCAGCAACCGCCAGTCGTCGCCGGTCAGCCGGATGGTTCCCATGTCGCGACGGTAGGCCAGCCGACCGGCGGACCGCCTCCTATTTCGGCGGCACCACGATCGTCGCGGTCGCCTTCGTCGCCACCACCGGCGGGTCGAGCACGTCGGCTGCGGAGGGACCACGTTCCGGCGCCGCGCGGCAGAGCACGCGTGCCTCGAACTCGAGGTCACGGGAGCGGGTGCCGACACGGGTCAGCGTCGCGGTCACCTCGACCACGTCCCCGGCCTGGATCGGCGCGCGGAACTCGACGTCGGTGTACCCCGCGAGCAGGCTCTCGTCGCCGTCGGTGTGGATGGCGAGATCGGTCGCCACGTCACCGAACATGGCCAGCCCGTACGCGCCGTCCACCAGGTTGCCGCCGTAGTGCGCGTGCGCGTACGGCACGTACCGCCGGTGCGTCACAGAGAACCCGACCTCGACGTTCACGCTGCCACTCCCTTGCTCTCCTTCATCGCGTGCACCAGGTAGCTCGCCACCTCACCAGGCGTGGTGCCGCGGCCGAAGACCCGGTCCACGCCAAGCTGTCCGGCCATCATCGGGTCGAACCGGGGCCCGCCCGCGATCAGCACCGGCCGCCGGTCGCCCATGGCCTCGCGGAACGCCGCCGACATCTCCTGCGTGTTGAGAACGTGCGCGTCGCGCTGGGTGACGACCTGCGACACCAGCACCGCGTCCGCCTTCTCCGCGCGGGCGCGTTTCACCAGCTCCGGCACGGTCACCTGCGCGCCGAGGTTGATCACACGCAGTTCACGGTAGTACTCGAGGCCCTTCTCGCCCGCGAAGCCCTTGATGTTGAGGATCGCGTCGATGCCGACCGTGTGCGCGTCGGTGCCGATGCAGCCGCCGACCACGACCAGCTTGCGCCGCAACATCTTCCTGACCTCGCCGTTGACCTCCGAGGGCGACAGCAGCGGGTACTCGCGCTCGACCACGGTGACCGCGTCGAGGTCGATGATGTGCTTGGCCGAGCCGTAGACGACGAAGAACGTGAACTCCGCGCCGATGCCGTGCGAGTGCACGACCATCGCCGGTTCGATGCCCATCTTGCTCGCCAGCTGCATCGCGGCGCCCTCGGCCTTGGGACCGGGCGGGATGGGCAGCGTGAACGACGTCTGCACCATGCCGTCGCCCGTGGTGTCCCCGTACGGACGAATGTGCCGCTTGGTCACAGCTCCGCCTTCCCCGGATTCCGACCTTGCTCCGCTCACTTAGTCTCCCCCGTCTCCAGCAGGTCGGCTGCGGGGTTGCGGTAGCCGTCCGCCTTCTCGACCACGCCGTCGGCGCCCTTCCCCTTGTCCGGCGGGCGTTTCATCAGTCCGAAGGTGCCGTCGGCGATCGCGTCGAGCAGCCCGTCGCGGACGATCCGGTCGAGCAGGTCGACGGCCTCGCCGAGCACCTGGTGGGCCCGTTTGACGATGAGACCGCCCGGCGCGGGCCGGAAGTCCTCGCGCAGCCCGGCCGCGGCGTTCAGCACGTACCTGACGTTCTGCAGTGCCAGGTCGCGGTCGGACAGGAACGGTGTCACCACGGCCTCGGTCATCATGCCGACCAGCAGGATCGACTGGCCGGTCAGGACACCGGCGAGGTTGAAGAACCCGTCGAGCAGATAGCCGTTGAAGACGTCACCCGTCATGTGCTTGGTGGGCGGCATCCACTTGAGCGGCGCGTCGGGGAACAGCTCACGCGCCAGCAGCGCGTGCGCCAGCTCGAGGCGGAACGAGTCGGGGACCTTCGGATTGATCTCGAACGCGTGGCCGAGGCCGAGCAGCTCGTCCGGCAGGCCCGCCTCGTGCGCGAAGTGCTCGTTGAGCAGCTGCGACACGGTGACGGTGTGCGCGGCGTCGACCGCGTCCGCGGTGGTGAGGTAGTTGTCCTCGCCGGTGTTGATGACGATGCCGGCGCGGGCGTGGACCTGGCGGGAGAACCGCTGGTCGACGAAGGTACGGATCGGGTTGATGTCGCGGAACAGGATGCCGTACATCGAGTCGTTGAGCATCATGTCGAGGCGCTGGAGGCCACCGAGCACGGCGATCTCGGGCATGCACAGGCCGGACGCGTAGTTCGTGACGCGGATGTAGCGGCCGACCTCCTTGGACACGTCGTCCATCGCGGCACGCATGATCCGGAAGTTCTCCTGCGTGGCGTAGGTGCCCGCGAACCCGTGGTGCGTCGCGCCCTCCGGCACGTAGTCCAGGAGCGACTGCCCGGTGGAGCGGATCACCGCGATGATGTCCGCTCCCGCCCTGGCGGCGTTGGCGGCCTGCACGACGTCCTCGTCGATGTCGCCGGTCGCGACGATCAGGTAGATCCACGGCCGCTGCGGCGGGTTGCCGAACCTGGCGACGAGCCGGTCGCGCTGGGCGCGGTTGCGGTCGACCGTGCGCATGCCCCTGGCGACCGCGACCCGGCCCGTCTTGGCCGCCCGGTCGGCGTCGCGGCCCGCCGGGACGCGGTACTGGATCTGGCCGGCCGCGGTCGCCTCGGCCAGCTCGGTCAGCGAGCCGAGGTCGTGTTCGCGCAGTGCGTGGAAGGCGGGCAGCACGACGCCGTGTTCCAGGCCGCAGTGCTCGCGGACGGTGTCGACGACGCGGTTGACCCACGGCACGTCACCCGCTCTGTGGGTGGTGTCCGCGCCCGTGATGCCCGCGAGCCGCAGGGTCGCCCGTTCGACCGCGACCGTCGTGTGCGCCTTCGCGATACGTACGACTGGTTCCGCCGCCCGCGCGGCCAGCTTGCGCGCCGTCGCGACGACGTCGGGATCAAGGTCGAGCAAGGGCATCATCGAACCTCGTGAATCGTCGTTCCATTGTGGACAGTACGGAGGCAGTGTGGTGACGTGCGCGGGTCGCCGTCCCACACGGCGAAGGTCGCGGGTGCCCCGGCTTCGAGGCGCCCGCCCGTCATGCCGGCCGCGTGCCAGCCGCCCTCGGTGTGCGCGGTGAACGCCTGCTCCCACGTCAGGCCGGCGCCAGGGGTGCGGTGGTCGACGGCCGCACGGACCGTGGCCCACGGGTCGACCGCGGTGACCGGCGCGTCGGAGCCGAACGCCAGCCGGACACCACGCGCGGCCATCGTCGCGAACGGGTTGAGCGCCGCGGCGCGGTCGCCGAGCCGTTGGGCGTACATGCCCTCCGGCCCGCCCCAGTACGCGTCGAACAGCGGCTGCACCGACGCGATCACGCCGAACCGCGCCAGCTCGTCGATCTGCTCGCCGGTCACCATCTCCAGGTGCTCGAGCCGGTGGCGGGCCGCGGCGAGTGCCCGCTCCCCCACCACCTTCTCGGCGAGCTGGAAACCGGCGACCACCTCGGCCGCCGCCGCGTCGCCGATCACGTGGAAACCGGCCTGTCTACCTGCTGCCGTGCAGGCCACGACGTGGTCGGCGATCTGCTGGGCGCTCAGGTAGCGGGCGCCGCTCGTGTGCGGGGCGTCGGTGTAGGGCGCGCGCAGCGCCGCGGTGCGGGAGCCGAACGCGCCGTCGACGAACAGGTCGCCGGCCAGCCCCCGCACACCCGGCACAGGTTCGCCGAGCGCACCCCAGTAGCCCACCACCTGTGGTAGGTCACCTGACCTGGCAAGGAGGTCGGCGAGGTCGTCGGCACCCGAGATGTCCGGGCCGCCGCACTCGTGCACGCAGGCGATGCCCATCGAGGCGGCGTGCCGGAGGAACGCGAACTGCGCGGCCTCGCGTTGTGCCGGGGTGATCGACTCGCGGGCTGCCCGGCGCGCGTGGTGGTGCGCGTCCTGGGTCAGGGGGCCCTCGCCGGACCAGCCCGGCGCCGTGCGTGTGTCCGGCACGAGTTCGACGAGCGCGGTCGACGCCAGCGCCGAGTGCGCGTCGACCCGCGACAGGTACACGGGTGTACCGCCCGCGACCGCGTCCAGCTCGGCGCGGGTGGGTGGGCGGTTCTCCGGCCAGCGGGTCTCGTCCCAGCCGTGACCCCAGAGCAACACGTCCGTGTCGGCTCGGTCGCGCACCGCGTCGAGCAGGTCGGACAGCGACGCGGTGCCCGTCAGGTCGAGTCCCGTGTGCAGCAGGCCTGCCGAGGTGGCGTGCACGTGGGCGTCCACGAACGCCGGTGTGACGAACGCACCGCCCAGGTCGACCGTATGGGCGACCTGGCCCGGGTAGTCCGTGCCGAGCCAGGTCAGGCGACCGGCCTCGACGGCCATGGCGGTCGCACCGCCGGGCACCCGCGCGTTCGTGTACAGGGTCGTCATGTCGGTGAAGTGTGCCGTTCACGGCGCTCGAACAGCTCGCGGACGCCTGGCGTTTCGCGGAACAGATCGAGCGCGAAGGTCGCGTGGCCGGGCACGAACCCGTTGCCGATGAGCATGCGGACGTCCGCGGCCAGCCCTTCCGCGCCGAGTGCGGCCGCCGAGAACGACGTGGCCATGGAGAAGAAGACGATCGTGCCGCCGTCCGAGGTGGCCAGCACCGCGCCGTGTTCGGTACCGGGGACGTCGACGCAGACGATCGTCGTGTCGACCTGCTCGCCGACGGCCTCGGCCACGGCAAGGGGGTTCCGCGCGTCGGCGACGACGATCTCGTCGGCGAGGCCTGCCGCGCGCACCGCGTCGGCCTCGGCGTCGGTCGGCACGAGCGCCACCAGCCGCCCGGCCCCCGCCTTGCGGGCCGCGGCCAGCGACAGGCTGCCCGACTTGCCACCGCCGCCCAGGACCAATACCGATGACTTGGGACCAGCCGCACGCACGACGCGGTCGGTCAACGCGGGCGCGCCGCACACGTCGAGGACCGACAGGGCCAGCTCGTCCGGCAGATCCGGCGGCAGCACCGCCGCGATGGACCGCCCGAACAGCACCGCCGTGCCCCGGCACGGCACCTGTTCGCTCTCGCCCGACCAGTCGGCGAGACCGTCGTCGATCCGCAGCGGCGTGAGCGTCAGTGACACGAGTGTCGCGATCCGGTCACCTTTCCTGAGCCCCAGCGGCGACTCGGGACCGACCTCGCGGACGGTGCCGAGCAGCATCCCGCCGGAACCGGTCACGGGATTGTGCATCTTCCCGCGCTGCTCGATGATCCCCGCCACCGCGCGGCGCACGGCGTCGGGCGACCCGTGCGCTTCGCGCAGCTGCCGGTAGGAGGCGGCGTCCAGGTTCAGGCGCTCGACGTCGACCAGGACTTCATCCGGCCACGAGCCAGGTTCAGTGGACAGCCGCCACGCTTGCTGCGGCAGCACCCCGGCGGGCTCGAGTACCCGGTGCAGCCCATACGGAGACGACATACACGACCTCCTTCCGTAGGATTTGCGTCTGAACTACGTTATGGCAGCATATCTTTACGTCAACCTAGCGACCAGGAGGACGGATGACGGCAGTGCACGACGCGGTCAGCGCCGCCACAACGGTCTCCGACGCAGTGGACGAGACCGCGCGGCAACCGTACGAGTACGTCAGGCAAGAACTGGTGGAGCCGGACTGGCGCCGGTTCCCGGGATGGCGCCATGTCACGGAGGCACAGTGGCGCGACGCGCAGTGGCAGCGAGTGCACTGCGTGAAGAACATCAAGCAGTTACGTGCGGTGATGGGCGATCTGCTGGCGGAGTCCTTCTACGAGGACCTGGCAGCCGACCAGGAACGGCTCGCGACGATGTCGATGCTGCTCCCACCGCAGATGCTGAACACGATGGCACCGGCGACGACCAGTGCCGACATCACCAAGGACTTCCTCGCCGATCCGGTGCGCCGGTACATGATGCCGGTCGCGAGCGACCGTGACCCGATGTGGCCGAACCACCCGCACTCGTCGCGCGACTCGCTGCACGAGGCGGAGATGTGGGTCGTCGAGGGACTGACGCACCGCTACCCGACGAAGGTGCTGGCGGAGCTGTTGTCGACGTGCCCGCAGTACTGCGGGCACTGCACGCGGATGGACCTGGTCGGCAACTCGACCCCGTCGGTGGACAAGCACAAGCTGGCGCTCAAACCGGTCGACCGCCAGGACCAGATGATCGACTACCTGAAGCGCACCCCGGGCGTCCGCGACGTGGTGGTCTCCGGCGGCGACGTGGCGAACGTCCCGTGGCACCAGCTCGAGTCGTTCCTCATGCGGCTGCTGGACATCGAGACCGTCCGGGACATCCGGCTCGCGACCAAGGCACTGGCAGGCATGCCACAGCACTGGTTGCAGCCGAAGGTCGTCGAGGGCCTGGAGCGAGTCGCCCGCACCGCACACCGGCGCGGTGTCAACCTCGCGATACACACGCACGTCAACCACGCTCAGTCGGTGACCCCGCTGGTCGCGGAGGCCGCCCGCACCGCGCTCGAGGTCGGCGTGCGCGACGTCCGCAACCAGGGCGTGCTGATGCGCGGCGTCAACGCGACCCCTGACGACCTGCTGGACCTGTGCTTCGCGCTGCAGGGCGAGGCGAACATCCTGCCGTACTACTTCTACATGTGCGACATGATCCCGAACGCCGAACACTGGCGGGTCGCCGTGTGGGAGGCGCAGGCGCTGCAGCACGCGATCATGGGTTACCTGCCGGGCTACGCGACCCCACGCATCATCTGCGACGTGCCCTACGTCGGGAAGCGGTGGGTGCACCAACTGGCGGAGTACGACCGCGAACACGGCATCTCGTACTGGACGAAGAACTACCGCACGGGCATCGAACGCACCGACGACGACGCCCTGTCGCGGCGCTACCCGTACTACGACCCGATCGCCACCCTGCCGGAATCGGGTCAGAAGTGGTGGCGCGACCACGAAGGCTCGGCAGACTCGGCCGGCTCGGAGGCCTGACGTGCTGCGCCCGGCGTGCGCAGGGGCGACGCCGGGCGCACTCACGACAACACACGTCGCCGACGGCCACCGAACACGTCAGTCGAGCTGGTCGGGATCCGGCCCGGTGCGCAGCCCACGCTCCAGGGAGGACAGCGCGGCCACATCGTCGTCCGCCAGCTCGAACCCGAACACGTCGAGGTTCTCGGCGATCCGGGACGGGGTCACGGACTTGGGGATCACGACGTTCCCCAGCTGGAGATGCCAGCGCAGCACGATCTGCGCGGCGGTCCGGTCGTACTTCGCCGCCAGCGACGTCACCGTGTCCTCGGCCAGCAGGTCACCGCCCTTGGCGAGCGGGCTCCACGCCTCGGTGACCACTCCGTGAGCAGCGTCAGCCGCCCGAACGGCCTCGTTCGTCAGGTACGGGTGCAGCTCGACCTGGTTCACCGCTGGCACGGTCCCCGTCTCGTCCACGAGCCGCCGCAGGTGCGCGGGCTGGAAGTTGGACACCCCGATGGCACGGACCCGGCCATCGGCCAGCAGCTTCTCGAACGCACGCCAGGTGTCGACGTACCTGTCACGCCGCGGTGTCGGCCAGTGGATCAGGTACAGGTCCAGGTAGTCCAGGCCCAGCCGGGACAGCGACGCGTCGAATGCACGCAGCGCGGAGTCGTAACCCTGGTCGTCGTTCCACAGTTTGGTGGTGACGAACAACTCCTCCCGCGCGATGCCCGACTTGGCGAGCGCGGCGGCGACACCCTCCTCGTTGCCGTAGATCCTCGCGGTGTCGATACTGCGGTACCCGGCGTCGAGCGCGGCGGTCACGGCCGCCTCGGTCTCGTCGTTCGGCACCTGGAACACGCCGAAGCCCAGCTGGGGCATCTCGACACCGTTGTTCAGCTTCACGTTGGGAACGGTCATGGCTCTCCTTGTCAGGGAATGATCGTGGGGGCGACGCCGCCGTCGGCCCTGAGCGCGGCGCCGGTGGTCGAGGACGCGAGTTCGGAGGCCACATAGGTGATCAGGTTCGCGATCTCCTGCGGCCGGATGAGCCGGCCGAGCAGGGACGTCGGCCGCTCCTCCGCCATGAACCGGCGTTCGGCCTCCTCGAACGGCACGTCGGCGCCGACGCGGTCGCGGACGAACTCCTCGACGCCGGGGGTGAGCGTGGGGCCGGGCAGGACCGTGTTCACGGTGACGCCGGTGCCGGTCACCTCCTGCGCCATGCCGCGCGCGACCGAGATCTGCGCGGTCTTCGTCATGCCGTAGTGCACCATCTCGGTCGGGACGAACACCGCCGACTCGGAGCTCACGAAGATCACCCGGCCCCAGCGGCGGGCCGTCATCCGGGGCGCGTAGTGCCGGGCCAGGCGGACCCCGGACAGGACGTTGACCTCGAAGAACCGCTGCCACTCCGCGTCCGGGATCTCGAAGACCGGCGTGGCGGAGAAGATGCCCGCGTTGTTGACCAGGATGTCGACGTCGGGTACCTCGGCGATCAGGGCGTTCGCCCCCTCGGCCGTGCCGACGTCCGCCGCGACGCCGCTGACCTGGTCCGACCCCGTCTCCGCGCGCAGTGCCTCGACCGTCGCGTCGACCCGGTCCCTGCCGCGGCCGTTGACCACCACCGCCGCACCCGCCCGTGCGAGGGACGCCGCGGTGGCCTGTCCTATGCCCGAGGTCGAGCCCGTGACCAGGGCCCGCTTCCCGGCGAGGTCGATGTTCATGTTCCTCCAGTACTATGCAACTACCAGCGTCGACAATAGTTGCAGACGCGGGTTATTGCAGGGCGAGGAGTGTGAGTCGTTTGTCACTCGATGATGACGCCGCGCAGGCGCGCGCGCAGGGCTGGCGGACCCTCGCGGCCCTGCACGCCCGGATCGAGGACTCCCTCGAACGCGCGCTGCGCCGCGAGCACAGCCTGTCCGTGAGCGAGTACGGCGTGCTGGACGTGCTGGCCAGGCAGGACGGTTGGCACATGCGCATGACCCAGCTTTCCGATGCGGTCGTGTTGAGTCAGTCCGCGACCACGCGGCTCGTCACGCGGCTCGAGGACCGGGGCCTTCTGCAGCGGTACCTGTGCCCGACGGACCGCCGCGGCATCTACACCGAAGTGACACCCGCGGGCCACGAACTGCTGGCCGCCGCCCGCCCCACCCACGACTCGACGGTGTCGTCGGCCCTCGACGAGGCCGGGCAGGTGCCGGAACTGGCACCGCTCGTGCAGGCACTGGACCGCCTCGGCGTCGGTTGACCCGGACGTGGCGTCACGGTTCGTACCGGGATGAGCTGGAGGTGACAGCCGCGACCCGCGGGCGGCCCTGGTGACACTGACCTCGCGGGGGGGGAACGGCACCTGCGTGCCCGCCGAGCGCGGCCGGCCCGCGGCGGTTCCCCGGGGCAACAGCCGTCTTTTGGCGGCTGTGCCCGGCACGGGTGCTCGGGAACAATCCCCGCGAGGTTGACCCCGCACACCCCGAGGAGTCCCCGCGTGCAACACCGAAGAAAGACGTTCGCGGCGATGGCGGCCACGCTGCTCGCCACCACCGCGATCGGCCTCACCACGGCCGCGCCCGCCCAGGCGGCGCCTGCCGACCTCGCCGACCAGCTGGCCGCGATCCCGGGCATGACCGTCGCGGAGCAACCACCGCCCGCCGCGGGCTACCGGTTCTTCTTCCTCACCTACCGGCAGCCGGTCGACCACACCAACCCGTCCGGGCAGACGTTCGGCCAGCGGCTCCAGCTGCTGCACCGGGACGTGAGCCGCCCGATGATCCTGCACACGACCGGCTACAACATGCCCGAGTACGCGTTCCGCGCCGAGCCGACACAGCTCGTCGACGGCAACCAGATCTCGGTGGAGCAGCGCTTCTTCTCGCCGTCGCGGCCCGACCCCGCGAACTGGGACAAGCTGAACATCTGGCAGGCCGCCACCGACCACCACCGGATCACGCAGGCGCTGAAGACGATCTACTCCGCGAAGTGGCTGTCCACCGGCGCCAGCAAGGGCGGCATGACGTCGGTCTACCACCGCCGCTTCTACCCGAGGGACGTCGACGGCGTGGTCGCGTACGTGGCGCCGAACGACCGGGACAACCGCCAGGACCGCGCGTACGACGAGTTCTTCGCCTCGGTCGGCAGCACCCCGGCCTGCCGCACCGCGCTGAAGGCACTGCAGGACGAGGCGTTGTCGCGGCGCACCGACATGGTGAACCGGTACGACGCGCTCGCCGCCGAGCAGGGCCTGCACTTCGACCAGGTCTTCGGGTCGACGGACAAGGCGTTCGAGATGGCCGTGCTCGACACCGAGTGGGCGTTCTGGCAGTACGGCACCGAGGCGAACTGCGACGTGCCCGGGCGGGACGCCACCAGCGACGAGATCTTCGCGTTCATCGACGCGACCGCGGGTTTCTCGTTCTACTCGGACGAGGGCATCCTGCCGTACGCGCCGTACTTCTACCAGGCGGCGACCCAGCTCGGCTGGCCACAGCCGAAGTTCCGCCACCTCTCCGACGGCCTGCGTTACCCGGCGCTGTACCAGGCGAACTCCAGCCTTCCCGCCGACCTGAAGTCGCGGCACGACGCGTGGCCGATGGTCGACGTCGACCACTGGGTCACGAAGAAGGCGAGCCAGATGCTGTTCGTGTACGGCTCGAACGACCCGTGGGGCGCGGAACCGTTCCACCCCAGCGACAAGGACTCCCACACCTACACCGCACCGGGCGCCAACCACGGCGCGAACATCGCCCGCCTGACCCCGGCTGACGCGGCCGCGGCACGGGCGACGGTGCTGCGGTGGGCCGGGGCGGCCCCGCAGGCGGCGGGGCGGTCCTCGGCGACCGCGGTGCTCGACGCCCGCAACCCCGACCTGGAGCGACGCCCCATCTAGCCGGCCACGACGGCGGCCGGCCCCGGGTGACCAGGGGTCGGCCGCCGTCGCGCTGACCGACGCCGCCTCGGTGGACCGCGCGCCCAACACTTTGATCACGGGGAGGCGGACCAGTCCGGTCGTCGTCGTGTCGTTGCCTAGACTGTGGCTCGATGCGACCCTCGGGATGGCTTGTTCTCTTCCTCGTCCTCGTCATGGCCACCTTCGGGTTGACCGGTGACCACCGGTTCCCCGCTCCGGAACGGACGCCGGGACCACCGGAGGACGCGCCGAGCGTGATCGTCGCCATGGGGGACAGCACCATTTCCGGCGAGGGCGCGGGCGACTACGAGCGCGGCACCGACGGGGAGAAGGGCAACTGGTGCCACCGCTCCCCCCACGCCTCGATCTTCCAGGTGCGGGTGCCCGGCGTGGACAAGGCGTACAACCTCGCGTGTTCCGGTGCGCCGTCCGCGCAGGTCGGGCTCGGCGACGTCGAGCAGTACACGGAGATCTCACAGTCAAGGCAGCTCGCGCGGATCGCCACCCTCAACCAGGTCACGGCGGTGGTGGTCGCGTCCGGCGCCAACGACGACCCGTCGTTCTCACACGTGCTCGACTCGTGCGTACGGGCATGGGCCGTCCAGGGCCGGCCATGCAGCGAGGTGGTCGGCCCGGAGTGGGAACAGCGGGTCGACCGGATGGTCCCCAAGCTGACGAAAGCGTTGCGGGACATCAGGGTCGTGATGCACAACTCCGGTTACGCGAGTACCGACTACGAGCTGGTCGTCCAGTCGTACGCGGCGCCGGTCAGCCCGGACATCGACCGCGACCTGCAGGACCTGTCCGGTTGTCCGCTCCTGTCGCAGGACCTGCGGTGGGTGGAGGAGAGGGCCGTGCCCGCGCTCACCGCGGGGATACGCACGGCGGCGCGCAACGCGGACGCCCGGTTCCTCGACCTGTCACGGGCCGGGGTCGGCCGGGAGGCGTGCACGTCCGAACGCGACCCGGACCGCGAGTGGTTCCGCCGCCTCGCCGTCGACTGGTACAAGCTCGATCACGACGAGCGCGCCAACCACGCGCTGCAGGAGTCCTTCCACCCCAACGCGAACGGGCACCGGCAGTTCGGTCAGTGCCTCGCCGAGTTCCTCACCTCGACGGACCGGGCGGCAGCGTGCCTGCCCGATAAAGACGGCGAACTGCACGCGGCGACCAGCCCCGACTAGATGATTGATTCCGTGAAGTTGGTGTGAGTGGGCGCCCGGTTCGGTTTCGGTCGGGTGGGGGTTTGTCCTCGCCGGACGGGCAGGTCTCGGGGGTGGCGGAGGGGTTGTCGGGCTGCGGTTTGGGCGGGTCTGCCTGCCATCCCGTCGACCTCCCTACGGGCTATCACACCGCGCCAAGGGGGGCCGATTTCAGCGTGTTGTGATTCGGCCGTTTTGGCCCCCCTTGACACGGTGTGATCGGGCGTTGCCAGGTCGACGGGATGGCAGGGAGCCCCTATGGGGTGGGCTTACGCCACCGTCAGGGTGCGTGGGCTGGGCCCCGCTTCGCGGGTCCGTTGTGCCGGGCTTGCTGCGCGGGGGCCCGCTTCGCGGGCCCGGGACGCGTAGCGCCCTGGCTTTGGTGCCGTGAAAGGCGCGTTCACGGCATTCGGGATGCCGTCAATGGGCCGTTCACGGCGCTCAACGCCGTCAATGTGCCATTGACGGCACCGGTTGTGCCGTGAACGCGCCTTTCACGGCATCGGCCCCGCCCCGTCTCGCGCGGCCGCGTGGGTGTGGGGTCGTGCCTGATGACGGGGCCGTACGCCAAGCCACTTCACAGTGCGTGCGTGCCCGCCCGCGACCTGGAGTACCTGCCCGGTGATCCACCTGGCCTGGTGCGAGGCCAGGAACACCACCGCGTCGGCGATGTCCGACGGCTCGCCCGGCCTGCCGAGCGGTACGGCCAGCCGGACCTGTTCGACCAGCTCGCCGGTCATCCACCCGGTCTGCACCGGTCCCCGGAGCGACGGCGTTGACGCGGTCGAGGCTTTCGTGGGTGAGGGTGTCGACGCTGTTCGGGCTCTCGCAGGACGCCGCGTTGTTGACCAGCACGTCCACCGGGCCGGCCGCGTCGAACAGGCGGCTGGCGGCATCCGGTGCGGACAGGTCCGCGCTGACGGCGACGCCACCCAGCTCAGCCGCGAGTGTCTCGGCGCCACGGGGCAGCGTGTGCTCCCAGGTGACGCCCTCGGGCGCGGCGGGCGCCCCGGCGAGGTGATGGATGACGACGCGCGCGCCCTCGGCGGCGAACGCGCGGCTGATGGCCGCGCCGATCCCGCCCGCTCCCCCGGTCACCAGGACGGTGCGCCCGGTCAGTTGTGTGTCGGCCATGGTCCCGATCATGCCGGGCGACGATCATCGGTGGTTCACCCGTGGTTCGCCGCGGTGCCCTACCGTGGCGGCCACCTGAGACCTCTGGAGGTTGTCCCGTGCGGCGTCCCCTGCTCCTCCTGCTGGCCGTTCTCGGCCTCGTCGCCGGCGCGGTGCCCGCGACCGCGACTCCCACCCACGACCGGGTCCGCCCGCTCGCGCAGGCCCACGCGCACAACGACTACGAGCACGACCGGCCCCTGCTCGACGCGCTCGGCGAGGGCTTCACGAGCGTCGAGGCCGACATCTACCTCGTCGGCGGCGAGCTGCTCGTCGCGCACGACCCGGAGGACCTCGACCCGGCGCGGACGCTGGCCGCGCTGTACCTGGAACCGTTGCGGGAGCGGGTGATCCGCAACCACGGCGGCGTCTACCGGGGTCACCGCGACTTCCAGCTGCTGATCGACATCAAGACCGAGGGCGAGTCGACCTACGCCGCGCTCGACGCGTTGCTGCGCGAGCCGCGCTACGCGTTCCTGTGGACCGCCTACCGGTACGGCCATGTCCGGACCCGCGCGGTCACGGCGGTGGTGTCCGGCAACCGGCCGCGCGCCACGATGGAAGCGCAGCGGACCCGCGTCGCGTTCTACGACGGTCGTATCGCCAACCAGGCAGACCTCGGCCCCGGCGACGACGCGCGCCTGACGCCGCTGGTGTCGGACAACTGGACGAACCTGTTCTCGTGGACCGGCGCGGGTCCGATGCCCGCCGACGAGAAGGCGGAGCTGCGCGAGATCGTGCGGACCGCGCACCGCGCGGGGCAGCGGGTGCGGTTCTGGGCCACCCCGGACGTGGCAGGCCCGGAGCGGGACGCCATCTGGCGCGAGCTGGTGGCGGCGGACGTCGACCACATCAATACGGATGACTTGAAGGGCCTGGCGGACTTCCTGCGCGCTGTCCGGTGAGGAACGCCCGCTCGGCATCGTTGCCCGCCAACGCGACGGCCTCCTCGTAGGCGGCGTCGGCGGGCAGGCCCAGCCTGCGGAGCAGGTCGGCCTTCACCGCGGGCAGATAGCGGTACCCGGTGAGCAGGCCGCCCTGGTCGAGTGACTCCACCTCGGCCAGGGCGGCCGATGGCCCGTCGACCTCGGCAACCGCGACGGCGCGGTTGAGCGCCACCACAGGTGAGGGCCACACCCGCAGTAGTTCGTCGTACAGGACGAGGATCTGCGGCCAGTCGGTGTCGGCATAGGACGGTGCGGTCGCGTGCAGTGCCGCGATGGCGGCCTGCAGCGCGAACCGCCCCGGCCTCCCGCCCCGCAGGGCGCCGACCACGAGTGCGTCGGCCTCCTCGATCGCGTCCCGGTCCCACCGCGTGCGGTCCTGTTCGGACAGCCGGAGCAGCCGCCCGTCCCGGCTCTGCCTGGTCGCGCGGCGTGCGTGGTTGGCGAGCAGCAACGCGAGCAGGCCACGCACCTCACGCTCACCGGGCATCAGCGCACGCAGCATGCGAGCCAGGCGCACCGCGTGCCGCGCCAGGTCGTCCCTGGTCAGCGCCGGGCCCGCGGGCGCGGTGTGGCCGGTGGTGAACAGCAGGTGCAGCACGGTCAGCACCGCGTCGAGCCGGTCGGGCAGCGCGGTCGCGGCGGGCAGCCGGAACGGGATCCCCGCCGCGGCGATCTTCTTCTTGGCGCGGGTGATCCTGGCCGCCATCGTGGGTTCGGGGACCAGGAACGCGGCCGCGACGTCCGGTGTCGCCACCCCACACGCGAGCCGCAGCGTCAGCGCGACTTGCGACTCGACCGCGAGCGCCGGGTGGCAGCACAGGAACACCAGCCGCAGTGAGTCGTCCGGTGCCGGTTCGGCGGTTTGCTCGACGAGGAGGTGGAGCTTCGACCGCAGGGTCCGCTCCCTGCGCAGCGCGTCGAGCGCGTTGTGCCGGGCGGCGGTGGTGAGCCAGGCACCCGGCCGTGCCGGTACCCCGTCCCGTGCCCACTCCCGCACGGCGGCGGCGTACGCGTCCTGCACGCACTCCTCCGCCAGGTCGAGGTCACGGGTGACGCGCACCGTCGCGGCGAGCACCGCCGTCCACTCGCGACGGTGCGCCGCCACCAGCGCTGCCCGGACGTCGGTCACCGGTACCGCGTCACTGGACCAGCGGCCGCACCTCGACCGCACCGTCCATGACCGGCAGCAGCCTGCCGACGGCGAGTGCCTGGTCCAGGTCCGCCGCCTCGATCACGAAGAACCCGGCGATGACTTCCTTGGTCTCCAGGAACGGGCCATCGGTGACCATCCCTCCCTTGTGGATGGTGCGCGCGGTCGCGGCGGGTGCGCAGCCGTGCTCGTGCAGCACCCGCACGCCCATCGCGGCGATCTTCTCCCCCGCCGCGATGTTCGCCGCCATCACGTCCGGCGGGATGTCGGCCACCCCGCCGGGCAGTTCCTTCTCGTAGATCAGGATCGCATACTGCGGCATCGTCCTCACCAGTTCCCTGTTTCCGGCCCCATGGCGCCGTATTCGAGCTTGCCGTCCCGCGCGTACGTGCCTGCGACGACCCCGCCCCCGAAGCTCGTGACGCCGGTCAGCCGGAGCCTGCCGGGTCCGGTGCCCTCGCCGAACAGCCGGGTGCCGGAGCCGACCAGCACGGGGAACGTGAACACGCGGAACTCGTCGACGAGGTCGTGCGCGAGCAGCGTCTGGAGCAGTCCGGGGCTGCCGTGGACCTGGATCTCGTCTCCTTCCGCGCGCTTGAGCTCGCGGACCGCCTCGGGCACGTCGCCGGTCAGCAGCGTCGAGTTCGGCCACGTCACGGCGTCGAGTGTGCGGGAGGCCACGTACTTCGGCATGCCGTTGAGTTTCGCGCCGATCGGGTCGTCCGCCTCGGCCAGCGGCCAGGTCGCGGCGAAGATCTCGTAGGTGCGGCGGCCGAGCAGCAGTGCGCCGCCCCGACTGGTCAGCGCCGAGATCAGGTCGAGCGTGTCCTGGTCGAAGTGCGGCACGGCCCAGCCGCCGTGCTCGAAGCCCTGCGTGCGGTCCTCGTCGGGACCGCCCGGGCCCTGCATCACGCCGTCGAGGGACACGAACGACATCGCCGTCAGCTTCCGCATGTCTTCTCCTCCTCCGGGTGTCCCCACGACACCCACACCTGCCCGGCGATCGGGCGGAGGAGAAATCGACAACTACGTCGTCGCGGCCTTCCGGGCGCGGAAGGCGGCCGCCTTGACCCGGTTCTGGCACGCGGTGGAACAGAACCGGCGGGTGCCGTTACGCGAGACGTCGACGTAGACCCGGTCGCAGGCAGGCGCGTTGCACAGCCCGAGCCGGTCGACGGCCGCGTTGCCGAGCACGATCGCGAGTGCGGTCGCCATGGAGGCCGCCCAGCTCACCGCCCACGCCGCGGCCACGCTGTGGAAGTGCAGGTGCCACGGCTCGCCGTCGTGCCGGGCCAGCGTGGGGACCGCGTTCGCGGCCCGCATGATCGCGTTCAGCTCCGTGCACGCGGCGTCGATGTCGCCGCGGTCGACCAACTCCACCACGTGCCGCAGCCTGTCTGCCCACGCGGCCAGCTCCGCCGCGTCCGACGGGGTCGGCAAGTCAGGGGTACGGGCGGGTGGGAGCGCGTCCCGCACCCCCGCCGTGAGCGCCGTGCCCTCCGGTGCGTGGAACGGACGGCCGTGCCGCTCACCGGGAGTCACGTTGTTGATCAACGTGACCGCGTACTCGACCACGTCGCTTGTGTGACTGTCGAATTCCACTTGACCAGTTACTCCCGTCCGATTAGCGTCACTGTCGTCTAGCTTAATGCCAGTTATGGAGGCTCGAGATGCAGAAGACGACCGCGACCCGGTGGCTCCAGCGGTGGGACGCGCAGCAGGAACGCTACGTCCCGGACCGCGAGGAGCGCTTCCGAGTCGTGATCGACGTGGTCAGAACCGCGGCGGGCGACGGGCAGGCCACGGTGGTGGACCTCGGTTGCGGACCCGGCTCGCTGTCGCAGCGGCTCGCCGACGCGCTGCCGCGGGTCCAGGTGGTCGGGGTGGACGCCGACCCGTTGCTGCTGGGTCTCGGCCGGGCGAACACGAACCCGCGCGTGCGGCTGGTCGAGGCCGACCTCGCGGACCCCGGCTGGACCGACGCGACCGGCCTGCCCGGGCCGTGGGACGCGGCGGTGTCGAGCACGGCGCTGCACTGGCTCTCGCCCGGGGACCTGGGTCAGCTGTACCGCGTCCTCGCGCGGAACCTGCGGCCCGGTGGCGTGTTCGTCAACGCCGACAACATGGGGCTCGGCCAGGCCGCGCTGAACGGCATCGCCGACGCGGTCCGCGACGCGCGCGCCCGCCGGGCCGGCACACACGACAACGAGGACTGGGGAACGTGGTGGCAGGCACTGCGCACCGACGACGAACTGGCCCCGCTGGTCGACGCCCGGTCGAACGCCTCGATCGCGCACAGCGGCGAGAACGGGCTCACCGTGTGGCAGCACGCCGAGCTGCTGCGGCAGGCCGGGTTCGCCGAGGCAGGCCCGGTGTGGCAGTTCGGCGACGACCATGTCCTGGTGGCGGTGCGCTGACCTAGAGGGCGGGCGAGCGGCCCTCGTACGGGGTCGACAGCACGACCGTGGTCCGGGTGGACACCTTCGCGGCCTCGCGGATCTGCCGCAGCAGGTCCTCGAGCGCGGCAGGGGAAGCTACCCGGACCAGCAGGATGTACGACTCGTCGCCGGCCACCGAGTAGCAGGCCTCGATCTCGCGGATGTGCTCGAGCCGGGAGGGGTAGTCGTCCGGCGCGGCCGGGTCGATCGGGGTCAGCGAGATGAACGCGGTCAGCGACAGTCCGATGACCTCGGAGTTGAGCTGTGCGTGGTACCCGCGGATCACGCCGCGTTGCTCGAGCCGCCGCACCCGCTGGTGCACGGCGGACACCGACAGCCCGACCCGCTCGGCCAGGTCGGTGAAGCTGCACCGGCCGTCCTCGGCCAGCTCGCGCGCGATCGCCTGGTCGATCGGCTCCATCTCCGACGCGGTCATCGGGTGGGCAGCGACACGAGGTCGTGCGGACGGGTGTTGAGCGGCTCGACGCCGCCCTCGGTGACCACCACGATGTCCTCGATGCGCGCGCCCCACCGCCCCGGCTGGTAGATGCCGGGCTCGACGGAGAACGCCATGCCCGGCTCGAGCAGCATGTCGTTGCCGCCCACGATGTACGGGTGCTCGTGCACGTCGAGGCCGATGCCGTGACCGGTGCGGTGGATGAAGAACTCGCCGAACCCGGCGGCCGCGATCACGTCACGGGCGGCCGCGTCGACGTCCGCTGCCCGGATGCCGGGGCGGACCGCGTCGACCGCGGTCTGCTGCGCCTCCTGAAGCACCGCGTAGGTCGCCGGTACGTCCGGATCGCGTGGCTCGCCCATCACGTAGGTGCGGGTGCTGTCCGAGCAGTAGCCCTCCGGCAGCGGGCCGCCGATGTCGATCACCACCACGTCGCCCGCCTCGATCACGCGCTCGGACAGGCTGTGGTGTGGGCTCGCGCCGTTCGGGCCGGAGCCAACGATCACGAACTCGGCGACCGCGTGCCCCTCCTCGACGACCGCGGCCGCGATGTCCGCGCCGACCGCCGACTCGGTTCGGCCGACTCGCAGGAACTCGCCCATGCGGGCGTGCACCCGGTCGATCGCGGCACCGGCCGCCCGCAACGCGGCGATCTCCTCGGCGTCCTTGCGCATCCGCAGCTCACGCACGATCGGCCCGGCCAGCACCTGCTCCACGGCCGGCAGCGCGGCCCGCAGCCCCAGCACGTGCAGCGCGACCATCACGTCACCCACCGCGACCTTCGCCGGCTTGCCGAGCACCGACGCGACGAGCCCGTACGGGTCCTCGCCGTCGACCCAGGTCGCCAGGTCGATCCCCAGCTCACCGATCGGCGCCTTGGCGTAGCCGGGTGCCTCCAGCTTCGGCACCACGAGCGTCGGCGAGCCCTCGGCGGGGACCACGAGACAGGTGAGGCGCTCGAACGAGCCGCCCCCCGCGCCGAGGAGGTACCGCAGGTCCGAGCCGGGCGCCATGAGCAGGGCGTCCACCCCTGCGCTCGCGGCCGCGGCGGCCGCCCGGTCGAGCCGCTTCGACAAAGCCGTTGGGTTGATCGCGGAGACGGTGGTCGACATGGCGGAAAGCCTAGTCCTCGGGCGGTGAAACGGGCTGGCGCACCGGGTGTCCGGCGTATCGCGGCGCGGGTCGGGCAGATCTCAGCCCGTGTCAGGGACCGCGCGCATCGTCGGGGACAACGGCGCTCGCGGCGTCGACCTCGCGGCACGCACCGGCAGCGTGCTCGGCATCCCGGGCCCGACGGCGCGGGCAGGACGACCCGCACACCGAGCGGACCGAGCATCGCGACACGCACGCACGTGGTTCTGCCTCCTGGCACGGACATGGCAGGCTGGCACCGTGACTGGCCCACTCGTACTGCTGGACTCGGCAAGCCTGTACTTCCGGTCCTACTACGCGCTGCCCGACTCGATGACCGCGCCGGACGGCACGGTCGTGAACGCCGTGCGCGGCTTCACCGACACGATCGCGCGCATCCTGACCGAGCGGAAGCCGTCGCGGCTCGTCGCCTGCATGGACGCGGACTGGCGCCCGGCCTTCCGGGTGAACGCGCTGCCGACGTACAAAACCCACCGCGTCGCGGATCCGGCGAACAACGTCGAGGAGGTGCCGGACACGCTGACGCCGCAGGTGCCGATCATCCTCGACGTGCTGGACGCGTTCGGTTTCGCCGTCGCGGAGGCCGACGGGTACGAGGCCGACGACGTGATCGGCACCCTGGCCCACCGCGAGACGGCCGACCCGGTCGAGGTGATCACCGGCGACCGCGACCTGTTCCAGGTCGTCCGCCACGAACCGACCCCCGCCAGCGTCGTGTACGTCGGCCGCGGCTGGGCGAAGGCGGAGGTCATCGGCCCTCGGGAGCTGGCGGAGAAGTACGGCCTGCCGGCGGAGAACACCGGCATCGCGTACGCGGACATGGCTCTGCTGCGCGGGGATCCCTCGGACGGGCTGCCCGGTGTGGCGGGCATCGGTGAGAAGACCGCGGCGAAGCTGATGGTCAAGTACGGGTCGCTGGAGGGTCTGCTGGCGGCCGCCGCCGCGGAGCCCAGTGACGTGGCGCTGCGCGTGCGGTCGGCCTTGACGGACGCGGCGGACTACGTGGCCGCGGCACCGCTGGTGGTGCGGGTGGCGCTGGACGCGGACGTGGTGCAGGACCGGGACGACCGGGTGCCAGCCGTGCCGCGCGACCTCCACCGGGTACGTGAGCTGCAGGAGAAGTGGGACCTGGGCGCCGCTATCGACCGGCTGCTTGCCGCCCTGCCGGGCTGACGGCGGCGAAGCGCGAAAGGTCCGGCTCGTCCTCGCGCGGGCCGCACGCTGTCGCGAGCGCGGCCACGAAGACGGCGACGAGCACACGCTTGACCACGCGGCCACGGTACACGGGGGCAGGCCTCCGGCCCCCGTGTACCACGCTACCGGCAAACCGCGTTCAGCCCAGCCGAAGGCGGGCCTGGCACAGGGCCGCCAGCAGTGCCACCATCAGCACCGGGGTGCCGAGCAAGCGCCCCAGCGCCCGCCGGGCCCGTGCCGGTGCGGTGGTGTCGCGCCGCAGCTGGAGCGCGTTGTTCAGGCCGAGCATCACGCTCGACACCTCGAACACCAACTGGTCTGCGTCGGTGTCGGCGGGCAGGTCGCCGTCGGCCGTCGCGGTGCGGACCTGGCGGTACAGGTCGCGGTCCCACACCGAGACGAGGCCAGCGATGGTGTCGCGCACGCGGCCGGGACGGTCGTCGAACTCGGCCGCCGCGGCCGTGAAGAAGCAGCCGCCGGGGAACACGCGGCGTTCCAGGTAGGAGACCCACGCCGCGCACAACGCGGTCAGCTTCCGCAGGCCGGGCACCGCGGTGCCGGCGGGCTCCGCCACCTCCCGGGCGAAGACCTCCGCCGCCGCGTCGATCACCGCGAGCTGCAGCTCCTCCTTGGCACCGAAGTGTCCCAACACACCTGACTTGCTCATCCCCAGCTCGGCCGCGAGGCGGCCGATCGTCAGACCTTCAAGCCCTTCCACAGATGCCAGGCGCATCCCGCAAGCCAGGATGTCAGCCCTCGTCTGGCGCGCCTCGGCCACTGACCGTCGCGGACTCATGGCCGACACAGTAGCATTTGGCGACCGAACGTTCGGACGCTAAAGGAGCACCTGTGCTGGGATCCCGCATCGCCGCGATGGGCCACCACCAGCCCGACCACGTCGTCACCAACGACGACCTCGCCAGGAACGTCGACACCAGCGACGAGTGGATCCGCAGGCGGACCGGGATCGCGGCCCGCCACGTCGCGCGCGAGGAGTCGGTCGCCGACCTCGCCACCGCGGCGGCTGGCAAGGCGCTGGCCGCGGCCGGCGTGGCCCCCGAGGACATCGGGCTGGTGCAGGTCGCCACCTGCACGGCGATCGACCGGTGCCCGAGCACCGCGGCGCAGGTCGCAGGACGGCTCGGCATCCCGGCCGCCGCGGCGTTCGACGTGAACAACGCGTGCGCCGGGTTCAGCACCGTCCTCGCCACCGCCGACCACGCCATCCGTGCGGGCGCCGCCAGGCACGCCCTGGTGATCGGCGCGGAGAAGATGAGCGACATCACCGACTGGACCGACCGGTCGACGTGCGTGCTGCTCGGCGACGGCGCCGGTGCCGCGGTCCTGTCTGCCGACGAGCGGGAGCACGTCGGCCCGGTCGTCTGGGGCTCGGACCCAGCGCTTCGCGACGCGGTCCGCATCCTCGGTGACTGGCACCCGAGGTTCGCGCAGGACGGTCAGACCGTTTTCCGCTGGGCCACAACGGCTCTGGCCCCGCTGGCGCGGCAGACCTGTGAGCGGGCGGGCGTCGCGCCGCGCGAGCTCGGCGCGATCGTCACCCACCAGGCGAACCTGCGGATCATCGAGTCGATCGCCGCGGCGCTCGACGTGCCGGACGTGCTGGTGGCCACCGACGTCGTCGAGTCCGGCAACACCTCCGCCGCGTCGATCCCGATCGCACTGTCGAAGCTGTTGGCACGCAGCGAGATCGAGCCCGGCGCGAAGGCACTGCTGTTCGGGTTCGGCGGTGGCCTCTCCTGGGCGGGGCAGGTCGTGACATGCCCCTGATCCGGACCCAGGGCCGCGAGCACCTGCCGGGGACCGGCGCGGTCATCCTTGCCAGCAACCACCTGTCGTTCATCGACAGCGTCGTCATCCGGCTCGCCGCGCCGCGCCGGGTCACGTTCCTCGCCAAGAACGAGTACTTCACCGGCCGGGGGCTGCGCGGGCGGCTCGTGCGCTGGTTCTTCACCGCCGCCGGGTCGGTGCCGGTCAGCCGCGGCAGCCACCGCGCCGCACAGGCCGCGCTCGACACCGCCCGCGGGGTTCTCGACGGCGGCAACGTGTTCGGCATCTACCCGGAGGGCACGCGGTCGCTGGACGGCAAGCTGTACCGCGGCCGCACCGGCGTCGCGTGGCTCGCGCTCACGACCGGCGCGCCCGTGGTACCGGTCGCTCTCGAAGGCACCGAACGCCTGCAGCCGGTCGGCAAACGGCTGCCCCGCCCGCACCGGGTGACCGTCCGGTTCGGGTCGCCGCTGACGTTCACCGGCGACCCGAAGTCGGCCCGTGCCCGCCGCGCGGTCACCGACGAGGTCATGCTCGCGATCGGCGAGCTGTCCGGGCAGGAACGGGCCGACCGGTTCGCCGCCTAGATGATTGATTCCGTGAAGTCGGTGTGAGTGGGTGGTCGTCGTGTGCTGGTCGCGTCGGACCGGCTCGGTTTCGGTTCGCGTTGTGGGTTTGTCCTCGCCGGACGGGCAGGTCTCGGGGTGGCGGAGGGTGGGTTGGCTGCGGTTGGGTTCGGGTCTGCCTGCCAGGTCGACGGGATGGCAGGGAGCCCCTTTCGGGTGGGCTTACGCCACCGTCAGGGCTGCGCAGGCAGAGGCCCCGCTTCGCGGGCCCGGGGCGCGTAGCACCCGGGCTGGTGCTGTGAAAGGCGCGTTGACGGGCGTGGCAATGCCCTGAAAGGCGCGTTCAGGGCGCTGAGCGCCCTGAAAGGCCCATTCACGGCACTCGTTGTGCCGTCAACGCGGCCCGCGCTCGAAACGCGGTGCGCAACCGGCAAGGCGCAGGCCCTCCCTCGTACCGGGTTGTACCCGGGTGGATCGGCAACGCGGCCGACGGGAAGCTGGGCGGAACCATGTGCCGGATCTCCGGCGCGGGGCGCTAGAAGAGCGAACCGTTCCACGCGGGCTGGTCGACCGCGAACAGGCGGTCGGCAGCGGGCAGCGCGGCCGGGTCGGCGACGGCGATCCGGCCGGTGGCCGCCAGCACGCTGGGCCGCCACGTGCCGAGGTACACCATGGCGAGCGCGTCGGCGGCCATGGTGAGCGCGGGCTGGTCCGTCGTCCGCTCCATCCCCTGTGGGCTGACGCGGTACCGGCCGGAGTTGCCGGGCAGCAACGAGTCGACGACCTCGACGACCACCGGCTCGGCGATGCCGTAGGTGCGGGCGGCGAGCGCGGCGGGCACGTCCACGACGCGCAACCACAGCTCACCCTCGGACTCGCTGCGGACCGCGTAGGCGTCGACGAGCATCGCCTCGATCGGGTCGTCAAGCGGCCGGAAGTAGGCCATGACGTCCTCGATCAGGTCGACACCGACGAGGTGGCGCCACAGGTCGTTGGCGACCCCCTGGTCGGCGGCCTGGAAGTCGAGGACGTAGAGGGTCGCGTTGGCGCGCACGTCGCCGGAGGTGGCCTGCGCGGGCTTGTAGGAGACCCAGCCGTCGATGTCCCCCGCCGCCGAGAAGTGCGCGGCCACCAGCAGGTGGTCGGTCTTGATGCGGCGGTGGTAGCTCAGCGCCCACCACTGTTCCGAGCGGCCCATGAGGCCGGCGCGGGTGCGTTGCAGCGCCGGATAGGCGGCGCTGCACGCAGGCACCACCTCGTCGCCGTCGAGCAGCCGCACGGTGCCGGCGACCGGCACGTCGTCCCGCAGCCGCGCACGCTTCGAGTTCACCTTGATGTCACGCGCGATGGTGGCGACGCCGTAGCCGAAGCGGCCGTAGATCACCGGTTCCGACGCGTGCAGCGCGGCGAACACCTCGCCGCGCTCCTCGGCGTCCTCGAGCTGGGCACGCATCATCCCGGTGAGCGCACCCCGGCGGCGGTAGTCGGTGCGCACGCCGACATAGGTGACACCGGCCATCGGCAGCATCTCGCCGCCGGGCACGGTGAGGTCGGCGGGGAACGAGACCGCCGTGCCGACCTGGCGATCGCCGTCGAAGGCGCCGAACGTCCGGTCGGCCACGTAGGCCTGCCGCATCACGTCCCACGACTCGTCGGAACCGGGCTTCTCGTGCAGCGCGGCGAGGAACAGGTCGTGAGCGCCGCGCAGCCGGTCCTCCGGCACGGTGCGGAAGGCGAGCCCGGTGGGCGACAGAGTCTGGGTCACGGCCCGATGATGCCTACCGGACGCCCGGAACGCGACCGGATTTGCGGTCCGGCTACCTCGGCTCGCTGACCTGGATGCCGCCCTCCGCGTTGAGGACGCTCACCTCGACCGTGCGCTCCTCGCCCGCGATGACGACCGTGCAGTCGAATGTCGCGCCCTTCTCGAAGCTCAGTGACACGTTCGGCGGGCAGTCGACGCTGCCGACATCGGTCAGGTGGTACTGCTCCTCGAGCACCTTCGCGACGCCGTCCGCGCCCTCCAGCGCACCCTCGCTGAGGCTCTCCAGCGTCGGGACGTCGGGCACATCGACCACGTCGACCTCGGGCAGTTCGGCACAGCCGGCCAGGACGAGCACGGGGACCACCGCAAGGGTGAGGCGAAGGCGCACGAAGTTCCTCATCTGTACAAGGGGGTGCCGGATTTGTCCCCTTGAGTGTACGGAGAAGCCCCGGCCCGGGTGACAGCAACCTGCCACCCGGCCGGGGCTTCCGCGAAGTCCTACTCGGGGAGGGACACCTGGTACTCGGCGTTCTCCTCGTTGGTGATCGTGATGGTGACCTTGACCTCCTTGGCCTCGTCACCGCCGATCTGCACCGTGCACTCGAACTTGTTGCCCTGCTTGACCTCCTGGTCAGCCGGACAGCTCACCGACTCCACGTTCTCGACCTTGTACTCGTCGACGAGTACCTTCTTGACGCCGTCGTCACCCTCCAGCGCGGCCTGGTCGAGCACCTTGGTGTTCAGGAAGCCCGGCGTGACCAGGCCGAGCACCAGGAACGCCGCGGCCGCCAGCACCACGACCACCATGGTGATCCAGATCCAGGCGCCGCCGCCCTTCTTGGGCGGTTGCTGCTGGTACGGGTTCTGGTACGGGTTCTGGAACTCCCCGGACGGCTGCTGGCCGTACTGGGGCTGCTGCCCGTACTGCGGCTGACCGTACTGCTGCGTCGGCTGGGGCTGTTGCGGCTGCTGGCCGTAACCCCCGTACGGCTGCTGCTGACCAGGCTGCTGGGGGTAACCACCCTGCGCGGGCATCCCACCGGACGGTGTGCCGGGCGTGGGACCACCGCCGTAGGGTTGCTGTCCCCACTGCTGCTGCGGGTCGTTCCCACCGGGCGGCCCGTAAGGGCTGGTCATTGTTCGCCTCCGCGAAATCGAGGTCGTGCCAGGGCGCGATCAAACCATAGCGGGACGTGGGCGGGGCGTGTGGTCCGCCACGCGAAATCGAACACTCGTGGACCAGTCACGGCCCGCGATCCGCTCCGAAAGCCCCACTCATGCCGTCCCGAGCGCCACGACACCGCGCCGCATCGCCTTCACGGCCTCCTTCGCGGCGGCACCGACGGGGGCGTCCGAGCCGACCACGTCCCGCAACTGATCCAGCAGGTCGATCACCTGGCGGCACCACCGCACGAAGTCGCCCGCGGAGAACTCGCTGCCCGCCGACTCCGCCGCGGTCATCACACGTTCGAGGGTCTCGCCGCGCGCCCACCGGTACACCGTCCACGCGAAGCCCGCGTCCGGCTGGCGGGTGCGGTCCAGCTTGTGCCGCCGCTCGTCGGCCTCCAGCGACGCCCACAGCCGCGCGGTCTCCGCCAACGCGTCCGTGACGAGGCCCTCCGGGACGCGGGCCTCGCTCGGCCCGTCCCTGCGCGCCTCGTACACCAGCGACGACACGACCGCCGCCAGCTCCGGTGGCGGCAGCCGGTCCCACACGCCGTGCCGCAGGCATTCCGCGGCCAGCAGGTCCGACTCGCTGTACAGCCGCGCGAGCCGCCTGCCGTCGTCGGTGACCGTGTCCTCCCCCGCCAGGTAGCCGCGTTCGGTCAGCAGCCTGCGAATGCGGTCGAACGAGCGGGCCAGCGAGTGGGTCTGCGCGGCCACTTTCTGTTCCAGCGCCTGCGTTTCCGCGGTGAGTCGCCGGTGCCGCTCCGCCCACCGCGCGTGTGCCTCGCGGTCGCCACAGCCGTGGCACGGGTGGTTGCGCAGCGCTCTGCGCAGTGCCGCGAGCTCACCGTCGTCGTCGGTGCCGCCACCGCGGCGCTTGCTCCGGCCGGGCGCCTCGATGCCCGTGTTGCGCAGCGTGGACGCGAGGTCCCTGCGCGACCGGGGCGAACGCAGGTCGACCTGCTTGGGCAGCTTCACGCGGCCGAGCGCCTCGACCGGTGTCGGGAAGTCGGCCACGGACAACCGGCCAGCCCAGCGGTCCTCGGTGAGCACCAGAGGGCGGGCGTCGCCGGTCGGGTCCAGCCCCGGGTCGACGACGATCGCGAGCCCGGCGCGACGGCCGGAGGGCACCGCGATCACGTCGCCCTTGCGCAGCGACTCCAGCGACCGGGCCGCCTCAGCACGCCGGGCAGCGGAGTTCTTGCGGGACAACGCCTTCTCGCGCTCGTTCAGCCGCGCACGCAGTTCCGCGTACTCGGTGAAGTCACCGAGGTGGCAGGTCATCGACTCCTGGTAGCCGGCGAGCGCCTCGCGGTTGCGTTCGATCCGCTTGGCGAGCCCGACGACGCCGCGGTCGGCCTGGAACTGCGCGAACGACTGCTCGAGCATCTCGCGTGCCGCCGTGGCGCCGAGCCGGTCGACGAGGTTGACCGCCATGTTGTACGCGGGCCGGAACGACGAGCGCAGCGGGTAGGTGCGGGTGGAGGCGAGCCCGCCGACCTGCCGCGGGTCGACGCCGGGCTGCCAGATGACCACCGCGTGGCCCTCCACGTCGATGCCCCGGCGGCCCGCACGTCCGGTGAGCTGCGTGTACTCCCCCGGCGTCAGCTCGACGTGTGCCTCACCGTTGTACTTGACGAGCCGTTCCAGCACGACCGTGCGGGCAGGCATGTTGATGCCGAGCGCGAGGGTCTCGGTCGCGAACACCACCTTCACCAGGCCGCGGACGAACAGCTCCTCGACGGTCTCCTTGAACGCGGGCAGCAGCCCGGCGTGGTGGCTCGCGAACCCGCGTTCGAGCGCCTCGCGCCACTCCCAGTAACCGAGGACGCGCAGGTCGGCGTCGTTGAGGTCCTTGGTGCGGGCGTCGACGATCCGCCGGATCTCCGCGACCTCCGCCTCGGTGTTCATCCGCAGACCGGAACGCGCGCACTGGGAGACGGCGGCCTCGCAGCCGATCCGGCTGAACACGAACACGATCGCGGGCAGCAGGCCGGCCGCGTCGAGGCGGGTGATCACGTCGACCCTGGACGGTGGCCGGAAGCGGGGGCCGCGTGGCGCACCGGAGCGACGGCCGCGGCCGTTGCGCGGGCCCCAGGCGACCTGGTGGCGGCTCTCGTTCTCGGTGCGGCGCAGCAGTTCGGGGTTGATGCGCGGCTCGCCGTCCGGGCCCTCGCCGGTGAACAGGTCGAGCATGCGGTTGTTCACCATCATGTGCTGCCACAGCGGCACGGGCCGGTGCTCGTCGACGACGACCGTCGTGTCGCCGCGGACCTCGACGAGCCAGTCGCCGAACTCCTCCGCGTTGCTGACGGTGGCGGAAAGGCTGATCAGCCGCACCGACTCGGACAGGTGCAGGATGACCTCCTCCCACACCGCGCCGCGGAACCGGTCGGCGAGGTAGTGCACCTCGTCCATGACCACGTAGCCGAGCCCGTCGAGTGTCGACGAGCCCGCGTACAGCATGTTGCGGAGGACCTCGGTCGTCATGACGACGATCGGCGCGCTGCCGTTGACCGACGTGTCGCCGGTGAGCAGCCCGACCGACTTGGCGCCGTGGCGTTCGACCAGGTCGGCGTACTTCTGGTTCGACAGCGCCTTGATGGGGGTCGTGTAGAAGCACTTCTGGCCCTCGGCCAGCGCGAGGTGCACGGCGAACTCGCCGACCACGGTCTTGCCCGCGCCGGTCGGCGCGCACACGAGCACCCCGTGCCCGTCCTCGAGCGCCGCGCACGCCTGTTCCTGGAACGGGTCGAGCGTGAACGACAGCGCCGAGGTGAACTCGGTCAGCCTGGGATAGCTGGCCCGCCTGCGGGCGGCCGTGTAGGAGTCGGCGGGCGATGGCCCGGAAGCGGGCTCGGATGCTGGAGAAGGGCTGGCAGCCACGTTCTCCAGGTTGTCACATGCGCTGTCGGTCACGCGGTCCGGCCGACCACCTTCAACGCGTTCGGGACACAGGTCACCTCGACCGGAAGCGGTCCGATGCGTTCCCCGTCGGCGTAGGCGACCCAGCCGTTGGCCTCGCCGATGCGGATCTTCGCGGTCCGCGACGTGGTGACCATCGGGTGGTGGACGTGCTTGCCGGTGCGCAGGCCGGGCAGCATTCTCACCAGGTCGAGGCGACCGGCCGCGCGGACGAGTGTGACGTCGAACAGCCCGTCGGCCGGGTCGGCGGCCGGGCAGATGGGGATGCCGCCGCCGTAGAACGGGATGTTGCCGACGGCGATCTGGGTGGCGTCCAGCTCGGTGCGCTCGCCGTCCACCTCGACGGTGAGCGCGGCGGCCCGCAACCTCGCCAGCTCGGCGAGGATCGCCAGGTCGTAACGACGAGGGCCGGACGGCCAGCGCATCCGGTTGGCGCGTTCGTTGACCGCCGAGTCGAACCCTGCGCACAGGACACCGGCGAACCAGGGCCCGCCGTCGACCCGCCCGAGGTCGATGGCGGTCTGTTCGCCGTCCTTGATGGCCCTGACCAGGTTGTCCGTCGCCTTCAGCGGGTCCTCTGGCGCGCCTGCGAGGGTGCGGGCGAGGTCGTTGCCGGTGCCCGCCGGGACGATGGCCAGCGCGGTGCCGGTGTCGGCGCAGAACTGGACGCCCTGGTGGGCCGACCCGTCACCGCCGACCACGACCAGCAGGTCGAGGCCGGCGTCCCGGGCCTGGTGCATGAGGCGGTGCGAGTCGGCGACCGTGTTGGCCTCGACCGTGACCAGCTCGTCGACGACGGTCCGCAGCCGGTCGGCGACCTTACCGGCGATGCGTCCCGCCCGGCCGAGCCCGGACGCGGGGTGCACGACCATGGCGGCCCGCATGTCAGGTCACGTCGTCGGTGCCGACCTTGTCGGCCTTGGTGGGCGGCAGGTCGTAGTCCTCGGGGTCGCCCCAGCCCTGCTCGACGGCCTCACGGTCCTTCTTGCGGTCGTGGACCCTGGCGATCTGCACGGCGAGCTCGAACAGGATCGTCATGGCGCAGGCGAGTGCGAGCATGCCGATCGGGTCGGTGCCGGGCGTCGCGATCGCCGCGAACACGAACAGCGTGAAGATGATGCCGCGTCGCCAGGTCTTGAGGTTGCGGTACGGCAGCACGCCGATCCGGTTCAGCATGGTGACCACCAGCGGCAGCTCGAAGCTGACGCCGAAGATCATCAGCATCACCAGGACGAACGAGATGTACTCGTTGGCCACCAGTGTCGTCGCGAACTGGTCACCACCGAAGCTGACCAGCACCTGGAGGCCCTTGGGGACCACGTAGTAGGCCAGGAGCGCGCCGCAGAGGAACAGGAACGAGGCAAGCACCACGAAGATGCGGGTGAACCTGCGCTCGTTGTCGTACAGGCCGGGAGTGATGAACGCCCAGATCTGGTAGAGCCAGAGCGGGCTGGTGAAGACCGCACCAGCGGCCAGACCCACCTTGAACTGGACGAGGAACGCCTCGAACGGCTGGGTCTGGAGCAGCTGGCACTTGCCCGGCTCCAGCTCCACGCGGGGTGGGGACGGCAGCTCGCAGTAGGGACCCGTCATGAGGCTGCCGAGTGAAGGGATCGGGCCGACCCGCCACTGGAACCACAGGAACCCGAGGATGCAGCCGACGAGAAGGGCGAGCAACGCCAGGCCCAACCGGTGCTTCAGTTCGTACAGGTGATCCCGAAGGGTCATAGTGCCGTCGGGATTGTGCCGTCGGCTACGAAGCTTCTTCTTCTCGCGACGACCGTCGTCCCGGCGGTGCGATTTGCGCGCCACCGTCTAGGACCTGTTCTCTCAGCTGGCGTTCTTGTTCTGCTGCTCCACCGACTGGGGCGTGACGCCGTTCGTGTGCGGCGTCTGCGGCGTCGGCGGCTGCGTAGGAGGCAGCTGCTGCTGCTGAACCGGCTGCTGTGGCTCCTGGGCGGCGGGCTTCTCGTCGCCGTCCTCGCCACGCAGGCCCTTGGTCTCTTCCTTGAAGGCCTTGGCCGACTTGCCGAGCGATCGCGCCATCTCAGGCAGCTTCCGCGCTCCGAAGAGCAGGATGATCACACCCGCGATGATCAGCAGCTCGGGCACACCCAGGTTACCCACGGTCTTCCTCCTGTCTTCCCCGACTGTCCGATGGTACGTCAGCCGGAGCGCGTCTCACCCGTGCCCGGGTCTCTCTCATCGCCACCCGCAACGCGGCGGACCGCGCCCTGATGGTGCCGGTCTCGTGGGTGAACCGGGCCCCCGTGGCGGCCACGATCCGGTTGAACCGCCGCACGTGGCGGAGCAGCCGGACCAACACCCAGCAAAGCAACAACAACCCCACGACGACCACTGTCCAGGCCGGCAGGTACGACATCACGGTTTCTACCGTAGTGGGCGTGTGGTGAAAGTACGATGACCGCCTCGGTACTTAACACAGATCACACATCCGCTGGTGGCTGCGCTGCGTGCCCGGGCGGCCTGGCGGACATAGCGCCGCGAATGTGGTGAGGGGCGTCGTGGGCCGCCGCGAAAGGCGCGTCCACGCCGTGAAAGCGGCATCAGGGGCGTCGAGTGCCCCGAAAGCGGCCTTCAGGCATTGCGGTCCGCGCCAACGGACCGCGCCGACAGCCACGAGACCACGTCACCGATACCGGGACAAAGCCTCCACGGCGCGCGACCTCAACGCGGCCACCAGGTCTCCGGGCGCCTCCACGACGGCGTCACCGCCAAGGCCGAGCAGCAGCCGCACCATCCACGACAGGTCGGCGTACCGCATCCACACCCGCAGGTGGCCGCCTTCCAGTTCGGCCGCCTCCTCCACCGGGTAGTACTCCGACACCCAGCGCGCGTCCGGGGACAGGACGAACTGTGCCACCGGCTGCTCGGGTTGGGGGTGGAAGAGGCCTGCTGTCGTGTCGGTCTGTTCCGCGTACGGGGGCGGGGCGGCCGGCTCGTCCAGCTCTGTCACGTCGTCTATGCGGTCCATGCGGAACAGGCGGACGCCCTCCGCCCGCCGGCACCACGCTTCCAGGTAGCCACGACCCTCGACGATCAGCATGCGCATCGGGTCGACCGTGCGTTCCGTTATCTCGTCCTTCGACGCCGTGTAGTACGTCATGCGCAGGGCTTTGTTGCCGCGCAGTGCTTTCTGCACCACCTCGCGGGCTTTCGCCGTGGTCGCGCCTTCCCGGACGCCGAGGCCAACCGCCACGCCCGCCGGTTGCGCCTGGCCTGCCGCGGCCTCCACCTTCGCGACCGCTCTGCGGACCGCGTCCGCGTCCGCGACGCCCGGGGCGTCCAGCAGCGTGCGCAGTGCGACCAGGAGCGCTGTCGCTTCCGAGCCGGTCAGGCGTAGCGGGCGGCTCATGCCAGCGTCGAAGTTGACCGAGATCGTGTCGCCTTCGAACGACAGGTCGATGAGGTCGCCGGGGCCGTAGCCCGGGAGACCGCACATCCACAACAGCTCGAGGTCCTTGCGCAGTTGCTTCGCGCTGACCCCGAAGTCGCTCGCCGCCTCGGCGACGGCGATGCCGGGGCGGGCGATGAGGTACGGCACGAGCGCGAGCAACCGGGGCAGGCGTTCGGTCGACGCGTTCACCTCGCCTCCGCCACCGCGAGCAGCCGTTCGTGCACTGCCTTGCGCAGCACGTCCGGCTCCAGCACCACCGCGTCCGGGCCGTAGCCCGCGATCCAGCTCGCCGCCGAGTCGGTGTGCAGCACCTCCAGCTCGACCAGGTCGCCCGGCTCGCCGTCCAGTTCGCGCTCACCCACCACGGTCGCGCGCCTGCGCAGGCCCGCCGCGCGGTGCTTCGCCAGCCACAGCCGCACGGTCGACGTCTCCGGCGGCTCGTTCGTGGAACTGGCCACGAACTTCAGCAGGTCCACGTCCTCCGGCCTGCGAACCGTGCCCGCCCTGCCGAGCAACCGCACGTCACCGACGATGCGGGACAGCCGGAAGCAGCGGGGTGCGCCCCGGTCGCGGTCATGCCCGACGACGTACCAGCGGCCGCGCCACGACACCACGCCCCACGGCTCCAGCGAGCGGCTGCGCAGTTCGGCGGGCGACGGTCTGCGATAGTCGAAACCGACGGCCTGACGGGCCTGCACCGCGGCGAGCAGCGGACCGAACGCGGGCTCGGTCGTGCGCACCTTCGGCTCGACCACCGCAGGCACCCCCTGGTCGACGTCGACACCCGCGGCACGCAGCTTCAGCAGCGCGCCGTGCGCGGCGCCGGTCAGTTCCGGGGAGTCCCACAGGCGGACGGCCAGCGCGACCGCGGCCGCCTCGTCGGGTTCCAGTTCGATGTCGCCGAGCTCGTAGTCACGGCGTGCGATGCGATAGCCGTCGACCTTGTCGAACGACCAGTTGCGCCCGACCTCGAGCGGGATGCCCAGCTCACGCAACTCGGTCTTGTCGCGCTCGAACATGCGGAAGAACGCGTCGTCACTGGGCGCGTCACTGTAGCCGGCAACAATCTTGCGAATGCTCTCGGCAGGCAGGTACTGGCGTGTGGACAACAGGCACAGCACCAGGTTCACGAGTCTTTCTGCGCGGACGACGGACACGTTTCGAACTCTAGCCCGACTGGACGAGGGTAGTCCCGTTGGCGCGCCAGGGTGTTCGTGCGAACGGTCCATTGGCTCGCTCCAGCTACGACCAACACTGGTATGACCAATTGACCTGTAGGTCGTGACCAGGTACTTCTTGTGCATGGCGTTGCAACCCGTCGCCCGGCGCTCGGTGCCGGACGAAGTCTTCGACCAGATCCTCGACGACGTGGTCAGTGGTGAGTTCGCGCCCGGCGAGGCCCTGCCGAGCGAACGCAAACTCGCCGAGGTGCTCGGTGTCTCGCGACCGGCCGTCCGGGAGGCGCTGCAACGGGTCGCCCAGGCCGGGCTCGTCGAGGTGCGCCAGGGCGACGCGACGACCGTGCGGGACTACCGCAGGCACGCGAGCCTCGACCTGCTCCCCCGCCTGCTGCTCCCCCGCGGCGAACTCGACCCGGCGGTCGCGCGCAGCGTCCTCGAGGCACGTCTGCTGATCGGCCCGCAGGTCGCCAGGCTCGCGGCCGGGCGGGCGGGCGCGCGGATCGAAGCACCGCTGGCGGCGGCCGTCGCCGCGATCGAGGCCGACCCCGACCCGGTCGCGCGGCAGCGGCACGCGCTCGTGTTCTGGGACCACCTCGTCGACGGCGCCGACTCGATCGTGTTCCGGCTGATGTTCAACAGCCTCCGCGCCGCCTACGAGCCCGCGCTCGGCGCGCTCGCGAACCTCATGGCCGCCGAGGTCGACCAGGTCGACGTGTACCGCGCGCTGACGGACCGGATCACCGACGGCGACGGTGAGGGCTCCCACCGCGCCGCGTACGACCTGCTCGCCCCCGCCACCGACGCCCTGCTCACCGCGATCCGACAACTGGAGGAGCTGCCATGACACGTCCTCGCGCCAACGTCGAAGGAGGCCGAGACCGGACAGGCCGGCTCGCGAAGCAACGCGTCGCGGCGGACGAGGCCGCGCTCACCGGCGACAAGCGCCGTCCGATCGGCATCGGCGGCGCGGCGAAGGCCTTCTGGCGCCATCCCTCCCCCTGGCTGATCGGCGCGCTGCTGGTGTGCGCCGCCACCACGCGCGGCCTGGTCGGCGACTGGCGGCTGTCCGACCTGTTGACACCACTGGTCATGCTCGCCGTCTTCCCGTTCTTCGAGTGGGCAGTGCACGTCTGCGTCCTGCACTGGCGGCCACGGCGGGTCGGGCGGGTCACCATCGACCCGCTGCTGTCCCGCAAGCACCGCGCCCACCACGTCGATCCGCGCGACGTGCCGCTCGTGTTCATCCCGTGGCAGGTGCACCTGTGGCTCGTGCCGCTGGTCGTGGCGGTCGGCCTGCTCGCCTTCCCGCGCACGGGGCTCGGCCTCACGTTCATGACCGTCGTCGGACTGCTGGGCCTGGGCTACGAGTGGACCCACTACCTGATCCACAGCGACTACCGGCCCCGGTCGCGCGCCTACCGCGCGATCTGGCGCAACCACCGCCTGCACCACTACAAGAACGAGCACTACTGGTTCACCGTCACCAGCAGCGGCACGGCGGACCGCGTGCTCGGCACCCACCCCGACCCGGCCGGCGTGCGAACCTCCCCCACCGTGCGTGACCTGCACGCACGGGAGGCCAACGCCTAAACGATCGATTCCGTGAAGGTCATGTGAAGTGGCTTGGCGTACGAACCCGTCATCAGGCACGACACCCACACCCACGCGGGCGCCCGACGGGGCTGGGCCGGTGCCGTGAAAGGGCGTGTTCACGGCACCACCGGAACGAGCGCGGCGCCCGGAGTCCGCGGACTCCGGGCGCCGCGTGTCATCCCGAGCTGTTCGAGGACAGGCCAGGCACCGTCGTCGACGGTGACCGCGCGGTGCGGGTCGCGGTTGAGCCACCCGACCTGCTGCGCACGACGCAGGATCGCGGCGGGCAACGCACCCGCGAGGTGCTCACGACGCTCGGTCCAGTCGAGGCAGTCGCGGAGCAGCGGCCGTCGTGTTCTCCCGACGTCGATGCCCAGCGAGGCGAACGTGGCCCACCCGAGGTCGGTGACCGCGAGGCCGTCCCGGTCGTCGACCAGGCCACGGCCGATCATGCCCTCCCGCAACGCGACACCGAGCTGACCGGCGAGGTGGTCGTAGCAGGTGCGGGCGTAGGCCAGCCGCCGTGCCCGCACGCTCTGCCCGAGGGTGCGGGGTGGTTCGGGAACCGTGAGGTTGGCCAGCCGTTCGATGACCTCCGCGACCTGCGGACCGGACAGGCGGACGTAGCGGTGGCGCCCTTGTTTGAGGGTGCGGACGAACCCGGCGTCGTGGAGGACCCGGACGTGCTCGCTCGCGGTGGAGGTGGCGACACGGGCGGCACGGGCGAGTTCGCTGACGGTCCACGCCCGCCCGTCGATGAGCGCCAGACACATCGACGCACGGCTCTCGTCAGCGAGAACGGCGGCCACCGAGGCGACTGACATGCTGCCGATGGTAGGTCGCCGAAACGTCGGCGACGACCGAAGGAAAGCCGGACCAAGTCAAGACCGGCAACGCACTCGGTCACGCACGACAGTCCCAGCAGGCCACGGAACGTTCGACCGTCACCGGGGAAGGCAACGAACCTCCCCCGGAGCCCGGAGCCGCCTCACAGAGAAGCGATCAGCCGCTCCACCCGCTCGTCCACTGCCCGGAACGGGTCCTTGCACAACACGGTCCGCTGTGCCTGGTCGTTCAGCTTCAGGTGCACCCAGTCCACCGTGAAGTCCCGGCCCGCCTGCTGCGCGGCGGCGATGAAGTCGCCACGCAACTTCGCGCGGGTGGTCTGCGGCGGGGTGTCCTTGGCGGCCTCGATCTCGCCGTCCTCGGTCACCCTGGCAACCAGGTCCTTGCGCTGCAACAGGTCGAAGATGCCGCGGCCGCGGCGGATGTCGTGGTAGGCCAGGTCGAGCTGGGCGATGCGGGGTGACGACAGCTCCAGACCGTGCTTCGCCTGGTAGCGCTCGACCAGGCGGTGCTTGATGGCCCAGTCGATCTCGCGGTCGATGCGGCTCATGTCCTGGGCCTCCACGGCGTCCAGGGTGCGGCCCCACAGTTCGATCACGCGGTCGGCCACCGGGTCCGGGCCGCGCTTCTCCACGTGCTCCTTCGCACGGGAGAAGTACTCGCGCTGGATGTCCAGTGCCGACGCTTCACGGCCGCCGGCGAGGCGGACCAGCCTGCGGCCGGTCAGGTCGTGGCTGATCTCGCGGATCGCGCGGATCGGGTTGTCCAGGCTGAAGTCCCGGAACTGGACACCGTCCTCGATCATCTCCAGGACCAGGTTCGCGCTGCCGACCTTCAGCAGCGTGGTGGCCTCGGCCATGTTCGAGTCGCCGACGATGACGTGGAGCCTGCGGTAGCGCTCGGCGTCCGCGTGCGGCTCGTCGCGGGTGTTGATGATCGGACGGGACCTGGTCGTCGCCGACGAGACCCCTTCCCAGATGTGTTCCGCACGCTGCGACAGGCAGTAAACGGCACCACGCGGGGTCTGCAGGACCTTGCCTGCGCCGCAGATCAGCTGCCGCGTGACCAGGAACGGCAGGAGCACGTCCGCGATCCGCGAGAACTCACCGGCCCTGGTGACCAGGTAGTTCTCGTGGCAGCCGTACGAGTTGCCCGCCGAGTCGGTGTTGTTCTTGAACAGGAAGATGTCCCCGCCGATGCCCTCGTCCGCCAGCCGCCGCTCGGCGTCGACGAGCAGGTCCTCCAGGATCCGCTCACCCGCCTTGTCGTGCGTGACCAGCTGCACCAGGTCGTCGCACTCCGCCGTCGCGTACTCGGGGTGCGAGCCGACATCGAGGTAGAGACGCGAGCCGTTGCGCAGGAACACGTTCGAGGAACGTCCCCAGGACACCACTCGCCGAAACAGGTACCGCGCGACCTCGTCCGGGCTCAGCCTGCGCTGTCCGTGGAACGTACAGGTCACGCCGAACTCGGTTTCGATGCCGAAGATCCGCCGCTGCATCCCTTCAGCCTAGGCGCTTCCCGGCCGGAGATCTCCTGGCCGCTCCGAGGTGAGATGAACGCGTCATCGAAGAACTCCTCATCAGGCCTCGTCGGATCCGGTCGGCCCGGACTCGGGGGCTTCCTCCGCCTGCTCCGCGGATTCGGACGAATCGGACGGCAGCAGTGCGGTGAGCGCGGCGCCCTCGATGCGGCGGAACGCACGCTTGGGCCGGGAACGCTCGAGCACCGCGACCTCGAGCTTGCCGATGCCGTTGTCGCCGTTGGTGCTGCTGGTGGTGACCCCGGCGGTCAGCGCGGCGACCGCGAACCCGAGCGCGGCCTCCAGCGACATGTCCTCCTCGTAGGTGTCCTTCATCTTGGTCGAGATCGGCTCGGTCTGACCGCCCATGACCAGGTACGACGGCTCGTCGACGATCGAGCCGTCGTAGGTCAGGCGGTACAGCTGGTCGCGGGTCGCCGTGGTCCCGACCTCGGCCACGCACAGCTCCACCTCGAACGGCTTGAGCTGGTCGGAGAACTGCGCGGCCAGGGTCTGGGCGTACACGTTGGCGAGCTGGCGAGCCGAGACGTCCCTCGGGTCGTTGGCGAGGCCCCACAGGTCGACGTGGCGGATGCCACCCCTGCGCAGGCCGTCGTACTCGCTGTAGCGGCCGGTGGCCGCGAAGCCGATCCGGTCGTAGATCTCGGAGACCTTGTGCAGCGTCGCCGACGGGTTCTCGGCGACGAACAGCACGCCGCCCGAGTACTTGAGCGCCACCACACTGCGGCCCCGGGCGATGCCCTTGCGGGCATACTCCGAGCGGTCCCGCATCAACTGCTCGGGTGAGGCGTACAGCGGCATCGTCACGGTGGGGGCTCCTCGTCTCTCTTGTCTCGGGGGCTGGTCAGCCGCGTGGCTGGCTGGTTCGGTCGGTCACCACTGCCTCGGCGACCGCGGCCGCCTCCTCGTCCGGGAGAGGGACGGCGCCCTCGGCGGCGGTGATGGTCACGATGCTGGGATAGATCTTGCGGGCGAGGTCCGGGCCGCCGGTCGCGGAGTCGTCGTCCGCGGCGTCGTACAGCGCCTCGACCGCGTTGCGGATGGCGGTGTCCTTGTCGCTGCCCGGGTCCCACAGCTTCTTGAGGGCCGACCGCGCGAACAGCGAGCCGGAACCCACACCGTGGAAGCCCGCGCGCTCCTCGTACCGGCCGCCGACCACGTCGAACGACACGATCCGGCCGGCAGTCGCCGGATCCGGCGCGTCGACGTCGAAGCCGACGAACAGCGGCAGCACGGCGAGGCCGGCCATGGCGCCGTCGAGGTTGCCGCGGACCAGCGCGGCGAGCTTGTTCGTCTTGCCGTCCAGGGACAGCGGGACGCCCTCGATCTTCTCGTAGTGCGACAGCTCGACCTGGTAGATGCGGACCATCTCCAGCGCGAGCCCCGCCGTGCCCGCGATGCCCACCGCGGAGTAGGCGTCGGTCACGACCACCTTGTCCATGTTCCGGTGGGAGATGAGGTTGCCCGAGGTCGCGCGCCGGTCACCGGCGATGAGCACGCCGCCGTCGAACGTGATGGCAACGATCGTGGTGCCGTGCGGTGGCTGTTGTGCCAGGTCGGCCGCCTGCCGCATGCGCACCGGGTCCTCGATGCCGAGGCCGGTGGCACCCGGCAGCAGGTGCGGTGCCTGCACACGCAGGAAGTCGATGAACGAGGACGTCTCGGCTGTCGTGTAGGCAGCCGGGAGCGCGGCGCCCGGCACGGCGCGGAATGGGGTGTTTTCCATGCCTCTTTCTGTCCTGTCGGCGGGGAAGAACGGTGATGGGAGGACCTAGCCTCGCCTACTCGCCGCCCTTTTGCACGTACGCACGGACGAAGTCCTCGGCGTTCTCCTCGAGCACGTCGTCGATCTCGTCCAGGATGGTGTCGACGTCCTCGCCGAGCTTCTCCCTGCGTTCCTGACCGGCAGGGGCCGCACCGTCGACATCGTCGTCGCCGTCACCGCCGCCTTGCCGCTGAGTCTGTTCCTGAGCCATCTCGCCTCCCGGTATCGGGACTGGTTGCCGTCAAGATTACCGACCGGCACTGACATTTTCGCGGACCATCCGGCTGATGATCAGCTTTCGTTGTGCGCGAACTGTGCTCGACGGTCGCTCCGCAAGCTCCGCTCCGCCTACTTCTTCGGCGTCCCGGTGAGCGCGTCGACCAGTTCCTCGGCCGTCGCGGACGCCTCAAGAAGCTCGCCGACGTGTGACTTGGTGCCCCTGAGCGGCTCCAGCGTCGGGATCCGCACCAGCGACTCGCGGCCGAGGTCGAAGATGACCGAGTCCCACGACGCCGCGGCGATCGCGTTCGGGTAGCGCTCGAGGCAGCGGCCGCGGAAGTACGCCCTGGTGTCCAGCGGCGGCGTGGTGATGGCGGCCTGAACCTCCTCCTCGGTGATCATGCGCTTCATCGACCCCCTGGTGACCAGGCGGTTGTACAGGCCCTTCGCCAGCCGGACGTCGGAATACTGCAGGTCGACGAGGTGCAGGCGGGGCGAGTTCCAGTTGAGGCCATCGCGCGCGCGGAAGCCCTCCAGCAGCCGCAGCTTGGCGGGCCAGTCGAGCCGGTCCGCGCACTCCATCGGGTCGCGGGCGAGCGCGTCGAGGATGTCGCCCCACGTCTGCAGGACGTTCATCGAGACCTCGTCCTGCTCGGTGCGCTCGATGTTCGTGGTGATCAGCTCGTGGTAGGCGAACTGGAGGTCGAGACCGGAGAACTTGCGGCCATTGGCGAGCTCCACGGTCGCCTTCAACGAGGGGTCGTGACTGATCGTGTGCACGGCCCGGACCGGGTCGGCGAGCTTCAGCGCGTCGAACCGGACGCCCGCCTCGATCAAGTCGAGCACCAGCGCCGTTGTACCGACCTTCAAGTACGTGGACGTCTCGGCGAGGTTCGCGTCACCGATGATGACGTGCAGACGGCGGTACTTGTCGGCGTCCGCGTGCGGCTCGTCGCGGGTGTTGATGATGCCGCGCTTCAGCGTGGTCTCGAGGCCGACCTCGACCTCGATGTAGTCGGCGCGCTGGGACAGCTGGAAGCCGGCGTCCTCCCCCGCGGCGCCGACACCGACGCGGCCGGAGCCGACCACGACCTGCCGCGAGACGAAGAACGGCGTCAGACCGGCGATGACGGCCGTGAACGGGGTGTTGCGGGCCATCAGGTAGTTCTCGTGGGTGCCGTAGCTCGCGCCCTTGCCGTCCACGTTGTTCTTGTAGAGCTGCAGGCGCGGCTGGCCGGGCACGGTGGCGGCCCGCATGGCCGCCTCCTCCATGACCCGTTCGCCCGCCTTGTCCCAGATGACCGCGTCGCGGGCGTTGGTGACCTCGGGCGCGGAGTACTCGGGGTGCGCGTGGTCGACGTAGAGGCGGGCCCCGTTGGTGAGGATGACGTTGGCGGCCCCCAGGTCCTCGACCTCGGGATCGGACGGCGGCACACCGGGCGCGCCGAGGTCGAAACCCCGCGCGTCGCGCAGTGGGGACTCGACCTCGTAGTCCCAGCGGGCCCTGCGTGCGCGGGGGATGTCCGCGGCGGCCGCGTAGGCGAGCACGACCTGGGTGGAGGTCAGTACCGGGTTGGCAGTGGCGTCCCCTGGCACAGCGATGCCGTATTCCACCTCGGTACCCATGATCCGGCGCATGTCACCAGCCTACGGGGACACACTCACTCCGCGTCGGCAGCCACGCGTGTCGTGCGCCCGCCGGTTACGTGGAGTAGCACCCGTCCTGGCATCTGAGATGCGCGGAAGCCGATGCCGAAGGTCGGTGTCACTCGACCGTCCTTCGACCACAGCTCCAGTTCGACGGCCGCGATGACCCCTGCCGTCGACGTCCTCCTCGCGTCTGAGGACCATCCGCCCCGACGAACCGATTACGCCCAGGCGAGGTCGGAGCGGTGTTTCCAGTACTCGGCAGGCGGCTCTGCGAGGTCGGGCAGCGCCACGTGCGGCACGGACACCGCGGCGAGGTTGCTCGCGAGCTGGCGGGTGCTCGCGGCGCCGGACAGCACCGTGCGTGCCCACGGTTGTGCCAGCGCGGCCGCCAGCGCGACCGCGTCCGGGCCCACGTCAAGGGACTTCGCCAGCGCGGCCACTGGTTCCGGCGGGTCCACCGCGAGCCTGCCGTTGGCCAGGGCCTCCTTGACGAGCACGTACGCACCCGCAGCGTGCGCCTCGGCAAGCGCGGGGCCGACAGAGGGCTCCAGGAGGTTCCACGTCGACTGCACAGCGGTGAAGACGGGCTGTCCGTGGCGCTCCAGGGCCATGGCCCTGCGCACGACCGACGCCTGCTCCGGCCCCGAGGTCGAGAAGCCGGTCCGCACCGGCAGCGCCGCCAGCGCGTCCTGCAGTGCCAGGTCGCCGAACAGCGGACTGTCCGGCGTCAGCGAGTGCACCTGGTACAGCGCCAGCCGGTCACCGAGCAGACCAGCGCTTTCCACCCACTGCGTGCGGAACCGTGCCAGGTCATGGGACTTCTCCTCGTGGACGGCCGCGTCGAGCCGCCAGGCACCCACGTAGGTGTAGCCCCACTTGCTGGACACCGTCACGTCCGACGGTGCCCGCGCGGCCAGCCAGCCGGCGAGGAACTCCTCCGCCAGCCCGTAGGAGCGGGCCACGTCCACCCAGCGGACACCCGCGTCGTACGCGGCGTCCAGCACCGCCCACGACGCGTCCCGCATGGCGTCAACAGAACGCGAAGGCGGCAGCTCGGACCGGCCGACGTTGATGTACGCCGGCCGGCCGAGTGCCGCCAATCCCAGCCCGAGCCGCACCTACAGGTACTGCCCGGTGTTGGTCGCCGTGTCTATCGCCCGGCCGGACTCCTGGTTCTTGCCGGTGACGAGGGTGCGGATGTACACGATCCGCTCCCCCTTCTTGCCGGAGATGCGTGCCCAGTCGTCCGGGTTGGTGGTGTTCGGCAGATCCTCGTTCTCCGCGAACTCGTCGACGATCGCGTCCAGCAGGTGCTGCACGCGCAGGCCGGGCTGCTTGGTCTCCAGCACCGACTTGATCGCCGCCTTCTTCGCCCGGTCCACGATGTTCTGGATCATCGCGCCCGAGTTGAAGTCACGGAAGTACAGGACCTCCTTGTCCCCGTTGGCGTAGGTGACCTCGAGGAACCGGTTGTCCTCCGTCTCCTCGTACATCCGCTCGACGGTGTGCTGGATCATCGCGTCGATCGTCGCCTTGCGTTCCCCGCCGAACTCGGCGAGGTCCTCGGCGTGGATCGGCAGGTTCGCCGTCAGGTACTTCGAGAAGATGTCCCGCGCCGCCTCCGCGTCCGGCCGCTCGATCTTGATCTTGACGTCGAGCCGTCCCGGCCGCAGGATCGCCGGGTCGATCATGTCCTCGCGGTTGGAGGCACCGATCACGATGACGTTCTCGAGGCCCTCGACACCGTCGATCTCACTGAGCAGCTGCGGCACGATGGTGGTCTCGACGTCCGAGGAGACCCCGCTGCCCCGGGTACGGAAGATCGAGTCCATCTCGTCGAAGAACACGATGACCGGAGTGCCCTCCGACGCCTTCTCCCGCGCCCGCTGGAAGATCAGGCGGATGTGCCGCTCGGTCTCCCCGACGAACTTGTTGAGCAGCTCGGGACCCTTGATGTTCAGGAAGTACGACTTGGCCTGGGAGGCCGAGCCGTCACCCCGCGCCGCCGCCACCTTCTTGGCCAGGGAGTTGGCCACGGCCTTGGCGATGAGGGTCTTGCCACAGCCGGGCGGACCGTAGAGCAGGACGCCCTTCGGCGGCCGCAACTCGTACTCGGTGTACAGGTCGGCGTGCAGGAACGGCAGCTCCACCGCGTCGCGGATCTGCTCGATCTGCCGGAACAGACCACCGATGTCCTCGTACTGGACGTCCGGCACCTCCTCCAGCACCAGGTCCTCGACCTCGGCCTTCGGCACCCGCTCGTAGGCGTAGCCCGACTTGGAGTCGACCAGCAGCGAGTCCCCCGGCTTGAGGGGCGAATCGCGCAGCGGGTCGGCGAGCCAGACCACGCGCTCCTCGTCCGCGTGCCCGACCACGAGCGCGCGCATCGGCGGCGAGTCGTCCACCTCCGCGAGCAGTTCCCGCAGCGTGGACACCTCGCCGATGCGTTCGAACGAGCCGGCCTCGACGATGGTCAGCGCCTCGTTCAGCCGCACGGACTGCCCTCGGCGCAGGTCACCCACCTCGACCGCGGGTGAACAGGCCACCCGCATCTTGCGGCCTGCCGTGAACACGTCCACGGTGCCGTCCTCGTGTCCCTGGAGGAACACGCCGTAGCCGCTCGGCGGTTGCGCGAGCCGATCGACCTCCTCCCGGAGCGCGAGGAGCTGGCTCCTCGCCTCCCGCAGGGTCTCGACCAGCTTGGCATTACGCTCAGTCAACTGGCTGACCCGCTCGGACGCCTCGGCGAGCCGCTGCTCAAGCAGGCGGGCATGCCGAGGCGAGTCCGTCAGTTTCCGGCGCAGCAGCGCTACTTCCTCCTCGAGGAACCGGATCTGGGCAGCTTCTGACGGTTCGTGCCCAGAAGCCGCCTCCGGTCCAGCGCCGTGCTCGTCGGCCTCCTCTGGCCGACCACCGGGATGACTGTGCTGCATGTCGGCACCTCCTCCCGAAACTCTTCCTGCCCCCACGGTACCGGTGTAGACCGACAAAGTAAGACCATCCACATCTCGGAACCGTCGCGTGGCGCCACCGAAACCAGGACCGTCGGAAGTGGATTAGGCCATCTCGGCGCATTCCGGAACCACCCACCCGCTACGGTGCGTCAGGTAGTCGACCGATGGTGGAGCCGTCGGCGGCAACTCAGAGACTTGGCGATGGGGTCGCCACGGAAAAGGGAGATACGAACGATGTCGCAACCGCCGCAGCAGCCGGGGCAATGGGGCGGGCAGCCCGGGTGGGGACAGCAGCCCGGCCCAGGTCAGCAGCCTGGCGGCTACCCGCAGCAGGGTGGCTACCCACAGCAAGGCGGTTACCCCCAGCAGGGCGGCTACCCCCAGAGCGGGCCCCAGCCACAGCAGCAGAACCCGTACGGGCAACAGCCGCAATACGGACAGCAGCAGCCCTACGGCCAGCAGGGCGGCTACGGTTACCCACCGCAGAAGAAGAGCCCCATGCCGTGGATCCTCGCAGGCGGTGGCGTGGTCGTCGTGGCCATCGTCGTGGTCCTCATCATCGTGCTGACCAGCGGTGCGGACACCAGCAGTCCTGAAGGCGTCGCCGAGGCGGCCGTGTCCGCGGCCAACGACCGGGACACCGACGCCCTCGCCGAGCTGTCGTGCAACGCCGACAAGGAAGACGTCAAGGAAGCCGTCGACCCGGCCTCCATGGACGAGTCGTTGAAGGACGTCACGGTGAACTTCGAGCTCGGCGAGGTGAAGACCGAGGGCGAGACGGCGACCGCCGACATCACGATGTCGTTCGAGAACGTGCCGGAGGAGTACCGGGAGATGATGCCGGCGAGCTTCCCGGCCAGGCTGAACCTCAAGCAGGAGAGCGGCGACTGGTGCATCTCCGGCTTCGTGCCCCAGGCCGGGTAGCCGACGTAACGAATTGATCAAGCGGCCGTCGCCCGGGCGTGTCCCGGCGGCGGCCGCTGTCGTGGGGCTTGCATACGATGACACCCGTCGACGGGATTTGTCGGGAACGGACGGCGCACCGGCTCCGTCTGCATTGCAGGAGCGTGATGTGAGGAGTTCGGGGCCAAGATGACATATCCACCGCAGCAGCCACCGGGTCCGCCGGTTCCCCCGGGGCAACCAGGCCAGCCGGGCCCGTCAGGGCAACCCGGCCCGTTCGGCCAGTCGTCGTACCAGGGGCTCGGCAGCTACTCCGGCGGCGGTCATGGCGGTCCCGGCGGCGGGAACAAGGGCAAGATCATCGCCATCGTCGTGATCGCCGTCCTGGTGCTGGGCGGCGGCGGTGTCGCCACCTACTTCCTCACCAAGGACAGCGGCGACAGCGTGTCCTCCGAACGGACCAACCGCGACGACTCGAAGGACACGCGCAGCAACGAGACATCGTCCGACGACGCGTCATCGGATCGTGACCCGGATCAAGGGTCCGACGACCCGGATGCGAGCAACTCTCCTGACGACGTGCGCGACGACTACATGGCCGCGTACGAGAACAAGAACTTCGCCGACGTGGTCGACAACGCCTGCCGGGCGTACAAGACCAAGTTCGGCACCGACACCTCCGAGCTGGAGACCAAGCTCGAGGGCTACGACATCTCCGCTGCCCCGGACGGGGAGGCGGAGATCGACAGCAAGCACCCGGACACGGCCACCGCGAAGATCGACCTGACGCTCGTCGGCGACGGGCAGACGCAGGAGCCGAAGATCCTGATCAAGATCGTGCAGGAGAGCGGCCAATGGCGATTCTGCGGCGAAGGCACCGCCTGACCACCCGTCCCCGACCAATCGGAGCCAAGTCATGACGTACCCGCCGCAGCCGGGGCAGCCGGGGCAGCCTGACCCGTACGGGCAGCAGAACCCGTACGGCCAGCAGGGCCAACCCGGCCAGCCGGGACAGTACGGCCAGCCGCAGGGACAACCAGGTCAGCCCGGCCAGTACGGGCAGCAGCCGCAGTACGGGCAGCAGCCACCGCAGGGCGGTCCGTACGGGCAGCCACAACAGGGCGGCCCGTACGGGCAGACCAGCCAGTTCGGCACCGACCCGTACGGCCAGCCGCAGTACGGCGGTCAGCCCGGGCAGCCGGGTGGCGAGCCGCCGAAGAGCAAGCGGGGCATGATCATCGCGATCGTCGTGGCCGCCGTGCTGGTGATCGGCGGTGGCATCACCGCGTTCCTCCTGCTGAACGACGACGACGGCGGGGAGAACGCGGGTGGGGACCCGGGGACGAGTCAGTCGTCCGAGCCGACGTCCGAGGACGAGCCGACGTCGGCGGAGGACCCGACGACAGAGGACCCCACCATCACGGACGAGGCCCCGGCAGGCGGCGGCAGCGAGGAGGACCTCACCGCGACGGCCCAGGAGTACGCCGACGCCGTCAACAACTCCGACGAGGCCGCGGCGACCGAGCTGACCTGCGCGAAGACCGGTGGCGGCACGATGTACGACACCCTCGCGGGCCAGGCGACCGCCGAGGTCGGCGAGGTCAACATGGTCGCTGAGGGCGTCGCCACCGTGGACATGACCGTCCAGGGCGCCAACGGGCAGGCGATCCCGCTGCCCTTCGAGTACAAGGACGGAGCCTGGTGTGTCTCGATCTGACGACGACGCGCAGCCGTCCGAAGCTGAGAAGACCGAAGCGGAGACGACCGAGGAGAGCGGGACCACCGGGCAGACCGGCAGGCCGAACAAGGGCGTGATCGCCGGCGTGGCCGCGGTGGTCGTGCTCGTCGTCGCCGGCGTGGTCGTGTACCTGCTGACCAGCGGTGACGACACCACGGACGACGCGACGCAGGGCGGGGACGTCCCGTCCATCACCGGTTCGCCCGCGCCGACCACGCCCGACCCGAGCGAGCCGGGCGGCTCCGTGGCACCACCGGCGACCGCGACCGGGGCGGCGACCGGTGCTCCTGAGGACACCGACGAGGCGGCGACGCTGGCCGAGCAGGCCGCCGAGGCGATCAGCGGTACGGACGTCGTCGCGCTCAACGAGCTGGCGTGCGACCAGTCGAACCCCGCGACCGAGGAGACGTTCCCCGCCGACGCGAAGGCCAGGGTCGTCGGCGAACCCAAGATCACGGGTGACACGGCGACCGTCGACCTCGAGCTGACCATCGGGGACAGCGAGCCCGCGGTCGTGCCCATGCCGCTGACCAAGCAGGACGGCCGCTGGTGCATCCCGTCGTGACGCCGTGACCTGACGCCGCCGGTCCTGTCCCCTCCCGGTCAGGGCTGGCGGCCCCGGCGCTGCGGTCTCGGCGTCACCACACCGTCGGCGAGCCTGCGGGCCGTCAGCAGGAACGCGGTGTGCCCCTGCATCCGGTGCTCCGGCCGCACCGCGAGCCCGACCACGTGCCACGGCCGCATCAGCGTCTCCCACGCCTCCGGCTCGGTCCAGCACTGCTGCTCACGCAGCGCCTCGGTGACCCGCGACAGCTGCGTCGTCGTCGCCACGTACACCACGAGCACACCGCCCGGGACGAGGTTCGCCGCGACCGTCGGCAGCACCTCCTCCGGCGACAACATGTCCAGGATGACGCGGTCGACCTCACCCTCGTGGGTGGCGAGGTCACGGACCCGCAGGTCCCAGTTCTTGGGCTCCTCACCGAAGAAAGACCGCACGTTGCGCACCGCGTGCACGGCGTGGTCGTCGCGCACCTCGTACGAGGTCACGTGCCCGTCCGGCCCGACGGCACGCAGCAGCGAGCACGTGAGCGCACCGGACCCCGCACCCGCCTCCAGCACGCGCGCGCCGGGGAAGATGTCGCCCCACATCACGATCTGCCCGGAGTCCTTCGGGTAGATCACCTGGGCGCCGCGGGGCATGGAGAGCACGTAGTCGGCCAGGCGTGGCCGCAGGGCGAGGTAACCGGTGCCACCGACGGAGGTGATCACCGAACCCTCCGGCCTGCCGATGAGGTCGTCGTGGGCCACCGCGCCACGGTGGGTGTGGTACTGCTCGCCCTCCGCGAGCACGAGCGTGTAGTGCCGCCCTTTGGGATCGGTGAGCTGTACCCGGTCGCCCACCCGAAACGGCCCGCTCGCCCTGACCTCCGTCACCCGAATCCCGCTCCATCTCTCGCTACGCAGTTTGCCGACCGCGAGATGGTCGCAGAGACCCGCGACCGCTCGATGCCGGGGACCGCTACTACCCTGGCGTCCACTCACGCAGCAGGTGATCACCAGGGGAGATCATGACGTACCCACCGCAGCAGCCCGGCCCGTACGGTCCCCAGGACCCCTACGGTCAGCAGAACCCGTACGGCCAGCAACCGCAGTACGGCCAGCAGCCGCAGTACGGGCAGCAGCCGCAGTACGGGCAGCAGCCGCCGCAGTGGGGTCAGCAGCCCGGCTTCCCTGCCGGCCCGCCGCCGAAGAAGTCACGGACCGGCCTGATCGTCACGCTGGTGATCGTGGGCGTACTGGTGCTCGGCGGTGGCGGCGTCGCCGCGTTCCTGCTCATGAAGGACGACGGCGGGGGCGGCGGCACGGGCGGTGACGACGGCCCGCGCGCCACCGCGGACGCGTTCGTCAAGGAGCTGGGCGCCGCGGTCAACTCGTCGCCCCAGGACGCGACCCTGGACAAGGTCAAGCCGCTGATGTGCGCGAGCGACTACGCCGAGCTGAACAGCGAGTTGCAGGAGGCGAAGTCGGAGGACGACGCGAACGAGAAGCCGGAGAAGACGACGACGTTGACCGTCACCAACTTCAAGGAGGAGGGCGACGGCGCCACCTTCGACATGACGCAGAAGCGGGGCGACGACGAGCGCGACCCGATGCCCATGGACGTCGAGAAGGAAGACGGCAACTGGGTCGTGTGCGGCCTCTACCGCGACGAACCCCAGCAGGAGACCCCCACCGCCACATCCGGCGAAAGCGCCGATGACGGACCCGCCACGGGCGGCTCGATCCCGAACCCGATCCCCAAGCCCAGCAACTAGATTCCGTGAAGTCGGTGTGAGTGGGCGGCCGGTCGTCGTGTGCTGGTCGCGTCGGATCGGTGCGGTTCGGTCGGGTTGGTGTAGTGGGTTTGTCCTCGCCGGACGGGCAGGTCTCGGGGGTGGCGGGGGATGCTGTTTGGTTGCGGTTGGGTTCGGGTCTGCCTGCCATCCCGTCGACCTCCCAGGGGCTATCACACCGCGCCAAGGGGAGCCGGTCAGGGATGCGCGGCCAGGGCCCGGCTTCGCGGGCCCTGGGCGCGTGGACGGCGTGGTAATGCCCTGAAAGGCGCGTTCAGGGCGCTGGGCGCCCTGAACGGCCCATTCACGGCATCGGCCCGCCCCCTGCGGGCGCCCCGTCGGGCGCGCCTTGCCAGCAGAGACCTGGATCCGGCGACTTACGCACCGCGTTTCCGGCGCGGACACTCTAGTGCTGTCGCGGGGTGAGGCTGGCTCGTAGGTCGTCCCGGTGAAGGACGCCCGCGGGCCTGCCCTCCTCGTCGACCACCAGGAACTGCCACGCGGCGGTGTCCTGTACGCGCTCGGCGATGTCCTCGCCCGCCTCGGAGTCCAGGAGCACCGACTCCGGCCGGATCGGCTCCGCCGCCTGTTCCGCGGGCGCCATCGGGGATCGCTCGGCGAGGCGTTCCGCGGCGACCGGGTCCAGCAGGCCCGCCGCGACCCCGTCGGCACGCACCAGCACCACGCCCCGGCCCGCCGCGGCGCTGAGCGCGTCGGCCACCGGGCTCTCGGCCGGCAGCTGCAGGATGGGGCGGACGAGGTCGGCGAGCGCCAGCCCGTCCGGCCACGCCCTGCGCTGGTCGGCGGCCAGCTCGCCGCGTGCGCCGGACACCACGAACCAGGCTGTGAGCGCGCACACGCCGAGCCGAAGCCAGCGGTCCGGGCTCTCGTTGGCGAGTCCCCACAGCGCCCACAGCATCAGCAGCCCGGCGACGAGCCAGCCGCCGACGACCGCGGCACGGGTGCCGATCCCCCGCTGCCCCGACACGGCCCACACACCGGCGCGGAGCAGGCGGCCACCGTCCAGCGGGAGACCGGGGAGAATGTTGAACACGGCGACGGCCACGTTGGCGACCGCGCACTCGAGCACGAGCAGCCAGACCGGCCCTTCCGCCGGCATGAACAGCAGCACCAGGCCGAACAGCCCGGCGAGGCCCGCGGACACGGCGGGCCCGGCGGCCGCGATCAGCCCTTCCTGGGACGGTTTGCGCGGGGTCCTGCTGATCTCGGCGAGACCGCCGAGCAGGAACAGCCGCAGCCTGCGTACCGGGATGCCCAGTTGCAGCGCGACCACGCAGTGCCCCAGCTCGTGCGCGAGCACGGAAGCGCCGAGCAGCACGGCGAACGCCGCCGCCAGCGAGATCGAGACGACCGCGTCCGCACGCGGCAGGAAACGCTCCACCAGCGGCGCGTAGAGCACGATGATGGCGACGGAACCGATCCACCACGACGGGGACAGGAGCACCGGCACCCCACGGAACCGGAAGAGCAGGAGGCCTGGATCGCGCTCTGCCCAGCCGGGTCCGTTGGTCATGCGAAGCAGCGTATGCGGAAACATGTGGGAAGGCCGTGTGAGGGACATACCGGGCACACCTGTCCCGGTAATGTCGGTGGTACGGCCTAGGGTCTTGCGCATGACGGAAACCCCTGCCGTGCTCGTCGAGGAGGTCGCACCGCCACCGCGGCGGCCCGCGTTGTCGCCGTCGCGGGCCGGCGACTTCAAGCAGTGCCCCCTGCTCTACCGGTTCCGTGCGGTGGACCGGTTGCCGGAGACGCCGTCGGTCGCGCAGGTGCGCGGCATCGTCGTGCACGCGGTGCTCGAGGAGCTGTTCGCGTTACCGGCGGCCGAGCGGGTCCCCGACCGGGCACACGCACTGCTCGGCCCGGTGTGGGAGCGGCTGCGTGCCGAGCGGCAGGAGTTCGCCGACCTGTTCGCCACCGACGACGGCCAGGAGCACTGGCTCGAGTCGGCCGCGAGGTTGATCGACGGGTACTTCACGTTGGAGGACCCGCGCCGTCTCGACCCGGAGGCACGTGAGCTGCTGGTCGAGACTGAGCTGGCCTCCGGTGTGCTGCTGCGCGGCTACATCGACCGGCTGGACGTCGCGCCGACCGGCGAGATCCGGGTCGTCGACTACAAGACCGGCACCGCGCCCCGCGAGATCGGCGAGGCGAAGGCGCTGTTCCAGATGAAGTTCTACGCGCTGGTGCTGTGGCGGCTGCGCGGCGAGGTGCCGCGACAGCTGCGCCTGATGTACCTCGCCGACCGCCAGTCCCTCACCTACACACCGGACGAGGCGGAGCTGCGGCGGTTCGAACGAACCCTCGACGCGGTCTGGCAGGCGATCCTGCGTGCGGGCAGGTCGGGTGACTTCCGGCCGAACAAGAGCAGGCTGTGCGACTGGTGCTCACACCAGGCCCTGTGCCCGGAGTTCGGTGGCACACCGCCGGAGTACCCGGGCTGGCCGGACCCCGACGCCGGCGACGAAACCGTGCTGGACAGGGCGGACTGATGTTCTACGAACCACTCGGCGGCGGCCGCTACCAGTCCACTGTGCACACGACCGGTCCGTGGTCGCCGCTGACGCAGCACCTCGGCCCGCCATCGGCGCTGCTGGTGCGTGCGCTGGAGCGGCTGCCGTCCGCGGCGCCGATGATGATCGCCCGCGTGACCGTCGAGATCCTCGGCCCGGTGCCGGTCGCGGAGCTGACGGTGACGGCCGAGGTGGACCGGCCAGGCAGGGCGGTGGAGCTGCTCAGCGGCGAGCTGTCCGTCGACGGCCGCGTCGCTGTTCGTGCCAGGGCGTGGCGGATCGTGCGGTCCGACACCAGCGCCGTGGCCGCCGGGATCGACGAGCCGCTGCCGCCGCCGTCGGAGGGACGCGTGATGACCCGGCCAGAGGGCTGGGGTGCGGGTTACCTCGACGTCATGGACTGGCGGACGCTGACCGGTTCCCTCGGCGAGTCCGGGCCGGCGACGGTGTGGGCGCGGCAGCAGGTCCCGCTGGTCGGGGACGAGGAACCGTCCGGGCTGCAGCGGGTGCTGACCGTGGCGGACTCGGGGAACGGGGTGTCCAGCCTGCTCGACCCGCGGAAGTGGTTGTTCATCAACTCGGAGCTGACGGTGCACGTGTACCGCGAGCCGGTCGGTGAGTGGATCGCGCTCGACGCGGCCACCGCCATCGGACCTGAGGGGATCGGGACGGCTGTGTCGGTGTTGCACGACCTGAGCGGGGCTGTCGGACGGGGTGCTCAAGCCTTGCTGATCCGGCCTCAGTAAGTGGTGCGGCCGCTGATCTCCCGAAGGCGTCGTTCAGGGCATGGCACGCGCGCCTGGTGGTCGGCGGGCTGGTGCTCAGAGGCGGCAGGAGCGGATGTCTGACGCCAGCACTGCTCGTGCGCCGAGGGCTGCCAGGCGGTCCATGACCGCGTTGGCTTCCTTGCGCGAGACCATTGCCCGGACAGCTACCCATTCGGGGGATGCCAGCGGTGCCACCGTCGGGGACTCCAGGCCGGGGGTGACCGTGATGGCCTCGTCCAGGAGTGTCTTCGGGCAGTCGTAGTCGAGCATCATGTACTGCTGCGCGAACACCACGCCCTGCAGGCGGCCCGCGAGCTGTTCCTTCGCCGCCGAGTCGGGTGCGTTCGTGCCGTGGACCAGCACCCCCTCGGATTCGCAGATCGGGTCACCGAACACCGTCAGGTTGTGCTGGCGGAGGGTGCGGCCCGAGTCGACCACGTCGGCCACCGCGTCCGCGACGCCCAGCTGGACCGAGATCTCGACCGCACCGTCCAGGCGGATGACCGTGGCCTTGATGCCGCGGGCCGCGAGGTCCCGCTTGACCAGGTTCGGGTACGACGTGGCGAGGCGCTTGCCCTCCAGGTCACCGACCTTCCAGTCGGTGCCCGCCGGGGCGGCGTACCGGAACGTCGAGGCGCCGAAACCCAGCTTGAGGCGCTCGGCGACCGGGGCACCGGACTCCAGTGCCTGGTCACGGCCGGTGATGCCGAGGTCCAGCTCGCCGGAACCCACGTAGATGGGGATGTCCTTCGGGCGCAGGAAGAAGAACTCGACGTCGTTCGCCGGGTCGAGCACGGTCAGGTCGCGCTGGTCGTGGCGCTTCCGGTAGCCCGCCTCCGACAGCATCTCGGCGGCGGGCGCGGCCAGCGCACCCTTGTTCGGCACGGCAACCCGCAGCATGGGCGTGCTCAACTCCTCAGCAGTGGTGTTCGCTCCGGCAAGGTTCCGCTCAGAGGTGCCGGTAGACGTCGTCGAGGGTGAGGCCGCGGCCCAGCATCAGCACCTGCACGCGGTACAGCAACTGGGACACCTCCTCGGCAAGGCGCTCGTCGGACTCGTGTTCGGCGGCGATCCACACCTCGCCTGCCTCTTCGAGCACCTTCTTGCCCTGCGCGTGCACCCCGGCGTCGAGCGCGGCGACGGTGCCGGAGCCCTCGGGACGGTTGACCGCCCGGTCGCGGAGTTCGGCGAACAGCTCGTCGAACGTTTTCACGATGATGATCCTGCCATCTCCGGCCAAGCCACTTTCGGGTCAGCCCACCAGCGCCGTGAGATCGGCCACGGTGAGGCCCTCCAGCGACGTCCTGAACACGCGGCGCTCCCCCTCGTCGACGGCCACCTCACAGGGCACCACCAGCACCGTCGCGCCCGCGGCCACCGCGGCGGACACACCGGTCGGCGAGTCCTCGACCGCGACGCAGCGGGCCGGGTCCACCGACAGCAGGCGGCACGCCTTCAGGTAGGGCTCCGGCAGCGGCTTGTTCCTGCCGTCGACCTCGTCGCCACAGACGGCCACGTCGAAGTTGTCCCTGCCGATCGTGTCGAGCGCGATCTCGACCAGGTCGCGTTCGGTCGAGGTGACCAGCGCGGTCGGCAGCCCCGCCGCGCGCACCATGGCCAGGGCAGCCGCCGCGCCTGGGCGCCACGGCAGGTCACCGCGGAACACCTCGGCCATCCTGCGGTCGATCCACGCCGCGCTGTCCGCCACCTGCTCCGGTGCCGGGTCGGCGATCCCGACCTCGGCGTACAGCAGGCGCACCGTCACCATCACGTTGGTGCCGACCATCGCCTGCCTGGTCGCCGAGGACAGCTGACCACCGAGTTTCTCGGTCAGCTCGTACAGCGGGACGTCCCAGAGCTTCTCCGAGTCGAGGATGGTCCCGTCCAGGTCCCACAGGACCGCGGCCGGGGGGTGCGGGGACCTCGGATCGGTCTTCGCTGGCATGTCGACCAGCCTACGATCTCCGGCTGACGCCCCTGGGTCGTAGGCTTGCCCGGTGACCGATCCGGACCAGCAGCCGACAGCACCCGACGTCCAAGCCGACGAGCCGCTCGTCGAGCCAGTGATGATCTGTGCCTTCGAAGGGTGGAACGACGCGGGGGACGCCGCGACGGCTGCCATCGAACACCTGCAGCTGACCTGGGAGGCCAACGCGCTTTCCGAGGTCGACCCGGACGACTACTACGACTTCCAGGTCACGCGCCCCACCGTCCGCATGGTCGACGGGGTGACGCGCCGGGTCGAGTGGCCGACCACGCGGCTGTCGGTGTGCAGGCCGCCGGGAGCGACCAGAGACGTCGTCCTCATGCACGGCATCGAGCCGAACATGCGCTGGCGCAAGTTCTGCTCCGAGCTGCTGGAGCAGATCGACGAGCTGGGCATCAGCACCGTGATCACGCTCGGCGCGCTGCTCGCCGACACGCCGCACACCCGGCCCGTCCCGGTGACCGGCACCGCCTACGACGCGGCGTCCGCCGCCCAGTTCGGCCTGGAACGCTCCCGCTACGAGGGGCCGACCGGCATCGTCGGCGTGCTCCAGGACGCGTGTGTGCAGGCGGGGGTCCCCGCGATCTCCATCTGGGCCGCGGTGCCGCACTACGTGTCGCAGCCGCCGTCGCCCAAGGCCACGCTCGCGTTGCTGCACCGCGTCGAGGAGGTCCTGGACATCGAGGTCCCGCTCGGTGACCTGCCGGACCAGGCCGAGGAGTGGCAGCGCACGGTCAGCGAGATGGCCGAGGAGGACGAGGACGTCCGCAACTACGTCCGCGCGCTCGAGGAGCGCGGCGACGCGGACCTGGCGCTGAACGAGACCAGCGGCGACGCCATCGCCGCCGAGTTCGAACGCTACCTGCGGCGCCGCAGGCCGGGCCCCGGCCGGGGCCAGTCCGGCGTCTGACCCGGTGACCGCTTGATCGAACGCGACCGGATCACGCGTGCGGGCCTGCACGCGGGCGGGTTCCTGGGACCGTTCGGCGGCGGCGTCACCGCCTCGATGCTGCCGGAGCTCGGCCACGACTTCGGCGTCTCCACGTCGGCGGCCTCGGCCACCATCACGGCCTACCTGGTGCCGTTCGCCGCGCTGATGCTGTTCTCCGGCACGCTCGGCGCACGGTGGGGCAGGCGCCGCAGCGTGCTGGGCGCGTACCTGGTGTCGTTCGTGGGCTCCGTGCTCTGCGTGGTGGCGACCGCGTACCCGTTGTTGCTGGTGGGCCGGGGCGTGCAGGGCATCGCGAACGCGTTCACCACTCCCCTGCTGCTGGCGACGCTCGCCGCGACCACACCGCGCGCCCGGCTGTCGCGGACGCTCGGGATGTTCGCGGCGCTGCAGGCTGCGGGCCAGACGAGCGGGCCGCTGGTCGGCGGGCTGGCCGCGGAGGCGACGTGGCGGCTGGCGTTCATCGTCGTCGGGGTGGCGGCGGTGGTGCTGGCGCTGATCGGGGTGCCGCACGAGGACCGGGGTGGCGCCGCCCCGGAGACGCCGCGGTTGCGCACGGCGTGGCGGCCGGAGGTGCTGCGGGCAGCGGCGGTGGCGCTGGTGGGCTGGGGCTGCCTCGGGGGGCTGACGTTCCTGGTCGCGTACCGCGCCGACGACGGTTTCGGTCTGACCTCGGGTCAGCGTGGGCTGCTGCTGACCGGTTTCGGCGTGGTCGGGATGCTCACGGCGGGGCTCGCCGGCCGGATCGTCGAACGCATCGGCGGCCGCAGGGGCGCGCTGATCGGGGCGATGGCGGGTGCGGTGCCGGTGGCGCTGATCGGCGTGGTGCCGTGGGTGGGCGTGGTGGGTGCGTTGTGGGCGCTGAGCGGCTTCTGCGCGCAGTTCGTCCAGGTCGGTCTCAATACGCTTGTACTGACTAGCGACGACAACCCCGCGGGGGCGGTGTCGGTCGTACAGGCGTTCCGGTTCATCGGCGCCGCGGCGGCACCACTCGCGTTCACCCCCGTCTACCACCAGTCGGTGCTGCTCGGCTTCGGGATCCCGGCGGTGCTGCTGCTGGTGACGGCACCGGCGGCACTGCTGAGGCGCGGTCGTGCGCCGGTCCGACGGTGATCGGAACGCTCGATCCGATGATCGCCGCCATCGCTTCGGCACGCGATCTGCCGCTGTACCCCCGGAACGCCGGTGACATGGTGACGGTCGTCGAGGTCTGAGACGGTGGCCCCGGGGACCGGGGCCACCGTCTGTGCTCAGAGCAGGACGCCGAGCAGGGCGTCCACCGCGGCACGCACCTGCGCTCCGCTGTCCGCGGAACCGCCGGACGAGAGGGCCTCGTCCGCCCACGCGTCGACCGCGGCCAGTGCGGCCGGGGTGTCCAGGTCGTTCGACAGGTGGTTGCGCAGCCGCGCCACCAGGTCCTCCGCGGGCGGTGCGGCGGGTAGCGACACCGCGGTACGCCACCGCGCGAGCCGCGTCTGTGCCGTCGCCAGCACCTCGTCGGTCCACGCCCGGTCCGCGCGGTAGTGCCCGGAGAGCAGGCCGAGCCGGATCGCCATCGGGTCGACCCGGTCCGCGCGCAGTCGCGACACGAACACGAGGTTCCCGCGCGACTTGGACATCTTCTCGCCGTCGAGGCCGATCATGCCGGCGTGCGCGTAGTGCCGGGCGAACGGCGGCTCACCGGTCAGCGCCTCGGCGTGGGCCGCGCTGAACTCGTGGTGCGGGAAGATCAGGTCCGAGCCGCCGCCCTGCAGGTCGAAGCCCATGCCGAGCCGGTTCAGGGCGATGACGCTGCATTCGACGTGCCAACCGGGGCGGCCCGCACCCAGCTCGCTCTCCCAGCTCGGTTCACCCGGCCGGGCGGCACGCCACAACAGCGCGTCGAGCGGGTGCCGCTTGCCGGGACGGTCGGGGTCACCACCGCGCTCGGCGAAGAACGTGGCCATCTCGTCCGCCGAGTAGTGCGAAACGGCGCCGAACCGGCCGGAAGCCAGGTGCGAGTAGTAGATGTCCGGGTACTCCTGGTCGTCGACGCGGTAGGCGATGCCGTCGGCCAGCAGCTTCGCGACGGCCTCCACGATCTCCGGGATCGACTCGACCGCGCCGGGGAAGTCCCTCGGCGGCAGCACCCGCAGCGCCGTCATGTCCTCGCGGAACAGTGCCGTCTCCCGCATTGCCAGCACGACCCAGTCGTCCTGGTCCCGCTCGGCGCGCTCCAGCAGCGGGTCGTCCACGTCGGTGACGTTCTGCACGTAGTGCACCTCGTGCCCGTTGTCGAGCCACAGCCGGTGCACCAGGTCGAACGCGAGGTAGGTCGCCGCGTGCCCGAGGTGGGTGGCGTCGTACGGGGTGATGCCGCAGACGTACATGGTCGCGGTCGGACCGGGTGCCGTCGGGCGGATCTCGCGCGCCGCGGTGTCGTACAGCCGCAGCGGGCGGGCGGTGCCGGGAACGCGGGGCACCGGGGTGGATGGCCAGCTCTGCATACGTCCGACCCTAAACGTCCGGTGCGGGGAGCCCGGCACGGACGGATCATGTGACGCCCGTTACACCGCGTCAGCGGGTTGCGACGTACCAGGTACGCGAGCCGAGCGAAACGAGAAGAAGGTGGCGGCCATGACAGCGGCTGCAGACGGGACAACGGGACGGTATCTCGTCCTGCTCGAAGACGACTGGACCGACGCGACGAACGAGCTGAACCGGGTGGCGGGCATCCGCACCGCGGACACGGCCGACGGCGAGGCCGCCGCGCTGTGGGAGGCGGACGGCCTGCTGATGCACGAACTGGGCGTCGCGCTGGTCAGCGCCGACGAGAACCAGGTGACGGCACTCGCACAGGCCGTGGACGCGCCGGGCCCGATCGCGCTGATCGAACCGGAGCGCTACGTCGAGGCCATCGAACCGACCGCACCGGTGACCGACAGCGAGCCCCAAGCGGTCGACGAGACGGTGTTCACATGGGGCCTGCAGGTCACGGGCGCCCCGAACAGCACGGCGACCGGCGAAGGCGTCCGGGTGGCCGTGCTGGACACCGGGTTCGACCTGGAGCACCCGGACTTCGCGGACCGGACCGTGATGTCCGAGTCGTTCGTCCAGGGCGAGGAGGCGCAGGACGGCCATGGGCACGGCACGCACTGTGTCGGCACGTCCTGCGGGCCGCGCGAGCCGGGGAACGGTCCCGGCTACGGCGTGGCGTACAAGTCGGAGATCTATGTGGGCAAGGTGCTGAGCAACCAAGGTTCCGGCGCGGACGGCGGCATCCTGTCCGGCATCGACTGGGCGATGAAGAACGGCTGCGCGGTGGTTTCCATGTCGCTCGGTGCGCCGACCCAGCCGGGGCAGGCCTACTCCCGCACGTTCGAACGGGTCGCGACCAGGGCGCTGGAGAAGGGCACGTTGATCATCGCGGCCGCGGGCAACGAGAGCGACCGGCGGAGCGACCGGATCAACCCGGTCGGCCACCCCGCGAACTGCCCGTCGATCATGGCGGTCAGCGCGATCGACGCCGCGACGCGGATGGCGTGGTTCTCGTGCGGGACGGTGGACGTCACCGGCGCCATCGACCTCACCGGGCCGGGGTTCGACGTGTACTCCAGCTGGCCGCTGCCGCTGCGGTACAAGACGATCTCCGGCACCAGCATGGCGACACCGCACGCGGCCGGGATCGCGGCGCTCGTCGCGCAGGCGACCGGAGCACGTGGGCTGGAGCTGTGGGCCCGGTTGTCGCAGTTCGCGCGGCGGCTGCCTTTGCCGTGCACCGACGTTGGGGCAGGATTGATGCAAGCGCCCTGACAGATCTCTGGGAGGCCTGGTGGCGGACGAGCAGGTGGTCATCTCGGTGGCCGACGACCAGGTCGACGACATGTCCGCCGTGGTGGACGCGCTGCGGGCCGCCGGTCTGCGGGTGAGCGAGGTGCTGGACAGCGCGGGAGTCGTGACCGGCAGGGTCGACAGGGAGGCACTGGCCTCCCTGTCGACCGTGCCGGGGGTCGTCGACGTGGAACGGTCCCGGGTGCACCAGGTGCCGCCGCCCGACTCACCCGTGCAGTAGACCCGCGATCTCGGTCATCTGTTCCGCACGCAGTGGACCGTGCGCGAGCGCGCCCGCGTTGTCCCGCGCCTGGGCGGCGGAGCGGAAGCCGGGGATCGGGATGGTCCGCTCGCTGCGTGCCCACACCCACGCCAGCGCGCCCTGTGCGAGGGTGCGCCCGTCGCTGGTGAGGATGTCGCGCAGGCCCGCCACGGTGGCCGCCCACCGCGGGGCCGGCACGCCGTCGGCGAAGAACCGCAGCCACTCCGGTGCGGCCGAGCGGATGTCCGCTCCGGTCGCGGGCCTGCTCCTGTCGCGGCGGCCGAGCAGCCCCATGGCGAGCGGGGTGCGGTCGACGCTCGCCAGGCCGTGCCGCTCGCACAGGTCGATGAGCTCAGGCGCGTCGTGCAGCACGGACAGCTCGTGCTGCACGGCGACGTAGCCCGGCCTGCCCACCCAGGCCGCCGCGCGTTCCTGGTCGTCGGTGCTCCAGCCGAACCCGAGGACGAGTCCCTCCTTCACCATGTCCGCCGCGGCGTCGGCGAGCGCTTCCGCTTCCGCGACCGACGGGCTGGTGTGCAGCTGGTAGAGGTCGAGGTGGTCGGTGCCGAGCCGGGTGAGCGTGGCCCGGATGGCCGTGCGCATGTACTCGACGGTGTTGTCGGCGCCGGTGAGCACCTTCGTGTCCTCGTCGAACAGGTTGCCCCACTTGGAGGCGATCACCACCTCGTCGCGGCGGTTGCCCAGCGCCCGCCCCAGGACCCGCTCGCTGCGGCCGGCACCGTAGACGTCGGCGGTGTCGAAGAAGGTGACGCCGAGGTCGAGCGCGGCGTGGATGGCGGCGATCGACTCGTCGTCGTCGACCTCGCCCCAGCCGAGTGGTTTCCCGTCGGTGTCGGAGAAGGGGCCGCCGATGGCCCAGCACCCGAAGCCGAGTGCGCTGACCTCGCGGTCCCCCAGTCGTCGTGTTCTCATGGCTGACCATCGTGCTACCTGGAGCGCGCTCCAGGTCCATAGTGGTTTCTGAGCGGAGCGAACATCGGGAGGCTGCCTGTGCGCAGGGAAGTGAGCCAGAAGCGGGTGCGGGTGTACGCGGGTGGCCGGCTGGTCGCCGACAGCACGGCGCCGGTCCTGGTGTGGGAGGTGCCGTACTACCCGACGTACTACCTGCCGGCGTCGGACGTCCTCGCGACGGTGACACCGGACGGGGATCTCGTGGCCGGTGCCGTGACCGTGCCGGGGGCGGCGCGCCGCGTGGACGACCTGGTGCGGCTGGAGTTCTCGGCCATGGACGAGTGGCTGGAGGAGGACGAGCCGATCTACGTGCACCCGCGCGACCCGTACAAGCGGGTGGACGTCCTCGCCAGCTCGCGGCACGTGGAGGTGCGCGTCGACGGGGAGACCGTCGCGTCGTCACGGCAGCCGAGGATCCTGTTCGAGACGTCGCTGCCGCCGAGGTACTACCTGCCGCTGCCGGACGTGCGGACGGACCTGCTGCGCCCGTCGCCGACCACCACGTCCTGCCCGTACAAGGGGACCGCGTCGTACTGGAGCGTCGGCGACCACGAGGACGTCGTGTGGATCTACCGCACGCCGTTGCCGGAGAGCCAGAAGATCGCGGGCCTGGCGTGCTTCTACAACGAGAAGGTGGACCTGTACGTCGACGGCGAACCGCAGCAGCGACCGAAGACGCCGTTCAGCTAGCGTGCGGTCCGCCGATGGTTGGCGGGTCGAGACCAACACGCAGCCGCCGCGTTCACGGCACAACCAGTGCCGTGCATGGACCGTTCACGACGTCAACCCGACCAGCAGACACCTGCCAGCGAGGACCAACCCACGGAATCAGTCAGCTGATCAGGGGTATCCCAGTGCCTCGTCGATGGCTCGGTAGATGCGTTTCTCCGAGACCGGGTACGCGGTCTTGAGGGTCTGCGCGAAGTAGCTGATGCGCAGCTCCTCGATCATCCACCGCACCTCGCGCAGCTTCGGGTCGTCCTGGCCGAGCTGGGAGCGGGCCTCCTCGTAGGCCTCCCACACGCCCTGCACGGCGTACGCCCAGTCGGCGTCGCGGGCCGGGCGTTCCGGGAGTTTGTCCAGGCGCCGCAGGATGCCGCCGAGGTAGCGTTCCACATCGGGCAGGTGGCGGTAACCGGTGGCTGTCACGAAACCGTTGAACACCAGCGCGTTCCGTTGTGCGTGCATGTCGGCCACCGACTCGGCGAACACCTTGCCCGTCATCCTCGACAGGGCCGCGTCCAGGCTCGCGTTCACGGTGAGCGCGCTCCTGGTCCTGGCCAGCACGTCGTACAGGGCGTCGTGCAGGTCCGCTCTCACCCTGTCGCACAGGGACCTGAAGGCGGCGGCTGTCCACACCGGACCGCCCGCGACGGTGATCAGGTGGTCCGCCGCGCAGTTGAGGCAGTCCTCCAGCAGGCCGGGCACGCTGCCGTGCGGGTTGGCCGACAGTGCCAGCTTCGCGGCGTTGTCCAGGCGGCGCACCACCTGCTTCACCGGGGACGGCACCGTCAGCAGCACCAGCCGCCGCGTGCCACGCCACATGGCCGACGCCTGTTCGCGCTGGTTGTCGAACAGGCGGACGGCGACCGAGGTGCCTTCGTCGACCAGGGCCGGGTACGCCGTCACCTGCTGGCCGGCCCGGCGCAACGACACACCGCGAGGCAGTTCGCCCGCCCCGTCGCCGAGGTCCCACGACGTGAGGCCGGACCGCGTGATGCCCTCGGCGCCCGTCGACAGCGACTCGCGCACCCGGTCCGCCAGCTCCCGCTTCAGCGCGCCGAGGTCCTTGCCCTCGATGATCGGCCTGCCGTCGGACTCCTCCACCACCTGGAACGTGGTCTTCAGGTGCTGCGGCACCTGGTCGAGCTGCCACGCGTCCGGCGGCACGACCACACCGGTCAGTTCCCGCAGTAGCGCGGCGACGTCGTCGACCGTCGGATCGGGGCCCAGCCGGGCGAGCACGGCGGCCACGTGGTCGGGCACCGGCACGAAGTTCCGGCGCACCGGCTTGGGCAGCGACCGGATCAACGCCGTCACCAGTTCGCCGCGCATGCCGGGCACCTGCCACGGCAGACCGTCCGCGCGCACCCGGTTCAGCAGCGGCAGCGGCACCTGCACGGTCACGCCGTCGGTGGCCTCACCCGGCTCGAACCGGTAGGTCAGGGGCAGCCGGACGTCGCCGGTGCGGATGACGTCCGGGAAGTCCTCGACGCTGACCCCGACCTCCGGGTTCACCAGCAGGTCGCGGGTGAACGTCAGCAGGTCCGGCTGCGACTCCCTGGTCTTCTTCCACCAGGTGTCGAAGTGCCGCCCGGACACGACGTCCTGGCCGACCCGTTCGTCGTAGAACGCGAACAGCGTCTCCTCGTCGACGACGATGTCCCGCCGCCGTGCCTTGTGTTCCAGCTCCTCGGCCTCGGCGAGCAGTTCGGCGTTGCGCCTGAGGAACTTGTGCCTGTTCTCCCACTCCCCGGCCACCAGCGCGTGCCGGATGAACAGCTCACGCGCCACCGGCGGGTCGATCCGGCCGTAGTTCACCGACCGGTCCACCACGATCGGCACGCCGAGCAGCGTCACCCGCTCGGTGGCCATCACCGCGCCGCGTTTCTTCTCCCAGCGCGGCTCGCTGTGGTTGCGGCGCACGAGGTGCCCGGCGAGCGGCTCGATCCACTCCGGTTCGATCCTCGCGACGATCCGGCCCCACAGGCGGGTCGTCTCGACCAGCTCCGCGGCCATGATCCAGCGCGGCTGCTTCTTGAACAGGGCGGAACCGGGGAAGATGCCGAACCGCGCGTTGCGGGCACCGAGGTAGTCGTGCTTGGCCCCGTCCTTCGTGTCCTTCAGGCCGATGTGCGACAGCAGGCCCGCGAGCAGCGACATGTGCACCTGCTTGGCGGTGGCAGGCGAGGTGTTCGGCAGGACGTCGAGGCTCTTGGTCATCTGCTTCAGCTGGCCCGCCACGTCCTGCCACTCCCGCACCCGCAGGTAGTTCAGGTACTCGGCGCGGCACAGCTTGCGGAACCGGTTCGCCGAAAGGTCGCGTTTCTGTTCGGTGAGGTAGTCCCAGAGCTTGAGGTAGGACATGAAGTCCGACTCCGGGTCCCGGAAGCGGGCGTGCTGCTGGTCGGCCTGGGTCTGCTTGTCGGCTGGCCGCTCGCGGGGGTCCTGGATGGACAGCGCGGCGGCGATGATCGTGACCTCGCTGACGCAGCCGTTCCTGTCCGCCTCGAGGACCATGCGGGCGAGGCGCGGGTCGACCGGAAGGCGGGACAGCTTGCGCCCCAACGGGGTCAGCCGCGGTGTGGTGTCCTTCGTGGACGTGTCCAGCGCGCCGAGCTCGTGCAGCAGGTTCATGCCGTCGGTGATGTGGCGGCGGTCCGGCGGCTCGACGAACGGGAACTCCGCGATGTCACCGAGGTCGGCGGCGGCCATCTGCAGGATGACCGACGCGAGGTTGGTCCGCAGGATCTCCGGGTCGGTGAACTCGGGTCGCGCGTCGAAGTCGTCCTCGGCGTAGAGCCGGACGCAGATGCCGTCGGAGGTGCGGCCGCAGCGGCCCTTGCGCTGGTTCGCCGACGCCTGCGAGATCTTCTCGATCGGCAGCCGCTGGACCTTCAACCGGTTGCTGTACCGGGAGATCCGGGCGAAGCCGGGGTCGATGACATACTTGATGCCGGGCACGGTCAGTGACGTTTCCGCCACGTTCGTGGCGAGCACGACGCGGCGCCCGCGATGTCGCTGGAACACCCGGCGCTGTTCGCCCGCGGACAGCCGCGCGTACAGCGGCAGGATCTCCAGACCCGGTTTGTCCAGCGCCACCAGCGCGTCCGTGGTGTCGCGGATCTCCCGTTCGCCGGAGAGGAACACGAGGATGTCGCCGGGCCCCTCCGTCGACAGCTCGTCGACGGCGTCGAGGATCGCCTGCGTCTGGTCACGGTCCGGATCGGCGTCGGGGTTGTCGGGGTCGACGATCGGGCGATAGCGGACCTCGACCGGGTACGTCCGGCCGGAGACCTCGACGATCGGCGCGTCACCGCTGTGTTGACCCCGGGGGGACGACCCCCCGAGCCCCCCGAAATGCCGCGAGAAGCGCTCCGGGTCGATCGTGGCCGAGGTGATGATCACCTTGAGGTCGGGGCGGCGCGGCAGGAGGCGCTTGAGGTAGCCGAGGATGAAGTCGATGTTGAGGCTGCGCTCGTGTGCCTCGTCGATGATCAGCGTGTCGTACTGGCGCAGCATCCGGTCGGACTGCAGCTCGGCGAGCAGGATGCCGTCGGTCATCAGCTTGACGTTGGTCCTGTCGCCGACCTGGTCGGTGAACCGGACCTTCCAGCCGACAGCGTCACCGAGCTTGACGTCCAGCTCTTCGGAGATGCGTTCCGCGACGGTGCGCGCGGCGATCCGGCGCGGCTGGGTGTGCCCGATCAGGCCACGCACGCCGCGGCCGAGCTCGAGGCAGATCTTCGGCAGCTGGGTGGTCTTGCCGGAGCCGGTCTCCCCGGCCACGATCACGACCTGGTGCTCCTCGATCGCCTTGCGGATGTCGTCGCGCCGCTGGCTGATCGGCAGCTCGGCCGGGTAGGTGATCTTCGGCACGGACGCGGCGCGGGCGGCCACGCGCGCCTCGGCCCTGTCGATCTCCTTGGCGATCTCCTCGGCCCGCGCGGCCCTGGTCTCGGCGTCCTTGATCTTCCCGAGCCCGTCGACGCGGCGGCGCAGGCGGCGCTCGTCCCGGATCATCAGGTCGGACAGGCGCGCACGCAGGTCATGGGTGCGGGTGGGCGTACTCATCTCGTTACGAGCTTAACGACGGGTACCAGCGAATTGTTTCCCCGGGCTGGTCCGCCTGCCCGGATCACCAGTGCCGGTCCCGACCCGGCGACACCCGCGGACCGCGGGCGGTTGGTGGCCCGGCGCCCTCACGGTCCCCTGAGGCAACTGCCGACCAGGCCCATACTCCGCCCAAGGATCCCCAGGACGCGCTCTAGCCCAGGCCGAACCTGGCCAGGTCGCCTGCGCCCTCTCGAATGACCTCGGCCTCGTCGTCGGAGAAGTCGATGACCGTGGTCGGCTCGGTGCCGCAGTCGCCGGAGTCGATCACGGCGTCGACGACGTGGTCGAGGGCTTCCTTGATCTCCCAGCCCTGCGTCATCGGCTCCTCCTCACCCGGCAGGAGCAGCGTGCTCGACAGCAGCGGCTCCCCCAGCTCGGCGAGGATGGCCTGCGTGGCCACGTGGTCCGGGATGCGCACGCCGACGGTCTTCTTCTTGGCGTGCATGAGCCTGCGCGGCACCTCCTTCGTCGCCGGGAGGATGAACGTGTACGGGCCCGGCGTGGACGCCTTCACCGCGCGGAACACCGTGTTGCTGAGGTAGACGAACTGCCCGAGCTGCGCGAAGTCGTGACACACGAGCGTGAAGTGGTGCCGGTCGTCGAGCTGCCGGATCGCCCGGATCCGCTCCAGGCCCTCCTTGTTGCCGAACTGGCACCCCAGCGCGAAGCAGGAGTCGGTCGGGTACGCGATCAGCCCGCCGGACCGCACCAGGTCGACGATCTGCCCGACCGAGCGCCGCTGCGGGTTGTCCGGATGCACGTCGAAGTACTTCGCCACCCGCGCGAGCTTAGTGGTCAGAATCGGAAGTCCTTCGTGGGTATCGGCGGATCCAGGTTTTCGCTGGGCGTGCGGCCGGAAGGTCCTCGTACTGGTTGTACTCGGGCCTTGCGGCCGTACGTCCAGCGGGAAGCTGGGCCGTCGAGACCCCGAAGGACTTCCGATTCTGACCACTTAGGGCGGTCACCGTTCCGCACACCTGTTCACACGCCGACGCCGGTCCAGGGGCCGGCCGCGGGGCCGCTCACCTCGGCAAGCCGGCGGCAGACGTCCTGTCAGAGGTGGACCTGTGTGCGGACCAGGCGGTCCAGTTCCGCCGCCGGGTCGTCGGTCAGGCCGGTGTGGGCCGGGGAGGTCTGCAGGATCGTGCTGCGGGGGGCGGTCAGCCAGCGGAACCGTTGCCCGACGCTGGTGCCCGACATGGGGCCGGTGCCTTCGCAGGCCTGGCACATCGAGCGGAGGGCGGCGTCGAGGGTTTCCAGGTCCAGGACCGGGTCCAGGGCGCGGAGGCGGTCGTGGTCGACGGCCACCGCGCAGCGGAGGTACCGCAGCGGGGCGCAGTAGACGATCGCGCCCACGTTCATGAACTCGCCGCGTTCCTGGCGGGGCACGGCACGTACGAGGACGTACTCAAACACGTGCGGCACGGGTCTCCTCCAGTGCGGCGACCCAGTCGGGTGCGTCGGCGAGGCGCGCCGCGAAGTATGCCGCATACGCGTCGCGGACCTCCGCCGGTGAGCCGAGCGTGGGGTCCAGCCACTCGTCCGGGACCAGTTCGAGGACCTCGCGCACCAGGCCGGGGGTCACCCGCGGGCGCAGCGCGGCGTCGGCGTCGGCGATCGAGGCCGCCACCGGCATCATCACGTGATCGGCGGCGTCGTAGCGGTACGTCGGCGCCGGCTGCCAGCCGGGCAGCCAGCGGTGGTGGAAGATCAGCGAAGCGCCGTGGTCGATGAGCCACACCTGTCGGTGCCAGAGCAGCATGTTCGGGTTGCGCCAGCTGCGGTCGACGTTGAGCACGAGCGTGTCCAGCCACACCAGCCGCGCCGCCAGCTCACCGCCGGGGTCGCGGACGTGCGGGTTGAAGTCGAACGAGCCGGGCAGGTAGTCGACCCCCAGGTTCTGGCCGGGGCTTGCCCGCAGCAGGTCCTGGATCTCCTCGTCCGGCTCCGCGCGGGACAGCTCCGGGTCCAGGTCGACCAGCACCAGCTCCGGCACCCGGAACCCGAGCCGCCGCGCCAGCTCGCCGACGATGATCTCCGCTGTCAGCGCCTTCAGGCCTTGGCCCGCGCCGCGGAACTTGAGTACGTACATGCCGAGGTCGTCCGCCTCGACGAGACCGGGGAGCGAGCCGCCCTCCCGGAACGGCGTCACGTAGCGGGTGGCCGCGACGGTACGCAGGCTGTGCTGATCCACGTCCGCATGATGGCAGGTCAGGCCCCGGTGCTCACACCGGCTTTCCAGCCCGGCCGCTATCGGATCGCCGCCGCGTACTGCGGTACCAGCTCCCCGCGCAGCGACGACTTGAGCTCCGGTTTGCCCCTGCCGACGATCACGCCCTCCTTGCCGGTCCGGTGGGCGTACTCCACCATGAGGCGGTAGTGGTCCAGGTACAGGTTGGGGCGGTCCGGCCGGGTGGCCGGGCGCGCCGACCAGTGCCGGGTGACCGGCCACCTCGGGTGGTCGAGGACGGTCACGAACGCCTCCAGCTCACCTGTCCCCTCGGCGCGGTAGGCCCCCACCACGACGTCCGGCTGGCGCAGCAGCGCGGTCAGGTAGCCGGTGGTCTGCTGGAGCGGGGCCAGCCTGCCAGCGTACTTCTGCTCGTTGTGGCGCAGCACCCGCGCGACCTCCAGCGGGTCGAGCTCGGCGCCGGGGACCACCTCGGCGGTCAGCGTCCCGTCCTGCTCGACCGCGCGGACGATCTGGCGCATGTTCTGCCTGCGCTTGCGTTTCATGCCCGCCATCCAGTCCGCCACCGACGACCACGCCGACACGCGCAGGATCGCCAGCGACTCCGTCGGGCGGGACACGCAGCGGCCCATCGCCGTGACCTCGTCGGCGGTGAGCTGGCGCAGCAGCGCACCACCGCAGCCGATGCCCAGCGCGCGGCGCATGGCGCTCATGTAGTCGCGGAGGAACTCGCCGGTCGGCAGGCCGTCCGACCACCAGCCCGGCACCGACCCGGAGCCGGGGTTGCGCACGTGCAGGCCGCCGAGGAGACGCGCCCGGCCGGCGCCGACGAAACCGTTGCGACGCACCGGCAGCCCCGCCCAGTTCGCGAACACGACGCCGTCCGCGGCCGGCCCGTTGCGCAGGACCGCCACGAACAGCGGCGTCCTGGCCGTCCATGCCTGCGCGGCCAGCACGTCCCACGCCCAGTCCGCACGCAGCGCCGCCCGCGCCCGTAGCCCACGCCAGTAGGGCGGTTCCCGGTCGTGGCGCGGATCCAGCACCTCCCAGCTCATCGGCCCACCAGCGGTCCCGGCACACCGACGACGCACATCGGGCGGGCACCGAAGCCAAGGGATCCCTTCTCCGTGGACTTCCCCCGGCCCGCGGACAGTTCCTTGCGGCCGCCCGCGATCACGTGCCGGATCGCCCTGGCGTGGCAGTCGAAGTAGAGGTGCCCCCGGTCCTCCCGGCTCGCCCAGAACTGGAGTATCGGGGTCACCGGATGGTCGAGGTAGGTGCTGAACGCGAGCACTTGACCGTCCACATCGGAGTAGGTGAGCGTGTGGACGTCCGGCCGCCGCACCACTTCCGCCAGGTACGCGCCCGCGACCGGGGTGCGCGGGTCGAACGGCTGCCTGCCGAACTTCGCCCGGTGCGTGCGCAGCATCCCGGCCAGCGCAACACCGTCCACATCGGTCCGGCCGGGACCGAAGCGCACCACCAGCGACGGGTCGGCCGCGACGAGACGGTCGACGCGGCGGATGTTCTTGCGCCGGTTGCGGGACAGGCTCGCCAGCCATTCGTCCTCGTCGGCGAACGTGTTCTCCAGCACGGACGCCGCCGGGGTCACCCGGCGCACCAACCGCCCGCGACCGGACACCAGCGGCGCGAGCGACACGGGGACGTTCCGGTAGACCAACCCGGCGAGCAGCGGACCGACGTGCGCCCGCACCCCGCGCTCCAGCGCGCGCACCACGTCCTGGTCGCCGGACGGCACGAAGAAACCCTCACCGCCCAGCCACGGCTGGTACACCTGGGCGATCTTCGGGACGAGGCGGTGCGTGCGCGACGGCGCGTACCGGTCACCACGACCGGGCACGCACACCAGAACGGCCATCGCACCGATGATCTCGTCACCCGACCGGGCCACCGCCAGCAGCGGCGGATTGCGGGACAGCCAAGCCTCCATCCCCAGCAGGCCGTACTCCCACGGCGGGTAGAGGTGTTGACGCGTCACGAAATCGGACCAACCGGACGGCGGCGGGTCGTGGCGGGGATCGTGGACGGAGACGGTCACGGCAACACCACCGGCGTCCCGTGGCGCGGGCAGCGGCCGAGGGTGGCGGGCCCGGCCACGATGTCGACGAGGCACGGCGAACGCTGCCCCAGCACCGTGACCGCGAGCCCGGCGTCGGTTTCCCGCGCGTACACCCGGGGCCAGTCCAAATGCCATCGTCCACACTGCCGCAACGTGCCGAGAAACCCCAGCAGTGGATCATGAAGAAGGCCGTACGGTCCGCCGTCGAGTTCCGTGATCGTCCTGCGGGGCACGACGTCGAGCCGGACCGCGAGTTCCTCAGGCAATTCGGCGACCAGTTCCGCGAGTCGCTTGTCGTCACCGACGGCGAGCACCGGCGCGTCGCGTCCCAGCGCGACGGTCAGCGCGCGCCACGCGCTCTCGGTGGGGCCCGTCGCGAGATCGAGGACACAGCCGGTGACTCCGCGTGGCAGGTCCGTCGGCGGCAGTACGTCCGCTTTGTCCAGTACGGCGACGAACGCCCCGTCCGGCAAGGAGAAGCGCGCCGACAACGCGGGCCCGAGCCCGCGGAGCAACTGGACCGTCGCCGTACCGCCGGCCAGTGGAACAAGGTCGGCCAACCGGCGTAACGTGTCTTCGTACTGAATCGCTCCACTGTGGACCCCGAGGCGCCCCGGCACCACTACGGGGTCCGTCCGACCCGACAGTGCCCACCGTTCGCGGTAGAGCGGGACAGTGCGAAACGCGGACGCGACTTTTCGCCGGTAAGCCATCCGCCACCAGGGCTCGACGTTCACGAGCGGGCAGTGTGCCATCCGTTTGCCCTGACCGGTCGAATCGCGTCACGGTGCGGCCGAACGTCGCAGTAACGCGGATCCGTCACTGAACTGAACGGCCGAATTACGGGAGGTGAACTGCCTTTCGATCGCCACGCCTGCTAGGAACTTGTCCGCGTGCCAGCACCCACGGCACATCCGCAGCGGGACGGGATCGGAGATCCATCGATGAAGGTTGGCGTCACGGGGGGTAACGGCTTCATCGGCCGTTACGTGTGCGAGGAGCTCATCAGCAGGGGCCACGAGCCGCTCGTGTTCGACCACCACAGCAGAACCGCAGGTCAGGACCACCCGGTGATGCTCGGCGACATCCGGGACGCGACGGCGATGGTGGAGCTCGCCGCGCACTGCGACGGCATCATCCACCTGGCCGCGGTGCTCGGCACCCAGGAGACGATCCGCAATCCCCGGCCCGCCGCGGAAACGAATCTCGTCGGCGGACTGAATTTCCTCGAGGCGGTCGCGCAATACGATCTTCCCGGCGTCAACATCGCGGTCGGCAATCACTGGATGAACAACAGTTATTCGATCTCCAAGTCGGCGGTCGAACGTTTTGTGCACATGTTCAACGCCGACCGGGGAACACGCGTTAACAATGTCCGCGTGGTCAACGCCTACGGCCCGAGGCAGCTGGCCGCCGCACCCTTCGGCTCCGGCAAGGTGCGCAAGATCACCCCCGCTGTCATCTGCCGCGCGCTCGCGGGCTGGCCCGTCGAACTGTACGGCGGCGGCCGCCAGATCTCCGACATGGTGTGGGTCGGCGACGTCGCCCGCGCGCTCGTGGCCGCGCTCGAGGTCGCGGCCCGCGGCGAGGTGCTCGACCGCGTGGTGGAGGTCGGCCCGCACGAGTCGACGAGCATCCGGTCGGTGGCCGAGCTGATCATCGAGCTGTGCGTCGAGCGCGGCTACTCCCCCGTGCCCATCGAGGACCTGCCGATGCGACCGGGCGAGCAGGCCGGCGCGGTCGTCACCGCCGACCCGGAAACACTGCACGCGGTCGGCATCGACCCGGTGTCGATGGTGTCGCTGCGCGAAGGCATGGCCAGGACGGTCGACTGGTTCATCGAGCACGAGGGCATCCACTGGTCGGTCCCGGAAGGCGAACAGCTCGTCCGCACGGCCAACTAGGGCGGCGCACATGTCCGGTCCGGTCAGCACGGGCGTGACCGCGGTGGTGCCCTGTTTCAACGAGGCGGACAACGTCGAGCACGCGTACCGGGAGATCGTCACCGAGCTCTCCGAGATCGACCTCGAGGTGCTGTTCGTCGACGACGGCAGCTCCGACGACACGCTGGAGAAGGTCCGCGCGCTCGCGCGGACCGACCCGCGCGTGCAGTACCTGTCGTTCACCCGCAACTTCGGCTTCGAGGCGGCGTTCTCGGCCGGCTACCGGTACGCGAGCAGGCCGTGGGTCCTGCACGTCGACGCGGACGTGCAGTTCCCGGTCGCCGAGGCGCACAAGCTCGTCGCGGCCGCGGAAGCCGGTCAGGACGCGGTGTTCGGCGTCCGCGAGACGCGGCACGACCCGGTCGTGCGGCGGGTCGGCGCCCGGTTCTACCACTTCGTGGCGCGACGGGTGCTCGGTATCGAGATCCCGCCCGGCGCGACGACCTTCCGGCTCGTGCGTACCGAACTGGCCCGCACGATCGTGGACCTCCGCCTCGGCACGCCGTACTTCCTCGCCACCGTCCCCCGGCTGACCAACCGGTACTCGACGGTGCCGGTCGCGCACCGGGCGCGGCAGCGCGGCGGGTCCAAGCTGAACTTCCGCTGGCTCGTGGGGCACGCGATGGGACTGTTCGTCGGCTTCTCCAACCGGATGGCGACGGTCGCGGCGCTGCTCGCCCTGTTCGCGGCCGCGGTCGCCGGGCTCGGCGCGGTCGGCGCGGCCGTCGGTCTGCTGAGGACGGACGTGGTCGCGACCGTGGTGCTCGGTGTGCTGCTCGCGGTGCTCGGCGTGCTGGCGGTGGCGGTCCGCTACCTCGTCGCCGTCGGCGCGGGACAGGCGAGACCGGCGCTGTTCTACGTGCGGGAGGCGACGGTGCCGGTCGACCCGGCCGACCAGCTGATGGCGGAACCGACCACCGAGGAGGCCCGGTCGTGACGGCTCTTGTGGTTCTCGGCGCGGCCGACGGCGCGGTGCCGACCTACCAGCGGGCCGCGAAGCTGGGCTACCGCACGATCTGCGTGGACATCCAGCCCGGCGCGCCCGGGGTCCCCTACGCCGACGAGTACCTGCACATCAGCACCCGCGCGCCGGAACAGGTGGCGGCCGCGCTCGCAGGCAGGAAGGACATCGTCGGTGTGCTCGCCCCGGCGAGCGACATCGCGCTGCCCTCCCAGCGGTGGCTCGCGCGCCACTGGGGGCTGCCCGACCCGGTCTCCGAGCAGGCCGTGCTGGCCTCTGCGGACAAGTCGGTGTTCCGGCAGGTGTGCGAACGGCTCGGGTTCCCCGTCTACGGCGCGGTCGCGGGCACGGTCAACTCCGGGCTGCGGGACGCGGCGCTGCGGCTGCGGTTCCCCACGCTCGTGAAACCGGTGGACAGCACGGGCAGCCGAGGGGTCGTGCCGTGCGGCGAACCGGGTGGGCTGACGGCCGCGATCCGGGCCGCGATCGAACACTCGCCGTCGGGGCGGGTGGTCGTCGAGGAACACGTCACCGGCGAGCACCTCACGGTGGAGGCGGTCGTGTCGGCGGGCCGGGTGGTGTTCCACGCGGTGAGCGCGCGGACGCTGACCGCGCCGCCGTACTTCATCACCGCGGCCCAGCTGCTGCCCGCGGACCTGCCGCAGGAGACCGACCGCAGGCTCGTCGCCATGCTCGACGAGCTGTGCGCCGAGCTCGGCTATGTCAGCGGGCCGCTGAACCTGGACGTGGTGCACACGCCGGACGGGCAGCTTTACCTCGTCGAGATGGGTGCGCGGACCGGCGGCAACGGGCTCGCCGAGCTGATCGAGACGATGTGCGGGGTCGACACGCTGTCGGCGTCGATCGCGCTGGCGGTCGGGGACCCGGTGGTCGTGACCCCGCGCACGCCACGACCGGTGATGCTGCGGGTCATCGCGGCGGACCGGCCGGGCACCCTGGCCGCCGTCCACGGCATCCGGCAGGTCACGGCGCTGCCCGAGGTGGTGGACCTGCGGCTGTTCGCGCAGCCGGGCGACCAGGTGCGGCCCTACACGCAGGCCGCGCACAAGGTCGGCTATGTCGTGCTGTCCGCCGCGACCAGCGGCGCACTGCTGGCCGCGGCCGCGGTGGTGGACCGGACGTTGCGGGTCGAGTTGGCCACGCCATGACGCTCGCGTCCACGGCGCCGCCGAGGCTGTCGGTGATGGTGCGCCTCGCGGCGGGCCGCGGGGTGTTCCGGCTGACGAGCCAGCTGATGGCGGTGGCGCTCGCCGTGGTGTGGGGTGCGGAGTCGTTCGGCCAGTTCGCCAACGCCATGGGGTTGTGCGCGTGGCTGCTGTTCGTGCCGACGGCGGCGGAGAAGGCCGCGCTGAAGGTGCTGCCCCGCATGCGTTTCCTCACCGCGCACGTGGCCAGGCTGGTGGTCCGGCTCGCGGCGGTGCCCGTGCTGGCGCTGGTCGCGGCGTTCGTGGTCGCGGTGGTCGCCAGTCCGCACGGGACGGTCACGCTGTACCTCGTCACGGCCGCGTGGTCGGCGGCGGGCGGGCTGCTGATGACCGTGTCCGGCCTGCACCGCCTGCGGGGCAGGCCGATGCTCGACGCGGCCGCGTTCGGCGCGATGACCGCGGTGGTGCTCGCGGGCACCGCGGTCACCTGGGTCACGGGCTGGTCGCCGACCGCGCACCTGTCGCTGCTGCTCGTCGGGCTGCTGGCCGTCACCGGCTACTCCCTCGCCGCGCTCCCCCGCGACTGGGTGCTCGGCGCCGGGAGCGACCGGCGGCTGCTGCCCGCGCTCGGGCGCAGCACGTGGCTGCTGGGGCTGTCCGAACTGCTCGACGTGGCCGCGCTGTCCACTGTGTACCTGGTGCTGGCGCTCACCGGGCGCACCACCGACAGCGGACCGATGTACCTCGCGGTGCTGGTGGCGAGCATGGTGGGCTCGCTGGCGCTGTACCAGCTGAAGCTGTACCAGCCTGCGACGTCGGCCCGGCTGCGCGGCACCGGTGGCGCGGGCGGGCGGGCCCGCACGTTCCGGCTGCTGCGCACCGCGGAACGCGGCGGGCTCGCGTTCGCGGTGATCGTCGCCGTGCTGGCAGCGTTCCCCGGCACGAGGGCCGTGCTGACCGCCGAGTCCTACACCGTGCTCGGCGCCATCCTCGCCGTCGAGGTCGCGGTGTCCACGCTGGTCATCTACGCGAACTTCCTGCTGGAGAACACGAACAGCAGCGTGCTCACGCTGACCTCGGCCGCCGCCGTCGTCGGGCTGGCCGCCACCGCGCTGATCGCGCTCGCGGTCGTGCCGTGGCTCGGCGTGGCCGGTGGCCTCACCGCGCTCGTCCTCGCCGCCGCCGTCAAGGCGGGCACCCTGCGCAGGCTGCTGCTGCGCAGGCACCCCGAACTCCATCCGTAACACGAGAAGAACAGCGGAGCCACCATGTACGTACTCGGTATCAGCCGCCACCACGACGCCGCCGCGGCGCTGGTGCGCGACGGCGAGATCGTCGCCTTCGCCGAGCAGGAGCGGTTCAGCAGGGCCAAGCACGACGGCCGCTTCCCGACCGACGCCATCCGGTTCTGCCTCGAGCAGGGCGGCATCACGCTGGCCGATGTCGACCACGTGGCGTACTTCTGGCAGCGCTGGCGCGAACCGCTGCACGCGGCGAAGGTGTTCGCCAGGTACTTCCCCGCGACGCTCGAGGTGTTCCGCAACGAGGGCGATCAGGGCGCCAGGGCGTCCGGGCTGGTCGAGACGTTCCGCACCGGCGGCAAGGGCGTCGACAACTTCCACGTCGGCGGCGCGGTCCTCGGGCACGTCAAGCGCGGCTACACCCTCGGCCGGGACGTGCGGGAGGCACTCGGGTTCACCGGGCAGGTCAAGTACAAGGTCCACCTGGTCGACCACCACCGCGCGCACGCCGCGAGCACGTTCTTCATCTCGCCATGGGACGAGGCCGCGATCCTGACACTGGACGGCATCGGCAGCGACGGCACCAGCACGTTCCTCGCGGTCGGCAAGGGTGACCGGATCACCGACCTGCGGCGGTTCAAGTTCCCGCACTCGCTCGGCGCCATGTACGCCGGGGTCACCAACTACCTCGGGTTCTACCCGACGATGGACGAGGGCAAGGTGATGGGCCTTGCCCCGTTCGGCAGGGACACCTACGTCGAGCAGTTCAAGGACCTGGTGTATCTCGCCGACGACGGCGGCTACGAGCTGAACCTCGACTGGTTCCGCCACCACACGTCCGGCCGCCACCTCATGTCCCAGAAGTTCATCGACCTGTTCGGTCCGCCGCGCGAGCGCACGAAGGTCACCGCGGACAACCCGATCTCCCAGCACTACATGGACATCGCGTACGCGCTGCAGGTGCGGCTCGAGGAGGTGGGCCTGCACCTCGCGCGGTGGCTGCACGACAGGACCGGGCTCACGAAGCTGTGCGTCGCCGGTGGCGTGGCGCTGAACTCGGTGATGAACGGCCGGATCTTCCTCGAGACGCCGTTCGAGGACTTCTTCGCCCAGCCCGCTGCCGCCGACGACGGTTCGTCGCTCGGCGCAGCGCTCGCGGTCAGCGTCGGCAAGTACGGCAGGCCCCGGCCGGTCGACGGGTTCATGTACACCGGCCCGGAGTTCGCCGAGGAGCGGATGGAGCAGGCGCTGCAGGACGCGGGCCTGGCGTACCGGCGGGTCGACGACATCGCGGCGCACACCGCGAAGCGGATCGCCGACGGGCTGATCGTCGGTTGGTTCCAGGGCCGGATGGAGTGCGGGCCGAGGGCGCTGGGCAACCGGTCGCTGCTCGCGGACCCGCGCGACCCCGAGTCGAAGACCCGGATGAACGAGAAGGTCAAGCACCGGGAGGCGTTCCGGCCGTTCGCACCGTCGTGCCTCGTCGAGCGGGCCGGCGACTACTTCGCGAGCGGCTACCCGTCTGCGGTGATGCTGCTGGTGTTCGACGTGCTGGCGGACAAGCGCGACGTGGTGCCCGCGATCACGCACGTGGACGGCACCGCCCGCGTGCAGACCGTGAGCCGCGACGACAACCCGCTGTACTGGGACATGATCTCGCACTTCGAGAAGCTGACCGGCGTGCCGATGGTGCTCAACACGTCGTTCAACGACAACAACGAACCGATCGTGTGCACCCCGGAGGACGCGGTCGCGTGCTTCCGCAAGACCGACGTGGACGCGCTGGCGCTCGGCCCGTTCTGGGTGGAGAAGTGACCACGACGACCGGGCCGACGACCGGGCCAACGGTGCTGCACCGGCTCTACGCGGCACGGCGGTGGCTGTGGCTCGCGGCCGCGGTCCCGGCCGCCGTACTCGCCGGGCTGATCATGGTGGTGCTGCCGCCGGACCAGACGCTCGACAACCTCGCGGAGTGGCTGTTCAAGCTGAGCCCGTTCCTGTTCGCGGTCGCCGCGGTCGCCGTGTTCCCCCGCGGCCGCTTCGGGCCCGCGCTGGTGGTGCTCGGGGTGCTCGTGTACATGGGTTACCTGGACACCGCGCTGATCCTGCGGATCCTCGAGTACCGGGCCGACGGCCAGTTCTCCGTGGTGTACCAGTTCCAGCTGTTCGTCGTCACCTACATCGTCCTGTTCGGGCTGCTCGCGTTCCGGCTCGGCGGCGCGCGCGCCGCGACGGTGCTGAAGGTCGGCGCGGCCTGCGTGCTGATCGTGATCTCCGGGCTCAACGACCTCGGGTTCTGGGTCATGAACGACTGGGGCGCCGCCGGCCGTCCGTCCACACTGGAATGGGCGTCGCACATCATCGTGTTCACCGGCGGGCCACCGAGCGTCCCGACGGCGGTGGTGTTCCTGCTGATCCACTTCGCGCTCGCGGCCGCCGTGCTGGCGGCCCCGGTGGAGCGGTGGGTCGACCGGCGGCTCGGGCGGTGAGCACGCTGGTGGTCCTCGGTGCGGCCGACGGTTCGCTGTCGACCTACCGGACCGCCGGCGCACTGGGGTACCGCACGATCTGCGTCGACCGGTCGCCGACCGCGCCAGGGGTGCGCCTCGCCGACGAGTTCCTCCCGCTGTCGACCCGCGACACCGACGCGATCGCGGCCGCGCTCGCCGGCCGTGACGACCTGGCCGGCGCGCTGGCCCCGTCCACCGACATCGCGCTGCCGACGCTGCTCGCGCTGACCGAACGGCTCGGGCTGCCGGTCACGATGACGCGGGAGGCGGCGGGCGCGTCGCTCGACAAGCGGCACTTCCGCCGGGTCTGCGAGGAGCTGGGCTTCCCGGTGTACCGCTGGCGCGCGGTGACCGGCGCGACCGACTGGGAGTGGCGCGGCCCGGCCGTGGTGAAACCGGCCGACGCCCAGAGCGGTCGCGGTGTCACCCGCTGCGCGGACGAGTCGATGCTGGCCACCGCGGTCGCCACCGCACGCGGGCTGTCCTACGGCGGCGGCGTTGTCGTCGAGGACGAGGTGACGGGCACCCACTGCGGGTGCGAGTGCGTGCTGTCGGACGGCGAGGTGGCGTTCCTCGCGCTCACCGAGAGGACGCTGTCCCCGCCGCCGCGTGCCGTCACGACCGCGCACCTGATGCCTGCCGACGTCCCGGCGAGGACCCGCAGCGCGGTGGTGACGATGGTCGAGCGGCTGTGCGCGCGGCTGCGGTACCGGACCGGCCCGCTGAACCTGGACCTCGTGGTGGCGCGGGACGGCGAGCCGTACCTGATCGAGATGGGCGCGCGCACCAGCGGCAACGGGCTCGACGAGCTGGTGCGGCACTGCCACGGCGTGGACACGATCGCCGCGTCCGTGGCGGCGGCCGTGCGCGCGCCGGTCACGGTCACCCCGCACGCGCCGCGGCCGACGCTGTGGCAGGCGCTGTCGAGCGACCGCGCGGGCAGGCTCACCGCGGTCCACGGCCTCCCCTCGGCACTGGCCATGCCGGAGGTCGTGGCCGTGCGGCTGTTCGCCGAGCCCGGCGACGAGGTCCGCGCACACGACAACGTGGCGAACAAACTGGGGTACGCGGTCCTGACCGCCCCGACCACGGCCGGACTGCGTACCGCAGCGGAACGCCTGGCACGAACGCTCGTGTTCGAGGTGGCGCCGATGGCGTCCCCCGCGTGATCTCTCCGGGTCGGTGGGCGGCCCCGGCTCGACCGGGACGAGACGGAGCGGCCCACCGGACCACGTGAGCGCGGCAATTGTTCCGCCACGGCGGAACAGACACCGGCGTCGGTTCGACAGCGTTCGTCACCTGCCGCCGGGCGGTGCGCACCGCCCGGCGCCGAACCGTTCCAGCGCGTCCGCGCCGTGGACGGCGGCGAGGAACTCCCGCCCCCGGTCCTCCGCGACCGGGCGCAGGTGCGGCATGACCGGGTTGTCGACGACCACGGTGCGGTTGGCGCGGAACTCGTAGGCGCGGATGGGCGTGGTGAGGCTCAGGTTCACCACGGTGTGGGGCCAGCCCTTCTGGATGGGGAGCACGTCGCCGCGGTGCTGTACCGCCTCGAACTCCAGGTTCTCGCCGAACAGGGTCAGGGCGCCCTCGTCGCCGCAGTCGTAGACGAGCACGATGACGTCGGTTTCCACGTGCCGGTGCGGGTTCGCGATGAACCCGCCCGGCACGTCCAGCCCGCCTGCACACAGGTCCATGCCCGGCGTGTTGCCGTTGTCGCGGCCGTCGACCAACGGCCGGATCCGGTGCCCCTGGGGGGTGAGCACCGGGTCGATCGACTCAAAAGGGATCGCGGTGGGAGGTTTCTTCGTCATGGGCATTCCTCTCGGTCGGGGCGCCCCGGTGCCCACAGCGTGGAGCTCCCCGGCGACCTTGGGAAGGGAATGTGATGTGACGGAGTAGACATGTTTGCGAAAATTCATCAAGGCGTCTTCGCGGCATCAGCGCACGCGCGACCTGCCCCGAAACTGCCATCAGGAATTGCCGACAAATGCCACGGCAACAAATGGGTCGCTGTCAGTCCGGGAACGGCGGTCCGGTAGTTCCGGCAAATGCCACGGTTCCCTCCGCGGGTGGAGCGGACCGGTACTCAGGAGGGACGTGCGGGCGGGGCGAGCCGGCGAGAGTGTGGTCATGGACATCGTTCGGACCGTGGCGGTGACCGCGAGTCTCACCGCCACGGCACTCGGCGCCACGTGGCTGGCCACCGGCACCCGCAACCCGCTCGACCACCCCGGCCGCCCGTTCGGCTCGGCGCTGTCGGCATACCCGGACGACTGGGTGGGCGCGATCTTCCTCGGCTGTGTGCTGGTCGCGCTGGCCGCCGCACTCTGGCCACGCGGGCTGCCGGGCCGGGAGTGGGCGGCGGGCACCGCGATCGTCGCGCTGCTGGCGCTCATGGACGCGTCGACCCTGATGGCCGTCGGCTACCTGCCCGCGACGCTGGTCGGTCCGCTGTTCGGGCTCGACGAGGCGGACCCCGCACTGTTCCTCTCCCCCGGCCTGCTGCTCCAGTTGCTGCTGCTCACCGCGGTGGCCGCGTTCGGCGCGGTGCTGGCCCGCCGGTTCCGCGCCGGGGACCACGACCTCGCCCGCGCCACCGCCAGAACCAGGTTCTGGACGCGGATCGCCGTCGAGGCACCGCTCGTGTACGCGCTCACCAGGGTGCTCATGTTCTTCCTCGTCCCCGGGTTCGACATCGCCCCCTTCGGCGACCCGATCCTGTGGGCCGGCCTCGGCCTCGCGGTGTCCGCGAGCCTCGGCGCGTGGCTGACCTGCGGACTGGTCCGGCCGTGGGGCGAGGTGTTCCCCCGCTGGCTGCCGGGGCTCGCGGGCAGGCGGGTGCCGATCCGGCTGGCCGTGGTGCCCGGCCTGCTCGTGGCGGTGATGGTGGCGACCGCGGCGAAGGACATGCTCCAGTCGCTCGGCGACGGTGCCGCGCTGGTCGCGATCACCGACTGGCCGCTGGTCACCCTGCCCACCTTCCTCTGGCCGCTGTGGGCCTTCGCGCTGGCCATGGCGACGTCCTGCTATGGGATTCGCCGCACGCTCACGGAAGCGAAAGTCTCGGCCCGCCACAATGCGGCGAAAATGGGATAGCTTTCGAACGCGCGCACGCAATCTCCGAATTTCCGGCAACCGGGGCGGTTTCGCTGCTCCCGTCAGGGAATTCCGGGCATGGTCACGTGCTGTCGGCGGATCGCCTGGTCCCCGCGCCGACGGGGACCGGGCCGTCCGTCTCGTCCTCGGTGAGCAACCTGCCGGCGACGGTCCTCACCGCGGCACGCAGATCGGTGCCGGGTGGGCGGCCGATGTCCCGCTCGACACGTTCTTCCAGCCACGCGGCCCACGCCCGGCCGATCAGCTCGGCCTCGTGCCGCCCGGTCGCGGTATGGGTGTACGCCCAGCCGTCGCGGGTCAGGTAGCCCGCGCGCGCCGCCCGGTCGAACACCGGCTCCAGCACCTCGGCGGGCAGGCGGCGGCGGGCGGCGATCGCGTGCAGGTCGGCGCGGCCGGTCATTCGCACGGCCACCTCGACCTGCACGACCGCCCACGCGCCTGCGACGTCCAGGCGGGTACCGGAGTCGGCGACGATGCGCCGCATGGTGTCGGCCTCGGTGCCGCGGATGATCCGGCCGACCGCGGACTCGAGCAGGCGCTGCGAGTCCCCGCCGGTCGGCGACGCGAAACCCTCCCCCATGTCGGTCGAGCCGATGCGGGCGCTGTCGCGGAGCCGGACCTGTTTGAGGAACAGGGACACGACGAACCCCAGCAGCGCCACCGGCACCGTCCACAGGAACACCGTCCGCAGGGCGTCGGCATACGCGTGGACGATCGGATCGGCCGCGGCGGGCGGGAGCGCGTGCAGGCCCTGCGGGCTCTGCGCCGCGGCGGCGATCGTGTCGGGGTCCTCGGCGCCGGTACCCACGGCCGCCGCCACCCCGGCGGTGAGGTCCGAGGCCAGCGCGTTCGAGTAGATCGTGCCGAACACGGCCGTGCCGAACGCGCCGCCGAGCGTGCGGAAGAACGTGACACCGGACGTGGCCGTGCCGAGGTCGGCGTAGTCGACGGTGTTCTGCACGACGATCGTCAGCACCTGCATGCACAGCCCGATGCCCGCGCCGAGCACGAACATGTACAGCGACACCAGCCACCCGTTCGTGTCCGGCCCCATCCGCGACAGCAGGAACAACCCGAACGCGGTGACGGCCGAGCCGACGACGGGGAAACTCCGGTAGTGCCCGGTCCTGCTGACCACCGTGCCGCTGAAGATCGAGGCGCACAGCAACCCAACCACCATCGGCAGCGTGCGCACGCCCGCGAAGGTCGCCGAGTCGCCGTCGACGTACTGCAGGTAGGTCGGCAGGAAGATCATCGCGCCGAGCATCGCGAAACCGACGATGAAACTCAGCAGCGAGCACACCCCGAACACGGGGTCTCGGAACAGCCGCATCGGCAGCATGGGCTCCGCGGCCCGGGTCTCCGCCCAGCAGAACAAGCCGAGCGCGACCGCCCCGCCCACGAACAGACCGACGATCACCGGCGAGCCCCACGCGTACTCGGTGCCGCCCCAGCTGGTCGCGAGCACCAGCGCCCCGGCCCCGGCCGCGACGAGCCCGATACCCAGGTAGTCGACGACCGCGCGGGCCCGCGCCCGCACCACCGGGATGGTCCGCGCGGCCGCGAACACGACGACGATCGCGATCGGCACGTTGACGTAGAACGCCCACCGCCACGACAGGTGGTCGGTGAACAACCCGCCGAGCAGCGGCCCGACCACCGTCGACACCCCGAACACGGCACCGATCGCACCCTGGTACTTGCCGCGCTCACGCAACGGGATGACGTCCGCGATCAACGCCATGGACGTGACCATCAGCCCACCCGCGCCGATCCCCTGCACCGCCCGCCACGCGACCAGCAACGTCATGGAGGTGGCGGTGCCGCACAGGAACGAGCCGGTGATGAACACGATCGTGGAGACCTGGAAGACCAGCTTGCGCCCGAACAGGTCACCGAACCTCCCCGCGATCGCGGTCGCGATGGTCTCGGCGAGCAGGTAGACGGTCGCGACCCACGACATGTGCGCGGCACCACCGAGCTCCGACACGATGGTCGGCAACGCGGTCCCGACGATCGTCTGGTCGAGCGCCGCGAGCAGCATCCCCAGCATGATCGTCACGAAGACGATGTTCCTGCGCCTGCCGTCCAGCACCGGGGGCGTCGTGGTCGTCACCCGGTCACGATCACACGAGGTCAACGCCACCGCACCTCGGACAGACCAGCCCGGACACCCCGCCTGGGTCAGGCGCGTGGCGTGACGATGATGCGAGCGCCCCGGCTGGGGATCAGCGTGATGTTACGTGGCTTGGCGAACTCCGGAGCTTCGCGGGCGGGACGGATGTCGTAGCGGGTGAGGGCCGCGCGCAGGACAGCCGACATCTCCTTCAGGGAGAAGCCCGCGCCGAGGCAGCGGCGGACGCCGCCACCGAACGGGATCCAGGTGCCCAATGGCAGTGGTTTACCCAGGAAGCGTTCCGGGCGGAACTCGCGCGGGTCCTCGTGGTGGTCCGGGTTCTCGTGGGCGAGTGTCGTGTTCGCCGCGACGATCGTCCTCGCCGGGAGGTGGTGGCCCGCGATGTCCGTCGGTTCGGTGAGCACCCTCGGCACGTTCTGGATGATCGGGTGCCGCCTCAGCGCTTCCTTCGCCACCGCCTGGAGGTAGTCCTCGTCGGCGATGTCGGCCGCGTCCTGAGCCCTGCGCAGTACGGCCGGGTTGCGGGCCAGGTCGTGGAAGGACCACGCGAGCGCGGTCGCCGTCGTTTCGTGGCCCGCGAGGAGCAGGGTGATCATCTGGTCGCGCAGCTCGGCGTCGGTCAGGTCGGTGCCCGCCACGCTCAGGAGCCGGGACAGCACGTCACCTCTGACGGCCACGTCCGTCGCCGCCCTTCGGTCGGCTATCTCCGCGTACAGCAGGCGGTCCACCTCGCGCAGGTTGTCCGCGCTCCTCCGCCACGGCGGGAACCGTGCCAGCGCGGGGTAGCTCCAGCCGAGGGCCGTGATCGGGTTGATGTCCGTGAGGGTGCGGATCCTCGGACGCAGCTCGGTGAGTCTCGGGCCGTCAGCCATGCCGAACACGACACGCAGGATGATCTCCAGCGTCACGTCGTTCATCGCCGCGTGCACGGGGAACTCGCGGTTCGCCTGCCAGGTTTCGACGTTGCGCTCCGCCAGGTCGGTCATCATGTCGCCGTAGCCGCGCAGGGCGGCGCCGTTGAACGCGGGCATCAGCAGCTTGCGGGTGCGCAGGTGCTCGTCCTCGTCGGTGATCATCACCGAGCGGGGGCCCATCACCGGGCGGAGGATCTCGTTGCCCTCGCCCGCGTGGAACACCGCGGGCGTGCCCGCGAAGACCTCGCGGATGTGGTCCGGACTGGACAGTGTCACCACCGTCTGCCCGCCGAGCAACCGGATCGTGAACACCTCGCCGTGACGCCGGCGCAGGTGGCGCAGCAGATGTGGGCGCACGGTCATGAAAAGCGCGGTCTGGACCAGTGCCGGCAACCGTGAGCCGGGCGGCAGCACCGCGGTCTGGGTCTGCGCGAGCGTCACCATGTGCCGAGTTATACGGCGGGGTTCCCACCGCGACAAGATCGCGCGAGTGGCCCGCGAGCGCTGCTCATGACAGTTACCGCGCAATGGATCCGGGCCTGTTTACTCCTCGGACAACGGTGCTCGTCGGGCGAATGGGATGGCACATGGTAGAGGGGCGCGTACGCGACGTGATCGCGTCGGTGTTGGCGGTGGCACCTGCCGAGGTGCCGGACCGGTTGTCGCCGGAGACGGTGCCGGGCTGGAGCTCGCTGCGGCAGGTGCAGCTGGCTCTCGCACTGGAACAGGAGTTCGGCGTCGAGGTCGATCCGAACGTCATCCCGGACCTGGTGTCGCAGGCGGCGATCCTGGCCTACGTGCGGGAGGTGGCCGCGTGAGCCCGAGAACGGTGCACGACGTCGTCGCGCACCACGCGGCCCGCCGGCCCGACCGCGTCGCGGTGCTCTGCGAGGACCGCGCGGTCACCTACGGGCAGCTGCACCACTCCAGCACCAGGACCGCGAACGCCATGCACCGGTCCGGTGTGGAGGCCGGCGACCGTGTCGCCTACCTCGGTAAGGAATCCGAGCAGTACTACGACATCCTCTTCGCGTGCGCCAAGGCGGGCGCGGTGCTGGTGCCGGTCAACTGGCGCCTGACCCCGGCCGAGGTCCACCACATCCTGCTCGACTCCGGCACCACGCTCCTGTTCGCCGACGACGAGTTCCTCGACGTCACCGCGAAGCTCAAGGCGGACCTGCCCCGGCTGCGGCGCATCGTGCCCATCCCCGCGCTCGAACAGTGGCGCGGCGCCGACGACCACGACCTCGCGCCGACGTTCGACGAGGCGCAGCCGATCGCACAGGTGTACACCAGCGGCACGACCGGCAACCCGAAAGGCGTGGTGCTGGCGCACCGCAGCTTCTTCGCCGTCAAGGCCGCGCTGGAGTCACACGGTCTCGACTGGATCGACTGGCGCGACGACGACATCAGTCTCATCGGCATCCCCGGCTTCCACATCGGCGGCCTGTGGTGGGCGATCCAGGGGTTCGGCGCGGGCATCACGATGGTGTCGGTGCCGGTGTTCGCCGGGCACGAGACCGTGCGCCGAATCAGGGAGCTCTGCATCACGACCGCGTGCGTGGTGCCCGCACAGCTGCAGATGATGCTCGCGCCGCCCCGCCCGCGCCGCACGGACTTCGCGTCGCTGCGCAAGGTGGTCTACGGCGGTTCGCCGATCTCCGAAGCGCTGCTCGGCCGGTGCATCGAGACGTTCGGCTGTGAGTTCGCCCAGATCTACGGCCTGTCCGAGAGCGGGAACACGGCCGTGTGCCTGCCACCGTCCGAGCACGTGCCGGGCGGACCACGCATGCAGGCGGCCGGGCGCCCCTACCCCGGTGTCGACGTGCGGATCGTCGACGATGCCGGCAACGCGCTGCCAACGGGCGAGGTCGGTGAGGTGTGCCTGCGCACCCCTGCCGCGATGCTCGAGTACTGGGGGCTGCCGGACGCGACCGCCGCGACACTCGTCGACGGCTGGCTGCACACCGGTGACGCCGGCTACCTCGACGCCGCCGGGTTCCTGTTCATCCGGGACCGCATCAAGGACACCATCATCGTCGCCGGTGAGAACGTGTACCCGGCGGAGATCGAGAACGTCGTGTCCGCGCACCCCGCGGTGCTGGAGGCGGCCGCGGTCGGCGTCCCGCACGAGCACTGGGGCGAGGTCGTGCACTGCTTCGTGGTGCCACGGCAGGGCGAGACCATCACCACCCGCCAGCTCGTCGCGTTCCTGCGTGGCAGGATCGCCGACTTCAAGATCCCGTCCGGCTTCGAGATCACCGACTCGCTGCCGCGCAACCCCAGCGGCAAGATCCTGCGGCGTGAGCTGCGGGAACGCTTCTGGCAACACCTCGAACGCCGAGTGGCATAGCAGCACCCGGCGTCCCTGTCCTCCTCACCGAACAAGGCGGTATCCCCCATGCGAATCTCCTTACGGCACAACAGCGACCGGCTCGCGTTACTCACCGGCAGGCCGAAGCTGCTGTCGGTCGGCTACTCGGCGGACCCGTCGATCGTGGCGCGGGCACTGCCCCGCCGGGCCGACGACGAGCGCAAGAACGTGCTCCTGCTCGGCGGCAACGGGTTCGTCGGCATGCACTTCCTGCACGACCTGCTCGACGACGAGCGCATCGAGAAGGTGTACGCGCTGGTCCGTCCCAAGGGGAGCAACTCCGGCGCGGCGCGGATCGCGCGCCAGGCACGCAAGTACAAGATGGCGCTGCCGGAGTCGGACAAGCTCGTGGTGCTCGAGGGCAGCTACCTCGAGCCGTCGATGGGCCTTCCCGAGGCACGGTACGAAGAGCTGCTGTCCGAGGTGGACGTGGTGATCGACGCCGCGGGCGGCACCACCCACGAGTACCCGTACTCCCGGTACCGGCGGGAGAAGGTGCTGCCCACGGTCACGCTCGCCGAGTTCTGCCTCACCCGGCGGTTCAAGACGCTGCACGTGATCGGTTCGGTCGGCAGCGAGGTCTACACGCGGCTGCGTGACTTCTACCGCCCCAGCTTCTTCTTCTGCGGCTACAGCAAGATGAAGTACGTCGTGAAGCACCTGTCGCTGCGGATGAACCGCGACGGGGTGCCGATCCACGTGTACCAGGCGCCGTTCGCGCTCGGCGGGCCGGGCACCCGGTTCAAGGACCCCGGCATGGAGTACTCGTTCTGGAACATGGTCTGGCACATGGTGCAGCAGGGCAGGACCTACCAGTTCGGCGGCACGAACCCGATGGTCGCCGGTGACGTGCTGACCAGGGCGGTGCTGAACAACGCGCTGTCGCAGGCACCGAGGCCTATCAGCTACCCGGTGACGCCGGTGACGAACGAGCAGCTCGCCGAGCGGCTCGGACTGGACCTGGTGCCGTACAAGGAGTTCCGTCGCGGGCTCGTGCGGACCAACCGGTTCCGGCTCGGTGAGGTGAAGTGGCGCAACCCGATCGCGAGCGCGCGCCGTGAGTGGCAGCGCGCGAGCTTCGTGCGCTCGCTGTTCCCCCGCTGCCTGCCAGAGCTGCTGACCAGCATCGACACGGCCGTCCGCGCGCCCGCCGTGCCACTGAACGCGGGCATCCCGGCCATCGACGTGCTGGTCGAGAACGCCAGGAACATCCGCAAGATCGCGAAGGACCTGCCTGCCCTCGCGCGGGCGGAGCAGGTGGCCACGCCCAAGAAGGCCGCCTGAGGCACCCAGGAACAGGGGTCGGATCATGAGTGCACCAGAGATCGACGAGTTCGTCCCGGTGGTCGACCTGTCCGCCCGGGGCAGCGCGGAGGGCCGCGCCGCCATCGCCGCGACCATCGGCAAGGCGTGCGAGACGTCGGGATTCTTCACCGTCGTCGGGCACGGCGTCGCGCCGGAGCTGGTCAACCGCATGTACCGGACGACCAGGGGCTTCTTCACCAGCCCTGAGGACGAGAAGGACCGCAGCCTCAACCAGGGCTCCGGCGTGTCCGGCCTGCGCCGGGTCGGCGGCCCGTACGAGGCGTTCGCCGCGCACGTGACCGGTGACCTGCCCGACGAGGAGCGCGCCGCGCTCGGCACGCACCCGGCGACGTGGAAGGCCGCGAACATCTGGCCGGACCAGGGCTTCAAGGCGACCTGGTACGACTACATCGCGGCGATGACCGACCTGTCCTCGGACATCATGCGGTTGTTCGCGCTGGCGCTCGACCTGCCGGAGCGGTTCTTCGACGGCAAGTTCGACAACCACGTCTCGCTGATCCTCGCCAACTACTACTACGCCGGACCCGACCCCGACGCGCTGCGGCGGGAGAAGCACACCGACTGGGGCAGCCTGACCGTCCTGTACATCGAGGACGAGCTCGGCGGCCTGCAGGTGCAGCGCGGCGACGACTGGCTCGACGTGCCGTCGATCCCCGGCAGCTTCGTGGTGAACATCGGCGACCTGATGGCGTTCTGGACCGGTGGCCGCTGGGCCTCGACCGTGCACCGCGTGGTCACACCACCGGACGCGGCGGTGCGGTCCAGGATCTCGATCCCGTTCTTCTACCTGCCCAACCACGACGCCACGATCGAGCCGATGCGGCCGCTGGCGGAGGCGGACACCGGGCTTGACCGCGTGACGGTCGGCGAGTGGTTCTCGCACAAGATGCAGTCGGTGTACAAGGCAGCGGCCTGAGAAGGGGTGTGCCATGCGGCTCGAGACGCGGGACCTCGCGTGGAGCGACACGTGGCGGGCGGCGCGGCTGCTGGCGCACGCCTACCGGGACGGCACGATCTGGGCGGCGGCCGGCGTCGTCCCCGGGTGGCGCAAGCAGACGGCGCTGACGCTGCTGTACCTGGCGGAGCTGGTGATCTGCCGGCTGGAGAAGGGTTTCGCGCTCGGCGCGTTCCGCGGCGACCGGCTCGACGGGGTCATGATCTCCTACGAGCACGGTGAGCGGCCGACCCCGTGGTGGGGCTGGCTGCTGCGGGCCTTCGCCTGCGTGTTCGCGGGCCCGGTCGCGGTGGCGCGCTGCGTGCGCGTCTCGAACGACCTGGAACGGCTCAAACCCAGGGAACCACACGTCTGGTACGCGGTGCTCGGCAGGCGGGACGACGCACCCGGCGTCGGGTACGCGCTGTTGCGGGCCGGGCAGGCGCGGGCGGACGCGCTCGGGCGGCCCGGCTACCTGGAGACCTCGGCCGGCGAGGAACAGGTGCGGATCAACGAGCTGCTGGGCTGGACGCTGCGCGACGAGTACGTGCTGCGGACCGGTGCCGTGGTCCGCACCATGTGGCGGGACTGCCCGGTGAAGGTGTCGTCATGACCGGCGTCATGAGCACGGCGTTGTCGCTCGACGGGATGTACCTCGTCCCGGGGGAGCACCACGTCCCCGACACCGACCGGGCCGCGGCCGCGGAGCTGCTCTGCTGCGACGAACAGACCATCGACGCGCTGGTCCAGAGTGGTCTCACGGTGCGGGACGGCCGGTTCGACGGCCGGGACCTGTTCAACCTCGGCCTGCACTCCGGCACCGGGCGCACGGTGCCGGAGCAGGCGTTCGCGTTCTCGCTGCGGTGGATGCGGGGCACGGACGACGCGCTGCTGTCGCCGCGCACGCTCGGGTTCACCCTCACCGCGGACTGCGCGTGCCAGGACGTGGCACTGGCCGTGCCGCGACCGGACCGGTACGGCGGCACGGTGACACCGGTGCCGGAGCACGACGTGGTCGACGCGTCGGCGGTCACCGCGACCATCCGCACCGAGGGCCGGGCCGCGCCGCTGCGGTCACCGGCGCTGCGCGGGCTCGTCGAGGAGTTCGCGGGTCTTGGCGTGCGGTGGGTGAAGCTGCCGGACGCGTTGCGGGAGGACGAGTCGCTCGTGACGGCGCACCGGGTGGCGACGTGCGAGTCGGCGAGCCGCTGGCTCGCGCGCCGCTTCCTGGCCGCGGGCTACCCGGCGGCGACCAGGATCGGGTGGGTCGTCGGCATGCTCGACCTGGTGCACGCATGGGTCGAGGTGACAGACGACGACGGCGAGACCAAGGTCGTCGACCCGGTCTTCTCGTTGTTCGCCGCGACCGTGCCCGGCGCGAACCCGCTGCTGACCGACCCTGCCGTGGCGCTGCGCACCAACCGCCTTGTCCCGACCGGACTGGCGGTCGGGGACCGGGTGGCCACCCACGGCTGCGACCTGCCCGTCACCGTACGGATCAACCCCGTCAAGGAGGGGTCGTGAGTGTGCCCGCGTTCATCACCGACTTCCTGCACCGCAAGTGCCCGGACAGCGGCCCGATCGGCGAGGACGAGGACCTGGTGCTCACCGGTGTCCTCAACTCGATGCACTTCGTCGAGCTGCTGTACCTGATCGAGTCTGAACTGGACACCGAGATCTCCATGGACGACGTGTCCAGTGCGGACTTCCGGACGATCGCGAGGATCAGGAACCGGTTCTTCCCCGAGGCCGCCTGACATGTCGCTCGACACGGCGCTGGCGGTGGCGCGGGCCCGGTTCGTCGCGGACAACCCGGCGAGCCGGGCCGCGCACGAGCGGGCGGTGGCGCACCTGCCTGGCGGCAACACGCGGACGACGCTGTTCTACGAGCCGTTCCCGCTCACCATGGCGCACGCGGACGGCTGCCTGCTGACCGACCTGGACGGGCACACCTACGTCGACCTGCTCGGCGACTACACGGCCGGGCTGTACGGCCACAGCAACCCGGTGATCCGCAGGGCCGTCGAGTCGGCGCTGGACAACGGCTGGAACCACGGCGCGCACGGCACGGACGAGGCCCGGCTGGCGGCCGTGCTGTGCGAGCGCGTGCCGAGCATGGAGCTGGTGCGGTTCACCAACTCCGGCACCGAGGCCAACCTGCTGGCGCTGGCGACCGCGACCACGCACACCGGCCGCGGCACGGTGCTGGTGTTCACCGGCGCCTACCACGGTTCCGTGCTGTCCTTCGGCAGCGGCGCCTTCCCGCTGAACGTGCCGCACCGGTTCGTGGTGGCCGAGTACAACGACATCGCCGACACGGCGGCCGCGATCGACCGGCACGCGGACGACCTGGCCGCGATCCTGGTCGAACCGATGCTGGGCAGCGGCGGCTGCCTGCCCGCCGACCCCGCGTTCCTCGCCTACCTGCGGGCCCGCGCGGACGAGACCGGTGCGCTGCTGGTCTTCGACGAGGTGATGACGTCGCGGATGGCGGGCGGCGGCATGCAGGAGCTGCTGGGCATCACGCCGGACCTGACCACGCTCGGCAAGTACACCGGCGGCGGCATGACGTTCGGCGCGTTCGGCGGCCGCGCCGACGTGATGGCGATGTACGACCCCCGCCGCCCCGGCCACCTGGCCCATGCCGGGACGTTCAACAACAACGTGCTGAGCATGGCGGCCGGGTACGCGGGCCTCACCGAGCTGTTCCCGCCATCGGCGGCCAGGGAGCTGTTCGACCGCGGTGAGCGCCTGCGTGCCCGGCTCAACGCGGTGGCCGGCGGCCGGATGACGTGGACCGGCATGGGCAGCATGCTGACGGTCCACTTCGGACCAGGTCCGGTCACCGGTCCGCGCGACCTGCGCCCGGCGCCCGCCCACCGGGAGCTGTTCCACCTGGACATGCTGGCCCGCGGTTTCCACCTGGCCCGCCGCGGCATGATCGCGCTGAGCCTGGCGGTCACCGACCACGAGTGTGACGCGTTCACCGCCGCCGTCGATGGCTTTCTGTCCGAGCTGCCCGACCGCTGATCCGGTATGGTGGCGGCAACCCGCCCGTGGAGCAGCACGCATGGCCGACAGCGAGCCGATCGACTCCGATGTGGACCTGCGGGTCCCCGCACAGCGCACCGAACTCGCCCACCACCTCCTCCCGGTGCTCGGCGTAATCGCGCTCGGCGGCGGCCTCGGCGGACTCGCCCGTTACGGCCTGGCCACCGCGCTGCCGACCCCGCCCGGGCACTTCCCGTGGGCCACGTTCGTCACCAACGTGTCCGGTTGTTTCCTCATCGGAGTGCTGATGGTCCTCGTCACCGAGGTGTGGGCGGCCCACCGGCTGGTTCGGCCGTTCCTCGGGGTCGGGTTCCTCGGCGGGTTCACCACCTACTCCACCTACGCGGTCGAGCTGCACGGTCTGCTGCGCCCCGGCACCGCGGGCGTCGCTCTGCTCTACCTGGGCGGCACCCTGGTCTGCGCGCTGCTCGCGGTGCTCGCCGGGGTGGGGCTCACCAGGAAGGCCCTCGTGTGACCGCCGTCCTGGTGTTCCTCGGCGCGGCGGTCGGTGCCCCGCTGCGCTACCTCACCGACCGGCTGGTCCAGTCCCGCCACGAGACCCTCTTCCCGTGGGGCACCTTCACCGCGAACCTCGTCGGCAGCCTGGTGCTCGGTGCGCTCGCCGGTGCGGGCACCGCGGTGCCGCACCCGGTGCTCGCGCTGGCGGGCACGGGTTTCTGCGGCGCCATGACCACGTACAGCACGTTCAGCTACGAGACGCTGCGGCTGGCCGAGCGGAAGGCGTACTTCTACGCCGCGATGAACGTCGTCGTGACCGTCGTCGCGGGGCTCGGCGCCGCACTGCTGGCGTTCGGCACCACGCACGCCCTCCTGCGCTGACCGGGCCGTATGGTGGCTTCGTGAGTACGGACGAGCCGGTCACCCTGATCGCACTGGCGCGCGCGGCGGGGGTGTCGAAGACGACGGCCTCCGACGCGCTGCGCAACTCCGGACGGGTGTCGGAGAAGACGCGGCGGCACGTGGTGGCGGTCGCCAACCGGCTCGGGTACTCGCCCAACCCGTCGGCGCGGTCGCTGCGGCGGGCGAGCACCGGCGCGATCGGCCTGCACCTGCCGGAGGTGCTGACCCGGTCGGAGTACTACATGTCGTTCGTGTTCGGTGTGGTCGACCAGGCCGCGCGGGAGAGCTACGACGTCACGCTGATCACCTCGGGCGGGGTGCCGACGCGGCGGGTCGACGGGCTCGTGCTCGGCGACCCGCTGGAGACCGACGCCGTGGTGCGCGGGCTGATGGCCTCGCACGTGCCAGTGGTGACGTGTGAGCGGTTCACCGGCGACGCCGAGCCCGCGGGGGTGGTGCTGTCCGACCACGCCGCGATGTTCGGTGAGCTGCTCGACCACCTGCACGGCGCCGGGGCGCGGCGGATCGCGCTGCTCGCGTCGAGCGCGGTCACCGACTGGGGCGCGACCCTGCAGCGCGCCTACCGCGACTGGTGCGGCGGGCACGGCATGCCGGAGCGGCTGCGTGACCTGCCGTTCGGGTCCTCGACCGAGGCGTTGCGGAGCACCGTGCGCGCGCTGCTCGACTCCGACCCCGGGATCGACGCGCTGGTGTGCGCGCCGGACGGCGCGGCGGTCGCCGCCGTGCCGGTGCTGCGCGCCGCGGGGCGGCGCATCGGCGACGACCTGCTGCTCGCGTCCTGTGTGGACTCCTCACCGCTCGCGCACGCCGACCCGCCGGTCACCGCGATCGACCTGCGGCCACGCGATGCCGGTGCGGCGTGCGCACGGCTGCTGTTCGACCTGTTCTCCGGCGCAGCCGAGCAGGGCACCGTGCGCGCCCAGCCGATCGGGCTGGTGAAGCGCGCTTCTACGGGAGCGTGACCACCCCGTCGACCCGCCGGGGCAGCCGCCACGGGTTGCCGGCGCGCAGCGGCGGCGGCAGCGCGGCGTCCGGCACGTTCTGGTACGCGACCGGCCTGGTGAACCGGCTGAGCGCGCCGGCGCCGACCGACGTGGTCGCGGGCCGGGTGGTCGCGGGCCACGGGCCACCGTGGTGCTGCGCGCCGGTGACGGCGACCCCGGTCGGCCAGTCGCCGACCGTGACCCGGCCCGCGAGAGCGGTCAGCCGCTCGACCAGCCACGGCACGTCCTGGTCGTCCTCGCCCGCCATGACCGCCGCGGCGAGCGTGCCCTGCAGCTCGCCCAGTGCGTGCTCCAACTCGGCGCGGTCGGCGTACTCGGTGACGATCGCGACCGGGCCGAAGCACTCCTCGAGCAGGCGCGAGCCGCTGCGGAGCTTCTCGATCGGCGCCGAGAGCACGGTCGTCGGTGTGGTCCATCCGTTGCCGGGTCCCGGCGCCTGACCGGCGACGGTGCCACCGGCGGCGACGAGTTCGGCCAGCCCGGTCGCGGCCGACGCGGCGATCTGCTCGGTGAGCAGCCACGCCTCCGGCGCCAGGTCCACGAGCGCCGCCGCCACGCGGCCCGCCATGCCACTGCCCGCCGGGACGAACAGCAGGCCCGGTTTGGTGCAGTACTGGCCGGTGCCCCTGGTGAACGACTCGACGAACCCGCGTGCCAGTTCGTCCGCGCGGGACAGCGCGGCGGCGGTGACGACGACCGGGTTGACGGTGCCCATCTCCGCGAACACCGGGATCACCACGTCCCGCTCGTTCGCCAGCCGCCACAGCGCGAGCCCGCCGCGCTGCGAGCCGGTGAACGCGACCGCGGCCGTGTGCGGCGAGGCCACCAGCGCGCCGCCCGCCTCGAACCCGCTGACCAGCGCGAACCAGCCGGCGGGGAGCACGTCCGCCGCGAGCAGGCGCAGGCGGGCGGAGAGGACCGGCTGCGCGGGGTTGGCCTTGACGACGACCGGGCAGCCCGCGGCGAGCGCGGCGGCCGTGTCGGTGCCGAGCACTCCGAACAGGAACGGGAAGTTGCTCGCGCCGAACACCGCTACCGGGCCAAGCGGCACCCCGGTCCTGGCGAGCCGCGGGGCGCCGGTGTCGATCGTGACGTCCAGGTAGGAGCCCTCGACGGCGACGTCCGCGTGGTAGCGCAGCTGGCCTGCGGCGCGGCCGATCTCCATCCGCAGCCGTTCCTCGCCCAGGCCCGTCTCGCGGTCGGCGAGCGCGACCAGCTCGTCGGCCCGTCCTTCGAGCGCGTCGGCGAGCGCACGCAGCAGCCGGGCCCGTTCGACGGGTGGGGTGGCGGCCACCCCGGGTGCTGCGGCCGCGGCGGCCGCCAGCGCGGTGTCCACTTCGAACGGCGTGCTGACGGCGACCTCCTCGACGGCGGCACCGGTCCTGGCGTCGTAGCTGACATCGACGGTCACAGCGTCTCCTTCGCCGACAGGGACTGCCACGTGTCGGCCGACACGCGGCACGGGCCGCCCTCGTGCACGTCGATCCGGCGGGCGGCGACGTCGATGCTGATCGTCGCGAGGCTCGCCCACCTGGTGTGCGGCGGCAGCGCCGGGTCGGCGTGCGCGCACAGCGGGGCGCCGTCCGGACCGTGTACGAGCAGCGCGGTGGCCCGGTCGGTGCGGTCCTGCGCGTTCAGTGCCGAGGTGCGGGCACGCAGTTCCGCGAGGCGGGCGGCGGTGCTGGACTCCGCCGCCACCGTGCGCTCCCCCGGCGCGAGCACCGGGTCGAGGAAGTGGTTGGTGTGCAGCAGGTTCCCGTCGACGGCCGGCAGCTCGGCGACCCCGGCGGGGCTCAGTTCGAGGCAGCTCGCCGCGTCTGCGGTGACCACGGTCAGCACGCTCGACGCGGACAGCCGCGCGGACCGCGCCACCGCCACCGCCTCCTCCACAGTGGACGTCTCGGCGAGGATGCGCCGCGCGACCACGTGCACCGGCACGCCGATGCCGGGGTGGTCGCTCGCGTGCCGCAGCACGTTGAAGTGCAGGCCGAGTCCCGCGCTGTTGACGCCGATCTTGGCCGCGATGCCGAACTCGGTGAACGTGCACACCCGCAGACCTGGCCGCACCTCCAGGTCACGGAGCAACATGACGTCGGCGAGGGTGTCGTGCCAGTCCCAGGTCTGCACGGTCCTCGGCGTCACGCCGCCGCCGGGCAGGGCGACCGACGTGGAGCACTCGCCCTCGCCGCCGACGGCCGCGGCGGCGAGGATCTCCGTGCGCCCGTTGAGCGCGCCGAGCAGCCACGGTTCGAGCCCCGCACCCGCCGCGACGCCCTCGATCTCGTCGGCGATGCCGGGCGCCCAGTCCCTGGTCGCGGCCAGGGCGGCGGCGCCCCAGTCGCGGACCTGCCCGCCCCGCACCCCGTGTGCGGCGAACAGGTCCACATAGGACGCCGCGGTGCGGGTGAGCTCCGCCCGCCACGCCGCGCCCAGGGCCCTGCCCTGTGCCGATGGCGACGGTTCGCGGGAGGTGTGTACCGGAATGGTCATGCCACGCTCGACAGCACCGCGTCCCACGCGACCTCCGACGCGAGCGCACCGAGCCCGGCGCCGGTGCCGGTCAACTCGACCTCGTCGGTGGTGAGCGCGAACAGCGTGTCCCCGTCGAGCTCGGTGTGGAACGGCTGGATGGCGCGGTGCATGGAGCTGTGCACCTGGGTGGCGAGCTGGTTGAGCGAGTAGTCGGTGAGCCTGACGTTCGTGACGAGCACGGTGAGTGTCGTGTTCCCGGCCACCGTGTTCGTCGGCACCGGTGACGCGTAGTCCAGTGCGGGCAACCGCCGTTCGCCGGTGTCGGCGTGGTAGTTGCCGCGCACGACAGCGCCGTCGCGGTCGACCACCACACCCACCGCGTTCACCACGGTCACGACCAGCACCTTCGCGTCGCCGAACGTGCCGAACGCGGCGCCCTGCCCGGCGAACTCGGCCCGGTCGTAGTCGATCTTGCCGACGGACACGGCCCGCCCTGCGCCGCACAGCCCGACCGGGACCTGGCCCTCGACCGCGTTGCGGAACGCGGCCCTGCCCAGCGCCGCGTCGGGTGCGATCGCGTTCTCGCGGGTGGAGAAGTCGTACACGACGGCGCCGGACACGTGCGCGAGCGCGGCCCAGTGCGTCCGGTTCTCCACGTGGTGCAACAACTCCGTGTTCACCCCGGCGGCCGCCGCGAGCCCGTACACCGAGCCGCCCGCGAGCACGACCGCGTGGTGGAAGGGGTAGCCGCCGGACAGCCCGACCGCGCCACCGCGCGCGTCGACCGCGGTGCGGGCACCCTTGGGCACATACACCACGGTGCAGCCGGTCGGCCCCTCACCGTACTCGGCGGTGCCGACGCGCACCCCCGGGAAGTCGTAGGGGACCACGTCACGGCCCGGGCTCGGCTGTGGTGCCAGCGGCAGGTCGTCGTTGGTCAGCGCACCGGGCGCGAACCGGGACCGGACAGCCAGACGAGGCTCGTTCACAAACCCTCCACCAGTTGACGTGAGTACTCGTGCCGCGGGGTGCCGAAGAAGACGTCCGCGTCGGCGGTCTCGACCACCTCGCCGTGCCGCATCACCGCGATCCGGTCCGCCACGTACCGCACCGCGGCGAGGTCGTGGCTGATGAACAGCGCGGCGAACCCGAACTCGTCCCGCAGGTCCTTGACGAGGTTGAGGATCTGCGCCTGCACGGACACGTCCAGCGCGCTGACCGCCTCGTCGAACACCACGAACGGCGGCCGGGTGATCAGTGCTCGCGCGATCGACACCCGCTGCCGCTGCCCGCCGGAGAGCTCGTGCGGGAACCGGTGCGCGAACGACGCTTCCAGCCCCACCTGCTCAAGGCTTTCCCCGGCGCGCCGTGCCAGGTCCGCCTTGTCCGTGCCGCCCAGCACGGCCAGCGGCTCGGCCACGCACTGCCCGACCCGCATCCTCGGGTCGAGCGACCACTGCGGGTGCTGCAGCACCGCCTGCATCCGCCCGGCCAGCTCGCGCCGCCGCTTCGGGAACGGCCGCCCGTCGAACCGCACGGTGCCGGTGCTCGGCGCGCACAGGCCGAGCGCGACCATGCTCGTGGTGGTCTTGCCGGAGCCGGACTCCCCCACCAGCCCGAGGATCTCCCCCTCGGACAGTCCCATGGAGACGTTCCGCATCGCGTGCACCTGCTGCCGCCGCCACGGCGGACCGGTCTGGAACACGACGCCGACGTCGGCCAGTTCGAGGATCACCGGCCCACCGCCACGGTCGCGCGGTGGCACAGCACCTCGCGGTCGCCTGCGACGACCAGCGGTGGCCGGGAGCCGCACAGGTCCAGCGCGTCCGGGCAGCGTGGCGCGAACGCGCACCCGTCGGCCGGGCCGGTGAGCACCGGCGGCTGCCCCGGGATCGACGTGAGCCGCTCCCCCCGCGCCGCCGCGCCGGGCACCGCGGCGACGAGCGCCGCCGTGTACGGGTGCCGGGGCGCGCCGAACACGCCGGCCGCCGTGCCGGACTCGACCACCCGGCCGCCGTACATCACCGCGATCCGCGAACAGCGTTTGCCGACCGCGGGCAGGTCGTGGCTCAGCCACAGGATCGTGGTGCCCGCCGCGGCGGCCAGCGAGAAGATCACGTCGAGCACGTCGTCGCGGATCTGGGCGTCCAGCGCCGCGGTCGGCTCGTCGGCGACCAGGATCTCCGGTTCGCACGCCATGGCCATGGCGATCGCGACCCGCTGCGCCATCCCGCCGGACAGCTGGTGCGGGTAGGCCCGCGCCACCCGCGCCGGGTCGGACAGCCGCACGCGGTCCAGGTGGGACAGGACGTCCCCGCCGCGTCCGCGCAGGGCGAGCGCGACCTGCTTGCCGACGCGCATGGTCGGGTCGAGCGAGCCGATCGGCTCCTGGAAGACGAACCCGAGCCGGTCCCGCCGCAACGCCCGCAACGCCTTGGGGCGCAGCCGGTGCACCTCCGCCCCGTCGACGCGGACCGCTCCCGAGGTGATCCGCGCCGACGAGGGCAGCAGGCCGCCGACAGCGGCGCCCAGCGTGGACTTGCCGGACCCGCTCTCGCCGACGATCCCCACTGTCTCCCCAGCCGAGACAGTGAGGGTGGCGCCGTCCAGGGCACGGACGCCGTTCTCGTAGTCGACGGCGAGCCCGTCGACCTCAAGCACAGGTGTCATGTCAGCGACCGCGCCTTCCTGGGTTCGAGGCCGTCCCGCAGCCCGTCGCCGAAGACGTTGACCGCGAGGATCGCCACCACGAGCACGACCCCGGGCGTCACCACGAGCCACGGCGCGGCGAGCAGGTAGGTGCTGCCCTGCTGGATCAGCGCGCCGAGCGAGGACCGCGGCGGCTGCACACCGAACCCGAGGAAGCTCAGCCCGCCCTCGACGAGGATGCCAACCGACAGCGCGTACGTGCCCTGGACCGCGACCGTGCCGGACACGTTCGGCAGCACGTGCCTGGTCAGCACGCGTGGCCACGCGGCCCCGCTGATGATCGCCGACGTCACGTAGTCGCGCTGCGACACGGTGACCGCGGCCGCGCGCACCAGCCGCGTCATCAGCGGGATGGTGATCAGCACGACGCTGCACACGGTCGCCGCGAGCCCCGGGCCGATCACCGCCGCGACGAGGATCGCGAGCACGATCGTCGGGAACGAGTACAAGACCTCGACCAGCCGCAGCACGACCTCGCCGACCCAGCCGCCCCAGTACCCGGCGACGAGGCCGAGCGCGGTGGCGAGCACCGCGGTCACCAGCACGGCGACCGTCGAGAGCAGCAGCGTGGTCCCGATGCCCTCGAACAGCCTCGGCAGCAGCGACCGGCCGAGCTGGTCGGTGCCCAGCCACCACTGCGCGCTCGGCGGTGCGAGCCGCGGCCCCACGATCGCGTCCGGTCGCCCGCCGATGCCGAACACCGTGCCCACGACGGACACGACCACCAGCACCGCCAGTACCACCAGCCCGGACCTGGTCAGCCAGTCGGCCCTGCGCCACCACCTCATGCGGTCCTCCCCCGCGCGGCCGTGCCGAACCGCGGATCGAGCACCCCGGCGACGGCATCGGTGAGCGCGTTCATCACCACGAACACGACGGCGGCGAGCAGGACGCCCGCCTGCACCACCGCGTAGTCGCGCCTGCCGACCGCCTGCACGACGTAGGACCCGATGCCCGGCAGGTTGAACAGGTACTCGATGATCACCGCGCCGCCGAGCAGGTAGGCCGTGACCGCGCCGAGCACGGTGACCACGGGGATCGACGCGTTGCGCAGCACGTGCCGCACGACGATGAACGCCGGGCTCTCACCACGCGCGACCGATGCCGCGATGTAGGGCTCCACCAGTACGTTCAGCACCGCGTCGCGGGTGGTGCGGGCGGTCACGGCGATCACGAACACCGAAAGGACGGCCGCAGGCAGCACCACCGCACGCAGGTTCCCTGCGGGGTCGGCGCCGAGCGGGACCCAGCCGCCGACCGTGAGACCGAGCGCGTAGCGGGAGAACAGGAACACCACGAGGCTGCCGAGCACGAACTCCGGCACGCTCACCCCGAGCCCGCTCGCGAGCCGCCCGAGCGCACCACCGCCCTTGCGGCCCGCGCGGATCGCGGTCCACACCCCCAGCGGGACACCGAGCAGGAGCGCGGCGGCCATGCCGAGCAGTGTCAGCTCGGCGGTCACCGGCAGCCGCAGCCCGAACTCGGTCGTCACGGGTTCGCCGGTGATCATCGAGATGCCGAAGTCGCCCCGCACGGCCGCGCCGACCCAGAGGCCGTACTGGACGACGATGCCCTGGTCGAGGCCGTACTTCGCGGACACCTCGGCCTTCTCGGCCGCGGACGCGAACGGCCCGAGCACCACCTCGGCGAACCCGCCCGGCATGAGCCGGGACGCCGCGAAGATCAGCAACGAGATCAGGAACAGGGTGACGACCGCGCTGAGCACCCGCCGCAGCCACCACGAGACCAACCGCACCGGTCCACCTCCCTCCCGCTCGATTGCCATGAAAGACGCTTTCGGGACGCTCAGTGCCCCGAAAGCGTCTTTCGGGGCACTGAGCCGTTACTTGGTCAGCAGCCGGTAGTCGGCGATCGCGCGCAGCAGGTTGCCGTAGCCCTCGTTCTCGTACAGGGTCGGGCTCACGGCGTCGGTCCGGTACCCGACCAGCGCGGGGCGCGTGACGAGCGGGATCATCTGCGCGTCCTCGTCGACCGCGGTGCACAGGTCCCGCAGCGCACCGGCCCGGTCCTGGCCCTCCGGCGTGGCGATCGCCGTGTCGAGCACCTGGTTCAGCTCCGGGTTCGGTTTCATGAAACCGAGGTTGAACACCGCCTTCTCCGGGTTCCACCACTGGGCGACCATGCCCGCGCTCGCGTACCCGGCGAACCACGACATCGCCGCGTCGAACGTCGCGGGGACCTCTCCGTAGACCCGGCCGGCCCAGCTGCCCTCGTCGAGCTGCTCGATCCGCACGTCCACGCCGATCTCACCCAGCTGCTGCTGGATGACCTGCGCGATCACGGGCGCGGGCTCGGTGGAGAACACGGCCAAGGAGAACGACAGGTCCTCGGCACCTGCCGCCTTCAGCAGCGCCTTGGCCTCGTCGATCGAGGCGGTGGCCGACGGCAGCGCGGCCGGGTCGCACGAGCCGGGCAGCCCGGCCGGGGTCACACCGGTGGGCTTGCCGAGCCCGTTGAGCGCGGTCCTCGCGATCGCGTCCCGGTCCATCGCGATGTTGATCGCCTTCCGCACCCGTTCGTCGGCGAACTTCCCGCCGGGCGCGTTGCTGTTCAGCATGAGGTAGTAGAAGTCGGTCGTGGACTGGTTGCCGACGGTGGCGCCGCGGACGCCGGTCAGCAGCTCTGGCGCGTCGACGTTGCCCAGCGCGACCAGGTCCGCGCTGCCGTTCTGCAGTGCCGCGATCCTGGCCTGCTCCTGCGGCGCGATCGTGATGTTCACCTGGTCCACGCCTGGCTTGTCCTCGGCCCAGTAGCCGTCGTGGCGCGTGAAGGTCCAGGAGACGTCCTGGCGGTGCGACTCCACGACGAACGGGCCGGTGCCGAGCATGGTCCTGGTGAGGTCGAGCGACCCGTCGGTCACCTCCTTCATCGGCAGCACCGCGGCCGGGGTGTTCGCGAGCGCGGCGAGGAACGGCGCGTACGGAGTGGACAGTGTCACCCGGACAGTCTGCGCGTCGACCGCGGTGACCGTCTCGACCGGACCGATCTGCGCGCGCCACACGCCCTGCCCTGCCATCAGCCGCTCGAGGCTGCCGACCACGTCCTGCGCGGTCATCGCCCGGCCGTTGGAGAACGTCACGCCCTCGCGCAGGTGGAACACGTAGGTGGTGTCGTCCGGGGTGTCCCAGCTCTGCGCGAGCGCGGGCTGGGCGGTGAAGTCGGGGCCGACGGTGACGAGCGTGTCGTACACCAGCGACATGAGCTGCCACGATACCGCGACGTCGGCCAGTTGCGGGTCGAGTCCGCTCGCCGCGCCGCTGTCGACCGGGATCTGGATGTCGAGCTCGCCGCCCGCGCCCACCGCGGGGTCGGCCACCGCGAGGTAGCCGGGGGTGGCCGCGCCACCCGCCTGCTGGTCGGCGGGTGCCGGGGAGCACGCCGCCGCCACCAGCGCGGCGGTCGCGGCCGCCGCGAGGAGGAACGTCTTCGGGATCCGCATCGGACCTCAGCTTTCTCGGGGGTGACGCCGCGTAGTCGGGGCTGGACCGCCGGAGGATGCCGGAACGTTCCGACATGGGTGGTGATTAAACGGCCGCACCCTGCTCGCGTCAAGGCTCAATGTGCGGGTCCGGCCCGATCATTGACCTGATCGAAACACCGGGCTAGCCTCCTGACCCAGTTTGCCGGAACGTTCCGGCGTCCGGCAGGAACCCAAGGAGCCGCAGGTGACCGACAGTCGCGACAGCCACCCGCTCACGCCTCTGCGCGCCGAGGAGATCACCGACATCAGGAAGATCCTCGAGGCCGCCGACGTGCTCCGTGCCGCGACCCGCTTCTCCTACCTCGGCCTGTCCGAACCGGCGAAGGCGGACGTGGCACGGTACGAGCGCGACGGCACGGCCGTGCCCAGGATGGCCCGCGCGCTGCTGCTGGACGTCGAGACCGGTGCGGCCGAGGACGTGCTGGTCAGCCTCACCGAACGGGCGGTCGCGCGCCGCACCCCGGTCGACCCCGCGCTCGGCCAGGTGCCGGTCCTCGTCGAGGAGCACGAGCTGGTCCGCGAGATCATGGCGAAGGACGATGGCTGGCGTGCCGCGCTGCGCGCACGGGGCATCGACGAGCCGACGCAGGTCTACCTCGCCGCGCTGTCGGCAGGCCGCTTCGAGTCCACCTCCGACGGCCACCGGCGGATGGTCCGCGTGCTGGCGCACTGGCGGCCCGAGGAGTCCACCATGGTCTGGGCACACCCGGTCGACGGCCTGGTCGCCTACGTCGACCTGATCGCGCGGACCGTGGTGGAGATCGTCGACACGGGCGCGGTGCCCATCCCGGCCGAGTCCGGCGACTACGACGACCCCGCCGTGTCGGGCCCGATGCGCACGACGCAGCGGCCGATCGAGATCACGCAGCCGGACGGCCCCAGCTTCACGCTCGACGACAACGTGCTGCGGTGGGAGAACTGGCACGTGCGGCTCGGCTACGACATGCGGGAAGGCCTGGTGCTGCACCGGGTCTCGTTCCGCGACGGCGACCGCGACCGGTCGGTGCTCCACCGCGCCTCGGTGGCCGAGATGGTCGTGCCCTACGCCGACCCCGGCCCGATCCGGTTCTGGCAGAACTACTTCGACACCGGCGAGTACCAGCTCGGCAGGCTCGCGAACTCCCTCGAACTAGGCTGCGACTGCCTCGGCGAGATCACCTACGTCGACGCGGCGGTCACCGACGGCGCGGGCGACCCGACGACGATCACCAACGCCATCTGCATCCACGAGGAGGATGCCGGAGTGCTCTGGAAGCACACCGACCCGGCCAACGGCAGCAGGCAGACGCGGCGGCAGCGGCGGCTGGTGGTGTCGTTCTTCGTGACGGTCGGCAACTACGACTACGGCTTCTACTGGTACTTCTACCTCGACGGCACGATCGAGCTGGAGTGCAAGGCGACCGGCATCGTGTTCACGGCACGCCACGACGAGCGGATCGCGCCGTACGCGTCGGAGGTGGCGCCCGGGGTCGCGGCGCCCTACCACCAGCACCTGTTCAACGTGCGACTGGACATGGCGGTCGACGGCGACGTCAACGCGGTCGACGAGGTCGAGGTGGCACCGGTGCCGATGGGTCCCGCCAACCCGCATGGCAACGCGTTCCGCCGCAGCGCCAGACGACTCGCGACGGAGTCCGCCGCGGCGCGGCTGGCGGCGCCGGAACGCGGCCGGGTGTGGCACGTCGTGAACCCCGCGCGGCGCAACCGCCTCGGCGAGGCGCCCGGCTACGTACTGACCCCGCAGGGGCTTCCGGTGCTGATGGCGGCGGAAGGATCGGCCATCCACGGCCGGGCCACGTTCGCGACGAAGCACCTGTGGGTGACCCGTTTCGACGACGCCGAGCGCTTCCCGGCCGGGGACCTGGTGAACCAGAGCCCGCCCGGCCAGGGCCTGCCCGCGTACACGGCCGCGGACCGCGACATCGACGGCGCGGACATCGTCGTGTGGCACACGTTCGGGATGACGCACTTCCCCCGACCGGAGGACTGGCCGGTGATGCCGGTCGACACGTGCGGGTTCACCCTGAAACCGTCGGGTTTCTTCGACCGCAACCCCACCCTCGACGTGCCGCCGCCCGCGAGCGCGCACTGCCACCACCATGCATGAGTTCCCGCGCTACGCAGCCCCCTCCCCCGCGGCTGTCGCGGACCTGGTGCGCAGGAACCCGTTCGCGCTGGTGGTCTCGGGCGGCTCCCCGCCGGTGGCGACGCACACCCCGGTGATCCTGCCCGGCCCGTCGCTGGACGGTGCCGTGCTGCTCGGCCACATGGCGCGGGCGAACCCGCAGTGGCGGTCGTTCGGTGCCGAGGTGCTGGTGGTGTTCTCGGGCCCGCACGGCTACGTGTCCCCCACCGCGTACGGCTACACCCCGGCGGTCCCGACGTGGAACTACGCGGCCGTGCACGTGACGGGCCAGGTGGAGGTGATCACGGACCGCGCGGGAACCCTTGCCGTGGTGGAGGAAACGGTGCGGGTGGCGGAGTCGTGGCGCGACCCGCCGTGGGACATGACGACGTCGCGGACGACGTTCGAGTCGCTGATCGACGGCGTGGTGGCGTTCCGCGTCCACGTGCGGACCGTCCACAGCAACTTCAAGCTGAGCCAGGACATGCCGCCGGACGTCCGCGCCAGGGTCCGCGCGGACCTGCCCAGGGAGGTGGCCGGCCTGATGCCGGACTAACGTCGGCGGCATGAGCTGGCTGGCGAACACGAGGACGTCGTACGACGCGGTCGCGGAGCACTACGCCGACCAGGTCCGCGGCAGCCTGTCGACGAAGCCGTACCTGCGTGCGATGGTGATGTTGTTCGCCGACCTGGTGCGCGGCGCGGGCGACGGCCCGGTCGCGGACGTCGGCTGCGGTCCCGGGCACGTCACGGCGTTCCTGCGGGACCTTGGCCTCGCCGCGTTCGGCGTCGACCTGTCACCCCGGATGGTCGAGGTGGCCCGCCGGGAGCACCCCGACGCGCGGTTCGAGGTGGGCTCCATGACCGAGCTGGACCTCGCCGACGACTCGCTCGCCGGCCTGCTCGCGTGGTGGTCCCTGATCCACCTGCCCGACGACGAGGTCGCGATCGCACTGGCCCACTTCCGGCGGGTGCTGCGGCCACGGGCCCCGCTGATGATCGGGTTCCACGAAGGCAACGGCACCACCCTGAAGACCGACGGCTACGGCGGCCACCCGATGAACGTGCACGTCCACCGCCGCCCACCCGCCCGCGTGACGGCGTGGCTCCACCAGGCGGGTTTCGCGGTCGAGGCGAGCGTCACCCTCGATCCGGCCGGCCGCCTGCCGGGCGCTGTCCTGTTCGCCCGCTGAACAGCTGCGGCCGAGGTCGTCGGAGCGCGCGGGCGGCGGGTGCGTGCCGGGCGAGACCCGCTCGTGCCGGCTACGCCTTTCCATCGCTCAACGATATGCGGGCACCCCGGTCAGGGCCTGGCCGATGGCCAGTGTGTGGATTTCCGCGGTGCCCTCGTAGGTCAGGACCGACTCCAGGTTGTTCGCGTGCCGGAGTGGGGCGTACTCCAGCGAGATGCCGTTCGCGCCGAGGATGGTCCGGCACTCGCGGGCTATGGACAACGCCTCGCGGACGTTGTTCAGCTTTCCCACGCTCACCTGTTCCGCGCGGATGCGCCCGGCGTCCTTCAACCGGCCCAGGTGCAGCGCCAGCAGCATCGACGTGTTCAGTGACACCGCCATGTCCGCCAGTTTCCGCTGCGTCAGCTGGAAACCGCTGATCGGTCTGCCGAACTGCACTCTGGTGTCCGCATAGGACAGTGCGGCGCGGAGGCAGTCGCGGGCCGCGCCGACGGCGCCGAACAGGATGCCGAACCTGGCCTCGTTCAGGCACGACAGCGGTGCCGACAGGCCGGTGGCGGCCGGGAGCCGGGCGGTGTCGGGCAGGCGGACGTCCGCGAGGTGCAGCTCCGAGGTCACCGACGCGCGCAACGACAGCTTGCCGTCGATGTCGCGCGTGGTGAATCCCGGCGTTCCCCTCGGCACCAGGAACCCCCGGATCCCCTCCTGGGTGGTCGCCCAGATCGTCGCCACGTCCGCGATGCCGCCGTTCGTGATCCACGTCTTCGTGCCGTTCAGCACCCAGTCATCGCCGTCGCGGACCGCTTTCGTGCGCATCCCGGCCGGGTCGCTGCCGTGGTCGGGTTCGGTCAGGCCGAAGCAGCCGATCGCGGTGCCCGCCGCCAGCCGGGGCAGCCACTCCTCCTTCTGTTCCCGCGAGCCGTACCGCCAGATGGAGAACATCGACAGGGAACCCTGCACCGACACGAAGCTCCGCAGACCGGAGTCCGCCGCCTCCAGCTCGAGACACGCCAGGCCGTAGCCGGTCGCGTGGACACCGGCGCAGCCGTAGCCCTCCAGGTGCATGCCCAGCAACCCGAGCCTGCCCAGTTCCGGCGCCAGCTCGCGGGGGAACCGGCCGTCGCCGAACCACTCCGCGACGTGGGGGCGCACCCGGTCCGCGACGAAACCCGCCACCGTGGACTGGATGTCGCGTTCCTCGTCGGTCAGGACCGTCGGGATGTCCAGCAGGTCCAGGGGGTCGGTCATGGCAGCTCCTCGTTGTGTTCGCCCAGCCTCGGTGGGCGGCGGCGGTACTCGGGCGGGGTGCGGGACAGGCCGATCGGGTTGGCGACCACGTCGAGCCCGTCCAGCGGCACCGTCGGGGCCAGGCCCAGCCGCGCCGCCAGCTCGAACGCGCCGGCCACGTCGTTCACCGGGCCGCACGGCACACCCAGCGGGGTCAGCAGGTCGAACCACTCCGCCGCCGTACGGGTCACCAGCCGGTCGGTCAGCAGCGCGGCCAACGACGCGACCTGCGCGACCCGTTGCGCGTTCGTGGCGAACCGGGGCTCGGGCGGCAGGTCGAGCGCCGCGCACAGCCGCGCGAACTGCCGGTCGTTGCCGACCGCGAGGACCATCGGGACGTCGGCGGTCGCGAACACCTCGTACGGCGCGATCGACGGGTGCCGGTTGCCCATGATCCCCGGCACGACCCCGCCCATCGTGTAGCCCGCGCTCTGGTTGACCATGCTGGACAGCAGGCAGCTCAACAGGTTCACCTCGACCAGCTGCCCCTCGCCGCTGGTCTCCCGCTCCCGCAGCGCGGCGAGGACGCCGACCGCCGCGTGCAGGCCGGTCAGCACGTCGACCAGTGCCACACCGGTCTTCACCGGCTGTCCCGGTGCCGGGCCGGTGACGCTCATCAGCCCGCCGACCGCCTGCAGCAGCAGGTCGTAGCCCGGCAGCGTGGCGCCCTCGCCCGTGCCGAAGCCGCTGACCGAGCAGTACACCAGCCGCGGGTTGAGCTCCCGGGCCTCGGCGTAGGACAGGCCCAGCCGCGCCATCGTGCCGGGGCGGAAGTTCTCCACCAGCACGTCCGCCGACCGCACCAGCGACCGCACCCGTTCGGTGTCGCGCCGCAGGTCCAGCGCCACCGACCGCTTGTTGCGGTTCACGGCGAGGAAGTACGTCGCGTCGTCGCCCGCGAACGGCGGGCCCCACGCGCGGGTCTCGTCGCCGGTGTCCGGGTGCTCGACCTTGATCACGTCGGCGCCGAGGTCGGCGAGCAGCATCGTGGCGTATGGCGCGGCGAGGACGCGACCGAAGTCGGCGATCACCACACCGGACAGAGCGTTCACACCCGTCATCCTGCGCGACCGGACGACCGGACGCAGTGGCCGAGATGTCCACCCGCCGATCTCCGAACACGCCGGTTCGGCCATCGCCGGAGGTCGCGCGAGGTGGTTGCGTCCCGGGCATGACCGTGACTCCTGAGCAGTTCCGGCGCGTCCACACCGACGTCCCCGGCCCGCGTTCCCGTGCACTGCTCGACCGCGCGGGCGCCGCGCTGCCCGCCGGGCTGGGTTCCGTGCTGCCGGTGTTCGTCGAGGCCGCGGGCGGCGGCGTGGTCGTGGACGCCGACGGCAACTCGTTCATCGACCTCGGCAGCGGGATCGCCGTCACGACCGTCGGCAACGCCGCGCCCGCCGTTGCCGAGCGGGCCGCGGCGCAGCTGCGCCGGTTCACGCACACCTGCTACCTGGTGAACCCGTACGAGTCCTATGTGGAGGTGTGCGAGCGGCTCAACGCGCTCGCCCCGGTGCGCGACGCGCGGACCGCGTTGTTCAACACCGGCGCGGAGGCCGTGGAGAACGCCGTGAAGGTGGCCCGCGCGGCGACCGGCAGGCCCGCGGTGGTCGCGTTCGACCACGCCTACCACGGCCGGACGCTGCTCACCATGAGCCTCACCGCCAAGAACACGCCGTACAAACAGGGTTTCGGCCCGTTCGCGACCGAGGTGTACCGGGCACCGATGGCCTACCCGTACCGGTGGCCGTCCGGGGCGGACCGGTGCGCGGAGGAGGCCACCGCCGCGCTGACCGAGCTGGTCGACCGCCGGATCGGCGCAGGCAACGTGGCCGCGGTGGTGGTGGAGCCGATCCAGGGTGAGGGCGGGTTCGTGGTGCCCGCACCGGGGTTCCTGCCCAGCGTCGCGCGGCTGTGCCGCGAGCGCGGCATCGTGCTGATCGCCGACGAGGTGCAGTCGGGGATCGCACGCACGGGCGCGTGGTTCGCGTGCGAGCACGAGGGCATCGAGCCGGACCTGGTCACCACCGCGAAGGGTCTCGGCGGCGGCCTGCCGATCGCCGCGGTCACCGGCCGGGCCGAGCTGATGGACGCGGTGCCCGCAGGTGGCCTCGGCGGCACGTTCAGCGGCAACCCGGTCGCGTGCGCGGCCGCGCTCGGCGTGTTCGAGGAGATCGAGACACACGACCTGCTGGCCCGCGCACGTGCCATCGGCGACACGATGCTGACCGCGCTGCGTGCCATCGCCGAGGAACACGCCGTGGTCGGCGACGTCCGCGGCCGCGGCGCGATGGTGGCGATCGAGCTGGTCGGGCCCGGCACGACACCGGCACCCGAGCTGACCGCGCGCATCGCCCGGCGCTGCCACCGCGACGGCGTCCTCGTCCTCACCGCTGGTACCTACGGCAACGTGCTGCGTTTCCTGCCCCCGCTGTCCATCCCGGACGCGTTGCTCGCGGAGGCACTGACCGTGCTGCGGGCGGCGGTGGCCGCCGAAACCGGCAGGTCCGGCGCGTTCACGGCACAACGAGTGCCGTGAATGGGCCGTTCAGGGCGCCCAGCGCCCTGAACGCGCCTTTCAGGGCACGACCACGGACACCACGTCATGGAGTCACACCGAGGTCAGCGCGAGGAGCAGCTCGGCGCGGACGTGCGCGTCGTCGAGGTCCACGCCCAGCAGCGCGCGGATCCGGTCCATGCGGCCGCGCAGCGTGTGCCGGTGCACCCCGAGCGCGGCGGACGCGGCCTCGGTGTGCCCGTTGTGCTCCAGGAACGCCAGCAACGTGCCGGAAAGTCCGGTGCCGTCGAGCGGCCGCAGCCGGGTCGCCGCGACCCCGGCGAGCACGGCCCGCGTCGCCGGTGCGGCGGACAGCACGTGCCCGGCGAGCGCGTCGAACCGGACCAGCGGCACGTCGCGGGCGCGCGCCACGTCCGCGGCCGTGACCGCCTGCCGCAACGCCGATGGCAACCCGGCCGGTGCGCACACCGCCGACCGCCCGGCGTGCCCTGGCGTGCGCACCTCGACCCCGGCGGGTACCACCACGACCGCGCACCCCGCGCGTTCGGTCGCCAGCAGCGGGAACCCGGACAGCGCCCGCTCCGCTGCTTCGAACACCGCCACCGGCGGCGCGTCGCGCACGGCGAGCACCGCGAGTTCGTCCGATGTGGACAAGCCGGCGGCCCCGGCGCCGACCACCCCGTCGAACAGCAGACCGGCGAGCGTGCCGCCCAGCCGGTTCAGCTCGTCGCGCGGCCGCTCGCGGTCGAGCGCGATCAGCGACACCGCGTGGCCGAGCAGCAACCGGTCCGCTGCCGTGGTGGCGGCGTCGGTCACCAGCACCAGCCTGCCGTGCACGCGCCGCCCGACTCGCACCACCTGTCCGGCGACTGACCCGTCCGGGCCGACGCTGGCGGTGCCGTCGGCCGGTGGCGCGGCGAGCACCTCGGCGATCCGCGTGTCGTGGTCTGGCCGCAGGCCGTGCGCCGCAACCGGTTCCGTGCCGCGTGGCCCGAACAACGCGGCCCCGCCGCCGGTGACGGCCGCCAGCTCCCGCACCACCGCGGCCGGCCCGCCACGCAGCGCCGCGCGCGTCATGGCGAGCTGGCCGCGGGCGGCGCGCGCCGTGTCCTCGTACTCCAGCTCCGCGAGCCGCGCGCTCACCGCCTTCGTGATCGCGACGAACGGCGTCGGCAGCGGCACCTCCAGCAGCGGGAGACCGAGCCGGTCTGCGGTGTCCACCAGCACCGCGGGCACCCGTTCGAACGACAGGCCGACACCGAACCCGAGTGCGGCGACCCCGGCGGTGACCAGGCGTTCCACGTGGGCACGCCGGTCGGCGGCGGCACGCGGCAGCCGCAGGCCGGTGGTCAGCAGCAGTTCACCGCCGTCGAGCCACGGCACCGGGTCGGCCAGGTCGATGCTGTGCGCCCACGAGATCCGCCGGTCGAGCGCCTCCTTCCCGGCCAGCACGGCAAGACCCAGCTCGTGCCGGTCCACCAGCCAGCGCACGGGAACGTCCATCTCCACCACGGACAGATCCTCACCCGGCCACGTGTCGCCGGTCCACTTGACACCGCGAACCGGCGGCGCAGTAGTGTCCAGTTCGAGCGTGACGTGTGGGAGCGTTCACGTTCGACAGGGGAACGGGGAGGAACCATGTCCGAACAAAGCGTGATGACCACGCCGATCTTCGACGAACTGGTCAACGAGCTGGGCAGCCGTCCGGAGGGGGAAACCACGGCGAACCAGCAGGAGCAGGACGAGGACCGGCCGCGCGACGACCGCTGACCTGACTTCTGGAGCGGTCCGGCAGGTGACCGGCCTCTCGGGGATTACCCGTGGGGGCGGCCGGTTACCCGGTAGGCATGCGCACGATCACGAGAACGACCACCAGCACGAGGTTCGTCGACCGCGAGCACGCGGGCCGGGAACTGGCAGGTGTGCTCACCCGGCACGTCCACGACGACCGGCCACTGGTGCTCGCGCTGCCACGCGGCGGGGTGCCCGTCGCCGTCGAGGTCGCGGCGGCCACCGGCGGCGACCTGGACATCGTGGTCGCCCGCAAGATCGGCGCGCCTGGACAGCCCGAGTTCGGGGTCGGCGCACTCGCCGAGGACGGGCCGCCGGTGCTCGACCGGCCCACGCTCGCCGACCTGGGAGTCACCGAGGCGGACCTGACCGAGACGATCCGCAGCGAACGCGCCGAGATCGGCAGGCGCACCCGCCGGTACCGGGACGGCCGGCCCGCGCCTGCCGTGGCGGGCCGCGAGGTGATCCTCGTCGACGACGGCCTCGCCACCGGCGTCACCGCCCGCGCCGCGCTGCGGTGGCTGCGGGAACAGGGGCCGAGGCGGGTCGTGCTGGCCGCGCCGACGTGCGCGGGCCAGGCCGAACGCGAGCTCGCGAAGGAGGCCGACGAGATCGTGTGCCTGCACTCACCGCCGTCGTTCTACGCCGTCGGCCAGGCCTACGCCGACTTCCGCCAGGTCGGCGACGACGACGTGATCCGGCTGCTGCGGGCTCACCGCTGACCGGCCCCGCTGGTCGGGGCCTTCTGACCGGGCACGACACCGAACACGGTCGCCGCGACGAAAACACTCATCACGACGAGCAGGTGGTCCACGTGCACGCCCGGCTGCACCACCTTCAGTGCCAGGTGGACGATCTCCCCGATGAACAAGCGCGTCAGCGCGACTTTGAACCAGGACATGACAGTCGATCCCCTCGACAACCGGACACAGGTCGGCTACCCGACGTTTCTGCTGGCAAACCCGGCCGCCGGACCATCACCTGCCGGCTCGCGAACGTTCCTCCGCACGTCACCCGGCCGCCAGCCACGGTGAGCAGGCTGTGCGCGTGGACACCGCCCCAAGAGCCAACGACATTTCGCGGCGCAGCCTGTTGTGGGCCGCCGCCGGCGCCCCGGTCGTCGCCGCGACCGCGGGCGGAGCAGGCGCCGGGTCGGCCGAAGCCGCCGCGGCCGGTGGCCGCCAGGACCCGGACAGCCCGCGCTTCGCCGTCGCCGTCCTGCCCGACACCCAGTACCTGCTCGACGAGGGCGGGTCGGACCCGGAGCCGGTGCGTGCCGCGCTGGCGTGGCTGGTGCGGTCGCGCGGCGAGGCCAACATCGCGTTCATGACCCAGCTCGGCGACGTCACCGAGCACGGCACCGAGACCGAGATGCGGCTCGCGGACCGTGTGTTCCGGACCGTGGACGGGAAGCTGCCCTACAGCGTCCTCGCGGGCAACCACGACATCCCGTCCGGCGACGACCAGCGCGGCGACACGCCGTACCTGCGCACGTTCGGCCCGCACCGCTTCCGTCGCGACAGGACGTTCGGCGGCGCGTCACAGGACGGCTACCACCACTTCCACGTCGTCAAGGCGGGCGGCCGCCAGTGGCTGGTGCTGGCGCTGGACTGGCGCGCCTCCGACGCCGGGATCGCGTGGGCGCAGGGCGTCATCGACACCCACCCGGCGCTGCCCGCGATCCTCACCACCCACGACCTGGTGTGGGCCGGCGACGACGGGCAGGCGCACCTGTCCGCCAACGGGCAGCGGCTGTGGGACCGGCTGATCCGGCGCAACGACCAGATCTTCCTCGCGCTCGGCGGGCACTACTGGCCGCCGGGGCGCACCACCATGACCAACGACCACGGCAACCCCGTGCACCTGCACATCACCAACTACCAGGACCGCTACTACGGCGGCGCCGGGATGGTGCGGCTCTACCACTTCGACCTCGTCCGCGACGTGATCGACGTCGAGACGTTCTCGCCGTGGCTGCGTGCCAGGGTCGAGAAAGACCCGTCGCTGCTCGAGGCCGAGACGGTGGCGCTGACCGGCGACGTCGACCGGTTCAGCGTGCCGGTCGACTTCGGCGCGCGCTTCGCCGGGTTCGCGCCGCCCGCGCTGCCCGCGCCGCGCCCGCCGCGTGCCGTGATGCCGCGCGGCACCGTCGCGTACTGGCGCTTCGACCGCACCGGCCTCGCGGGCGCAGGCACCGACGGCGCCCCCGTCCCGCCCGGCACGGTCGCGCGTGACCTGACCGGCAACGGCAACGACCTGACCTCGACGCTGCTGCACGCGAGCGGCCCGGCGACGCTCACGTGGTCCGCCGACCACCACGACGACGCGCCCGCGCACGCGAGCCTGCGCTTCGACGGCGGCAAGCAACCCGACCGCGGCGCGGTGCTGCGCACCGGGCCGGGCGCGCCGCTCAACGCCATGCGGTTCGAGTCGGGCTACACGATCGAGACGTTCCTGAAGCTGCCGTCGCCGTTGGTCGGCGACCACGCGTGGATGGGCATCCTGAGCTGGGAGGGCCGCGCCGGTGACGCGGGCAAGCACAGCGGCTGGTCCGACGACGAGCCCACGTGCAGCCTGAACCTCTCCGGTGAGCGGTTCCTGCAGTTCGTCGTGTACCCGGTGCCGGTGGACGCGGACCCGACGTCGTGGAGCCACGCCGTGCCCGTCGGCCGGTGGATGCACGTCGCGGTGGTGAACGACGGCAGGCGCACCACCATGTACGTCGACGGATCCCGGATCGCGAGGAACGCGGCCGAGGAGTCCACCGGCATCGCCACCCTCGGCAAACCGTTCGCGCTCGGCGGCACCCAGTTCGCCGGGTCGTACGGCCAGGGCTTCCACGGCTGGCTCGGCGACACCCGGGTCGTCGCCCGCGCCCTGCGCCCGGACCAGTTCCTCACCGCCCACTGAACCCCCTCCGACCAGCGGTGCCCTGCTCGTCAGGGCACCGCTTTTCGCATGCGTACCCGGTTGATGTCGATCTTGCGGGTTGGGCCGTCCCGGGGACGGGTCGTGTGTGAAGCTGTAGCCGCGCCGCACACGAAGCCGAAAAAGTCGGCATCCGGTGAATCCGAATCGGGCTTCGGTGCGTCGGAGCCCGTGACAGTCCCGCGAGGGGGAAGCAGACGATGTCCGAACACGACGACCGCAGGGCGCAGCTGGAAGCGCGCAACGCCGCCATGCGCGAGAACGTCGCCGCGCTGATGAGCGACCTGCGCCGCCGCACCGCAGGCCTCGCCGAGGCCCAGGCCAAGGCCAACGAGGTCACCGGAAAGGCCACGTCCGAGGACGGGCTGGTGCGTGCCGAGGTGAACCCGGCCGGGGTGCTCACCAACCTCGAGTTCTCGTGGGCGGCGTTCGACCGGTACACACCGGAGAGCCTGGCCAAGGCGGTGCTGCAGACCTCGCAGGCCGCGGCCAGGTCAGCGCGCCAGCAGGTCGAGGGCGCGCTTGCCCCGTTCGCCGAGGAGACGCCGGACCTGTCCAACCTCTTCGAGGGCGCGCCGTCGTTCGCCGACCTGCTGCGCCCGCCCGCCCCCGGCGAGGAGGGCCAGGACGGCACCCGGCCGTCACGGTCGCGGCGCGACGAGGACGACGACGACAACGGCAGCATCTACGGGAGGGACTAGGCGCCCATGCCTGACGGATTCAATGTCCAGACAGACCGGCTACTGCGCGGAGCCGGTGGCTTCGGCAGTTCCGGGGACGCGCTGACCCAGGCGGGTACCACCCTCGGCAGCGCACTGGACGCGCAGGGCGAGTGCTGGGGCGGCGACGAGTCCGGGCAGGCCTTCGCCAAGGACTACGTGCCGAACTCACAGAAGGTACGTGACGCGTTCGGCTCGCTGGCCGAAGCGCTGCACGCGATCAGGACGGCGCTCGAGGAGTCGGCCAACTCCTACGACAACGTCGAAACACAGAGCACCGACGGCTACCGGGCGATGGAAGGCTGAGCAGTTGTCGATCACCATCCCACCAGAGATCACCTGGCTGTTCCCGATCGTCGTCGGGGAGAGCTGGCCGGAAGGCGACGAGGACAAGCTGCGGGCGCTCGGGGACGCCTGGCGCGCGGGGGCTGTCGACGTCGGTGAGGTCATCGCGCAGGCGAAGACCGCCGCGGACCAGGCCATGGCCGGGATGGAGGGCCCTGCGGCGGACGCGTTCGAGCGGTACTGGAACACGTTCGTCGAGGGCGCCGACGCTTACCTGACACAGCTCGAGGAGGCCTGCGAGGGCCTCGGCGACTCGTGTGACAACTGCGCGCTCGAGGTGGAGTACGCCAAGTACTCGATCATCGCCGCGCTGATCCTGCTCGCGATCGAGATCGCCGCGCTGATCGCCGCCGCCTTCGGCACCTTCGGCGCGTCCACCGCAGGCATCCCGATCGCGCAGGCCGCCACCCGCATCACCGTGCAGATGATCTTCCGCCAGCTGATCATGGCGATCCTGCGCGAGGTGCTGATCGAGGTCGGCATCGACGTCGCCATCCAGGGCCTGCAGATGGCCAAGGGCGACCGCACCAGCTGGGACTGGAGCAAGACCGGCAACGCCGCCCTGTCGGGCGCGATCTCCGGCGCCATCGGCGGCGGCATGGACTTCATCCCGACCAGGGCCACCGGCCTCGGCGGCAACATCGCGGAAGGCGCCGTCCGCGGCGGCGTCGAAGGCGTGACGTCGACGGTCGCGACCGCCGCGATCACCGGCCAGGACATCACCGCGGGCGACCTGCTCCGCGCGGGCGTCTCCGGTGGCGTCGGCGGCAGCATCGGCGGCGCGACGAACCACTACAACACGCCGACGGTCAACTCGCCGGACAGCTCGAACATCCCCGGCGGCCCCGGCTCGCCGGATTCGCCTGGGACTCCCGGCGCACCCGACGGCCCATCGCCATCGCCGACCCCCTCGCCGACGCCCGGTTCGTCCAACTCGCCGGACGGTTCCGGTCCGTCGCCGACCCCGTCCACCCCGGGGAACCGCAACCCCGACAGCACGACCTCGGCCAGCGGCCTCACCCCGCCGCCGGACGGGCCATCCCCCTCGAACTCGCCAGGGTCGAGCGCGCCGCCGCGCCTCCCCATGTCCGGCCCCGGTGACGGCCCGTCGCAGAACTCGCCGAGTGGGTACACGGGTGGCCAGCAGGGTGGCGCACCGTCCCAGGCCCCGGGTGGCGGCGCCCCCCGGCCGGGCGGACCCGCGCCCAGCGCACCGAGTGGCTTCTCCAGCCCTGGTTCTTCGCCTGGCGGTTCTCCCGGTGGCAGCCCCGGCGGTTCTCCCGGAGGGAGTCCCGGGAGCTCCACGCCGGGTGGTTCCACACCGGGCAGCTCCAGCAGTACCCCTGGCGGCAGCCCCGGCTCGACGCCGGGCGGGACTGGTTCCGGCAGCCCGGGCAGCGGCGCACCGACGCCTGGCAGCGCCAACCCTGGCGGCCCGAACACGGGCAACCCCGGTGGCGGTCCCACGCCCGGCGGCCCCGGCGCGGGCAACCCCGGCGGCGGCACACCCGGGGGGCCCAGCGCGGGCAGTCCCGGCGGCGGGCCCACGCCCGGCGGCCCAACTCCAGGTGGTCCTACTCCAGGTGGCCCGACTCCGGGTGGTCCGACGCCAGGCAGCCCGATGCCCGGTGGCCCCAGCGCAAGCGGCCCGGCTCCAGGTGGCCCGACGCCGGGCGGCCCGGCTCCAGGTGGTCCCACGCCCGGCAACTCCATGCCCGGCGGTCTCAACGCAGGCGGCCCGACTCCGGGTGGTCCGACTCCGGGTGGTCCGACCCCGGGTGGTCCCACGCCAGGTGGTCCGGTCCCGACCGGTGGGCCCGGCTTCGGCCCGACCGGCTCCACCCCGGGCGGCAACAGCGGCCCGGCGCCGAGCGGCTTCAACTCCCCCGGCGACGGCCAGGGCGGCAACCAGGGTGGCGCGGGCCCGGTGGGCGGCGCACCCGTGGGTGGCGCCCCCGGCGGTGGCCCCGGGGGCCGCCAGGGCGAAGGCAACGCGTACCCGACGACCGGTGCCAGCACGGCAGCCCCGTCCGCGTTCGCCGACACCGGCAACACCTACGCCGACCCGCGCGGCGGCAGCCCGTCCGACCGGATGCCCGACCAGCGCGGTGTCCCCCAGCAGCCGAACCAGGGTTACGCGGGGTCACCGGCAACCGGCGGTTTCGGCCCGCAACCTGGCGGACCGGCCCCGCAGTCTGGCGGACCGGCCCCGCAGCCGGGTGGCCCCGGCGGACGCCCTCCGTTCGGTCCCGGTACCAACCCCAACCCGGGCCAGGGCTTCGGCCCCCGCCCGGACGGCGGCCCCCAGGCTCTGAACCGCCCACCGCAGTCCGGTCAGCCCCAACCGGGTGGCCCGTCGATGCGCCAGGACACCGGCAGCCCGGCCCGGCCCGACGCCACCACGCGTCCCGACGGCACCCCGGCCCGACCCGACAACACGCCGAACCGGCTCGACACCACCCGTCCGGACGGGACGCGTCCCGACGGCACCCCGACCAGGCCGGACGCCACCAACCGACCGGACACCACCACCCGTCCCGACGGAAACCGGTCCGAAGCCACCCCGGCACGGCCCGACAACACGCCGAACCGGCCGGACACCACGGACCGCACCGACACCGACACCCGTCCGGACACCACCCGTCCCGACGGCACGCCGGAGCCGGGCCGGTCCCCCGAGCCCGACGTGTCCCGCTCCCCCGAGCCGGACGCGTCCCGGTCCCCGGACGAGGGCGCGCCGACCCCGGACGACGGCACCAAGCCGGACCAGCCCATCAACGGCGAGGACTCGGACGGCCCCACGCCCGACGACGACGCACCGGCCACCGACAGCACGGACCCGGACACGGACGCGCCGCCGGTCAAGGGTGAGCCCGACGACGGCCCGCCGGTCGACGAAGAAGGCGTGCCGCTCAACTACCTCGGCAACCGCCACGGTGAACACCCGTTCGCCGACATGGGTCCGTACGTCCCGATGGGCGGCGACCGCTCCAACGGGATGGGCAGCTACGACCAGCGTGTCGCCTCGCTCATCGGGGACCACAACCCGTGGGGTGTGCACGGCACGCGGGACGAGTTCAACGCCAACCACCGGCCCGACGGGACCTTCGCGACCAACCGGTGGCCCGACAACGACGGTGCGGTGCCCGGTTCCGAGCGGCAGGTCACGCTGCCCCCGGGCACGGTCATCGACCGGTTCGGGGCCGAGAGCGGGCGGTTCTTCTCGCCGCTCGACCCGAACGGCCAGCCGTACCACTACCGCGACCGGGCGATCTTCCCGGACAACGCGCAGGTCGGCTACCACGTCTACGTCGTGACGGACCCGAACGGGCTCCAGGGCGAGCTGGCCGACGTCGCGCCCGCGCTCGGGCAGCCCGGCGGCGGCAGGCAGTTCACGCTGCCCGAGCACGTCAAGCTGCAGCAGCTGCTCGATGCGGGTCTCCTCACCGAGGTGCGCGTCCCGCCCGCCGACGGCCGGGTGCTGCCGGACTCGTTCGGCCGCGACAACGGTGACGGCACGCAGAACACCGACACCGTCTCCCTCGACGACACCGGCAACGACACCGGCACCGGCACCGATCCGACGACCGACCCCGACCGGACCGCGCCGGACACCGGCGCGGCACCACCGCTGCCGGACGACCTGCGGCAGGTCGCGGACGACAGCAGCTTCCGCACCCCGGCGGGCGGCGCGCTGTTCGACGGGTCGGACGTCCGCACCCGGAACGCGGCGAACGCCGTCGCGCCGATCGACGGGCACTTCGTCCTCGACGTGCACAGCGACGGCCGGCACGCGATCGTCGACGGTCAGCAGCTCAACGGCGGCGACCTCGCCGACCTGGCCCGGCACCTGGGCTGGAACGGCACCGACCCGATCATCCTCAACGGGTGTGAGGCGGGGCGCCACCCGGACGGGCTGGCCGCCGACCTGGCGCGGGCGTCGAACGCACAGGTCATCGCGCCGACCGAGCGGTCGTGGTCCGGTGAGCAGAACACGACGCCGTACTCGTCCAGCGTCGACAGCGTCGACGACCGGGGCCGGTCCCGGCCGACCATCCCGCCGGACGGCGGCTGGCGGTCGTTCGACCCCGAGGGCGGCATGCGCGACACCGGCGGCAACGGCCTGCCCGTCGACACCCAGAACACGCAGGCAGGCGACCAGACCGGCAGGCCGGACCCGGACACCACCACGGACACGGCCGGCACGCCGGGCGACGGCCCGACCCAGGAGAACCGCCAGCCGATCCCGCACGGCAACGATGTCGACCGCGGCCGGATCCAGTCGCCGTTCAACCCGCCGACGGTCACCGACCCCGGTGCGCCGCACACGATCCGCGTCGACGACAACGCGGCCGCGTCGGCGAACCAGAACGACCCGCACCGGCCGCTGCGCGATGGTGAGCGGCTGATCGGGCGGACCGGGCTCACACCCAACTCGCAGTACGACGTCCCCGGTCGCGGCACCTACTACACCGACGGCACCGGCACGATCACGCACGCCGACCTCGAGGTGTCGAACACGCGAGACGGAATGAAGGCGTCCGGCGCCGACCAGAACCCGGACGCGTCCTACCCGGAGCCGAACACGACCTACCGGATCGACGTGGACGGCTCCCAGCACACCTACACCACGGACGCCGCCGGACTGCCGCCCAGGTACACGGAGTGGAACCCGCCGCAGCCGACCGGCACCCCGGCGCAGTTCCCCTCCACCGACCCGAACCTGCCGCCGAACGACCCGAGGGTCCGGCCGCCGACACGGGGCGACGCGCTCAGCGACCGCGCCTGCTGGCCGCCGAACTCGGAGGTCGTCCACGTCACGCCGAACGGGACCACCCGCCTCTACACCGGTGACGCGGACCCGAACACCGGCATGGCCGGGGTCGTGGCGATCGACACGTGGTCGAGCCCCGGCAACGGCGCCAACAACAACGTGCTCGTCGCCGACCTCAACCCGGAGCTCAACAACCTCCCGCCGAACACGGTCACGCGGATCAACGGTCAGGACGTCTACGTGACGAACGACCATGGCGTGACCTACCACGCGACCGACGAACGCACCTACGGGCACTCGGCACCACGCAGCCAGGAGGCGCAGGACCTGATCGCGGCGCTGGGCTCCGGCACGGACGGCGGGCACATCCGGCCCACCGCGGCCGACGGCGCACCGGACGCGCGCAACCAGTTCCCGCAGGACAGCAACGAGAACCGGCCGCAGTCGGGCCAGCCGTCCAGGGAGACCTGGTACGGCCAGGACCGGGAGGCCGGGCGGGAACAGCGCCGCGGCACCGACTACCTGTGGCACGACCTCGAGACGGAGGGTTCGCACACGGCCAACCCGGCACAACCGCAGGTGGTGCACGAGCGGTGGGTGATGCGGGACAGCAGTGGCAGGATCAGGCTGCACTTCCGGCGTTACGACAACTAGCAGGAGAATCGCGACACCATGTCTGAGCCCAGGGACGAGCAGGCCCGGCAACAGCGGTACGAGGAGTTGCTGCAGCAGGTCGGTGCGGCGCTGATCGGCGCCGCACCGCAGGGGTGGCGCCGGATCGACCTGATCGCGAAGATCGCCGAGGGCGTGCAGGACTTCGGCCTCACCGTGATCATGTCCGACATGTCCTACGCGGAGGTCGACACGCCCCCGCAGGCCGGGCAGGCACTCCTGGAGCTGCGCAAGCTGATGTACGAGCCGGACCGCGGCGCGTGGCTGTCGGCGAGGTACGTGATCAACCCGCCCGGCGAGTTCCGTATCTTCTACAACTACGACCACGACCCGCTGTGGGAGCCACCAATCCCGCCCGCGTACCTCGAGCGTGACCTCGCGACCTATCCTCGGCCCGCGGAGAAGGTCCCCGGCTGGCTCCGGCGTTCGATCGAGCAGGCCAGGACGAGCGGCCGGCCCGAAGCACACTGATCTCGCCTGCTAGGAGGGACCTTCTTTCATGACCCGCCCAACGCCGCTCGGTTTCGAGGAACAGCGCGACCTGCAGCGGAAGATCGCCGATCTGCTCGTGGTGCGCGCGCCGGCCGATCGCGACCAGATCCGGGTGATGTACCGCGCCACGGGCAACCACGAGGAGATGGTCGGGCACATCCTCGGCATCGACGGCAAGCTCCGGGAGTGGGAGCCGCCGCGTGAACTGGTGGAGTACTACCGGCAGTTGCGGGCGGGCATGTACCGCGAGGAGGCCGGCACGTGGTCGGCCGCCAGCACGGTGGTCGAGTACCCGATCAAGATCTCGGTCAACTACCTGTTCGAGGAGGACCCGCGCTGGTTGCAGGCGCCGCCCCGCACCGCGGTGCTCGACGAGCTGGAGATGTTCCCCAGGAAGCCGGACAACGTCGCCGACTGGATGAAGACCGTGCTGCCGAACGCGGAGCGGGTGGCCGAGGTCGCGGGCCGGTTCCGGCACGCGCGCATCTTCGACTTCCGCGACCAGGGCGGCAGGCCGGTCGTCAACCGGCCGCCGGTGCCCGACGGCGAGGTGGCGCAGGTGCTGGAGTACCTGAACACCGCGCACGTGATCATGGGTGGCCGCGGCTTCGACAAGGACCTGTTCGACCCGAACAGCGCACCGGACGTGCCTGCGGCGTTCCACACCGACGGCACCTGGATCTGGCCCGCTTCGGTGCCGCACTACCTGGCCAAGCACGGCGTGCCGCCGGAGGCGGACCTCGTCGCGCACATCCGCGGCCAGGCGTTCACCCCGCCTCCGCTCGACCAGGACGCCAAGGACGCCGCGTACATCGCGCTCACCGGTGAGGTCCCGGCTCCTACGGCACAGGCACCGGCGGCTCCGCAGGCTCCCGCGGCACAGGCACCGGCGGCTCCGCAGGCTCCCGCGGCACAGGCACCGGCACCGTCCGGCGACCTGTCCGAAGGCGACCGCCGGGTCCTGGCGATCATCGAGCGCCGGGTCAGCGAGGCGGGCGCGATCCCCGAGGCGTACCGGATCCTCGGCAGTGCCGAAGGCGCCACGTGCCTCGAGCGCGTCGGCGACGAGTGGCAGGTCGCGGACTACGAGCGCGGCAAGGCCCGCAACCCGCAGCGCTTCGCACACCTGTGGGACGCGGGCGCGTACCTGCTCGGCACGCTGACGATCACGCCGGTGAGCCTGCGTGCGGGCGGCAGCGACCGGAACACGGCGCAGGCGCTCAACGACTGGCCCGTGCAGCCGCTGCCGGGCGAGCCGCCGCTCACGCTGCTCGCGGAGAAGCACATGGCGGTGCTCATGCCGGGCCGTGAGGTGATCCGCTACGGCCAGCCCGCCGGGAACCTGACCTTCGCCGGGGACACCGAGTTCGCCGCGATGTCGCTGCGTGCCGAGCGCGAGCAGCAGGGCCCGCGCCGCTACCGCGTGATGCGGGAGCTGCGGACCCTGTCGGGCCGGACCGTGCCGTGGCACAACCAGCCCGGCGGCGGCACGGCGTACCTGCTGCCCAAGTCGGTCGACGAGCACCTCGCGGACGGCAGCCTCACCGAGGTCACCGAGTAGAAAGCTGGGATCGGCAGACAGCGCGCCCCACAGCACGGTGCGGACCCTGGTGTCCAAGCCGCACCCCCCACGGTCCGGCGAGACGGTCCTCGCCGACCCGCGCAGGCCGGGCGCGTACCTGTCGCGGGCCCAGCGATGGCGTGGCGCGGATCAGCCGGACAGCCTGCACCGGCACCCGGACCACGCGGGCGGGTCCGGTTTCCCGGATCACAGGCCGAAGGCGGTCAGTGTCGCGTCCAACATGGACCGCTGGGCCCGTGGTGGGTAGGTCGCCGGGTCGGCGGAGGCCAGGGCCGCCGCGCCTTCGACCATCGCGATCAGCGCGAACGCCGTCGTCGTCACGCGCGGCGGCGGCCACGCCGGGGCGACGGCCGACACGAGCCTGCTGATCCGGTCGCGCCAGGCGTGGTTGCCGGTGCGGTGCAGTGCTGCCAGTTCCTCGTCGCCGACGGTGGCGGCCAGGAAACCGACCCATACGACGCTTTCCGTCGCGGTTTCCTCGTCCAGTGCCATGCCCTGTGCCAGTACCGCGTGCAGGGCCGCCCTCGGGGTCGGTGCCTGCGCTTCCAGCGTGTCGGCGCGGGCTCGGGTGCGTTCGTGGAGCAACTGCCGTGCGTGCCGGAGCAGTGCCCTGCGGTTGGGGAAGCGGTGCATGACCAGGCCCGTCGTGCAGCCGGCCGCGGCGGCGACCGCGCGGATCGTGAGGCGCTCGATGCCTTGCCCGGCCAGGACTTCCCACACCGCACGGGAGAGCCGCTCGTGCTGGGCGGGCAGGTCGGCCGTTCGTGACACGCGTCCCAGCTCCTCACCAAGGCGTCGTAGCAACTGTTACGGTAACAGATGTTATGAGAGGAGCGGGCGTGGCTGACTGGACCATCGAGACCCGGCCCTGGGACGACCCGGCCGGCGCGGAGCTGCGCAGGCGGCAGCGGGCCGAACTCGACGCCCGCTACGGCAGCGACGACCACGAACCCGGTCCCCCGCCGTCCGCGGCCGACGTGGACGTCTTCCTCGTCGCGGTCGGCCACGACGGCACCGCCATCGCCTGTGGTGCGCTGCGTTGCCTGTCCGAGGACGCCGCCGAGGTCAAGCGGATGTACGTGGTGCCGGAACGGCGTGGGTCCGGTGTCGCCACGAGTGTGCTGCGGGCACTCGAAACGGCCGCCGCCGAGCGGGGCAGGCGCACGCTGCGACTGGAGACCGGCACCGAACAGCCTGACGCGCAACGGTTCTACCGGCGCGAGGGCTACCGCGAGATTCCCCTGTTCGGCAACTACGTCGGTTCGGCGCTGTCGGTCTGCTTCGAACGCGCGCTGTCCTGACCGTTGAGGCCCGGCTGATGCCCCGAACGGGTGGATGGGCGGCGGGACGCCCCCGGTAGGTAGCGTCGGAGTGTGCGCAACCGCGAGCGACGCGTAGCCGAGGCGATCACAGCCTACCTCGCGCGGGACGGTCAGCAGCCGGACCCGCGTGCGCTTGCCCGCGTGGTCGGCGAGGCGGCCGGGGCGACCGGCTGCGCGCTGGTCGTCGACGGCCGGCGGTACCAGTGGGGTGTGGGCACCGGGCCCTGGCTGGAGCACGAGATCACCAACGGTGGCACGGTCGTCGGCACGCTGGCGGTCGCGCCGGAGTCGGTCGGCGCGCTGCCTGCGGTCGCCGCCGTGCTGGGGGCGCCCGCCGCGGTGCTCGCGCTGGCCGGGGAAACGGACCGGCTGCGCCGCGACGGTGACGCCGCCGCCAGGGCGCTGGTCGACGACCGGTGGCGGGCCGCGGCGGAGATGGAGCAGGAGCGGCGCGGCCTGGAACGCGACCTGCACGACGGCGCCCAGCACCACCTGGTGGCGCTGCGGATGTCGCTGGCGCTCGCCGAGCACGCGATCGGCATCGGCGCTGGGCGCGAGCGGGTCGCGGACCTGCTGGCACAGCTGGACCGGGCCGAACGGGTGCTGGTCGACACCGCTGCCGGGATCCTGCCGGTCGCGCTGGTGGCCGACGGCCTCGCGGCGGCGCTTGGCGCGGAGCTGGCCAGGCACGGCAACGTCACGCTCGACACGGCCGCGCTGCGCAGGCGCTATCCGGCACCGGTCGAGTCGGCGGTGTACTTCGTGGTGCTGGAGGCGGTGAACAACGCGCACAAGCACGCGGTGGGCGCGCGGGTCACGGTCACCGTGCGGGACAGCTACCAGGGCCTGGAGTTCGGCGTGACCGACGACGGTCCGGGGTTCGCCATGGCCGCGCCCGGTGCGGGCCTGCCGGGTCTGCGGGCACGTGCGGCTTCGGTGGGCGGGGCCGTCGAGGTGCGCTCCGCACCGGGCGCGGGCACCACGGTGACCGGCGTGGTGCCGCTCTGAGCCACCGTTTCAGTGCGGCAGCAGACCTTCAGCGGTCCGGACCAGCACCTCGCACGCGGCGCGGTCGCGCCCGCCTGCCGCGGGATGCGCACCGTGGGCGCGCCAGCGGGTGATCGCGGCACGGGCGGCGGTGGTCACCTCGTCGTCGGTGGCGGTCGGGGGCAGGCCGAGACGGTCGCGGACAGCCATGCCCTCCGCGCCGAGCAGGCGGGCCGCGACCACGGTCAGTCCGCGCAGCACGCCGCCGCGCGCGAGGTCGTCCAGCAGGTCCAGCTCGGCGAACTCGTGCGCGTCCACGCCCACCCGGTCGACCGCCCACCGCAGGCGGTGGTCGGGTGGCAGGGCACGCACCAGGTCGGTCATCGCGGTCACCGCGCGGCGGGCGGCGATCACCGGGCCGCGGAGGGCGAGCGCCGTGGTCAGCACCTTCAGGCGGGACGCGAACTCCCCCTGCTCCGCCTCGGTCAGCGCCACCCGGTGGCGGCCGCCGCGCAGCGCGGTCCGGAACTCCGGTGCGGGCGCGGTCCGGCACAGCACCGCCGCGACACCGCCGCGGGGGCCGTGCTCGGCGAGGAACTCCTCGGCGAGCGCGCGATCCGCCTGCGCGTCGACCACCAGCACCGAGACGCCGGGGACCGCGTGCGGGGGCTCCCCCTTGCCGACGACCGCGAGCCGCACCGGCATGGTCAGCCGCTCCGCCACCGCGTCCCACGCCGCGCGTTCCGGCCGGCCCTCGGTGGCGTCCTGGCCCTGCCGCACCAGGTCGCGCACCTGCCGGTAGACGGCACACCGCTCCAGCACGGCCGGGTCGGCCACCGCCGGTGTCGCCGCCTCGATGCGTTCCGCCAGCCGCACGGTGACCACCGCGGCGCCGTCCGCCACCCCGCATGCCATGTCGCCGCCGAGGACCGCGACCCGGTCGACGTCCTGGACCAGGGCGTGGCGCAGGTCGGCCGCGGTGAGCGGGCCCTCGGCGCGGACGCTGGCACGCAACGCGTCGTCGCGGCCGAAGGTCACCGTCACCGGGTGCGGGGAGTCCTCGCCAGCCAACAGGTTCAGCGCGGCCGCCACCGCGTGGTAGAAACCGGACTCCAGCTGCCAGCCCACCCGCCTGCCCAGATCGCCCGCGAAGGTCACCGGGCGGGGCAGGGTCGCGGCCAGCTCCTCGAGCGCGGCGCGCGGCCCGCGGTCGGGCAGCATCGCCGGGAACACGCCGCGCACCACGACGCGAAAGCCGTCGATCAGCTCGTCCAGCGCGTCGCGGGCGACATCGAGACCGGAGCCGTCGGTCGCCGCGGCACGCAGGCGTTCCCGCACGGCGGCGAGGTCGCGCAGGGTGGTCGCGGTGATCGCCCTGACCAGCCGGTGCCGTTCCAGGTCGCGAACCCGGTCGAGGCGGGCGCGAGCGGTGGCGAGCTCCCCGCGCAGCCTGCGTGCCCGCAGCTCCGCGGTGTCGTGCTCGGTGCGCTGCCGAGCGAGGCGGACGGCCGGCCCGAGCCAGACGGCGGTGTCGTGGAGCAGGGCGCCGGCCGCGTCGTCCTGCCGGGCCGGTGCGAGGACGAACACCGACCCGCCGCCGGCGACCGGCCGCACGCCTGCCGCGTCGGCGACCGAGGTCAGCCCCGGCGGCCACGACTCGACGACGGCGTGACCGCGGTCGGCGGGCACCGCGTAGGCGGCCTGTCCGCCGACGCCGTCTGCGAGGTTGCGGAGCAGCGCCGCGGTCAGTTCCTCCGCAGGCGCGGCGGCGGCCACCTCGTACGGCGCGACGCCGCCCCTGCGCCTGCGCAGCACCTGCCCGGTCACTGCGCGGACCCGTCGATCCGGTTCGCCTGCAGGTAGGCCAGCACCGCGAGCACGCGCCGGTGGTGCACCGTCGCGTCACCGGGCAGGCCGAGCTTGGTGAAGATCGCCGCGACGTGCTTCTCCACGGCCTTCGCCGAGATGAACAGCTCACCAGCGATCGCGTTGTTCGCGCGGCCCTCGGCCATCAGCCGCAGCACGTCGGTCTCCCGTTCGCTCAGTGACGCGAGCGGGCTGCCGGTCTGCCCAGCGCCACCCCGCACCAGCCGCCGCGCCAGCACCGGCTCGATCACGATCTCACCCGCCGCGATCCGGTCCAGCGTGTCGCCGAGCACCCGCACACCGGCGACCTTCTCCTTGAGCCGGTAGCCGATCCGCTCGGCGCCGATCTCCAGCACCCGCATGAGGTAGTGCGTCTCGGCGTAGTGCGACAGCAGGAGGATGCCGGTGTCGGGACGCAGTGCGCGCAGCCGTTCGGCGGTCCGCAGCCCGCCGTCGGGACCGGGTGGCATCCGGATGTCGAGGATCGCGACGTCGACGGGTTCCACCGCGACGGCCGCCACCAGCGCGTCGCCGTCGGGGTAGCACCCGGCCACCTCGTGCCCGGCTGCCTGCAGCAACAACGCGAGGCCCTCCCGGAAGAGGGCACCGTCCTCGGCGACCGCTACGCGCACCGCAGCACCGCCCGGTGTTCGCGGCGCGCGGTCCCGCCCGGCTCCTGGTCGGAGATGCTCACCCGCACGATCCGTCGTCCCCGTACGCGCACCCGCACCACGCTACCGGGGCGCAGCGTGTGGAAGTGGTCGGTGACCAGCAGGCCGGCCCGCGACCTGGCCTCCGCGCACAGTTCGGCGCGCGGCAGGTCGAGCAGCAGCCGCAGCCCCCGGTGCTCCGCGACGGCGAGCAGGCCCGGCCCGAGGCCCGCGGTCGCGAGCACCGGCGGGTAGATCACCGAACCGACGCGGCGCAGGTCCTCCAGGATGTCGGTGACCCGGTCCTGTGCCGCGGCGATCCGTTCCTCGACGCGGGCGTCACCCGCGGTCGCCGAGATCATGCCGAGTTCCAGTGCCAGCGCGGACATGTCGGCCACCGCGCCGTCGTGGAGGGTCCGTTCGAGGCCGAAGCGGTGCCGGACGTCGGCGCGGCCGGGCGGCCGGAGCAGGCCCGGCAGCGAGACGCAGATCCGGTGCAACCAACGGACGAGACGGGGCACCCTGCCAGGGTTCCCGCACCACGTACGCGCGACAAGGGTGCCGCCCCTCCTCCCAGGTAGGGATATCCCCCGCACCATGTTGCTCCGTACTGTAATCAATCTGTGCTTGTGTGTGATTGACTTGACTTACGTGGGCTTGCTTTGATGACGAGACGGATCACATGGAGGTGTCGTGCGGTACGCCGTGGGTATCGATCTTGGCACCACGTTCACCGCCGCGGCGGTCGGGGACGCGGCCGGGACACGGATGGTGGCGCTGTCGCCGGAGATCGTGGTCCCGTCCGTCGCCTGCCACACCCTGGACGGCACGCTGCTCACCGGCGCCGCCGCGGTGGCGGCGGCGGCCGACGACCCGGCCCGGCTGGGACGCGGGTACAAACGCAGGCTCGGCGACCCGACGCCGCTCATGCTCGGCGGCGCCGCCTACTCGCCGGCCGCGCTGATGGCCGCGCAGCTGCGGACCGTGCTCGACCAGGTCACGCACGTGGTCGGCGCCGCGCCGGAGTCGGTGGTGCTGACCTGTCCCGCGATCTGGGGCCCGTACCGGCGCGAGCAGTTCGCCGAGGTGCCAAGGCTCGCCGACGTCGGCGAGTACACGCTGATCACCGAGCCGGAGGCCGCGGCACGCCACTACAGCCGGGAACGCACGCTCGGCGACGGTGAGATCGTCGCCGTGTACGACCTCGGCGGCGGCACCCTCGACACCACCGTGCTGCGCATGCGGGCCGACAGCATGGAGATCCTCGGCACGCCGGAGGGCATCGAGCACCTCGGCGGCATGGACTTCGACGACGCGCTGCTCGCCCACCTCGACGAGCGGCTCGACGGCGCGATCAGCAGGCTGGACCCGATCGACCCGGTCGCCGCCGACGCGCTCGCTCGGATCCGCGCGCTGTGCGTGCGCACCAAGATCGAGCTGTCAACCGAACCGGACGTGACGCTGACCGTGCCGCTGCCCTCCGGGCCGCGCGAGGTGACGGTCACCCGGCTGGAGTTCAACACGGTGATCCGGCCGTCGGTTGAGCTGACCATCGGCGCGCTGCGGCGCACGATCACCTCCGCGGGTCTCAGGGACGACGACCTGTCCGCTGTGCTGCTCGCCGGCGGCTCGTCGCGGGTCCCGCTGGTGACGCAGCTGGTGTTCGAGGAGTTCGACAGGCCGGTCCGGGTCACGCAGCACCCGAAGTTCACCGTCGCGCTCGGCGCGGCGACCGTCGCGGCACAGGCGCTGACCGCACCGGCTCCCCCGGTGGCCGCACCGCCGCCGCCCGCCGAGCCCGTCGTGGTGCCCGCCAAGGGCAGGCGCCGCTGGCTGGTGCCGGCGGCCGCCGGTGTGCTCGTCGTGGCCGCCACCCTGGTCGCCGCGCTGCTGATGGTCGGCGACGACGGGCACACGGTCGGCGCGGCCGCGAACACCAGGTCCCAGGAGCAGACGACCACCACCACCACGACCGCCGAGACCACCACGGCGGCCACCGCCGCCGCCCCCGGCACGGTCGCCGCGCCGGGCACCGGGTCCGCGACCGGTTCGGTGACCGCGCCCCCGCCCGCACCCGAGCCGCTGACGGTGTTGGGCGACAAGCTCGCCCCGCCGTACCGCGCGTTCATCTCCTCGGCGGAGAAGTGGGACGGCACGGAGCTGATCGGCGCGAGCACCGCGTCCCACGCGGCGATCTCCGCGAACCTCGCCGACGGGCTGCGCGTGTCGTGGCCCGGCGGCTCGCCGGGCCAGGTGTACCTGCAGACGGTGAACCACAGCCGGGACTTGTCCTCCTATGTGGACAACAAGGGTGCGCTGCGGTTCGACGTGCAGGTGCACAAGGCGGGCCCCGGCGCGACGTCCGTCGCCGCGCACTGCCGCTACCCGTGCGGCGGCCAGCTGAACGTCACCGAGCTGTTCCGGCAGCTGCCGGTCGGCAAGCAGACGCGGCTCACGATCCCGTTGACGTGCTTCACCGAGGCCGGTCTCGACAAGACCGTGGTCGACACCCCGTTCCTGGTCTACGCGGAAGGCCCGCTCGACGTGACCTTCCGTAACGTGGAGTGGGTCATGGATGCCGCCGATGACCCGAATGCGACGCCCTGCTCCGACCTTTTGTGACGCAGAGTCGGTCAATGGGGTTATCCCTACCCGAGGCCGCGGGATAACCTCCTGACCTGGGGGGATATACCCAGCGACTTCCCTGTCCGCCGGCGCGACGCTTCTTCTCGAAGCGAAGCGAGACGGGGAGGTCGGGACATGGTCAGCACCGGGGTCACCATCGACGCGGTCATGAGCGCGCACGGCGCCGCTCTGCAGAACTACGCCACGCGCCTGACAGGTGGCGACCGGCACGCCGCGGAGGACGTCGTGCAGGAGACGTGGGTACGGGCGTGGCGCCACCTCGACCGGCTCACCGAGCACCACGGCTCGGTCCGCGGCTGGCTGATGCGGGTCGCGCACAACATCGCCGTCGACCAGCACCGCGGCCGCCGCGCCCGGCCCACCGAGGTCGAGCTGCCCGACCAGGACCTGGAGTACGCCGCCGTGCTGCCCCCGGCGAGCGACGAGGTGGAGACGCGGGTGGTGGTCGGCGCGCTCCTCGACCGGATGTCGCCGGTGCACCGCGACACCCTCGTCGAGGTCTACTACGCCGACCGCACCGCCGCGTCCGCGGCCAAAGCGCTCGGCGTGCCGGCGGGCACGGTGAAAAGCAGGCTGCACAACGCTTTGCGCGCACTGCGCGACGTCGTCCCCGGCCGCCAGCTCGAAGCGGCCTGAGGCCAGGGCACCGCGCGCCCGGCGACTCATGCCCTGAAAGGCGCGTTGAGGGCGGTGAGCGCCCTCAACGCGCCTTTCAGGGCAGTGGGCGCCTCACGGCGCGGGGTCCGGGCGGGACGGTGCCGGTACGTCCTCCGGCAGCAGTACGCACAGGTCGTCCATCGTCGGGTCGGTCAGCGAGCGGGTGCGGCGGGCGTGGTGCGCGATGGCCTCGTCGAGCACCTGCCTGGCGTAGCGGCCGTTGCCGAACGACTCGCCCCTGCGCATCTTCGCGAAGTGCGTGCGCAGCGCGGCCACGGTCGGGCCGGTGCACTCGTAGCCCGCGGTCGTGGCGTGCTGGTTGACGATCGTGACCAGTTCGTCGGGGGTGTAGTCGGCGAAGCGGACCCGGTGGGAGAACCGCGACGACAGCCCGGGGTTGGCCGCGAGGAAACCACCCATCTCCCGCTCGTAGCCCGCCGCGATGACCACCACCTCGTCGCGGTGGTCCTCCATCAGTTTCACCAGCGTGTCGATCGCCTCGCGGCCGAAGTCGTGGCCGCTGCCCCGGCTCGACGACAGCGTGTACGCCTCGTCGATGAACAGCACACCGCCGCGGGCCCGGTCGAACGCCTCCGTGGTGCGTCGCGCGGTGTGGCCGACGTACTCGCCGACCAGGTCGGCGCGCGCGACCTCGGTGACCTGCCCCTGCGCCAGCACGCCGAGCGCGGCCAGCAGCGACCCGTACAGCCGGGCGACGGTGGTCTTGCCGGTGCCCGGCGGGCCCGCGAAGATCAGGTGCCTGCTGACCGACGGCGCGGGCAGCCCCATCGCCTGCCGCCGCCGCGCCGACGCGAGCAGGTCGACCATGTCCGACACCTCCGCCTTCACCTCGTCGAGCCCGACGAGGCCGCGGAGCGTGGCGAGGAGCTGGTCGATGCGTTCCTCGTCCACCCGGCCTGCCCCCGCGCCGACCGAGGAGCCGGGCAGCGGGCCGAGGTCGTCCGGCAGCAGCCTGGTCAGTGCGACGTGCCCGGCGTCCGGGTCGTCGGCCAGCCGGTAGGCCTGCCTGCCGAGCATCTCCTCGAACACCTTCCGCGCGGTGCGGCCGTTGCCGAACGCGGCGTCGCGCGGCAGGTTCGTGAAGTAGGCGTGCAGTGCCGCCCTGGTCTCGAACTCCAGCCGGTAGTCGTGGCCGCGGCACAGGCCCTCGACGATCGTGACCAGCTCCGCGGAGGAGTAGTCGGCGAACTCGATGGTCCTGGAGAACCGCGACGACAGCCCGGGGTTGGCGGCCAGGAACGAGCGCATGTCGTTGGTGTAGCCCGCGACGATCACCACGACCTCGTCGCGGTGGTCCTCCATCAGCTTCACCAGCGTGTCGATCGCCTCCCGGCCGAAGTCCGGGCCGCCGCCGCTGCCGTTGCCCTGCGAGAGCGTGTACGCCTCGTCGATGAACAGCACGCCGCCGATGGCCCTGGTGAACATCTCGGTGGTCTTGATGGCGGTGCCACCGACCACCGACGCGACCAGGTCCGGCCGCGCGACCTCGACGAGCTGACCGTTCTTCAGCACACCGAGCGCGGTGAGGATCCGGCCGTAGAGCCGCGCCACCGTGGTCTTGCCGGTGCCGGGCGCGCCGGTGAACACGAGGTGCCGCGACAGCGGCGGCGAGGGCAGCCCGGCCTTGGCGCGGCGCTCGGACATCTGGTGCAGCCGCACCAGCGTCTCCACCTCGCGCTTCACCCCGTCCAGACCGACCAGTGCGGACAGCTCGGCGAGCAGTGCCTCCAGCTCCTCGGCGTCTCCGGCGGGCGGCCCGGCGCCCTGGGTGTCCGCTGTGGACCCGCCGCCGGGGAGCGCGGTCGGCGCACCACCGGGCAACCGGGTGTCGTTGCCCAGGTTGCGTTCCGCGACGCAGTCGGTGACCGCCACGTCCTCGTCGGAGAGCACGGCGATGCCGTCCCCCAGGTTGTCGCGTACCGCGCACGAGGTGATCGACCCGCCGGCCTGCCCGCGCCACACGACACCGCTCTGGCACTCGCGCACCTCGCCGCCGTCGATGTCCAGCCGGGCCTGGTCGCGGGCGAGCAGGCCGGCCGCCGCCGCGCCGACGACCCTGGTGTCCCGCAGGGTGATCCGGGCCTGCCGCTCGGCCAGCACGCCGTGCCCGGACCCGCCGGTGATCTCGCAGCCGGTCAGCCGGATCACGCCGTCCGCACCGGCGACCACCGCGTCGTGCCCGGTGCCGGTGAACACGCAGTCGGTCAGGTCCGCGGCGGAACCCTCCAGCACCTGCACCGCGTGCCCGCGGGCACCGTCCACGGTGACCTGATCCAGTTCCACGGACGCGTTCTGCGTCACCACGATCGCCTGCGCGGTGGTCTCGGTGATCCGGCAGTCGCGCAGTACCGGCCGCGACCCGCCGGCGGACAGCACCGCCACGCCATCCACTGTGGACACGTCGGTGCCGGTGACGGTCAGCTCGCTGTTCTCCTCGACGACGATCGCCGTGCCGGTGATGTCCGTGATGCGGCAGCCACGCAACTCGCCGCGACCGCCGTCGGCGGCCAGGACCGCGCCCTTCGCCCCGGTGACCACGCAGTCCACCATGGTAGGCGTGCCACCGGAGCGGGCGACGACCGCGGTCGTGCCGACCGAGGTGAAGGTGCAGCCGGTCAGCTCGGTCTTGGCGCCGTCGAACACCAGCACCCCGGCGCCGCCCGGGTTGCGCACCGTGGTGGCGCCGGCGCGAAACGCCGCGCCGCGGCGGACCACGACGGCGACCTCGGAATCCGCGGCGACCACGCACTCGTCCAGGTTCAGCACACCGGCCCGCAGATCGATCGCGACCTCGCCGTCGGAATGCGCGAACTCGATGCCCGACACCTCGGAATGCTCGACGGTCACCCGCAGTACCGGCGCGCCTGCCGCCTCGATCCGGACTTCGCCGGGTGACCCGGAACCGGACAGCGTCACGTCCCGGTCCAGCACGATCGACTCCGGGTAGACGCCGGGCCGGACGGCGATCACGTCGCCGTCGCGGGCCGCGCTGATCGCGTCACCGACGGTGCGGAAGCAGTCCGGTTCGGTCGGCGAGACACCGAGTACCGACCGGACTCCGGTCATCCTGGTCGTCACGATGTGCCCTCCTGGTCGGCCGGGTACGGGGTCAGGGCCGCGCGAACATGGTGGCGGGCAAGGGGATCCAGCCGAGCCCGCGGCGAGCCGGACACCGCGTGCCGGACGAGTTCGGTGTCCGGTGCCAGCTGATGGCGGTCGAGGTAGTACCGAGAGGCGTCCGACCACACCCACGTGCCGTCGGACCGCAGGCTCGCCGGGACGGTGGCCGCACCGCTGAACACATCCTCGAGCGGCGCGTCCGCGGTGAGCACCACGTCACCCGCGGCCAGGAAGTCCAGCAGCCGCTTGCGTTCCGCGGGGTCCACCACGAGTTCGTGCCCGGGCTCGAACCATGGCCCGTCGTCGCCCGCGCCGTCGAACGCACGCGCCACGCGCACCGGGGGCGCCGGGGTCCTCGACCACAACAGGGTCGCGGCGAGGAGAGCGTGCTCGTGGTAGGCGGGCAACGGATCGCCGGGCCCGAACACCTCCACCAGGGGTGTGTCGACCAGCCCGTCGAGCGCCCGCTGCGCCGCGGCGGTGATCGTCGGCAGGTCGTCGGCGGCCTGCACGAGGTAGACCCGGTCGGCAGCGTCGCGCACCGTCGCCCAGCACGCCTGCGCACCGGCCGCGGCCACGACCGCGGTCACGACGGCCGTGTCCGCCTCCTCGTACCCGATCCACGCCGGCGCGAAAACATGGGGTGCGGTCCGGGTCTTCCCGGTGTCGAGTGCGTCGTAGAGGGTGCCGAGCCGTTCGGTGTCCCCGGCGGCGAGCACCTCCCGGGCGATGGCCAGCCAACCGTCGGGGACGCGGCCCGCGCGCGTGAGCAGGTCGTGATGGTGGTCCACGGGTTCTCCTCTCACGCCGCGGGAAGCGGTCCGAACCACCGGCTGCCTGGCTCGGCCCCGCTCTCCGGCCGGGCGAAGGCCGCCGCCCGGAGCCGGTTCAGGGCGGCGGCCCCGGTCGTGCCGTCCTCGGCGAGCAGCACCCGTCGGACCGGATCCGGCTCGACGGCCAGCACGCGCAGCCGCGTGTGCCCCGGCAGGACGACGTCGCTGCCCCGGTCCGGTTCGTCGAGCAGCCCTTCGAGCCTGCGGGCGGTGGTGGTCCAGATCAACGCCTCCGCGGGCCCCGCGGGCGCGGTGGCGGCGGTGGACGTGGCGATGACCGGCACCGGAAGCCGCAACACCGCCCCGGGTGTGACGTCGGTGTCCGCCGGGATGCCGCGCACCACCACGGCTCGCGCCGTGGGCAGCCGTCGCAGGCCGTCGGCGAGGCAGACGTAGAAGTCGGCGTCGTAGGGTGCGTCGGGATCGTCGGCGAACACCCGCACCACGGCCAGCTCCGCGAGCAGCGCGGCCCGGTCCCCCACGCCGAACCGCAACCCCGGGCGCTCGGACAGCAGTTTCGTAACCGCTCTGGTGGCGACGTCGTAGCGGGAGCCGAGCGCCGCGCGCATGGCCCTGCGTTGTTCCGCTGTGCTGCGCACGTTCTCGGGCACCTCGACGATCGAGGACGCGACGTGCGCCGCCCGCCGAACCCCCCGTCCTGGCAGCAGACCGGCCACCGATTCCGTCCCGCCGGCATCGGCGAGCGACGGGGACGCGGGAACCGGTTGCGGCACAGCGGAAGGCGTCGACGCTGACGGTGCGGTGGCCAGGACACCGGCAGGCGGCGTGGTGGGCAGCGTGGCCACGGACATCTCCTCTGCAGGTGCCGTCTGCCGAGGGACGGGACTCGGGGACATCACCGCGGGAACCGTCGGGGGAACCGCCGGGGCCGCCGCGACCGCGGCGACCGCCGGGATCGGCTCCGGCGGCGACGGGGCCGCCTCGGGAACGCCGGGCGACGACGCGAGGAAAGCCGCTCCGGAAGCCGCTGCCTCGTCCGGAGCTGTCCTGGTGGCCGTGGCCGGGAAGACCGGAATCCCACCGAGCACCGGTGCCGTGACCTGTGCGGCGACCGGGCTGGCCTTGGCAGGCACCGGCGTGTCACCGCCCCGGCTCAGGCCCGGCGCCACGGAAGACGCTTCGCTCGCGGGCAGGTCCGCCGCGGGCGGCGGGTCGTCGTCGGCAAGCGGGACCACCAGCACGCCGTCCTGGATGTCCACCGTCCGGGTGCGCGTCGGTGGGACGGCGAGGATCGGCGCGGCGGGGACGACCCGGCCGTCAGCCAGCACCGTCACCGCGCCGACCGGCGCCGGGACGGCAGCCGCGTGTTCCGGCGCCCGCGCCGGGTCCGCTGCCGCGACGTCGGCGTCGGTGTCGGTGACGGTGACCACCCGGTCCGCGGCCTCGACAGCCGCGGCTGCGGTCTCCGCATGGGTGCCGACGGGCACGATCCGCAGGTTCTGCCTCGTGTCCTCGGGCAACGCGCGCACCAGGCGGTCGATCGCCGTCACCACCTCGGCGGGCACCGGGGCGTCGGCGACGAACAGGATGTCGGCCGTGGCGCCGGCTTCGGCCGCCACAGGCACCGGGACCTTCCTCGGCGACGCGGGCCGCACGATCAGCCCACGCGGCACGACGTCCACCAGCCACTCGCCGGTCAACCGGTAGGTCCCCGGCTCGGCCATCGCGAGCGCGGGCGGCGCCATCCAGCGGTCCAGCACCGGCGGACCGTCCGGCCGGTACACGCTCTCCAGCGCGAACGGCCGCCAGCGCGCGACGCCGGCCTCGTCGACGTACCTCAGTCCGTCGTCACCGGGCACACCGTGCGCGACCCGCACCGGCGCGCCCAACTCCGCCGCCACCGCTCGGGCGCGGGCGTCGACCCCGCCGCCGGAGCCGTACCACACCAGCACCGCCCGGTCCCGGCCCTCGTCCGGCAGCGACCGCAGCACCCCGGTCACGGCCGTCGCGTCCGGCGGCTGCTCCCCCGGCGCACCGAGCACCACGTACATCCGGTCCGGGTCGGGCACCCGGCGCGACAGCGGATCGGCCGGGCGCTCGGGCGCGCCTGGTCCGCGGACCCACAACCCGGCGGGCACGTGTGTGATCCGGTCGTCGTGCGGGGGGAGGCCGTCCTGCCACCACGGCGCGGGCAACCGCGCACCGACGCGGATCCGGCGGCCACCCGGGCGGAACGACACCCAGCCCGCAGTCGGGCCGGGAACGAACATGCTGCCGTCCGCGAGTCCGACCGGATGACCGTCGGCCGCGGTGACCTCCACGCCCAGCCGGTCGGCGAGCAGCCTGGCGGGCGGGAGCGTGTCGTCGCGGCCCATCGAACCGAAACCCGGTGCCACCACACAGAGGTCGCCGTGCACCTCGTCGGCGAGGTCGGCGACCAGCCACGGGTCGAGCCTGCTCATCGCGCCGACCGACGACGCGCCGACCACGACGAACGTGCGGTCCCGCTTCGGCGGCAGGTTCGCGGCCAGCAGCACCGCGGCACCGTCCGTGTCGAGCCGACCGACGACCAGCGCGTGCCGGACCCGCTCCACCGTGATCGACTCGTCCACTCCGTCACCTCCACTCACTGGGAGACACGGGTCCGCGCCCGCGGAGAGTTCACTGCCCGCCGACCGGCTGCGGGCGGCCGCGCGGCGGGAAGCGCAGCACCTCCGGCGCGACGACCGGTTCGCCGTCGTCCTCGTCGTCCACCGCGTCCGGGCCGATCACCAACGCGATCACGTCCCGGCCGCTCATGGTGGCCAGTTCGGCGGCGACCGACGCGGTGACCAGCGCGCCGACCAGCCGCAGCCCACCGAGCGACGGGACCAGGCGCCCGTCCGTACCCGGCACCGGGATCTCCTCGCCCGCCGCCGCGGCCGCGCGCATCCGGTGCTCCGCCACGGCGCGCTCGTACCCGGCCACCTCGTACGGATCAGAACCGGCCGGCGGGGTGGGCTCGGACTCGGCCCCCGCGACGTAGTTCCCGTCGGCGTCGAGCGGGATCGCGTACACCCGGTCCAGCCACGGCAGCGCGTCCGGCGTGGCCGGGGTGACCGTGCCGCCCTGGGCGTCCACGAGGAACACGGAGCCGTTGTGGTTCACCAGGTTCCACGCGTGTCCCGCGCCGTCGCGCGGGAAGCCGAACACGAGCGCGTCCGCGCCGTGACCCGCTCGTTCCACCCGGGCGATCACCTCGCGAAGGCCCGCGGCCCCTCGGCTGAAGAGCTCCGGCGCGTACCCCAGTTCCTCCCCCGCGGCGGAGGCGCCGCTGCGGAGGCCACCGGGCGCGCTGCCGGCGACGCGCGGCTCACCGTGGTAGGTCGCGTGGAAGGCGAGCGCGGCGTCCACGCAGTTGACGTCCCGGCCCGCCCCGTACCGGGACGGGTTGATCAGACCGGCGAAGGTCGCCGGGTCGGTGAACTTCCGGCCCGGCGTGACGACGTCGAGCAGCGCCGCGGTGTCCTCGGGCGCGGGTTCGACCAGCCGCTCCGGCACGGGCCGGACCTCCTGCGGTCCAGGCGTGGTGACCGGACCGTCGTCGGCCTCGAAGGCGTCGCGGGATCGCTTGCCGGGCCTGGCCTCCGGCGCCCTCCCGGGCACCGGCGGGTGGTCGCCGGGCGACTCGTCACCGACGCCGGCGCGCCCGCCGAACGTGCCGGTGTCGCCACGCGGCTGACGCGCGTCCGCCACCGGCGCCCCGGCGTTTTCCGGTGCCGACGGCGGCCGCATGCCGATCGCGTCCGTTGGCGGGCGCACCGGTTTCTTGCCCTTGTCACCCGGGACCAGTGGCCGATTCCCGACGTCCGTCGCCGGTGTCCGCGTCTCCGCCGCTCCGGTCGCCGTCGTGGTCGTGCCTGCGGGTTCCGGGGCCGTCGGTTCCGGGAGGTCGCGCACGGCGACCTGGATGTCCGTCGCCGTGAACGGGCTGCCCGGGGCGACCGTGAAGGTGGCGGGACGCATGTCCGACGGCAGCGAGCCGATGAACGCCGTCACGTCCGGCCGGGAGACCCCCGGTGCGATGTGCAGGGTGCGGCCACGCGGTCCGGACACCGGCGGGCCCGCGGCCGGCGCGGGGTGCCCGGCTGGGTGAATGGTCGCGCCGTGCGTGCCGGGCGTCACCGTGTACGGCGCGTTGTCCGGCAGCCTGCCGCCGTGCCGCCACACGTCGCCGATGGCGAGCAGACCCTTGTCCAGCGCCGTGTTCTCCCACACCCGGACCTTCATGTCCGCGAACGAGCTGATCTTCACCGTGCTGTCCGGCCGGTGCGCCCGCCCACCGAACGCGTCCTTGATCGCGGTCAGCGGCCGGTGCGTCCAGTTGGAACCGTGCCGCTCGACGTTCGAGTAGAAGTCGGCCCGGCCCACGACGAACAGGTACGACCGGCCCTCGTACTTGCGGCCCTCGGCCGTCCCGGTCTTCGACGAGGTGGCGGTCACCTTGTCGTTGCCGATCGACTCCGACGCGGGCGGGCCGAAGACGGCGTTCGTCGGTGCGGGCCCGGCCGCGTTGTGGGTGTTGGCCCCGCTCGTCGTCACCGCCGGGCCGAAGCTGGTGCTGACCGTCCTGGTGGTGCCCTTCGGGGTCGCGGTCTCGTTGTCCTTGCCGAGGTTCATCGTCGTGTCGGGCGGCAGCGCCTTGTCGAACGTCAGGTTGCCGTGGAGGTGGCCGGTCAGCCGGTAGTCGAACAGCGCGTCGTAGAACGGGTGCTTGCTGCCGAGGATCCTGCCCACCTCGTGGCTGCCGCCGCTGAACACGTAGTTCGACACGTTGTGCACGGTCGTGCCCTTGACGGCGTTGTGCAGGATGTACTCCGAGTTGCTGCCCGGCCTGGTGTACTCGGACCGGACGAGCGCGGAGTCGGCCATGTCCCGTGCCGAGGGCCGTGGCCGCGTCGGCTGGTCGCCGGACAACTGCGCGTACGCGGCGTCGTGGATCGCGTTGACCGTGTCTGCGCCGATCGACTCGACCCGCCACCCGTCGCCCGCGCCGAACAGCGGTGTGTTGTTCGGCGGCGGCCCGGCCACCACCTCGAACTCGGGCGCGCGGGCCGGCCGCAGCAGCGGCGGTGATGCCTGCGCACTCGGTGACACCAGGTCGATCTCACCGCGGAGCGTGACCGGCCGGGGGCGCGGCCCGGGGTTGCCGCTGTCCTGGCCGGTGGCCGTCGCGCCCGGACCGGCCTGCGGGGCCGCCGGACCCAGTTTGTCCCAGTTGAGGTGCTTCGGGATGCCCAGGCCCACCGTGTCGATCGCCGGCATCGGGCCGCGGCGCCGGGTGATCTCGAGAGTGTGGACGACCTGACGGGTGTCGCGGCCGACCTTGTCCGTCTCGACCTGTGTGGTCTGTTTGGTGCTGCCGCTGCCGTCCATGACGGACTCGGTCTTCCAGCTCCGGGCGCCGCCCACGACCTGCGGTGTGAACGACCCGCTCGAAGCGCCCGCGTTCGGCGGCGCCTGCTGGACCACGCCGTTCGCGTCCGGTTGCCCGGGCGGCGTCGCCGGGACCTCGGCGCGGCGCACGCCCACGTTGACCGCGCCGGACAGCGACCAGGTCGTGGCTTCCTGGTCCATCCTGGACACCGTCACGTAGTCGGCGGTGGACTGCTTGCCCGGCACCAGCTTCTCGATCGTGGGCTGCGGTCGCACGTCGGCCGCGAGCTCGGTCCTGACCCGGATGTCCACGACGTCCTCGAACGCCGGTCCCGGGTCCGGCACCGAGATCAGGCCGCCGTGGCCCTGCTCGCCGGTCAGCGGGTCGCGCAGCCACACGTGCCCGGCCGGGCTGTTCAGCAGCAGGTCGACCTGTCTGGTGACCTCGGCGCGCCACTCCTTGTCCGTCACGCCCAGCTCGGTCAGCCGGTCGCCGATTTCGTCGAGTGAGCCGGTCAGCCGCGCCTCCAACACCGACGTGTCGCTGTAGGACGCGTACCCGTCGCCTGTCAGCAGGGTGTGCGCCGGGTCGCTGACCGGTGCCTTCGCCGCCGGCCGCAGCGCGGACAGCTCGGGCGGCACCGGAAGACCGAGCTGTGTGAACATGTCGATGGCGTGCGCCACCGGCATCTCCACCAGCACCCCGTCCGGCTCGTCGACGGTCACCGGCACGTCGGCGAAGTCGCTCCGGTGGAACATGGTGCGCAGGTTCATGTCCGCCGAGTACCGGTACCGCACGTCCATGGCCACGAAGGCGGTCGGGCCCGTGTACTCGAAGGTCTGCCTGCCACCGCTGGTGAGTTCGAGCGCGTCGCTGCGGCCGTACTTCCCGCCACCGCCGACCACACCGACGATGAGCGCGCCGGTTCCGTTGTCCCGCCTGGGAATGACGCCGCCGCTCACCTCGCCGTCGAGGCCGACGCCCCACGACCTGGTGCTGCCCGCGACCTGGTCGCCCGCCTGGTTGCGTTTGAGCGTGCTCTCCGGCCGGACCTCCACGAGCCGCGGTGCCGAGTACTCGGCCTTGCCCGTCAGCGTGCCGTTGAAGTCGGACAGCCTGCCTTCCCTGAGCATCTTCCCGGTGGAGTTCGGCTTGCCGCCGAACCCCTGACCTGCCGTGCCGTGGCTGCCCACCCTGCCGACGAAGTCGCGCACCGCGCTGCCCGGCGTGGTGCCGGGGCGGGTCAGGTCGGAGCGCTTGTAGGTGTAGCCGGTGACGTGCCGGCTCCCGTCCGGGTTGTTCCTGGTGTCGGTGACGTCGCTCTGCCCCCACGCCGACCAGTTGCCACTGCCCTTCGGCGGCCTGCGCGTCACCGGAGCCGGTTGCCCGGTCCCCTGCGGCGCACCCGCGGCCGGTGCGATGCGCTTGGCCAGCGCGATCTCCACGCCCTCGGTGACGTTCGGGCTGATCCGCACGTGCTCGATGTTGGTGTACTCGCCGAACAACCCCGGGTCGATCGCCGGGTTCGGGTTCGGGGGCGGCGTGCCGAGGTAGACGCCCGGTGTCATCGTGCTCGGCGGCAACGGTTTCGTCGCCCAGCCGAGCTTGTCGGCGGGCGTGGTCACCTTGATCGCGTCGGCGACGACGCCGGTGCGGATGTCCTCGTGGCTGTTGTTCCCGGCCAGCGCCTGCTCCACGTCGGACTTCGCCGGGCCGGAAAGCCTGCTGTCGACGCTCGGCCCGAACAGCAACCGGTCGCCGAGGAAGAACCGCTGGGCCCAGTTGGGCGCCGGTGTCGTCCGGTGGACGACGACGAAGTGGACAGAGCCGTCGTAGTCGCGCATCTCGCCCGCGTACCTGGCGGCACGGCCGTCCTTGCCGGAGTACCCGGACTTGTTGGCGATGCCGACCTCCCCGTTGAGCGCGAGGGACGCGCGCGGCGCGGCGGTGGCCGCGGTCGGGCCGCCCTGGTACGGGTTCGGGTTGCCACCCTCGGGCGTGGTCTTCGGCGCGTTCGGGTTGGGGCTGTCGGTGCCGACCGGGAGGTAGGCCCCGCCGACGCCGGCTCGCGCGGTCCGCACCGAGCTGGTGGTGCGGCCGACCTTGTCGGTGTGCGCGTCCTCGGTGCTGGTGTCGGTCTGGCCGGACGGCGCGGTGCGGGCCGGCGGCACGGGAACGGCGTGGATGTCGACGATGTGGGTCTTGCCGCCCTTGGTCCAGACGGCCTGCGCACCGCCGTGCAGCGCGTCGAAGACGGTGTCGCGGGCGGTGTCCTGCGAGCCGAACAGGGCGGCGATCGCATTGCGGCCGGTGTCGCTGAGCCCCGTCGGCGTGTCCGTGAACGCGCCCGCGACGAAGTTCTCGACCGCGTCGATGTCGACCGAGGTGATGTCGTCGCGGCCGAAGACGTACCGCTGGCCCGCCGGGCCAGGTGTGCTGCCCGACAGGTGCGGCGGCAGCGGCAGACCGAGGTCGCGGGCCTGCGACACCGGCACCTTCACCATGCCGGACACCGTGTCCTGCGCGTTGGTGCCGCCCTGGTCGGCCCGCATCGGGCGGTCCACCTGGTAGACCAGGTCGGTGCCGGTGCGCGACTGTGTGATCGAGTCGTCCACGCCGGGCGTGCTCGCGGCGGTGAGGCCGGTGCTGAAGTCGGCGAACCCGCCCACGTACCAGCTCTTGGGCCCGCCGTAGAGGCCGAACCCGAAGGTGGCGTCACTGCCACGGGTGGTCTGCCAGCTGCTGCCGTGGCTGCTGCCGTGCGAGGTGGTGGACGACGTGGTGCCTGCGAGGGTGATCCGGGCGGGGCCCGCGGGCGTGACGACGATGTCGGTGCCGTCGACCGTGACGGTCTTCGGCCGCGTGTCCTGGGTGAGCAACAGCTCGCCCAGCGTCTTCGCGCTGTCCGGCGAGTTGCCGAGCAGGTCGCGGAACGCGGGCGGCACGACCGCGGGTGCGGTGCGCACGCCGTCGTAGTCGTTGTTCGGCAGCGGCACCTGAACCGGGTAGACGCGGGTGATGTCCGGTAGCCGCAGTCCGGCGTCGATCGAGCTGGCCACCGGGTCGGTGTTGCCGGGCCCCGACAGGGTCAGCGAGAGCCTGGTCGGCACGTGCGCGGTCCACTCGGTGGAGGTCGAGCCGCTCGCGGTCGTCGACGACTCGAACTTCTGGGCACGTTTGCCGGTGACCCCGACGTAGGCGATCGGCCGCATCACCGTCCCCGCCAGGTCCAGGGGCGAGATGAACAGCAGCGGGATGCGGATCGGCACCGTGCTCGATGTCGCCTCGGTCACCGGGACGCTGCTCTCCCTGGCTGACTCGGCCTTGATCGCGGCCGGCTGCCGGTGCCGGGACGCGGTCCTGGTGTCGGCCGGGCGGTGGAGGTCGACGTGGACGGTCACGTCGACCGGGCCGCCGCTCGGTGTGGTGAGGCCGAAGGTGCCGCTGTTGATGGCGTTCGTGACCTGCTCGTCGCTCATGGCGTCGACCTGGTCCGCGACGTCGCGGCGCGGCAGGCCGGACGCGCCGGCGAGCCCGTCGATCAGCTGGTCGCGGTCACCGAGCGTCTCGATGTGCAACTCGGAGTTGTGCGGCAGGAACGACAGCATCGTGAGGCCGCGTTCCACCTTGCCCTGCTTGGCCGCGTCCTCGGCGACGGCGATGGCCGCCTCGGCGGCCGCCACCGCGTTCTTCGCTTCCTCGCGGCCGGTGTTCGCGGCGGTCCCGGCGTTTCGCGCGTCGCGGACGTGGCCGTCGATCCGTTCGAGGTCGGTGTTGATCGCGCGGACCGCTTCGTCGTACTGCTCCCCGGCGGTCCGGGCGTCGGTGGCGAGGCGGCCGGCCACCAGCTCCTGCGCGCGGATCCGGGTGTCCAGTTCGTCGATCCGCGTGTTCAGGCCGGTCCGCTGGGCTTCGAGGTCCTGCCGGTTCTCGTCGGTCACCGGTTGCGCGTCGACCTCGTTCCGTTGCCGGACGAGGTCGTCGCGCCTGCCGGTGAGCGTGGTGATCGTCTTGTTGGTTTCCTCGATCCGGCCGGTGAGCCGGGCGACCGTGGTGTCGGCGGTGTTGGCCCGCCGCACGGCGTCGTGGAGGTCGCTCCGCACCGTGTTCGCCGCACTGGCTGCCCTGTTGGCGTCGTTGAGGGCTGCCTGGGTCGTGTCGTAGGCGGTGGTGATCGTGGTGACTGCGTTGTTCGCGGTCTCGAGCGCGGTCGTCGCCCTGTCGTGTGCGTCGCGGGCGGCCGTCATGGCGATCTCGGTGGCGCGGGCGTGGTCGAGGTCCCGCACCGCCTGGTGATGGGCGATGTCGGCCCGCGCGACGTCGTTCTCCGCGGTGCCGACGTCGCGGGCCCGTTCCCGCTCGATCCTGGCCCAGCGGCGAATGCCGTCGTCCGTGTTGTTCTCCCTGGCCTCGGCCAGCTTGTCGGCAGCTTCCTCGTGCCGGTTCCTTGCCGCGTCGAGGTCCTCGCGGGCGGTTGCGAGGCCCTCGGCCGCCGCGGTGAGGTTCCGCTGTGCCTGGCCGATCCGGTCGGGGTTGGGGCCGAACGCGTGTTCCGTCGCGATCACGGCGCCCCGCGTGTCTGCTGTGGACTGCTCGATCGTCGCGACGTGGCGCTGGGCCTTGGTGTTGTCGACCTTGATGGGGCCGAGGGTGGACGCGATGTCGTCACGTGCCTGGGCGGCGCCGTCGACCGCCTCGGTCGCGGCCGTGATCCGGTCCGCGAACGGGTTGTGCCGGACGGACGGGTCGCCGGCCGGGTTCTCCTGGCCGGTGGTGAGGTCCCGGCCGGTTTCCTGCTGCTCGGTGCCGCCGGTCGGCACGACCGTTTCCGGGGACGCGGGCGGCGTGGGCACCGGCCCCATCTCGATCTCCTCCGGCACGGCGAACTCGACCCGCTTCGGCGCCGCGGGCGGGTTCGGAAACGCCTCCTCCGCGGGCGTCACCTCGATGACCGGAACGTCCTGCGCCGGGGTCACCTCGATCACCGGAACGTCGAGCGCGGGCGTCACCTCGATCACCGGAACATCCCGCGCCGGGGTCACCTCGATGACGGGCACGTCGGTCGTGAACTCCGGTGACGGCTCCGGCGTGCCCGCCCTGGGCTCCGGTGCCGGTGGCGCGGGAGCCGGCGATGACCATGGCGATGGCGATGGCGATGGCGAACCGGTGCCGGACCGTCGCCCCTCCCCCGTCTCGTCCGGAGGATGGCCGGTGCCCAACTGGTCCGCGAGACGCTGTGCCAACGCGTCCGCGCTGTCGTGTCCCCCGGACAGGTGCCGGAGTCCGACCACCGCCATGATCTCGCCGAACATCGAGTTCCCCGGGTTCCGGTCCTCCGGAAGCCGGTGCCGCCGCTTGACGATCTCCGCGACCTCGTCCGCCGCCGCGGTGTGGGCCGCCTTGCCGTCGGCACTCAGCGCGTCCACCACCGCCAGCGCACGCTTCACCCGGTAGGTCCACGGCCCCGGATCCGACGTGCCGACGGCCTCCGGCCGGGCGGCGAGTCTGCTCGCCAGCTGGTCCGCGTGGAAATGGCCGTAGCTCTGGTACTGGAGCGCGACCGCGTCCACGATGTCGTCGAACACCACCCGGCCGGGGTCGCCGACGGGAGGAGGCGGCAGGTGCCGTCCGGTTATCACCTCCGCGGCCGCCCAGGCCACCACCGGCTTCTTCTGCTTCTGCGGCGTCTGCGGGGGAAACTCCAGTTCGCGATGCCCGCCGGCCGGCCGTGTCTCGTCCGTGGAGGCGATGCTGGCCGTGTCCGTGCCCCGGATCCGGCCGGTCAGGTCCATGCCCTGACCGCGTGCCAGCGCGTCGGCGATCTGGTCGAGCGACCGCCCGCCCTGGAACAACTGGTCCATGTCCTTGAACGCCACCGGCTGGAAGCCGGATTCCAGCAACAACCGCGGCAGCAACAGATGCACGTTCAGCCGGCGGTTCGTGTCGTTGAACGGATGGACGATGTGCACGGTGCGCACCGCGCGGCCGATGGCCTTGAACCGGTCGGCGTCCGTGCGCGCGTTCGCCATGTCGTCGTAGAACTGGTCGAACACCGCGTCGACGAGTCCCTTGACGTCCTTGAACTCGTAGTTCGTCGTGATGTACGGCCGGTTGCCGGTCCGGTCGATGAACGCGACCGCGTTGCCCCCGACGAGATAGTCACCGCCCTCGACCAGCAGCGGTCGCCCGGCGACCGTCTCGGTCAGCACGTCCGGGCTGGGATTCTCGGCCCGCAACGGGAACGTCGTCGCCTCGTAGTCCTGGGCGGTCCAGTTGGTCTTGTCCTTCAACGAGGAGTTGACGACATCGTGCATCTGTTCGTACACGTCGGCGTTCAACCGCTGTTCCGGGAACTTCTCCGGGTCGAGGAACCGTTCGTAGGCCGCCTCCATGCTCGCCTGGAAGCCCGGGGACTCGTCATGGTCGTAGAACGAACCGGGATCGTGCGGGAACAACGCCTCGGCCAGGTCGAAGTGCGCCGGGTCGAGGTAGAGCCGGTACCAGTCCTCGCGCGGCAGAACGTCCGTGAGGCCGCGGTGTGGTGCGGGCGGGGACGGCTGCTCGGCCAGGCTCGCGGCATCGTCCGTGTCGTGCAGTGACTCCGCGTCGCCGAACGCGTCGTTGAGCCAGCCGTGGTATTCCAGCGACGACAGGCGATCGTTGGCGGCTTCCAGCGCGGATGTCGCGGCGGCCACCCGGTTCTCCGCGGCGGCGATCGCGCGCGGGTCCGGCACGGTTGCCCCGGTCGCGTGAGCGAGCTGGCCCTCCGCCGCGTCCAGCCGCCTGCGCGCGGCGTCGACCGCGGCGTGTGCCGCCTCTTCGCCGGGTGCCCTCGGCGGGTCGGGAAACTCGCCGGGCGGGGCGGGCAGCCCGGCGGTGGATTCGAGCGCGTTCATGCGGTTCTCGACGAGCCACATGTTGCGTGGCTTGAACGTCGCACCGGCGTCCTCGAAGAGCGCGGTCATCGGGCCCTTGTCCGCCGTGACGTGGCCCTTGCCGTCCTGGTGGTTGAAGACCGGCTTGACCTCCCCGGTGCCGAGGTACTCGTCGTGCATGCCCTGGAAGTGGCCGACCTCGTGGCCGAGCTCCCGCGCGGAGGCGTCGGCCGACCAGTTCAGCTGGTTCATCGAGCTTCGCGGCACGCCGACCCTGATCACCCCGTGTGCCTCGGCGGGGTTGTCGGTGAACTCCACAGACACGTGGAACTGGCGGCCACCCGCCGTCCGGTAGCCCTGGTTGTACATCTCGTCCACACCGGACCGCACCCGCTCGCGCAGCGCGTCGACGTCGACGCCGGTGTTGCCGGGGTCGAGGTGCAGCTTCGTGGTGTGGTGTTCCACCGGCACCGTCACCCGCACCGGTGTGCCGTCCGGGCCGGGTACCACGTGTGCCACGTCGAACCGGCGGATGTCGTAGCCGATCGGCCCGCGCCACACCGAACCGTCCGTCCGCAGCCCGCCCTGCTCGCCGCGCACCTGACCCACGACCGGCTGGGAGCTTGCCACGTTCTCGACCACCTGGGGCGGGACGTGGCCGGCCTTCGGGTCGAACCACTGGGCGTTCTCTGCGGTGCTGTGCCGCCACGACTCGTCGCCCAGGACCTGCTCGGCCGGGTCCTGGTTCGCCCGCGTCAGGCTCCAGTCGACGTGCACGTCCGCACCGTCGGCGCGACCCGGCTCCGCCTTCGCGTCGATGCCGTGGTCCGCGAGCGCGTCCACGATCACCTGCGCGCCCTCGCCCGACACCGTCACCGGGGGCGGCAGGTACCCGTCCTGGCGCCGGGTCTCCGCCGCGTTGGTGAGCACGTCGGCCAGTGAGTCCAGCGTGCCCCGCTGCTCGTCGCCCAGCCGCGTGCCGTCCGGTGTGAAGGTGAAACTCGCCTCCGGCTCCGAACCGAAGGACCGCTCCGGCTTGTCCGCCGATCCGGTCTCGGTGGTCTCCGCCGGCGTCCCGTGCGGTGTCGAGCCGGGCAACGGCGGCGCCGCGGGCGGTGGCGCCGCCGGTGGATGGGGGAACGCAGGCTCGTCCCCCGCCATGCCCAGCAGCTCACGCAGTTCCAGCGTCCGGCCGATGCCGGGGGCGCTCGCCGGATTCGAGGCACCGGCAGGCGGGACCGGGGTCGCGGCATCCGCGTCCGTGGTGGCACTCTCGCCGGACGTGCTCGGGCTGGGCGGCGGCGTGCCGATGGTGTCACGGATCGAGTCGAACGCCGTTCCCACCGGGTCGCCGCCGTGGTTGTACCACCAGTCGGGCGAGCCGAAGTTCCTGGCGAGGCTCTCCGCCTGGTCGACGGCCGTGTCGAGGTTCTCGGTGTCGTACGTGTACGCGACCAGGTCCTTGACGACGTCCAGCAACGGTTCGCGCAGGTGACCGCCGGGCAGGTCGCCGTGGACCTTGTCGACGACGTACGACGCCGCGTCCTTGGCCATGTCCCGGCGTTCCGGTGACAGACCGTCGAGATGGGACCGCATCGCCTCGATGTCCTCCCGCACCGACGGGATGTCGTTCAGCGCCTGCGTGGGCAGGTCCCCCAGCTTGCCCGCGAAGTCCGCCTTCGCCCCCGGGCTGAGGTCGCGGAACCAGTCCTGGACGTCGGCCAGGTCGTCGCCCTGCAGCTGGTTGTTCGCCAGGTTGAACCAGGCGTTCTCCGTGCTGGGCAGCGCGTCCACCCAGTCCCGGAAATCCTGGCGTTCCGACGCCTCGAGGGTGTACCCGGCCATCCGGTTCTCGACCGTCCGGGCGAGCTGGTCGGCGGCGGCCATCGAAGCCGGGCCGCGCACATCACCGTCACCGGTCACGTTCAGCCAGGGCGGCGTCATCGCGAACGGATCGGTGATCAGCACCCGCGGCTCGCCGGGGACGAGTTTGTGCGCGCCCAGGGGGTGCCGGTACGGCTTCGGGTTGTTCAGGTCCTGGTCGGCGAAGCCGTGCTCGACACCGGCCAGCTCGAGCCATCTCCGCAGGTCCAGCACGCCCTTGCCCATGGCGGGGTCGAGCACCACGTGCCTCGGCGAACCGCCGTCGGGTGACTGGATCGCGATCACCGGGGCCACGTGGTAACCCCAGACGACCGGTCTCGGGTTGCCCGTGGTGGCGCCGAGCGCGTTGCTCGACATCGTCTTCAGCGGCGGGAGTCCACGCCCGACGAACACCTTCCGGACGTCGATGCCCTTGGCCTGCAACGCCTCCGTCCACTTGTGCGCACGGTAGTAGCACCCGTCCTCGGGATGCCGGGTCGGCAGGGGCAGGTTCCCGAACGTCGGGTGGTGGAACGTCGAGTGCACGAACTCGGTGTAGAGCGCGGACGCGTCCGCGTCCGTGGGCGCGATCGGCGTCCACGCCGGCGCCGGGGGGACACCGTGCGTCGGGGTCGGCGGCGGGACCGAGTAGTCCCGCGTACCACCGGAGTCGGCCATCGTCACGATGCTCGGCGGGGCGACGGTGTGCTCGGGGTTCTGGGACAGCTGGTAGCTGTCGGGGACGGACTGGGAGCGTTCCTGCGTGACCCCGCCGAGCGCCGCGGCGGCCTCCCCCGACGTGGCAACGCGTGGCGGCGCGGCAGGCGGGTTCGGGAACTCGGCCTCCTGCGAGGCGCTCGTCATCTCGGGCGTGCGGGTGTTCGGCGTCGTGCCGGTGGACCGCGCGGGTTGTGTGCTGGGCGGCGCCGGCTTCTGTGTGCCGCCGGACTGCGCAGGTCGTGTGATGGGCAGCGCCGACTGCGGCGTCCCGCTGCTCGTGGCGCTGGACTGCGCCGGTTGTGTGCTGGGCGGCGCCGTGTTCGGTGTCCCACTGGTCGTCGGCGGTGTGTTCGGCGACGGTTGCGCGACGGGAAGCACCGGTGTCCCACTGGTCGTCCCCGCCGTGCTCGACGACGGTTGCGCAACGGGGGGCACCGACTGCGGTGTCCCCGGCGGGAGTTGCGTCGTGTTCGGCGGCTGGGAGGTACTGGGTGACTGGGTGTTCGCCGGTTGGGCGTGGCCCGTGCCGGGCTGGTTCGCGGCGGGCTGCGGCTGCCCGGTCCCCGTCGCGGTCGGGTCCTGCTGCGTGAGCGGTGGCGGCCCGAAGGTCGTGTCCTGCCCCTGGGGGTTCGCCTGCTGCGCGACTGGCGCGGGCTCGTGGTTTGTGCCCGGCCCCTGCGTGGGCGGCTGTTGCGTGGGCGGCTGTTGCGTGGGCGGCGATGTCTGGTCGTTGTTCGGCGGCCGCGTCTCCGTGCCCCGGATGTTCGGGTCCTGCGTGCCGGGTGGGACCTGCCCGCCGTCCGCCAAACCCGAACCGGGCACGACGGGCTGCCGGTCGCCCGAGGGCGACGTCCCCGGTCCGTCGACCACCGGCGGCTGCGTGACCTGACCGTCGCCCGGCAGCGGCGTCGCCCCGGTCCGGTCCTGCGTGACCGGCGGCACCTGACCACCGTCCGGCAAACCCGAACCAGGCACGACGGGCTGCGGCGAACCCTGCGGCGCCGGGCCGTCGCCCGGCAGCGGCGTCGCTCCAGTCGGGTCCTGCGCCACCGGCGCGGACTGACCATCGCCCGGCGACGTCACCCCAGCGGGGCCCTGCGTCGCAGGCGGAACCTGACCACCCGGCTGCTGCGCAACCGGCACCGACTGCCCGTCGCCCGATGACGACGTTCCCGGACTCCGCGGGTCCGCCTGCGGTGGGATCGGCGCGTTCCCCGGGTTCGACGTCACCGGTGGTGGGACGGTGTTCGGGGTGGTGTTGTCCGCGGACGGGCCCGGCTCGGTGCCGCCAGGGCCCGTTACGGTGCGGTCCGTCGGCTGGTTGCCGCCGGAGTGGCCGTTGGTGACGCCGTCCGGGCCCCTGTCGGTCCGGCCGCTGTTGCCCGCACCGTCGTCGGCACCGGACTGGCCACCGTTCGGACTCCCGTCCGGCCCGCCGTTGGGACCGCCGACCGGCCCGTTGTTCGGCCCACCCGACGGACCACCCGACGGACCACCCGACGGACCACCCGACGGACCACCCGACGGACCGCCGGACGAACCTCCGGGCGAGCCGCCGGGCGAGCCGCCAGTAGCGCTGTCGACGGGGTTGTTCGGGGGGTTGTCCGACGGGCCGCTTCGGTCGTTGCCGCCACCGCCGCCGTCCTGGCCCTTGTTGTCGAACAGCTGGTCGCCGATGGCACTACCGGCCACCTCGGCGCCACCGGACGCGGCGCCTGCCGTGGCCGCGTAAGGGTTCAGCTCGAACTCGCCCTCCGTGGCGTACTTGTAGAGCGCCTCGGTCAGCAGCTCGTGGAGGGCCTCGGTGCCGATCTCGGTGATGTTCTTGATGGTGCTCTTGGCGAACGCGTTGGTGACGATCTTGCCGAGGCCTCCGCTGACGAGCTGGCCCAGCCCGCCGACCGGCAGCGCCAGCGCGGCACCCATGGCACCGACACCGGCCGCGTTGGCGGTGTGCTTGGTGTTCCACTCGTGCCGGGTGCCCATGGCGAACTGGATGGTCTGGGCCGCGGCGTCGATCAGCAGCTGGAAGGCGATGCTGAACACCGCGATCTGCAGGACCTGCAGGATGATCCGGCGGAGCAGGTTCTGGATCATGAATCGGACGATGGCGAACCGGGCCGCGAGCCACGCCATCGTGGCGCCCCCGGTGAACGGGGACATGGCGATCGCCCACGCTATCTCGGCGATGAGCGCGATCAGCGACAGGATGATGACCAGCTTCATGTACTCGACGTCGAGCGCGAGGTCGAGCAACGTCTTGGCCAGGTCGTTGAACAGCTGCGCGGCCACGTCGATGAGGTTGTCGCCCTCGATGAACGGGGCGACGCGTTCCGCGAAGGCCCGTTCCGCCTCACCGGCGAAGTTGGCCCGGATCGCCGCCACGGCACCGCGCAGGCCCACGGCCAGCTGCCCCAGGTCCTGCGCGGCGGCCGCCCACTCGGCCGCGAGTGCGCGCAGCTGGTCCTCGTCGGCGTCCGGCCACTCCTCGCCGGTGAGCACCTGGAACAGCTTCGCCACTTCCGGGCTGACGGCCATCGCCATGGCAGATCCCTACGCGTTCGGTGCGGCGTGGTCGGCCTCGTTGCTGGTGTCCTCGAAGTTCCGCGCCACCTGCAGCGTCCGGTCCGAGTAGCTGCCCACGACCTCGTTGAGCAGCAACAGGAACTGCAATGCCTTCGCCTCGCCCGGTTTGTAGTTCGTGTTGTACTGCTCGCCCATCTCGCCGCCACCGCCGGCGTTCCGGTACAGCGAGACAGCGGCGTCCACCTTGGCGGCGATCTCCTTCGCCAGCCTGGACCACTCGTCGAGGTTGACGCCGCCGCCTGCGAGCGCGGCGACGTCGACGTAGAGGCGGTCGCTCATCGCGACCACCGCCCGGCGTCCGCGATCGCGGAGTCGATCATGGCGTCCAGGTCCGGTCCGGTCTCACGCAGCCTGCCCAGGTCCACACCGTCCGGGATGAGACCGGTCATCAGCTCCTGCACCGAAGCCGCGGCCTTCCCCTGCGCGTCCGCGACCACCTCCACGATCTTCGCGCACAGTTCCTTCGGCGCCATCTCACGCCACCGCTGGCCCTTGAACGCCAGCTCCGTCAGCCGGCCCTGACCGTCCACTGTGGCCCTGACCAGCCGGTCCTTGGTGGTCGCGCTGGCGGCGACCTCCCCGACCTTGCCGAACGCGGTGGCGAGCTGCTCCTGCCTGGCCCGCAGCTCTCCGATCGCGTCGTTCAGCTCGTTGTGCAGTGGGGAAAACATCCGGCCTCCTAGCTGGTCGCTGTCTGTTCGGCCGTCTGCCCGGCCTGCTTCTCCGGCAGCTTGGCCTTGTCGGCAGGCGTGTCGCGCGGCGTCGCGGTGCTGACGTGCACGTGGGTCGGCGCGAGTGGCTCGTCGGCGGAGAAGTCGATGTCGTTGGGCAGGCCGATGACGCCGTTGCCCGCGCCGGGCTCGGTACCCCAGACCTTGTCGTCCTCGGACAACCAGGTCTGCCGTTCACGTTCCTTGCTGCCGCCGCCCTGGTTGCCGGGCATCATCGGCGGCATCATGGGTGGCATCATCGGGGTGCCCGGACGCTGCCCGCCGCCGCTCTGGAAGGCGGAACCGTCGGTGTCGGTGTCCTGGTTCTGGCCGGACCAGTCCGACCAGCCCTCGCCGCCGAACCCGCCCGTCGAACCGCTGCCACCGCCCGGCAGGTTGCCGAACCCGCCGCCCGGCGCGCCGCCACCACCGCCTCCGCCACCGGGCAGATTCGAGAAGTCGCCGGGTGTGTTCACCGCGCCACCCGGCATGTTCGTCGCGCCACCCGGCATGTTCGTCGCGCCGCCGGGCGGGTTCAGTGTGCCGCCGGGCAGGTTGTCGTTTCCGCCGGGCAGGTTCGAGAAGTCCCCGGGGAGGTTGCTGTTCCCGCCGGGCGGGAAGTTCGTGAAGTCGCCGGGCAGGTTCGTGCCCCCACCGGGCGGGTTCTCCAGCCCCGGCAGGTTGGAGAAGTCGCCGGGCAGGTTCGTGCCGCCACCGGGCGGGTTCTCCAGCCCCGGGAGGTCGGTGACGTCGCCTGGCAGGTTGCTGGTCCCGCCCGGCGGGAACTCCGCGACGTCAGGCGGCAGGTTGCCGGTGCTGAACGACGGGCCTCCGTTCGCCGGGTCGAACGGGTCCGTGATCGGATTTCCGTTGCTGTCCAACGGGTTCCCGTTCGAGTCCACCAACCTGCTGTTGGCCGGCGGGGTGTTCGTGGCCGTCGGGCCGACCAGACCGCCAGGAGGGACGAACGGGACGGGACTCCCCGTGAGGTCGTTCCCGCCGCCAGGCGGCAGGTTGCCCGTGACGGAGTCCGGGAACGGCGGCAGGTTGCCGTTGCCGTTCGTGAGCGGCGGATTCGTACCACCGGCCGGCGGCGGCACGTTACCGTCACCCGACGGGGGCGGCACATTCCCGCCACCGACCGCCGGTGGCTGGTTCCCCCCACCAATCGGCGGCACATTCCCACCACCGACCGGCGGCGGCTGGTTCCCCCCACCGACCGGCGGCGGCTCGTTCCCACCACCCACCGGCGGCGGGACATTCCCACCACCGACCGGCGGCGGCTGGTTCGTACCACCGACCGGCGGCGGCTGGTTGTTGCCACCAGGCGGAGGCGGGAAGTTGCCAGCGCCGGGCGGGGGCGGGAGGTTGCCGCCACCGGTCGGCGGCGGGAGGTTGCCACCGCCACCACCGGTCGGCGTCGGCTTGTACGGGGTGAGAGCCTTGAGCGGAGGCATGGCACGGGCGTACGCGGACGCCAGGTTGGCGATCAGTTCGCCTGCCAGGGTGTCCATCGGCTTCATCGTGGTGCGCACGTAGTTGCTGATCTTGAGGTTGATGTCGTCCCATGTGGCCTGTTGGTCCAATGGGCCGCTGAGCACACCCAGATCCTTCGGAAGCGGTCCCGGAGGGAACCTATAAGCCGGGTCGTCCCAGGAAATGGTGTAGCTGTCGTGGGCGGTCGTCGAATGCGCCGCGTAGTGGTTGCCCTGGGTCTGCGTGTAGGTCGTCGAACCGACGACCTTCGGTCCCTGTACCGCATTGGACGAGTAGGACGCGATCACGTTCTTGATGTGGGTCTCCGCGGCCTCCCTGCTGCCGTACTCCACGAGCAGGTCCAGCACGTAGTTGGAGTCGCCGTGCACCAGCCCCATGCCGTGCAGGTACTGGCTGACGTTGCCGATGACAGCGTCCATCGTGGAGCCCACGACGTTTCGCAGACCGTTGACGTACCAGTGCCACACGAAGGCCATGCTGCCGGCGAAACGGTTCAGCGCCTCCGCCGTCGCCTGAAGCGCCTGGGGTGTCTTCCTCTTGACGGCCACCTCGTCGTGCAGGTGGTCCATGTGGTCCGCGATCCGGTCCAGCGCTCGCTGGATCGCGTACGCGGCCTTGCCCTTGAAGGCCGAGTCGTCACTGGTGAGCTTCTTGACCCACTGCCGCAGCGTCTCCTCGTTGGTCTTCAGCCAGAGGAGCCACTGGTCGACCACCTGTTTGCCGGACCACAGCTTGTTGACGTCCATCAGGCCGTACCTGCCGCCGGCCAGCTCGTCCATGCCATCGTGGATGCGGTTGACCCCGGTGGTCCAGTTGCCCGCCTGGACGTCGTCCCGGTTGACGTTGACGTACCAGATGTCCCACGCGTGGTAGGTGTTCGCGGTGCCGCCCGACTGGCCGTCGGTCTGCGCGTCCCCCGGTTTCGGGGTGCCGCCGACGGTGAACCAGCCCTTGCCGGGTGTCTGCCCGGTGTCGAGGATGCGGCGCAGGTCCACGCCCTTGCCGGTGACCGTGAACAGCACCTGCTCGTAAGTCGCGCTCGCGTAGTCCTCGCCGGTGATCGCCGGCGGCGGGCCGAAGGGATCAGTCACAACTCACCTCCAGAGACGGTCACGCGCCGGGGAGCCCGCCGTTGAAACCGGGATACTCGGTGGTGAACTTCGTCGCGTCGTAGGCCGCGAGGTCGTCGGTGTTCTTGAACACCGCCTTCGCCTCCTCGAGAGCGTCGTGGAAGCTGGACAGCGAGTCGCCGAGGCTGGTGTTCTGGGTGTCGACCGAGCCGCCGAAGCCGCTGCCCTTGTTCACCAGATCCACCGCGGGAGGCCATTTCTGGCCGGAGGGCTGGAGTTTCAACTCGGTACCGAGGTAGACGTCGCCCATGACGACGGAGTCGAACACGCCGGCTTCCACGTCCGCGATCACGTTGATCAGCTGGTTGTACTGGCCCTCGTCGAACTTGACGTTGGGGTCGGGTCCGACGTTGCCGTCCGCCGGCGGGACGGTGGTCTGACCGTTCGTCCCCCCGAGCGTGAAGGGACTGGTGTGGGGATTGGCGCCGACCGACTCGGGGCTGCCGACGACCGCCGGGACGGCCGTGGTGCGGTACGCCGGAGTGGACTGCGAGTTCACCTCGGTCGGGGGCGGGACCGGTGGGTTCCCGGAGCCGTCCTGCTGCGGCCGCGGTGTCGTGACCACCGGCTGCAGCGGGACGGGTGGCGGGGTCCCCGATTCGGTAGGCACCGGCGTCGGCGCCAGCATCCGGTAGCCCCGCGCGGTCTCGGCCGGCTTCGACGGCGACGTGTCGTCCTCGTTCGGCGGGGCGGCCGGGACGAACTGGGCGGCGGGGACGAGCTGGGCGGCGGGGACCGTCTGTCCAGCTGGGACACTGCTCGTGGTCGAGGCAGGCTTTTGCGAGACCAGCCTGGCGGACTGGGCGGGCTTTCCCGGCCCGGGGCCGGAATCGGCGAGCTTCTCGAGCCTGTTCGCCCGCGGCGGCGGTGCCATCGTCTCGCCGGGCGTGTGCTTCGTGGCGTCCGGTGCGCGGTGCCGGACCGCGTACGCGGTCTCGGGTTCGGTGACCGGCCGTTCGTTCACCGACTTCCGCGCGCGCTCGTCGCGCGGTGTGCCGTCCCCCCGGCTGTCCGGGTCGTGCTTGCCGTCGCCCTTGCCGTCGTGCTTGCCGTCGTGGCGGCAGTCGTCCTCGTCGTCGTGCTTACCGTCGCCCTTGCCGCCGTACCTGTCGCCGTGGTCGTCGCCGTGCTCGTTGCCGTGGCGGCCGGGGCGTTGCTCGTCGCCGTCCGGGCCGCAACGGTCGTCATCCTCGTGTTCGCCGCGGCCCGCCGGATCGTCCTGGTCGTCGATGACCGGCACGCCTGTGGCGGTGTCGCCGGACGCCCGGTCGAAGTCGTGGTGGTCGCCGCAGCAGCAGCAACACGAGTCGGATTCTCCGTTCGTGGGGACGGGATCGGTCACGTCGCCCGCGGGCTTGACGGCGCGCTCGAGCCCCCGTGGCTCGCCGTACCCCGCCGGAACAGCCGGATCACCCGAGGGCACATCGTCGTGGACGAGCCGCGGCTCGTTGTCGCGCACCGCGTCCCGGGTGGGCGCGCCGTCGTCGTCGAGCCTCGGCTCACCGTCGTGGGCGCGGTCGTGCCCGCGCTCGAAGGGGCGGTCCTCCTGTCCGTCATGGGTGTCGCCGCAGCACCGGCAGCGCGAACTCTCGAGTGGCTGGAGCGGCTCGATCCCGCCTTCGGCCGGTGTCGTCCGCGCGAGCAGGCCGCGCGGCTCCAGCGGTGTCGCGGGCTCGGCCGTGATCCCGGGCTCCAGGCGCTCGAACGTCCGTGGCACCACCGTTTCCGCCATGGTGGCGGGGATCACCGGCGTGACCGCCTCGTGCGCCGTCACGGCCAAAGGCGCGCCGAACGGTTCGGCGACGGTGTCCGCCGGGAGGTCCGGCACGTCGTCGGTGTCTGCCGGCCCCCGCGGCTCGCCGGGCGTGGCCGGCTGGTGCGACATCGGCATTCCCATCGGCGGCATCATCGGCGTGGTCCCGGCGGGAGCGGACACGTTCGTTTCCGTGACCTGTTTCCTCGCGGGCAGGATCTGCGCCGGATCCGTCTCTCCCACCGAATTCTCCTTTCCAGCCATGCCGTCTACAGGAATGCCGATGTCACCGTGGGTCAGCCGAGGAAGATGCGGGCACCCGACTGGTCGCCACCCTTGAAGATCTCGTGGATGTTGACCGACGAGACCGAGGTGAGGTTGATCCGCTGGGTCATCTCCGCGTAGGCGGAGTTCCACTGCTGCTGGTTCTCCAGCCAGATGGGCGCGGCCTGGCCCCACGTCGCCTGGGGGATGTTCCTCAGGGAGGTGTTGAGCTCCTCGATGATGGTGCCGAGCTGGCCGACTGCCCGGTAGAGCTGCTCGTTCACGTCGAGGTAGCCGTCGTGGTTGACGTCGAACGCGGTCATGGGTGGGTCCCTTCTGGAAACGTGGGGCCGGCTACTGGGCCGCGCCGCCGGTCTCGACCTCGATGTTGCGGTTGAGCTGGAGCAGGCCCTGCGCCTTGGTGTTCAGCTCGGACAGCTGCGTGACGATCTTCTGGTAGTCGGAGCTCCAGTCGCCGAGCAGTCCGGCGAGCTTCACCCCGGACGTGGAGTTGTTGACCACCGGCATCTGACCGGAAATCCCGAGCACGGCACTGTTCACCTGGTTCATCTGGCCGAGCGCGGTTTCGGTGGCGCCGATGACGTGCAGCAGCATCCCGTCGTCGTAACCGTATTTCGCCATCAGAAATCTCCTCCTTCGTTGGTTTCATGACTCGCCGGCGCTAGCCGATGAGGTCGAGCACCGGTCCGGTCGGCAGCAGCGCCAACAGCTCCGCGGGGACCAGCTGGGCCGCGTCGATCGAGAACCCGAGTGCTTCCGCCGCCTTCTCGTCGGCAACCGGGAACTTCGCGCCTGCTTCGGTGACCAGGTAGACACCCGCGCCCGGGACGCCGGGCGCCGGGCGGGTGCGGGCGAGCAGACCCGCGCCGGGGGCGACCTCGACGAGGTCGGCCACCCGGCCGTCCCGCGTCACCCCGACCGGGTCCGACGAGGACCCGCTCATGCCCGGCGCGGCGACGAGCGCCGCCCGGTCGTCCTGCCAGCGCACGCAGGGCACCTGACCGGAGAGGTCCATCGCGGCGGGCGGGCTCGGCGGCAGTTCGGACTGCCACACCGGCGCGGGCAGCACGTTCTGGGCGGCGAGCTGCGCCGGTGTGATCGCGACGGCCGGCTGCCGCGGCACGTCCGGCTCGGCGCCGAGCAGCGTCGCGACCGTCCGCGACACCGGCACCAGCCCGCCTTCCGCGACGACGAACGTCTTGTCCCCCACCGCGTCCGGCACGGTCACCAGCTGGCCGCGCACGGTCGGCCGGCCGGCGACCACCGGACCGGCGCCGCCGTGCGTCACCGGTGGCGGCCCGAGGTCCGGGCCGGACGGCAAGGTGTTGAGCCAGGCCGAATCGACCGGCACGGCCGCGGCCGGGTCCATGCCGAGCGCGCGCGGCACCCACGGCGCGGTGATCCGCAACCGGGTGCCACCCCACGCGAGGTACCGCTCGCCGCCCACACTGACCAGCACTGCTTCGTCCTCGCTCACCTCGCTGAGGCCGGGCAGGTCGCCGACGGTGATCGAGACGTCCGGGTCCTTGTCGTCGACCCCCGCGCACACCGTCCACGGCTGGTTCGACGGGCCGGCAGGCGGAAGCGTGTCGGGGGCGCCCGCGATGCCGATCGGCGCACCTTTGGGGAACCCGGCCAGGTCTGCCGAGCCGACCGTCGCGACCGGCGGGCTGCCCTCGACCAGCAACCGCGCGGACGCGTAGTTGAGCACCGGCCGCAGCCGACCGTCGATCAGCAGATAGCGGTTGCCGGAGTCCTCGTCGACCACCAGGGTGCCGGGGGTCTCCCGCCACGCGTCGCTCCCCCGGCCGGTGAACAGGGCGACGATCAGGACGATCGCCATGACGAGGATCGCGATGCCGATGCCACCCGCCATGCCGACGGTGGTCCGCCGCAGCGGCCGATCCGGTGCGTCCGGGTCCGTGCGCAGCACCGCCGCCAGGATCCGGCCTGCCAGGAACGAATGAGCTTCGACCTGCTCGCGCCTGCCGTACATCAGCGCCCTCCTTTCCCTTTCCGCACACGGTTCCCACGACGCGAAAGGTTCACAGCCACGACGCGACCCACCCGTAGAAGCCGGTCACGGTCAGCACCAGCGCGAGGACGGCGAGCGCACAGCACCAGTGGAGGATGTCGCCGAAGCGGCCCCAGCGCGGCACGAGCCTGCGGCCGGGCAGCACCTGCGCACCGGCCACGGCGTTGCCGACCAGGCCGAGCAGTCCGACGATCACACACACCTGCCCGAGCAACGGCAGGTCCGCGGCCCAGCGCAGCAGCAGGGAGGTCATGGCCGCGCAGGCGGGCACCAGCGCGGCGACGCGGTGCCAGGCGCCGGACAGCTCGCGCGCCTGCAGCAGCAACAACACGGCGACGACGAGCGTGAGCGCGATCGTGTCCCACTCGAGCCGCGCCGAGACGACCAGCAGTGCGACCGCGCCGACCGCGCCGAGCGCGACCATGAACGCGGTCAGGTGCGCGTCTGCGCGCGCCGCCCGGTCGAGGACATCCTTGCTGGGCAGGGGGTCGAGGCCCTTCTGGAACTCCTCGGCGGTGGTCGGCACCGGTTCCGCCGCGAGCCCGGCCAGCCACGCGGCGAGCTGCGGCGCGGCCCGTGTCACGGCCAGTACCATCGCCACCAGCACGGACGCGGTGGCCGGCGCGCTCAGCCCGATCAGCAGTCCGGTCACACAGCCGAGCGCGGTCAGCACCGCCGCGCAGGCCACCGCGAGGAAGCCGGCGTTCGCCACCCCGAGCGCGGCACGCGCGATGGCCGCGCCCGCCGCGACCGCCACCGCGGCGGCGAGCACGCCGGCGCCGGTGACCCAGTCCGCCGCGGTCGCCGCACCGGCGGGCATCGCCAGTCCCGCCACGCCGATCGCGACCACGCCCACCGAACCGAGCGCCGTCGCGGCGCCCCGGTCGTCGAGCAGACGCGCCGCCGCCGCGCCGCCCGCGATGAGCACCAGCCCGACCCCGGCCGAGCTGATCGCGGTGGTGGTCCCAGCGGCCGCGAACGCGGTGACCAGTACCGCGAGCAGCCCGCACAGAGCGGCGAGGCCGATGCAGGCGCGCCGGGTCAGCACGGGCCGCCAGCTGTCCGCGCGTGTGGACAGTCCGGTGTGGATGCCGTCGACCAGGTCGTCGAAGTCGGCGAGCGGCAGCTGGTCGTCGCGTGGCCGCAGGTGCAGGACGTCGCCGTCGTACAGGCCCGCGGCGGCCGTGCCGTGGTCCTCGGCGAGCGGCGCCTCGCCGAGCTTCTGCAGTACCCAGCCGCCGTGCGCGAGGCCGGTCGTGGCGAGTGCCGGGTCGAGGTGCCCGAGGACGGTGGGCATCAGGTCGGCGATCGGCACGTGTGCCGGCACCGCCAGCTCCACCCGTGAGGCCGGGCCGCAGATGGTGAGCCGGCACATCTCCCCGGAACCACCGGCCGGCTGGTTCGGTTGGTTCGGCTGGTTCTGCTGCGTGGTCACCGCGCCGTTCGAGTTCGTCGCCGCCATACCCCTGACACGGCGGCGCGCTCGCGGAAGGTTCACCGGTCGCACGGGACTGAACCATCCGGCGCCCCGCGGGCCGTGTAGGGGGTGGACCGGGCACACGACGAGGAGCCGACCGCGATGACGACGACCTTGTTCCGCAGGCCGAGCCGGGAGCAGCCACCGGAGATGCCGAGCGGGGACCTGTCACTGCAGGAACCGCCCGCGCTGCCGGAGACCGTCGGCCGGGACTTCCTGTCCGCGCTGATGATGCTGCCGATGATGTTGGGCAGCGGCGTGTTCATGCTCATCTACATCGCGCCGAGCAACCCGGTGCTCGGGCTGAGCCTGTTCGGCCTGATGCTGCTGATGGGCCTGATGATGTTCGTCGTCTCGATCGCGCGCGGCGGCAGCGAGCGCCGGGGCAAGATGCGCGGTGAGCGGCGGGACTACGTGCGTTACCTCGGCCAGGTCCGCGTCCAGGTGCGGGCGGCGGCGGCCCGGCAGCGGGAGTCGCTGTCCTGGCGCCACCCCGACCCCGGCGGGTTGTGGACCGTGGCGATGACCGGCAGGCTGTGGGAACGTCGCGCCGCGCACGGCGACTTCGCCGAGGTGCGGATCGGCACCGGCGCGCAGCGGCTCGCGATCCGGATGACCCCGCTCAACACCAAGCCGATCGCCGACCTCGAGCCGTTGTCCGCGCGGGCGCTACGCCGGTTCATCAACGCGCACAGCACGGTCCCCGGCCTGCCGACGTCGCTGTTCCTGCGCGGGTTCGCCAAGGTCCGGTTCTCCGGCGACGAGGACGCGATCCGGGCCGTGACCAGGGCCGTGATCGCCCAGCTGGTCACGTTCCACTCACCGGAGGACCTGCGGCTCGCGGTGTGCGCCGAGCCGGGCCGGGTCCATCTGTGGGACTGGGTGAAGTGGCTGCCGCACGCCCAGCACCCGGTCGAGCAGGACGGCGCCGGACAGGCGCGCCTGCTGGCCGACGGCGTGGACGCGCTCACCGAGCTGCTCGACGCGGAGCTCGGTGAGCGCGGCAGGTTCGAGGCCGCGTCCTCCCCCAGCGCGGACGAGCCGTACGTGGTGGTCGTGCTCGACGGCGTCGAGGTGCCCGCCGAGTCGCGGCTGGCGGGCACCGGGTACCGCAACTCGGTGGTGCTGGACACCTCCGGCGCGCTGGCGGGCGCGGCGGGCCGCACGACGCTGCGGCTGGACGTCTCCGCGGAGCAGGTGGAGATGGTGCGCACCGACCGCACCGGGCAGGAGGTGCGCACCTCGCTGTGCACCCCGGACCTGCTGAGCATGCCAAAGGCCGCGACGCTGGCGCGGATCATCTCCCCGTACCGGCTCGGCGGCACCACCGACGTGGCCGAGCCGATGGTGGCGAACTTCGAGCTGCCACAGCTGCTCGGCGTCACCGACCTCGACACGTGGGACCCGGCGACGCTGGCACGCACCGGGCTGACCCGCGACCGCCTCCGGATCCCGTTGGGCATCACGGAAAGCGGCGGTCCGATCGAGCTGGACATCAAGGAGTCCGCGCAGGGCGGCATGGGCCCGCACGGGCTGCTGATCGGCGCCACCGGCTCCGGCAAGAGCGAGCTGCTGCGCACCATGGTGCTTGGCATGGCGATGACGCACTCGTCGGAGGTGCTGAACTTCGTGCTCGTCGACTTCAAGGGTGGCGCTACGTTCCTCGGTCTCGACCGGCTCCCGCACGTGTCCGCGGTCATCACCAACCTCGCCGACGAGGCGACGCTCGTGACGAGGATGCAGGACGCACTGCACGGGGAAATGGTGCGGCGCCAGGAGTTCCTGCGGTCGGCGGGCAACTACAGCTCGCTCCTGGACTACGAGAAGGCGCGGCTGTCGGGCACGCCGCTCGACCCGCTGCCGACGCTGTTCGTGATCGTCGACGAGTTCTCCGAGCTGCTCGCGTCCAACCCGGACTTCGGTGAGCTGTTCGTGATGATCGGCCGCCTCGGCCGCTCGCTCGGCGTGCACCTCCTCCTCGCCTCGCAACGTGTCGACGACGGCCGCATGCACAAGCTGGAGAGCCACCTTTCCTACCGGATCGGCCTGCGCACGTTCTCCGCGATGGAGAGCCGGTCGGTCATCGGTGTGCCGGACGCGTACCAGCTGCCGAGCGCGCCGGGCAACGGCTACCTGCGCAGCGACGTGGCCACGCTGATCCGGTTCAAGGCCGCCTACGTCTCCGGCCCGCACCGCAGGCGCACCCGCGAGCAGCGGCAGGAGGAGGTGCGCAGGCAGGTGGTCCCGTTCGGGGTCGGCAAGCTCCCCGCGAGCGTCACGTCGCCACCCGCGCCGCTGCCCGCCGACGGGGACGGCCAGGACGACACGGAGACCGGCGAGTCGGTCCTGTCGGTCGTGGTGGACAAGCTGATCGGGCACGGCCCGCCCGCGCACCAGGTGTGGCTGCCGCCGCTGGCCGACCCGCCGTCGCTGGACCAGCTGCTGCCACCGCTCGTGCCCGATCCCGAGCGCGGGCTCACCGCGGCGGGCTGGCCGGGCTGCGGCAGGCTCGTGGCGCCGGTCGGCGTGGTGGACAAGCCGTTCGAGCAGAGCCGCGACCTGCACGTGGTGGACCTGTCCGGGCCCGGCGGGCACGTCGGCATCGCGGGCGGCCCGCAGTCCGGCAAGAGCAACCTGCTGCGCACCCTGATCGCGGGGATCGCGCTCACCCACACCCCGGCCGAGGCGCAGTTCTACTGCCTCGACTTCGGTGGCGGCACGCTGTCCGCCCTGGACGGTCTGCCGCACGTCGGCGGCGTCGCCGGGCGGCTGCAGGCCGAGCGCGTCGCACGCACGATCGCCGAGGTGCAGACGTTGCTGGCGCACCGCGAGCAGGTCTTCGCCGAGCACGAGGTGGAGAGCATGGCCGCCTACCGCGAGCGGCGCGCGAACGGCGAGTTCGCCGACGACCCGCACGGCGACGTGTTCCTCGTCGTCGACGGCTGGGGTGCGCTGCGGACGGAGTTCGAGCAGCACGACATGGCGCTGCGGCAGCTCGCGGGCCGCGGCCTCGCATACGGGGTGCACCTGGTGCTGACCACGAACCGCTGGTCCGATGTCCACAGCGCACTGCGCGACCAGCTCGGCACCCGCCTGGAGCTGCGTCTTGGCGACTCGATCGACTCGGTGATCAACATGCGCAAGGCCGCGCAGGTGCCGCAGATCCCGGGCCGCGGCATGACCCCCGACCAGATGCACTTCCTCGCGGGTGTGCCGCGCATCGACGGCGTGGCGGGCACCGACGGGCTCGCCGACGCGACCCGTGACCTCGGCGCGGCCGTCGCGGAGAGCTGGGCGGGTCCCGGCGCACCCGGGGTGCGGATGCTCCCCGCCGTGCTGGACGTGGCGGAACTGCCGGCACCGCAACCGGGTCCGAAGGTGCCGCTCGGTGCGGGCGAGCTGGACCTGCAGCCGGTGTGGCACCACTTCGGCGACCGCCCGCACCTGACGGTCGTCGGCGACAGCGGCAGCGGCAAGACCGCGGCACTGCGCCTGATCGCGCGGGCCATCACGGCCGTCTACAGGCCGGAGGAGGCGCAGATCCTGGTCGTCGATCCGCGCCGCACGCTGCTCGAGTCGGTGCCCGACGCCTACCGGCGCGGTACCGCGGTGTCCGCGCCGGCGGCCGAGTCGCTGGTGCGCGAGGTGACCGAGGAGCTGAAGGCACGCGTGCCGGGCACCGACATCACCCCGGCGCAGCTGCGCAGGCGGGACTGGTGGAGCGGCCCCGAGATCTTCGTGCTGGTCGACGACTACGACCTGCTGCTCGGCCCCGCAGGCGGCCCGTTCCAGACCCTCGTGGAGCTGGTGCCACAGGCCGGTGACATCGGCCTGCACATGGTGATGGCCCGCGCCGCGGCCGGTTCGAGTCGCTCGGCGATGGAGCCGGTGACGCGGCGGCTGCAGGAGTCCAACACCCCGGAGCTGGCGCTGTCCATGCCGCCCAACGAGATGCCACTGCTCAACGGCGCGCGGGGCAGGCAGCTGCCGCCCGGCCGGGCGGTGCTCGTCACCCGCCGCGACGCCATCGGCCTGCAGATCGGCTGGACGGAGGAGCCGGCGTGAAGGTGATCCTGATCGGCGCCGTCCTCGGCGTGACCGCCGCGTTCACCCCGGTGCTCCCGACCGCCGGCGCCGCCCAACCCCCGGTGGGCCAGTGCACACCGCCGTCGGAGACCGCGATCACGCACGAATCGTGGGCGCAGCAACGGATGGGCGCGGACCGGGCGTGGCCGCTGACGAGCGGCGACGTGCTCGTCGGGGTGGTCGACACCGGCGTGAGCGCGACGACACCCGCGCTCGCTGGCGCGGTGCTGCCCGGCACGGACCTGCACGGCGGTCCCGGCGACGACGACTGCTTCGGGCGCGGCACGTTCATCGCGTCGCTGATCGCCGCGCGGGAGAGCGACGACCCGGACGTCCCGTTCGCCGGGGTCGCGCCGGGCGCGCGGATCTTCCCGGTCCGGGTCAGCGACGACCCGCCCAAGATCCTGGACCACGCCGGGCTCGCACGAGCGATCGGCGAGGGGATCGTCGCGGCGGTCGACGGTGGCGCCCGGGTGGTCGCGGTCGGGCTGGTGGCCACACTGGACATGCCGGAGCTGCGGGCCGCGGTCGCGTACGCGGCCGAGCGGGACGTGCTGGTCGTGGCGTCCGCCTCGGTGCCCAAGCGGGGGCAGCTCGCGTTCCCCGCGCGGATCCCCGGTGTGGTCGCGGTGGCCCCGGTCGGTCCGGACGGGCCCACCACGTCACCGGTGTACGGGGCGGACCCCACGATCGCCGCACCGGCACAGGACCTGATCGGTGTCGCCCCGCGCGGTGCCGGGCACCGGGTCGCGTCTGGCGACGAGCTCGCCGTCGGGTACGTGGCCGGGACGGCGGCGCTGGTCCGCGCGTACTACCCGGCGCTGTCGGCACGCGAGGTCGCCGACCGGTTGACGGGCACGGCCGACCAGCCCTCGACGCCGTTGCCGAACAAGCTGGTCGGCTACGGCGTCGTCGACCCCTTCGCTGCGGTGACGATCGTGCGCAACGCCGACGCGGCACCGACCCCGGCGGCCGAGGACCTCACCGTCCCCAAGCCGCCCGCGCCGGACGAGGCACCGGCGAACAGGGCGCTGTGGCTCGCGGGTGGTGTCACCGCGGCGGCGCTGCTGCTCGCCGGTCCGACGGTCGCGGCGGCCGCGCGCCGCCGCCGTGCCACCTGACTGTCCCGAAGTGGACTGATCCACGCCGCCCACTCCGGTTCGGCGTGAGGATCACTCTCCGGTCGCTGAAGCGCACGGGATTGGCGCTGTTCGGCCGATTGTGGCCGTGCCGCCACCCGTTGATGCTCGAAGTGGAACGCCCATTTTGGCCGGAGACGGAGACGCCCGTGACGGATGTAGCGACGGAACCGAGACAGTCGACCCGCAACGGCGTGGCCGTCGTGGCGAGCGTGGCAGCGGGCATCCTGCTCGCGATCCTGTGGTCCTACGAACTCGTCGACAGCGTGATCGGCGACAACGTGGCGAACACGCTGCTCGGCCACGAGGCGAAGGCGACGCCGATCACGGGGGCCGGCGCCGGGCTGCTGTTCGCGTTCGTCTCCGGGTTCGCGGGCACGTTCACCGCGTGCAACATCGCGATGGCCGCGTCGGTCGGGCCGATGAGCCAGGCAGGGCAAGGGGAACGCGCGAACGCGTTGCGTGCGCTGCTCCGTCCGCTCGGCGCGTTCACGGCGAGCATGGTCGCGGTGTCGGCGGTGTACGGCTTCGTCGGTGTCCTGCTCGGCGACACGCTCCCCCAGCTGTCCACGGCGATGATCGGTGACATGCCGGTGCGGCTGATCCAGTCGTCGGTCGTGTTCGGCCTCGTCGGACTCGGGTTCGTCTACCTCGGGCTGGCCGCGCTCGGCGTCGTGCGGGACGTCTTCGCGGACCGGCCGACGGCGCGGGTGGTGGCGCTCGGCGCGCTGGTCGGCGCGTTCCTCATCGGCAGGCCGTACGGGATGTTCGTGAAGCTGTTCGACTGGGCCGCCGAGACCGGCAACCCGTTGTACGGCGCCGCCACGTTCGCGCTGCAGTCCATCGGCAACATCGTGATCGTGACGGTGCTGTTCGCGTTGCTGATCGTCGGCACCCGCGGCCGCTTCCTGACCTGGCTCGCGGGCAGCCCGCGCCGGATGAGCCTGGTCAGCGGGACGCTGCTGCTGGCGCTCGGCGTGTTCACGGTCGTGTACTGGGACCTGCGCGTGCCGTCGATCTTCGGCTTCGGCTGGTTCCCGGAGATGCCGTACAACTGACGCCTCGAAGGTGCCCGACCGGGCGTTGAACATCCCGGCGGGCACCTTCGTGGCGTTACTCGGCGCCGTACGCGTCGTGCCAGTTCCACCAGTCGTACGGCGGGGTCCGCGGGTAGCCCTCCGGTGAGTCCTCCCACGCCTCCTGGCGTCCGAGCGCGGTGATGTCGAGGTAGGACCAGGTGCTGCCCATGGCCTCGTCGCCGCGGTTGTTGACGAAGTACGTGCGGTACACGCGGTCGCCGTCGCGGATGAACGCGTTGGTGCCGTGCCATTCCGCGACCCCGAAGTCGGCGTCGAAGTCGTCGAGCATCGTGTACCAGGGCATCGTCCAGCCCATGCGGGCCTTCACCCGTGCGATGTCCTGCTGCGGTGCGCGGGACGCGAACACCAGGCTGGTGTCGCGGGCGTGCAGGTGCCGGACGTCGGCCACCTGGTCGGCCACCAGCGAGCAGCCCTTGCACGCGTGGTCGGGCCAGCCGTGCACACCGGGTTCGAGGAACGCGCGGTACACGACCAGCTGGCGCCGCCCGGCGAACAGCCCGGACAGGCTCACCTTCCCGTCGGGCCCCTCGAACGCGTACTCCTTGTCCACCGCCTGCCACGGCATCCGCCGCCGTGCCGCGGCCATCGCGTCGCGGGCGCGGGTCAGCTCCTTCTCCTTGACCAGCAGGCGTTCCCACTCGGTCTGCCACTCGCCCGCCGAGACGACCCCCGGCGTTGTCATGGCTGTTGTCATGGGCTCTGTCATGGGCTCGGTCGTCGGCTTGGTCACGGCGCTGTCACCACCGGGTCGGGCACCTGGTGGGTGCCGTTCACGTTCGGGCGGCCCGTGCCGGTGGTGATCAGTTCCGGCAGGCTGGTCCCGACGTAGAAGCCCCACGCGTTGACGCACACGTCGAAGCACTCGTACTCCGGCACCAGGCCGTGGTGTGTGAAGCGGACCTCGGTGCCGTCGCCGGACTCCGCGATCTCGAACGTGACGGTGGTGCCGATCCACTCCGACTTGTCGGTGGTGAAGGCGAAGTGGTTGTCGAGCACGAGCCAGCCGACCCTGCGGTCCGGCACCACCTCGGTCACCCGGATCCGGCAGGTGTGCAGGTCCCGCATGTGGTAGTCGAACTCGTCGCCGACCGCCGCGGTGCCGCCCTCGATCTCCTCCGACCACCACCCGCGCACGTTCGTGACGGCCGAGAAGACCTCCCCGGGTGTCCTGTCGACGGTGAAACTGGTTGTGAAGCTCATGGTTCATCCCTCCAGATGTCTGCGTAGCGCGTCGAGGCGGCCGTCCCAGTCACGGGCGAGGGCGGCCAGGTACTGCTGCGCCACCTGCATCGGCGCGGAGTCGAGCCGGTAGCGCACGCGGCGGCGCTCCCCCGGCTCGGCGCACACCAGCCCGGCCTCGGTCAGCAGGTTGAGGTGTTTGGCGATCGCCTGCCGGGTGATCGGCAACCGCGCTGCGAGGTCGGTGGCCGTCGCCGGGCCACCCGACGCCAGCGCGGACAGGATGGCCCGCCGGGTCGGGTCGGCCAGCGCGACGAAGACCTGTTCGGCGACCGCCTCGGTGTCCGCCATCTCAGGCGGCGTCGAGATAGGCGACCAGCTCGTCCAGCTCACTCTTCCAACCGTGGGTGTTGCCGTCGAACGCCTTGTGGTGCGCGTCGTCCGGCAGCTGCGCGAAGCCGGTCTCGACCACGGTCAGCCGGGTGCCGCCGCCGAGTGGCTCCAGCGTGAACTCGACGTACGTGCGACGCGGGTCGTCCTCGGGCAGCCCGTAGATGTGCCAGGTGAACGCGAACACCGAGGGCTCCTCGACCCGCTCGACCCGCATGCTGGCCGTGTCGCCGCTGTCCCAGCTCATCTTCGCCGCGCCACCCGGCCGCAGGTCGATCGTCGCCTGGTTGCCGAACCACGTGCCGAGCCCCTCCGCCGTGGTGAGCGCGGCCCACACCTTCTCGCGCGGCTGCTTGAGCTCGACCACGCGCTCGATTCGATCCGGGAACCCCATGTCCTGCCTCCATCGTGTAGCAACTCAACGGTTGCTACATTATTGCAACCAATCGGTTGCGTCAACCACCAACACCACGGCGCCAAGGCGTGCTGAGAGCACGCAACAACTGCCAGGGAGTCAGCCGCCGAGGCGTACCGGCAGCCGCTCGAAGCCGCGGAGGATGCGGGTGCTCCGGCGGGTCGCGCCGGGCAGGCGGCGCAGGTGCGGGTACCGGTCGAACAGCGTGCGCAGGCCGACTTCGCCTTCCATCCTGGCCAGTGCGGCGCCCAGGCAGTAGTGCCGTCCCGAGGAGAACGAGATGTGCTCACGGGCGTTGTCCCTGCGCACGTCGAACCGCGCCGGGTCGGTGAACACGGCCGGGTCGCGGTTCGCGGCGGCGAGGATCGTGGTCACCAGCGCGCCCTTCGCCACCGGCACCCCGGCCACCTCGGTGTCCTGGCGGCACGTCCGGCCGGTCAGCAGCACCGGCGGGTCCAGGCGGAGGATCTCGTCCACTGCGTTCGGCCAGCACGCCGGATCGCCGGCGAGCACCTCGAGCTGGTCGGGGTGGTCGTGGAGCAGGGCCACCCCGTTGCCGAGCAGGTTCACGGTGGTCTCGAACCCGGCGGCGAGCACCAGGCCCGCGGTGGCCCGCAGCTCCAGGTCGTCGAGACCGACACCGTCCTCACGGGCCGCGACCAGCTGGCTCAGCAGGTCCTCGCCCGGCTGGTCACGCAGGTGGTCGAGGTGGCGGGCGAGCCAGGTGTCGAAGGCGGTGAGCGCCGCCTCGACCGCCCGGAACTGCCGCCACGGCAGGCCCATGTCGAGGCTCGGCGCCGCCGCGGAACCCAGCCGCAGCACCTGCTCCCGGTCCTGCGGCGGCACCCCGAGGATCTCGGCGATCACCGTGACCGGCAGCAGGCTGCAGTAGGTCTCGACGAGGTCGGCCGGCCCGGTGGGGTCGATGGCGTCGAGCAGGCCGTTCGCGATCTCCGCGACCCGGCCGCGCAGGTTCTCCACCGCGCGCACGGTGAACACGCGGGTGACGAGCCTGCGGTAGCGGGTGTGGTCGGGCGGTTCGGTGACCAGCAACGACGGCGGCGCGACGGGGTGGATGAACTCAGCCGCCGACCAGTCGGCCAGCCGCCCGGGCAGCCGGTTCGAGTCGGGCGCGATGCCGCTGCGGAAGTCGTTGCTCGTCAACACTTCCCGCACCGTCGCGTGGCTCGCGGTGAGGTAGGAGAAGGCGCCCTTGTGCAGTGGCCCGCGCCCGCGGATCTCGGCGAAGAGGCCGGCCAGCTCGGCCGTCGACTCGGTCCCGGAGCCGGCGAACAGCCGCGCCTGCAGGTCACCGCGGCGCGCGGCGGCCAGCAGCGCGGCACGCGGCAGCCCGTGCAGCAGGCCCCATCGCACTACGGGTTTGACCACGTTCCCGACCTGGCCCGCGAGCGTCATGTTCGTCCCCTCCCCGGTTGGTACTGGCGCGTACCAAGGGTACGCCGTCCCACGGGGAGGGGCCGAGCCCTGACCTCAGTTCCAGATCGCCCGCGCCCACTCCGGGTGGTCGACGAACGGGTTGCGGTTGTGCTGGAACCGGTCGTAGATCACCTGGTTGCGGCGCTTCTCGAACGCGTCCGGCGGGTCCTGTGCGTGCCACGCCAGCAACACCGGCAGCTTCCCCATGTAGGGCGCCGACCCGTTGCCGACGGAGTTGTTCATCTCCAGGTTGGCGAAGCCGTCGCCGCCCTCGTAGCGGACCGCCATGTAGAAGATCATCCGAGCCACGTCGCCCTTGACCGCGTTGCGGGGCTCGAAGGAGTCGGCGTCGGTGTAGCTGTCCGGCGCCTCGCCGACGGCAGAGCCGCCGTTGTCGAAGTCCTTGTTGCCGCGGGCGCCGTTGACGGTCACGTCCTCGGGCCGCAGGTGGTGGACGTCGGTGCCGGGGCCGGTCGCGGTGCCGAAGTCGCCGTGGGACTTGGCCCACACGTGCTCGCGGTTCCAGTCGTCGGCGTCGCCGCCGTTCGTGGTCTTCGACTGGGAGCGGCCGGAGTACAGCAGGACGACGTTGCCCGCGTTGGCCGGGTCCTGGTCGGTGACCTTCAGCGCGTCCCACACCTGCGAGTAGCTCAGCTTCGTGTTGGTGCTGATGATCGAGTGCAGCTCGGCCTTCAGCGCGGTGCCCGTGAGGCCGATCGCGGACCGGTAGTAGGTGTCGTCGTAGTCGCCGTCGCCCTCGCCCGGCGGGTCCGTTGGCGGCGGGGTGGTGCCGTCCGCCCGCGTGATCGCGGTCGGGGACTTCAGCCCCGGGTGGGAGAAGTACGCCGAGAGCGACCCGGTGACGTCGAGCCGGTCGCCCATCAGGTCCGGATTGGACCGCAGACCGTATGCCGCGCGGAACGCGGCCGTCACCTGCACGTAGAGCATCCGTGCCGTGCTGGTCTCGCCCGGCGAGTCCGCGAGCGCGATGGCGTAGTCGGACGGGAACGCCGACGTGACAACGGTGTTGGTGGCGGTCGGCTGACCGACGACGTATCCCCGGACGGTCGCCGGCGCGCCGGTCTGCCGATCCACGGCCTGGGCGACGGTGAGCGGTGTGGCCGCTGCCGCACCCGATGGCACCTGTAATACGGCGATGGCCAGCGCGGCGCCCACCACGGACGCGAGCAGCGGCCATCGCCTCATGCGAGCGATGTGCACGAGTGCTTCCCTTCCCCGACTTGTAAGGGAAGAGTCGCACGAAAATTTCCACCAAGAAGCGCCCGAATGGAGCAGTTCTCCACGGTGACCGCGCGCTGGAACCGTTGGTGGCACTGGAAGAAACGTCGCGGTACCCAGGACGTTGCCGTCACGTCACCGGACGGTCACCTCCACCGCACCCCTTCGGCACGCCGCAGAAAATCTATGGCGGCCGGAGTAGACATTCGATGACGGATGGGTGTAGTGTTCTACTCGTACCGAGAGAGACAACGTCGATCAGACGCGGGAGATGACGGAACTACCCGCGAGGTGGACAAGACGGTCAGACCGCACGGAGCCAGGCAAGAGATGGGCTCGGCGCGGTGACCAGGCAGTACCGATGCAGGACGCGGGCGGAGATCGCGCGCTCGCGGAGTGAGGTAGTAGCAGTACGCAGAAATTAGTAGGCAGTGAAGGCGGTCAGGTGCACCGGAGCCGATCAGTGAAGGGGCTCTGGAGCAGTGACCAGCGAGGTCCGGGTGCTGGGACCGATCAAGGCACGTGGTCCCAGCACCCGACGCTCGCAGCGGTATCAGGTAAGGAAATACAGAAAAGAAGGGAGAGGGCGCATCATTGGATCGCCCGCCGTGGCTGTCGTGCGCCGGGCGGGTACCGCAGGTCCATCGGATTGGTAGGTGGTTCTCGGTTACTGACAAGCGATCCCCGCACGTTCCGGTTCTCGAACGGACGACGCGGGTACGGTAAGTCGGCCTCACGGCCGGTTGGCAATGATGAAACCCAAACCCCTGGGCCCCTGGGTGCCGTGCACGGCACCCAGGGGCCCTTGTGATGTGGAGGTGGAATGATCCCTGACCAATCAAGCGCGTCCCCGCCGAGCGCGGACGACAAGTTCGACGACGAGCACTACCCCGCCTACACGATGGGCCGGGCCGCGGAGATGCTGGGCGCCACCCAGGGGTTTCTGCGCAGCCTCGACGAGCACGGCCTGATCCAGCCGCAGCGTTCCGCCGGCGGACACCGCCGCTACTCCCGCCACCAGTTGCGCCTCGCCGCACGCGTGCGTGAACTCGTCGACCAGGGCACCCCCATCGACGCGGCGTGCCGCATCATCATCCTCGAAGACCAGCTCCACGAAGCCCAGCAACGCAACGCCGAGCTCAGCTCCGACTGAACCCGTCCGCGCGGTGTGCCGCAGGCACGCGGCACACCAGCGGCGTCGGCCTCGGCGACACCCCTACCGCCACTGATCCGCGGGCCGTCTTCACGCGGTTTGCGAACATCGGTGTTCGTAGATGTTACGGTGGCCGCATGTGGCGCGGCGGCAAGGCATCGTTCGCGGGTCGGCGGGTGCTCGTGACGGGTGCCGCGCGCGGCATCGGCGCGGCCCTCGTCCGCCGCCTGCACGACAGGGGCGCGCGGGTCGCGCTCGCGGGGCTGGAACCGGACGGGCTGGCGGCGGTCGCGCGGGAGTGCGGCGGCGCGCCGTGGCGGGAGTGCGACGTGGGTGACGGCGCCGCCGTCACCGCGGCGGTCGACGAACTCGCCGAAGCGCTCGGCGGGCTCGACGTGGTCGTCGCGAACGCGGGCATCGCCCGGCAGTGGTCGGTGCTGCACGGCGACCCGTCGGTCCTGGCGACCACCCTGCGGGTCAACACACTCGGCGTGTGCCACACGATCCAGGCCGCCGCGAAGCACGTCGCCCACCCCGGCGGCTACGTGCTCGCCGTCTCGTCGCTGGCAGCGGCCGTCCACCTGCCCCTCCTCGGCGCCTACAGCGCGTCGAAGGCCGCGGTCGAGGCACTCGGGGACACCGCCCGGCTCGAGCTCACACCGTCGGGTGCCCGCGCCGGGGTCGCCTACTTCGCCGAGCTGGCAACGGACATGACCACGCGTGGCTTCGACACGAAGGCCGCGGCGGCGTTCTTCGGCGCACGCGGCACGCTGAGCCCCGTCACTCCCCTGACCGTCGCGATCGACGCGCTCGAACGCGGCATCCGCGGGCGCGCGGCGCGGATCTGCGCACCGAGGTGGGCATGGCCGGTCCTGCTGGCCCGCATGCCGGTCCAGCGCGCGATCGCGCTGCGCGTGCGGGGACCACGCATGCGGGAGGCGCTGGCGATCGCCGAGACCGAGGACGTCGCGTTCACCACCGAGCAGCCGGGATGACCGGTGCCCGCGTCAGTCCCGGCACCCGCCGCCAGCTCGGCTGGTTCGGCTGGACCTTCACGCGGCTGGCCGGACTCCGCACCCGCACGGCACCGCCCGCGCTGTTCACGGTGCTCGGCAGGCACCGCGGGTTGTTCCGCCGGTGGCTGGTGTTCGCGTCGGCGCTCATGCCGGGCGGCAGGCTGCCGCGCAGGGACACCGAACTGGTCATCCTCCGCGTCGCCACGCTCCGCGCGAGCGACTACGAACTGCGCCAGCACGTCCGGCTCGGCCGGGCCGCCGGGCTGACCGCCGAGGAGATCGACCGGGTGCGGGATCCCAGCGCGGAATGGGAGGGCCGCGACCGCGTACTGATCACCTCGGCCGACGCGCTGGTCCGCGACCGCGACCTCGACGACGGCACGTGGCGCGCGCTGCGCACCGAGCTGTCCGAAGTGGAGTGCCTGGAGTTCTGCCTGCTCGTGACCCACTACGACCTGCTGGCCACGGTGATCGGCACGCTGCGCATCCCGCCGGACGAGCCGAGGTGAGCACCCACCACGAACCGCTGCCCCGGGGGCGGCACGGACTGACCCGCGACCAGGTCCGCGACTCCCAGCGCGCCAGGCTGCTGCTCGGCATGGCCGAGTCGGTCGCGGAGCACGGCTATCCGCGCGCCACGGTCGCGACCGTGCTCAACCGGGTCCACGTCTCCCGCGAGACCTTCTACCAGCACTTCTCCGACAAGGAGGACTGCTTCCTCGCCGTGCTCGACGAGTCCGCGAAGCTGCTGGCCAGCGCGCTCGCCGCCGGTGCGGGCACGGCGACCGGACCGGCGCTGCCCCGGCTCGAACGCGTGCTCACCACCTACTTCACGACGTTGTCCGAGCAGGTGCCGTTCGCGCGCGTGTTCTTCGTCGAGTCGTACGCGGCGGGGATCCCCGCGCAGCGCAAACGGGTCGAGGTCCAGGAGCGTTTCGTCGACCTGATGGTCACCGCCTTCGCGGACTCGCCGGAGTGGCGCACGCTGCCCGACCCCCGGTTCGCGTGCCGCCTCGTCGTCGGCGGGATCAGCTCCCTGGTGTCGGCCGCACTGATCAAGGGCGAGGCGGCCACGCTGCCCGGCACCGCGCCGAAGGTCGTCGAGCTGGTCCGCCACCTCGTCTCCCCCGGTGCGGAATCGTCCACACGGGTTTAGGTCCGGCGGTCCCGGTGGTAAACGCCCGGCATGCACAAACCGTCCGGTGGTGAGGAGCGTGGAACATGTCGATCCAACCGCAGGACGCCACGGACGACGAGCAGCCCGGTGTGCGCACGCACAGCTGCGACCTGGAGACCACCCCGATCAGACATGTCCGCCGCCTCGTCCGCGACCTGCTCGGCGACCACCCCGGCGTCCTGCTCGACGACGCGGTCCTCGTGACGGACGAACTGGTCAGCAACGCCATTCAGCACGGACGTGGACCGAGGAGCTGCCGGCTGACGCTGATCCGCGACGGGCGGGGGTTGCGTGCCGAGGTTACCGATTCGGGTCCCGGTGAACCGCGCCCGCGCACCCCGGACGACACCGGCGGCCGGGGACTGCTGCTCGTGGCCCGGCTGGCGAACGCCTGGGGCGTGCACTGGTTCGGCGACCACAAGACGGTGTGGGCCGAGCTGGTCCCCGACACCAGGGAACACAAACGGCGCGCATCGCACCTGTCCGTCGCACCGGATGGGTCGCGTTTGGTCTGAACTCCGGTACGGTTCCCGGCTGTGACCGACCAACCAGGGCTGCGAATCGACACCCGCCGCATCGACGACGCGGTGGTCGTCGACGTCGCCGGCGAGGTGGACCTCGACACCGCGCCGAGGCTGCGGGAGGCGATCGCCGTCGCCATCGACGAGGCCGGGAGTGGCACGTGCGTCGTCGACCTCACCGACGTGCCCTACCTCGGCTCCTCGGGGCTCAGCGCACTGCTCGACGCCAACCGCGAGGCGGCGGCACGGCAGGCGCCGCTGCGCATCGTCGTGGACGCCAACCGCCCGGTGATCCGGCCCATCGAGATCACCGGGCTGGACCAGGTGCTGCACCTGTACCACTCGGTCGAGGAAGCCCTGGACGCAGCGAAGTGACCACCCCGGCCACGATCCGGGGCTGACCGACGGGACAGGCCGCCAGCACCCGGAAGCAGCGCCGCGGGCGCGGGCATCACCAGCCACTGCGTGACAGTGGCGATGCCCGCGCCCGCGAACCGGGCCGTCAGGTGCGCGACGGCTTGCGCGGCGAGGAGGAAACGGCTCAACCGCAGTGCTCGTAAGGACTGGTGTACGACCGCGACCCGATCGAACCGCCCCACCGCACGCACTTCGACGGCGCGGCACGCGACACCGGGCCCGCGTAGTAGCCGTACCTGCCCGAGTCGGTCGCCTTCGTGCCGCCCTTCACCTGCAGGTGCGCCGAGACCGCGGTCTTCCTGCCCAGCGCCGTCGACTTCAGCGTCACCACGCAGTTGCGCTTGTTCCCGGCGTTGTACAGCAGGTACACCCTGCCCGCACTGCCGAACGCGTGGGAGTCGATCACCGAGTAGCCGGAGCCGCACACCTCCCTCGGGGTGTACGGGTTGCCGCCACCGCCGCAGTTGTTCCTGCTGGTGAAGCTGGTGTGCCCGTAGTACGGCACGGCCCTGCCGTTCAGCACGACCTTGCGCGCGACACCGTTGACGAGCTGCTCGTAGTGCAGGTGCGGCCCGGTGACTCCGCCGGTGGCACCCGCCCTGCCGATCTGCTTGCCCCGCGCCACCTTCTGGCCGACCGAGACCTGCTGGACCGACAGGTGGGCGTACCGCGTGCGGTAGCCGCCGCCGTGGTTGATCTCGATCCAGCGGCCGTAGCTGGTGGCACCTTCGTTGTCCACCCTGGACACGGTGCCCGCCGCGGAGGCGAGCACCGGCATCCCGGTGATGCCCGGCTTCTGGAAGTCGACGGAGTTGGCGGGCCGGTGACCGCTGAACGTCGCGGCGGTCACCGTGGTACCGCAGGTGAACGGCACCTGGAAGTTGGGCGCGGCCGCCGCGGTCGGCGCCGCGACCACCACCAGCGCCACGGCGGGCAGCACCGCCGCGACCAGCCCGGCGGCCGTGCGTAATCGCTGTCGCATGTGGATCCTCCCTGCAGGGTCGGGGTTTCCGGCACACTGTGACGACCGGTGGGCAATCTGTCACCTGGAACGGGCGCACTTCCGGGCGGTTCACGCCGCCTCGCCCATCGTCTGCCGCCATTCGGCCCACGCCACGATGACTCCGGACGCCGGACCGGCCATCCGGGATTGATCGACATCGTGATCGGGTATTCACCCGATAGTGTTGCGTGGTCCATCGATGCCGGGTAGAAATTTCCCCACCCCGCCACCGCCCTGCCGTTCTCGCCTATCCCGCATTCGTCCGCCACCGAGGGGAGCACCAGTTGAGCCTCGCCCGGAAGCTGGCGCTCCTGGTCGCGGTCCCGCTCGTCGCGGTCGTCGGTTTCGCCGCGCTCGCGCTGGTCACCAGCGTCGGCCAGGCGGTGGACAGCGGCAGGCTGGCCGACGAGGTGGCGCTTGCCAGGACCGCGGGTGTGCTCACGCGGGACCTGCACCGGGAACGGCTCGCCTCGCTCGCGATGCTGCAGAACCCGCCCACCGACGACCAGCGGGCGGAATTCCGCCGCCTGTCGGGGGAAACGGACGCGCACGCCGCCGGGTACCGCGTGCGGCGGGCGGAACTGTCCGCCGTGCCCGCGCACTTCGCGGAGGTGCTGGCGCGGATCGACACCGCACTCGAGGACCTGCCGGGACTGCGTGAGCAGGTGCTCTCCGGCGAGCACGCGAACCTGTCCGCCATCACCTTCCGGTACCGGATCATCGCCGCCGACCTCGCGACGTTCCGCGAGCGGGTGTCGGCAGGCGCGCCTGCGGAGCTGACCGGCGACCTGCGGGCCGCGGCACAGCTGTCGCGGATCACCGAGTACATCGGGCTCCAGCAGATCGCGGTGCTGCGCGCCGCGGCCGACCCGTACCTCACCCCCGCCATGAACGACGAGGTCCAGTCCGCCCGCGCCGGGGTGGTCGACGCCGCGTACGCGTTCAGCCAGGGCGCGCCGCCCGCGTGGCGCGGCTGGTACGACCGGGCGCGGGTCGGCGAGAACGGCACGGCGGTGCAGCTGATGGACGACAGTGTCGCCCGCACCCAGCCCGGCCAGAAGGTCACGCTCGACACCGCGGCGTGGACCACCGCCATGAACGCGCACCTCGACCGGCTCGGCGCGGTCGAGCAGCGGGTGGACGACGCGGTCGTCGCCTCCGTCGAGGACTACCGGGACGCACAGCTGCTGCGCACCGTGATCCAGGCTGGCGCGGTCGTCGCGACACTCGCCGCGGCGGTCGCCATCGCGATCTGGCTCGGCGCGCCCATGATCCGCGGCCTGCGGCAGCTGCGTGGTGCCGCGCACAGCGCGGCGTACGAGAGCCTCCCCGCCGCGGTTTTCGCGCTGCGCAAGCGCAACTCCCTCGGGAAGGCCACCCCCAAGGAGTACGCCGACGCGGCGGGCGACGCGGTGGTGGTGCGCGGCACCGACGAGATCGCCCAGGTCGGCAAGGCGGTCAACGAGCTGAACCACTCGGCGATCCACCTCGCCGCGCAGCAGGCCGCCATGCGCGACCAGGTGGACTCGATGTTCGTCGCGCTCGCCAGGCGGGCGGAGCGGCTGACCTCGGCGCTCATCTCGCAGGTCGACCTGACCGAGCGCGGCGAGCAGGACCCCGACCGGCTCGCGGCGCTGTTCACACTGGACCACCTCGCGACGCGGATGCGCCGCACCAACAACAGCCTGCTCATCCTCGGCGGCGAGGGCTCGGCCCGCGTGCGCAAGGAGCCGATGAGCTGCCACGACGTGCTCAAGGCGGCGGTCTCGCAGATCGCGCGGTACCAGCAGGTCGACGTGCACAGCGAGATCGACCAGCAGAACCTCGACCTGGTGGTCGCCGCGGAGATGACCGACCACCTCGCGCACCTGTTCGCCGAGCTGATCGACAACGCCACCGCGTTCTCGGCGCCGAACGCCAGAGTGGCCGTCGTGGCCGCGCCGTCCGGCAACGGCGCGGTCGTCACCGTGACGGACAAGGGCCTCGGGCTGACGCCGGAGAAGCTCGCCGCGGCACGGGCCCGCCTGGCCGACCCCGACCAGGACTTCGGTGCGGTGCGTGCGATGGGTCTCGCCGTCGTCGGCCGCATCGCGTCCTGGTACGGCATCGACATCGAGATCGGATCGGCGCCCCGGCAGGGCACGGTGGTCAAGGTCGGCCTGCCCGCGCGGGTGTTCACCCGCCGCACGGACTTCGACTGGTTCCACGGGCAGGCCAAGGCGGCCGCGCCGAGCACCATAGCCACCGCCCCGTCCCCGTCCTCGGCCCCCTCCGCCGGTGCCGACCAGCGGGACTCGGCGAAGATCTCCGGGGTGATGACCGCGTTCGCGAGGGGCATCGGCGCCCACCGCACTGCGAACGGCAAACCGGACCGGCCGACCCCAGATCTCGTGGAGAGAAGTTGACCAGGGAACTGTCCAACATCGACTGGCTGCTGAACGACTTCGCCGAGCGGGTCACCGGTGTCACCCACGCCGTCGGCGTCTCGGCCGACGGCCTGCTGGTCGCGTCGACCCGCTCACTGGCAGGCGGCGGCGCCGAACAGCTCGCGGCGATCGCGTCCGGGCTGGTGAGCCTGCTGTCGGGGGCGTCGCGGCTGCTGTCGGCACAACCGGTGGCCAGCAACCTCACGGAGATGAACGGCGCGTTCATGTTCTCCATGGCGGTCAGCGACGGCGCGTCGCTGCTCGTGGTCGCCGACCACACGTGTGACATCGGCCAGGTGTCCTACGAGATGGCGGAGCTCATCAACAAGGTGGGCCCGGCGCTGACGCCGGCGGCCCGCGCCCGCAACATCGGCCGCGCGCCCGCGACCGAGGGGACCGCCAGGTGAGGCACCCGGTGCGGCGCGCGGTCGCCGCGTGCGCCGCGGTGACGCTGCTGGCGGCCGGGTGCTCCGGCGAGGACGACCCGCCACCCATCCGCATCGGCCTGCTCACGGCACTGTCCGGCACCCAGCAGGCCCCGGGTTCCGACATCCGCCAGGGGTTCCTGCTCTACCTGGAGACGCACGACAACGTCCTCGGTGGCCGTGAGGTGGAGCTGGTCACCGCCGACGAGGGCGAGAACGCGCAGTCCTCCACGCCCGCCGCCGAGCGGCTGGTCGAACGCGACGACGTCGACGTGCTGGCGGGCACCATCTCCAGCGGCGCGTCCGGCGGGGTCGCCGCGGTCGCGACCCGCGAGAAGATCCCGTTCGTCGGCGCGAACGGCCGCCCGAAGATCGAGGACACGACCTGGGTGTGGCACACCAGCTTCCTCACCGAGGACTTCGGCGCGTCGCTCGGCCGGTACATGGCGGAGGAGATCGACGGACCGGTGTACGTGATGGGCCAGGACTTCGTCGGCGCGTACGAGGGCATGCGCGGCTTCCTGCGTGCCTTCCGCGAGTCCGGCGGGGTGCTCGCCAACCCCAGCGGCGAGCCGACGCTCACCCCGATGGCCACGGTGGACTACCGGACGTACCTGGACGGCATCCCGGCGACCGGCGCGAAGGCCGTGTACGGGTGGTACGTCGCCAAGCAGGGCGTCGACTTCCTCAAGCAGTACCCCACCTCCGCCGCGGCGTCCCTGCCGCTGTACGGCAGCGGCGCGACGGAGGGCACGAAGGCGCTGCCCGCGATCGGGGCGGCCGCCCTCGGGGTGCGCTCGGCGTTCCACTACGCGCCCAACCTGGACAACCCGGCGAACCGCGCGTTCGTGGCGGCGTGGGACGCGAAGTACCCGGGGGTCGTGCCGTCCGGCCTCGCGGTGTCGGCCTACGACGCGGGCGCCGTGCTCGACCGCGCCATCGCGGCGGCGGGCCCGGACGCCGGACCCGCGGAGATCAACAAGGCGATCGGGGAGCTCGGCAAGATCGACAGCCCGCGCGGTGAGTGGGAGTTCGGCCCGAGGACCCACACCCCGGTCCAGAAGTGGTACCTGCGCGAGGTCCGCCGCGACGGCCGCTCCCTGTCCAACGCGGTGATCCAGGACCTGGTCACGCTGGGCAGCTGAGGCCACCGGCGCGGCTCGCCAAAAAGTTCGGACGCGTGTCGATCCCTGCCGTCGGCCGTTCGACTCAGGGGTGAGAGGGTCCACGACGGACCCGGGCGAGCAGGGAGTACGAACCGTGAAGTACATGCTGATCTGGCGGGCGACCGACGAGGCCTTCGCACAGATGGGGAACGTCGACCACGACGAGATGATCGCGACCGTCGGCAGGTACAACCAGGAGATGATCCGCGCCGGCGTGCTGGTCGCCGCCGAGGGGCTGGACTCCGCGGCGGACGGCGTGGTCGTCGACTACTCGTCCGAGCCGCCGGTGGTCACCGACGGGCCCTACGGCGAGACGAAGGAACTGTTCGGCGGGTTCCTCATCCTCAACGTGGCCTCGAAGGAGGAGGCGGTCGAGTGGGCGAAGCGGTCGCCGATCACCGGCCCAGGGTTCAAGGCCGAGATCCGGCGGGTGACCGAGATCGACGAGTTCCCGCAGGACAACGAGTGGATCCGCAAGGAGCGGGAGTGGCGGGCGGCCACCGGGCAGCTCTGACCGGACAGGACGTCGACCGCCGGGAGGCTCGCGTGTCGGACCCCACGGGCCGCAAGGCCGTCGCCGCCGTGTGGCGGATCGAGTCCGCGCGGATCGTCGGTGCGCTTTCGCGCTACACCGGCGACTTCGCGCTGGCCGAGGACCTCGCGCAGGAGGCACTGGCGGAGGCACTCGTGACGTGGCCGAGGGACGGGGTGCCCCGCAACCCCGCCGGGTGGTTGCTGACCGTGGGCAGGCGGCGGGCGATCGACGCGTTCCGCAGGCGCTCCGCCCTCGACGAGAGGTACGCCGCGCTCGCCCACGACCTGGGCGAGGGCGGCGCCTTCGCCGGGAGCGCGCCCGCACGGCACGACGAGGACGTGCCGTGGGACCCGGACCAGATCGACGACGACATCCTCGCGCTGATGTTCGTCTCCTGCCACCCCGTCCTGTCGCGGGAGGCGCGGGTTGCGCTCACGCTGCGGGTCGTCGGCGGTCTGACCAGCGACGAGATCGCCAGGGCGTTCCTCGTCCCGACCGCCACCGTGCAGGCCCGCATCACCCGCGCGAAGAAGACGCTCGGCGCCGCCCGTGTGCCGTTCGCGGTGCCGACCGGGCAGGAGCGGGCGCAACGGCTCGGCTCGGTGCTCAGCGCCATCTACGTGATCTTCACCGAGGGATCGTCCGCCAGCTCCGGCGACGACCTGATCAGGTTCGACCTCGCGGGCGAGGCGCAGCGCCTCGCCCGCGTGCTCGCCCGGCTGGTGCCGGACGAGCCCGAGGTCCACGGCCTGCTGGCGCTGCTGGAGCTGACCGCGGCCCGGTTCCCCGCCCGCACGGGACCCGACGGTGAGCCGGTGCTGCTGGAACACCAGGACCGCGGTCGCTGGGACCGGGCCGCGATCCGCCGTGGCCGCGCCGCGCTGGCCCGCGCGGAGAAGGCGGGCCGCGGTCTTGGCGCCTACGGGCTGCAGGCGGCGATCGCCGAGTGCCACTCCGTCGCGCCGTCGGTCGGGGAGACGAACTGGGAACGGGTCGTGCTCCTGTACGAGGCGCTGGGCAGGCTCGCGCCCTCGCCGGTGGTCGAACTGAACCGGGCGGTGGCGGTCTCCATGGCGCAGGGCCCGGCCGCGGCGCTGACGATCGTGGACGAGCTGGCGGCCGCGGGCACGCTCGCGAACTCGCACCTGCTGCCGACCGTGCGCGGTGAGCTGCTCGCCCGCATGGGCCGCGCCGACGAGGCACGCGGGGAGTTCGAGGCCGCCGTGAGCTTGTGCGGCAACGAACGCGAACGTGCCGTACTCGCGGACAAGCTCGCGGACCTGGGCCGGTAGGCGCACCGGACCGGGACGGTTCAGCCGGGCCCGGCCATCGCCGCGACACGGGCGGCGAGCACCCGGGCCGCCGCCAGCAGTTCCGGGGGTGAGAGCACCTCCGCCTCGAATCCCAGCCTGGCCACGTGCATGGCGAGCAGGTCAAGGTCCACCCCGCCCGCGACGAGCACGCACCAGCCCTCGCGGTCGTCGTCCTCGACGCGCCCGACCTGGGGCGGCACCAGCCGCCGCACCTGGTCCGGCTCGGCGCGCAGCCGGAACCTGGCGAGGTACGGGTACGGCGCCTCGGTCACCGACCGCCGCACGTAGTCGACCGGGTCCGGGTGCTCCCTCGGCCGGAAACGCCACGTCGTCGCCGCCACGTCCCGCATCCGGTCCAACCGGAAGGTGCGCCAGTCGTCGCGGTCGACGTCCCACGCCATCAGGTACCAGCGGCGGCCGGTGGCGACCATCCGCACCGGCTCGACCGTGCGCTCCTGTCGCGCCGCGTCCCGGCCCGCGTAGGTGAACCGGACCCGCACGGCGTCCCGGCAGGCCCGCGCGAGCGTCACCAGCAGCTCCGCGTCGATCTCGATGCCGGGCCCGACGAGGGTATCCGTGGCGCCGTGCACCGCCCGCACCTCGGCACGCAGCCGGGGCGGCATCACCTGGTCGAGCTTCGCGAGCGCACGCAGCGCCGCCTCACCGGCGCCCGCGACCGTGCCACCGGACGCGAGTCGCAGCGACACCGCCGTCGCGATCGCCTCCTCGTCGTCGAGGAGCAGCGGCGGCAGCCGGGTGCCCGCCCCGAGCTGGTAGCCACCGCCCACCCCCGGCGTCGCGTGCACGGGGTAGCCGAGTGCACGCAGCCGCTCCACGTCGCGGCGCACCGAACGGTCGGTGACGCCCAGCTCGGCGGCCAGATCGGTGGCGGTCCACGACGGCCGCCGCTGCAACAGCGCCAACAGCCGCAGCACCCGCTCGGTCGTCCCCTCGACGGTCACGCGCCGATCCTCGCACGAATCACGGACGGCAGCTGTCCGCTATCTGCGGCAGGGTGGCCACATGACCGACCAGACCTGGAACCGCCTGCTCCGCGATCAGCTGGACTGGCACTGGACCCACCAGCTGCGCGCCCGCCTCGACGGGCTGACCGACGACGAGTACTTCTGGGAGCCGGTGCCCGGCTGCTGGAACGTGCGCCCCCGAGGCACCGGCACCGCACCGGTACAGGCGGGCTCCGGCGCGATGGCCATCGACTTCGCCGTGCCGGAGCCCGACCCGCCGCCGTTCACGACGATCGCGTGGCGGCTGGGGCACGTCATCGTCGGCGTGCTCGCGATGCGCAGCGCGGCGCACTTCGGCCGCGCGGCCACCGACTACGACTCGTTCCCCTACGCCGCGACCGCCGCCGAGGCACTGGCCCAGCTCGACACGGAGTACGCCACCTGGCTCGCGGGCGTCGAGTCCCTCGGCGAGACCGGCCTGGCCCGCCCGTGCGGCGAGGCGGAGGGACCGTACGCCGAGTACCCCCTTGCCGCGCTGGTGCTGCACATCAACCGCGAGATGATCCACCACCTGTCGGAGGTCTGCGTGCTCCGCGACCTCCACCTGCGCAGGGAGACGAGCTGACATGGCCAGGAACGTGCAGATCACGTTCGACTGCGCCGACCCGGCCGCACTGTCCGCGTTCTGGGCCGAGGTGCTCGGCTACCGGTTGCCGGACCCGCCAGGGGGCTTCGAGTCGTGGGACCGGGCCCTGGACGCGATGGGCGTGCCCCCGGAGCGCCGCAACGACGCGTCGGCGGTGGTCGACCCCGAAGGCGCCGGGCCGCGGTTGTTCTTCCAGAAAGTGCCGGAGGGCAAATCGGCCAAGAACCGCGTGCACCTGGACGTGCGGGCCGCTCCCGGCCTCGACGGCGTCGCCCGGATGTCGGCACTGGAGGCGGAAGCCGGACGCCTGGTCGCCCTCGGCGCCACCAGGGTCGCGCGCCACGAGCCCGCTCCCCCGCTCGGCGCGGGACACATCGTGCTGACCGACCCGGAGGACAACGAGTTCTGCCTCGACTGACGTCGACCGCGGCCGCCTGGCCGCTGCCGTTCCCGGTCACGGCTCCAGCCAGGCGGTGGAGGCGCCGCGGGCCTCCGCGCTGCCGGTCACCGCGAAACCCAGTGCGCGCAGGTGTTCCGCGGCCGTGCGATCGGTGCCATCGTCACCCTGGTGGTGGCTCACCAGCAGCGCTCCGCCGCCCGCTCCCGCACCGACTCCATGAGCAAACCCTTGGCACAGCCCACATCCAGAAAGGTGCCGGACCGGTGGACCCCGTCGACGATCATCTCGCGGCGCTCACGCCAGCGGGCCGCGGCGCCACCGCAGCCGGAGCCCGCCTGCGGAGTGGTGCCGCGCACACGACGTTCTCGTCGCGGTGCGACACCGTGGTCGACAACGAGTGGACCGTCCTGGACGCTGCGGTCAACGTCGACGTCGGCTGCGTCAGCCACTTCAACCTGGTGTCCGACCGGGCCGTGTTCGACCGGGTCCGGCAGGCGGTGACCGGATAGCGCTACCCGACCACCGGACCCGTCGGCCGCTGGGCCAGGCACTGGCGGTACTTCGCGGTGAACCTTTTGTCCACCCGCGCACGTGCACTGGACGTGAGACCACGCATCGACCCCGATGACGTCGGTGAGGCCGCGCTGGTGGTACGCACCGACTACTCCGACGACGCGGCCTGGCTGACCGTCGTCGCGCTGCTCGAGACCGAGCACCCGCTGGGTTTCCGGCCGGACAACCACTTCGTCGACGACCCCGCCTGGGCCGGGGCGAGCGCGGAGGAGGTGCTGGCCGCGGCGCCACGGGAGAACGGGGTCGTGTTCCTCGCGGACGTCGCCACCATGGCACCGCCGCACCCGCTGCTGGCCCTGAACACGGTGACCAGGGACGAGTGCGAGGACGACTACGAGTTCGCCTACGAGATGAGCCGTGGCCGGGAGTTCCGCGTGCTGCCCGCCGGCGTCTCCGACGTGGCCATCAACCTGCTGATCGCGAACACCGACTTCCCCGACTTCGCCGCGTCCGCGCAGGACGACCCCGACGGCTGGTACCGCGGCGTGGCCGCCCACCCGAGGGGCGCGGCGGCGATGGCGGAGCTGCGGGACTTCCTGCGCGGTATCTAGATTGGTCCCGGGAGAGTGGGAAGCGCCCGTCGGGTCCCCGTGGGTGAGCCTCCGCTTCGCGGAGCCGGCGCGCGGGGCGGAGCCCGGACGGAGCGAGCCCGGGCCTTGGTGCTGTGAAAGGCGCGTTGAGGACATGGCGGGATGCCGTCAACGCGCCTTCACGGCGGCCCGGCGGGCGGGATGCCTCGCTTCGTGAAGTCAGTCGGCACAGAATCACTCGCGGGATGTGGGCGTCCTGCCGGAGCCCGTCTCCACCCGCCAGACCCACTTCACAGCCAAGTGTTCAGCAGCCGAGCACGTCCACCCAGCCGCCAGAGCGCCAGTAGAGCCCGTGCTCGCGGCTGAGCATGCCCTCGTCGACGAGGTGGCGCCGCACCGTGACGTGGTCGGTCTCGCCGCCCGCGCACCACGCGCGGAGCACGACGTCGACCTCCTTCTCCGGGAACCGCCGCCCCGGCTCGAAGGACCGCACGACCTGTTCCAGCACGACCCGTCGCCGTGACTGCCTGGCGGGCAGGCGCACCAGCCTGCCGTCGGACACGAACCCACGCAAACCATCCACCCCGGAACCATGACCTCGGGCGGGCCTGCCACGCAACCGAAATCCGGTTCTCGGCCGATCGGCCAGTCACGACGCCGCGGAATCGGCCGTTCGGCCAGCCGGCAGGGCCTTCCGGACGACCCGTCGGCCCTGGTCACGTTCCTAGCATCGGGCAGCATGACGATCTTGCTGTCGGATCCCGCCGTCCACGCGATCCGCGTGCATGACAACGGCGACCCGCTGGTGCCCCTGTCCTTCGCGCCCGGTGTGCTGGTGCGGTCCGGTCTCGCAGGCCGGCTGGTCCGCGCGCGGGCGGCCCTGCCCGACGCGGTGGACCTGCTGGTCGTCGAGGGCCACCGCAGCGTCGCCGGCCAGCGGGCCATCATCGCGGAGTACTCGGCGCGGCTGCGGGTCCTGCACCCCGACGCCGACGAGGCCGAGCTGACCCGCCTGTACAGCCGGTTCGTCGCCCCGGTCGCGGTCGCGCCACACGTGGCTGGTGCCGCGGTCGACCTCACGCTGGTCGACTCCGATGGCGCGGAGCTGTGGCTCGGCACGCCGATCGACGCCACCCCGGAGCAGAGCGGCGGCGCGTGCTTCTTCGACGCGGACGTGGACCCCACCGCGCGGCGCAACCGGACGGTCCTCGCGGCCGCGCTCACCGGGGCCGGGCTGGTCAACTACCCCACCGAGTGGTGGCACTGGTCCTACGGCGACCGGTACTGGGCGCTGCTCTCCGGCGCCGACCACGCCGTCTACGGGCCGGTCGAGTCGACGGTGCCCGCGTGAACGCCGTCGCCACCCGCGTGCAGGCGCCGACGCTGACGGTCGACCTGTCGGCCGTCGCCGCCAACACCCGCCGGTTCGTCCGGACCACGTCCGCCGCGGTGATGGCGGTGGTGAAGGCCGACGGGTTCGGGCACGGGCTCGCCGACGTGGCCAGGACCGCCGTGGACAACGGCGCGACGTGGCTCGGGGTGACGTCGATCACCGAGGGGGTCGCGGTCCGCGAGTCCGGTGTGGACGCACCGGTGCTGAGCTGGCTGAACCCGGTGGACGCCGACGTGGCGACCGCCGCGGGCCACCGCATCGACCTCGCCGTGCCGAGCGTGCGCCACCTCGACGCGGTCGCCGCGGCAGGCGCCGGGGCGCGGGTGCACCTGCAGCTCGACACGGGCATGGCCCGCGACGGTGCCGCCGAGGCCGAGTGGCGGGCGCTGATGACGGCGGCCCGGCGGGCGGAGGCCGCCGGGAGCGTGGCGGTCGCGGGTGTGATGGGGCACCTGGCGATGGCCACCGAACCAGGGCACCCGGCGAACAAGCGCGGGCTGCTGTCCCTGCTGCACGGGGTGGAGTTGGCCGAGCAGGCCGGGCTGCGCCCGTCGGTGCGGCACCTGGCGGCCACCGCTGCCACGCTGACCGAGCCCGCCACGCACCTGGACATGGTGCGGGTCGGTGCCGGGCTGGTGGGCATCGACCCGTCCGGCACCACCCGGCTGTGTCCGGCGCTGCGGCTGACCGCGCCGGTGGTGCAGGTGCGGCGGGTGGCCGCCGGAGTCGGGATCGGGTACGGGCACACCCACGTGACCGACCGCGCGACCACGCTGGCGCTCCTGCCGGTCGGGTACGCCGACGGTCTGCCCCGCACCGCGTCCGGCCGCGCGCACGTGTCGGTCGCCGGGCTGCGGCGGCCGGTGGTCGGGGTGATCTCGATGGACCAGACGGTGGTGGACCTCGGTGACCACGCGGTCGAGCCGGGCGAGGAGGCGGTGGTGTTCGGACCGGGCGACGACGGTGAACCGACCGTCGGCGACTGGGCGAGGTGGGCGGGGACCATCCCGCACGAGATCGTGACCGGCATCGGTCACCGGGTGGAACGGAGTGTTCGGTGAGCGACCGGATCAGGGTGGCCGTGGTCGGTGGCGGGCAGAACGTCGAGCACGACGTCTCCCTCTCCTCCTCGGCGGCGGCGCGCGCGGCGCTCGACCCCGCGAGGTATGAGGCTGTGGGGTTCACCATCGGCCGCGACGGCACCTGGATGGGCCCCGACGACCGGCCGCTTGGCTCGTCGCCCGCCGACAGCCTCGCGGGCGCGCTCCGCGAGCTGGCCGCGTGCGACGTGGTCCTGCCGCTCGTGCACGGGCCACACGGCGAGGACGGCGCACTCGCCGCGCTGTGCGAACTGGCAGGCCTCCCCTACGTGGGGTCGCCGCCGAGGGCCGGCGCGCTGGCGATGGACAAGTGGGCGACAAAGCTGGTGGCCGAGGCGGTCGGGGTGCGCACCGCGCCGGGCAGGCTGGTCACCAGGACGGACACGGTGGTCTTCGACGGGCCGGTGGTGGTGAAACCGGTCGCGGCGGGTTCGAGCTTCGGCGTCCGCCTCGTCGAGACCGAGGCGGAGCTGGCACCCGCGCTGCGTGCGGCGCTGGAGTTGGACGACCGGGTGCTGGTGGAGCAGGTCGTGTCCGGCAGGGAGATCGACGTGGCCGTGCTCGACGACCCGGCGGGCGGGGTGCGGATCGGGCCGCCGCTGGAGATCGTCGTCGACGACGGCCTGTTCGACACCGCGACCAAGTACGACGGCTGCGCCACGTTCGTGGTCCCGGCCCGCCTGACCGACACCGAGACCAAGGCGCTGACCGACGCGGCGCTGCGGGTGTACGAGGCGCTCGGCTGCCGTGGCGTCGCGCGCGTCGACTTCTTCCTGACCGCCGGCGGGCCGGTGCTCAACGAGGTCAACACGATGCCGGGGATGACCGCGCAGTCGCAGGTGCCCAAGATGTTCGCCGTCGACGGACTCACCTACCCGGAGCTGCTGGACCAGCTGGTCCAGTCGGGTTGGACGTGTTCGCGGCGGCTGCCTGTGGCACTACCGTGACGTGCCGCCGGTCTGCTCGTGTATCCAGGCCGCCACCACGTCGACCCGCGCTACGATCTCCATACCGGGTTGCGGGCAGGGCGGCCCGGTGTTCACGACGGCGACCAGCCTGCCAGTGCGATCGTCCTCGGAGACGAAGAACGGGGCACCCGAATCCTCCGGGCAGGGCGTGTTCTCCACGGTCCGCTCCCCGACCGACGCGGCCTCCAGCGTGACCGGCCCGACGCCGGCGACCGTGAACCGCCCGCGTTTGAGGTGATCGGACGGCCCGAAGACGGTGGCCGACAGCGACCCCCAGCCCGCGAACTGCAGCGGCTCGCCGACCACGGGCGGCGCGTCGGCCACGGTCAGCGGCTCCACACCGGTGACGGGCGCACTGAGCCTGACCACCGCCAGGTCGTTGACCGGCGACTGCCGGACGTCCACGACCTGAGCGACGTGCCCACCGGGGTCGGTGTCCTTCAGCTTCCCGACCGTCACCGTCACGGTGTACGGCGGCGGCCCGTCGATCCGCCTGTCGGCCAGGTCGTGAAAGCAGTGCCCCGCCGTCGCCACCCATTCCGGCGCGATCAGCGCGCCACTGCAGGCGCCGCTGCGCACTCCGCCATCGGGCGTTGGCACGTCGTCCGTGGTCAGCTTCGCGTTGAAGGGCAGGACCGGCGGCGGCGCTGGTGGCGGTTGCGGCGACGGCGGCGGTTGCGGCGATGGTTGCGCCGCCCTGTCCTGCGCGGTGGTAGCCGCCCGGCCAGGCTCCGGCACCCCCGCCGCCCGCAGCTCACCCCCGCCGACGTAGGCGAAGGCGACCCCGGCGCCCACGACGACGCCGACCGCCAGTGCCGTCAGCCGGCCTCCCGATCTGGTGCTCACACACTGGATCACGGATGGGAGACCTGATCGGTTGCAGATCTGCACAGTTCGGTCACGAAGAAGTGACATCGCCGGTTGCGATATACGTACGTTGCGCGATGTCTCGCGGTCCCGTCCGGCGCACTCTGGGCTCGCATGCTCGGAGGTAAGACATGGACGAGAGATCGCTCCACGCGCTGGCGCAGGTGGCGTCCGGCGACGTGGAGTTCCACACCGGCGCCTGGGGAGGCCCGGCAGGCTACCGCTGGCGCGGCGTGGCAGGCGGCGGGCCGATCCCCTGGGACAGCGTGCTCGAACGACTGGAGGCCAAACACCTGATCGCGGTCGAGCCACGGCTCGGCCCACTGGAGCGGCGCGTCCGCGTGACAGCGGACGGCATCGCGTTGCTCGCCGCCGCGAGCTAGATAGTTGATTCCGTGAAGTCGGCGTGAGTGGGCGGCCGGTCGTCGTGTGCTGGTCGCGTCGGATCGGCCCGGGTGCGTTGCCTGGTTCCGGTTCGAGTTGTGGGTTGTCCTCACCGGACAGGCAGGTCTCCGGGGTGGCGGAGGGGGAGGTCGGCTGCGGTTGGGGCGGGTCTGCCTGCCAGGTCGACGGGATGGCAGGGAGCCCCTTCTGGGTGGGCTTGCGCCACCATCGGGGTTGCGCGGGCCCGGGCGCGGAGCGCCCTGGCACGGTGTGGCAATGCCCTGAAAGGCGCGTTCAGGGCGCTGAGCGCCCTGAACGCGCCTTTCAGGGCATCGGCCCAGCCCCGTCAGGCGACCGCAGGGGTGTGGGTGTCGCGCCTGATGACGGGTCCGTACGCCAAGCCACTTCACATGATCTTCACGGAATCAATCGCCTAGGGGGACGGGAACGCCGGTGCGCGACTCGGCACACCGGCGACGTCGTCGTGTGCACACCTCGAACGCGGCGCGGTAGGCGGCAGCCACAGCGCGGCACGCGGTAGGCGGCGCGGCAGGGCAGCGCGGCGTGGCAGCGACGGGCTCGGTGGACAGCCGGGCGAGCACGCGGCGCCGCTCCTCGGTCCGGACATCGTGCGAGCCGGGCTGTGCCCTGCCCGCGTCCTGCCCGCGACGCCGGTCGCGTCGCGGGCAGGAGGGTCGGTTCAGACGCAGGCGCAGCTGCCGTCGCCGGACTCGGTGCCGTAGCCGCCGGAGTCGGTGGAGCCGCTGTAGCCCGCGTTGCCTTCCGGACCGTCGCCGACGTCGGTGCTGGAGGGGTCGGTGTCGTTCTGGTTCGGGGTGGAGTCGGAACCACTCAATCCGTCGCCGTCAGCGTCGGCACCGTAGCCGCCGGAGTCGGTCCCGGCATCGGAGCCGGAGCCAGTCCCCGTGTCCGAGCCGGAGTAACCACCGGTGTCGGTCCCGGCGTCCGCGCCGGAGAAGCCACTCGTGTCGGACCCCGTGTCCGAGCCCGAGTAGCCGCTGGAATCAGTCCCCGTGTCCGAGTATCCGCCGGAACCGGCGGCCGAGTCAGAACCGGAGCCGGAACCCGCGTCCGAACCCGCGTCGCCGTAGCCGGAGCTGTCGCCGGAGCCGCCGTAGCCTTCGCCGCCCTCGGGGCCGTCGCCCTGGTCGGTGCTCGACGGGTCGGTGTCGTTCTGGTTCGGCGTCGCGTCCGCAGAACCCGTCAGGCCGTCGCCGTCCGCATCCGCACCGCCGTGGCCACCCTCCGAAGCGTCACCCAGGTCCGTGCCCGACGAACCGAGGTCGTTCTGGTTCGACGTGCCATCCACATCGCCGTAGCCCTCGCCACCTTCCGGGCCGTCACCCAGGTCGGTGCTCGACGGATCCGCGTCGTTCTGGTTCGGCGTCGCGTCCGCAGAACCCGTCAGGCCGTCGCCGTCGAGGTCGCCGCTGAACGAACCCTGGTCCGGGGTGGTGCCGTCGTAGCCCGCGCCGCTCTCCGGGCCGTCGCCCTGGTCGCTGCTCGACGGGTCGGTGTCGTTCTGGTTCCAGGTGGCGTCCTGCCGGTCCGGGATGCCGTCCTGGTCGTAGTCGGCGTCCGGGTCGTCGCTGTCCGGTGGGCTGGTCGGGGCCGGGCTCTCGACCCGGTCGCTCGGGTAGCCCGCGCCGCCCTCCGGGCCATCACCCTGGTCGCTGCTCGACGGGTCGGTGTCGTTCTGGTTCCAGGTGGCGTCCTCCTCGTCGGGGACACCGTCGTGATCGCGGTCCGGCAGGGCTGCGCGCCTGGCCGCCTCGGCCGCGTCGGCTTGCTCCTGTGCGCGTTCCAGCCCCTCGCGGTACTGGGCCTCCGGCCGGTTCTGCGCCCGCCACGCGTCCTGCTGCTCCTTCGCGGTGCGCTGCTGCTCGGCCCAGCTCTCCTTGGCCGCCTCGATCTCCTCGGTCGTCGGCGGCGGCTGCGGGGCGGGACGGATCTCCTTGTCGATGCTGACGCCGCCGCTCCAGTCGAACCAGTCCGACCAGCTGCCGCTGGGCTGCTGCTCCTCGGTTCTCGGTGCCGGGCCCTTGATCTCGGGCTGTTTGCGCTCCTCGGTGGGGTCGGCCGGGGTGGTGGTGTCGACGGTGCCGCCGCCAGGCAGCGGTGTGGACGTGGTGTAGCCGTCGGGCAGCTCGACGCTCACGGTGCCGTCGGCTTTGCGCTCGACCGTCACCTCCGTCTCGTAGCTGCGGCCCTCCGGCGTGGTGACCGTTCCCTTCGCCTTGTAGCCGCCGGTGACCTCACCCTCCGGTGACAGGTTGAGCGAAAGCGTCGACGAGAACTCGCCGTGCTTGCCGATGTCGAGTTTCACCGTGCCGTTCGCGTTGAGGCCGTCCGGTTTCGGTGCGATACCGGTGAACTGCGGACCGCTCGGTTTTCCCGCCCGCACGCCGCCGCTGACATACCAGCTTCCGGTGTAGGAGTCGTACGCGATCGTGCCGGTCACCGACACCCCCGGCCGGACCGGGACGGCACCGGAGACGCCGATCCCGTCCGGTGCGGGCGCCGCCTCCCAGAACTGGGCGCCACGGGCCTTCATCTCGGTGACGACCTCCTGCTCCCGCAGGGAGTCCTTTCCGGCCACCCGGCCGAGTTCGGTGCCCAGCTCCTGGTCGGTCATGGTGCGGACGTCGACCGGCGGCGCCGGCCGAGCATCCTCTGTGGCCTGTGTGGTGTCCGCCTGCTGGGGGTCGGCCACCGCGACGCCCGCGGACAGTCCCATACCGACGGTCGTGATGGCCGCGCCGAACAGCATTCTGCCGGTGACGCCGAGCGGATGCCCCGATTTCTTCGCCATGGATCCCTCTCCGTTTCCCCGAAAGACGTGAGGTGAAAGTGGCGACCACGCTAGCGGTGTGCCAGAGAAATAGCGCGTCGACCAAGACCGTTCGGCGTACTCCGTTGGCCCGAACGTCTCGCACCGATCGTCGGGAATTTCGCGGAATTCACGGAAGCACACACAGGCCGCCAATACTACGTCTTTTCGCGGGAACAGCGGCCGAACCGGAACACGTCCCGCCTTCGACCGCAAGGCCGGACGGGCAGGTCTCGGGGGGTTGTTTGGTTTGCGGTCCGCCTGCCATCCCGTCGGGGGTCATCACGGACTTGCCGGGTCCCTGCCCCCGGCCGCAGGACCGGCCCCGTGCGCGGATTAGTCCCTTCGGACGTGTACGAGAGCGCTCTCATGGGTCACGGTGGAATTTCCCTGCGATTGACGAGGTGTTCCGTGCGCGCATCCTCCTGGCTCATCCCTGTCCTGGTCACGACCACGTCGCTGCTCGGCAGCCCCGCGGCGGCCGAACCCGCGACCAGCCCACCGACCCCGGCCGCGGCACCCGTTGCCGCGGCCGTGATCTGCAACCTCCACTGCGACGCCCGCGACCCGTCGGCCGCCTCGGGTGACCGGATCGCGGTGACGGCCGGGGTGTCCGGCCGGACGCTCCGGCTCCACCTCAGCGACGGCGACGCGATGGGCTGGGCCGCCATCGACCAGGTGCGGCCTGGCGACGAGGTGTGGCTCGACCGCTCGTTCGACGGCGGCGGCTCCTGGGCGGGTGGCAGCCGTCTCGGCGTGACCACCGCACCAGGTGGCGTCGGCGGGTGGCGGACCCAGATGTACAACAACGACGACTGGGCCAACCGGGGGGTCGGCGCGTTGCGTGCCTGCGGCCGCGCGACCGACACCGGCGCGATCGCGTGCACCGCGTGGGCCAGGACGAAGTGGAACGCCGCCAACCGCACCGAGGCGGCGGCGACCGCGATGATGGCGCTGTACGACAACGGCGCCGGGACGTTCCGCGGCGCGGGCTGGTGGGGCAGCGCGGTCGCCCTGTCCTCGGTGATCCGCAACGCCGAGGTCACGCACATGCCCAGCTACCGCTACGCGATCGCGACGACCTACGACCGCAACGTCGACACGGGCCGCGGCCAGTTCCGCAACGAGTTCTCCGACGACACCGGCTGGTGGGCCATGGCGTGGCTGGACGCCTACGACCTCACCGGCGACCGGCGCTACCTGGACACCGCACGGATCGCGGCCGATCACATGCACACGTTCTGGAACGGCGCGTGCGGTGGCGGCATCCGCTGGCGCGAGGGTGGCACGTACAAGGCGGCGATCTCCAACAGCCTCTACATCCAGGTCAACGCCACTCTCGCGAACCGGACCGGCAACGGGACCTACCGCACCCGCGCGACGGCGGGCTGGTCCTGGTTCGCGGCAACCGGCCTCATCGGCGGCGACGGCCTGGTGCGCGACGGACTCGACGAGGCGAACTGTGCACCGGGCGGGACCGTGTTCTCCTACAACCAGGGTGTGCTGATGTCCGGCCTCACCGAGCTGTCCGCCCTCACCGGCGACCCGGCCCCGCGCGCCCGCGCCCGGCAGGTCGCCGACGCGACGACCCGGCCCGGCTCCGCGCTCACCGACAGCAGCGGCATCCTGCACGACCCACCCGAGGGCTGGGACGGCTGCGGCAATGACGGCGCATACTTCAAGGCCGGTCTCGCCCGCGGGCTCGCCGAACTGGACGCCGCGCTGCCGGACCACCCGTACGGGGGCTACCTCGACCGGCAGGGCAACTCCGCGTTCTCCCGTTCCCGCAACGCTTTCGACCAGTACTCGCTGTCCTGGTCGGCGTGGACGAAACCGACGGGACCGGGTTGCCAGGCAAGCGCGCTCGCATTGATGAACGCCACGCACTGACCGCGCCAGCCGGTGCCCCGAAAGACGCTTTCGGGACGTTGAACATCCCGAAAGCGTCTTCGGGGCAGGCATGCTCACCGCACCGTGATGTTCGAACTGCCGCTGCTCTGGTACCCCTCCGTCGCGAGCACCATGTAGTAGTTGAAGCTGCCGAGCCGCATGCCCGCCCGCGACCACGCGTCGAAGTGGTTGCCGGTGGTGATGTTGCCACCAGTGCGCTTCTGCTGCCGGACACTCCAGAACTGCGGGAAGGTCTTCGTGCCTTCGACGGACGGGGCGTTGTACCGCATCGTCTGGTAGATGTCGTACGTGCCGCCGTCGGTGGTGACGGTGCCCTTGTAGTCGCCGGTCGGCCGGTAGGTGCCCCAGTTGTCGACGACGTAGTACTCGACGAGCGGGTTGGACGTCCACCCGTACAGCGTCAGGTAGCCGTTGCCGGAGGGGTTGAAGCTGCCGGAGTAGCTCACCGTCCTGCGGGAGCCGTTGCTCCATCCCTTGCCACCGACGAAGTTCCCGGTGTTGCTCCACCGCATGCTGTAGTTGCCGCCGCTGCCCATCTCCATGCAGGCCGAGCCGCCGCCGTCGGTCCAGAACGTGTAGTAGTAACCGTTGTTGTTGCCGGTCTGGCTGGAGCACAGGGCGTTGACGCCGACCTCGGTGGCCGCGGTGGCGCCGGTCGTGCCTGGCAGGACGGTCATGGCCAGCGCGACGCACGCACTGCCCGCGAGCACCCTGATCCGCCCGCGCCTGCGACTCCCCGACTGAACGAAACGCATTCTTCCTCCTCGTCGTTGAGGGCTGTCCAGGGCAGGGCACGACACCACGCGCCGACGAAAGCACAACAGCGGGATTGACCGGCCGTTCACGACCGGAGAGCAGGTCTCCCGACCCCGGGTCGACAGCGGATGAGCCCTGTCGACACGAGCAGTGTTGGCCCGACTCCGCCGCGTTGTCAACAAGTTTCGTCAATGTTTCGGAACACCTCCGCGATCGACAGAACGGATTGGCCGGATTTCTCCAGTTCAGTGAGCTGGAGCTGTTCACACCCTGACAACGGGCGTCGAAAGTTGCGGGATCGACAGAAATGGGGCAATGCATCAGTGCCGAAACTTCCACAAAACTTTCGGTCCGAGCCGGGCGGCGCCGAACTTCATCGCGAGCCCAGCACGCGCCGGTACCGTTGCGCTGTGAACGCTCGGGAACGCATCCAGGAACTCGCCGACCAGATCACCTCGCTGCGGGACGCGTACTACCGCGGCTCGCCGTTGGTGGCGGACGCCGAGTACGACGCCATCGAGGACGAACTGCGGGGACTGATCGAGGCGAACCCGGAGCTGGCGCCCGACCCGAACCCCCTCGAACAGGTCGGTGCGCCGACGGTGCTGCACGCACCCGTCCGGCACTCGCGGCCGATGCTGTCGCTGGAGAAGGCCACCAGACCAGAACAGGTCGAGGCGTTCTTCGACCGCTTCCCCGGCCAGGCGGTGGTGGTCATGCCGAAGCTGGACGGGCTGTCGCTGGCACTCGTGTACGAGGACGGCAGGCTGGCGCGCGCGGTCACCCGGGGCGACGGGGCCACCGGTGACGACGTGACCTTCCTGGTGCGGGCACTGATCGACGGGGTGCCGGAGCGGGTGAGCGCGCTGGGCCGGGTCGAGGTGCGCGGCGAGGCGGTGATGCTGCGCTCCACGTTCGCCGCCTACAATGTCGCGCACCCGGACCGCCCTCTGATCAACCCCCGCGGGGCGGCGGCTGGCACGCTGCGGGCGAAGGACCCGGCCACGGTCGCCGAGCGGCGCCTGCGGTTCTTCGCGTTCGACCTGGACACCGACGCGCGGGCAGAGGAGTCCGCCGAGTCCGACGTGGAGTCGGGGCTGCGGACGTTCGGGTTCACCGTCGCCGACATGCGGCACTGCGCGGACCCGGCCGCTGCCCAGGAGGTCATCGCGGCCATCGAGGCGGGACGCAACGACCTCGACTACGACCTGGACGGCGCGGTGCTGCGGCTGGCCGACCGCGACGCGTTCGCGGCCGCGGGCACCCGGTCGAACTCGCCGCGTGGCGCGCTCGCGTACAAGTTCGCCGCCGAGGAGAAGACGACGGTGCTGGCGGACGTGGTCTGGGACGTCGGCAAGACCGGCAAGATCGCCCCGGTGGCGCACCTCGAGCCGGTGTTCGTCGGCGGGACGACGGTCACGAAGGCGACGCTCGCCAACCAGGAGGTGATCCGCGCCCGCGGCATCCGGATCGGTGACACGGTGCTGGTGCGCCGCGCGGGGGACGTGATCCCGTTCGTCGCGGGCGTGCTCGACGAGACCAGGCGCACCGGCGCGGAACGGGAGATCGTGCCGCCGTCGGTGTGCCCGTCGTGCGGGCAGGCGCTGGTCGAGCAGGGCAACAGCCGGGAGCTGTTCTGCACCAACGTCTCCTGTCCCGCGCAGACCGTGCGGCGGCTGTCGCACTGGGCGTCGCGCGCGGCGGCGGACATCGAGGCCGTCGGTCCGGTGTGGATCGAACGGCTCGCCGAGGCCGGGATCCTCGAGCAACCGTCGGACTTCTACGCGATGACCAAAGAACAGCTGCTGGAGTTCGACCGCATCGGCGAGGTCTCCGCGACCAGGATGATCGATTCGATCGACGCGAGCCGCCGGGTCGGACTGCGCAGGGCACTGATCGGGCTCGCGATCCCCATGGCGTCGGAGGGCACCGCCGCCCGCCTGTGCCGCGCGGGTTTCGGCTCGCTCGAGGAGGTCGCCGACGCGGGCGAGGAGCGGCTCGTCGCCGTCGAGGACATCGGCCCGCGGGTCGCCGCCTCCCTCGTCGAGCACCTCACCCGGCTGCGCCCGGAGCTGGCGCGCCTGCGCGAGCTCGGCGTGTCACTCGATGTCCGCGAAGAGGACCTCCCGCCGGTCGTGGCGTCCGACGCGCCGCTGGCGGGCAGGACCGTGGTCGTCACCGGCTCGATCAGCGACCCCCGCTCCGGCGAGAAGGTCCCCCGTCCCACGTTCCAGCGCCTGTGCGAGAAGGCGGGCGCGACACCGGCGTCGTCGGTCTCGGCGAGCACCGACTTCCTCATCACCGGCGCCGACGTCGGCGCGAGCAAGCTCACGAAGGCCGAGAAGCTCGGGGTCGAGGTCGTCGACCAGGGCGAGATCTGGCGCCTGCTCATCGCGGCGGGCCTCGCGTGACGCCCGGCACCGGGTTGTCCTGAGTGGACAATCGGAACGGCCCGTCATCCCTCGCCGGTGGCGGGCCGTTCCGCGTGCGGTGCGGTCACTTCGGCAGCGCGAACGCCACCGTCTCCACCCTGCCCGCGGTGCCGGGGCGGTGCGCCGCCCCGAAGACGACGAACAGGCCGTCCCGCCACAGCGCCTTGTGGTTGTCCCCGCCGAAGTTGAAGGCGTGGAGGCTCCTGCCGAGCCTCTCGTCCGCGTGGGCGTCCGGCCCGATCGGCAGCAGTGGTGCGAGCTTCCCGGTCGCCGGGTCGACGGAGAACAGGATCGCGTTGGTGCCGTTGGGGTTCGCGGGCTGGTAGGCCACCACCTCGCCCGCCGCGGGCACGAGGCTCAGCGCGCGGCCGGCCACCCTGCCGGTGCGCCAGGACTCCTCGCCGGTGTTCAGGTCGAACGCCACCAGCTCGTTGCGGAACTCGGTGTTCCGCATGCCGGGCGACGCCTCCGGATCGCTGGGATTGACCTGTGCGGGCGAGGTCATCAGGAGCACCTTGCCGTCCACGACGGTCGCCGAGTCGCAGCGGCCGAGCACGTACCCGTCGCACGCCGCCATGAACTCGCCCCGACCCCCTGCGTACTCCTTGACCTGCACGGCCTTGCCGGCCGGCACGTCCACCCGCAGCAGTTGGGCCGAATGTCCGGAGTGGCCAACCTCCACCACGAGCGGGTCGAGCGACAGCACCCCGAGCACAGGTGCCGGTTCCCCGTCCTCGCCGGGCGGCGGCGTCCACTCCCACAGGAGCCGCAGGCCCGCGTCGAACGCCCGCAGCCGGGTGACGTCCTTCGTCCTGCCGCGCTCCCCCACCGTGCACTCCGAGTCGGCGAGCAGCACCGCACCGAACAGCGCGGCCTTGCGCACCTCGCACTCGCCCTCGGCGAGCGGGGTCGTCAGGCCCGCGCCGGAGTTGATGTCGTAGACGCGTTCCGAGGAGACCACCACGCGTTCCCCGAACACCACGGGCACGACGGCGACATCCGACGCGCGGCTCTCGTCCGATGGCAGGTCGATGGTGAACACCTCCTTGCCCGCGGCGATGTCGATCACGGTGAGTCTGGTGCACGAGAACGAGTCGGTGCCATCGACGTCCCGCAGCAGCGCGACGCGGTTCGCCGAGTGCTCCTGTGAGGACTGGCAGCGGTCCACCGCCACCCCGTCGAGCGGCAGCTCCCACGCCGTCTCGCCGGTCTTCAGGTCGTACGCGACGACCCGGCCGGGCAGCCTGCGCACCAGGTGTTTCTCCGTAACCCAGTGATCCTCGACGGGGATCGCCTCCGGCGACGGGCCCTGCTCGACCTGCCACGCCACCTGCGCGGCCCCGACCGCACGCACCCCGGCGTCGTAGTCCCTCGCCGCCTCGGTGTCCGGCCCACCACCGGAACCGCCCCTGACGAAGAACCACCACGCCCCGCCCGCCGCTGCCACCAGCGCGACGACGAGCACCACGACGACGCCGCGCCGCCGTTTCCTCTGCGGGCCCTGCGGCGGCGGCCCCGGCCAGTGCCCGTGCTGCTGCCGCGGATGTCCCTGCGGTCCGTACCGCTGGGCCGGCTGGGCCGGTCGCGGCGGTTGACCGGCCCAGCCGGGCGGTGCGCCGCTCCCCTGCGGCGACCCGTGTGGCCCAACCGGACGCGGCGGTGGTGACGGTGGTGGCCCCGGCCGGTACGCACCGGCTCCGGGAAAGTGGTCGCCGGGTCCGCCGGTCATCGCGTCCACCCCGGTGCGGTGTAGGCGGTCGGACGAGGCGGCCCCTCCTGCTGCCCGCCGACCGCGGCCTTGAGCTTGCCGGTGCCGTAGAGCAGGTAGCCGACGGCGACCACCCCCGCCAGCAGCCCGCCGATCATGCCCGCGAACTCGTCGCGGTCCGGGTCGAGGAACGGGTAGAGGTACCGGTGGACCTCGGCGGACAGGAAGTACACGAGGTAGGCCAACGGGAACGCGATCCACGTCAGCGGGTGCCACCACCGGCACGCCCCCTGCGCGCGGCCGACGAACAGCCAGTCGGCGAGCACCAGCAGCGGCGTGTACACGTGCTCGAAGGGCAGGTAGTCGAAGTCGCCGCCCATGATGCCGAAGAACGTCCCCGCCACCAGCAGCAACAGGACGGTCGTCGCACCGCGCAGCCACGGCGAGGCGGGCTCGTGCCGGGTGCCGCCGGTGAACACCGGGTACAGCAGCAGTCCGGTGTAGACGATGGCGGTGACGAGGCTGGCCTGCTGGCTGAGCCCCTCGAAGTTCGCCGACCAGCCGGTGGCGTCGCTGAAGCCGTACAACGCGCAGGCCACGATGGCGAGCCGCCACAGGCTGACACCGGTCAGCACGGCGGCGCTCACCCTCGGCCTCGGGTACGGCGGATACCGGAAGTTCGGCGGATATGGCGCGTAGCCATCTGCGGTCATGTGGTTCCTCGGTTCGAACGTCGTGGCGGGACCGTGCTGACCCCTCGACAGCACGCGCACCGCCGGTCACGCCAGGCGCGCCGGGCACACCGCCATGTCAGGCGAACGCCTGACAACCCGGGCGGCATGCCGTCCGGGAGGCTGTGTCACGGGAGTCAGGATGACGGGCGTGGCTTTCAGAGGGCTTTCACGCCGGGGAAAGTGGGGGGTGCCGGGTGGAGTTCCGGGTGCTGGGGCCGGTCGCGGTCCGGCTCGGCGAGCAGGTCCAGGTGGTGACCGGGAGGCTGCAACGGACGTTGCTCGGTGTGCTGCTGTCGCGGGTGAACCAGCCGGTGCCGGTTGACGCGCTGACCGACGCGCTGTGGGGCGGCAACCCGGACCCGCGTGCCGCGCAGAAACTCCAGCTGCACGTCCACCGCGTGCGCGCGCTGCTCGACGACCCGGACCGCCTGTCGTTCGGCAACTCCGGTTACCGGCTGCGGGCCGCACCGGAGGAGATCGACGCGGAGCGGTTCCGCGTGCTCGCCGACGAGGCCGCGAACCTGGAGCCCCATCGGGCGGTCAAGGCGTTGCGGGCCGCGCTGGGGCTGTGGCAGGGCGTCCCGTTCGCGGGCGTCGACGTGCCCGCGCTGAACGACTGGGCGCGGCAGCTCACCGAGCGCCGCCTCACCGCCTGCGAGGCGCTGTACCAGGCCGAGCTGGCGTGCGGCCTGCACGAGGCGGTCATCGACGAGCTCACCGAGCTGACGGCGGAGCACCCGCTGCGGGAACGGCTGCACGGACTGCTGATGACCGCCCTGTACCGGGCGGGCCGCCAGTCCGACGCGCTGGCGGTCTACCGGCGGGCACGGGACATCATGGTCGCCGAGCTCGGCCTGGAACCGGGCCCGGAGCTGCGAGAGCTGCACCAGCGCGTCCTCGGCGGCGACCTCCGGGAGCCCGTCGCGGCGGTGCACGGGGACCTGCCCGCCCAGCTCCCCGCCGACGTGCGCGGGTTCACCGGCCGCGACGCCGAGCTGTCCGAACTGGACGGCATGCTGGCCACCGAGCCGCCGATGGTGATCGCGGCGGTCGCCGGCACCCCCGGGGTCGGCAAGACGGCGCTCGCCGTGCACTGGGCGCACCGGGTGCGCGACCGGTTCCCCGACGGGCAGCTGTACGTCGACCTGCGTGGCTACGGCCCGGACGAGCCGCTGTCGGCCGCCGACGCGCTGGCCGGGTTCCTGCGCGCGCTCGGGCTGGACGGCGCCGCGATCCCCGACGACCTCGCCGAGCGCGCGGCACGGTTCCGTTCACTGGTCGACCAGCGCCGGCTGCTGGTGCTGCTGGACAACGCCCGTTCCGTCGACCAGGTCCGGCCGCTGCTGCCGGGCAGCGCGACCGGTTTCACGCTCGTGACCAGCCGCGACTCGCTCGCCGGGCTGGTCGCGCGGGAGGGCGCGCACCGCATCGGGCTGAACCGGCTGCCCATCGCCGACGCGGTCCGCCTGCTGCACGGACTGCTCGGTGCGCGCGCGGAGGCCGAACCGGCGGCCGTCGGCACGCTGGTGGAGCGGTGCGCGCGGCTGCCGCTGACGTTGCGGATCGCGGCCGAGCTGGTCCGCTCCCGGCCGGGCCGCGCCATCGGCGAGCTGGCCGGTGAGCTCGCGAGCCAGCAGGACACGCTGGACCTGCTGGACATCGACGGCGATCCGTACACGGCGGTGCGTGCGGTGTTCTCCTGGTCCTACCGACGGCTCGACCCGGCCGCGGCACGGGTCTTCCGGCTGCTCGGCGTGCACCCCGGCCACGACGTGGACGTGACCGCGGTGGCCGCGATGACCGGCACCGGGCGGCAGGAGACCCGGCGGGCACTCGCCGCGCTGGTGCGTGCCCACCTCGTCGACCAGGCACCCGGCGGCCGGTACCGGCCGCACGACCTGCTGCGGGTCTACGCCGCGGAGCTGGCCGAGGCCGACGACACGGCCGCGCCGCTGACCCGCCTGCTCGACCACTACCTCGCCACCGCCTGCGCCGCGATGGACGTCATCGCCCCGCACGAGCGGGCCCGGCGGCCGGTGGTCACCGCGGCGGCCACCCGCACGTTCGACGACTACCAGGCGGCGTTCGGCTGGCTGGACACCGAACGCGCCAACCTGTTCGCCGCGACGCTGCACGCCGCACCCGCCTACGTCGTCGGGATGTCGGACGCCCTGTGGCGGTACCTCCACCTCGGCGGCTACGACGACGACGCACTCACGCTGCACACCCGCGCGCTGGTCGCCGCCGAGTCGCTCGGTGACGCGGCCATGGAGGCCAACGCGCGACGCACCCTCGCCAACGCGACGTTCCGGGCAGGTCACGTGCCACCGGCCCTCGCGCACCTCCAGCGGGCGCGGGAGCTGTACCAGCAGGTCGGCGACCGGTCGCTGGAGGCGGCGGCGTGGAACAACATCGGCATCATGCACTGGCGGCAGGGGGACCTCGCCAAGGCGATCGGCTGCTTCCGCCACACCGAGCGCCTCTACACCGAGATCGGCGGAACCGGCCTGCGGGCGCCCGCCATGAACAACCTCGCACGCCTGCTGTGCATGCTCGGCCAGTACGACGAGGCGTACGAGCAGTTCGAACGCGGCCTCGAGAACGCGCGGGCCAGCGGCAACCGGGCCAGCGTGACGAGCGCGTTGTGCGGTCTGGCCAGGGTCCACCTCGCGACGGCGAACCACAGCGAGGCGCTGGGCCGCGCCACCACCGCGCTGACCACCGCGCAGGACACCGGGTACCGCGTACTCGCGGGCACCGCCACGCGCCTGATCGGTGCCGCGCACCGAGGGCTCGGCGAGCACGAGACCGCCGTGCGCCACCTCGACGCGGCGATCCGGATCGCCCGCATGGTCGGCGAGCCCGACGACCTGATGGCGGCGCTGAACGAGCGGGCCGCGGCACACGTGGACGCGGGCGAATGGGACGCGGCGCTCGGTCTCCACCGCGAGGTGCTCGCCACCGAGGACGGCAACCGGGACGAGCTCGCGCACGCGCTCGCCGGCATCGGTGACGTGCACGCGGCGCTCGGCGACGACGACGCGGCCCGTGAGCGCTGGCGGCGCGCGGCGGCGATCTACCGGGAGATGGGCATGCCGCAGGCAGACGACATGGCGGTGCGGCTGCTCACGACGCGGCCTCGCCCAGCTCGGTCAGTGTGATGACACCGTCGTCGAGGGCCCTGGTGACGAGCTCGCTCTTGGTGCGGGCGGCACGGCCTGCGTTCGCGTACTTCACCCGCACCCTGGCGATGTGCGTGTCGACGGTCTTCACGGTGATGTGGAGCTTCGCCGCGACGAGTTCCTTGGACGACGCGGCGAACCAGGCCCGCAGCACCTCGGTCTCGCGCGGTGAGAGGCGGGGCCTGCCGGGGGTGTCGTCGGCGACGAGCGCGCCGGAGAGCGACGGCGCGGTGTACGCGAAGCCCGTCGCGGCCGCCCTGATGGCAGGCACGAGGTGCGTCTGCCCTTCGCGTTTGGTCAGGTACGCGAGCGCGCCGAGGTCGATGCACTTGATCGCGGTGGCGTTGTCGGTGTGCTGGGAGTACACGACTACGCGGCGGCCGCTGTCGACGAGCCGCCGCAGCTCGCCGAAGTCCGGGTTCCTCGGCACCAGCTCCAGGTCGAAGATCACCACGTCGGCGTCCGCGCCCGGCCCGGTCCACACGTCCGCGAGCCGGTCGCCCGCGTCGATGAGGCCGATCGGCGGATCGGCCTGCTCGCACCAGTACCGCACGCCTGCCGCGATCGCCGCGTGGTCGTCCACGATCACGGCGGTGATCAGCTCGCCACTGGCTGCCATTGGGCCTCCATCCAGACCGTCCCGTCACTGCCGAAGGTCTCGACCCGCACTTCCCGGGTCGCGGGCGGTGGCACGGTGAACTCGCCGCAGTCCGCGACCACGCTCACCGAGACCAGGTCGGTGCTGCCGACCACGGTGACCCGCGCCCACGACTTCGCCGTCGCGAGCGCGGTGAGCGCGGCGTCGGTGAGGTCGCGCCGCACCGCGACGGGCGGCACGGGCCAGTGACCGCGCGCGTCCAGCTCGACCTCCACGCCCTTGCGGTCGGCGACGTCCGCGCAGTGCCGCAATTCGTGCAACAGCGGGTTCGCCACGGTGTCCGTCTCCGCGAACAGCCGCCGCATCCTGGCCGCCTCGATGGCACACTCCAGCCGCACCGCCGGGTCGTCGGGGGTGAGCGAACCGTCGGCGAGCCCTTCCAGCAGGGGCACGGTCGTGCCCGTGAGCTCGGAGAACCGCCGTGCGCGGCGACGGTGCGCGGCGACCGCGACGGCCTCCTCGGTGCGCACCCGTTCCAGCTCCCTCGTGGCTCGCGCCGCCTCCGTGCCGATCCGCCCCAGGATCGCGGCGACCACGGCGACGCACAGCGGCAGCCCGAACACCGTCATCGAGCCGGTGGCGAACCGGGCCAGCGACGAGCGGGTGACGTCGTGGAACAGCAGCAGGTTCAGCAGCGCGATCAGCTCGTGGGTGACGAGGAACGCCATCAGTGTCCGGAAGGGACGGTCGAGGAGGACGACGACACCGACCCAGTTCGCGGCGCCGAACAGCCAGTCCACCGTGGTCGACGTCTTGCCTTCCGGCAGGGTCAGGTACGACAGCGCGGACGCGGCCAGCACCAGCGCGATCGCGGGCCCGCGCAGCGCACCCCACTGCCGCCGCCGCACGAACAACACCGCCTCGGTGACCAGCACCGCGGTCAGCGCTGCGTAGGCGCCGTACTGGGCGGCGGGAAAGTCGTAGGACCCGGTGTGCCGCACCAGGTTGATCAGCCCGAGCACGTCCACCGTCAGCGTGGCGAGGAGCAGCACGGCCAGCCGCAGACCGCGCTGCAGCTGCGCCCTGGTCTGCCGGTCCAGCTCGTCGTCGCTCATGACGCCGCCCGCCAGGTCAGCCGCACGACCGTGCCCGCGCCCTCGGCGGAGGTGATCGTGGCCGTGCCGCCGACCCGGGTCATCCTGCCGTGCACCGACTCCCGCAGCCCGCGCCCGGCGCCAACGGCGCTGCCCTCGGCGAATCCCCTTCCCTCGTCGGCGATCTCGACCCGCAGCGCCCGCTCGTCACCGTCCAGCCGGACCGCGGCCCGGTCCGTCCCGGCGTGGCGGCGCACGTTGTTGAGTGCCTCCCGCACCGCACCCGCTATCGCGCCGGCCACCCCGGAGGGCAGCGTCAGCCGCTGCGGCGCGTCGAGGTCGACGGTCAGGTGTCCGGCGTCGAGGTCGGCACGCAGCAGGTCGACCAGATCCGCCTGCGCGGCGGCCGGCGCGTCGTCGGACCGCAGCCGTGCCAGGTCGCGGCGGGCCTGCGGGGCCAGCCAGCCGGCGCCCGGCGGCACCTGCCCGGTGCCGACCATGAGCAGCGTCGTCGCCGCGGTGTCGTGCAGGGAGTTCGCGAGCTCCCGCTCCTCGGCCCGCTCGGCCGCGGCCACCGCCGCCGCCCGCCGTGCGCCCTCCGCGACGGCGGCCATCCGGTCGGCCCGCTGCGCGGCCCGCGTGACGAGCACCCACGCCGCCCGCGACATGGCTGCCATCACCAGCATCCACGCCTGCACCGGGGCAACGGGCAGCCCGGCCACGACGAAGATGGCGATCATGCCCGCACTGGCCACCACCGCCGCGACGGCGCCGGTCAGCAGCGTGGTGTGCCACTGCCACGTCACGCACGCGAAGGTCACCAGTAGCCGGAGCCACCCGGAGTTGGTCATCGCCACCGCGTCGGTCCAGAACACGCTCAGGCACAGTGCCAGCAGCACCGCCACGTCCAGGACGATCGGCACGGTGCGGCCGCGGTACCACCACCACCCCTGCCAGCAGGTCCAGACCACCGCGGCGACGACCACCAGTGCCGTGCTCACGAACCCCTCGGCCGACGACCTGAGCAGTGCGATCGCCGCGATGGGCGGCAGGATCGCCATCCGCACGGCGACCGCATAACGGCGACCGAAGCCGCCGAGCAGCCGAACGGCTTCCCCAGCCACCCGTCACCTCGCCGCCGTGAACCACCCAGACCTGGCTGCGATGACCGTACCGGTCACCGTGCCAGCGAGATCGGGCACGTGGCCATTGTCGCCCCGGCGGGGACCTCCGGCGTGCGCCCGGTCAGGGCTCCACGAGACCGGCCCGGATCGCGCAGCGGGCCAGTGCGAGGCGGTCGCGCATGCCGAGTGAGGCCAGGATGTCCTGCGGCCGCCGCGACGATGCCGCTGCCCCGAACGGGCGGCGGCCGAACGTCCGATGTGCGCGTTCCGTTGTCTGTATACGTTGGTGGCACACAACCTCGAACGCGGGAGTCGGGCCCATGGCGAGCGGCGGGATCAGCAGGCGGACGTTGTTGCACGGAACCGTGGCGACCGGTGTCGTGACCGCGGTCGGTGCCGGAGCGGGTCACGCGCACGCCGCCGTGCCGGGGTTCCACAACCCCTTCACCGGCTATCCGCTCACCGGGACGTGGCAGGACCACATCGACCGCGGCTCGCTCGGCGGCATCGACTACGGCATGGGCGTCGGCACGCGACTGCCCGCCGCCGGCGGCGGTGTGGTGACCAACATCCCCTACAACGGCACGGGCGGCCACACCGTCACCATCCAGCACGACAACGGTTACCGCACCCAGTACATGCACCTGTCGCAGTTCCTGCTGGCAAGCGGCACCAGGGTCGGCATGGGCGGTGTCGTCGGACTTTCCGGCGGCGCGGCGGGTGCGCCGGGCTCCGGCAACTCGACCGGCCCGCACCTGCACTGGCACATGATCAACCCGGGCGGCACCCGCATCAACCCGCTGACCTACCTCGGCGGGGGTGGCGGGCTGCCGAAGACCACCACGGCACAGGACGGCGTTCCCGGCCCGATCATGTGGAAGCGCGCGCAGAACTGGCTGCGCATCGAACACGGCTACACCGGACCCATCGACGGCGCGCCCGGCGTCAACACCTACGCCGCACTGCAGCGCGCCATGCGGGGCCACGGCTACACCGGACCCGTCGACGGCGTACCCGGCACCAACACCTGGGCGGCCGTGCAACGGCTCGCGGCACAGTGGGGCTACACCGGACCCGTCGACGGTGTCATGGGCCCGAACTCCTGGCGCGGCTTCGCCCGGTTCCTCAACCAGGACAGGTACGACTGAGCCGGCGCGAACGGTCAGGAACCGACCGACCAGCCCTACGGCATCCGCGACCGCGCCTTCCGCGTTCCGGCCGGCGACCTGCTGCGCATCCGGGAGGTGCGCTGAACCCTCGTTCCCACCGCGTACCGCCCGGTGCCCGTGACGCGCACCCGGTTGACCAGCACGACGACGACGGCGAGGTGACCTGCCGGTGGGGTTGGTCACAAGCTGCTGTCGGCGGTTCCCGGCCGGGTGCAGGGTGGTGGGGAACGCGTGTTCCGGGGTCGGTGGAACTCCGAGCCGGCGGTACAGCCCGCGACCCGTCCGCACCCGCGGCGGTTGACCCGGTGGGATTCCGGGGCCGACGGTCACAGTCCGGATGGGAGGGACACGCGGGCCGAGAGGTTTCTCATGCACGTGTTGCTGGACAACGGAATTCCGTTCCTGGGCCAGACCATGTCCTACGCCGAGGTCATCGGCCAGGTGTTCGCGATCGCGGTGGTGTTCCTCGCCAGCGCCCGCACGTTGTGGACGTGGCCGGTGCAGCTGGTGTCGGTGGCGCTGCTGTTCGGGGTCTACACGTCCGCGCAGCTCGGCGGGCTCGCCGTGCGGCAGGTGATCGTCGGCCTCATCGCGGTCTACGGGTGGTGGGCGTGGGCACGCAGGCGCGACCCGGTGCTCGGGGTGCCAGTGCGGACCGCCACCACCCGCGAGCGGATCGCCGCCGCGGCCGCGTTCGTGGTGGGCACCGCGGTGTTCGCGCTCACGCTGGACGCGTTCGACGCCTCGTGGGCGCCGTGGCCGGACGCCGCGATCTTCGTCGGCACCGCGCTCGCGTTCCTGCTGCAGAGCATGGGCCTCGTCGAGTTCTGGGTCGTGTGGCTGGTCGTGGACGCGATCGGCGTGCCGCTGCAGATCTCGTCGCACCTGTACTTCAGCGCACTGGTCTACCTGGTGTTCGGCGCGCTCGTGGTCAACGGGCTGTGGACCTGGCACCGGGCCGCCCGGCGCGAGCGGGCACCGGTCGCGGCGGCGACCTGACGGGGCTTCAGTCCGACGCCGGTGCCCTGGTGTGATCGGTGCACATCCCGGGTGGCAGCAGCTCGCGCAGGGCGGCCACCTGGGCGGGCGTCACCCGCAGTTCCTCCGGGTACTCGGTCGGCTTGCCCGTGCCCGGCCCGCGCACGGTGATCATCACCGAGGCCGGGTCCGCGGTGCCGAGCACCCGGATGAAGTGGACCTGTTCGAGCGCGTCCCACGGCAGGGCCTGGCTCACGGGGTGTTTGTCCGACGAGGTGCCGGACAGCCACAGGTACGGTTCGCGGCCGCCTGCCGCGAACACCACGCCGCTCGGGGTCGCCACGTCGTTCCCGGTGCGGGCGCGCGCGGCGAAGCCGGACAGGACCAGGGTGGTGACCGCGACGAACACCAGGTGCCCGACCGCGGTGCCCGACCGCCACGGCCCGGTCGCCGGAAGACCGTCCAGCACCATCAGCGCCACGACGATCACGAGGTCGGCCAGTCCGGCGAACGCCACCGCCTTCAGCACCGCCCGCGCGGGCCCACTGAGCTCCTGCTCGGCCGGTCCCGGCCTCGGCTTGCCGACCGCCACCTGACTTCCGGCGCGCGGCGGGTTCCCGGCCGGGGCGCGCCGCCTCGTCGACCTCATGACGAGGCACCCGAGCACGAACGCACCACCGGCGAACGCGAGCTGGAAGTGCGGCTCGGTGGCGAGGACCGACAGCGGACCGGGATCGGCCGCCCACGCGACGTCTCCCGTGAGGTGTGTGAAGCCGCGGACCAGGCCGACCGCCGCCAGGTACAACCCGGTGACGACGAGCCCGATCCCCACGATCCCGCCCACCACAGCGGCGGACCGCAGCGGGGTGGTGTCCCGGTGCCGCATCTGGAACCTGAGCCGGGTCCGCCACCACGCCAGCGCGGCCGCGGCGGCAGGCCACAGCAGCAGGTGGGCGATCTGTGTGCCGGACGGCTGGGCAGGGGCGGCGGTGGTGTCGATGTTCGGCTCGGTCTCGTTGTCCGGCTCGGTGCCGGGGTTCAGCTCCACCTTGCCTGGCACGTCGAGCCCGGCCGACCCGCCATCGGCCGGGTCGGTCAGCCCGAGGGCGCCGTCGGTCTGTGCCTGGGTCAGGTCCGCACCGGTGACGTCGGCGCCGCGCAGGTCGGCACCGGTCAGGTCGGCCTGCCCCAGGCGCATGCCGCGCAGGTCGGCGCCGCGCAGGTCGGCGCCGGCCAGGAACACCTGGATTCCCCTGGCCTCGGTGAGCACGGCGCCACGCAGGTCGGCGTTCGTGAGATCGGTCTGGGTGACCTCGGCACCCGTCAGGTTCGCGCCCTGGAGGTTCGCCCCGGCGAGGTCGGCCTGCCCAAGCAGCGCACCGGTCAGGTCGGCACCACGCAGGTCGGCACTGGTCAGGTCGGCCTGCCGGAGGGACACCCCCGCGAGGTTCGAGCCGTGCAGGTCGGCTCCCGGCAGCTGCTCCTGGAGCAGGTCGAGCCCGCGCAGGTCGGTGCAGGCCAGCTGACCGGGTGGGGGCAGCTCGCCAGCGACGGGCGGCGGCGTGACCACCGCGCAGTCGACCGCCGCCACCGCCGGGGACACCGGCACGAGGAGCCCGACACCCACCACGAGCGCACCGAGCACGCTACGAGTCGAGCGCACCGACCTCACCCCAGTCCACGACCTTGATCCCGTCCTGCGCCAGCAACTCGCCCAGCGTCACGGCCACGTCCGCCGCGAACGCGGTGCTCGACTCGATCCGCACCGAGCGCCCGCCGCTCAGGAGCACCTCCATGCCGTCCCGGTGCGGCGCGACCGAACGGCGGGCGCCGCCGCCGCAGTCGCACCAGACCTGCACGGCGACGACCTCGGACGCGTCGTGCAGGCGGGTGGCCCACGGTCCGCGCAGGTACAGCCCCCGGGCGGGGGCCACGGCCAGCCTCACCACACCGACCGACCGCAGGTCGTCGCGCAGGCCCGCGATGAACGCCGCCACCAGCACCGTCGAGCACAGGGCCGCCAGCCAGGGCCAGGTCATCCCCCACGGCATCAGCACGGCGGCGAACCCGCCGACCGCCGCGGTCCCGTACCCGGCGGTGAGCAACCGCTTGACGAGCCGAGCCCCACGGGCTCCCGCCGTACCGACGACGACCGGCACCTGGACCGACGGACTGAGCTCAGGTCTGGTCACGGCAGAGAACCCCACATCGCCACAGGCACCCCCAGCCAGGCGAGTCTAACGAAGAAGATCACCAGGCCGGTACGTCCGCGCCGAGCTCAGGCGCCTGCGCGCACCGAAATTAGCGAACGCACCGGCGCCGGTGCGCGGGCGGCCCTGTCAGCCCTTGCCGTTCCCCTTGCCCTTGCCGTTGTTCTCGCCGTTGGACCCGTTGCCCCTGTTCTCGCCGGGACCGACGGGAGGTGCTGCCTGGCCGGCCGGCGCCGCGGTCTGCGCGGGTGGCGCGGTCTGCCTTGGCGGCGCGGTCTGCTCGGGCGGCGGGACCCGCACGTCCGTCCGCAGTTCCCCCGTGTCCTCGACGGGCACGACGGGGGCAGCGGGCACGGTCGTCCGCGAGGTCTCCGGGACCGGTGCCGGTTGCTGGCTGGTGGGGTGGCCGGGGATCGCGTTCGGGCTGGTCGTCGCGACGGCCGCGACCGCCGCGAGGGCCAGCGCCGCGAGCCCGGCGTGCACCGGCCGCAGCCGGGCCTGCTGGTCGTGGCGCCCCACCGGCCTCGGCAGCGGTATCGCCGGTTCCGCCCGGCCTTCGCCGAGCGCGGCCAGCCACTCCGCGCAGCGGGTCGCGGTCGGCCGCTCCGCCGGGTTCTGTGCGGTCATGGCCGCGAGCACGGTCCGCCACGACGGCGGAAGGCTCTCGGGCATTCGGGGTGGCCGGGAGAGCCTGGCCAGCGCCGTCTCCGCGGCACTGCCGCTGTACTCGGGGTGCCCGGTGAGGCATTCGAGCAGCACCAGCCCCAGCGCGTAGATGTCGGCGGGCGGGCCGACATCGGCGTCCGTGATCTGCTCGGGGGCGAGGTAGGCCGCTGTGCCGACGTACTCGCCCGTCCTGGTCAGGTGCGCTCCGCTGAGGACCCTGGCCAGCCCGAAATCGCTGAGGAGCGGCTCGCCGGAGGGAGCGACGAGGATGTTGGACGGCTTGACGTCGCGGTGCACCACGTCCCTGGAATGGACGTAGGCAAGCGCCTCCGCGAGTGCCGTCCCGAGCCGGGCCACCACGTCGTAGCCGAACGGGCCGGGGTTCATCAGGTCGCGCAGCGTCGGCCCGTCGACGAGTTCGAGGACGAGGAACGGCTGGTCGCCGTCGAGACAGACGTCGTACACGGTCACCAGACGGGGATGGGAGAGACTGGCGAGCAACCGCGCCTCGGACCCGAACCGGTACCGGCCGACCGGGTCCGCCGCCCGGTACAGCTTGACCGCCACCCGTCGGCCGAGCACGGTGTCCACCGCCTCGTGCACGACGGCGGCGCCGCCCTTCCCGATCAGGCCACCGAGCCGGTACCGGCCGTCGAGCAGGCAACCGTCGGGCAGGTCACCGTCAGGTAACGACTGGTGTCCGTCGTCAGCTTGCATCCAGCAGCTCCCATCCGTCCGGTAGTCCGTACCCCGGCGGCCACAAGATCAAACCGGCGGTGCGAAAGATTTCCAGAAGGAGCGAGGGCACTCGCCCCGGTGCCTGCCCGGCCCCGGGTCAGCCGGTGCCGTGCCCGCGGCACTCGTCGGCCTCGATCAGGTCCTGTCTGCCCCTGGCCACCCGTGAGCGGATCGTGCCGACCGGCACGCCGCAGATGTCGGCCGCCTCCCCGTAGGACATGCCGAGCACCTGCGTGAGCACCAGCGCCTCCCTGCGTTCCGGCATCAGCCCGTCGAGCAGGACGTTGACCTCGACGATGTCCTCGAACCCGGCCACGGTGTCGTGTGCGCCGGCCTGCCCGCGGTCGGCGGCCTGGGTCCAGTCGACCGCACCGGTCGTCCTCGGCCGGGACGTGACCGTCCTGATGTGGTCCACCACGACCCGTCTCGCGATCGACATCAGCCAGGTCCTGGCGGAGGACCGGCCCGCGAACGACCGCAGGCTGGGCAGTGCGCGCAGATACGTCTCCTGCGTGAGGTCGTCGGCGAGCCCGGCACCCGCGAGGTGCGCGACGAGCCGCCACACGTCCCGCTGCGAGAGCCGGACGAACCGCTCCAGCGCGCCCCGGTCGCCTTGGCCCGCGGCGAGTGCCAACCCGGTCAGTTCGTCGGCACCGCGCGGATTCCCCACGGCTCGGAGCGTAACCGACCTGTGGCCGGGAACCACAGAGCCGTTCGGGACGACAATGAGAACGTGGACTGTGTGACCGCACGTGAGTCCCTGTCGGCCAGGCTCGACGGGGAAGCCGGGCCCGCGCCAGTCGAGTTGCTCGACGCGCACCTGGCGGGGTGCGGCGCCTGCCGGGACTGGCAGCACCGCGTCGAGGAGCTGAACCGGCTGCTGCGCGTGCGGCCCGCCGCGCCCGGGCCCGATCTCAGCGCGACGATCGTCGCCGACGTCCCGGTCATCGAACCCGCGCAGGGCTGGGGGGTCCGGGGCGCGCTCGTGTGCGTCGCCGTCGCACAGGTCGCGCTCGGGCTGAGCCAGCTCGTCGGGATGGGCACCACCGCGACGCACATCGGACACGGTGGCGGGCCCGCCGTCGCCGGGCACCTGTTCAACGAGAGCACCGCGTGGAACCTCGCACTGGGCATCGGCATGTTCTGGGCCGCGTTCCGGCCGAGGGCGACGAGCGGGCTCGTGCCCGTGCTCGCCGGGTTCGTGGTGGTCCTGTTCGCGTACTCAACACACGACCTGATCACCGGTGCGGCGCCGGTTTCCCGGGTGCTCGGCCACGGCCTGCTCGTCATCGGACTGGTCCTGATGATCGTCGTCAACCGGCGGCACCGCCCGCTGGCACCGGAAGGCGCGAGAGCGTCCGGTGTTTCCGGGTCCGCGCACGGCACGGCGGAGAACGTCACCGATCCGGGCGGCCCGGGCACCGCCACCCCGCCCGGGCGGCCGCACCTGCGGCCGGCGGGCCGCCACCACGCGGCGTGACCCCGGCGGGCCGGTCCCGGCGACACCGGCCCGCCACCCGCGCCGCCTACCGCTGCCGGAGCAGACGGCGGACGACGTGGCGGGCGTCGCGGCCGACACCGCGCAGGGTCGCCGAGGCGAAGCTGCGTTGCCATTCGAGGCCGACGTAGCCGAGTCCGGAGTGGACGGTGGAGATTCCCTTGCGGTGGCCGCGTTCCGCCGGTGCCAGGTAAGACAGTTCGGGGCGGTAGCCGGTGGCGAGCAGGATCGTGTCGAGGTGTTCGCGGGTGCCGTCGGGCCACGTGACGGTGTCGCCGTCGATCGCGGTGAACACGCCGCGCCGGCCGGGGTTGCCCACCGCGAGTGCACGGCGGTAGCGGCCGTCGTCGTTGACCGGCATGTGCGGTGCGGACCGCAGCAGGTGCCCGATGGGCAGGTGGTCGAACCCGCTTGCCACGGACCAGAAGTGGACGTCGCGGCCGAGTGGGCGTTGCGGTGCGAACGTCACCGGCCTGCGGGTGGCGAGGGTGACGGTGGCGACCTGCGCCAGCTCGTAGCCGACCTGCACGGCCGTGTTCGCGCCGCCGACCACGATCACCCGCTGCCCGGCGAACGGGCCGGGCTCGCGGTAGTCCGCGGCATGCAGCACCGTGCCGGTGAAGGAGTCCAGCCCCGGCAGCGCGGGCCGGTGCGGCTGCCCGAACGCACCGGACGCGGCGACCACGAGCGGAGTGGTCAGCTCGGTGCCGTCCTCGACGTGGACGGTGAACCGGTCGCCGTGGCCGTGGACCGCGCTGACGCGGTGCCCGGTGCGAAGGTCGGCGTCGAGGTGTTTCGCGTAGCGGCGCAGGTAGTCCACGACCTCGTCGCGGTGCGGGTAGTGGTCCGGGTCGCCGGGAAAGGGCATGCCCGGCAGTGAGCTGTACCGCGCCGGGGAGAAGAGCCGCAGGCTCTCGTAGTAGGACGGCCAGGAGCCCACCGGTTCCTGACCTGCTTCGAGCACCACCGGCAGACGGCCGGCCGTGCGCAGTGCGTGTGCGGCGGCCAGGCCGGACTGCCCGGCGCCGATGACGACAGCGTCGATCATGGGGAGTTCTGCCTCTGCTGGGGTTTCGGGATGGTGCGGAACGACAGCGCGGTCGCGACGGCGGCGATGCCGCCGAGCACCAGGAACGTGGTGGCGTAGCTGCCGAGCAGCCCGGCGAGCGCGGCGCCGGTGAACGGGGCGAGAGCCATGGTGACGGTCATCGGGGCGGACAACAGGCCGGTCAGGTGGCCGTAGTAGCGGCGGCCCCACCGGTCGGTGATCGCGGTGGCCTGGACGAGGGTGAACACCCCGCGTGCCATGCCCGCGACGATCGCACCGATGACCAGCGCGACGGCCGTGGTCAGGACGCCGAGCAGTGCGGTCGTGGCCGCCAGCGCGAACAGGATCGCCACGGTGCGGGTCAGGACGCTGGTGTGGCGCACGATCGCGGCGTACCCGATGCGGCCCACGACCTGGCCCGCACCGCCGAGCCCGAGCGCGACCGCCGCGAGCTGGGTGGATGTGCCGCGTTCTTCGAGCAGCGGCACGAGGTTGATGATCGCGGCGTAGGTGGCGAGCGCGGCCAGGCTGAGCGCGGCGGCCAGCAGGACGAACGACCGGCTGCGTGCGACGTGCCTGGGATGGACGTCGACCTGCCCCAGCTCGACCGGCGGTCGTGGTGGCCACGGCGACCGCAGCCCGAACCAGTGCGCGGGAACCGTGACGACCGCGAAGATCCCGGCGAGCACCAGATAGGTCTGCCGCCAGTCGAGACCCACCGCGAGGGTGGCCGTGAGTGGCGCGAACACCGTGCTCGCCAGCCCGCCCGCGAGCGTCACGATCGTCAGCGCGCGGACCGCGTCGGGCCCGTGGTAACGGGTCAGGGCGGCGAACGCAGGCGGGTACAGCACCGCGCCCATCGCCGCCCCGGCCAGCACCCAGCCCGCGAAGAACCACGGCAGGTTCCGTGCGGTGGCGACCACGACGACGGCGGGGACGCCGAGCAGCGAACCGGCCGTCATGACCACGCGCGGCCCGTGCCCGTCGATCCACCTGCCGACCGGGATGCCCACCACCGCCGCGACCAGCTGGCTGACCGTCAACGCGGCGGTGATGGCCGGGGTGGACCACCCCGTTGCGGCGGTGATGTCCCCGGCCAGCACCGGAAACGCGTAGTACAGCACGCCCCAGCTGGTGATCTGCGTCGCGCACAGCGCGGCGAGCACCACGCGGCGTTCCTTCACGGCGGTGGCCGTCACCGGCCCTGCGGCACCGACAACGTCAGCACCTGCGGCTCAGCCTGCGCGCCACAGCAGCCACCGCCCTGGTCCTGTGCGGGTTCGTCGAACACCCCGGCGCCACCGCAGACCCCGGTCTCCGGCAGGACCAGCTCGACGCGTTCCGCCGACGCGCGGTCCCCGGCGAGCGCGGCCGCGATGGAGCGGACCTGTTCGTAGCCGGTCATCGCGAGGAACGTCGGCGCGCGGCCGTAACTCTTCATCCCGGCGAGGTAGACGTCCGACTCTGGGTGCGACAGCTCCTTGACGCCGTGCGGGTAGACGGTGCCGCACGAGTGGACGTTCGGGTCGATCAGCGGCGCGAGCGCGACCGGTGCCTGCAGTGTCGCGTCCAGGTCGAGGCGCAGCTCCGACAGCCACGACAGGTCCGGCCGGAACCCGGTCAGCACCACCACCTCGTCCACGCCGGACACCCGCTGTCCGTGGTCGGACACCAGGTCCCGCCCCTCGACCCGTTCCGTGCGGAACCCGGTCACCACCGCGATCCGCCCTGCCTCGACCGCGGCCCTGGCACGCAGACCGAGCGCGCCACGCGCGGGCAGCTGGTCGGCGTCGCCGCCACCGAACGTGGACCCGACCGCACCGCGCCGCAGCAGCCAGGTGATCCGGGTCGTGGGCGCCCGCTCCGCCAGGTCGGCGAACGCGACGAGCGCGGTCAGCGCCGAGTGCCCGCTGCCGGCGACGACCACGTGCCTGCCCGCGTACCGCGCCCGCACGGCTTCGTCGGTGAGGTCCGGTACGCGGTAGGAGATCCGGTCGGCCGCTGCCCGCTCGCCGACCGCGGGCAGACCGTCGCCACCCAGGGGGTTCGGCACCTCCCAGGTGCCGGACGCGTCGATCACCGCACGGGCGGTGATCCGCTCCTCGCCACCGTCGGCGAGCCGGACGTGCACGGTCAACGGCTCGGTGTCGCGCCCGGCGTCGACCACCCGGTCCCGGCCGCGGCGCGCGACGCCGATGACCTCGGCGCCGAAGCGGACCCGGTCGCCGAGCGCGGCGGCCAGCGGCCGCAGGTAGGCGGCCGCCCACTCCGCACCGGTCGGGTACTCCGCGTCGGCGGGCCGCTGCCAGTCCGTGCCCGCCAGGAGGCGACCGGCGGCGGGATCGACCAGCTCCGACCACTGGGAGAACAGCCGGACGTGGTGCCACTGGACGACCGCCGCGCCGGCCCGGTCCGCCTTCTCCAGCACCAACGGCCGCTGACCACGTTCGACCAGCTCGGCCGCGGCCGCGAGGCCCACCGGACCGGCGCCGACGACCACCACGGGCAGATCCGACATCTTCGACTCCATTCATCGACAACACTCGATTGACTGCGCTGACAGTATCGACCAGGTTCGATGAATGCAACCATCGATTTCGATCGATACTCGCCTGGCGGACCGAGCGGCACGGACAGCCGCCTCGGGCACTCCCGCCGCGCCCGGCGGTGGACCCCGCGTCGACCGCCCACCGCCCTGGCCTTGGCGACGGTCCGCCGCCTCGTTTGACGCATCATCGATCGACGTCGATACTCGGCGACATGACCGCCACCGTCCCAGCCGCCCCGGTCCTCCCGGACCAGGAAGCCGCCACCTACGCCGAATGGTTCGCGAGCCTCGCAGAACCGACCCGCGTCCGGCTGCTGCACACCGTGGCCACCACCCCCGGCGGGCTCACGGTCGGCCGGCTCACCGAACTGCTGGGCATCAGCCAGTCCACCTGCTCCCACCACATCCGCAAGCTCGCCGACGTCGGCTTCCTCAAGCTGCACAAGGAAGGCACCAGCACCCGCGTCGTCGTCAACGAGGCTTGCTGTGTGGGCCTCCCCCACGCCGCCGACGCCGTCATGGGCCTGCTCGCACCCCGCCCCTGCTGCCCACCCGACGTCGGCACCGGCATCACCGTCCGCGCACTCGAACCCGGCGACTGGGCCGCGGTCCGCCGCATCTACGGCGAGGGCATCGACACCGGGGTCGCCACGTTCGAGACCACCGTCCCCTCCCGCGCGTCGCTCGACGCGAGGTGGCTCCCCGGCCACCGCTGGGTCGCCGAACTGGACGGCGAGGTCGTCGGCTGGACCGCCCTGTCCCCCGCGTCGACCCGCGACTGCTACGCGGGCGTGGCCGAAAGCTCGATCTACGTCGCCGACGGCCACCGCGGCAGGGGGATCGGCAAAGCCCTGCTCCGCCAACAGGTCGTCGCCGCGGACCAGGCCGGTCTGTGGACCCTGCAGACGACGATCTTCACGGAGAACCGCGCCAGCATCGCCCTGCACCACCAGGCCGGCTACCGGACCGTCGGCATCCGGGAACGCATCGCCGAACTGAACGGCACCTGGCACGACACGATCCTCATCGAACGCCGCGCCGACTCCGTCGAACGCCCCGCCTGCTGACGGCGAGCGCGGTGGCGCCGGTTCGAAGCGGTACCCGGCACCGATTGACGGCGATGATCGCTTCTGCTTGTGTGAACCGGTGCGCCTCATCGCCCGGCTCGTCACCGTCCTGTCGCTGGCACTGCTCGGCATCGCGGTCGTCCCGCCCGCGTCGGCGGCCACCACGGTGAAGGTGTTGCAGCTCAACATCTGCCACAGCGGGGCGGCGGGCTGTTTCTCCGGCGAGGCGGTGATGACCAAGGCGGTGTCGGTGATCTCGTCGACGAAGCCGCACGTCCTGTCGGTCAACGAGGCCTGCTCCGGCGACGTCGCCCGGCTGCGCGCGGCGATGGGCGCGGCACAGGCCAGGTTCGTCGCGGCGCAGCGCCCCGACGGCTCACCGGTGACGTGCCGGAACGGCCAGCAGTACGGCAACGTCGTCATGGTCGTGGACGCGCTGGCGGGCGACACCGGCGTGAGCGGCCGCCACACCGCGCAGGACGGCAGCAACGAACTGCGGGTGTGGGCGTGCCTGCCCGCCGGTGAACTGAGCGCGTGCACGACGCACCTTTCGGCGCGCAGCGGCACCACGGCGCTGGCGCAGTGCCGGGAGCTGATGGCACGTGCCGCCGGGTACACCGCGACGGGCCCGGTCGTCGTCGCGGGCGACCTCAACCTGCGCTACCAGGGCACCCCGGACGCGCAGGACTGCAACCGGTCCGGCTTCTACCGCAAGGGCGACGGCAGCGTGCAGCACGTCTTCGCCACGAAGGACCTGACCTTCGTGAGCGGCAAGAAGATCGACATGGCGGGCACCACCGACCACCCGGGCTGGCTGGTCACCGTCACCATGCCCTGACCGCCGCCGCGAAGTTCGCCCGGACGCCGCGGTGTCACCCGTGCCACCACTGGTTGTTCCTGAACTTCTTCCGCAGGATGGCCGCGACCGCCGGGCTGACCGCGTTCGCGACCTCGCGCCGCGCGTGCGTCGCCGCCAGCTCGTTCAGGTTCCCGGGTTCCTCCACCGTGTAGTAGTGCGTGGACAGTGCCTGGCCGTCCGCCGAGTTCGCGTCGACCGAGGCGATCAGCGCGAACAGCGAGGTCTCGTCCGGCCCCTGAGCCTGCGGTGCGACCCGCTGCCGCAGGAAGTCCAGGAAGCCACCCCACACGTAGTCGGCCATCGAGTCGATCCACGCGACCAGGGTGCCCGCCTCGATCCCGTCGACCAGCTCGGTCAGGAAGCGGGCGTCCCACACGCCGGGGTAGGTGTCCCGCAACAAGTCGAGCTGGTTCCTGGCGGTCTGCCCGGTGAACTTCTGCGCTTCCCGGAAGAACGCCTCCGCGGTGGACGTGTGCACACCGGGGTCACCGCCCGCGATGTTGATCTGCACACCGCACGTCGGACAGTTCAGCGTGTCGCAACCGTCGATGATCGACACCGCGCTGCCGCAACCTGGTGAGTGCGTGTAGGCGCCGAACTGCCAGGCGTTCGTCCGCAGCGTGGCGTCGTCGACGGTGACCACGTTGGCGGCCGGCGCAGCCGCGGCGAGCGCCGCGAGCGCTGCCACCATGGCCGCTTTGGTGTCGGCGGGCACGATGGCGTCGTAGTCGTCGGGGTCGGTCACCTCGGCCAGGCACAGGCTGCAGACGTAACGGCTGTTCTGGTACCGCACCACCGCCTCGGGGCTCGCGGCGACGCACTCGGCACATACCTCCGTGCGGCAGCACGGCGGGACCCTCTTCTCACTGTCGTCCTTGTCGTCGGTGCAGATGGCGCAGGAGAACATGATGGCGGCAACTCCTCTTGACGGCTCTCCGCACCCAACCACGAACCGCCGCACGGGAAGCTGCCCGAACAGGCACTTCTCGGTGCGCCCCTCGCTGTCCGGACACGCACCCGCCGGTCCGAAACCTTCACCTCCGTCGCGGGTCAGGCGGCCGGATAGGTCCATTCCCAGCCGCGCTGTCCGTCCTCCTCGAAGCCCATCAGCTGGAGGGCGATGACCCCGGACGCGTCGGTCACCTCCAGGTCCATCACACCCTGGTACTGCTGGTTGAGGCCGTAGGTGTCCGGCAACTGACCGGTGGACGGGTCCGCGCACATGCCGAAGCTGGTGTCGCGGGTGACGCCGTCCTTGCCGATCTCCACGAACGAGAAGGGGTTGATGATCCCGCCGACACGGTCGACCACGTTCGCGTCGCCGCCGGTAGCGACGCGAAAGTGAAGCAGCAGCGTGTGCCCGCCGTCAGGGTGGGAACCGAACTCCGCGCACGGCGGGTCCACCTCGACCTTGTCGATGGCGAACGACACGCCACCCTCGCAGTCCTTGCCTGCCCCGCCGAAGCAAGCCAGCTCGCCGAGCTGCTTGACGATGAACCCGCGCTCGTTGGTCTCCGGCTGCCGGGCCGCCGCCGGGTCGGCGGCCTCGTCGCCCTCGGCGGCAGGCAGCTTCGGCGCGTTCTCACCACCGCCGCTGCCGGTGGTGCCCGCACACCCGGCGAGGCCAACGACGACGCATCCGGCGAGCGCGAGGCGCTTCACGACGTTCTTCATTGAAACCCTGGTCCTGTCTCATGTGAGTGATTCCCCGACTTGCGGGTCGGTGCGGCACGGCAAGTGGTTACAGGGGTCACCCGTGTGAGGGAGGAACGTCAGCGGCCGGTGGCGCCGTCGACGAGTTCGCGCAGGATGTCGGCGTGCCCGGCGTGGCGCCCGGTCTCCTCGATCATGTGGGTGAGGGTCCAGCGCAGGGACGGCGCCGGGCCACGGCGTCCGCCAGGGCGCGGTCCGGGCGCGGTGAGGTCGGGGCAGGCGGCGATCACCTCGTTCGCGCGGGCGGCGGTTTCCCGGTAGGCGAGGAGAAGGTCGTCGACGCTCTCACCCGGTTCCGGGTGGAAGGTGGCCGCCCAGTCGGTTACCGGCTGGCCGAGCAGCCAGTGCCGCTCGACGTGGGTGAGGTGCTTGACGAGACCGAGCAGGTTCGTTCCCGACGTCACGCCGGGGGTGCGGACCTGCGGTTCCGGGACGCCGTGCGCCTTGGCGAGCACCGAGGCACGCAGGTAGTCGAGGAAACCGAGCAGCACCTCCTTCTCCCCCGGGCCGGTCCTCGGCGGGCCCACGTCACGGCGGCGGTTGGCGGAGCGCATGGTCGTCCTCCCTGGTCAGGCGGTTGTGCGGCGGATGACCAGCACGTTGTCGGTGACGGTCGCGGTCTGGCCGCCCGGCCCACGCGCGTCCCGCCGTGGCATGTCGGCACGCTCGACCAGCCACCGGCCCGGGTCGAGTGCCAGTTCGGCGGCCACCTCGTTCGGCGTGGGGTAACGGACCTCGGGGTCCTGGTTCCAGGACCAGGGTGCGGTGGAACCGTGGTCGACGACCACGAGCCGCCCGCCGGGCAGCAGGGCGTGCGCGGCGGTGCGCAGCACCTCGGCCCGTGGCAACTCGAACGGGGTGTGGAAGTACTGGGCGGACACCAGGTCGAAGCCGCCGTCGGGGAAGTCCTCCGCGAGGTCGACACGGGCCGTGGTCAGCACCGTGTGCACACCGCGCGCACGGGCGTTCTCGGCGAGGCGCCGGACCGCGTTGGCCGAGATGTCGACCGCGGTGACCCGCCAGCCGCGGCCGGCGAGCCAGAGCGCGTCACCGCCTGCCCCGCAGCCCAGGTCCAGCGCGGTGCCTGGCGTGAGTTCGCCGACGATCTCGGCGAGCACGGGGTTCACCCCGCCGGTCCGGGGAACGCGGTACTGCTCGTCCCAGAACTGGGCGCTTCGTGTCGTTCTCATCGTCGGTTCCTCTCGTGCCGTCGTCGGGTACGGCACCCACTCTTGCCCGGGACCGCCACGAACCGCACGAGATCTTGCCGATTCGGCAAGACTGGGAGCATGAGCGAGCAGATCAAGGACGTACTGGACGCGGTCGGCCCGAGGCTGCGCGCACTGCGCAGGCAACGCGCCATCACCCTGGCCGATCTGTCGGCGACCACCGGCATCTCGGAGAGCACGCTGTCCCGCCTGGAAAGCGGCGGGCGGCGGCCGAACCTGGAACTGCTGTTGCCGCTGGCACACGCGTACGACGTTCCGCTGGACGACCTCGTCGGCGCACCGCGCACCGGTGACCCTCGGGTCCACCTGCACCCGATTCACCGCCACGGCATGACGTTCATCCCGCTCTCCCGCAGGCCCGGTGGCGTGCAGGCGTACAAGATGCTCATCCCGAGCCGCGGGGAACCGGCCGAACCCACCCCGCAGACCCACAGCGGCCACGAGTGGCTGTACGTCCTCAATGGACGGTTGCGGCTGGTGCTCGGCGATCGCGACCTGACCCTCCCACCTGGCGAAGCCGCGGAGTTCGACACCGCACAACCCCACTGGCTGGGCACCGCGGACGGAAAGGCGGTCGAACTGCTCATCCTGTTCGGCCTGCAGGGAGAACGCGTCCACGTCCAGCCCCGCACCACGTAGGCGTCGTCATGGGTGCCGACGGTCGCACGTGACACCGGACGTCAGCGCGCGGCGGTGATCTGTTTATACGGACAGCGTCGACCAGGGTGACCGCACGGCCGGGCTCGTGGGGACGCGGTAGTCGCGTTGCTCACCACGGCAGGCGGCTTCAGCGGCGACCAGGGCGTAGCGCAGGATGGCGGGCTCGTTGAGCGGGATGGACTCGGCGACCTGCCCACGCCGAGGCAGCGCGCCGCGGAGTTAGAACCTCTCACCTTTCCTGTTGCCCTTCAGCGCCGTGTCGTTATATCTTCTAACTATCGAAACAAGCAGTTAGCGGCAGTGCGACCAAGGAGAAGACGATGGCCATCACCACCTCGCGAAGCCGCGTCGTCGGCCGTACCTCGATGACCGTTCTCGTCGCGGCCTGGACCGTGCCGGTCCTCGTCGCCGCGCAGTTCGCCCTGATCGCCGGCATTCCCATCGCCATCGCGCTGGCCGGGAGCCTGCGCGACCCCCGGCTGCGCGCGGCCCGCTGGTGGAGTGGCGCCATCGCTGCGGTCTACGCCGCCGCGCTGGCGTCCTGGGCGGTCGGGCCGGGCAACGCGCCGAGCCTGTCGAAGTCCATGAGCCCGGTCGCCACCGCGCTCTTCGCCGCGGCCGGTGTCGCCGTCGCCGTCGCGCACCAGGTCGTGCGTCGCCGCTCGTCCGTTGCCGAGTGAGAACCCGCGGCTTCCGGTCGGGCAGGCCACCGTGGCACCCGACGTACGACGACGACCCGAGCACCGCTACCTGACATAGCATTGCGCGGTGATCACTGGGTGCGAGCGCACGTGACCGCGGCGGGGTTCGGCGAGCTGCTTCGAGCCCACCGCCGTCGCGCCGGTATGACGCAGCGGGAGCTGGCCGACCGCGCGGGCGTCAGCGCGGGCGCGATCCGCGACCTGGAACAGGGCAGGACGCGAAGCCCGAAGAGACGGTCGGTCCAGGCGATCGCGTCCGCACTCGGACTGAGCCGCCAGGACGCCGAACAGCTGCAGGCCGCCGTCGAGGCCGACGACGACGGCCCCCGCGCGGGCACCGGTGCTGGTGGCCCGCTGCGCATCCGCGTGCTCGGTCCGGTCGAGGTCTGGCACGGCGACGTGCGGGCCGCCCTCGGTTCCGGCCTGCAGCGCACGCTGCTCGCGCGGCTCGCGCTCGGCGCGGGCGCCGCGGTCGGCCAGGACGAGCTCATCGGGTTGCTGTGGCCGCACGGCGAGCCCCAGAACGCGGCCGGTCTGCTGCACACGCAGATCACCAGGTTGCGTCGGCTGCTGGACACCGGTGCGCGCACGGGCAACGTGCTCGTCGGCGGCCAGTCCGGGTACCGGCTCGCGGTCGGCGCCGACCATCTCGACCTGCTGGCGTTCCGCGACCTCGTCACGCGAGCCGCCCACGACGTGCCGGAAGAGGCGTTGCTGCGGCTCGCGGGCGCCGTCGCGCTGTGGCGCGGGGAACTGGACGCGGAGCGGGTGGCGTCGAGTCCGCTCTACGCCGCGGTGACCGCCGAGTACGCCGCCGCGGTCCAGACGTTCGCCGCGCTGGCCCGCAACCTCGGCAGGCCGGAACAGGCGCTGACCCCGCTGCGGGACCTCACGGGTCACCACGAGCTGGACGAACCGCTGCACGTCGAGCTGATCCTGACGCTGGCCGCCAGTGGCAGGCAGGCGGAGGCCCTCGCGGCCTACGAACGGATCCGGTCCGCGCTCGCGAGCCAGCTCGGCATCGACCCCGGCGAGCTGCTGCGGTCCGCGCAGCTAGCGGTGCTCCGCCAGCGGGACCGGCACGAGCACAGCGCAACGGGGCGGGCCGCGATCCAGCAGGCCCCCGCCCCGCCGCCGGACTTCGTCGGCAGGACGGCGGAGCTGGCCAGGATCGAGGCGGCACTCGCGCGGGACCACGACGGGTCCGGGCAGGCCACGGCCAGGACCGTCCTGATCGACGGCATCGCGGGGGTCGGCAAGACCGCGCTCGCCCTCACCGCCGCGCATCGGTTGCGCACGCGCTACCCCGACGGCCAGCTCTACGCCGACCTGCGCGGCGCCACCGCGACCGCCCCGGACCCGATGCGGGTGCTCGGCCGGTTCCTGCGCGCACTCGGCGTGCCGGGCAGGCGGATCGGGACCGACGTGGCGGAGGCGGCCGCACTGTTCCGCAGTGAGCTCGCCGACCGGCGGATGCTGGTGCTGCTGGACAACGCCAGGGACGCCGACCAGATCCGGCCGCTGCTGCCCGGTGCGGGCGGCAGCGACGTGATCGTGACGAGCAGGCGCCGGATGCCCGGCCTCGGCGGGGTGAGCGTCGTCGATCTCGAACCGCTCACCCTCGCCGAGTCGGTCGCGTTGATCGCCGCGACCGCCGGACCGCGCCGGACCGAGGCCGATCCCGGCGCGGCGGGTGCGCTCGCCGAGGCGTGTGCACGGCTGCCGCTCGCGCTGCGCATCGCGAGCGCGCGGCTGGCCACCAGGCAGGCGTGGCGCGTCGCTGACATGACCGCTCGCCTGCACGACGACGGTCACCGGCTCGCCGAGCTGGCCACCGGCGAGTCGAGCGTGCTCAGCAGTTTCCAGCTCGGCTATGCCGACCTCAGTGCCGAGGCCCAGCGCGCGTTCCGGCTGTGCGGCGCGCACCCCGGCGACGACTTCGGCGCCGACAGCACCGGTGTCCTGCTGGGGATGCCGACGGCAGCGGCGGACCGCGGCCTCGAGGACCTGCTCGAGGCGAACATGCTGATGCAGTACGCGGCGGACCGCTACCGGTACCACGACCTGCTCGGCCTGTACGCCCGCAGGCTGCTCGCCGAGGACCCCGAGAGCGAGACCGCGCGCTCCCGGCTGCACGCCTGGTACGCCGACGCGGTGACCGCCGCGATGGAGTGGGTGTACCCGCAACTCGTGCGGCTCGGCACGCACCCGGAACGGGACGCGTTCTTCAGCACCGACGTCGAGGCGCTCACCTGGCTGGACGTCGAGCTGCCCGCGTTGCTCGCCGTCGTCGCGCACGCGGCCGGGGCCGCCGACCCCGCCCTGGCCTGGCGGATCACCGACCAGCTCCGCGGCTACTTCCTGGTGCGCAGGCACGTCGACGGCTGGCTGACCGCGGCGGAGACGGGCCTGGCCGCCGCGGTCAGGGCCGGCGACGACCTGGCGCGGACCGCGATGCTGATCAGCCGCGGCCAGGCGCTGTGGGCGCTCGGCAGGGACGAGGAGGCGCTGTCGGACTGCCTCGCGGGCGAGGAGCTCGCGGTCGTCTCCGGCTGGACGACGGCCGCCGCTTACCTGTCCCACCACGTCGCGTGGCTCCACCTGGAACAGGGCAGGCTCGCCGACGCGGAGGAGCGCCTGCACCGCGCGATCGAGCTGACCGAGGACGACCGGTTCGGCCACGTGCGGGCGGTCGCGTTCAACGGGCTCGGGGTGCTGCGGCTGCACCAGGGCGCGTTGCGGGAAGCCGAGGACCTGCTCGGCACCGCGCTGGCGATCAACGAGGCGACCGACCGGGAGACCTCGGCGCTGGCCAACCGGGGCAACCTGGCGAGCGCGCTGCGTCAGCTCGGCGCGGAGACGGCGGCCGCCGAGCTGCTCACCGACGTGCTCGCGGCGTACCAGAAAGCCAGGAACCTGCGCGGCGAACTGTCCACACTGGACGAATGGAGCGAGTTGCACCGCCAGCGCGGCGACGCCGTCACCGCGCTGGCCGTGGCGCGGCAGGCACACGAGATGGCGATCACCGTCCGTGACCGGAAGGCCATGGCCCAGACCGCGGCCACCCTCGCACAGGCCCACCTCGCGCTCGGTGACGCGACGACCGCCATCCGGTGGTTCGAGAACTGCCTGACGATCGCACACGACACCTACCCGTTCATCGAGGCACGTGCCCTCGCCGGTCTCGCCACCGCCAAGCTCGCCGTCGGCGACCGGGACTCGGCGAACCACACCGCGAAACGAGCCATCGCGATCGCCGCCTCCTGCGGTTTCCGCCTCATCGAGGAGCAGGTGTCCGCCGAACTGCACGCGTCGGCTCGATAGCGCGCGCTGCTGTGCGGGCTCATGCCGACCGGGCCACCACGGGGCTCCGGGTGTGCAGGGCCGCGAAGGCGGCGGCGAGCACGATCACCGCGGGGATCAGCGTGCTCATGGTGCCCTCCGGAACCGCCACCAGCACGGTAGCCACCACGCCGGCCACGACCACGAGCAATCTGCTGCGTTCGTACCGGGCCATGGCGAGCAGACCCGCGGCGATGAGCACCGGCTCGGGACGGGACCGGTCGCCGAACTCGGCGCACCAGGCAGGTGGGTTACCCTGAGCTGACACCTTGCCGAACCTCGTCGACCTCAACCTCATGTCCGGCAGACCGTGAGGCCACCGAGCGACACCCCCGAGGACGGACAGGTCATGAACGTGACGGCACCAAGTTCCACCACTGCGGAAGTGGCCGCCGAACGGCTCTGTGCCGCGTGCCAGCATCTGTGGACCACGCACGACGACATCTCGGCCCGCTTCTGCGCCGCGACCATCGTCAACACCTACAGCCGCGGCTGCGTCTGCGTCCCCGGCGCGACGACCGGCACCACCGACGCGGCGAACTGAGACAAGCCCTCCTCCCCACCTCCGTGACGTCTCGGCCGAAGTCGGTCGAAAACTTCGCGGTGGGATGTCGAGAACCCGGACACGGCTCCGTCCCTGGAGCGGAACACGGCCACAATGGGCCGTACCGCACCAGGGAGAAACACACGATGACCAAGTACCTGCTGCTCAAGCACTACCGCGGCGCACCGGCACCGGTCAACGACGTGCCGATGGACCAGTGGACGCCGGAGGAAGTCTCGGCGCACGTGCAGTACATGGGGGACTTCGCCGCGCGGCTCGAGGAGACCGGCGAGTTCGTCGACGGCCAGGCGCTCTCCCCGGAGGGCATGTTCGTCCGCTACGACGGCGAGGGGCGGCCGCCGGTCACCGACGGCCCGTTCGCGGAGACCAAGGACCTGATCGCGGGCTGGATGGTGATCGACGTCGAGAGCCACGAGCGAGCGCTCGAACTGGCCGGTGAGCTGTCCGCGGCGCCGGGCGCCGGTGGGAAGCCGATCCACGAGTGGCTCGAGGTGCGCCCGTTCCTGACCGCACCGCCCACCATCACGGAGTGACACTCGTGGACGAGGCCCTTCTGCGGACCCTCACCCCCACTGTGATCGGTGTCCTCGTCCGCCGCGGAGCAGACTTCGCGGCGGCCGAGGACGCCGTGCAGGACGCACTGGTCGAGGCCGTGCGCGCGTGGCGGGAGGACCCGCCGAGAGACCCCCAGGGCTGGCTGGTCACCGTGGCGTGGCGCAAGTTCCTCGACGCCACCCGCGCCGAGACCTCCCGGCGGCACCGCGAGGTCCGCGTCGACAGCGAGCCCGCGCCGGGACCCGGCGAGGTCGTGGACGACACGCTCCGGCTGTACTTCCTGTGTGCGCACCCGTCACTGACCCCGGCCTCGGCCGTCGCGCTCACGTTGCGCGCGGTCGGCGGCCTGACGACACGGCAGATCGCGCAGGCCTACCTCGTGCCGGAGGCGACGATGGCCCAGCGGATCAGCAGGGCCAAGCGGACCGTCTCGGGTGTCCGGTTCACCCAGCCCGGGGACGTGGGCACCGTGCTGCGCGTGCTCTACCTGGTCTTCAACGAGGGCTACTCCGGCGACGTCGACCTGGCCGCCGAAGCGATCCGGCTCACCCGTGGGCTGGCCGCGGGCACCGACCACGAGGAGGTCGCCGGACTGCTCGCGCTCATGCTGCTGCACCACGCTCGACGCCCGGCACGGACCGGCCCCGACGGCAGGCTCGTGCCGCTCGCCGAGCAGGACCGCGGCCGGTGGCACACCGGTCTGATCGCCGAGGGCGTCGCCGTGCTCCAGAACGCCCTCGCCCGCGACCGCCTCGGCGAGTACCAGGCCCAGGCCGCCATCGCCGCGCTCCACGCCGACGCGCGGACGGCCGAGGAGACCGACTGGGTGCAGATCGTCGAGTGGTACGACGAACTGGTCCAGCTCACCGACAGCCCGGTCGCCCGCCTCAACCGCGCCGTCGCGGTCGGCGAGGCCGACGGCCCACGGGCAGGCCTCGCCGCCCTGGCGGACCTCGACCCCGCCATCCCCCGCCACACCGCCGCCGCCGCGTACCTGCACGAACGCGACGGCGACCCGGCCACCGCGGCACGCCTCTACGCCGAGGCCGCGCGAGCGGCACCGAACCTCCCCGAGCGCGACCACCTCACCCGACAGGCCGCACGGCTCAACGCGCACCTACGCGGCTGACCGCTGCCTTCCTGGATCCGCCGGTGGTCCGTTCGTGACTTGTTCACCGTGTCGCCCAATGCAGCGGAACACGCGAGGTCGTCCTGGCACCGACCCGTGCGCCGGGCCAAGCTGTGCGTGCCGTCGCCGAAGGTCAGCTCGTCGAGTGCGGTCCCAGCTCCAGCAACACCGCCGTCCAGGTCATGCCGACGCCGATGCCCAGCAGCAGCACGTGGTCGCCGACGGTAGCGGCGCCGGTCCGCAGCAGGTGGTCCAGCGCCACGATCTGGTCGCTCGCGCCCAGGTGCCCCACCCGGAGCCCCAGCTCGGTCATCGTCCGGTCCTCCGCGATGCCGAGCGGGCGCAGGATCTGGGTCTCGACCAGGCGGCGGCCGTAGTGGGGCGCGCAGATCCTCGCCAGGTCCGGCAGATCGAGGCCCGCGTCGGAGAGCACGGTCTTGACCACCGCCGCCACGGCCTCCCCGTTGCGGACGTCGACCTCGGTCGCGCTGTGGCCTGCCAGCCACTGCCGCTTGCGGCGCCGGATGTCGATCGCCTGGTGCGCCGCGATGCTCGCCGTGCGGAACGGCTCGTCACCGCGTTGCAGGCCCTCCAATGACGGGTCGGTGAACGAGGCGATCGCCCGGATCCGCGCGATGCCCGGCCTGCGGGACAGGACCACGGCACTGCCGGCGTCGCCGTACACGATGCCGATGTCGGTGCTCCAGTGCGGGAAGCCGGGTGCGCCGAACCGGTCGCCCGCGGTGACCATCGCCGCGGCGTGGTCGGGACGACCACGAAGGACACTCGCCGCCAGGTCCATGCCCGCGACCGCACTGTTGCTCATCGCGTTGATCTCCAGTGTCAGCCCCGCCCCGGCGTCCATGCCCAGCTCGTGCCGGACGTAGGAGGCGGCGTGCCAGAAGTCGATGCCGGAGTGGTAGATCCCGGCGTGCAGGCACAGTGACGGCCACACCGCCTCCCCCGCCGTGACGCTGGCCTGCCGCAGGGCCTCCCTGCCCGCCCGCACGGCGAGCTCGGGTCCGTGCAGCTCGGCCACCGCCGTGGACTGCTGGCCGGTGCGGGCCGCTTCGTCCTCGGTGAACTCACCGGCCGCGAGCGGCACGGCGACGGGGGTCAGAGTGCCGATGTCGCAACCGATCCCGTTGAGATGCACGTCATCGAGCAGCATCCGCGGTCACCTCCTGCCACGCGAACACGGCGTGGACCTCCATGAGGTCGTCGTCGCGACGCGGCTGCGAGGTCGTGACACAACCCGAGGCGACGAGCTCGGCGACCACCGCGGCCGGATCGCCCCCCGCGAACTGGTGGAAACCCGTGAAACGGGTTCGCCCGGTGCCCGGTACGACCGTGGCCACGTGCGCCCAGCCCGTCTCGCGGTCCCAGCGGACGACGAGCCGGACCGCGGCCCCGGCAGAGGGGACAATGTCCGAACCATGGCGAAGCACTGGGGTCAACGTGGTGTCGAGCAACGAACTTCCCTTCCCGCACAGCGAACAGCGCGTCCGCACGGACGCGCTCAAAGGACGATGTGGACAGACCGGGCCCCCGCTGGTCCAGTCCGCCGGTGAAGGCGGGCCGCTTCGTCGGGGCCCGCCGGACGCGGCAGAACCTATCTCGATGATCATGCGGAAGCTCGGGCACACCCAGTACCGAAAGTGATCATCCCGGCTGATATGGCGACATCGACCGATCGCAGCCTTCCCTTGTGGCACACGACAGTCACGCCACCCGACCCGACACGTTCGTGTACGACTTTCACGCACAGTGATCATCACCGCAAGCCAGGAAGATCGACATACCGCATCCTGCTCACCACTGTCCTAGAAGGACAGCCCGGACGTCGGGCCACCTATCGGGTGACCACACTCCGCGGGTCCCCCGCGCGGGGGACCACAAGGCCAACAGTCCCGACCTCACCGAAGCCCTGCGGCGGACCGAGAAGCCGGGTGGGTGCCGCACACCCAGGAACGGCACGGCCTGTTCGCCGTCCCGGCGCCAGGCCATGCTCGGTGGCATGACAGGCCGCAGGTCGTTACTGGCCGCCGCCGTGGTCCTCGCCGCCAGCGCGGGCTGCGGGCGGACGGCCCGGGAGGTACGAGACACACCGGAAAGTGAGGAGGCGTCACCGATGCCCCAGCAGCAATCCCAGCAGAAGCACCCCTACGTCGGCATGTGGGTGACCGCGGACAACCACATCCGCCAGGAACTGCTGCCCGACGGCCGCTACGACGAGGCCCGCGGCCGGCGCGCGAGCGCCTACGTCGGCCGGTACTGGGTCGAGGGCACACACATCGAGTACAAGGACGACACCGGCTTCACCGCCGACGGCGAGTTCGACGGTGACGTGCTCCACCACGGCGGGTACGTGTTCTACCGGGAGGGCAGCCAAGCGCACCGGGAGGCCGTCGCGGCGACCGCGGTGCGCGGCGGCTGACCGCGACGTGCCGCGGATCGCACCCGGCCCGGGTTGCCCGCGTCCCTCGCGCCTGACAGGTTCCTCACATGCGCCCACTGCGAACGGCCGTCATCGGCTTCGGCACCGCCGGCCGGGTGTTCCACGCCCCCTTCGTCGACGCGAACCCGGACTACGAGCTGACCGCGGTCGTGACGGGCAACGAGCAGCGCCGGGCCGAGGTGCTCGCGCGGTATCCCGGCACCCGGATCGTGGACCGGGCGGAGACGCTGCTCGACCTGAGGCCGGACCTCGTGGTCGTCGGGTCGCCGCCCGCGTCCCACGCCGAGCTGGCGCACGTGTTCCTCGACGCCGGTGTCGCGGTCGTGGTCGACAAGCCGTTCACCGTCACCTCGGCGCAGGGGCGGGAACTCGTCGAGAAGGCCGGCCGGGCCGGTGTGCCGCTGACGGTGTTCCAGAACCGCCGGTGGGACGGCGACTTCCGCACGGTGCGGCGGTTGCTGGCCGACGGCGCGCTGGGCACGGTGTGGCGCTTCGAGTCCCGGTTCGAGTGGTGGAAACCGGACCGTGGTTCGTCGTGGAAGACCGAGACGCCCGTGGCCGGGGGCGGCGGCATCCTGTACGACCTCGGCACCCACGTCATCGACCAGGCCGTGCGCCTGTTCGGTGACGCGGTACCGGTGCACCACGAACTGTTCACCCGCGGCCCCGGCGCCGCCCCCGACGACGCTTTCGTCGTGCTGCGGCACGAAACCGGTGTCGTCTCGCACCTGTGGATGAACGGTCTGGCCGCGCAGACCGGGCCCCGGTTCCGGGTGCTCGGCTCGCGGGCCGGGTTCACCAAGCACGGCCTCGACCCGCAGGAAGCCGCGCTGCGGGGCGGTGCCCTGCCCACCGACCCCGGGTTCGGACACGAGCCGGAGCCCGCATGGGGCGTGCTGGGACTCGACGGCGCGACCACGGCGGTGCCGACGGAACCCGGTGGGTACGCGGAGTTCTACACGCTGCTGGCGGCCGCGCTGCGCGACGGCGCGCCGGTGCCCGTCGACCCGGCGGACTCCGTGCGGGTCATCGAGCTGATCGAGCAGATCTCGGCAGACCGGGCCGGTCTGTCCGGTTCGGACCCCTGGGCATAATGTGGCCGAGCGGCACGGCCGGGAGGCCAGTCGCGCAGCCGTGACCAGAGGACACCGCGGGAGCGCACGTGACCGTCGCCAGGCCGCACCGGCCACCGACCCCGATGGAAACCGCGAAGCAGCACGTCGAGCAGGCGCTCGGCACGAAGATCGCGAAACGACTCGACACGTACGAGGACGGGACCTTCTTCGTGTCGGCGGGCGAGTGGGCGCGGCTGCTGGCCTGGTTCGTGGACTTCCTCGTCTACCTGTTCTGCGCGGTGGGCGGTTTCGTCGCGCTCGCGGTCGCCAAACCCGACGTCTCCGACGGCGTGGCGGCGCTGGCCATGCTCGGTTTGCTGGTCGGCGTGCCCGTGCTCTACGGCCTGTTCTACGGCAACGGCCGGGTGCTCGGCGCGCTGCTCACCGGGACCCGGCTCGTTCGCGTCAGGAACGGCGACCGGATCGGCGCCTGGGCCTGCTGGGCCATGCTCGTGCGCACCCTGCTGTTCCCCATCCTGCTCGTCGCCCTGACGACGACCGGGTCGGTCGGCGTCGGGTCGCTCAGGAGGATCAGCGTCGACGACGCCGCCACCCGGCAGCTGCACGTCGCGGGGTTCCTGCGCCTCACCACCCCCGGCTCGGTCGACCAGCGCCGCTGAGCACCGGTCAGGACGTCCCTGGGCGTCGCGTGGCCAGTTCCCGCGCGGACGCGGTGCGCAGCCCGCCATGGGCGGCTGACCGGCCCGTGTGACACGGGTGCACGCATCCGGTGCTCGGTTAGGCTGGCGCGGACGCGATCACCTCGGGGGGCGTGGCATGGGTTCGGCGGCGGCACCACCACCTGATCAGCGGCCCGCGTTCGTGCTGCACGACCACCGGCGACCACGGCCACACTTCGACCTGCGACTCGAACAGGACGGTGTTCTGCGCTCCTGGGCGGTCCCGCGTGGGCTGCCGGACACGCCACGGGACAACCGGCTCGCGATCGCCGTGCCCGACCACGACCTCGACCACCTCCGCTACGAGGACGAGCACAAGAGCATCGCCGACATCGGGTGGTGGGAGGAACACGACCGGACGCCTCGCCGGTTCATCTTCACCCTGCACGGGCGGCGCGACGACGTGCGGTACGTCCTGATCGACACCGGCAGCGACTGGCTCCTGCGGCGCACGAACGACCAGGGACCCGGTCGCCCACTCCCCTGATGTGATGGCGCTGTTCCCACTTTCGAGTTAGGAATCGTTGTACCGCCTCACTTCTCCTGCTACTGAGAATCATGACGGTCACTCGACGATTGTTTGTCAGCGGCGCGATGGCGGCGCCACTTCTCGGGCAGCTGGGCGGTACCGCGGCTGCCGCGGGGTCGGCAGCCGACCCGGCGTTCGCCCTCCTCGACGGGCTGAGTGAGCTGCGGGTCACCGACCTCGCGCTCACGCGGCTCGCGTCGGAAGGGATCGCGATCCAGGCGGTCGAACCCGCCGTGCCGATCAGCGGTGCGGACGGCGCGGTGGTCGGTGTGCGGATGCCCCCGGAGTACGCCACCGGGACGATCGCGCTGACCGGCGAGCCCGGCACCGGCGGTGCGCGGCTGCGGGGCGGTGTCGTGCTGGTGTCCGCCGATGCGCGCATGGAGATCACCGGCATCCGTGGTTCCGTGCCGGACAACCGGGTTTTCGCCTTCCTGCAGGTGAACGACGAGTGGGTGGGCGAGCTGCCGCTGTACACCTGGGACCCGGCCGCGGTCCGGCTCAGTGTCCTGCCGGGGGCCCCGGGGAAACCCACCGTCATCAAGGGCAGCGGCATCCCGGTCACCGCCGCCCAGGAAGGGCTGGACGCGTTCGCCGAGGCTTTCGGCGCCACGTTGTTCGCCCCCACCGACGTCGTGTTCACCACGTCGGTCGAGGGCAACGCGTGGCCGCTCCCGTATCCGCCGAACAGTTAGTTCGGTGTCCACCACCACCCGCGGATGTCCTGAACGACGCTGTCGGGACGCTCGACGTCCCGACAGCGTCGTTCAGGACATCGCAGATGCCGTCGACGCGCCTTTCACAGCGCCAACCCCGGCTGGTGGCCGCCCGTGATGGCGTGCCAGGGGTGGGTGCGTGTGGTGGCGACCGCCACCGCCTGCAGGCGGCTCGCTCGCAGGAACGGATAGGCGGCTTCGCCGTGGGTGCCGCCGCTCTGGCCGGTACCGCCGACGATCGGCAGTCCAGGGACCTGTGCCGTGTGTGAGTCGTTGACCTTCAGCAGGGCGCCGTTGGCGACCTCGGTGGTGAACCGGTCGATCACGCCGGTGTCCGTGGCCCACAGGGAGTTCCGCAGGCCGTAGGGGTTGCCGTCGAGGAACGCCAGGCACTCGTCCAGCAGGTGCGGGCCATCCGCCGGCACGACGACGAACAGCATGGGGAAGAAGGCTTCCCCTCGTACGGCGGAGATCCGCTCCGCGGCGGCGAAACCGTCGACGCGGAGCACCGTCGGCTCGACGAACATCCCGTTCTGGTCCGGCTCGCCGTCGACGTTCGTCCTGGCGCCACCGCACATCCTCGTCGCCCCGGCGGCGACGGCGCCGGTCAACGTCCGCTGGAAGGCGGTCGCGCGCAGGACCGGGCTGAGGACGGTGTCCGTGTCGGCCGGGTCGCCGGGCCGCAGCGCACCGGCCGCCGTCACCAGACGGTCGAGCAGTTCGCCAGCGATGGCGGGATGGGCGATGACGTACTTCGGGCTGATGCACACCTGCCCCGAGCCGTAGAAGCACTCCACCAGCGCCGCGGTCGCGTGGTCGAGGTCGGCGTCGTGCCACACCAGCACACCGTCGTTGCCGGACAGTTCGAGAATCGGTTTCTTGCCCCGGGCCACGCATTCGCGTTCCAGGGCGAGGCCGTTCTCGCTGGAACCGAAGTAGTAGACGCTGTCGACCAGCGGGCTGTCGAGCCACTGGCGCATCGTGACCTCGTAGTCGGCGCACACCACGTTGAGCATCCCGGGAGGAGCGCCCCGGGCCTCGAGCGCGGGGATGACGACGGTGTGCAGGACGTAGCTCAGCGAACCGACACAGCTCCGGGGCACCCGGATCACCACTGCGTTTCCCGCGAGCATGACCATCATGGCCATCACGGCGAACAGCGGCGCGTTCGCCGAGGGATCGACGCACACCACGCCGTCGGGCTGGCGGCGCAACACGATCCGGTGCCGGGGCGTGCTGATCTCCTGCCGCAGCAACGAACGGGCGAGGTCCAGGTTGTCCTGCCGAAGGACGTCCAGCACCCCGTTGAAGACGGCACTCGCCAGCACCCGGGGGCATCCCTCGAGATGCATGATCGTGGCCAGTTCCTCGTGGTGCGCCAGGAAGCGTTCGTGGAGGTCCCGGACGTAGGACAGCCGCTCGTCGACCGACATCGCACGCAGCCGGGGCACGGCGGCGGCCGCCGCACGCAGGGCCGCCGCCCCGTGCTCCGGTGTTGACAACGCCACGGAGCATAGGACGTGCGGGTGTGCGTGCAGCTCCTCCTCCGTGCCTTCGCGAAGCAGGCGGTACAGGTTCGCGGTGTCCTGCCCGCCGGGTGCCAGGACGGCGCGCACACTCATGCCGTACGCCCGTTCCTCGGTGTCCACCCGCTCGCCGCCGATGTAGAGCGGAAAGTGGCGGACGGATGTCGTCTGTGTCATGTGGACTGGACGCGCCCTTCCTCTGCCTTGAAATGGGTGGCCAGCGACCGGGCCAGGTCGTCGATGCCGCCGCTGGAGATCACCCGCATCACCGGGATCTCCCGGCCCAGCCTGCGCCGCATCTTGGCGACCAGCTCGGCGCCCATCAACGAGTCCACGCCGACCTGGTCCAGCGGTTTGTCCCGGTCGATGCGCTCCGGCGCCACGGCGAGCACCTCGGCCAGCGTGTTCACGATCGTGTCGGCGGTGAGCACGATCGCGTCCTCGACCGACGCCTGCCGCAGGCGCTCGGTCAGGTCGTCGTACTCGTCGTCGGCGACGTCACCAGCCCCGACGAGCTCGCCGAGCCGTCGGGTGGTGAGATGCGGGTAGATCCGCCGCAGGAACTCGCCGTCGTGGCTCCACACCATGGCTACGTCGGGACCGCCGACGAGCTCGTCGAGTGCCGTGCGGACCTGCTGCGCGGACAGCAGTCGCAGGCCCGCTCGCGTCACGGTGCGCGTGAGGGCCTCGTCCCTGGCGACGAAACCGACCTCCCCGACGATGCCCCACGCGATGGCCTGGCCCGGCAGGCCACGTGCGCGCCGGGCCCGCGCCAGCGCCTCCAGGAACAGGTTGCCCGCGCAGTACGGTGCCTGCCCCGCGTTGCCGAACAGCGCGGCGACCGACGAGTACATCAGGAACAGGTCGAGGTCGTGTCCCCCGGTGAGGCGGTCGAGGACCAGCGCGCCCGCCATCTTCGGCGCGAGCACCGCCTGGAACCGCTCCGGGGTCAGCTCGGTGCTCAGCGCGTCGTCGAGCACCATCGCCGCGTGCACCACCCCGCGCAGCGGGGCGTCGCCGTCGTCGATCGCGGCGATCAGCGCTCGCATCGCGGACTCGTCCGTGACGTCGGCGGCGTGCACCGAGACCGTCGCGCCGCGCCCGGTCAGCTCGGCCACGACCTCCCGCGCCCCGGGCACCTGCGCACCACGCCGGTTGACCAGCACGAGGTGCCGCGCGCCGCGGTCGACCAGCCAGCGGGCGGTTTCCGCCCCGAGCCCGCAGGCACCGCCCGTGACGAGGTAGGTCCCGGCCGGGTCGCACGCGACCGTCCTCGGGGTCCGCCTTTCGACCGGGGGCCGCTCGTCGAACCGCACGATCAGCTTGCCGATGTGCCGGGAGTGCTGAATGCTGCGGAACGCCTCGGCGATCTGCCCGGTGGAGAACACCCGCTGCGGCAGCGGGCGGTGGACGCGCGCCCGCATCAGGTCGAGCAGCTTGTCGTACTCGGCCGCGACGGTTCCGAGGCGGTGCTTGCCGAGCTGGTCGATGTCGAGTGCGAAGTAGCTGATGTTGTTGCGGAACGCGTGCAACGACACGTTGCGGTCGCTGTAGATGTCCCGCTTGCCGAGTTCGACGAACCGGCCACCGAGCCGCAGCAGTTCCAGGCTGCGGCCGATGAACTCGCCGCCGAGGGAGTTGAGCACGACGTCGACGCCATGGCCGTCGGTCACCTCGAGCACGTCGGTGACGAAGCCCAGGCTCCGGGAGTCGAAGACGTGCTCGACGCCGAGCAACCTGAGGAAGTCACGCTTCTCCTCGGTCCCCGCGGTGGCGATCACCGTGGCGCCCACCGCCCGGACGCACTGGATGGCCGCCAGCCCGACCCCGCCTGCCGCGCCGTGCACCAGCACGACCTCGCCCTCGGCGAGCTGCGCGAGCATGCGCAGCCCGTAGTGCACGCTGAGCAGCGCCACGGGTGTGCCTGCCGCGGACACCAGGTCCAGCTCGGCCGGCACGGCGCCGACGAGGCTCTGGTCGACCACCACGTGCGAGGCGAGCGAGGCGGGGATGAACCCGTACACCTCGTCACCGGGACGGAACCGGGTCACGCCAGGTCCGACCTCGGTGACCACGGCCGCGCACTCACCGCCCAGCCGGGCACCCGTCGACCCCCGTTCCACCACCCAGTCCGGCAGCATGCCCACCGCGATCAACGCGTCCCGGTAGTTGATGCCGGTGGCCTTCACCTCGGCGACCAGCTGCCCCGGACCCGGCCGGGGCAGGTCGGTGGCCTCCCAGGCAAGCCGGTACGTCGGCCCCGCGGAGCGGGTGACGAGCCGGTAGGACGTGGCCGGGTCGTCGGCGACCGCCGGGGGCAGGTCCCGCAGCCGCGGCACGAACCGGCCGGCCGCGGTGAGCACGACCTCGTCCTCGTCCTCGGGTTCGAGCAGCTCGCGGACCAGCTCGGTGACCGGCACGTCACCCGCCAGCGCGACCCGCCGGATGCCGAGCCCGCCTGCTTCGGCGGCGGCCACGCGTGCGGCCCCCCACAGCGCGGCGTCCACCGGGGTGGTCGCCGGTGCCGGTTCCGGGATCGCGCCGGTGGCGCTGGTGACCAGCCACAACCGGGTCACCGTGCCCGTGTGCAGCTCGGCCGCCGCCGACACGAACGCGCGGATGGTCCAGAACCGGCGCGTCGTGACCGCCAGCGCGTCGGCCGGGTCGGCACCTGACTCGGCCAGCACCAGCACCACGTCGGTCGACGGCCCACCGAGCCAGCAGGCCGCGTCGGTGTGCGGGTCACCGCGCACCACGTCGGCGCCCTGCTCGGCCAGCGTGTCCGCGACCGCGGCGGCGACCCCGGTCCTGCTCCCGTCCTCCGCGACCACCACGAACCGCCCCGACGGCGCCGCCAGTGGGACGGGCGGCAGGGGCTCCGCCCGTGGTCCCCTGCGCGTGATCGCCACCGAGCACATGCCGGTGTCGACGACGTGCGGTGAGCGGAAACCGTTCGCCGCCAACAGCTCCCGCCACCGTGCCGGCGGCAGCAGCGGGCTCGTCGGACGCAGGTCGCGGTCGGTCATCGACCAGAACCCGGGCACCAGACCGAACGGCAGCGCGACCATCGGCAGGTCATGGTTCTCCACGAGCAGCAGGAGCCCGTGATCGGTCAGGGCCGCGCCCAGCGCGTGCAGCGCGGCACGGAGGTCCGCCGCCATGTGCAGGGCGTTCGCCGCCACGACGACGTCGAAGGTGCCCGGTTCGACGTCCGGTGAGTCCAGGTCGAACGTCCGGTACTCGACGAAGTCGTACCGGGCGAACCGCGCCTGGGCAGGCACCAGGAACGACGGCGAGGCGTCGGTGAGGACGTACTGCGTGCGCTCCGGTGGCAGCACCGGCAGCAGCGCGGCGGTGAGCGCTCCGGTGCCCGCGCCGACCTCGAGGACCCTCAGTGGCCGGTCCGGGGGCCACGCGGCCACCAGGCTCCGCATCGTCGCCGCCGCCGCCCCATGCGCGGGACGCGTGGTCGGCGACAGGCCGTGGAAGTGGGCGAGGGTGTCGCTGCCGTGTGTCGGCAGCAGGATCTCCTGCACGTCCCGTTCACCGCGCAACAGCCCGGCCAGGTGCAGGCCGGTGCGGCAGGCGAGGGTGAGGTCTGGGACGCGGTCGGGGAACTCGTCGAGCAGTTCACCCAGGCCCGGTCCGGTGACGTCGGACCGGATCGCCCACCGGGCGCGGCCCTGGAACTCGCCGAGCCACTCCAGGTGGCCGTGGTCGGCGGCGATGTCCAGCAGCAGGTCGAGCAACGGGACGAACTCGGGACGCACTCCCGCGGCGACGAGGTCGTCGGTGAAGAAGGTCGCCGCGCCGCCGAGGAGTTCGGCACACGCACCGGTGGCGAACGCGGCGGTCAGTGCGATCCGCCTGCGCCGGTACCTGTCGTGTCCTGGTTCCGGCGGCACCACCGGCTCCGGCGGTGTCCACGCCACCTCGGTGGCCGCGGCCCTCCCGCGCGGCGCGGCGCGCAGTTCGACGCGCTGGCGCCGGACGGCGTGCCGGTCAGCCACCTTGACGCGCAGGAACCGGCAGTCGAGCAGCTCCAGCAGCACCTCACCGGTGTCGTCGGCAAGCGTGATGTCGGCCGTCGCCGCCGTGCTCGAGACCGTCCTGGCGCGGAAGTGCACGACGCCGGTGGTGGCCGGTTTCCGCCAGAGGCGCGCGGAACCGACGGACACCGGCATGTACGCGTGCTCCTGCGTGACGTGGCCCGCCACCATCCTGCCGAGTTCGATCGCGGCCTGCAGACCGGCGTCGGTCCACGCCGGATGCGCGTGGAACCCGGTGGTGTCGAGGTGGCCGCAGTCGAAGTCGGCCAGCACCGCCATGCCCGCCACCCACGCCTGCCCGATCACCACGAAGTCCGGCCCGTAGCCCAGGCCGAGCTGCTCGCCGTCCGCGTAGAACGTCCGCCGGTCGACATGCGTGCCGTGCTCGGTGAACCGGGCTCGGAGCGCAGCGAGGTCGAGCGGGGCCGGTGGCGTGGCCACCCGGCGCCGGACCCTGCCACGCGCGTGGCCCTGCCAGACCTGACTGCCGGCCGCGCGGGTCGCCACCCGGAACACACCGTCCTCTTCGGACAGCGACACCTGCAGCTCTGGCAGCGCCATCTCGTCGTCCGGCTGGACCACCGGCTTGGTGATCTGCAGCTCGTGCACCTCGACCGGACCGTCGTGGACGAGCTGCCCGGCCGCCCAGCCCATCTCCAGGTAGCCGGCGGCGGGCATGATCGGGGTGCCCGCCGCCCGGTGTCCCGACAGCCATGGCAACCTGGCCGGATCCACTGTGGAGCGCCACGTCGGGTCCGCGACCGCGACCCGGTCGCCGAGCAGCACGTGGTCCGGCGGCACCGTGTTGCCGCTCCACGTGTACTTGTTGCCAAGCCAGAACCGCTCCCGCTGCCACGGGTAGCCGGGCAGCCGCACCATCCGGCCGCCATGCGGGAAGAAGCGGTCCCGGTCGAACGCCGCGCCCGCCGCCAGCGTGGCTTCGACCGCGGTCCGCAGCGCCCGGGGTCCCGGCTCCGACCTGGTGAGTGTCGGCAGGACGAGGACGGTGCCCTCGGCGTGCCCCTCGGCGGCCCGCTTCAGGTACGTCCGCAGCACCGGGTGCGGGCCGATCTCGACGAAGGTGTCGAAGCCGTCGGCGAGCAGGTGCTCGGTGGCCGAGGCGAACCGGACGGGTTCGCGGACGTTGCGGCACCAGTACCCGGCGTCCAGCTGGTCCCCGGCCAGGTGCTCACCGGTCACCGTCGAGACGAAGTCGACCGAAGCGGCCTTCGGGGTCAGGTAGGCCAGTGCGTCCCGCAACGAGGGCAGGAGCGGGTCCATCGCGGCGCTGTGGAACGGGTAGTCGAGGTCGAGCACGCGGCAGAACACGTCGCGGTCGGCGAGCACGCGCGCCAGGTCCCGCAGGTCCTCGTCGGGACCAGCGACGGTGACGTCCTGTCCGCTGTTGACGCCCGCGATCTCCAGGCGCCCGTCGTACCGGGTGAGGAGCCGCCCGGCCTCGTCCGGCCCGAGGTTGACCGCCGCCATCCGGCCGAGCCCCTTGGCGCGGGCCTGGGTCTCGCTGCGCACCACCGCCAGCTCGACGGCCTGGTCGAGGTCGTGGATCCCGGCGGCGTGGGCGGCGGCGATCTCGCCGGAGCTGTGCCCGTAGACCGCGTCCGGGAGCACGCCGTACTCGGCGAGCACGGCGGTGATCGCGGCCTGCACGGCGAACGTCGCGGGCTGGATCACCCTCGTGTCGTGCATCCGCGACTCGGTGGCCGGCAACTCGTCGCCGACCGTCCAGCCGACCCGCTGGCGCAGCAGGGCGTCGATCTCGGTGATGACGTGGGTGAACACCGGATCGGTGCCCAGCAGGTCGGCGGCCATGCCCGCCCACTGCGCGCCGTGCCCGGAGTAGACGAACGCCACCCGGCCGCGCTCCGCGGCACGCCGGGCGGGCACCTGCTCGGCCAGCCGCTCGCGTGCCCGCTCCGCGTCGGCGGCGAGCACGACCCGCCGGTAGGGGTGCTGGGCACGCCGGTGCCAGGAGGAGTAGGCGACGTCGGCGAAATCCGCGCACCCGGTCAGCCGTTCGTCCATCCTTGCCACCGCGTCGGCGAGTGCCTTCCCGGTGCGGGCCGACACCACCAGCGGCACCTCGCGGTCGGCGGCGGTGCCCGCACCGGGGACAGGGGGCTTCTCCAGCACGATGTGGACGTTCGTCCCGCCGAAGCCGAACGAGTTGATCCCCACCAGCCGCCCGGCCGAGGGCAGTGCCGTGGGCACCGGGGTCAGCGCGAGCCCGTCGAAGTCGATGTCGGTGCTGCGCGGCGCCGCGTTCGGTGTCGGCGGGACCATGCCGTGCCGCAGTACGAGGATCGCCTTGCACAACCCGGCCATGCCCGACGCGGGTTCGAGGTGGCCGAGGTTCGCCTTCACCGAGCCGATCGGCAGCGGTCCACCGGTGCGCGGCACGCCGAGCGCCCTGCCGATCGCCCGGCACTCGATCGGGTCACCGATGGGTGTCCCCGTGCCGTGCGCCTCGAGGTAGGCCAGGTCGTCGGGGTCGAGCGCGAACCGGTCGTACACCTGGCGCAACAACGCCTCCTGCGCGTCCGCGCTCGGCAGCACCAGCCCGGTGGTGTGCCCGTCGCTGTTCGTCCCCGAGCCCGCGACCACCGCGTGCACCCGGTCCCCGTCGGCGATCGCGTCGGCGAGCCGCTTGAGCACCACCACCCCCGCGCCCTCGCCACGCACGTAGCCGTCCGCCGCGGCGGCGAAGGGACGGCACTGTCCCGTCCGCGACAGGAAGCCCGCCTTGGCGAACCCCACCGTGGTCAGTGGGTTGAGCAGGACGTTGACGCCCGCGGCGAACGCGACCCGCCCGTTGCCTGCGCGCAGGTGCTCGCACGCCAGGTGCACCGCGTTCGACGACGAGGCACACGCGGTGTCCACCTTCAGGCTCGGACCATGCACGTCGAGGTGGTAGGACAGCCGGTTCGCCGTGTTGGACAACGCGGCGCCGGAGTTGGTGTACGGGCCGATCGTGCCCGGCGTCCCGAAGTGCTGCCCGCCGTAGTCGGGCGCGGACACGCCGACGAACACCGCGGCGTCCGTGCCCGCCAGCGACGCGGGGTCGATGCCCGCGTCGTCGAGCGCCTCGAAACCCAGCTCCAGCACCAGCCGCTGCTGTGGATCGATGCTGACCGCCTCGCGCGGGCTGATGCCGAAGTACTCGGCGTCGAAGCCCGCGATGTCGTCGAGGTAGCCGCCCTGGAACGTGTAGGACTTGGCGGGCCGCATCTGGTTGGTGTCCCAGTACCGCTCGACGTCGAACCGGTCCGGCGGCGGCTCGCCGACGGCCGTACGGCCCGCCGAGAGCAACGACCACAGCCCGTCGAGGTCATCGACCCCACCGGGGAACCGGCATCCCACACCAACCATCGCGATCTCATCGGCCACCTGGCGATCTTCCACCGGCCGGCGGCATCCCCCGGAACACCGGACCGCATTCACCCGAATTGCGAACCCGTCGGGTGTACGTGGCCGCCGCGAACACCGTCCGAGGTGGGAGGTGGCCGCCGCGGCTCAGGCTCCCGGCCGGTTCCCGGTTGGAATCGTGATGGGTGTGGTGGTCGGTGAGGTGACCTTGTTGAGGAACAGCATCGCGAGCGCGCGGATCAACTGGTCGAACAGGTAGAAGCCGACGGGCATGACCGGCAGCAGCCCCTCCCGGAACGCGACGTACGCCGGCCACCCGGTGCGGACGAGTGCCGCGGCCGCGTGGTCGCGGCGCAGGCCGAGCCAGTCGCCGATCGCGTCGCTGAGGACGTAGCGCACGAACTCGTTGAGGAAGCCGCGGGTCACGCCCAGGTCGACCTGGGCGGTCAGCCCGAGCAGGTCCTCCGCGAGTTCCCTGCCTTCCCGCGTCGGGGCGAGGACCGGGGTGAGCACCTGCTCCGACTGCGCGTGGGCGGCGGCCCACGTCCTGGGGATGAACTCCTCCCGCACGCCGAGCAGGTGCATGGCGACCTGCCACGAGTGCAGGAAGGCCGCCTCGTCCTGGGCCGACATCGGGACGCGCCACTCGCGCAGCTTCTTGTGCACGAAGGTGCCGAGACTGTGGAAGGTGACCAGGATGTCGCCGTTGCTGATCGGGATCCGGTTCGGCTCGTCCGCGACCGCGATCCAGTGCGGCGACCTCGGCAGCAGATGGCGCACCGCGGCGTGCACCAGGCGCGTCTTGTTCGCCGTGACCACGAACTGGCCGGCCGGTTCGAACCCGTTGTGGTCGCTCAGGTCGTAGCCGAACGTGAACGTCTTGGCGGCGCGATCCTGCATGTCGGCACCGCCCGCCGACCAGTAGACCGACTTGGCCTCGCGCGGGATCACCGTGCTCATGATGCCGCTGCCGAGGCCGTACAGCATGAACAGGTAGGTGTCCTTGCGCCGGTTGAAGTCCGCGGCGAGACGCAGCTTGGCAAGGTCGGCCCAGGAGGGCAGCCTGCTGACCTTCTGGAGGTAGGTGGAGAGGCCGCCCGGCAGGCCGCCGGGCACCGGGTCGCCGTTGTTCACCCACGACCGGATCGCGGTGTTGACCGAGGGAACCTGGCCCGCCTCGAGCACCGCCGCCATGATGCGGTCCACCTCGTCGTCCCAGACCCACCACGGGTCGGCGCCCGGCGCGGCCGGGCCCGCGGCCGCCGACGCCCAGGCAGGAGCCGCGCTCGCCGCGCTCACCAGGCCCAGTGCGACACCAAGGGACAGGACATTCCTTCTGCTGAGATTGCTCATTAACTTACCTGGCTTCCTTGGTAGGCGAGGTAGCAAACCAGCCGGTTCCCAGATGATCACGGTGCGTGATTTCTCATTAACATATCGAGCGAATTGCGCACCGGCAAGGGAATCCCCGACCTGAATCGGTCCGCACCTCGGCGCTGGTCCCGCGCGGCTCCGCGCCCGGCTCGGTCACCGAGCGGCGGTCGCGTGGTTGACTGGCGCGCATGGCCCTGTTCCCGCGTACGCCGACCCGGGCACCGAGGTGACCGCCGAACCGACCGCGGCCGTTCGACCGCGCAACCGCAGGCAACTCATCGTCGAAGCGGCGGGCCGGGTGTTCAGCGAGCACGGCTACCACTCGGCGTCGATGGAGGAGATCGCCGCGAACGTCGGCATCACCGCGGCGGCCCTGTACCGGCACTTCCCGAACAAGTACGCGTTGTTCGCCGAGTGCGCGAACGTCATGGCGGACCGGCTCGTCGCCACGCTCGACGAGGTGCCAGGGGAGGCGTCCGTGGCGGACGTGCTCGCCGCCATCACCAGGGCCACCACCGCCCATCGCGCGTCGAGTGGCCTGTACCGGTGGGAGGCTCGGTACCTCAACCGCGAGGACCGCCGGGTGCTCGGGGCGAAGTTCGCGCGCGTCGTCGGCCGGGTGACCGACGTGGTGCGGCGCGAGCGGCCACTGCCCGGCGAACACCTGCGCGCCGTGGCCGCCCTCGGCGCGATCGGGTCGATCACGATGCACCGCACCTCGATCGCACAACGCCGGGTCGAGGAGCTGCTGGGGTCGGCCGCCATGCGGGTGGTCGCGACCGACCCCACGGCGGCCACCGGGAGCGCGCGCCTGGTCGAACTGCCGACCCGGCCCGTGCCACGCACCCGGCGCTCGGAAATCCTCGCGGCCGCCATCCCACTGTTCGAACGGGACGGTTTCGCCAACGTCACGAACGGCAGGATCGCCGAGGCCGTGGGGCTGGTGCCCTCCGCGCTCTACCGCTACTTCCCCGGCAAAGCCGACATCCTGGCGGCGGCCTGCCTGCAGGCCGCCGCACTGCTGAGCCAAGCAGTCGAACAGAACCTCCTCGGCGTCGCCGACCCGCACGACGCCCTGGTCGCGCTGACGGCGACCTACGTGGCGTACAGCTTCGAGCACACCGCGCTCACGAGCGTCGCGAACGCCGAACTGGTCGGCTTGCCCGCCAACCTGCAGCGGCCACTGGTCATCGCGCAGCGCGAGCACATCGCCGTCTGGGAGCAGCAACTGCGGTCGGCACGTCCGGAACTGGATTCGCGCCAGGCCAGGGTGCTCGTGCACGCGGGCTTCGGCGTGGTGGTCGAGGCAGGCCGCAGGCTGCGCTGGCAGGACAGCCCAGGCCACCGCGACGCCGTGGCCGCCCTGCTCCTTGGCGCGCTGGGCCTTTGAGCCGACCCCGGCCACGACGGGAGGCCGCTGCCGGTGGTGACCGCGTCGAGGTGCGCAACCTTGCGATCGGGTGACGGCGGGGTTCCCGCACCGGCTACCGGGTAGGCCCCGCTCTGGGCTACCGAAGGGAGCATTGCGATGAACGAGGCAGCCACGCTCGTTCGGCTCGATGACACCGACCTGGCACTCGCCGACTCGGGCGACGACGTGCGGGGGCGGACCGTCGTCGACGCCAACGGGGACGAGGTGGGTGAGGTCGACGGGCTGATCGTCGACCTCGATGAGCGGCGGGTCCGGCTGCTCCAGGTCGCCTCCGGCGGGTTCCTGGGCATCGGCAAGCAGATGGTTCTCGTCCCGGTCGACGCGGTCACCGCCGTCGACGACACCGTGCACATCGGCGCAGAGCGCGAGCACGTCGCGCGGGGGCCCGCCTACGACCCTGAACTGGTCCTCGACCCGACCACCACGACCGGGTTCTACGACTACTACGGCTTCGCGCCGTACTGGAGCGCCGGCTACATGAACCCCGGGTTCCCGTACCGGACATGACCGTGCCACGCCTCCGGTGGGAGCCGCGAACTTGCCGTTTCCTGACATCCGCGGTCGGTGCGTGTCCCTCGGCGGGGGGCCGGGTACGTGCGGAGGGGTGGAACGCCGACCGGGGAAGGACACATGGGGCGGACAGACGAACCTGCCGGTGCCGACGTGATCGAGGACGGAAGGCCGCGGTCGCGCAGGCTGCTTCCCGGGCTCGTGACGATCTTCGCGCTCGCCGTCGCCGCGACGGTCGTGTGGGTGGACGTGCTGCGGTCGGAGACGCCCGTCGACAGGGTGCGCTGCCCACGGGCGCCGGAGGCCGCCCACCTGACACCGGTGCCGCAGGACACGCTGCGGGCGGTCACCCCGGCGCCACCGGGGCGGGTCGCGGTGCTCGTGCGGAACTCGACCGACCGCCAGGGGCTGGCCACCCGGGCCGCCGCGCGACTGGAACTCCTCGGTTTCGCAGAGGCCGCGCCACCGGACAACGACCCGGTCTACCCGACGGACACCATGGAGTGCGTCGGCCAGATCCGGTTCGGTGCCGACGGGCGCGCCGCGGCACGCACCATCCGGCTCGTGGCACCGTGCGCACAACTGGTCCGCGACGACAACCGCACCGACGGTGTGGTCCACCTCGTCCTGGGCACCCACTTCACCACCCTCACCCCCACCAGCGAGGCACGCGACGCACTCCGCACCCTGCGCGCCGGGGAGGACGACCCGGCCGCGCACGCGGGCGGGCTGCAGTCGATGTCCGGCACCGCGACGTCGGCCCCGCTCCCGGCCCCCGCACAGCCGCCGGTGTGCTGACCGCCCTGGACAGGGCTTCGCGTGCACCCGCTTCCGGCCACGACAACCGCGTGGTCGGCTCGGCAGGCTGAAAGGAGACATCCCGTGCGGGACAAGGCCACACCAGACCAGAAGACCCCGGACGAGAGGCTGTTCCCGGCGAAGGTGACCGCCGCGATCGGAAGCGTGATCGTCATGATCGGGTTCTTCGTCATCACGTTGACGCGCGGCCCCAACGACGTCTACACGGTCGTGGTCGGGGTGATCACGGTCGGGCTCGCGGCGGCGGTCGCGGCCACCCTGGTGCGGAGGCACCGACGGCGCGCGGGCCTCCGGCGATGAACCCCGGGCCACCGGTCCCACTCCGCGGTCATGCGTTCGCACCTTGCGGGTTCCTGACCTTCCCCGGCCGGGAGCGGGTAGACAGCGCGTGACCGGGTAGTCGTTCGCCATGTTCTTCGACACCTGGTCCGCCGTCGGCAGGATCGCGCTCGTCGGCACCATCGCGTTCGTCGTCGTGGTGGCCATGCTCCGCCTGTCGGGCAAGCGGACGCTCGCGAAGATGAACGCGTTCGACCTGGTGGTCACCGTCGCCCTCGGCTCGACCCTCGCGACCATCCTCCTCTCCCAGCGGGTCGCGGTCATCGAGGGCGTGACCGCGTTGGCCGTGCTCGTCCTGCTCCAGTTCCTCGTCGCGTGGCTGGCCGTGCGGTCGACCACCGTGAAGAAGGCCGTCAAGTCGTCACCGACCTTCCTCGTCCGCCGGGGACAACTGCTCACGGCGGTGCTGCGCGACCACCGGGTGAGCGCGGAGGAGGTGTACCAGGCGGTCCGCGCCAACGGGCTGGGCGACCTCGAGTCGGTCGACGCGGTCGTCCTGGAGACCGACGGCAGCTTCAGCGTCATCACCGTCGGCAGCGCCGGGTCCCGCGGCGCCCTCGCCGACGTGCGGTGAGCCCGCCGGCCACGGTCCACCGAAGGAGGCAGCGATGAGCGCCAACGCCGAGACGGCGAAGCAGGAAGACGGGTTCTTCGGTCATCCCCGGGCCCTGGGCACCCTGTTCGGGCTGGAGATGTGGGAACGCTTCTCCTTCTACGGCATGCAGGGCATCCTCACGATCTACCTGTACTACGCGGCCACCGACGGCGGTCTCGGGCTGCCGGAGGGGACGGCGACGAGCATCGTGGGCGCGTACGGCGGCCTGGTGTACCTGTCCACCGTCGTGGGCGCGTGGCTCGCCGACCGGGTCGTCGGCTCCGAGCACGTGTTGTTCGCGAGCGCGGTACTGATCATGCTCGGGCACATCTCACTCGCCCTGCTCCCCGGGTTCGTCGGCCTCGCGGTCGGGCTGTGCTGCGTCGCGTTCGGCAGCGGCGGGCTCAAGGCCAACGCGACCTCGCTCGTCGGCGGCCTCTACCGGCCGGGCGACGACCGCCGCGACGCCGGGTTCTCCCTGTTCTACCTCGGCATCAACCTCGGCGCCTTCGTCGGCCCGCTGCTGACCGGCCTCGCCCAGCAGCGCCTCGGGTTCCACTACGGCTTCGCGCTGGCCGCGATCGGCATGGCCGCGGGCCTCACCCAGTACATGTTCGGCCGCAGGAAACTCAGCCCCGACGCGAACGTGGTGCCCAACCCGCTGCCCGCGGGCAGGCGGCCGCTGGTCGCCGCGGCCGCGGTGGGTGCCCTCGCCATGGTCGTCGTCCTCGTCATGACCGGTGCCGTCACACCGGCGAACCTCTCCACGGTCACGGTCGCCGTGATCGCCGTCGCGGCCGCCGCCTACTTCGTGGTCATCCTCACCAGCAAGCGAACCGACGCCGACGAACGCAGTCGCGTGACCGGCTTCATCCCCATCTTCCTGGCCAGCTTCGTGTTCTTCGCGCTGTTCCAGCAACAGTTCACCGTCGTGATCCTCTACGCCGACCAACGACTGGACCGCACACTGTTCGGCTGGGAGATGCCCGTCGCGTGGGCGAACTCCATCAACCCGATCTTCATCATCCTGCTCGCGGGCGCCTTCGCCGCCCTGTGGACCAAACTCGGTCCCCGCCAGCCATCCAGCCCGGTCAAGTTCGCGCTCGGCACCATCGTCATGGGCCTCGCCTTCCTGACGTTCCTGCCCTGGTCGGGCGGCACCGGCAACTCCACCCCGCTCCTCGCGCTGGTCGGCATCCTGCTCCTGTTCACCGTCGCCGAACTGCTGCTCTCCCCCGTCGGACTGTCGCTGGCGACCAAACTTGCGCCCGCGGCGTTCCGCACCCAGATGGTCGCCCTCAACTTCCTGTCCATCGCGCTGGGCACCGCCGTGGCGGGCAGCCTGGCGAAGTACTACGACCCCACCGACGAAGCGCCCTACTTCCTCGCCGTCGGCGGCGCCGCGATCGTCTTCGGTGTGCTGCTCGCCATCGCGAGCCCCCTGATCCGCAAGCTCATGCGCGGGGTCCGGTGACCGCCCCGCCGCTTCCCGGTCCGCGAGGACCTCATGGCACGACGGCGACGGAGCACTTCGCGTGGTGCAGCAGCGTGTGGGCGGCCGAGCCGGTCAGCAGCCTGCGGAGGACACCGTGGCGACGGTCGCCGACCGCCACCAGCGGCGCATCGGCCGAGAGGTCGAGTGCCGCCAGGTGTGGCTGCGTGCCCGCGGCGGCCACGTCCACCCGCACCCCCGGGTACCGGCTGCGCGCGTCCGTCAGCCACCCGCGCACGGCAGCCGGGACGACCCGGCCCGCGTGCACGACCGTCACGCTCGTACCCCACCGGTGCGCCATGTCGCACGCGAAGGCGAGCACCCGTGCGCTCGTCGCCCGATCGTCGACCATGGCCACGACCGGCGCGTAGCCCGTCACCACCGCCGCCTGCTGCACCGGCGTCAGGTCCCGGACGGCGACCACGACGCGCCTCGTGGTGCGGATCAGCTCCGCCCCGGTCGAGCCGAGCAGCAACCGCGACACGGCACCGAGATCCGACACCCCCACGGCGACGACGTTCGCGCCGACGAGGTTCGCGTGCTCGGCGAGCCGGGAGTGCGGCCTGCCGTCGTGAATCGCGCCGTGCGCCTCGAGACCGGGGGTGGCGGCGCGGCACGCGTCGATCTCGGCGACCACCTCGTCCTCGATGAGGCATCGCTGGTCCTCCGACGGCCCGCTGAGCCCCGGCGGCACCCATCCGGTCGCCACGGTCGGCGGCACCGGTTCCACGACACGCACCACGTGCAGCGGGCAACCGCGGACCGCGGCCTCGGCCGCCGCCCAGCGCACCGCGCACCGGGCCCGGTCGGTCCCGTCGAACCCGGCGACGACGCCGTGCCACAGGTCCACCGTCCGCTCCGCGGGAAACATGAGCCACTCTCCTCCCGAGCCACAGGTCTCGGACGTGAGGTACCCACCATGCGACGGCAAGGGCGGCACCGAACCTTGCGACTGCCTTACCAATCCGACACGAGCGCGGCGGCACGTCGCGGAATACCCGGCTCGGCCCCCGGGTAGCCATGTCGAGAACGTAGTCCGGCGGGCCGAGCACCCGAGCCGAGAGGAGACCCCGTGCACGCGTTGCTTCGCGGAGTAGTCGCAGGTGGGGCGGCCGTCCACCGGGCACGCGGGTAGCCATGCCGCACTCGTCCGACGTCGAGCGGCGGCCCTCTTCCGCGACCGGTGAACGGCGTGGACCGCCCGTCCAGCTGCCGTTCGCGGTGACGGCGGCCCTTCCCGGTACCTACCTCGGTGCTGCCGGGTACCTCGGTCTTCCGCATCCCGACCTGGCCGCTCCCCTGGCCGCGGCGGTGTTCGGCATCGCGATCATCGGTGCCGCGTTCGTGCTGTCGTGGGCGGCCGAGGCGGCGCAGGTCGACATCAGCGCGGGTCTCGCCATCGCCGTGCTGGCGGTGGTCGCGGTGCTGCCCGAGTACGCCGTCGACCTGGTGTTCACCTACCAGGCCGGGCAGCTCTACGCCGAGCAGGGCACGTGCGTCGCAGGGGATGGCGGTGCGAACCCGTGCTCGCTGGCGCTGGCGAACATGACCGGCGCGAACCGGGTCCTGGTCGGGTTCGGCTGGCCCCTGGTCGTGCTCGTGGCCAGCATCGCGACGCTGCGCGCGCACCGGGAGAGCAGGTCGACCCATCCCGGCCGCGTGGCACTCGCCCCCGCGATGTCGGCGGAGGTCGTGTTCCTCGGCATGGCGACGCTGTACTCGCTGACCCTGCCGCTGCGCAGCTCACTGACCATGATCGACGCCGCGGTGTTCGTCGCGATCTTCGCGGGCTACGCGTGGCGGCTGTCCAAGGCACCGACCGAGGAACCCGACCTGGTCGGCGTGGCCGCGTGGCTGGGCCACAAGCCGAAAGCGCGGCGCCGAGGCACCGTCATCGGCCTGTTCGCCGTCGCCGGCCTGTTCATCCTGGCCACGGCCGAGCACTTCGCGGAGAACCTGGTCGACACCGGCAAACACCTGGGTGTCGACGAGTTCCTGCTGGTGCAGTGGGTCGCGCCGCTCGCGAGCGAGTCACCGGAACTGATCGTGGCCTGCCTGTACGCGGTACGGCTCAAGGCATCGCACTCGCTTGGCACGCTGCTGTCCAGCAAGGTCAACCAGTGGACACTGCTGGTCGGCACGATCCCCATCGTGTTCGCGCTGTCGGCCACCACGACCGACGGGCTCCCGCTGGACACCCATCAGCGTTTCGAACTGCTCATCACCGCGGCGCAGTCGCTGTTCGCGGTCAGCGTCCTGGTCAACCTCGGGCTCACCGCCAGCGGCGCGGCCACCCTCTTCGTCCTGTTCGCCGTCCAGTTCACCGCGAGCATCGTCCTGCCGGCCGACACCAACCGCGTCATCATCGTCGTCCTGTCCGTGCTGTACGCCGTACTCGCCGTTGGCCAGTTCGTCCGCAGGCGACGCGACACCGCCCGCATCGTCCGCGACGGCATCGCGACCCCGTTCACCGACCTCACCGACGGGCGGTGACGCCGCCCGCACCGGGCCGACCACCGCGTGTCCCTCGGACCGCGGTCGCGTGACCTGCCGCGGCGCGAGCACTCACGTCCGCAGTGCTTGTTCGACCTGTGCCGCGGTGAGCGGCCGCGGGCTGACGTAGTACAGCACCGAACCCGCGGGCAGTTCGGTCTGCCACGGCGGGTTGACGAGCAGCCGGCCATCGGTGCGCGCGGCGAGCACGATCGCACCGTGCTCGCGCCCGAGCGCGATCTGGCACCGCTCGACGAGCACCGGTCCCAATGCTCCCGGCAACCGCATCGAGTAGGTGTTGGCGCCTCCGAAGGTCATCAGCTCCGCGTACACCTCGGCGATACCGGGTGTGGTCAGCTCCTCGGTGATCATCCGCGGGGTGTGCCACTGCACGCAGCGGATGTTCTCGTTGATCCTGCGCAGCAGGGTCGCCCGGTCCATGTCGCGCAACGGAACGACCAGGTGCACGTCCGGGTTGACGTGGTGGACGGTCACCGCGATCGCGAGTGCCTCGTTGTCGTCGCGGGCGTCGATGAGGACGGTGGCCGCGGCCGGCACGGCGGCGCGGCGCAGCGTCTCCTCCTCGGTCAGGTCGCCCCGGACGAAGTCGATGCCGTGTTCGGGCATCGGATGGGTACCCACGTCGTCCCACGCGCACAGCACGACCGTGCAGTCGTCGGTCAGCAACTGCCCGACGATGCGTTCGGTGCGCCCCGGCACGTAGCCGAGCACCACGACGTGATCGGACGCGGTCACGTCGATCGCCCCTTGCATGCGCAGTCCCTTCGCCTGTTCGATGACCGAGGCCAGCTTGGTGAACACGGTCGTCAGCGTCGCGATGCCACCGATGATGACGTAGGAACCCACCACGTGGCCGAGACCCGTTTCCGGGAAGAAGTCGCCGTAGCCGACGGTGGCCGCGGTCACCACGAAGTACCACCAGTAGTTGCCCGGCTCGACCAGCGCGCTTCCGGCGGGCTCGGCGAGGACCATCAGCGGCCAGCTCGTCACGAAGACGAAGACGACCACGGCCATCGGGGTCGCCCACTTCGTGAGCACCGACAACCGCGCCAGCAGCCGCGAAAGCAGGAACGGCACGCTCACACTCCCGTCAACATCGCACCGCGCCCACCCCGGCCGGTGGGCGTGCCGACCGGACTTCCCGGCACTCCGCGGGCAAAGATGCCGCAAAGACGCCGTTCACGCAAACGACCATGACGCGGTCCGCGTGATCTGATCCACAGTGGATGAGCCGGGCTCAGCGGTCCGGTCTGCCCAGCCCGACCAGTGCGAGCCCGACCACGGCGACACCGACGACGGAGTCGTTCACCGTGGCCCGGAGCGGGACGTCCCCGGCTTGGTACTCCAGCGCGAACGGCGCGATGGACAACCAGACACCGAACGACAACAGGCCCGCCAGCACCCATGTCCGCACGGATCCGGCGCGGGGAGCACGAACCCTGCTGCGAGCCTCGCGCGTCGGCATGACCCTCCTCTGTCGGTCTGCTTCCCACCAGTCATAGGGGGTCCTCGGGGTGGGACACCACTCCACGCGAGCACCTGGCAGTGATCGTCAGGCAACCGTCAGTTCGGATCGAACGGGCTCCGGGAGGTCCTGGCGGCGCGCTTCCGTTCCCGGGCCGTGGTGTCGTCGGCGGTATCCGGCGCACCTCCGTGCCGCGCCTCCGGACCACGCCTTGTACGCGTGCTCACCAGCGCACCGGGAGTGCGGCCAGGCCGCCGGTCAGGACGTCGCGCCGCATCGTCAGCTCCTCGACGCCGACGGCGAGCCGCAGGGTCGGGAACCTGGCGGCGAGCTGGGTGAACACCACCCGCAGCTCGGTGCGTGCCAGCGGCGCGCCGATGCAGTACCGCATGCCGTGCCCGAACGTGAGGTGACCGGCGGCCGGGCGGGTGACGTCGAACCGGTCGGGATCGGCGAACACGGCCGGGTCGTGGTTGGCCGCGCCGGTGTCGAGCAGCACCAGGTCACCCGCGCGGACGGTCACGCCGTCGACCTCCAGATCGCTGCGGGCGTAGCGCGGGATCCCGCCGCCGCTCCTGGCCGGTGCCCGCAGGATCTCCTCGACCGCGCCGTGGACCAGACCCGGCTCGTCCACCACTGCCCGCCACTGCCCCGGGTCGGCCAGCAACAGCAGCGCGCCAAGACCGATCTGCACGACCGTGGTCTCGTGCCCGGCGAACAGCAAAGCCATGGACAATCCGGCGGCCTCCGCGTTGGAGACCCCGTCCTCGGCGCACAGCCGGGAGATCACGTCGTCGCCCGGCTCGGCCCGCTTGGCGGCGACCAGTTCCTGGCCGTACCCGAACAGTTCGCCCAGCCCCCGCTCGGAACGGGCGTGGTCGCGGGTGTTGGCGGCGTCGGCGGTCCAGGCCCGGAACTGTTCGCGGTCGGCGTAGGGCACGCCGAGCAGCTCGCAGATCACCAGGATCGGCAGCGGCACCGCGAGCGCGGCGTGCAGGTCCGCCGGCGGGCCCTGCTCGGCCAACTCGTCCAGCAACTCCGCGGTGAGGGCCGCCACTCTGGGGCCGAGGGCACGCAGGTGCCGGGGTGAGAAGTGCGGCTGCAACAGGGATCGCATCCGTGCGTGGTCGGTGTGCTCGGTCGCGAAGTCGCCCAGCGGGCCACCGAACAGCGCCGACTCCCCCGACCGGGCCGCCGTCTCCGGCGCCGGGTGGGCCCGGCCCAGCCGCTCGTCGTCGAGCAGCCGCCGCACCTGTGCGTGCCCGGTGACCAGCCACGCCTCGTCACCCACCGCCGTAAGGACCCGGTGGATCACACCCTGGGACCGCAACTCACGCAGCCCGGGCGCGATCAGCAACGGATCCACCTGCTCGAACGGCAACCGCACCGGGGCACTCATCGCGGCCTCCAAGGTTTCGTTCCACTTGTATAAGATGACTTGAACAAGTTACTTGTATAGTCGCCCCTTGACAAGAGGAGGTTCTCGATGGCACCCGAGCGGGTCCGGCGCATGCCCCGCGCACAGCGGCGCGAGCAACTACTCGACGCGGCCACCCGCGCGTTCGCCCGCACCGGGTACACCGCCACCAGCCTCGAGGACGTGGCCGCCGAAGCAGGCATCACCCACGTGATCCTGTACCGGCACTTCGAGTCGAAGAGCGACCTGTACCGGGCGGTGCTCGACCGCGCCTGCACCAGGCTCGCGGACGCGGTCGGGGCCGAGAACTACGACGAGAACAGCATCCCGGCACTGCTGCGCGCCGCGGCCACCGACCAGGACGGGTTCCGGCTGCTGTTCCGCCACGCCGCCAGGGAACCGGAGTTCCGCGACGTGGTCGACACGATCCGGTCGGCGTCGACCGACATCGCCCACCGCCACCTCGACGACGCGATCCCCACCGGCCCATGGCAGGACTGGGCGGCACGGCTGATCCCGGCCCTCACCCTCGAAGCCGTGATCGCCTGGCTCGACGCGGGCCGACCCGACCTGGAGCAGGCCGCCGGGCGCATCCAGCACGTCATCGACGGGGTGGTCCAGGCCGCGCGGACCGAAACGAGCGACCCGCGGACGAGCAAGCCCTGATCCGCGAGGCCGACAGCGCCCTTCGATGCGGGCACGCCGGCCGGCCGGTGCCTCAGGAACGGACCAGGCGGGCGATCGCGTCGCTCGCCTCACGCACCTTGACCGCCGCGGTCTCGCCACCCTCGGCGACCGCCTGCGCGACACAATGCCTGAGGTGCTCGTCGAGCAGGCCGATGGACACCGCCTGCAACGCCTTGGTGGCGGCCGAGATCTGCGTGAGCACGTCGATGCAGTACTCGTCGCTCTCGACCATCCGCTGCAGCCCGCGGATCTGGCCCTCGACCCGCCGCAGCCGCGCCAGGTAGCCATCCTTGTCGTCGCTGTATCCCCGCATGCCTCTCCTCACCCCCGCGAATGTCCGAACCCTATACCCATATGGGGTATGAACGCCAGGAGAGGCACGTCACCAGCACCGACGGCATCGGGAAGGAGGGGCCGGATGGTCCGTCCGCTACCGTGAGCCGCGTGCGACCGGGCATGGCTTCACGCGCGCGGCAGGCTGTGCCGCCGCGCGCGCTGACGCGCTCCAGGGGCCGCACATGACCCCCGCCCTGGCACTGCTGGCCGGCGCGGTCGTCGCCGCGTGGCTCGTCCCACGCCTCCTCCACCGGATGGACCGCCGACGCCGCGACCCCGTCCCGCTGATCACCACCTGGTTCGTGTCGATGGCGGGAGTGCTACTGGCGGCCGTCGCGGCGGCACTGGTGTTGCTGCTGCCCGACCACGGACCGAGCGGACGGCTCCTCGCCGCGCTCCACCACTGCTGGTCGGCCGTCCAGCACGGCTCGCCGCCTCGCGTCGAGGAGGCCGCGGGCATCGTCGGCATGACGTTGCTGGCCGCATTCGCCTGCCGGCTGCTGGTGGTCTCGGTACGCGGCCTCCGGTGGCGCACCCGCAGGTGGCAGGAGAACCTGGCGGTGCTGCGCACGGTCGCGCGCCCGACCTCCGGGTCCGCCGACGTCCTGTGGCTGGCACACGAACGACCACTGGCGTTCAGCATGTCCGGCCGTCCCGGCGTGGTGGTCGCCACCGACGGGCTCGCCCGACACCTCGCCCCCGACGCGGTCGCCGCGGTGGTGGCGCACGAGCGCGCACACCTCTCCGGCCGCCACCACCTGCTGGTCGCCACGGCCGACGCTCTGCACAACGCGTTGCCTTTCGTGCCGCTGTTCCGCAGGGCGCCACAGGCCATCCGCGAACTCGTCGAACTGGCCGCCGACGTCGCGGCCGTACGGGCGTGCGGGCCCGCCGCCGTCCATTCCGCACTGCTCAAGGTGACCCGGCACGACATGCCGGGCACGGCGCTCGCGATGGCGCAGGACGCGGTGGAGCTGCGTCTGGCCCGCCTCCGCCATGGCACCGCGCCGCCCGGCGGGCTCCGCCGGGCGGTCTCGTGTGGACTGGCCGGGATGGCCGCGACCACGCTGCCGTTCCTCACCGCCTTCGGCATCCTGATCGGCATCGCCGTCCTCACCTGCCCGCTGACCGGCTGACGCGCGCACCCCTACGATGACGCCGAACAGGGAGGTCGAATGCACGGTCTCGGCGAACTGGAAGCCGCGGTGATGGACGTGCTGTGGCGGGAAGCCACTCCGCTCAAGGTGCGGGACGTGCTGGAGCGGCTCGACACCGGACGACAGCTCGCCTACACCACGGTGATGACCGTGCTCGACAACCTGCACCGCAAACAGTGGGTCGAACGCGAACGGCAGGGCAAGGCATACGTGTACGAGACGGTGACGACCCGCGAGGAGGCGGCGGCCCGCGCGCTGCGCGACATCCTCGACACGTCCGGCGACCCGCACAGCGTGCTGATGCACTTCGTGGCATCGGTGTCCGACGAGGAAACCGACATCCTGCGCGGTGCGTTGCGCAAGAAGCGCCGCCGCTGACCCATACCCTACCCTGGTACGGAAAATCTACGAGGTAGCCTAGTAGCAGACCAGGACGTGGCGGTAGCCTCCGACCTACGGTGCGCGATAGTAGATGTGCTCCGCGCTCAATGGTTGGAGGAGTGCATGGCGACCCACACCTTCCACGTCAGGAACATGCACTGCGACGACTGCGCCACCCTGATCGACGACACGCTCCGGGCACTCCCCGGCGTCCGCGACGCGCGCGCGGTGCTGCGAACACACGAGATACGCGTAGAGCTGGACCCGCGAAGGACCAGCCCGGACGCCGTGAGCGCGACGATCACCGAACTGGGCTTCCAGACGAAGACACCGCCCACCTCCTCCTCGGTCCAGCCTGCCGAGCCCGTCGAACCGCAGGTGTCGGACCCGGCGTGGCGACTGGTGGAGCCGTTGCTGCGGGACGGAAGACCGAACCGCACCAAGGGCGCACGTGACGAGCGGCAACTCTTCGAAGGCATCGCCTACAAGCACCGGGCGGCCGTGCCGTGGCGGGAGGTCCCCACGACGTTCGGGCCGTGGCAGACGCTGTACGCGCGCTCGGCGCGCTGGCGGTCCGACGGCACGTGGACGAAGGTCGCCGCAACCGCGCGACGCAGCCCCTTCGCCGCCGAACTCGCGTGGATCGACTCCGTCGGCGACTGACTCCCTGCTCGACCGGCTGGCCGGTGCCGGGCGCGCCCGGCGTTGCGACCCGACTGCGACCTGGCGTGCCGTGAACGCGTCTTTCACGGACACCGGAGCCGCGGCCGTTAATCCGTTCGCGGGACAACTCTGGTGTTCCCGGACGGGGTCCGGTACGTCTCGAAGGAACGGGATTGGCCAACCGGTGGGAGACGAAGTGAATCGGTCACGTTTTGTTTCCCTCCCGCTGGCGATCGTGGTGGCCTGCGGGCTCGCCGCGCCTGCCGCCGCCGACGTTCGGACGGTGCCGCCGCCGGCGGTGATCGGCCAGGACTTTCCCGACCCGGAGGTGCTCCAGGTCGGCGGGACCTACTACGCCTACTCGACCAGTTCGTCCCCCGGTCGCGTGCCGTACGCCACCGCGCCCGCGCCGACCGGGCCCTGGACCGTCCGCGGCGACGCGCTGCCGCAGAAACCGGCATGGGCCGGCAACGGCGGGTTCTGGGCGCCGGACGTGTCGCGGCGCGCGGACGGTCGGTTCCTCATGTATTTCACGGGTCCGAGCACGGCAACGGGGCGGATGTGCATCGGCGCCGCACTCGCGGACAACCCCGCCGGGCCGTTCGTGCCGACCTCCGGGCAGCCACTCGTGTGCAACGCGTGGGAAGGCGGCGACATCGACCCGTCGAGCTTCGTCGACGGGAACGGCGCGCGGTACCTGCTGTACAAGAACGACGGCAACGCGATCGGTCAGCCCACGATCATCTGGCTACAGCCGACCGCCGCCGACGGCGTGACGTTCACCGGCAACCGGGTGGAGCTGCTGCGCAACAACCGGCCAGAGGACGAGGGCGTGATCGAGGCGCCGGTGCTGGTACGGCGGCCGTCGCACTACGTGCTGTTCTACTCCGCGGGCGTCTACACCACCGGCAACTACCACACCAGCTACGCGGTCGCCGGCTCGCTGACCGGTCCGTACACCCGCGCGTACCGGCCGCTGCTCACCACGGCTTCGGTGGACGGGACCGTCAACGGACCGGGAGGGGCGGACGTGGTCGGCACCCGCATCTTCTTCCACGGTCACCTGCCCGGCGGGGGCCGCGGCATGTACACCGCACCCCTCGGCTGGGCCGACGACTACCCGGTGGTGCGGGGCAGCCGCGTCCGCTACGAAGCCGAACGCGGCACACTCAACCACGCCCACGTCCGCAACGGCGCGGCGGGCGCGTCGCAGGGCGCGGTGGCCGCCGGGATCGACCACGCCGACAGCTGGGCCGACACGACCGTGTTCGCGGCGGCGGCGGGGAACCACACCGTCCACATCGGATATGCGGCGGGCTACGGCGACGCCCAGCACACGCTCACCGTGAACGGCGGCGCGGCACTGGTGGTCAACTACCCGAACCGCGGGTGGGACAACTGGACGCAGGTGTCGGTCGACGTCCACCTGGCGGCCGGCTTCAACACCGTCCGGCTCCAGTTCCGGAGCCGGTGGGCGGAACTCGACTACCTCGAGGTCGCGTAGCGCCCGCTGCACGGCAGGAACACCGCCGCCTCGATTCGCGGGGAACCACCGCTGTTCCCTGTCGCGCTGCCGAAAGCAAGTCGACCGGCGATTACCGTGCGGGAATTCCCGGGTGATTCCGTGCGACCATCCCCGATTTCCCGCTGATTTCTTCTGGCGCGCCGGACAGCCGCGCGCACCGCCTCGGCGGCAATCGCGCCAATCCGCCGGATCACACACAATCCGGACGGAACCAATTCGTCCAGTACAACCCAGGATTTCGACTCACGTCCGACCACGGGTCCAGTTCTGGCTTACTCGCCGGTGGGTGAACAGTGGGCGTTTCGATGAACAGGCAATGGGATCCTGGTGACCATCGGCACGGCGCAGCGTGCTGGGGAAGTGCAACTACGCAGGCACCGTTCGAGGTGGTACTGGTCCGCCGAGGAGGTACTCGTCCCGATGTCGTTGGCATTCATCCTGGTTTTCATGGCGTGCGCTTCACCCTTCTGGACATTGATGATCGTGGCCCCGGGGTGGAAGTGGACCAAGCGGATCATGTCGTCACCCTGGAGCGTGACGCCGCCCCTGATCTTCTGGTTCGTTTTCGCGCTACCGAGAATGGCGGAGTTAATTCCCGCGGTCCTCAAACCCACATTGGGCGGGTGGCAGGCGCTCATCGCCGATCCGGCCGCGCTGACCTTCGTGTGGGCACAGATCATCGCGTGGGACCTGTTCATCGGGCGGTGGATCTACCTGGACAGCCGCAAGCGGGGCATCAACCCGCTGGTGTCCAGCCCCATCATCGCGCTCGCGATCGGGTTGTCGCCGATCGCGGTGCCGCTGTACCTGCTCATCCGCAACCGGCCAGGGCTCCGGTTCACGGTCTTCGAGCCCGAGGCGCGGGCAAGGACCACGATCCCGGCGCACCTCGCGGACGCCGGCCCCGTCCGCAGGGCCGTGTTCGGCTGGCACCGGCCGCTGATGGTGGCGACCGGGTTCTCGTTCGTGGTCTGCGCGATCTCGCTGATCGGGATGGCCGTCGACGACCGGGAACTGCTCGGCCTGCCGATCTGGGCGAAGGCCGCCAAGTTCGGCCTGTCGTTCGGGCTCTACACGCTGACACTGGCGTGGATGCTGTCCCTGCCGCGACGGCACGTGAAGCTCGGCCAGAAGCTCGGCACGATCGCCGCCGTCACCACCATGATCGAGGTGGGGATGGTCGCGCTGCAGATCATCCGCGGCACGCGCAGCCACTTCAACATCGCCACCGCGTTCGACACCACCGTATGGGTGATCATGGCGGCGGTCGTGCTGGTGTTGTGGGTGGCGAACCTGCTCACCGCGGTCTTCATCTGCCGGGAGCGGATCGCGGCGGCACCGGAGCTGTGGGCGTGCCGGCTCGGGACGGTCATCTCGCTCGCGGGCATGGCGGTCGCGTTCTTCATGACCACCAGCACCGCCGACCAGCGCACACAGACGCCGCGGCTCATCAACGGCGCGCACTCCGTCGGCGTACCGGACGGCGGGCCGGGCATGCCCGTCACCAACTGGAGCACCACCGGCGGTGACCTGCGGGTGCCGCACTTCATCGGCATCCACGCACTGCAGGCGGTGCCGCTGTTCGCCATCCTGCTCACCATCCTGGTGGTCAAACTCCCGGTGCTGCGCGACAGCCTGGTGCGCGTCCGTCTCGTGTGGACCTTCTCCGGCTTCTTCGCCGGGATCTTCCTGCTGACCACCTGGCAGGCGCTGCGCGGTCAGTCCGTCATCGCGCCGGACGCGGCCACCCTGGTCGGCGTCGCGGTGCTCGTGGCCGGCACGGCGGTCGCCACCACGTGGTCGTTGCGCAGGCAGGCCGAAACCATGCCGGAGGTACCGGCGCAGAAGGACGTTGAGGAGGTACTGGTCTGATGTCGACCTCGACCGCGTTCGTGCTGGTCTTCTTCGTCGGAGCCGCACCGTTCTGGACCCTGATGATCGCGGCCCCGAACTGGCGCGTCACCCAGCGGGTCATGTCCAGCCCCTGGAGCGTCACGCTCTCGCTGGTGTTCTGGTACATCTACGCGATCCCGCGGCTGCTCGACCTGCTGCCCGCGGTGTTGCGGCCGACGCTGGAGAAGTGGCAGGAACTGACCGCGAGCCCCGAGGCGCTGACGTTCACCTGGGCGCAGATCATCGCCTGGGACCTGTTCGTCGGCCGCTGGGTGTACCTGGACAGCCGGGAGCGCAACATCCACCCGGCAGTCATGGCGCCGATCCTGCTGCTCACCATCACGCTGTCGCCGATCGCGGTGCCGCTGTACCTGCTCATCCGCAAGCCCCTCACCCGGTCGACGCCCACCGAGGCGATCGTCGAGCCCGCGATCCCCGTCGGGACGCGCTGAGGGCCGGCCGTCCGCCGGGTCACCGCGGCGCGGTGACCCGGCGGGGTCTTGTTCCCGGCCGACCCGCACCCACTGGAGGAACGATGGCGAACCAGAAGGCACTGCCTCCGTACTGGGCGGTGGTGCTGACCGCGTCCGGCGCGAACTTCCTCGCGATGCTGGACTCCACGGTCACCATGCTCGCCGTGCCCGCACTGCAACGGGACTTCCCGTCCTCGTCCCTGCCCGAGCTGGCACTGGTCGTCGGCGCGTACGCGGTCCTGTTCGCCGCGCTGCTCGCGCCGGCGGGCCGCCTCGCGGACACCATGGGCCGCAAACGGGTCCTGCTCGGTGGTGTCGCACTGTTCACCATGGCGTCCGTGCTGTGCGCGCTGGCGCCCACCGTGCCGCTGCTCGTCGCGGCAAGAGCCGTGCAGGGCATCGGCGCCGCCGTCATGGTCCCGGCGTCGCTGTCGGTGCTGTTGCTGGACACCCCGCCGAAGCGGCGGATGATGTCGATCTCGTTGCTGAGCGCGGCCGGTGCGATCGCCGCCGCGGTCGGCCCGAGCGTTGGCGGGCTGCTCGTCGAGGCCTTCACCTGGCACGCGGTGTTCCTCATCAACGTCCCGCTCGGCATCGCCCTGATCGTCGTCGGCGCGAAGGTCCTGACGCCCACGCCCGCCAGGTCCGGGCTGCCGGACCCGGTCGGGGTGCTGCTGCTCGTCCTCGGGGTCGGCGGGCTCACCGTCGGCATCACCAACGGGTCGAGCTGGGCGTGGACCTCCGGGCGCACGCTGGTGTGTCTCGGCGCGGGGGCCGTGTGCGTCTGGCTCGCCGTGCGCCGGTCGCTGCGCCACCCCAGCCCGGCGGTCGAGCTCTCGCTGTTCCGGCGCAACCGGATGTTCACCTCGGCGAACCTCGTCGCGCTGCTGTACGGCACCGTCATGTACACGTGGCTGCTGGTCAGCGTGCTGTTCCTGACCGACGTGTGGCAGTACTCGGAGCTGGCCGCGGGGCTCGCGCAGACCCCCGGCGCGGTCGTCGCCGCGATCGCGGCGGTGGTCATGGGCAAGGTCATGGGCCGGTTCGGCGGGCCGAGGTACGCGGCCGCGGTGGGTATGACCGCGCACGCGCTCGTGCCGGTGATCCTGTTCGTGTTCCTCACCGAGGACAGCGCGTTCGCCGCGCTGTGGCTCCCCTGCAGCGTCCTCGTCGGGTTCGGGATCGGCGCCACCATGACAGCCGTCATGACCGCCGGTGCGATGTCCGCGCCGCCGACGGAGTTCGCGAGCGTGAGTGCTGTCAACAACACCGCCCGCCAGATCGGCGGGGCCCTCGGCGCCGCCGTCGTCGCGACCATCCTACGGACCACGGCGGTCGGCGACGAGGCGGGCGGCGCGACGCTGGACTCCTATCTGGACGTCTACGCGTTCTGCCTGGTGCTGACGGTGGTCGCGATCGCGGTGGCCGTGTTCGGGCTGAGGACGCGGGGGCCGAGCGCGTCCGTGCCCACCGAGGACGCGAGGAGGACACCGGCGCGAGTGGCGGACTGACACCTGTACGAGGCGGCCGGGGCACGACATGCCCCGGCCGCCTCGTCGTGCCCGTGACCGCACTGCGCATAATCGACGATCGTGCGGAAGATCCCCTACCGGTCCGTCGGCGGCAGGACGCTGTTCCTTCGCGTGTCGGCACCGGCCGAGCCACCAGGGTCGCCGGTGCCGGTGGCCGTGTTCTACCACGGCGGTGGCTGGGTGAAGGGGGACTGGACACAGTTCCGGCCGCAGGCCGAACGCCTCAACGCGCTGGGCATGCTCACCGTCCTGGTCGAGTACCGCACGGCGGGTCCCGTGGCGGCGACCGAGGACGCGGTGGCCGCCATGAACGCGGTTTTCGAGATGGCCCCGGACCTCGGGGGCGACACGGAGCGCGTCGTGGCGATCGGCGGGTCGGCCGGTGGTCACCTGGCGCTGGCGACGGCCGTGCTCGACCTGCCGAACACGAATCCCGGCCATCGCCCCTCGGCCCTCGTCCTGCTGAACCCGGTGACGAACACGGCCGGTGAGTTCCCGCTCGGGTTCGGCCGACGGCATTTCGACGACGACGAGCACGCACTGCGTTATTCACCGTTGCGGCACGTCGGTGCGACCACCCCGCCCATGCTGGTCATGCACGGCACGGCGGACACCGCCGTCCATTGCGACAACTCCGTGGAATTCGTCGGGACCGTGCGGCTGCACGACGGGTACGCGGAGATCGTTCTGTACCCTGGCCAGCGGCACGGGTTCTTCAATCCGCGTGACGATGATCCTTCCGGGCCCGGCGACGGGAACGGTACTTACTTCGACCGGACGACGCGGGAAATGATCCGGTTCATCCAGCTCACGGTATTCGAAAAACCGTAATCCAAAGACCTCCTCCCCCACCTCGGCGGTGCGTCGGGAAGCACACCGGTGGTGACCCGGAGCGACGACCGGCGCGGCCACGCCGTCCGTGCCGTGGCCGCGCCGGGCTCGTGGTGCCCCGCCGCGAGCCGTGCCCAGGGCTCTTGACGACGCGTGACATCGGCCCGTAACGTCTCGCCCCATCGGAAATCAATACGTATTAAGGACGGCAATGGCAGGCCAACGACGGTCCCCGACCCAGGTAGACGTAGCCCGTCGCGCCGGCGTGTCCCAGGCAACGGTCTCGCTGGTCATCAGCGGTGGCACGTTGGGAAACCAGGTCGCGGAGAGCACGCGGCAGGCGGTGCTCCAGGCCGCCGCGGAGCTCGGGTACCGGGTCAACGCCGTGGCGCGCAGCCTCAAGGGTGGCCGCAACCGCATGCTGGGCCTGTACACGTTCGAGCCGGTCTTCCCGGTGGACCAGCGGGACTTCTACTTCCCGTTCCTGCTCGGGGTGGAGGAGGCGACCGCCGCGTTCGGGTACGACCTGCTGCTGTTCAGCTCGGCGGGCTCCGGTGGCGACCGCCGGATCTACGCCGGCGGGGTCAACAGGCTGAAGGTGGCCGACGGGTGCGTCCTCCTCGGCAGGCACCTGCATCGCGACGACCTGGCCGAACTGGCCAAAGAGGACTTCCCGTTCGTGTTCGTCGGGCGCCGCGAGGTGCCCGGCGTGGAGTTGTCGTACGTCGCCGCCGACTACGTGGGCGCCACGAGCGAGATGGTGCGGCACCTGGCCCGGCTCGGGCACCGGCGCCTGGCCTATCTGAAGGTGACCGACGACAGGGAATGGACCCGCGACCGCGAGGCCGGGTTCCGGCAGGGCCTCGCGGCCGCCGGGATCCCCGACGACCAGGTCCGCGTCTTCGCGATGGACGAGAGGGCCGCCCTCTCCGCGGTTCGCCTACAGGAGTGGCTCGCGGCGGGGATCACCGCGGTCCTGGTGGAACCCACCGACGACGACGGCGCGATCGTCGCACTGGAACACGCGGCCGCCGAAGCGGGCGTGCGGATCCCGGACGACGTCTCGGTCGCCGTGCTCGGTGACCCGCCGCTGAGCGAGGCGACCGCACGCGACTGGACCCGGTTCACCCTCCCGCGCGAGCAGATGGGCCGCGAAGCCGTCCGGATTCTCCTCGAACTGCTGAACGACGACATGGGCGCGCGACAGCTGTACCTGGACTGCACCCAGGTCACCGGTGACTCGGTGGCAGCGCTCCCCGAATAGCTCGCACAGCCGAACCTCACCTCTGATGGAGGCACGATGCAACGGGTCATCTCCTATGAACGCGGCCTGGAGAAGTTCAAACCGCTACGCAACGTTGTGACCTACGACGACTTCGACCACGGTTTCAACGGCTGGCTGGACCTGACCCCGAACTTCGTCAACGACGACTACCGCCACCACCCGTCCGAAGTGGACCTCGCGAGCTGGGCGCCGACCATGCTCAGTGCCGCGCCGATGCGGTTCGCCGCCACCCACGGGTCGATGGAAGGCACGTACTCGCTCAAGCTGAACACGAAACCGGTCGCCAACCGCTACGAGGAGAAACCGGCGAACGGAAGCATGGGCGTCGCGCTCAAGCGACTCTCCAACTTCGACCCCACCATGCGGTACATCCAGATGGAGGCGTGGTACGCCTACACCCCGCAGCAGGACCGGCTGGGGTTCGGCGAAGAGGACATGCGCGCGTTCGGGTTCTACTTCGACCTGCAGGATCCCGAGTACCGCTGGATGCCGGGCGTGCGCTACGTGAACTCGGTCAACGGCGAGCTCACCAAGAAGTGGCAGTACTGGAAGGTCGCCGACGGAGTGACCAAGAAGGACTGGTGCTACGGCCGCGAGGACGGCTGGCAGCGGCCGGGTATCGACAACCTGTGGTACGGGCGCCGCTTTCCCGACGGCTCGGCGGATGCCTTCCAATGGGTACCCGACGGTGCGCAGGACCTCCTCTACAACGAGAGCCCTGACAAGATCAACTGGTTGTACTTCCGGCTGCTGGTCGACTACCGGCGGCGCGAGTACGTCGAGTTGCAGAGCATGGACCGGACCTTCGACCTGCGCGGACTCACGCCGACCCTGTCCGAGCCGTACAAGAGCATCAACAACCTGATAAATCCCATCTTCTTCGTCGAGACCGACACGAACCGAAGCGTCAACCTCTTCCTCGACTCCGTCGTGTACTCCACGGAATGAGATCGTCCAGCCCCACGGACAAAGCCACTCGAGAAGGATCCGATCCGTGCTCACCTTCGCCACTTCGGTAATCGAACGCCGACTGCAAATCAGGACGGCGCACACCACCCACCCTTTCGAAGCCGGCTGGGCCGGCGAAGCGGTCTTCTTCATCCAGGCCGAGGGAACGCACCCGGAGTTGTCCATCCAGGCGCAGATCTCCCCGGACGGGCTGCACTGGGTCGACCGGGGTGCCCCCTGTGTGTTGTCACCACAGGCGGCGATCACCGCCATCGACCTGGAGAACTTCGGCGGATGGCTGCGTCTGGCCATCACCGGGGCGACGGGGGAACAGCCCGCGACCGTCCTGGTTCACCTTGCACTGAAGGGATGACCCGTAGCAGAGCAGCTTCGGGTTCGTTGCGATCGAGAGGAGGGCGGTTTGATGCTTCCCCAACTCGGGCGTCGACTCGGCCTCATGGTGTTCACCGTGTGGGGCGCGGTCAGCCTCACCTTCGTGATCCTCCGGCTCGCGCCGGGGGATCAGGCCACCGTGCAACTGGGGCCGGACGCGACCGCCGCCGATGTGTCCGCGTTGCGCGTGGAACTCGGCCTCGATCGGCCGATCTTCGTGCAGTACCTGGACTATCTCGGCTCGGCGGTCACCGGTGACTTCGGTGAGTCGTACCGGTTCCGCGAGTCGGCGATGACGGTCATCCTCGACCGGTTCCCGGCCACCGTCCTGCTGGCGCTCACCGCCACGGTGCTGGCGCTGACGGTCGGTCTGCTCCTCGGGATCATGGCAGGCCGTTCACCAGGACGGCTCACCGACCGCGTGATCTCCGGTGTCACCCTGGTCATGCAGGCCATACCGCCGTTCTGGTCGGGCATCATGCTGATCCTGCTCATGGCGTTGACCCTGCGGCTCCTGCCGAGTGCCGGGTCCGGCGACCTGGAGCACCTCGTGCTGCCCGCGGTCACCCTCGCGATCCCGTTCACCGCCCTCGTCGCGCGGATCACCCGCAGCAGCGTCGCGGAGGTCACGGCCGAGCCGTACATCCTGACCGCACGGTCGAAGGGCCTGTCCGAGCGCGCCGTGCTGGCCCGCCACGCCGTGCGCAACTCGGTGATCCCGGTCGTGACCATCGTGTCGCTGCACATCGGCACCCTGCTGGGCGGCGCGGTCATCGTCGAGCAGGTCTTCGCGTGGGAAGGGGTCGGCTCACTGCTGGTGAGTGCGGTCGGCAACCGTGACTACGCCATCGTCCAGGGCGCGACCGTGCTGTTCGCCATCGTCGTCGTGACGATGAACCTGCTCGCCGACGTGCTCAACTCCCGGCTGGATCCCCGAATCCGAGCGGGGGTCACGACATGACGACGATGGGACTGGTGCACACCCCGGTCGTGCCGGTGCGCACCGGGCGGGCCGCGGTACGCCGGATCGTCGGAGCCTTCCCGGTCGTGCTCTTCGGCTTGTATGTCGTCGCGGGCGTGTTCGGTCCGCTGTTCGTCGACTACTCCCCCGTGGGCGGAGATCTCGACGACCGGCTCCTGTCCCCCGGCTCGGTCACGAGCGATGGCAGCACGGCCGTGTTCGGCACCGACGCGCTCGGCCGGGACCTCTTCGGCCAGGTCCTCTACGGCGCGAGGACATCCGTGTTCATCGGCACGCTCGTCGTGCTGTTCAGCGGACTGGTCGGCATCGTGGTCGGTACCGCCGCGGGCTACCTGCGCGGCAAGACCGATCTCGTGGCGTCGCGCGTCATCGACGTGCTGCTCGCCTTTCCCGGCATCCTGCTCGCCATCGTCATCGCCGGGGTGTTCGACCGGAGCCTCGCGATCGTGGTCATCGCGCTCAGCGTCACCAACTGGATCGGCTTCGCCCGCCTCTCGCGGTCGATGGCCATGACGTTGCGGGAGCGCGACTGGGTCAAGTCGGCGACGGTGATGGGAGTCCCGCACCGACGCATCATCGCGCGGCACATCCTGCCGTTCATCGCCGGTCCGACACTGGCGCTGGCGACCACCGAGTTCGCGGGCGCCATCCTGGCCGAGGCCGCACTGAGCTTCCTCGGGCTCGGCCTGCCGTCGGCGTCGGTCTCATGGGGACAGACGATCGCCTCGGGCAAGGAATACCTCGCAAGCGCCTGGTGGATCGCCGCCATTCCGGGAATCGCCCTCGCGGTGCTCGTCATCTGCGTCGGCTTCACCGGCGACCGGCTCACCCGCTACTTCGGCCGAAAGCAATAGCGAAACGGCAGCAGGCCGCATCCCGCTACCACCCCCGAGCACAGCTCAGTGAGGAGCAAGGCATGAGATCCCTACGGCATTCCGCGATCGCGGTGACAGCACTGGTGGGCCTGGTCGTGACGACGGCATGTGGCGCCGACTCGACGGACGGTGGCGGCGATGCGGGCGGAGGGGAGATCGCGGTCGCCGGTCAGTTCCCCACCGAATCCATCGACCCGAACGGGCCGCTGGCCATCGACGGCGGCACCCGCGTCGCGGCGGTGCAGTTGTACAGCCCGTTGCTGCAGACGATCGGCCCTGGCGAGTTCGAACCCAAGGCCGCGGAGAGCTGGGACAGCAACGACACCGCGACGGAGTTCACGTTCACGTTGCGCGACGGGATCACCTTCTCCGATGGCTCCCCGATCACCGGCCAGGACGTGGCCACGTCGTTCGAGCGCACGGTGGCGGCCGACAGCCCGTTCTCGGCGAACTTCGTCGACGTCGGCGTCACGGCGACCGACGACACGGTGACGTTCACCCCGGCTGCCCCCGACCCGGCCCTGCCGGCCAAGCTGACCGGGGTCATGATCACCCCGGCGGGTGCCACCGAGGACAGTTATCTGGACAAGCCGGTGACGTCCGGCCCGTTCAAGGTGGAGTCGTTCACCCCTGGCGGCGACCTCGTCATGGTGCCCAACGACAAGTACTGGGGGGACAAGCCGAAGCTCGACCGGCTCACCATCCGGTCCATTCCCGAGGTCGCCGCGCGGGTCACGGCCCTGAAGACCGGTGAACTCGACGTCATCTGGGGCATCTCCGACGACCAGGTGACGCAGCTGAACGGCAACTCCGAGGTCCAGGTCGTGTCCGCGACCGGTTCCGCCGTCATCACCATGTGGATGAACGCCTCGACGCCCGCGTTGGGCAAGGCCGAGGTGCGGCGCGCCCTGTGGCAGGCGGTCGACTTCGACAAGAAGATCAAGGCGCTCTACCCGGAAAGCGGTGCGCCCGCGGACTCGGTCGTCGCCCCCACGGTGTTCGGCTACGCACCGCAGGAGCCCGTGACCTACGACCCCGACGCGGCCAGGCAGGCGCTCGTCGACGCCGGGTTCGACTTCGACACGACGTTGCGCTTCCACTTCTCGCAGGCGCAGTTCCGGCAGTGGGTGGACTCGGTCGTGTCCGATCTCGCGGCCATCGGTGTCAAGGTCGAAGCGCTGGAGAAGGAACAGGCCGTCTACACCGAGGACCTGCTGGCCCTGAACTGGGACATCAACATCCAGCAGGTCGGCACGCTCGGGTTGGACGCCTCGTACAACCTCGGCAGGCTCTACACCTGCGCCGCGGAGCGGACCGGGTACTGCAACCCGGAGCTGGACAAGATGCTGAAGCGGGCCGGGACCGCCAACGACCCCGCCGAGCGGGAGGCGGCCTACGCCGAGGCGACCGAGCTGATCTGGAACGAGGCGGTGGGCATGTACCCGATGTTCGTCAAGAACCTCTTCGGCACCCGTACGTCGGTCTCCGGCTTCGAACCGGACGGTGAGGGACTGCCGCGATTCGACACGGTTTCGGTTGATGAGTGACAGGCGCCCCGCGCGGCCCGGCACGGCCGTGATGCCGGGCCGCGCACCGGAGGGAGCTCGGCGAGTGGCCGCTGGGCCCCTCCGGGTCCGGGGTCTGACGATCGCGCTGCCCGGCCCACGTGGCATGGCCGACGTCGTCGACGGTGTCTCCTTCGACATGGCCGAAGGGCGCACGACCGGCCTGATCGGTGAGTCCGGCAGCGGGAAGTCGCTCACGGCGATGGCGCTGGTGGGCCTGATCCCCGACACCGGGGTGGCGAGCGGGCAGGTACTACTGGGTGAGGAGAACCTGCTCACCGCCGGCCGGGCACGGCTCCGGCAGGTCCGCGGTGCGGAGATCTCGGTCGTGTTCCAGGACCCGTCCACCGCGCTCAACCCGACCATGACCATCGGTGACCAGGTCGGCGAGATCCTGCGGGGCCGGGGTCTGTCCAGGAGCCAGGCGCGGGAGCGGGCCGCGGACCTGCTCGACCACGTCGGAATCCCGGACGCGGCCGGACGCGTCGGCGCCTACCCGCACGAGTTCTCCGGCGGGATGCGGCAACGCGCGATGATCGCCCTGGCGCTGGCCGGCGGGCCGAGGTTCGTCCTCGCCGACGAACCGACGACCGCGCTGGACGTCACCGTGCAGGCCAGGATCCTCGCCCTGCTCGGCCGCCTCCGCGACGAGGACAACCTGTCCATGCTGCTGGTCAGCCACGACCTGCGGGTGATGTCGCACGTCGCCGACGACCTCGTCGTCATGTACGCGGGCCGGGTCTGCGAGCGCGGCGGGGCGAAGGCGGTGCTCAACCGGCCACTCCACCCCTACACCGACGCACTGGTGCGCAGTGTGCCCTCGGTGCGGGTCAGGTCGGCGATCGCCGACCCGCTGCCTGGCAGCCCCGCCAACCCGTTCGACCGGCCGGCGGGCTGCCCGTTCAACCCGCGCTGTCCGCGCGCGGAGGACCGGTGCAGAACGGAGGTGCCGCCGTTGCGGGAGGTCGAGCCTGGGCGCTTCAGCGCCTGCCATTTCGCGGAGCAAATATCGGGCACAGTCGCGGAGGAACCGCGATGACGACCGCCACCGGGCTGCGGATCACCGATCTCACCGTGACCTATCCAGGGCCCCGCACCAGCGGATTCGGTCGACGGTCCCCCATCGCCGCCGTACGCGGCGCGAGCCTCGACGTCGCACCGGACGAAACCGTCGCGCTGGTCGGTGAGTCGGGGTCGGGGAAGTCCACGATCGCCCGCGCGGTCGTGGGGCTCGTGGCGGCCTCCGGCGGTGCCATCGAGTTCGACGGCACGTCGCTGACGAGCCGGCGTGACCGGTGGGCGCGGAGGAACATCGCGATGATCTTCCAGGATCCCCGCTCCGCGCTGAACCCGCGGATGTCGGCCGAGGCCTCCATCAGCGAGGCGTGGCAGGCACACCCCGAAGCGGCGCCGGAGGGCGTGCGCCGTGATCCTCGGCGGCGCCGGGCGGCCGTGGTCGACCTGCTGGCCCAGGTCGGGCTCGATCCCGACGTCGCGGGGAAACGCCCGACGGCGTTGTCCGGTGGGCAGTGCCAGCGGGTGAGCATCGCCCGCGCGCTGGCGCTGCGTCCTCGGTTGCTCATCTGCGACGAGGCGGTGTCGGCGCTCGACGTCTCGGTCCAGGCACAGGTGCTGCAGCTGCTGGTGAGCGTGCGCGAGGCGCGCTCGCTCTCGATGCTCTTCATCACCCACGACCTCGGCGTCGTGCGCCAGGTCGCCGACCGCGTCGCGGTCATGCGCCGCGGCGAGCTGGTCGAGAGCGCCGACGTGCAGACGCTGTTCACGGACCCACAACACGACTACACCAAGGAACTTCTCGCTGCCGCCGTCGACCTCGACGTGAGCGGCTGACTCCACGGCACGTCCTCGTCCGCAGACAGACCACCGTAAGGAGAAGGACACATGTCCGATCGAATCAACAGACGCGCGATGATCCGCACCGCCGCGGGTGCGGGTGTCGCAGGTGTCGGCGGGCTCGCACTCGGCGGCTCGGCGCAGGCCGAGTCGGCACCACCGAGCCTGGTCAACGCCGATGGCTCCCCCGTCCTCACGCCCCAGCAGTTCGGCGCGGTCGGTGACGGAGAAGCCGACGACACCGCCGCCATCCAGGCCGCGATCGACGCGGCCGGTCCGCAGCTGAACAAGATCGTGGTGTTCCCGCCAGGGCAGTACAAGGTCACGTCGACCCTCGTGGTCCCGGACAACGAGTACGAGTTCCCCGACTCGAACCTGAACCGGTTCGTGATGCGCGGATACGGCATGTTCGGTGAGGAGCCGTCGAAGATCCGCTTCCACCACGACGGTGTCGGCATCCGGTGGGAGGCGTCACTCGGCGGAATCCACGGCATGGCGTTCGACGCCCCGCAGAAGACGTCGAGCAACGTCGGCATCCACGTCGAAAGGTCCGCGAACACCGACGACACCGACATCACGATCGTCGAGTGCTCGTTCCTGCGCTTCAACCGCGCGGTCGTGAGTGTCGGCCGCGGCTTCCTGTTCACGAAGAACAAGGTCGCCGTCTGCACGACGGGCGTCGACATCTCCTGGCCCACGGAAGGGACGGCGGGGGGAAGCGGCTCCGTCCACCTCCCGCCCTACGGCCTGCGCAAGTGGCTCATCACCGACAACCACTTCCACTCGAACTTCGACGCCATCGTGTTCAACGCCGCCCCCGACGCCGACTTCCGCGGCGCGGTGATCAGCAACAACCTGCTCGACATCGGCCGCAGGCTGTTCAAGGGCAGCCTCACCAACTCGACCATCAGCGGCAACGTGGTCGAGAACGGCACCGGGAACGCGATCATCCAGATCGACTCCGGCGGCCACAACCTCACCGTCACCGGTAACGTGATCGGCGGGTTCGACACCACGCCGGGGGCGTGGGAGCCGCCCCGCTACGCGATCCTCTTCGCCAGCGGGGTGTCCGCGAGGAACGTCACGATCTCGGCCAACTCGTTCAACTGGATCCGCGGCTCCGCGATCGGGTTCGAGCAGTCCGCCGACAAGGTCGGCATCACGGACAACTCGTTCGACAACTGGAACCTGAGCAAGTCGACGGTCCACGGCGCCGTCATCGTGCACGCCGACGCCACCCGGTTCGCGATCATCGGCAACGTCTTCTCGGCCAATCCGAGGCCGGACGGGCTGCCGGTCCGGGTCACCGGCACGCTGGGCGGGTCCAACGTGGTCGGCAACGTGTCCACACAGGACGCTGTGGTGGCCGCGGGGGCGATCGGCGCCGACTCGTTCGTCGAGTCCGAGCCGGGCCGGTTCACGAGGGTCGAACTGGCCGCGGCGAAGGACGCCGCGGTGCGCGTCCTCAGCACGGCAACGGAGGGTGTCGCGGCGGGCAACACCTACGGCGGCTACCTCGTCCAGAGCGCGCTGCCGGACGGGTCGGGACCCGGCGTCAAGGGCGGCGTCGAGGTGGTCGCGGTGAACGCGTCCGGTTCGGCGGCCACCAACCTCCTGTGTGCCACGAACTCCACGAACGAGGTGGTCGCGTTCCAGGCCAGCGTGGCGGGTCTCGTCCCGCCTGTGGACAACGCCCGGGACATCGGCAGCGCGGACGCGAGCATCCGGACGGTGTTCGCCCACAGCACCAGCCTGCGTCCGTACAAGGCCGGGAAACTGCCCCCTGCCGCAGACGCGCGTGGCACGCTCATCAGCGTGGACGACGGTCATGACGGCAAACCTTGCCTGGCCATGTCCGACGGCAAGTCGTGGCGCCGCGTGCCCCTGGGCAACTCGATCGCATAGCCCTGACCGGGGCGCGGAAGCCGCCGGGCCTTCGCGCCCCGGTCACCACCGAACCAGGAGATGGAACCTTCGAGCATGGGTGATGATGTGACCTCGGCACCGTGGTGGCGAGACGCGGTGATCTATCAGCTCTACATCCAGTCGTTCGCCGACGGCAACGGCGACGGCATCGGCGACATCGCCGGGCTGCGCGGCAGGATCGGTTACCTGTCGAGCCTCGGCGTCGACGCCATCTGGATCACGCCGTGGTTCCGCTCACCACTGCGCGACGGGGGCTACGACGTCTCCGACTACCGCGCCATCCATCCCCGGTACGGGTCCGTGGCGCAGGGCCGGGAGCTGATCGAGGAATGTCACGGCGCCGGGATCCGGGTCGTTCTCGACATCGTCCCCAACCACACCTCGTCGGACCACCCGTGGTTCGCCGAGGCGCTGCGCTCGGCGCCCGGCTCCGCGGCGCGGAGCCGGTATCACTTCCGCGCCGGCCGGGACGACGGACAGCGTCCGCCCAACGACTGGCTGAGCGTGTTCGGCGGTCCCGCCTGGACACGGGTCGATGACGGTGAGTGGTACCTGCACCTGTTCGACTCCTCGCAGCCCGACCTCGACTGGGACAGCGAGGAGGTGCGGTCGGAGTTCGAGGACATCCTGCGGTTCTGGTTCGACCTCGGTGTCGACGGGTTCCGGATCGACGTGGCCACCGCGCTGGTCAAGGCGCCGGGGCTACCGGACCTCGGGTATCCCGACGGCGCTTTTCTCGCCGACCTGACCCGCCCGGACCACCCGCACCGGGACCGCGACGAGGTCCACGACATCTACCGCCGCTGGCGGAAGCTGGCCGACTCCTACGATCCGCCGCGCATGTTCGCGGCGGAGGCGTGGCTCGACGACGCGGACCGGCTGTCCCGGTACGTCCGGCCCGACGAGCTGCACACCACGTTGAACCTCCACTACCTGAAGTCGGCGTGGGCCGCGGCGGACATGCGCCGCGCCATCGACGCCTCGATCGCGGCGACGTCGTCGGTCGGGGCCCCCACCACCTGGGGCCTGTCCAACCACGACGTCGAACGGGTCGCCACCCGGTACGGCCGTGCCGACACCAGTCGCCGCGCCGGTGTGTCCGGGCCGGATCTTGGCCCGGTCGACGAACAGCTCGGCCGCCGCCGGGCACGGGCCGCGGCACTGCTGACGCTCGCACTGCCCGGCAGTGTGTACCTCTACCAGGGCGACGAACTCGGGCTGACCGACGCGGACGTGCCGGAGCACGCACGGCAGGACCCCATCTGGTTCCGGTCCGAGGGCAGGCGCCCCGGCCGGGACGGCGCCCGGGTTCCGTTGCCGTGGACCGAGGACGGCAGCTCGTTCGGGTTCGGTGACAACGGGGCGTGGCTGCCTCAGCCCGCGGACTGGGGAACCCGTGCGGTGTCGGTCCAGGACGGCGACGACTCGTCGTTCCTGGAGCTGTACCGGACCGCGTTGGCACTCCGGCGCTCCCACCCGGCGCTGGGTGGCACGAGCGAGGTGCGCTGGTGCGACGCGCCACGCGACGACGTTCTGGTGTTCACCCGCGCGCCCGGCTTCGGCTGCGTCGTCAACTTCGGTTCGGCACCGGTGCCGAACCCGCTTCGCGGCCGCGTCCTCCTGTCCAGTGACAACAGCGATGTCGATGGCGAGATCCAGCCGGACGGCGCGGTCTGGCTGGCGCTCGACCCCACCAGCGAGGAAAGCAGCACGACGTGACGGATGAACATGGGACCAGCACGGACGTTCTGATCGTCGGGGGCGGTGTCGGCGGTGTCGCCGCGGCGCTCGCGGCGTTGCGTCGTGGCCGGTCGGTGATCGTGACCGAGGAGTACGACTGGCTCGGTGGCCAGCTCACCAGCCAGGCCGTCCCGCCGGACGAGCACAAGTGGATCGAGCAGTTCGGCTGCACACGCGGCTACCGGGCGTTCCGGGAGGGCGTGCGGGACTACTACCGCACGTGGTACCCGCTGACGGGGCCCGCGCGAGGGCAACCGGACCTGAACCCGGGGCTGGGCCGGGTGAGCCGCCTCTGCCACGAACCGAGGGTCGCGGTCGCGGTGCTGGAGGGAATGCTGGCGCCGTACCGCTCGGCCGGGAAACTGCGGGTCCTGACCGGTCACCGTGCCGTCGCCGCACACGTCGACGGCGACCGGATCACGGCCGTGACGGTCGCGTCCCGCTCCGGTGAGGAGTCGACCATCGAGGCGCCCTACGTCCTCGACGCCACCGAACTCGGTGACCTGCTGCCACTGGCGGGCATCGAGCACGTCATCGGCTTCGAGTCGCGGGCCGAGACCGGCGAGCCGAGCGCGCCGAGCGAGGCGGCGCCGCTCAACCAGCAGGCGTTCTCGTGGGTGTTCGCGGTGGAGCACCACGACGGCGCGGACTTCACCATCGACCGCCCGGACACGTACGGCTTCTGGCGGGAGTACCAGCCCGGCTACTGGCCCGACCGCATGCTCAGCCTCACCGCGCCGCACCCGAGGACGCTGGCCGCGACACCGAGGACGTTCGTGCCGCACCCGGAGGCAGGCCCGATCGTCGCCGACCAGAGCAAGGACGGTGGCGACCTCGACCTGTGGCTGTTCCGTCGAATCTTCGCGCGGGAGCAGTACGCGCCTGGCTTCGCTGCCAGCGACGTCACCGTCGTCAACTGGCCGATGATCGACTACCTCCCTGGCCCGCTGATCGGGGTCACCGACGACGAGCGCGTCAAGCACCTGGAGGGCGCCCGGCAGCTCTCGCTGAGCATGCTCTACTGGCTGCAGACCGAGGCGCCGCGGCCCGACGGCGGCACCGGCTGGCCGGGGCTGCGCCTGCGGCCCGACGTGATGGGCACCGACGACGGCCTGGCCATGGCGCCCTACATCCGCGAGTCCCGCCGGATCCGCGCGCACACCACGATCGTCGAGCAGGACCTGTCGGTGACGGTGCGCGGCGACGCGGGCGCGGTGGCGTATCCGGATTCGGTGGGCGTGGGGATGTACCGGATCGACCTGCACCCCTCCACGGGCGGCGACAACTACCTCGACGTGCCCAGCAGCCCGTTCCAGATCCCCCTGGGCGCGCTGCTGCCGGTGCGGATGCGCAACGTCCTCGCGGCGGGCAAGAACATCGGCACGACCCACATCACCAACGGCTGCTACCGGCTTCACCCGGTCGAGTGGAACATCGGCGAAGCCGCGGGTGCCCTGGCGGCGCACTGTCTCACGAACTCGCTTACACCGGAGCAGGTCCGAGCCGACTCCCGTCTGCTCGAGACGTTCCAGAGCGAGCTCGTCGCCGACGGGTTCGAGCTGGCCTGGCCCGAGATCCGGGGATACTGAGTCATGATCGACGGGTCCGCACTACTCGGCGGGGTGACCGTTCCGCTCGTCACCCCGATGGACGAGACCGGCCGCCCGGCCGCGGAGCACGCTTCGGGGCTGCTCGCGGCGCTGGCGGCTGCCGGGGTGGAGAAACTGATGCTGCTGGGCAGCAACGGCGAGGGTCCGCTGCTGCCGACGTCGGTGATCGGGCCGTTCGTCGACGGGGTGATCGCGCGGTGGCGGTCGCTGACCGGCGGCGGCGTGGTCACGGTGAACATCACGGCGGCGGGCACCCGCGAGGCGCTCGAACGGGCCTCGATCGCGGCGAACGCCGGCGCCGACGCGCTGGTCATGAGCCCGCCGATCTACTTCCACCACCGCGAGGACGAGATCCTCGCCCACTACGCGGCCCTCGCCACGGCCGGGCTGCCGGTGATCGCGTACAACGCACCGCGCTACAGCAACCCGCTGACCCGCGACCTGGTCGGCGCCCTCCGCGACCTCGACCACCTCGTCGGGATCAAGGACAGCTCCGGTGACCTCGGGTTCCTCGCCGACCTCGTCGAGCTGAGCAGGCCCGGCTTCGCCGTCGCCCAGGGCGCGGAGACCCAGCTCGACGCCGCCCTCGGCCTCGGCGCCGAGGGCATCGTCCCCGGCGTCGCCAACATCGCCCCCGCCCTGTCGCTCCGGTTGGTCGCCGCGCACGAAGGCGGCGACCACGACGAGGTGCGGCGACTCCAGACGATGCACACCGAGCTCACCGGGCTCCACGCCATCCGCCGGGGAACGGCGGGGGTCAAGGCGGTCCTGGCACTGCGGAACCTGTGCCCGCCCCACGTGGCGCCACCCCTGCTGCCGAGCGGGCCAGCCGAGCGCGACGCGTTCCTGGACTTCGTCGCCACGCACGACGGCCACCTGCTCCGGGAGCACCATGAGTGACCGGCACACCAAGCCGAACATCGTCCTGGTGGTGATGGACGACCTCGGCTACGGCGACCTCAGTTGTATGGGGAACACGATCCTGCGCACCCCGCGCATCGACTCCATCGCCGACGACGGGGTCACCCTGCGGCACATGTACGCGACCTCGTCGGTGTGCACCCCGTCGCGCGCCGCGTTGATGACCGGCCGGTATCCGCAACGGGTCGGGCTGCCGAAGGTGCTGTCCCCCGAGCACGGGACCGGGTTGTCGTCCTGGGAGTACACGCTGCCGCGGATGCTGCACGACGCCGGTTACCGCACGGCGATGTTCGGCAAGTGGCATCTCGGGTGCCGGCCGGAGCACTACCCGACCCGGCACGGCTTCGACGAGTACGCCGGGCTGCTCTACAGCAACGACATGCATCCGGTCGAGATGTTCGAAGGGGACCGGATCTCCTCCGCCGACGTCGACCAGGCGACGCTGACCAGCACCTACACCGACCACGCCATCGACTTCGTCACGCGCAACGCGGACGTGCCGTTCCTCGTCTACCTCGCGCACACGATGCCGCACATCCCGCTGCACGTCGAGGACGAGTTCCGCGGCCGGTCGGCAGGCGGCCGGTACGGCGACGTCGTCGAGAGCCTGGACCATCACGTCGGCCGCCTTCTCGACACCCTCGGCGACCTCGGACTGGCCGACGACACCGTCGTCATGGTGACCAGCGACAACGGGCCGTGGTTCGAGGGCAGCACCGGGGGGCTGCGTGGCACCAAGCTGCACACCTACGAGGGCGGCATCCGGGTCCCGTTCGTCGCGCGATGGCCGGGGCGGATCCCGGCGGGCTCGGTGTCCGACGAGCCCGCGTGCCTGTTCGACCTGCTGCCGACACTGGCCGCGCTGGGCGGCGGCGCGGTGCCGAGGGACCGGCCGGTCGACGGTGTGGACATCTCGGCCGTCCTCACCGGCGGGCAGGCGCCGACGCCGCGAACGCTCTACTTCTTCCACTGGTGGACGCTCAACGCGGTCCGGGAGGGCCCGTGGAAGCTCCACCTTGACCGGCACCCGCGTGACCTGAACCGGGCGCAGGGCAAGGAACTCCCCCAGCTGTTCAACCTCGAACTGGATCCGGCGGAGAGCTACGACCTCAGCCACGGCCACCCTGAGGTCGTCGAGCACCTCGCCGGGCAGGCGGCACGTTTCGAGGCCGAGATCGCCGAGCAACGCCCCGCCGCGGAGGCCCGCGCCGGGGGCCGGGCGACGGTGGGGTGAACGATGCCCGCGTGTTGCGGACCTGACCGGCAGACCACCGGTGCGCCCATGCCCGTCGAGCCGCCGGTGCGGTCGCCGTCGGCGGACACCCGGGGGATGGTGCGGATCGCGGGCGGTCCGTTCCGGATGGGCGGCGCCGACGAGGACGCCAACCCCGGGGACGGCGAAGGCCCGGTGCGCACAGTGACCGTGTCGCCGTACCTGATCGACGAGACGGCCGTGACCGTCCGCCAGTTCGCGACGTTCGTGAAGGCCACCGGCTACGTCACCGAGGCGGAGCGGTTCGGCTGGTCTTTCGTCTTCCACCTGTTCGTCGGAGCGGCGCAGCGACGGCATGTGCGGGACGCTTCGGTGCCCGGCGCGCCGTGGTGGCTCGCCGTCGACGGCGCCGACTGGCGCCACCCGGACGGCCCTGGGTCCACAGTGGAGGGACGCCAACGGCATCCGGTGGCGCACGTGTCGTGGCACGACGCCGCCGCGTACGCCGCGTGGGCGGGCAAGCGGCTGCCCACCGAGGCCGAGTGGGAACTCGCCGCCCGCGGCGGTCTGGACCAGGCCCGCTACCCGTGGGGTGACGAGCTGGCGCCCAGGGGCCGGTGGCGGTGCAACATCTGGCAGGGAACGTTCCCCACCGACAACACCGGGGAGGACCGGCACATCGGCACCGCACCGGTGAAGTCCTTCCCGCCCAACGGAAACGGCCTGTACGAGGCCGCAGGCAACGTGTGGGAGTGGTGCGCCGACCGCTGGTCGTCGACCTGGCACACCGAGGACCGCGACGACACCCGCATCGACCCGCAGGGCCCGCCGGCCGGCGACACCCGAGTCATCCGCGGCGGCAGCCACCTCTGCCACCACAGCTACTGCAACCGCTACCGCGTCGCCGCCCGCACCGCCAACACACCGGACAGCTCCTCCGGCAACACCGGCTTCCGCTGTGCCGCGACGCCTCCTGGCTGAGGTGACGGCGGTTCGGTGCTCGCGAGAAAAGCCCGGCCATGCCCCGAAAGCGTCGTTCGGGGCAGGTGCGGTGCCGTCGTGGCCACCGGCCGCTGGGAGCGAGACCGGTGGCCACGACATCTGTCAGGCCGGGAGGGCCCAGCGTTGGTTGGCCGCGCCGTTGCAGTCCCAGATGTGGATCTGGGTACCGTCCGCCGTGCCGTTGCCAGACACGTCGAGGCACCGGCCCGACTGCGGGTTCACCAGCGACCCGTTGGCCTGCACCGACCAGACCTGGGCATCGCTGCCGTTACAGGTCCACAGCTGCACGAGGGTGCCGTTGGCGGTGCCGCTGGTCTTCACGTCCAGGCACTTGCCCAGTGCGCGGAACGTCCCGTCGCCGCCGATGGTCCACTGCTGCGCGGCGGTGCTGTTGCACGTCCAGATCTGGATCTTCGTCCCGTCTGCCGTGGCGCTCCCGCTGATGTCCAGGCACTTGTTCGTCGCCGCGCTGACCACCGGGCCGGTCCGGCTGCCGCCTGCCCCGACCATCGCGTTGAGCGTGTACCAGGCCTCGGTGCTCCACAGCGACTGCCCGGACTCGGACGAGAACGGGCGCGGTGACCGGAGGTGCACCACGCGGCCCGGCTGCAGACCGGGGACCGCGAGCCGGACCTTCTTCCGGTCGGTGGACAGGGTCGCCGACGCCACGGTCAGCGTCTGCTCGTCGACCTTCGGGCCGCCGTAGGCCGCGGTCGGCACGTACCGCCACTGCGTTGCCTTGTACTTGGCCGCCAGGTTCTGCGCCGTGCCCGCCGACAGCGGCTGGGTGTACTCCAGCTCGAAACCACCCTCGACCGCCCGCATGGCCACGATGTCGAACGCGCCCGTGCCGGTCGGGGCGAGCTTCTGCAGGCCGTAGGCGAGCTTGCCCTCCTGGCCCCAGTTGCCGCCGCCGTGGATCCCGCCGGTGTAGATGGCGCCGTCGGGACCGAGGCTGATGCGGTTCACCCCGGACTCCAGTCCCTGCGTCATGCGGAACACGGCGCCCTGGTACTCGCCGTTCACCTTCTCCAGGAAGCCGCGCTGCAGCCCGCCGTAGGTGACGTCGCCGAACACCAGCTGCCCGGCGAACGGACCCGACGTGAGCTGGACGGGGTTGCTCGGCGAGTTCGCGATCTCGTTCTGCGGCAACCACAGGACCGGCTGCGTCACCGGCCGCCCGTCGAACGGGCCGTCGGGGTTCATGTAGTGGTTGAAGAACCGGTCCTGTTTGACGTGCACCAGCTTCGACGACGGCAGCCAGCCACCCTGGTTGTCCGTGACGAAGATGCCACCCTCCGGTCCCCAGCCGATACCGTGCGGCGTCCGCAGGCCACCGGCCACATAGGACACCGCACCGGTCGCCCTGTTCACCTTGATCGTGGTGCCCCGGTTCGGCGCGGGCTGCGGATCCGTCGTGGCGCCACCGTAGTTGATGGCGACCGACAGGTTCAGGTAGAAGAACCCGTCCTGGTACAGCAGGCCGAACGCGAACTCGTGGAAGTTCCCGCCGAACGGCCACGTCGCCACCGCGCGGTAGTTGTCGGTGACCTCGTCGCCGTTGGTGTCGTTCAGCTCGACGAGCCGGTGCTTCTCCGACACGTACAGCTTGCCGTCGACGTACTTGATCCCCATCGGCTCGCGGAGGTTGCTCGCGATCTTCTTCGCCTGCACCTGGGCGGGGCTGGTGTTGCCGGTGACGCCACTCATCAGGTACACCTCGCCGAACTGGTTGTTCGAGCCTCCCCAGGTCGCGATCGCGAGGCGGCCGTCCGGCAGCCAGTCCATGCCGGTCACCTGCGGCTGGAACCCGGCCGGGCGCAGGCTGGTCAGCGTGTAGTTCGGGTGCACGGCCGTGAGTGGCAGGCCGTCGCCCGGTGAGTCGGCGCCGCCCTCGCACTCCTTGCGGCCCGGCGCGGTCACCCGCACGACGTCCGCGTCCGTGCTCAGCACCGAGTTCGGCACCACGACGAAGCCCGAAGCGCCCGGCGGCTGCCACTGCAGCGTGATCTGCTGGTCCACCGTGTTGTCGAAGTGCTCGATGCGCAGGGCGTGGTAGCCCGTGGTGAGCTGGACCGAGCCGTCCTTGGCGGTCGGCCCGTGCAGCCCGTCGTGGTCGATCACGACCCGGTCGTCGAGCCACAGCCGGGACCCGTCGTCACTGGTGAGGCGGAAGTTGTAGGTGCCCGCCGTCGCGACGTCGATGTTGCCGGTGACCTCGGAGACGAAGTGGTCACCGACGCCGAAGTCGGTCGTGGCGGTCCAGTTGATCGTGGGCATCAGCTTGTCGACGTTCGGCGTCTGCCCCGGCTTGAGGTTGCACAGTCTGCTCAGCGACGTCTGCAGGTCGAAGACCCGCAGTGTCACACCGGGTTGCTGCGGTGGAACCGCCGCGGCCTGTGCTGGCGCGACGAGCAGGCCTGCCACGGCGACGAACAACGCGGTGGCGGCGACGAACAGCCTGTGGCGGCGCGGCGGTCTGGTTCGGCGGTGAACCGGCGATCGCATGGGATTTCTCCTTGGGGACCGTCAGGACGGCATGGTCCGGCTCGACCACTCCGTCCGGAGTGGACATACGGGGATCTCGCAGGGGGCGCCCGCCACGCCTGCGCGTGGCGGGCGCGTCGTCACCGTCCGGTCACGGCAGGGTCCACTTCTGGTTCGCTCCGGTGTGGCAGTCCCAGATGTGCAGTTGCGTGCCGTCCGCGCTGCTGTTGCCCGAGGCGTCCAGGCAGCGACCGGACTGCGGGTTGCGCAGCGTGCCGTCGGCCTGCGCCGCCCACTGCTGGGCACCGGTGCCGTTGCAGGTCCACAACTGCACGATCGTGCCGTTGGCCGTGCCGCTGCCCTTGACGTCGAGGCACTTGCCCAGCGCGCGGAGCGTGTTGTCCCCCGGCAGGGTCCACCGCTGCGCGCCGGTCCCGTTGCACGTCCAGAGCTGGACCTTCGTGCCGTCCGCGGTGTTGGACCCGCTGATGTCCACGCACTTGCCGCCGAGACCCCTGATCTCACCGGTGCGTGTGCCATCACCACCACCCAGTTCCTTGACCCGGATGTCGCGGAACGAGGCGTCGTCGCCGTTGCCGTGGTTCTGGAGGCCGACGTGGCCCTGCACCAGGCTCCGGTTCGGGTCGGTGTTCGTGAAGTCGTTGACCTTCACACCGTTGAGGAACACCTGCACCCGTTCGCCCTCGACGAGCAGTTCGAACGTGTTCCACTCCCCCGGCGGGTTGAGCGCCGCGTCCCTGGCCGCGATGTCGGCCGACTTGAACCCGTACACCGCGCCGGTGGTGCGGTCGGCGGCGTCGGTGGCGTCGATCTGGATCTCGTAGCCGTTGTTCACCGCCGACCACGGGTCGCTGCTCGCCGGGAACCCGATGAACACGCCGGAGTTGTCGTCGCCCGCGAGTCGCCAGTCCATCTTCAGCGAGTACGAACGGAACTCCTTCGCCGAGTACCACAGCATGCCGAGCCCGCCGAACGAGGTGAGCGTGCCGTTCGCGAGCGTGAACCCGCCGGGGCCGGCCTGGCTCCACCCGTTGGTGTTGGCACCGTCGAACAGCGGCGTGTAGCCGGTCTCCGGGCGGCAGTCCGCGTCGGTCATGCCCGCCGCGTAACGGATCCCGCCGAGCAGGTGGCTGCGGAACGAGGGCTCGGTGTAGCTCTGCTCGGTGTGCCCGCCCGCGGTGTACCAGGAACGGCCGCCCTGGTAGGTCTTGCACCAGGCGATCGGGTGGTCACCCATGTTGCCGCCCGAGTAGGTGCCTTCGTCCAGCCGCGCGAGCACGTGCGCGTCGCCCCGCGGATTGGCCTGGAAGTTGTACCACTCGTCGGTGCGCACCCAGTCGTCGCCGAGGTGGGACGTGGACGCGTGCGCACGGTCCTCGACCCGCAGCGTCGCCTGCTGGATCGCGGGGTGCGAGTGGAAGTAGGCGCCGACCACACCGCCGTAGAACGGCCACTGGTATTCCGTGTCGGACGCCGAGTGCACGCCGACGTAACCGCCGCCGGACCGCACGTACGACTCGAACGCGGTCTGCTGCCCGTCGTTCAGGACGTCACCGGTGGTCAGCAGGAAGACCACCGCGCGGTACTGGGCGAGGTTCGTTCCGCTGAAGGCGGCGGCGTCCTCGGTGGCGTCGACGGTGAAGTTGTTGGCCGCGCCGAGATCACGGATCGCCTGGATGCCGTTGGGGATGGAGGAGTGCCGGAAGCCGGCGGTCTTGGAGAAGACCAGGACCTTGTAGGCCGGATCAGCCGCCGGGGACCACCCCGGCGCCAGCGCCAGCATCACCACCACCGACATGGCCAGCGCCAGGAAGGCGGTACGCAGTCGGGATCTTGTCGGAGTTCTGGGGATTCTGGTCATGGCAGGGTCCATTTCTGGTTGGCTCCGGTGTGGCAGTCCCAGATGTGCAGTTGGGTGCCGTCCGCGCTGCTGTTGCCCGAGGCGTCGAGACAGCGGCCGGACTGCGGGTTCCTGATCGTTCCGCCGGGTTGGGGCACCCAGAGCTGTGCGCCGGTGCCGTTGCAGGTCCACAGCTGCACGACGGTGCCGTTGGCCGTGCCGCTGCCCTTGGCGTCGAGGCACTTGCCCAGCGCGCGCAGGGTGTCGTCGCCGGAGACGGTCCAGCGCTGGGCCGCCGTGCTGTTGCACGTCCAGAGCTGGATCTTGGTGCCGTCCGCGGTGGCGGCACCGCTGACGTCGACGCACTTGCCGCCGAGGCCCGTGATCTGGCCTGCGCGGGCACCGGTGGCGAAGGTGAACTCGTCCACGTCGAACAGCGAACCCGCGCCGCCGGAGAACACCAGGTACAGCGTGGTCGTGCCGGACGGCTGGCCGGACAGCGTGGTGGTGACGTCGGTGAACGTCTCCCAGCCGCCGGTCACCGGCACCGGGACCGAGCCGAGCAGTGTGCCGGTCGCGGAGCCCGCCCGCACCTCGATCGTGCCGCCCGCACCACCGGAGGACACGCGGGCCGAGAACGACGTCGCGTTGGACAGCACGTAGGGCTGGAACGCGATCCAGTCACCGTTCTCGATGTGGCCGACGGTCTTCCCGCCGTGCGCCGGGCCGTGGTCGACGACCTGGACGCCGTTCGACGAGCCGTAGTGCTCGGCCTGCCTGGTCCTGGGTTGCGTCACGTGCTGGGTGTGGGTGGTGATGCCGCCGTTGTCGGTGTACTCGGCGTCCCAGACCCCGTAGATGTTGGCGTTCGGGTCGTGCTCGCCGTCCGTGGGTGTCTGGATGACACCGGAACAGCCGGTCGCCTCGGTGAGCTTGTGGCCGTGCGAGTCGTGCCCGAGGATGTAGCTGATCTTGACCCGGGCACAGTCGATCGCGCCGTCCTCCGGGTCGGTGACGCTGATCCGGAACGGGACCGCGTCGCCGAAGCTGAACAGCTGCCCGTCCTGCGGCAGGTTCACCGTCACCTTCGGCGCCGTGTTGCCGACCGTGATCTGCACGCTCGCCGTCGCGGTCTTGCCCGTGCTGTCGCGCACCGTCAGCGTCGCGGTGTAGGAACCGTTGGCCGAGTAGGTGTGCGACGGGTTGGCGGCCGTGGACGTGCCGCCGTCACCGAAGGTCCACGAGAACGTGATGGCGTCGCCGTCCGGGTCCGACGAGCCTGCCGACGAGAAGCCGACCGTCAGCGGCGCGGTGCCACTCGTCTTGTCCGCCGCCGCCTTCGCGACCGGCGCGAAGCCGTCCGCGACGTGCTCGATCCGGTACAGCGCCGAGTTCTCGTCGCCGGCGAACCAGCCCGTGCCGTAGTCCAGCACGTACAGCGCGCCGTCCGGGCCGAAGGCGGCGTCCATCACCTGGGTGCCGGTCCACGGGAACGGGTTGATGGCACCGGCCGAGCCGTCCGCGTTCACCGCGACGTCCTTGATCCAGCGCCTGCCGAACTCCGTCGCGAAGAAGTGCCCGTCGTAGGACTGCGGGAACTTGACCGCGGAGTTCAGGTTGGGGTCGTACCGGTAGACCGGGCCGCCCATGGGCGACTCGCTGCCGCAACCGAACGCCGCCAGCGAGCACCCGTCGTACTTCAGCCACGCCGGTTTGGCACCGGGCAGCTTCTGCTGTCCGGTGTTGTGCGGCGAGTTGTTGGTCGGCCCGCTCGCGCAGTCGAACTTGCCGCCGGAGGCCCCGGTGGCGAAGTTGTGGTCGTTGTAGGTCTCGTTCGTGGTGTTCGAGCCGGTGCAGTAGGGCCAGCCGTAGAAGCCGGGCCCGGTGATCCGGTTGAACTCGACCTGCCCGGCCGGCCCGCGTGTGCCGCTGGCCGAGCCCGCGTCCGGCCCGTAGTCGCCGAGGTAGACCACGCCGGTGGCCTTGTCGACGTTGAAGCGGAACGGGTTGCGGAAGCCCATCGCGTAGATCTCCGGCCGGGTGTTCTGCGTGCCGGGTGCGAACATGTTGCCCGCCGGGATCGAGTAGCCCCCGTCGGCGTTCACCTTGATCCGCAGTAGTTTCCCGCGCAGGTCGTTGGTGCTGCCGCTGGAGCGCTGGGCGTCGAAGGCCGGGTTGCGGTTGGTGCGTTCGTCGAGTGGGCTGAACCCGTCGGAGGCGAACGGGTTGGTGTCGTCGCCGGTGCTCAGGTAGAGGTTGCCCGCGGCGTCGAAGTCGATGTCCCCGCCGACGTGGCAGCAGATACCGCGGCTGGCCGGCACGTCCAGGACCGGCTTCTCGCTGGACAGGTTGAGCGTGCCGTTGGTGTTGAGCACGAACCGGGACAGGCGGTTCACGCCGTTCCAGGCGGCGAAGTCGGTCCCGTCTGACGGCGCGTCACCGGCCGGTGTGGACAGTGGCGGCGCGTAGTACAGGTACACGTGTCGGTTGGTGGCGAAGTTCGGGTCGGCCGCGATGCCCTGCAGGCCTTCCTCGTCGTGGGAGTAGACGGTGAGCTTCCCGGACACCGTGGTGTTGCCGGCGGCGTCGGTGCGGCGGACCGTGCCGTCGCGGGAGGTGTGCAGGACAGAGCGGTCGGGGAGCACGGTCATGGACATCGGTTCGCCCATTTCGCCCGCCCCTTTGGCGAGCGTGACCTGTTGGAACTCCGGTGCCGCCTCGGGTGCGGCGACGGATGCGGGAGGGGATGGGGACAGCGTCGCTGTGGCGGCGACGAGCAGAGCGGCCGAGCCGAGATGGATGAGAGCGCGCAGGGATCTCAGCATGTCGCGTCTTTTCCTTTCAGACGTCGATGTCTGACTGGACCGATACTGAGCGGAGCATTCAAAAGGTAGCGACTTTCGAACATCAACGACAAAAGTTCGCTGAATCGGAGCAAACTTTGTCCGAGGCTCAACAAAATTAGCGCCAGCCAGTCACCCGTCCGGTCCAGTCGACTAGGAAGAACGGCAGCAGCGCGCCAAGCCAACGGACGCAGGACGGTCGAGCGGGCACACTTCGTGCGGCGGCCGATCGAAGTCGGCTCCGTCACCCGGGCGGATCTCGCGCACTGCTTGGAGGACCGGGCAGGTGGCCGGTCGACGATCGGCGCTGGATTCCGTGAAGTTCGCGTGAGGTGAGTCCGGTGCGGGGCGTCGGCGGGTGGTTCGGTGCTGTGACGCGCTTTCAGAACAATCCACCAGGTTCTGCTCGTTGGTGGTGGGCGGTCGTGTGGGGTAGGGGTCTTTGCCGGTCGGTGCCGGCTTCTTGTGGGGTTGTCCTCGCCGGACGGGCAGGTCTCCGGGGTGACTGTCTGGTGGTCTTTGTCCTCGCCGGACGGGCAGGTCTCCGGGGTGGCGAGGAGCATGTCGGCTGCGGTTTGGGCGGGTCTGCCTGCCAGGTCGACGGGATGGCAGGGAGCCCCTTGGTGGTGGGCTTACGCCACCGTCAGGGTTGCGTGGGCAGGGCCCGCTTCGCGGGCCCGGGGCGCGTAGCGCCCTGGCTTTGGCGCTAAGGCGCGTTGACGGCGTGGCAATGCCCTGAAAGGCGCGTTCAGGGCGCTGAGCGCCCTGAAAGGCCCATTCACGGCACCGGTTGTGCCGTGAGCGCGCCTTTCACAGCACCGGGCCCGCCTTGCGGGGTGCCTGCCGGGCGTTGCGGGTCCGGCGTCCGCACGACACCAAGGGCGATTTGACCCGACTTTCCTTGTTACATCTCGGAAGGGTGATCATCACTCCACTTTCGAGTGTGCTGCTCGCGCTTGGTTGCCACAGACGGTCAGAAGGTTAGCCGCTATGTCCTTCTGACGGGTTTGGAAGATCCGGACCGTACGATTCGCCTCCGTCGAAGCGACGAACGCTCGAAAAGTCGGGCGGTGCGGGTATTCCCAAGGGGTTGTTGCGTGCTCGGACACATCGAACTCGCGGTGTCGACCGCGATGTACGGGATGGGAATCGTCGCGCAGAGCGTCGCGGCCCGGCGCGCTGACCGGCCCGGGACCGGGCTCGGGCTGCTCGCCCGGTTGGCCACCGACCGGCTGTACCAACTCGGGTTCGCCGGTCAGGTCGGCGGTTTCGCGCTCGCCTTCCTCGCCCGCGCGGAACTGCCGCTGTACCTGGTGCAGGCCGGCACCTCCTGCGCCGTCGGCATCGCGACCGCGTTCGGGGTGCTGGCGCTTGGCTGGCGGGTCCGTCCCGTCGAGGTCGCGATGCTGGGGGTGCTGGCCGCCGGGCTCGTACTGCTCGCCACCGCGTCGGTGCCCTCGGTCGCGCACGACATCCCCGCCGGGCTGGGATGGGTCCTGCTCGGGTCGCCCTTGCTGGTCGGCCTGGCCGCGACCTGGGCCTGTCGGCGGGATTCGGTCCTGTTCCTGGCGCTGCTGGCCGGTTCGGCGTTCGCGGTGGTCGCGATCAGCGGCCGGTCGCTGGCCGACGAACCGCTGCACCAGCTGCCGCTGAACCCGCTGACCTGGCTGATGTTGCTGGCGGCGCTGCTCGGCCAGGCGTGCATGTCCGTGGCACTGGCCAGGGGATCCGCGACCTCGACGGTGGCGACGATGGACGCCGCCACCATGGTGCTCACCTCGGTGGTCGGCATCGCCGCGCTGGGTGACCGGATCGCGCCGGGCAGGGAGTGGTCGGTCGTGCTCGGTCTCGCGTTCGTCGTGCTCGGGGTGCTGGTGCTCGGCTCGGCCGCACGCGTTGCCCCGGTCGTGGCACACCGGCCCGCGCGGGAGGCCGTGTGACCACCCCGCCGATCGCCAGCGTGTCGCTCGACCTGGACAACCTCTGGGCGTACCTCAAGACCCATGGTGACGCGGAGTGGGAGCGGATGCCCAGCTTCCTGCCTGCCGCCGTGCCCCGGCTGCTGGAGCTGTTCGGGGAGCACGGCGTGACCGGCACGGTGTTCGCGGTCGGCGCCGACGTCGAACGCGAGGACGGTGCGAAGGCGGTCGCCGCGTTCGCCGCCGGGGGCCACGAGGTCGCGAACCACTCCTACCGCCACGAGCCGTGGCTGCACCGGTACTCCCACACCGAGCTGGAGACCGAGCTGGCGCGGACCGAGGAGGCGATCGTCGCCGCGGGCGCGCCGGCGCCGGTCGGCTTCCGCGGCCCCGGTTTCAGTGTCTCGTCCGCGCTCGTCGAGGTGCTCACCGAGCGCGGCTACCGCTACGACGCGAGCACGCTGCCCACCTGGACCGGTCCCCTGGCCCGTGCCTTCCACAACCGCACCGCGCCACCGGGGGACCCCCGCCGCGACGAGCTGTTCGGCGGCTTCTCCCAGGTCTTCGCGCCCAACACCGCATACCGCTGGCGGACCTGCTCCCGCGCGGAGCTCGTCGAGCTGCCGGTGACCACGATGCCGCTGCTCCGCGTCCCGGTCCACGGAGCATACGTGTTGGCGCTGCACCAGATCTCGCCGCGGCTGGCCAGGCGCTACTTCGCGACGGCACTGCGGCTGTGCCGGGCACTTGGCGTGTCCCCGTCGCTCCTGGTGCACCCCACCGACGTGCTCGGCGCGACGGAGGCGCCGGGCATGGAGTTCTTCCCCGGCATGGCGGTGCCGACCGAGCGGAAGGTCGCGCTGCTGGGCTGGATGCTGGCCACCGTGCGTGCGAGCTTCACCGTCGTCGGCACCGGCGAGCACGTCACCCGCGTGCGCCCGCTGCGCCGCGATCGGGACGTCCGAGGACTGGATCGCGGCAGATGACACCGCGGGCCGTCGTTGCGCCGGTCGGCACGATCGGCCGGGAGACCCGGCTCCTCCGCGTGCTCGCCTGCGCGACCGTGGCACTCGCACCCGTCGAGGGCTACCTCACCTCGGTGCACGGCCAGCTCGCGAAACTGCCGCCCGCGTTGCTGATCGTCGCGTGGGCGGCGGTCCGCCTGCGGCGCCGGGAAACGCCGCGGCCGCACCCGGCCCACGCGGTCCTCGGCGCCTTCGCGGTGCTGGTGCTGGCATCCGCCGCCGTGCACGCGGACGGACCGTTCACCGTCGAGTACACGGCGCGGTGGCTGCCGTTCGTCGCGGTCGCGGTGGTCCTGATCGACGTCGCGGCGACGGAGGTGCCGGTCAGGACACTCCTGGTCGCCGCGGTCGCCGGCGCCACGGCGGCCGGCGCGGGGGCGCTCCACAGCCTGGCCGTGGCCGGCGCGGCACGCGCGACCGGGCCCCTGTCCGACCCGAACGACCTCGCCTTCGTCCTGGTGACCGCGTTGCCGCTGCTGGTCGCGGTGCTGCCGGCCGAACCGGCACCGCGCCACGTCCTCGCGGTCACGGTCGCGGCCGCCGTGCTGGTGGCCGGTGCCGCGGCGACCTTTTCGCGCGGTGGGGCGCTGGCCCTCGCGGCGGCGGTCGGCTGGCTGGTGCTGCGCCGCGCGCTGTCACCGAAGGTGCTCGCCCGCGCGGCCGCCACGGCAGCGGTCACCGCGGGGGCCGCCCTGCTGCTCGCCGGACCGCACCTGGCGCGGTCGTTGCGGGAGAAGAGCTTCATCGCCGGATCCAATGTGGACACCAGGGAGCTGCGCTGGCAGGCCGCCGCGCGCATGCTCGCGGAGAACCCGGTGCTGGGCGTCGGCCCCGGCGGGTTCCGAGCCGAGTACGCCGCCGCGTCCCACAACGCCGAGATCGCCGAGCAGACACCCGTGGCGCACAACATGTTCCTCGAGGTGGCCGCCGAACTGGGCCTGCCCGCGTTCTGCCTGTTCCTCGCGCTGATCGCCATCGCGGTGGTGGCGAGCGAACGCGTGCTGCGGTCGGCAGCGGACCACCGGCCGATGGTGGCGGTGCAGGCGAGCCTGATCGCGGTCGCGATCGGGGCGGTTTTCCTGTCCGAGCAGTACTACCTGCCGCTGTGGCTGCTGATCGCCGTCGCGGTCGCGGCCGCGCTGCGTGCTCGTGGAGAAGGGAGGAGCGGCGATGCGGGTGCTCCACGTGATCAGTGAGATGGGCAGCGGCGGCGCCGAGACGCTCGTCGCGGGCATGGCGATGGCGAGCGGTTCCGTCGGTTGGGAGTCGGCGGTCGCCAGCGGCGGCGGGCATCGCGCGGACGCGCTGCGGGCCCGCGGTGTGCCGACGTACACCGTCCCGGTGGCCCGGCGCAGGGCCACCGGCGTACTGCGTGCGGCCGCGGCGGCGCGGTCGGCGGTCCGGCGGTTCGGCCCGGATGTCGTGCTGGCGCACAACGTCTCGGCGACACTGGTGGCCCGGCTGGCGGTCGCGCCGGGCCGCGCGCTGCCGGTGGTGACGGTGTGCCACGGGCTCGCCGACGCGGACTACCGCGGTGCCGCCCGGATACTCCGGCACACCGCGCGGACCGTGGTCGCCGTCGCCGACGCGACGGCCGACCGGCTGCGGGCCGCCGGTCTCCCCGATCCGGTGCTGATCCCCAACGCGGTCTTCCCCCAGCAGGCGACGGCCGACCGCGCCGCGGTCCGCGCGGCACTCGGCGTGCCCCAGGACGTGCCGGTGGCGCTGTGCGTGGCCCGCATGGAACCGCAGAAGCGGCACGACGTCCTGCTCGACGCCTGGGCGGCGCTGCGCGGCGACGCGGTTCTGCTGCTGGCCGGGGACGGCAGCCTGCGCGCCGAGCTGGCACACCACCGCGCCCGGCTGGCCCTCACCGACCGCGTCCGCTTCCTCGGCACCCGCGCCGACATACCCGACCTGCTGGCCGCCAGCGACGTCACCGTCCTCACCAGTGACTGGGAGGGCATGCCGATCGCGGTACTGGAGTCGATGGCGGCCGGCCGCCCTGTGGTGGCCACCGACGTGTCCGGGGTGCGCACCGTGCTGGGGAACGGCGGGCTCGTCGTGCCGCGCCGCGACCCCCGGGCGACCGCCGAGGCGCTCGGCACCTTGTTGTTCGACCCGGCCGCCAGGGCCACCGCCGCGGCCGCGGGGCTCGCCGCCATCCGCAGCGGGCACGACCCGCACAAGTTCATGAGGTCCTACGACGAGCTGCTGCGGGCCGCGATCCGAAGGAGACGACGGTGAAGACCACCACCACCACGAAGAAGCGACCGCCGAACGGCACCTCGGTCCGCAGGTCCCCGGGCACCGGTGCGAAACCGGCCACCCCGGAACCGGCGGCCACCACAACGGCGAGCGCCACCACCAGCACCGCGACGACTGTCCACACGGCACTGTCGGTCCTGCGGCGGCCGATCGTGGCGGGTCTCGTGGCCGCCGTGCTCGTCGGCGGGCTCGTGCTGCTCGTGACCTGGCTGCGGGGCGACCGGTTCGAGGCCAGGGTCGGGCTGCTGGCCGGTCCGGCACCGGACACCGCCGCCGGTTCGCAGTACGGCGAGGTCGTCTCCCTCACCCTGCCCGCGCTCGTCGAACTGGCGCGCAGCCCCTCGGTGATCCGGGATGCCGCCGCGGCCACCGGGCTCGCGCGGGACGAACTCACCGACGGCGTCTCCGTGGAGCTGGTGCCCGCGTCGGGGCTCGCCCGCCTCGCGGTCACCGGACCGTCGCCCGAGCAGTCCGGTGCCGCGGTCACCGCGATCGCGCGCGCCATGATCGACGCCGACCTGCTGGCCCCGGCGGGTGCGCTCCGGCTGCTCGACGAGCGGCCCGACGTCACCAGGGTGGCTCCGGACCGGCCGCTGGGCCTCGGGTTGGCACTCGCCGCCGCCGCGGTGGCCGGGGTGTCGGCCGGCGCGCTGCGGCACCTGCGCCGGGGTCCGGCCGGCGAGCCGGCCGTGCGCAGAGCCCTTGCCGCCGCCGGCGTGCGGCAGCCGGTGACCACGCTCAGCGCGGCCGACCCGGAGCTGACCGGACGACTGCGCACGCTGTGCGACGCGGCCGCCCGGCCCGTCCGGGTGCTCCCGGCGGCGCCGGACCTCGGCGAACGGGCCGAGGAGCTGGCCGCCCGGTTGCCTGACACAGCCGGCGAACGGGAGGCGTCGGACGCGGTGGTACTGGTGGCCCGCGCCGGCGGGCGGCAGGAGGAACTGGCGGTGGTGGCGGGCGTGCTGCCCGGCGACGTCGTCGTGGTCGCGGTGGTCCTGGCGTGAACACCAGGTCCCGGATCGCGTTCGCCGTCGCCGCCGTGGCCGGGGCGTTCGGCGCGTGGTGGGCGCTGCGGCCGTCCTGGCAGGTACCGCTGCCGACGGCGGCGACCCGGGCCGAGGTGCGGATGCAGGACTTCCGCGACGCGCTCTACTTCCCCGTCCGCGAGTTCCTCTCCGGTGGCAACCCGTACGACCCGGCCGCGATGTTCGCGCACTGGCCGGTGCGGCAGAGCTTCAACCTGTACCAGCCCTACCACCTCGCGCTGCACCTGCCGTTCGCGCTGCCCGGCTACCGCGCCGGTGCGCTGGCCTTCGCCGTGGTCTCGTTGCTGCTGCTGGTGGTGCTCGCGGCCATGGCGGCGAGCCGGATCCGGTCACGGGTGCCGCTGGCGCTGGGTACCGCGGCGCTGGCCGCCCTGCTGGTCCTGAGCCAGGTCGGCAAGGCCCAGCTCTACCTCGGCCAGGTGAACCCGCTGGTCGCGGTCGGCGCGGCCGGCGCGTTGCTGACCCGGTCCAGCCATCCGCGCCTCGCGGCGGTGGCGCTCGCGCTGGCCTGGCTCAAACCGCAGTTCGGCCTGCCACTCGCGATCCTGCTGTTCGCCAGGGGTTCGCGGCGGGTCGCGCTGTCGGGCACGGCCGTCGCGGCGGTCGCGAGCCTGCCGGTCGTAGCGCTGCTGGTCGCGCGGGGCGGCGGCCTCGGGCCGTTCCTCGACACGATCGCCGCGAACCTCGCCCACGCCACCGGCACCGACTACGGCGCGGTCGACTCCCCCACCGCTCAGCGCGTCGACCTGGCGGCGGTGCTGTTCCGGCTCACCGGCTGGCTGGCGCCCGCCGCGGAGCCGCTGGCGCTGGCGGGCGTCCTCGCCGTGAGCGTGCTGCTGGTGCGACGGCTCGACCGGGCCGGGGACGCCGACGCCACCGCCGTCGCGGACCTGCTGACGTGCCTCGCCGTGGTCGTCGCCGTCGTGCACCAGCCGGGTGACGTGCTGATCGCCGTGCCCGCGGCGACGCTGGTGGCGGTGGTGTGGTGGCGGCGCAGGCGGGAGCACCGCTGGCCGTTGGCCGGGTTCGCGGTCGCGGCGCTCGCCGTCCCGTTCGCGCACGTGCACGTCGTGGACTCGGCGGTGCGGGCACTGTTCTCCGTGCGGGCGGCGGTCACCCTCGACGGGGTGGCCGTCGTGGCGGCGTGGCTCGTGCTCGTGGTCTTCGCCGCCAGGCACACCGCACGGGCGGCCCGGCCGGAGTTCGTCGCGGGACGGGCCGGGTGACCACCGGCATCGGCGGCCGCGCGGTCCGCGGCACGCTGTGGCTCGGGCTGGTCAACCTGGTGAGCAAGGGCAGCCAGGTGGTCGTCACCCTGGTGCTGGCGGCCACCCTCACCGAGGGCGGCCTCGGCTCGGTGGCCCTGGCCGTCGCGGTGGTGAACATCGGGCAGGTCATCCAGGCGATGGGTGTCTACGACGTGATCGGCCGCACCGAGCGCGACCCGGACCGGGTGGCGGGCACGGTGCTGACGTTGAGCGTGGCCACCGGGCTCGGGCTCGCCGTGGTGCTCGTGCTCGTGGCGGCGCCGGTCGCGGCCCTGGTCGGCGCACCGGACGCGGCCCCGCTCGTGCGGCTCGCGGCGGTCAGCCTCCCCTTCACGGCGGTAGGCGGGGTGCAGATGGCCGTGATGCACCGGCGGCTGGACTTCCGCCGCAGGCTGGTGCCCGACGCGGGGAGCGCGGTGCTCGGCGCGGTCGTGACGGTCGTGCTCGCCGCGACCGGCGCCGGACCCGTCGCGCTGGTGGCGGGCCTGTTGTGCACGGCGGTCGCGCAGCCGGTCCTGGGCACGCTGGTCGGGGTGCCGCCGCGCCCGTCGTGGGACGCCGGGGCCGCCCGCGAGGCACTGGGCTGGATCGCGGTCGTCGGGCCCGCGGCGCTCGTGGCGATCCTGCTGGTGAACGTGGACTACCTGGCGATCGGGCACGTACTCGGCCCGGCGGCGGTCGGGGTGTACTCGCTGGCCTACCGGATCGCCTGGGTGCCCTACATCATGGTGGCGATCGTGGTCGCCGCGGTCGCGTTCCCGGTCTGCGCCAGGCTGGTGCGGGAGGGCAACCGCGGCGCGCTGCCCGCGGCCACCGCCCGGTTCACCCGCGCGACGCTGGCGGTGACCGGCGGCCTGTACCTGGTCACCGCGCTGCTGGCCGACCGGGTGGTGCTGCTCGGGGAGCGCTGGGCACCCGCCGCGCCGGTACTGGTGCTGCTGTGCGCCTACGGCCTCGCCATCAGCCTGCTGCAGACCTGGTACCAGGTGCTCAAGGCCGCCGGGTACGCGCGGTGCTACCTCCTGCTCGAGGTCACCCACCTCGTCACGCTGGGCGGCGCGCTCGTGCTGGTCACCCGGTCCGGCATGGTGGCGGTCGCCGCCGCGCAGGCCACCGTGGCGTGGTCGCTGGTCGTGCTCGCCTGGTGGGTGCTGGCGCGGCGGGCGCTCGCCTTCCCGGCCGCGGAGCTGGCCGGGATGGCCGCCGCGGTGCTGGGTGCCGCCGTGCCGTGTGTGGCGGTCGCGGTCCTCGCCGACCGGTTGTTCGGGCCGCGGGAGACCGTGGCGGGGGTGCTGGCCGAGGCGCTGGCGCTGGCGCTGGCCTACGCGGGCGGTTGCCTGCTCACCCAGCGGGCCGCGGTCCGCGAGCTGCGCGCTCTGGCGCTCTCCGGGGGTGTGCGGTGAAGGTCGCGCACGTGACCCAGCCGGTGACCGCCGGGGTGGCCAAGGTGGTTCTGCAGCTCGCCACGGCGCAGCACGGCCGCGGCTGGTCGGTCACCGTCGTCTGCCCACCGGGGGGCTGGCTCGCCGACCGGGCCCGCGCGGCCGGGATCGACGTGCGTGCCTGGCGGGCGGGCCGCGGTCCTGGACCGGCCACGGCGAGCGAGGTGATCCGCCTGCGCCGGATCCTCGACCGGCTCGCGCCCGACGTCGTGCACCTGCACAGCTCGAAGGCCGGTCTCGCGGGCAGGCTCGCCGTGCGCGGTGCCCTGCCGACGATCTTCCAGCCACACCTGTGGTCCTTCCAGTCCGCCAACGGGCCGTTGCGGGCGGCGGCCGTGGCGTGGGAACGGTTCGCGTCCCGGTGGACCCACCAGCTCGTGTGCGTCAGCGACGACGAGCTGGCCGCCGGCCGGGCCGAGGGGGTCACCGCGGCTGCCGAGGTGGTCTGCAACGGCGTGGACACCGACCGTCTGCGCCCTGCGGACCGGTCGGCCGCCCGCCGGGGGCTCGGTCTCGCGGAGCACGCGCCCACCGCGGTGTGCGTCGGCCGCCTTGCCGCGCAGAAGGGACAGGACCAGCTGTTGTCCGCGTGGCCCGCCGTACTGGCCGAGGTCCCGGCGGCGCGTCTCGTGCTCGTCGGGGACGGGCCGCTCGCCGAGCGCTGGCAGACCACCCTCCCCGTCGCAGCGCACCACTCCGTGCGGTGGTGGGGACACAGCGACGCGGTCGCCGAGCACTACGCGGCCGCCGACGTGGTGGTGCTGCCCTCCAGAGCGGAAGGGATGGCCCTGGTGCCGCTCGAAGCGATGGCCTGCGCTCGCCCGGTGGTGGCCTTCGACGTCGGCGGGGTGCGGCAGAGCGTCGGTGGCGCGGGCGCCGTCGTGCCCCCCGGTGACGTGGTCGCGCTCGCCGGGGCGATCGCCGCCCGGCTGGCCGACCCCGCGCTCGCCGCCCGCGAGGGCCTGCTCGGCCGCCGCCGCGTCGACGACCTGTTCGGCGGCGACCGCGTGCACGAGCGGATCGCCACGCTCGTCGAGAAACTCACCGACCCGGAGGTGGCACGATGACCCGCCGCATGCGCATCGCGTACGTGCTGACCCAGGACCGCGGCGGCCCGGTCGACACCACGGTCGCCCTCGCCGCGGCGCTGCTCGCGACCGGCGATGCAGACGTGCGCGTGTTCGGCCCGGTGCCGAGCCGCGGCGCCGCGGCGATCACGGCGCACCACGTGCCGGTTCTGGTGGCACGCAAGGGAGATCTCCGCGCCGGACGGGCGGCGCGGGCCGCGGTGCGCGCGTGGCGCCCGGACGTGGTGCACGCCCAGGACCGCCGGGCGGGGCTGGTGAGCGCGCGTCTCCGCGCGTGTTGCCCCGTGGTGCACACCTACCACGGTGTGCCGGACGATCTCACCGAGCCGTGGTTCCGCGGTGCCCCGGCCGCACCGGGGCCCTCCCCCTACTCCAGGGCCGTGCTCACCGCGGACGCCGTGCTGGCGAGAACCGTCACCCGCACGGTCGTGCCCGCCCCCGCGATGGGTGAGTTCCTGCGCAGGCGTCTCCTGGTACCCGGCCGCCGCCTCACGCACATCGACAACGCCGTCCACCTGCCCGAGGCGCGACCGCCCGCCGGGCCGGTGCGCAGGCTGGTGTTCGCCGGTCTCCTGGTGGCACGCAAGGGATTGCTGCCGCTGCTCGACGCCCTGGCCATGCCCGGTGTGCTGCCACCGGACGCGACGCTCACGGTCATCGGCGACGGCCCGCAGCGGGCGGCGGCGGAACGGTCCGCGTGCCGGGCGGAGCTGGCCGGCCGCGTGCGGTTCCTCGGGTTCCGCGCCGACGTGCCCGCCTTGCTGTGCGAACACGACGCGCTCGTGCTGCCGTCCACGATGGAGCAGCAGCCCCTCGTCGTCGCCGAGGCCATGGCCGCGGGCAAACCGGTGGTGGCCACCGACACCGGCGGTGTCGCCGACATGCTGGACGTGCCGGGCACGGTCAGCAGGCTCGCCCGGCCCGGTGACATCGCGGGGCTCGCGGCACGGCTGCGTGAGCTGTTCGCCGACCCGGACCCCGCGCGTGCCGGGCGGCTGCTCGCCGCACGCGCGCGGGAACGGTTCGCCCCGGAGGTGGCGGCGCGCCGCCACCTCCAGCTGTACCGGGAGCTCACCGGCCGGTGATCATCCCGCCGGTCTGACCAGCACCGCGCCGTCCGCGGCGGCGAGGTCCATCTGGGACACCGGATTTCCGGTCAGGTCGACCAGTCCGGCGGGCGGGGTCACCGGCACCGCGACGGCGGTGGGGTTGACCGCCACCCAGCCGTTCGTGAACTGGCGGGTCCAGACGCCGGTCGACTGCCGGGTCGCCGCGTCGACAGCCTCCCCGAGCCCCGAGTCCTGCAGCTTCGACCACTCGGGATTCAGGTAGGTCGGCGTGGTGGCCGGGGTCCAGCAGGTGTACGGCCCGGCCAGCAGGGCCGCGCTCGCATAGCCGGCACGCTCCTCACGAGCGCTCCGCGTGCGGGTGAGCAGCAGCAGCCAGGACTCGCCGAGCGCCGCCTGTGCGCGCAGTTCCTTCCACTCGTTGCCCTGGAACGTCAGCAGCTCACCGGTACCGCCGTCGTCGCGGAAGCCGAAGTTCTCCTCCATCGCGCCGCTGAACCGGGAGTGCGCCGTCCACCGGCCGGGGATCAGGCGCGTCTCCGACACGTTGGGCACGAACATCTTCCCGGCCTTCTGCAACGACTCGCCCGCCATCGTCAGGAACGCGTCGAGCCCGTCACGCAGCAGCCGGTCGGTCTCCTCGGCGTCGGCGGTGCCCGCGAGGACCGCGGACGAGTAGTGGCTGAGCGAGTTGAAGTCGTTGTCCGCGAGGACCCCGTCCCAGCCCTCCCTGGTGACCTCCTCGGTCACCGCGGTGGTCCATGCCTTCTGGTAGGCGGCGGTCCACACCGTCATCTGCCAGTGCTTCGGGTAGCCGCGCCACTCGATGCGCCCGCCCTTGTTGTCGAGCGCGAACCAGTCCGGGTGCTTGTTCTGCGCGGCGTGGTAACCGATGCCGCTCGGCAACCAGGTGGCGTCGGTGTTCCCGTTCACGGCGCCGGGATAGTTGCGGGTGCTGGACAGATCCTTGTACACCAGGATCTTGATCTCCGGGTTCAGCGCGCGCAGCTTGCGCATCGCCGCGGTCTCGGTGGCGTTGAGGACCACCACGTCGTAGCGCTCGGCCGCGATCTCCAGGTCGGCGGCCGTCGGCGGCTCGCCGATGCCGTACCACCACGCACACGGCGCGAGCGGTTTCGGCGGCGGCGCGCTGGTGTCCGTCGCCCAGCCGGGCGTGCACGAAACCACGAGAACCAGCGCGGCGGCGCCGGCGAGAACACCGCGCGCTCGCCGGTTCAACGCTTTCGCCGGCACACCAGTTCACCCACCGTCAACAACACGATTTTCACATCCAACCACAAGGACCAGTTCGCGATGTAGTAATTGTCGTACCGGGCCCGGTCGGCGATCGAGGTGTCGCCGCGCAGCCCGTGCACCTGGGCGAGCCCGGTCAATCCGGTCGGCACCCGGTGCCGGGCCCAGTACAGGTCGTGAATGGCGGAGAACTCGCGCACGAAAGCGGGCCGCTCGGGTCGTGGCCCGACAATGGACATGTCACCACGCAGAATGTTCCACAACTGCGGCAGTTCGTCCAACGACGTGCGGCGCAGAAACCGGCCGACCGGGCCGACCCGCGCGTCGCCAGCGACCGACCACCGGCTCTGGGAGTCGTCCACGTCGCCGATGCGCACGCTGCGGATCTTGTAGAGCAGGAACGGGCGGTCGTCCATGCCCACCCGCACCTGACGGAAGATCACCGGGCGGCCGCTCTCCACCAGCACCGCGAGCGCGCACAGCGCGATCACCGGGAGCAGCGCCGCGAGCGCCACCGCGGCGAGCAGCACGTCCAGCCCGCGCTTGACCCACCAGGCCGGCCTGCTGGTCGGCGCACTCCTCAGCCGGACCAGCGGGTAGCTGCGCAGCCGTTCGATGTGCGGCCCGTCCTCGTGCAGCTCGAACATCCTCGGAACGACGAGCGTGGTGCAGCCGAGGCGGTGGGCGGCGATCGCGGCGTCGACCACCGGGGAGTCACGGGCGTGGGAGAAGGCCAGCACGACGGTGCCTGCCCGCAGCCGGGTGATCGCCGTCGACAGGTCCTCGTCGAGCAGCTCGACCGGCAGGGACGCGGCGTCGGGCTGGGGTTCCGAGTCGACGAAGGCCACCGGCCGCAGCCCGAACTCGGGGTGGCGCAACATGGTCCCGACGAGGTCGACGCCGACCTTGCCCGCACCGACCACGATCGTCCGATCGCAGCGGCCGAGCCTGCGCCGGCACCAGCGCCCGAACGCGAAGACGGCCAGGCGGGCCGGTTCGCCGATGACGGCGAAGGCCAGCACCGCCGACTGCACGGCCGTGGTGGTCGCCGGGTCCTGCCCGGTGAGCAGCGCGACGCACGTGAGCAGCGCGAAGGCCGTCATCGTCGAGGCGACCGACCGCGGCAGGTCGTGCAGCCACGACAGCCACAGCCGCCTGCGGTAGAGCCTGCTGCTCGCCCGGACACCGAGCAGTGTGGCCGCCAGTACCAGCGCCGCACCCCGGTGGGCCGAGACGGCCGTGGCCGCGGCGGCGACCGCCAGCACGTCGACGGCGACCAGCAGCACCGCGACGGCGTTCACCCGGCTCAGCACGTCCGTGACCGCCACCCTGTGCACCAGGCCGCGCCGGGCCGGGCCGCGCTTCGCCGTCGCGGTGCCGGCCGGCCACATTTCGGTCAGCACGGTTCACCCTTTCGGGTCACGCTCGGCCGACCCACGCTCATGCCATCGCGAGCACCCGTTCGAGTACACCCGAAAGAGACCTTCGGTGACAATGCCGGACCTTTTCCGCGCAATTGCGGCCCGTGCAATCTGTTCGAGGTCAAGTTATTACTCCCTTGAGCGAATCTGGTTGTGCTCACGCCGGCCTTTCAGCGCCGCCACGGCCAGATTTTGACAAAACTGCGGGGAAAACGTCCAGGTGACACGAGAACTGCCGGTCCCGGATTGATAATTTTGCTGCCGCCCGAACCAGAGCGACAATGAGGGGTCCCGTGGCACTCGAAAAGGTCGAGGTGCTCGACACGCAGAAACCGGCCGCCCTGCCCACGGCCCGCACGGCACCGGAGCCGACCATCGGCAGGGCGCACGTCGTGCTGCCCGCCTACAACGAGGCGGCCGCGCTGCCGCCGCTGTTCGGCAGGCTCGCCGAACTTGCCAGGACCGAGGAGCTGACGGTCTGGGTGGTGGACGACGGCTCGACGGACGCCACCGCCGAGACCGCGGGCACCGGAGCGCCCGGCCTCGACGTGCGACTGGTGCGCCACGAGGTCAACCTGGGCCTCGGTCAGGCCGTGCGATCGGGGCTGCGCGCGGCGCTGGCGGCAGCGGACGAGGACGACATCGTGGTCGTCATGGACGCCGACGACACCCACGACCCGGCGCTGATCACCCGGCTCCGCGCGGAGATCTCGGCGGGCGCGGACGTGGCGATCTGCTCGCGGTTCGTCGCGGGCGGGGACGACACCAGCGCCCCCTACGGCAGGCGGCTGTTGTCCCGCGGTGCCGCGGTGCTGTTCCGTCGCACGCTGCGGCTCGACGGGGTGCGGGACTTCACCAGTGGTTTCCGCGCCTACCGGGTCAGCCTGCTCGACCGGGCCACCTGTCACTGGGGCGAGCGCCTCATCGAGGAACAGGGATTCGCCTGCATGGTGGAACTGCTGCTCAAGCTGCGCCACTGTGGACCGGTGATCAGCGAGGTGCCGCTGTGCCTGCGCTACGACCGCAAACCGGGCGCCAGCAAGCTCAAACTGGGGCGGACGGTTCTGCAGTACCTGCGGCTGCTGCTGCGTGACCGGCTCGCGCCCGCGCCCTACCGGACGCTGTGATGGCCGGGACGAACCCGACGGGCCGGCATGTCGCGGTCCTCGGCGGCGGGATCTGCGGCCTGGCGACCGCGTACCGCCTCACCAGGAGCGGGCACCGGGTGACGCTGATCGAGGGCAGTGACCAGCTAGGCGGTCTCGGCACGTTCTTCGCGTGGCGGGACGGGTGGGTCGAACGGTTCTACCACTGCGTGATGCCGTCCGACGACGAGCTGCTCGGCCTGCTGGCGGAGCTGGGTCTCGCCGACGAGGTGCGCTGGCGCAGGACCGAGATGGGCATGATCGTCGACGGCCGCCACCACGCGTTCAACACCGCGCGGGACCTGCTGCGGTTCACGCCGCTGGGGCTGCCCGACCGGATCCGGTTCGGTGTGGTGTCCCTGCTGTTGCGCGGGCTCGGCCGCGGCAGGGACCTCGACGACACCCGCACCGAGGACTGGTTGCGCGGGCTCTACGGCAACGCGGTGTGGGAAACCCTGCTCGCCCCCATGTTCGGCTCGAAGTTCGGCCACTCCTTCGGGGACGTACCCGCCCTGTACCTGTGGCAGCGGCTGGGCCGCGAACGCAACGTGGCCACGCGCGGCTACCCGGCCCGCGGCTACAGGTCCGTCATCGACGGACTGCGAGCCGCCATCGAGGCAGGCGACGCGACGGTGCGCCTGTCCACACCGGTCGAGCAGCTGTCCGTTGTGGACGGACGAGCGAGCGTCACGCTGCCGGGCGGGGAGATCGTCGAGGCCGACCAGGTGGTGTCCACGCTGCCGCTGCCACAGCTGCGGCAGCTCGCCGACGACGACCTGGCCGCTCGCCTGCCGACCGTGCGGCTGCCGTACCAGGGTGTGGTGAACGCCCTGTTCTTCCTCCGCAGGCCACTCGCCGGACACTACTGGACCCCTGTGGTGCGGTCGGGAACCGAGTTCGACGGCGTCGTGGAGATGTCCGCTCTCGCCGGGACAGCTCCTTACGGCGGCAGGCACCTGGCCTACGTCATGCGGTACACCGACCGGGAGTCCACGCTCTACCAGGAGGACGGCGACAGTATCGCCGCGCGCTGGACCGGGCAGCTGCGCACCCTCTACTCAGGACTGCCGCTCACCGATGACGACATCGACGAGGTCCACGTCTTCAAGGCACCCTTCGTGGAACCGGTGTACCCCCTCGGCTACCTGCGGCAGCGGCCACCCGTCGAGCTGCCCGGCACCCCGGTGCTGCTGGCGACGACCGCGCACGTCTATCCCAGGGTCACCAGCTGGAACTCGAGCGTGCGCCTCGCCAATCAGGTCGCCGCCACCATCGACCGCGCCGCGGTCAGCCCCCGGACCGCGGCCGCGATGCGTGCCGAGGGCGAGCCCTCCCCGTAGGGCGACGGGATGCCGGCCAGCCGGGCGCGGTGACCTGCCACGTCGTCCAGCCACCTGACGACCTCGCTGTAGATCCGTGGTCCGGCCGGTACCAACGTGCCGAACGTCCCTTCGATCTCGGGGCGTTCGGTACTGCGCCGCACCACCACGACCGGGCGCTTGAGCACGCTCACCTCCTCCTGGATCCCACCCGAGTCGGACACGACGACCGCGGCGCCGCACACCAGGCCGAGGAAGGCCGGGTACGCCTGCGGTTCGATCACGCGAAGCCCGTCGAGCAGCGGAAGCATGCCGAACTGCTCGATCCGCTTGCCCGTCCTCGGATGCAGTGGCAGGACCACCGGCAGCGGCAGCCGGGCCAGCTCCCGCAGTATGCACGCGAGCCTGCCGGGTTCGTCCACGTTCTCCGGCCGGTGGATGGTGGCCACGACGTAGCCGTCCACCACCAGGCCCAGCGCACACAGCGCCGCGCGCTGTTCGGCGGCGGTGGGGACGGCGGACCGCAGTGCTTCGACGACCGTGTTGCCGGTCACCGCTATCCGGTCCACCGCGACCCCTTCGGCGAGCAGGTTGTCCCGGTTCAGTTCGGTCGGCGCACAGCAGAGGTCGGCCAGGTGGTCGATCACGACGCGGTTGTGCTCCTCCGGCATCAACCGGTCGTAGCTGCGCAACCCGGCCTCGACGTGCACCAGTGGGACGTTGTTCGCGTTGGCCGCCAGCGCTCCGGCCAGCGCGGAGGTGGTGTCGCCCTGGACGAAGACCGCCGACGTCGGGTGGTTCGAGAGGATCTCGTCGACCGCCGCCACCGACAACCCCAGCTGCCTGCCCCGACCGGCACCGCCGCAGGCAAGCTCGTGGAACCGGCCCGGCTCGGCGATGTCCTGCCGGATGAGCGAGTACATCGACGTGTCGTAGTGCTGTCCGGTGTAGACGACCGCAGCTCGCCTGCCGAAGTACCGGATCAACGGCGCGAGCTTGATCAGCTCGGGCCGGGTGCCGCACACGAGCGTGGCCGTGTCCCCGTCGTTCCGGTCGGGCGGGCCGGCCGATCCGGCGCGGTCCAACTCCGGCGCGATCCGCCGCCCTGCCACGGGAAGCACGGGAAGACCAACGCTGAAACCCACGTACAGCATCCTTTCGACACCTGACACGTGTTCAGGTCACTGCGGTTTCCGGTGCCAGAACGGCGGATTACGCGCCCTGCGGGAAGCGCGGCGGCAGGACGATCAACCGGTCGTCGCCCAGGCGTGTCACGCCGACGCCATCGGTGTTGTTGGTGAGCAGCCACATGGCACCGTCGGGCGCGACCACGATGTCACGCATCCGCCCGTACGTGCCGACGAAGTGCGAGACGGGCCTGCCAGGACGGCCGTCACCGCCGAGCGGGATCTGCCAGAGCCGTTCGCCACGCAGCGCGGCGACCCACAGCGAACCACCGGCGAACGCGACGCCCGACGGTGACGCCTCGCCCGTGCGCCAGGTCAGCTCGGGGTCGGTGAACCGGGGGTCGATCGACGGTCCCTCGGCGTGCGGCCACCCGTAGTTGCCGCCCCGCCTGATCCGGTTCAGCTCGTCGAACGTGGCGTCGCCGAACTCGGTGGCGTAGAGCCGGCCTCGGAGGTCCCAGACAAGGCCCTGGACGTTGCGGTGGCCCAGTGTCCACACCACCGAGCCCGGGAACGGGTTGCCCGGTGCCGGGCGGCCTTCCGGTGTCATCCGCAGGATCTTCCCGCCCAGCGAGGCGGGGTGTTGCGCGTACTCGGGCCGGAAGTTGTAGCCCGTGGTCGCGTACAGCATCCCGTCCGGGCCGAACTTCAGCCTGCCCCCGTTGGCGTCGTCGGCGACGGGAATGCCCGCGAGCACGGTCTCGACGCCCCTGATGCCCCCGGCCGTGCCCTCGTCGTAGCGGAAACGGACGATCCGGTTGTCCTGAGCGGCGGAGAGGAAGACGTAGACGAACCGGTCGACGGTGAACCGCGGCGACACCGCCACCCCCAGCAACCCACCCTGCGAGCGGGGCACCACCCCGGGCACCACCCCCACCAGGGACACCCGGCCGGTCGGCATCACCCGCAGCAGCCGGGCACTGGCCCGCTCGGTCACCAACGCGTCCCCGCCAGGGAGGAAGGCGATCGCCCACGGGGTACGAAGCCCCTGGACGATCGCCCTGGCAGGCCCGTCCGCGTGTGCCACGAGCGTGCCGCAACCCAACGCCGAAACGAGCGCGCACAACAGCGCGACGGCGGTCCTGCCGAAGTTCATGGAGCCATAGTTCAGCAACCCCGGCCCAGGATCGCGGCGGAACGCGCAGGTGCACCCGATTCGGTGAAGGCGCGGCGGGGCCGCGTCAGCCGCGAACCCCGCCGCACCTCACGTCGAAAGACTCACCGCCGACCGTGCGACGGTGTCTGGTCGGCCTGGCCGTGCCGCAGGGGCGCCGTGGGCTCCGCGGCGGTGGACTGGTCGACGGGCGAGCGGCCGGCCGGCCGGGACGCCTCGGGGATCGCCCGCGGGTCGCCGGGCGACGGTTCCGCACCGCCGCGCAACTCCGCCAGCCGTGCCCGCAGCACCTCCAGGACCGGTACCCGGTCACCGTGCTCGCGTTCGTGGTCGACCAGCACCCGCAGCTCCGGTTCCGCCAGTGAACGCACCCGGTGGCGCAGCTCGGTGAGCGGCAGGTGGTCGTAGTCCGGTACAGGCAGTTCGTGTTGTGCCATCGATCATCCCTCCAACGGACCGGCTACCCGCCCAGCTGCCGGCGAAACGACGCGGACCCGGCGGTGAGCCACACGCCTCGGTGGTCGTTGCGCCTTCGAGGCCGTCGCGCGCGTCGACCGCCGGCTCCGGGAGGGCGGGCCGGTATTTGTCCGGCGTGGACAAGACGGGAACCTGCTTTTCGTACTCCGGTGAGTGCTTTCTCCCCCGGTGTCCTGTTCGTTCTGCGTCCCGGCACGGGACCTGGTGACCATGGCCAGGTGCGTGCGAACCCAGACCAGGGCAGTTCCCCGCCCCCGCGAGAACTCTGTCGTCGTGACCTGCTTGTCCGTGCCGGTCTGCTCGGTGCGGCGGTGGCCGCCGGTGGGGTGTGGTCCGCCCCCGCCGCCACCGCCGACGTGCCGGAGGCGCTCGAACCGCTGCTGGAGCTGGTGGCCCGGCCCGCGCTGAACCTCCTCACCCAGGACACCTATGGTGGCCTCGCGGCGTTCGGGGTGCCGGGACCCGACCGGTACTCGGTGGCGCAGGGGCTCACGAGCCCGACGCCCGGTGGGGTCGCGGCAGGCGCGCCCGCACTGCTGCAGCACACCCTCGACTTCTTCCTTTCGTGGCCGGACTCCTACGTACACGCGTTGACCGCGGCGTTCACGACCGGGGTCAGCGAGTTGCCGATCCCGTCGTCCCTGTTGGGCGGCCTGCTCGCGCCGCTAGAGGCGGTGGGCGCCACCCTCGACGACGTCATCCGGTCGGCGCTGCGCAACGACCGGACGCTGCCGATCTCGCTCACGCTGGCACTGCTGATGAACGTGGCCGCCACCCAGGTGCGCCCCACCGCGGTCGTCGGTCCGGTGGCCGGCTCGCCCTTCGCGAACCTCAGCCACGCCGAGAAGGCCGCGGCGTTCCAGCGCATCGAGCAGGCCGACCCCACGCTCGTCGGGCTGATCGACGCACACGCGCCGGAACCGTTGAACGAGGGCGCTTCGGGACTGCTGCGTTTCGCGGGCGGTCTGCTCCTGACCTTCTGCACCTTCACCGCCTACACGGAGTTCGCCGTGTTCGACCGCGGCAGCGGGCGAGCGGTCCGCAGGCCGGTCGGCTGGGACCGGTCCCGTTACATGCCCGGTCGCACCGTTCCGGCCGACGGCTGGGCCGAGTTCCTCGGCTACTACCAGGGACGTCGCGCGGTCGAGACCGCGCCCGAGTTCGGAGCGAGCTGATGCGTGACGCGATCGTGGTCGGAGCAGGCGGCGGTGGGCCGGTCCTGGCGAAGGAACTCGCCGGGCGGGGCCTGGACGTGCTCGTGCTCGAGGCCGGACCGTTCCACCGTGATCCGGAACGCGAGTGGTCGCGGTACGAGAACGACTGCAACAACCCCGCCGACGGCTACTTCCGCTTCGGCTCGTCGGACCGGTTCGAGCAGCCGCCGTGGTACCGCGAACAGCCGCAGTACTCGTTCGTGTTCCAGCTGGCCGGGACCGGCGGCACCACACAGCACTACTTCGGCAACTCGCCGCGCGCGATGCCCGGCGTGTTCGCCGGCTACACCGGCGCCGACCGCGCCGCCTACGACGTGGCGCACCGGTTCCCGTTCGGCTACCGGGACCTGATCCCGTACTACGAGTGGGTCGAGGCGACACTGCCGGTGCAGACCGCCGCGATGGGCACCAAGGAGGCCCTGTTCTTCCACGGGTGCGAGCGCGCGGGGCTCCCGGTGAACACCACCAAGGACATCCTCCGCGAGAGCTTCCGCCCGCAGGAGAACGCGATTCTGCAACCGGGTGGCACGGCGGGCCGCACCGACGACAGCGCCCGCCTGCTGTTCCCGCAAGCCACCGGCTGCACGTTCTGCGGCTACTGCTTCCAGGGCTGTCTGGAACCGCGGCGGGCTTCGAGGAACCTGAAGGCCAAGCGGCAGACCGACAACTCCTACGTGCCCATGATGCTCACCGCCCACCGGTGGGGCGGCAGGCGGGCCACGCTGGTCCCCGACGCGTTCGTCACCGAGGTGCTGACCGAGCAGCGCGGCGGCCGCACGGTCGCGCGCGGGGTGCGGTGGCGTGACACGCGCAGCGGCGCCGTGCACGAGGAAACCGCGGCGGTCGTGGTGCTCTCCGGTGGCTGCACCGAGAACCCGCGTCTGTGGCTGAACAGCGGGTTGCCGAACCCCAACGGCTGGGTCGGCCGCGGCTACACCGACCACGCCATCGACTGGGTGATCGGCGTCTTCGACTCCTACACCGGCAACTCCAAGGGTGCGGCGTCCTCGGCCCGCGCGGACTTCCCCGGCCGCGGCGCCATCGAACAGGTCGGGCTGCCACCCGCGTTGCAGGCACTCAGCCTCGGCCTGTCCGACAGCGGTGTCCGCGGCGCCTACGACAACGGTCGCGGCCCGGTCGGCGCCTGGGACGGCCGCGCGGGGCGGGTCGTCGGCGCGGAACTCGAGGCTGTCCTGTCCGATGTGGACCGCCTGGTCAACGTCCTGGTGCTGACCGACGACGACGTCGAGCCGGACAACCGGGTCCTCCGCTCGGTCTTCCCACCCGACGAGCACGGCCCCATCCCGAAGGTGGTGTTCGACCAGCGCACCCGCAGCCTCCGGACCCGGCGCAACCGGGAGTTCCTGTGCGACCGCGCTGCCACCGTCCTGCGCGCCGCGGGCGCGCGGACCGTGCTGCGGATGGACTTCCCTCCGGTACCGCTGCACGTGCACTCCACGATGCGCACGGGTACCGACCCGGCCGACTCGGTGCTCGACGAGCACGCGGAAGCACGCTGGGTCGACCGCCTGTTCGTCGGCGACAACTCCGCGCTCGCCAACGCGCTCGGCGGTCCCAACCCGACGCTCACCACACAGGCACTTGCCACGCGCACCGCGGAACGCATCGTGGCCAAGTACTTCGGCGGCGACCCGTGGGTGCGCTCGGAGACCCCGGTGAGCTCCCTCGACGACCGCGTCACCCAGGGCGTCCTGGACGGCGCCCTGGACTGACCGTGTCGTTTCGCGGGCTCGGTGCCGGGTAGCCGACGGCCATGGTGACACGAGCAGTGGTGATCGAGGAGTTCGGCGGCCCGGAGGTACTCACCCTCAGCGAGGTCGAACGGCCGGCGCCGGGGCCGGGCCAGGTGCTCGTCCGGGTCATGGCCTCGGGCACCAATCCGGTCGAGGCGAAGATCCGCCAGGGCAAGGCCATCCCGGACCTGCCACTGCCCGCGGTGCTCGGCGGCGACGTCTCCGGGGTGGTCGAGGCCGTTGGCGCGGGGGTGTCCGGCCTGTCCCCCGGCGACGAGGTCTACTACACGCCCGAGATGAACTCCCGAGCCGGCAGCTACGCCGACTACAACGTGGTGGCCGAGGACATCGTCGCGCAGAAGCCGCGCAACCTCAGCCACGTCGAAGCGGCCGCGATCCCGCTGGCGGGCGGCACCGCGTGGGAGGCGATCGTGCGCCGCCTGGCCGTCCGGCCCGGCGAGACCGTCCTCGTCCACGCCGGCGCGGGCGGGGTCGGGTCGTTCGCCGTGCAGTTCGCCGTGGCGGCGGGCGCGCGGGTACTCGCGACCGCGGGCCCCGGCCACCGGCAACTGCTCACCGACCTGGGCGCCACCGCCATCGACTACAAGAGCGAGGACGTCGTCGACGTCGCACTCGGCCACACCGGCGGCACCGGGGTCGACGCCGTGCTCGACCTCGTCGGCGGCGAGAACGTGGTGACCAGCGCGACCGCAACCCGGCCGTTCGGCAGGATCGCCACCGTGCTCGCCCCCTCCGGCGATCTCACCCCGCTCTACCAGCGCAACCAGCACCTGCACGGCATCATGCTCACCCGCGAACGCCGCCGTCTCGACGAGATGACACCGCTGTTCGAACGCGGCCAGGCCCGTCCCGTCGTCGCCGAGGTGCTCCCCCTCGAGGAGGTCCGCCGCGCCCACGAGCGCCTCGACTCCGGCCACGGCACCGGCAAGACCGTCCTCGACCTCACCTGACCCACCTCGGCGGCGGGATGGCCGCCTCACCGGCGGTCGCCCGCCGTCGCCGGGGTGTTCGCCAGCCCCACCGGGCTGCCCGGCTCGATGAACTCCAGGGCCAGCCGGCTCACGGGGACGACGGCGGGCTCCTGCGGTGGGTCCGGCTGTGGTCCCAGGTCGTGGGGGCAGTCGTGGACCACCACGGGACCGGTCGCCGAGTGGATCCGGAGCCTTCCCTCAGGGGTCAGGCTCACCACGACCGTCGCGGAGCGGTCCTGTTGCGGGCGCGACATCGCCGAGTCCACCCTGGCGATGTGGTCGCGGGTGCGGCGGTGGAACACCACCAGGCCGATCACGGCCGCCCCGGCCAGCCAGAGCAGCCCGAGCAGGAAGTAGCCGACCGACAGGTCACCGGTGAACGCCGCGCCGACGGCGTTCTGCATGGCCCCGTAGGTGGGCAGCAGGGTGACCGCGCCGGACCGGCTCGACGGGGCGATGATCGGGTTCTGCACCATCACGTCGACCAGGCTGATCATGATGATGAGGAACATCCCGGCGAGCTCGGTGCGGAACAGGACGCCGAGCAGGATGCCGATGCCGCCGTAGGTGAGCCCGCTCAGCGTGAGGCTCAGGTAGAACTGGACGACGAGGTCGGGTGCCCAGAACAGGACCAGCACCACCGTCGCGTACAGCGAGACGACCGCCGCCGCCAGCGCGAGCGCGATGAGCTTCGCGAGCAGCAGCGCGGACCGCGTGTAGCCGGCGAGGACGAGGCGGCGGTCGAAGTCGCTCGACCGCCGCACCGCCGAGAACATCATGAACCCGACGATCAGCGTGACGGCGTTCATCGCGCCGGAGACCATCGAGAGCCGGTTGGCGTCGAGCGTGACCGCGCGACCGGTCACGTTGTGGTAGAAGGACACCTCGCCGGCGGGGATGATCACGTGCACCAGCGTCAGCCACACCGGGATGAACGCGACGACGAGCGCGAGCGCGACGCGGTTGCGCGCGTGCTGGGCGATCTCGTACCTCGTCGCGTCGGACAGCGACTCGTTCCCGTTCACGCGCCGGTCACCTCCTCGATCACGGCCGACTCGTCGAGCTGCCCGTCCCGCAACCTGCGCAGGCGGTCGAACCGCTCGATGTCGTGCGCGATGTGCGAGATGATCAACACGGTTCTGCCCCGGTCCCGCAGTTCCCCGGCGATGTCCCAGAAGTTCAGGTAGTTGTCCCAGTCGAAGCCCTGGTAGGGCTCGTCCATCAGGACGATGTCCGGGTCGTGCATGAGCGCGATCGTGAGGTTCAGCTTCTGCCTGGTACCACCGGACAGCAGGCCCGCCCGCGTGCCGCGGTGCTGGTCGAAACCGAGCCGTTCCACCAGTTCGTGCGCGTGCAGCAGCCCGGGCAGCCGGTAGGCGCGCTGGAAGAACCTCAGGTGCTGCTCGACGGTCAGGTCGTCGTTCAGGACGATGTTCTGCGGGCAGTAGCCCAGCGTGCCGGCGTAGATGATGTCGCCGCGGTCGGCGGGCAGTTCGCCTGCGAGGATCCGCAGCAGCGTCGACTTGCCCGCGCCGTTCTCGCCGATGATCCCGAACAGTTCGCCCGGCTGGAGCTCGAACTCGATCCCGGACAGGACCGGCCTGCCGCGGAACGCCTTGTGCAGGTCGACCACCCGCAACGGATTCATCGTATGTCTCCTGTGGACTCGCTAGTACATGGCAAGACATGACAGCCAGCCACGGTCGCCACCCGCCGCGGTGAGCAGTGCGGCGAGCACGCCGGTGGCACCGGTCAGCAGGCCGGCGTCGAGGCGCGTGACCTCGTCGAGCCGGCCGGTCAGGTGACCGGTCAGGTCCTCGCGCAGCGCGGCGGCGGCCGGCAGCCCGGCGTGGCGGGCGAAGGCGTCGGCGACGAGCAGCACGCCTGCCGCGCCGTGGCACACGGACAACGGGTCGTGGTCGAGGTGGCGGTCCGGGTCGTAGGCCGCGCACAGCGTGCCCATCGCCTCGGTCGCGGCCGCGCACAACAGGTTCCCGTCCGGATTACCGCTCCGGACGAGCGCGTGCCCGGCCGCCCACAGCGCCCACCCGACGCCTGGCGTCCCGTAGCACCAGCCCTGCCTGCGCACCTCGCCGCCGTGCTCGGGTGCGGGCACCCGCTCCGGCCACGACGCCACGTCGAGGGCGTCCACGAACCGCTGGGCCGCGAGCCAGGTCGCGAGGCTGTGCACGGCGTCGGTGACCCGGTGGTCGCCGGGCAGGCGCGGCACCACCACGCTCAGCGCTGCGAGCGGCCCGGCGACGCCGTGCGCGAGCCCGGTGACGACACCGCCTTGCGCCCACCCCGCGAGCGGATGCCCGGCGAGCGCGCCGATCCGGAACCCGGTCGCGCTCGTGGCGAGGTCGACGAGGTGCGTGACGGCGGGCATCAGCCACTCCCGCCGCACCGGCTGGGTTCCGGTCAGCTGTGCGAGCACCACGCCGGCGGGGCCGCCGACCACGTCGTAGTCGTCGAACCCCACCGCGGCGGCACGCCACCGGCACGGGGTGGCCGCGATCGCGGCCGCCGCCCGTTCCGCGGCCCGTTCCGCGCACGGGCGTCGGCCAGCGACGAGCCGCAGCCCGGCGAGCATCCCGCTCGCACCGCCGAACAGCCCGAGCCCGCCACGGCACCGGGTGCCCGCGCGCAGCCAGGCGCGGCTCGCCTCGTCCGGCACCTCGCCGTCGGGCACGAGCGTCGCGAGCACGATCGGCCCCAGGTCGGGACCGGTCGTGCTCGCGACGGCTGAGGCGGTCCAGGAGGCGAGCACGTGCTCAGCGGCACCCACCAGATCCGACGTCGGTCCCGCCGACACTCTCATGTCCCCGCCTCCGTCGGCTCACCAGCAGTGGTACCAGGAGTGACCGCCGCCGCAACCGAGGCTGCACAGGAGCAGCGACGGGGTCTGCGCGTCGTCGACCACCGTGACCTCGCTGATGTGGGTGTCGAGGTTCGCCACCAACTCGTCCAGTTCCTCGAGTTCCATCGTGGACTGCATCGTGTGTCTCCTTCGGTTGTTCTGACCTGCGTCCCACCGGAGTCCCCGGTGGTGCTTGTGGGGGGTCAGCGCGCCGCGACGGCCACACCGTCCACAATGGACGGTTCGGGTTCGAGCCAGGCACGGGCCGCCTCGTCGGCGAGCCGGTCCGGGCTCACCCGGTGCGGCAGGCGCAGCAGGACCTGCGCGGCGAGCGGCTCGCCGGCCTCGTCGCGCACGGTGAGCTGGTCCGGGTTCGGCGACATCTCCTCGAGCACGAGGGCCGTCGCGGCGGGATCGGCGAGCACCCGGTCGAACACGCGGAGCGCGGTGACGCTGTCCAGGTCGACCGGCCGGGGGCGGCCCGCGCCGCGCACCCGCAGGAAGTTCCAGCGGGGGAGCCCGCTCGCCGCGCGCAGCCGGGCGAGGGCCCGGACCCGGTCCTCGGCCTGCGCGCCGGGGCGCGGCAGCTCCTCCCGGTGCAGGACCACCGACCGGGGCGCGAGCACCAGGCCGCTGTCCACGACGAGCCGGGGCAGGCACCGCCTGCCGGGGAACGCGGTCATGGGGTCCCCGGGCAGGAACGGGGCCGCCAACTCGCCGACCGGCGCCGCCGCGGTGAGCAGCGCCAGCACGACGTCCCACGGCGGCGGTGGCACCCGGGTCGCGTGGCAGAGCGGCCACAGCGGGCGCCCGGACCGGTCCTCGGCGACCAGCCGCTCGCCGTCCCGGCGCAGGGTGATGTGTGCGAGCGGCAGGTACCGCCCGGTGGCCCGGTGGTCGCCGAGGTAGGTCGCGGAGTCCGCGTCACCGGTCCACACGGGGGTGTAGTGGGGGCGGCGCACGGCGTTGGCGCCGCGCGTCCCGTTCGGGGGCACGAGCACCTCGACCACCTCGGCACCGCAGCGTGCGGCCGCCAGGTTCAGGAACGTGCGGTACGCGTCCACGTGCGAAATGTCCTCGTGCAGTTCGCGCAACGCGTCCGCGAACCGGGCGTCCGCCACACCCGCGGGGAGCACCGCCTCCAGAACCGCGAAGGGGTGCCCGCCAGGCAGCGGCCGGACGAGGCAGTCGACCGGCCACGGCCTGCGCCGCGCGGGCGGCGCCCCGATGCCGTCGAGCACGGCGGGCGTGAGGTCGACCTCGTCGAGGTCGGCGTGCTCGTCGAGCCAGGCGCACAGCCGGTGGTGGGGCGTGCCCGGCTCCGGGCGGCGCCAGGCCGGGTGGTGGCGCTCGGGCGGCTGGGGCGAGCGGCCGTCGAGGAACCGCGCGACGAGCTCGGTCACGGGACACGGACGCGTGTCGACCATGGCGAGCACCGGGTGCGGTCGAGCGGGCGGCGCGACCACGGCCTGCACCCGCCCGGCCTGGGCGACCAGCTCGGTGAGCCGGCCGAGTGCCGCGTCCGGCACATGTCCGCCGCCGCGCCGGTACACGTCCACGAAGCCACCGCCTGCGCCGTTGCGCGCGGGCTGCTCCGCTCGCGGCTGGGCGTACCAGCGCCGCAGGCGGGACTCGGGACACGTCGAGGCCTGCACGACGCCGAGCCGCACGAGGTGGTGCAGGAAGCGGCGCACCACGACCCTGCCGCTGTCGTCCTCGGCAGGCGCGAGCAGGGCGGCCACGTCCGAGGCACGCACCACCCCGCCCCCGAGCACCTGCCGGACGACGTCGACGGGCTGGGTGCGGCGCACCCGCACGAACCGGGCGCCTGCCTCGCTGTCCGGGTCGGCGACCCAGCAGGACAGCCGGTCGTCGTCGACCCAGTGCAGCCCCGTCATCGACAGCCACGCGTCGGGCAGGTCGGCTGCTCCGGACAGGGCCCGCCGGTGCTCGCCGATGTTGTCGACGGTGTGGACGGCGTAGTCCGCGACGTGCGCGTCCGCGAGCAGCCGGTCGCCGGGGCCTGGCCCGGTCCGCGCGACGGCGACGTGCCCGAGCCAGCCACGCGGCGTGGTCTTGCACGCCGCCCTGGCGAGGATGCGCAGCAGGTAGTCGGCCCGCTGCCGCATCCGCTTCCCGGTCCATCCGGGGTCGTCCCCGAGCCGCTCCTCGATCTCGGCCGGGAGGTTCGGGGCCGCGTCCGTCACGACCCGGAGCGCGCCGGGGCAGCTCGTGACCAGCTCCCACGGCAAAGTCGCGATGCGCGACCTCTCCTGCGCGATGGCCCTGGACAGCCGCCGGTCCTCGGCCGCGAGGTCCCGCGACCACGCGGCGGCGCGCAGCAGGTCGCCGGTGAGGCTGTCCTGCCCGTCCAGTACCGCGTTGACCACGGCGAGCCTGCGGCAGTCCGCCGCGTCGACCGGCTGTCCGCGCAGCAGCACCCGCCGCGTCGCGACCGCGAGACCGCGTACCGGGGCGGGCAGCTCCGGGTGCGGCACGAACTCCGCGGTCAGCCGGTCGGCGAGGCGGGCCGCGAACCCGGCGTAGTCCAATTCGGACCGCTGCCGGGCCCGGATGCGCTCGAACAGAAGGGGGTTCCCCGCCCGCGCGAGCACTGTGACGGGAAGGCCCGCGACGCGCAGCAGACCGACCGGACCGGTGAGGATGCCGTCAGCACACATCGCGGCGGCTCCAGTCGACGGCGGAGAGCGCCTCGGTGAGCAGGGCCTGCCTGCCGAAGCTGAGCGCGCCCCGGTTCCAGTGGAACACCACGTACCACGCCAGGGCCTCGTCCACGTCTCCGTCGCGCAGTGCGGCGGCCCAGGCCGCCGCGAGCGGGGTCACCTGCGCGGCGTGCGCCGCGGCGAGCCGCCGGACCTCGTCCTCCCGGAGAGCGCCGGGCCGGTGCCACCAGGCACGCAGCCCGGCCACGACGGCCGCCGCGCCGGTCACCTCTCTCGGGACCAGCCTGCCCGCCGCGGCGATCCGGGCCCCGATCGCCTGTTCCCGCCCGCTGTCGACGGCCATCGCGTCGAACACCGCGCGCAGCATGGCGAGCGAGAGCGCCCATGCCGGCGTCTGCCGCGGCCGGGCGTGGAACTCCAGCCAGGTCACGGCGTCCACCGTGAACATCCGGTGCGCGTGGTCCATCGGTCCCGGACCGCCGAACCGGGCTTCCTCCGGCTCGTAGACCCCCGGCTCGACGCCTGCGACGAGTCCGGTGGCGCACCAGCCCCGCACCAGCCCGCGAAGCTCGGCCCGGACGATGGCCGCCCGCCCCGGCGCAGGGGCGAACCGCGCCCGGATGCCCGGTGGTTTGTGCATGAAGAAGAAGTCCTCGACCACCTGTCGAGCACGCCATTCCCGCACGAGTGCGGCCAGGTCGCCGAACAACGCCCGCGGTGGCGAGCCGGTCGGCGCGAGACCGAGCTGGACCCAGTGGCCGGTCACCGGTCCGTGCCGCTGGGGCAGGACCTGGCCCACGGGAGCGCGCATGTCGTACTCCAATCGGACAGGACGGGAGGGTCAGCTCTTCGCCGGCGGCTGCACCATGAGCCAGCCGCTGTCACACTTCCAGCCGCCCGGCGTCAGCACGCCCGTCTGCTCGCCCAGCGCGCCGGCCTTCATGCAGTAGGTCTGGGTCCCGAAGTAGAAGACGGGAATCCACTGGGGCGTGGGGGGCTGGGCCTGCGCGGCCGCGGTGGGCGCCGCGCCGAGGGTGAGCAGTCCGGCGATGGCCGATGCCACGATGGTCTTCCTGATCATGTTCTTCTCCTCTGTGTTGGGTTTTCAGTGATCGCGTGCGCCCACCTGTTCGGCGAGTTCGGTCAGTGCCCGGCGGACGGGGCCAGCGATCGGTGCGGCGGCCAGTGCGGCCAGTGCCTGGCCGATCCGCGTACTGACGAGCCGCTCGACGGCCGTGTCGGCGCCGGTGGACCGGACGATGCCGCGCAGTACCTCGGCGCCGGACTCGTCGAGGCCCGGGTCGCCGTGCAGGGCACGCAGCGTGCCCCGCTCGGCCGCGGAGGCCCGCTGCCAGGTCAGCGCCATCAGCACGGTGGCCTTGCCCTCGCGGAGGTCGTCCAGCGCGGGCTTGCCGGTCCGGGCCGGGTCGCCGAGGACGCCGAGCAGGTCGTCGCGGAGCTGGAACGCCTCGCCGAGGGGGCGGCCGTAGGCGGTGCACGTCCTGAGCAGCGCCCGCTCGCCACCGGCCAGCGCGGCACCGAGCTGCAGTGGCCGCTCGACGGTGTACCCGGCGGTCTTCAGCCCGATCGTGCGCCACGCCCGCGAGAGCCAGTCACGTTCGCCGGGCCTCTCCAGGTCGAGGTACTGCCCGGCCATCACCTCGGTGCGCATGGCGTCGAGCAGCGGCCGCGCCGCTGCGAGCCGCGCCGGGGCGAGCCCGGCGGCGTGCAGCAGCTCGTCGGACCAGACCAGGCACAGGTCGCCGACGAGGATGGCGGCGTTGACGGCGAACCGGCCGGCCGCCGCGGGGTCCGCGCCGTCCTGGCAGAGCGCCGCCAGCCGCACGTGCATGGCGGGCCCGCCCCTGCGCAGCTCGGAACCATCCATGATGTCGTCGTGGATCAGGGCGAAGGAGTGGAACAGCTCCAGCGCCGCCCCGATCCGCGCGACCGGGGGCGCGTCCGGTTCGCCGCCCGCGGCGAGCCATCCGCAGTGGCTGAAGACCGGGCGCAGGCGCTTGCCGCCTCCGACGTACTCCCGCACCGCGGCCACGACCGGAGGCAGGCACTCGTCCGGCGCCTGCGCCGCCTTCGTCGAGAGGAACTCGTCGAGCACGGCGTCGACACGGGTCCGGGCAGCTCCGATGATGCGTTCCGCCTCCGACGTGACCGGGGCCGGTGCCGTGCTCGTCATCGTTCCTCCGTATTCGTCCGGCTATTTCCAACCGAACGTAACACCGGCGCCGGGACCACTGAGGAATTAATACAAACCGGGGACCGGATGCTCGTCCTTCGCGGGACGATAATCACCGGACAGGGCTGTCAATGCGCCGTTCCGCCACGCTGGGTGGCGGACAGGAACCCCCCGTCGGGGCGTGTTCACGGAGTGCCACCTGGGTAACCTCACTGCGTGATCATCGGAAGTCAGCCAGGTCACGGGGGCAGATCCCAGCGGCCCGGTCCCAGCCCTTCGAGTGACCGGACCCCGCTCACTCACCTTCCCCCTTGAGTTCCGGGAACCGGTCCGTATGGTGGAGCGCATCCGTACGTCTCCGAATTGTTCGGATGATGTCCCACGCATTCCATAAAGTCTTCACAACTGCCCACGGCCTATTTGTCGCCAATTCCTGAAGGTGGGACAGATGACCAGTCCGGAGCCAGCCGGATCAGCCCTCCCCCGTGCCAGACGCGTCGTGCCGGCCGCGCCGAGGTCGATCTGCGCGGGGGCGGAGCACGTGACCGCGGTCGAGGACGCCCGCTTCAACCCACCAGCGATCGGAGCCCCTCGGTGATCGCCCCGCTGCTGCCGTCCTACCCCGCACCGGCCCTCGACCGCCTGCGCGACCTGGCCGACCTGCGTGCGCTGCCAGCCGAGGACCTGCCGGGACTCGCCGAGGAGATCCGCGACGTGGTGGTCTCGACGGTCACCCGCACCGGCGGGCACCTCGGCCCCAACCTCGGCGTCGTCGAGCTGACGATCGCACTGCACCGCGTCTTCTCCTCACCGGAGGACGCGATCGTGTTCGACACCGGCCACCAGAGCTACGTGCACAAGCTCCTCACCGGGCGCAGGCACGAGTTCGAGCAGCTGCGCCAGCCTGGCGGGCTCTCCGGCTATCCCAGCCGCGCCGAGTCGCCGCACGACCTCGTGGAGAACTCGCACGCCTCGACCGCACTGTCCTATGCCGACGGCCTCTCCCGGGGGTTCGCGCTGTCACCGGGACGGCACCGGCACGTGATCGCCGTCGTCGGCGACGGGGCGCTCACCGGCGGGATGTGCTGGGAGGCGCTCAACAACATCGCGACGGCCGACCGGGCGGTGGTGATCGTGCTGAACGACAACGGCCGCTCCTACGCGCCGACCGGCGGCGCGGTGGGCCGCCACCTCGCGGACCTCCGCGGTGCCACCGGCAAGTTCCGGATCTCGGTGTTCGAGAACCTTGGCATCACCTACGTCGGTCCGGTCGACGGCCACGACATCGACGAGCTCGAACGCGCGCTCCGCAAGGCACGGGCGCTGTGCCGCCCGGTGGTCGTGCACTGCGTGACGACGAAGGGCAGGGGCCACGAACCCGCCGAGATCGACGAGGCCGACCGCATGCACGCCGTGCCGCCCGCGCCCAGCACCGCAGCGGGCACCGCCTCGGCGCCCACCGCCGCCCGGCCGCCCGCGTGGACGTCCGTCTTCGCCGACGAGATCGTGCGGCTCGGCAGACGAAGGCCCGACCTGGCCTGTCTCACCGCGGCCATGCTGCGGCCGACCGGCCTGCACCGGTTCGCCGAGGAGTTCCCGGAGCGGGTCATCGACGTGGGGATCGCCGAGCAGCACGCGGTCACCTGTGCGGCGGGCCTCGCCATGGCGGGCATGCACCCGGTCGTCGCCGTGTACGCGACGTTCCTCACCCGCGCCATCGACCAGGTCCTGCTCGACGTGGCCCTGCACCGCCTGCCTGTGACGTTCGTGCTGGATCGGGCCGGGGTGACCGGTGACGACGGGCCGAGCCACCACGGCATGTGGGACCTGTCGCTGCTCCAGGCGGTGCCGGGGCTGCGCATCGCGGCACCCCGCGACGGCGCACGGCTCCGGCAGCTCCTCGCCGAGGCCGTCGCGGCCGACGGGCCGACCGCGCTGCGGTTCCCGAGGGGCACGACCGGGCCGGACGTGCCGGAGCTGCGCACCGAGGGCGGCGTCGACGTGCTCTACGAGACCGACCGACGGGACGTCCTGCTGGTCACCATCGGACCGATGGCGGCGGTCGGGGTGCGTGCGGCGCTGAAGCTCGGTGAGCACGGCACCGGTGTGACCGTGTGCGACCCGAGGTGGGTGAGCCCGCCCGGCCAGGCGCTCGTCGACCTCGCCGCCCGGCACCGGCTGGTCGTGTCCGTGGAGGACAACCTCCGGGTCGGCGGCGCGGGCGCCCACCTCGCACTGGCCGTCACCGCGGCCGGCGTGCGAACGCCGGTGCACGCGCTCGGCCTGCCCGCCGAGTTCCTCCCCCACGGCCCCCGCCCGGACATACTGCGCCGCAACCGGCTCGACACCGCGGGACTCACCAGGACCATCACGGCACTCATGGCTGGAGTCACCGGTGCCGCCCGCCACACCGGGCACGCCGAGCCCACCGGCCGCACACCGCGGGTCCCGTCACCTCGCGATCGGGAACGTGCCGGTCGGCGGTGACGCACCCGTCGTGGCGCAGTCGATGGCGCGGGAGGCCGTCCTCGGGGTGGCGCCGGTGCCTGAGCACCGGATCGTGGCGACCCCGATCGAGGAAGCACTCGCCATGACCGGTGAGTGAATCACCCGGCCAGCCGTTCCCACCACCAGGAGACGGCCGGGTAGGGCAGCGGGTCGGGGTTCGTGTCGTGCGGTTCCTCGCTGATCTCGACCCGCAGTGGGCCGCCGCTGAGATACCGGGGAACGTTGCCCGCCCAGTCGATGTTGCCGCGGATGGCGTGGCCGAGACCGGCCAGATAGGTCCGCAGCTCCGCACTCGCGGTGGCGCGCACCTGGTCCCGCAGCTCCAGGAAGCGGATCATGGCCCGGTCCCGGATCGAGACGGCTGCGTCGAGCGCCGCGGCCGGGCTCAGCCCGTCGTGCCCGCGGAGGACGCTGAGGATGTTATGGGCGGTCTGGTTCTCGACCAGCTCCTTCCGGAAGGAATGCAGGTCGTTGTCGAGCGAGGCGATCAGCTGCGTCATCTCGGTGAGCGCCCGGACCGCGGGAGAATCCATTTCCCGCGACGGGACCTCGATTCCGTTGGCGATCTCCAGCAGTTCGACCGTCGGCGGTCCACCGGCGCTGCCGGCGCGCATGGTGAGATATTCCTGAACCGTGGGCATGCGCCCGGCAGCACAATTCCCGATCTGCCACGCCACGCAGTGCAGCCAGTGCCGGTGCGCTTCGACGAACCGCCGGAAGACGGTGGCGGTGACCTGGGTGCGCATCCGCGCGGCGATGTCGTGCAGCGCCGCGGCGTAGGGCTCGGCGGGGCGGACGGTGCCCTCCATGGCGCGCTGCACCATCCCTGACAACGCGAGGAACGCGGACGGGTCCATGCTGTAGGGCCCGCTGTCACACCGGGCGTCGTCGAAGGCGAATCCCCAGTACACCCACAGCGCGGCGGTGAGGATGTGGGTCGGCACCCCGTCGGGGGCGAAGCGCGCGTAGAACTCCGCGCTGTGCGTGCCGAGCAACCGGTCCCGCTCCCGGTCCGTCCGGTGCAGGTGAACCCGGTCGAGCCACTCGATCGCCACCGCCTCGATCTCCCCCACCGCCGGGTGGACAGCGGCGGGAATCGGACAGAAGAACGGCGGGGGAACGACGTCGACATCCACGAGGGTCACGGTTTCTCCACATCTTGGAGCGGCTTTGACGGCCATTCTAGGAGAATTCGAAAGGGAAACCGTGGCGTGCACACGAAAACGTGAACGTGCGGTTGACGGATCGCGTTCGGTGACGTTCACCGGCGTTCTTCGTCACTGTTCCGGGCCTGTAATCACCGTCCTCGACGTAGCGGCCCCGCCGGTGGTGACGGAGCCCGCGCGGCCATCGTCGACTTGCCTGCGCCGTCGCCACCCGGTCAGGTGGTCCTGGCGATCTCGGAGCGCGCGAGCGCGATCGCGTCGGTGACCCGGCTGCGGGCGACCCCCAGCCGGCGTGCGAGTTCGGTGGCGCCGATGGGGTCCGGGCCGGTGTTGGCCCGCAGCAGCGCGTGGCGGCGCTCACGGGAGAGGACGGCCTTGGTGACCTCGATCAGCTCCCTGCAGGCGCGGGCCCGCTCGACCGGGTCGAGATCGGGGAGTTCGGCGAGGGCCTGGAGCAGCTCGTCGAGGGCGACTGGTTCGCCGCCCCGGGAGGGACGGCCTTTGGCGGTGGTCATCGGTTCGGCTACTCGTTTCGGTCCGCGTCGGCGTTGTCGTCGACGATCTCGTACAACTGTACCCCCTAAACAGGGCAACGGCAATCCTAGGGAGTACACCGTCAGCAGCCAGCCGGTCCGGATCGTGGCCGTCAGGACGGCCACGAGCGGCCATGTTTAGTTTCCCCTCGAAGTTGACACCCTTGGGGCGGGAGGCACCTGGCGAGAGCGAGTTGCTGTGGCACCTGAGATTGGCCTGCCGGCCGATGAGACCGTCCGTGCGAACGAGAAAGGCGACGAGGGGCAACTGGTGGCTGGGCGTTATCGCCTTGTCCACCGGCTCGGGACTGGCGCGATGGGCGTGGTCTGGCAGGGCCACGACGAACGGCTCAACCGCGCGGTGGCGGTCAAGAAACTGCTGCTGCATCCCGGTCTTCCGGCGGACAAGACCGCCGAGGCGGTGGCCCGCTGCCTGCGTGAGGGCCGGATCGCCGCCAAGCTGCAACACGCCAACGTGGTCACCGTGTTCGACGTCGTCGACGAGGACGGTGTGCCCTGCCTCGTCATGGAGTACCTGCGGTCGCGCAGCATGGCCACGGTCATGGCCGAGGAAGGGCCCCTCGCGCCGGACGAGGTGGCAGGTATCGGTGCGCAGGTGGCCACCGCGCTCGCGGCCGCGCACGCCGCGGGCATCGTGCACCGCGACGTCACACCGGGCAACATCCTGCTCGGCGACGACGGCTCGGTGAAGCTCACCGACTTCGGCATCTCCCGGGCCGCCGACGACGGCACGGTGACCAGGACCGGCCTGTTCGCGGGCACCCCCGCCTACCTGGCGCCGGAGGTGGCTCTCGGCGGTGAGCCCACCCCGGCCTCCGATGTCTTCTCGCTGGGCTCCGCCCTGTACGCCGCGATCGAGGGAGAACCGCCGTTCGGCCTTTCCGCGAATGCTCTCGGCCTACTGCATGCCGTGGCAGGCGGCAGGATCAACCCGCCGCAGCGGTGCGGCCCGCTGACCGACGTGCTGACCGCCATGCTGGCAGCAGACCCGGCAGTCCGTCCGACGGCCTCGACGGCAGCGGATCTGATCGCCGCCGTCAGCCGGGGCGAGGTTCCGGAGTCGCCGCTGCCGGTCGTGGTGGCCGCACCGACCACGCCGACCCCACCGGACGGTTCGGAACCAGCGGACGACGGCATCACCGGGTCCACCGAGCTGATCCGTTCGCCCGCGCCGGAACCGAGTGCGCCCGCTGCGCCGCAGCACGTACGTGGACCCCTGGTACTCGCCGGAGCCTTCGTGGTCGCACTGGTCGCCGTGGGCCTCTGGCTGCTGGGCAGCAGCGCGGGCCTGGATCCGGCGGACGAACGGGTGCCGGCGAACGGGACCATCGACGGCAGAGCGACACCGACGCCGGTGTCCGCACCGGTGGCCCCGGTCGCGGTCGAGCAGACGGACAGGGGCGAACGGACCGACACGGGCGAGGGGCGGACCCCCAAGGCCGACACGAGGCAGACCGGCACGCCGACGACATCCACGAGCAAGTCGCCGCAGCCGACCCGGACGGCCTCGACCACCCCGCCGCCGACCACGACAGACAGCGCACCGGCGTCGACGACCACCGTCACGTCACCCCCGCCGACGACCAGCAGCGAGCAGACCACCACGGCACCGCCCTCCACCACCGCCAACGCGGACTGAGGAGGACGACCGGCCGCTCACGACGCACGCGACCGGCCCCGGGGGTCCGGTGTCGCGGGTCGGCTACCCAAACGTCGCCCGACCCGGCACGATGGCGTGTCGTGACCGACTGGACCGGCTTGACGAAGCAACTGCTCGAGGGTGTGCGCGACTGCGACGCGGTCTACCGCCCGACGAACTTCTGGACGCCGGGGCTGCGAGACATCCTCGCCGACCTCGAGCAGCGGGGCATGGAGGGGTTCAAGTCCTGGCCGACGGCCGGCTACTGGTTCTACCCGAGCTACCACACTCCCCTGCCGCCCCGGACCTTCGAGAAGACCTTCAAGCTCGCGCTCAAGGAGAACCCGGACCTGTCCAAGTTCTCGTGGATCCGCACGACGAACGGTTTCCACGAGGCGCGGCGGGACTTCGACGCCGCGCGGCTGACCTGGGACCAGTCCCGCTGGCCGTTCGACCTGGAGGGCTTCGGCGAGAGCGCGGTCGGGCAGCCCCCTCGGCACTACGCGCTGACCGACGAGGACTCGGTCCGGTGGGGCAAGCCGTACCTGAACTACCTGCTGTGTCTCGCCGCGCTGTCCCGGCACGTAGACGAGCCGCCCCGGCACTTCCTCGAGATCGGCGGCGGCTTCGGTGTGCTCGGCGAGATCCTGATGCGGCGTGACGAGCAGGCCCGCTACGTCAACCTGGACATCCCGCCGCTGCTCACGGTCTCCTCGTTCTACCTGACCACGTTGTTCGGCGACCGGGTGCGGATCCCGGACGCGCTGGACGTCGCGGGCCCGTTGGACCCGCCCGCGTCCGGCTGCCTGCCCAACTGGCGGCTGCCCGACGTGCGCGGCCCGTTCGACGTGTTCGTCAACTCCTTCTCCTTCCAGGAGATGGAGCCGCACGTGGTCGACCACTACGTCGGCATGGTGGCCGACCTCGGCGTGACCCACGTGGTGTCGCTGAACTCCCGCGAGGGCAAGCGCCGCGCCACCAGCGACACCGAGGGCGGTGTGCTCGACCCCGTCACCTCCGACCGGATCGTCGAGATGTTCGGCGAGCGGGGGTACACCGTGAGCGGCCGCTACGGCAGGCCGCTGATCTACAGCGCCGGTGAGCTGGTGGTGCTCAAGCGCACCTGACCGGCACGGACACCGCGCTGGAGGTGACCTTCCAGGACCCGAGACACGCCGAATGGGCGCCGCGGCGGTCGCCACCCGCTACGAAGGGATCTCCTGAGTTCGATGGGCGGTCCAGGTCCGCTTCGGGCATGGCACCGGCCGGCGGGAACTGTTCCCACCGGCCGGTTCTCACGCCGAGATCAGCTGCCGATCGCGGTCCTTGCCTCCGCGGCCGGGTCGAACGGGCGCACGTCCGGGTAACAGACCGAGCCGGGGCCCGGCACCTTCAGGTCGACCATGTACTCGGCGGCGATCTTGTCGACGCAGGCACTGTCGCCCAGGATGCAGTGGCCGAAGGAGTCGACGCTCACCAGCCGCGCGTTGCCCAGCTGCCTGGACATCCGCTTGGCGAACTCGTACTGCGTGGCCGGGTCGTAGTAGTTGCCGACCACCAGCACCGGGTTCGGGGTGCGGGTGTTCCACGGGCCGCGGAACGCGTCCGGGTGCTTCACCGGCCAGGTCGGGCAGATCGCCGGGTCACCCCAGGCGAGGTAGCGGCCGAAGGAGCGCATCTGCCGCTCCCAGCGGTCGGCGATCCCCGGCATGTCCTGCTGGGTGTTGTTGAACGGCTTGTCCGAGCAGTTCACCGCGGCGTAGGAGTCGTCGGAGGTGTACGGCGCGTCCGGCGGCGCGTCCCGCGTGGCCTTGCCGGCACCGGCGATCAGCTCCTTCACCGCCGCGAGGTCGACCGGGGCCGACCTGCGCTGTGCCGAGGGGTGGCTCGCGTCCCACACGGCCTGCAGCAGCTCGGCCAGTGCCCGGAACCTGGCCGGGCTGTAGAGCGCGCTGGCGGTGGTGCCGACCAGCGTGGCCTCGTCCACCTCGGTGCCGTCGGGCAGCGTGACCGTGGCGGTGTCGCGCAGGTAGTCCAGCGTCCGGTCCCACTTCGTCCTGGCGTCACCGGAGAACGCGCACGCGTCCCCGACGCGGTCGCACTCGGTGAGGAACCCGTCCAGCGCGATCTCGAACCCCTTGGTGCGCTGGCGGTCGTACTCGACGCCGTCGAGCAGGCGCAGCGTCGGGTCGACGTTGCCGTCCAGGATGATCGCCCGCGACTTCTTCGGGAACATGTTCACATACGTGGCGCCGAGCAGGGTGCCGTAGGAGAAGCCGATGTAGTTCAGCTTGTCCTCGCCCGCGGCGGCGCGCAGCACGTCGAGGTCCTGCGCAACGTCCTCAGTGGACATGTGGTTGATCAGCGGGCCCGCGAACCGCTTGCAGAACTTGCCGTAGTCCTTGTTGGCCTTCAGCGTCGCCGTCTCCTCGGCCGAGGTGATCGGCAGCGGCTCCATCCGGCCGAACACCGCGTCGGCGTCCTCGTCGGTCGCGAAGCAGCGCAACGGTGTGCTCCGCCCGACCCCGCGCGGGTCGAAGCCGATCAGGTCGAACCGGTCCTGGATGGGCCCGTCGAGCCGGCTGGTGGTCGGCCACCGGTAGCCGCTGCCGCCGGGACCGCCCGGGTTCAGGAACACCGCCCCGACCCGGTTCGCCTGGTCGTTGGCGGCGCGCTTCATCAGCGCGATGTTGATCGTGCCCTGCCTGGGCCGCTCGTGGTTCAACGGCACCGCGTAGTTGCCGCAACTGAACTTGTCGCGCTCCTCCGGGGGGACGTTGGCCAGGTCCTGCGCCGCGCACTCGCCCCACTCGATGGGCGCGACCTTCGCCTGCGCCGAAGGCGCCGCCGCGGCCGGGCTCGCCGCCGCGGGCACCACCAGCCCCGCTACACCTGTCAACAGTGCCATGCCCAGCACGGCACCACGTCTTGTCGATCGCGTGGATCTCACGTCGAGACCGCTCCTGTTCTCCCGATGAGAGTGGCGATGGGCCACCCCACCGGGCGAACACTCACACAAGCGAATGCCGACCGGTATCGGCGAATCAGGCGTTTTCACTGCGACATTCGGCCGCCGACTTTCGTCGGGTGCCGACTGCGGCGACAGGACAGCCACTGGACCGCACTCGGTTTCCTCAGTCCTCCCACACCCGGTGCCGGGGCAGCTCACGGGCCCTGGTCATCCGCAGCCAGCTTGATCAGGGCGAGGCGGTTGGTCAGACCGGTCTTGGCGAGCAGGCTCGACACGTGCTTCTCCACGGTCCGGCGGGACACGTGCAGACGTTCGGCGATCTCGTGGTTGGCCAGCCGGACGCCGAGCAGGCACAGGACCTCGTACTCGCGTGCCGTCACACCGGCGAACCGCAGGCCGTCCGGGACGTCCTGCACCCCCGGCCTGCGCTGGGCCACCCGGAAACCCGTCTGCCGCAGCACCGCGCGGCACGCACCGGCCACCGCGGGGATCCCGGCGTCGTGGAAGTACTGCTCGGCCGCACGCAACCACCGCTGTGGCTCGCCCCATCCGTCGCGGGCAGCGGCCGCGCCGACCAGGCGCAGGCCAAGGTGGCGGGCGACCGGGTACAACTCCCCCGCTTCCTGGCTCGCCGCCAGGCACGCCGTCGCGTTCTCCGCGTCGCCGTGCTGTCCTGCCAGCACGGCGGCGGCCAGCAGGGCGAAGTGGCGGTCCCAGCGCAGTCCGGCCGCCGGCAACGAGGTCACCCGCGTGTACTCCGCCCAGGTGAGTGTTCCGTCCAGCGCCCGCAACAACAACGAAAGGCCGTGCCGCCCGGTGAGGTGGAACGTCGTCGGGTTGGCCTGCTCGGCACGCAACGCGGTTGCCATGTGCTCGCGTGCCTGGTCCGGGTCCTCCGCCAGCCGGCCGGACCTCGTGGCTGAAGCCCATCGTGGGAGGGCACCTGTACAGACCCTGAACGTCCGGGGCCCCGGCACCGACCGGGTGCACCGGCCACCGCCGCGGCGATCCACGACGTCGAGGGGCCCGACGCGAATCCGTGGGCCTGGTGGGAACGATTCCCGCCACGGCGACAAGAACTCGTCGGAACAATCCGATCACCCGCTTCACGAGAATGGCAGAAGCAGAAATCGGCATCCCTCGGCCGGGTCACACACCTCTCACCGAGTGACCGGCGGGTGGTGTGAACCGTGGTTTCCGCAGGCGTGAAGCCCGTCGGTGCCGGGTACCACCGCGGCATGAGTGAACCACTGGACCTTGGAGCCGGCGACCTCGACGAGGCGAAGGCGCGCGAGGAGCACGACCTCGACCGGCCGGAGGAGTTCGACCGCAGCACGGGCGTCGACGAGCGGACGGAGACCAGGGCCGCGCTGCTGCCGGAAGAGGAGGCGGCGGGCAGCGCGGACCCCGAGTCACAGGCGCGGGAGGTGCTGCGGGACTCGGAGGTGCGCACCGAGGTGCCCGGCGCCGCGCCCGGCACCGTCGCGGAACGGCGGCCCTCTGGCCCCTGATCCACGCCGCACCGACCTCGTCGTCGCAGATCGTCGTCCGGCACTTGAGCTGGAGCGCGCTCCAGGGCCTAGCTTTCACACCATGGACTATCGATTCCTCGGCAGGTCGGGTCTTCAGGTGAGCGAGTTGTGCCTCGGCACGATGATGTTCGGGGAGCGGACCGACGAGCAGACGAGCCACCGGATACTGGACGCCTTCGCCGAGGCGGGCGGCAACTTCATCGACACCGCGGACGTCTACGGGCGGGGTCGTTCCGAGGAGATCCTGGGTAGCTGGCTCAGGACGCGGCGTCGCGAGGACTACGTCGTCGCGACGAAGGCGTTCGGCGAGATGGGACCGGGACCCAACGAGCGTGGCCTGTCACGCAAGCACATCCTCGACGCCGTGCGGGCCAGCCTCCGCAGGCTCGGCACGGACCACATCGACCTGTACCAGTTGCATGTCTGGGACGACGGCACGCCACTCGAGGAGTCGCTTTCCACCCTCGACGGACTGGTGCGGGCGGGAACGGTCCGCTACCTCGGGGTCAGCAACTTCACCGGTTGGCAACTGCAGAAGGCCGTCGACGTCTCGTTGCTGCGTGGCTGGGAAGCCCTGGTGTGCCTGCAGCCGCTGTACAACCTGCTCGACCGGGAGGCCGAGTGGGAGCTGTTCCCCGTCTGCCGTGGGGAGGGCCTCGGCGTCATCCCGTGGTCCCCGCTGCGGGGCGGCTGGCTGGCCGGCGCACACCGGCGCGGTGCGACCGCCCCGGTGCCGGGCACTCGCGTCGAGGAGGCGGCCGAAGCCGGGACGATCCCGTGGAGCGGCTACGCCACCGAACGCACCTGGCGGGTGATCGACGAGGTGTCCGCGATCGCCACCGAGACCGGGCGCACCGCGGCACAGGTGTCGCTGCGTTGGCTGCTGCAACGCGCGCCGGTCACCGCCCCGATCATCGGCCCACGCACCCTCGATCACGCGCGGGACAACCTGGCCGCCGTCGACTGGGCCCTCACGCCCGAACAGGCGGAGCGCCTCACCGCGGCGAGCGAGACCGAGACACCGCCCTACCCGTACGGTCTGCTGTCCGGCTTCGTCCGACGCTGAGCACCGACATCACCTGGTCCAGGTCAGCCACAGCTGACGGTGCGCTCCGGCGACGAGGTGCCGTCGAGGCGCCGGACGAACGACTCCCCGCCAACGACAGCGCGCTTGTCGCACGCCTGTTGTATGTCGGGGAAAGGGCCGTAGTAGACGGCGTAGATGTCGGCGTCGTCGAGTCGGTGCCGGAGCGAGTGGCATCCGGTGGTCGGGGCGTGCAGGTAGTTCGCGTCGGGATTGGCGTCGAGAAAGGCCTGGACGTCGCGTCCGTACTTGCTCGGGTCGACCGCCGAGCCGACGATGAGGAGGTAGCTGCCGTCGCAGTCCGGCGTGCTCAGGGGAGCCGAGACCGAAAGGTCCGCGTCCGGGAGCTTCGTGCCGGACGGTGCTGTCGTCGTGGGCCCCTGGTTCGCGGTCTCGTCACCACGCCATTGCGGCAGCCAGATCAGTGCTGCCGCCGCCGCCAGTACGACCGATCCCGCGAGCGCGGCGCCGACGAGCCAGCCACGGTTTCTGCGCGGTGCTCTCCGCTGACGGGCGGGCACGGGCATCGGGTGTGTGCCTGGTACCGCCTTCGTCGCAGGGGGCTGCCGCAGGGCGAACCTGGCCGCCGAGGCCAAGGCCGTCGCACTCTCGTACCGCTCCTCGGGCCGCTTCGCCATCCCGGTGGCGATGACGTGGTCGAACGCAGGCGACACGTCGGGCCGGTGTCCGGTGAGCGTGGGTGGTTCCCGGTTGAGGTGGGCCTGCATGAGGGCGAGCGGGTTCTCGTCGGGGAACGGCGGGGCCCCGGCGAGGCACTGGAACAACAGGCACGCCAACGAGTAGACGTCCGACCGGTGGTCCACCCGGCCGTCGGGCAGGAGACGTTCCGGTGCCATGTAGGCAACGGTGCCGATCGGGATACCGGTGCGGGTGATGTCGGCGGTCTTCGCCATCGAACGAGCGATGCCGAAGTCGACGAGGTAGACGAAGCCACCGGCGTCGATCAGCACGTTCGACGGTTTGACGTCGCGGTGGACGAGCCCCTCGGCGTGCGCCGCGTCCAGCGCACCGGCGACCTGGCCGATCACGTCGACAGCGGCCGAGGGCGACATCGGCCCGCGAGCGGCCAAGGCCGCGCTCAGGTCCTCCCCGTCGACCAGGCGCATGTCCAGATACAGCCGGCCGTCGATCTCGCCGTAGGCGTGGATGGGAATGACGTGTGGCTCCCGCAACCGGGCCGCGGCACGCGCCTCCCGGTCGAACCGGCGCCGGAACTCGGCGTCGTCGGCCAGGTGCGCACCGAGCAACTTGATCGCGACCACTCGATCGTGCTGAGTGTCGTAGGCCCGGTGCACCTCGCCCATGCCCCCGCGCGCGATCAACTCTTCCATCCGGTAACGCCCGAACTGCCACACGAGGCCCACTCCAGATCACGACCACCCAACACCCGCGCTCATCCTATGGAGGAGGAAGCAGGCAGGGATGGCGGCCGCGGCCACGCGTGCTGCTCGGTGGCCGTAATGCGGAACGAGACTCCGGTGGGCGGGTGGGGCAGCCCCCCACCCGCCCGCCGGTTCACTCCTTGTCCGACATCGCCTTGCGGAGGGTGTCCCGAGCGCGGTCGAAGACCGCGAGCACCGGACCGGCGACGAGGTTCTCCGTCGCCGTCTCCGCCCCCGGGTGCGGGTGCGTCGGCGCGGTCTTCTCCGCCGCCCGCAACGCGGTGGCGAGGGTCCGCAACCGGTCGGCGTCATAGTGCTGGCGCAGGTAGCGGAACTCGTAGACTTCCTCGTGGTGTGCGTGCTCGAGTACCGACATGCGCAGCGTGTCCAGCAGGCTCCCGAACTCCTCGCTGTCGGGGTCCAGTTCCTCGAGCCTGCTCAGCACCTCCTTGGCTTCCCGTTCCTCGGCCAGCCGGTCGTCGACGACACCGTCACCACCCGCGATGGCCGTCCTGGCGAGCGGGTGCACCACCTCCTCCTCCGCGGTCTCGTGTACGGCCAGCAGCCGGACCAGCCGCGCGAACGCGTCCCGCCGCCCGGCTCCGGCGGTGGACTGCACCTCGATGAACAGGTCCCGGATCTGCTGGTGCTGGCCCAGCAGCAGGTCGACGACGTCGTGCGTGGTCTCGACCTGGTCCTCCACGGCCATCCCGGTCAGCTCCTCTCGGCGTGCTGCTCCCGCAGCCGCTCCACGGGGTGCTCGCCTTCGGTGGAGAGCCGGTAGTCGTCGCCGAACTGCTCCCGGTGCATGTCGATGACCCGCTCGCTTGGCGGCTCCTCGCCACCGTGGATCTCCTCCTGCATCCGCTCGAACCGTTCGTGGGCCTCACGGACGTAGCCGGTGCCCAGCGTGGTCAGGTCGATCTGCGTGTCCAGCAACTCCCGCAGATACGCCTTGTTGGGCTCGAACGTCACCGGCTGGGGAAGCTCGGGTGCCACGACCTCCTCCGGCTGGCGGCCGTCGTGCTGCCGCATCAGGTCGCAGGCCACCCGCAGATGTTCCAGCTCCATGTTGAGGTGCAGCTCCCAGATCGCCTTGATCCGGGGGTCGGACTCGGTCTCCATGAACGAGTAGTACAGGTAGCACTCGTTGTACTCGTGGTTGACCAGCCGTTCCCACCACGTCTCCCCCGGGTCCACAAGGGACTCGTAGTGGGTGACGTGTTCCTCCTCGATCAGGCCGATCTCCTGGTAGAGCTGGCGGGCGATGGGCTCCATGTACTCGGGGCCCACGTTCATGTAGAAGTTCATGGTCTGCTGCTCGGCCGACATGATCGTCAACGCGTGCAGCTTCGAGATCGGCTCAGCGGTGTTGCGGTCGTAGGGCTCACGCACGTTGTCGTGCGGGTGCCGGTGGTGGTACTTGGTGGGGCGGCCGGGAATCACCTCGGTCAGCCCGTCGACGATCTTCTCCGCCTTGCGGTGCTGCACCATCTCGTACAGGTTCGAGTAGCGGTAGAGGTGGTCGAAGTCCTCCAGGACACCGAACTGGTAGGCCTGCTTGAGGTACGGGTCCGGCTCCATCCTCGCCACCCACGCGGTAAGGTCCACCGCGACCTGCTCGTAGGCGATCGTGGTCTCCAACGCCGAGGAGACCCCCGGCAGCAGCCAGTTCACCGACTTCTGTTGCTGCTGCTCGAGGTAACGCACCTCGGCCAGCTTGCGTTTCACCTCCATGTCCGGGCAGTGCCGCGCGAACTGGTGGCTGAACAGCAGCGCCTCGACCTCGATACCGTTCATGGTGATGATCCGGCACCGGGTGTACGGATCGGCGTTGTCCGGATCGATGGGCGAGACGTCGAGCTCTCGCCAGTTGCGCAACTGCTTGTCCAGGGGAATGCCGCGGTGTTCCAGGGGGTTGAAGGTCATGAGACCCCTCTTCTCTCGAGTTGTTGTGCCGCCGGCCGGAAGGAACCGGGCAACGAGGGACCGCACACCGTCGCGAGCGCGTCGTCCAGTGTCGGCCACGCTCCCCGCAGGAGGTCGGCGTCGGCGAGCTGGATCGGCTTGGCCACCTCGTAGCGGGACACCACGAGTTCCACGGCCACCCGGCGCCGACGGGCCTGCCTGCTCACCGACACCAGGACCCCGGCTGCGCCCTCGTCGAACGTCATCACGTTCGACAGGTCCAGCAGGAGCACGGACGGCGCTGTCACGACGTGCTGGGCCAGGCAACGGATCAGCGGCCCGTGGGTGGCCGGGGTCAGCGCCCCGTCCACCGCGAGCACGAGCACCCCGGGGTCCGGCGTGCTTGACTCGACCCTCAAACCGTTGCAGGACAACACAGTTTCCCACTCGCCAGTACGTACAACCGTCGTCATCCCAGGTCCTTCCCTTCTCCGCATGCCCGGGCACGACCGGATCGGTTGCGTGCACGGACAGTGGTGCTCAGATTCCCGTGGGCAAGCAACCGAAACCACTCGCCACAGGAAAGACCGCGCATGACGGATTCGTCATACGGATGGGTGGAGACGTCTGGCGCGGTGCCCGGTCGCCTGCACGAGCATCAGAGCTCCTCAGGCGTCCTCACGGCCGGGGTTCTCCAGCCGGAAGAAGTTGCTCTGCGAACCGTCGCCGCGCTCCTCCTGGTAGATGAAGTTGAGCCCGCGCTCGTCGAAGGTGGCGAACCACTCGTCCCACTCGACGTGCCGCAGGTCCTCCCCGCCGTACCCGGGGAAGTCGAACCGCAGCACCCCGAGGTGGTCGTCGTGCTCGGTGCCCTCGACCGTGGCGGGCGCGGCATCGCGTTGCTCGGCCCACTGCCGGATCACCTCGTGGCCGGTGGTCACGAGGCTGCGTCCCGGCCGCTCCGGATCGTCGTCGGGGGAGGTGATCTCCTGCGAGTACTTCAGCGATTTCGAGGACTCGGGGCCGGTGCGCACGCCGCCGCTCTCGCCCTCCTGGGTCGCGGTCGCGACGGCGTGCACGAGTTCCTCCTTGCGCATGTCCGACGCGCCGGAGACGTTCAGCTCCCTGGCCCTGGCCCGCAGCTCGTCGGCCTTCATGCCGCGCAGCTCGGTCTCGTCCACGTCCGGTGTGTCCGGTGTCTGGTTTCCTGGTTGTTCAGCCATGCGGGCCGCGTACCCTCGGTTGCTGCCGGCATTCGCCGCGCCAGGAGAACCGCCTGTGTGAGGGACCAGAACTGGTGTCCCGCTGGTCAGGGACGGCAGAAGTTTTCCGGCCGCGTCACCGGGTAGTGCCATGACATCCGAAATCCGACAGCTGACTGGATGGCATGACCGCCGAACATGAGACGCCCGCAGGCGAACCGGAGGCACAGGACGAGATCGTCGTCGGCCTGCTGACCGACCCCGACCTGCCCGCCGCTCTGGCCGACCACCTGGGAGCCGTGCTCCCGGACGAACTCGGCGAGCGCTGCGGAACGGGCAGGACGTGGCGGGTCGAGGTCGTCCAGGACCCGTTCGAGTCGATGTACCCCGACTACCGCAACCTGGTCGACAAAGCCCGTCACCACGTGCACGGAACCCGCTGGGACATCTCCGTCTGCATCACCGACCTGCCCACCCGCCGAGGGTCGGACGTCGTGGTCGCCACAATCGACGAACAGGACAGGGTCGCGGTGGTGTCGCTGCCCTCTCTGGGTGGGGTTTTCCTGCGCCGGAAGCTGCGAGCGCTCGTCGTGTCGATCGTCGAGCACCTCGCGGCGCGCGGACACGACGGGTCCGCCGCCACCGCCGCCATGCGCGCGGCGCTGTCATCGAACGCCGGGCGCCTGGTGCGCCCCGCCCCGGACGACACCACAGTGGACGTCGTGCGGCAGGGCAGGCTCGCGACACCGCGCCTGGTGGCCGGAATGGTGCGGGCGAACCGGCCGTGGCAGATGGTCCTCGGCCTGTCCACCGCGCTCGCCGGCGCGATGACCGGCGTGGCGTTCGGGGTGCTGTACTCGTCCATCTGGGCACTGGCCACCTCGCTCAGCATCCCGCGACTGGTCGCGATCACCGTGGGCGCGATCAGCGCGATGGCCGTGTGGCTCGTCGCCGGGCACCACCTGTGGGACGACGGCAACGGATCGATGGGCACCCGGCCTCCTGAGGTGCGGTTGCGCAACGCCAGCACGGTCACGACCGTGGTGGCGGGCACCACGATCTTCTTCCTCGCGCTGTTCGCGATCGCGGTCATGACCGTGTTCGTCGTCGTGCCACCCTCCTACCTGGCCGAGAACGTCGGCAGCGCAAGCCCGCGCAGCTACCTCACCATCGCGCTGATGGCGACCGTCCTCGGCACCATCGCGGGCGCGGTCGGTTCCGGTCTCGAGGACGACACCACCGTGCGCCGGGCCACCTACGGCTACCGCGAACACGAGCGCCGGCAGCGGGCAGAGCACGAAACCGACAACCACACCACCCCCATCAGGCAGTTCCGCCGCGACTGAGCACCACGTCAGCCGTCGCGCGCCTGCCACGGACCGGGAGGGACGACGTGTCGTGAACTTCGCCGACGTCATGGAAATCATCGGCACCACGATCGACGCCGCGGGCGTCGCGGTCATCGTGGTGGGAGCGCTCGTCGGCACGATCCGGTTCCTGCGGAGCCTGGCCGCCCGGCAGGACTTCACCGCCGGTTACCGCCGCTACCGGCAGGGCCTTGGCAGGGCGATCCTGCTCGGCCTCGAGTTCCTGGTGGCCGGGGACATCATCCGCACGGTCGCGATCTCGCCGAGCTACTCCAGTGTCGGCGTGCTCGCGGTGATCGTGGCGGTGCGGACGTTCCTCAGCTTCTCGCTGGAGGTCGAACTGGAGGGCCGCTGGCCGTGGCAGGCCCGCCGGGACCGGGAGACGACCCAGGGTGCCGGGTCGGCGTGACCGCGCCTGCCACCGCTTCTCCTGGTCCGGCTCGGCATGTCGGCCAGCCCGCGTGAGGTCACCAGAGTGACCGCTGCCGGCGTGGCCCCGTACGGATGACAGCAGGTTTGGGGCCGCGCGGCCCGGGAACCACGAGGCGATGAGCAGCAGGGGGGAGAGCGACCCGGTTGATTCGGACGTGGCGAAACTGGTGGGCGAGGACCGTGTCACCCAACGGCGGGAGTGGCTGGTCAACCGCGTCGCGTGGATCGTCACGACGCTTGTCGTGCTCGCCGGTCTGCTGGGGCTGTGGGGCGGCGGTCCGCTCAGCGAAGCCGAGGCGACCGGCGCCGAGGGGCAACTGCGGGTGAGCTACGAGAGGTTCGTGCGCCACTAGGGCGCGACCCAACTCGAAGTGCGGGTCGAACCGGGCCTGGCCGCCGACGGCACGTTCCGGATCGGTGTCGATCAGGACTTCCTGCTGAACAACGAGGTCACCGCCACCACACCCGAGCCGGACTCGGTCAGCGTCGACGGGCGCTACCTCGTCTACGAGTTCCCCGCTGAGCCCTCCACCGGCATGGCCATCCGGTTCGACCTGCGTCCCAGCCTCGACAACTGGGTGGGTGTGCAGCAGGGGCAGGTGCGAGTGGCCGCCTCGTCGCCGGTGCGGTTCTCGCAACTGGTGTACCCGTGAACCGGGGCTGAGGAGGTGCCATGGACAGCGTGTTTCGCGCGCTGATCATCTACCTGGTCATCGTGGTGTTGTTCCGGATGATGGGCAAACGGACGATGGCCGAGCTGTCGACCATCGACCTGGTGCTGCTGCTGATCATCAGCGAAGCCACCCAACAGGCGCTGCTCGGCGACGACTTCTCGGTGACGACGTCGATTCTGGTCGTCGCCACGCTGGTGCTGCTCGACCGCGCCGCCGACATCCTCAAGTTCCACTCCCGCGGGTTCTCCAAGGTCACCGAAGGCACCCCCTTGGTGCTCGTACAGCACGGCAGGCTGCTCATGGACCGGCTACGCAAGGAACACATCGCCGTCGAGGACGTCCTCGTCGCCGCCCGCAGCTCGCAAGGGCTGCTGAAGCTGGAACAGATCGAGTACGCGATCCTGGAGACCTCCGGCACCATCAGCATCATTCCCGCCAGTGAACGCACTGCCCTGGACCGAGAAGCGGACCACCGGGACACCGACGAGGGCCGTTGACGCCCGACCTGGGCTCGGTCGTCTGCATGACCCCTCCGGAACCGCGCCGGTCACCTCGGCGCGGGCGGCAGATCCGAGGGCACCAGATCCGCGCGCAGCCGGTGGATCCGTGGCCGAAGGCGCGAGCTGAACGTGACGACCGTGGCTTCGGCTTCCGCTTCGACGACCAGTGTCGGCTCGACCGGCTGATACTCGGTCCCCCGGTGGCCGAGGACGGTCGTTGGCAACCGTCTGCGCGGCTCACCCGTCGGGCGTACCCACGCGGCAGTCTGGTCCCGGAGCTGCGGCGGCAGGGGCAGCGAGAGCCCGATCGGATGAAGGGCTCCATCGGTGCAGGGCCGGGCCAGCACCAAGGCCTCCGGTCGGGCGACGGGGCCGGCGACACCGACGACCACGGCGTCCACCATCACCTTCTGCCGGATCTTGACCCAGTCCCCCGTTCGCCCGGCCTGGTACGGCGACCGGCACCTCTTGGCGACGACCCCCTCGATCCCCAGGTCAGCGACCTCGGGCCGCATCCACTGCGCCGCGAGGGCGAGGTCCCCGGTCGAAGGCGCCAGCTGCAGTGGCGGCACGGCCGAGGAGAACACGTGCACGAGCCGCTGCCGCCGCACCACGTGCGGTGCCGCGCGCAGGTCCTCGCCGCCCTGCGCGAGCAGGTCGAACCCGATGAAGTACACGATCACCCCCGCCTCCACCCGTGCGCGGGGCATGACGGCCAGCGACCCGAAGTCCAGTCGCCCGTCTCGCAGCGCCACCAGCTCGCCGTCGACCACCACATCGCCGACCACGCGCGCCGCGGCGGCGATCTCGGGGAACCGCCGCGCCAGGTCGTTGTTCCGCCGCGACTGCACGATCCCGTCGGCGGCGAACAGCGCCGCCCGCCACCCGTCGAACTTCGGCTCGTACACCCAACCCGAACCGGGCGCGGGAAGCTCACGGGCCTCCCGAGCCAGCACCAGCCCGACCGGCGGGCGCAGCACCGCCACCGCGGCGCTCCCCTACCCGTCCGCCTCGCACGAGCACCGGATCCGCAACGCCCAGTAACCGTCGTCGCGCGGCACCCACTCGCCGACCCGGATCGAACGACCGGCATCGTCCTCGACCTCGACGAACCGAGGCCCCTCGTGCGACGGCGGCCCGTCGAACACGATGTTGATCGCCCTCGCCTCGTCCGCCATGTCCGCTCACCTGCTCGCAGTGTCCCAAGTAGACATACTGCGCTCAGGAGGCGCGGACCGCACCTCGAAACCAGCCTCGCCATCCTCATTGGACCGTCGGCGCGGCTCCGTGGTCGGCGCTTGGTCTGGAGGGCGTTCGCTGGTCTCGTCGGATCCCTGGTCCGGGTTGCCTGTTTGGTGGGTTTGGTCCTCGCCGGACGGCAGGTCTCCGGGGTGGCGGAGGGGCTGTTCGCGGCGGTTTGGGCGGGTCTGCCTGCCATCCCGTCGACCTCCCTACGGGCTATCACACCGCGCCAAGGGGGCCGATTCCCGCTTCGCGGGGTCGGGCGCGGAGCGCCCTGGTTCGCGTTGACGGCGTGGCAATGCCCTGAAAGGCGCGTTCAGGGCGCTGAGCGCCCTGAACGGCCCATTCACGGCACTGCCATCCTGCGGCGGGTGCGGGCGGGCGCGTTACCTGTTACGGGTGCCGCGCGGCAGTGGCCCCACGTTCGCGTGGCGGCCGGGGCGCAACGCGGCGTGCCTGCCACCCGGCCCAGGTCCGCTCCTGGCGGCCAGTGCGTCGGCGACGGCACCGGTGGCGACGGCGTACACGGTCTTGTGCAACAGGTCCACCACCAACTCCTTCCGGGGCCACGTCGGCGGCGGGGCGCCCACCCCGGTCATGTTCTCGAGGATCTGGTCGTTGGTCAGCCGGACGACGGCGAACTTCGCCGACGCCCATGGCCCGCGCAGTCCGGCGTGCGCCATCACCGAGCGGAGCACACCGAGCACGATGCCCTGCCCGAAGTGCATCGCCCAGTTCACCGGCACCGGCTGCCGCCCCGGCCGTTCCCGCATCCCGGTCAGCCGCTGCAGCACCCGCGCGGGGACGTGCGAGTCCGGGCGTCGGGTCAGGCCCTGCTCCACCTTCTCCCCCAACGTCATCACCAGCACCCCGGCACCGCCTGCGACCAGGCCCTCCCACAGGGCTCGTCTCATCATGCGCCCGGATACCCCGCCGCCCGGGGTCTACCCGCGACGACACCGGCGTCGCGTTCGGTCGCCCTCCTGCCAACCGGCCATCGGCGGGTGCGACCCCGGCCGGACAGGAGCAGAGACTCGCGGGCTGCGACCCGCGCGCGGGTCATTCCGCCGCGTCGTCCTGCTGCTGTTCCCGTACGCGGGCCTCGGCCTCTTCGCCTTCCTCGCGGCCGCCCTCGGCGGGTTCTTCCGGGTGCTCGGTACGTCCTCGGTCGTGTGCCATGGGGGTGGGTGCCCGGTTCTGGGTCGCTCAACCGAGATGGCATCCGGCTCGCCGTTTCGGCACCCCCTGACCGATCCCGTCAGGAGCTGACCGGGCGGCCGGGGGCGAAGACGAACCCGCTCCTGATCCGTGCCGGGACGCGGTGCAGCGAGATCGTCAGGTCCTGCTCGGGCACGTCGTGGTGCAGGCGGGCCAGGCGCACCGCGAGGGTGCGCAGGACCGAGACCGTCGAGGGTTCGCCGGGGCAGCGGTGGTTGCTGTGGGGATCACCGGCGCCCTGCGGCACCAGCTCGAACGGACCGATGTCGTGCCCCATGAAGCGTTCCGGCCGGAACGTGTACGGGTCGCCCCACAGCTCCTCGTCGTGGTTGTGGCCCCACAGGTCGAGCAGCACCATCGCGTGCCTCGGGATGTGCTCGCCGCGCCACGTCAGATCCCGGGCCGCCCGGCCGCCGACGAACGGCGCGAACGGGTAGAACCGCCGCAGCTCGTGGGCGAAGGCCGTGGCGAACCCGGTGTCCCCGGCCAGCAACCGCTGCCGGTGCTGCGGCCACCGGTGCAGTGCGTGTCCCGCATAGGCGACGAACCAGCAGACCGCCACGGTCGGGCGGATGACGTTGAGCAGTTCGACCGCCGCCAGCCGGGGCGACAGCTCCTCGCCGTCGACCTCCCGGTGCCTGCTCACCACCTCGAGCGCGGAGCCCGCGGTCGGACTGATGCCCCCGTCGCGGACACCGGTCACCAGCCGGCTCAGCCAAGCCTCCCGCCTGCCCCTGGCCAGACGGGCTCGCCAGTGCCGGGGACCGGGGGTGGCGAAGCCGTCGACCATCGCCACGAGGTCCCCCGCGACGGCCGGGACGTCGGGCTCGGTGAGCGGTATCCCGGCCCAGCGGCACACGCCGCGGGTGATCATCCGGCTCGCCTCGTCGAACAGCACCACCGGCCGTCCCGGCTCCCACGATGCCGCCGCGTCGTCCCACGCGGTGGCGACCATGCCGGCGAGTGTCTCCGCGGACTCCCTGGTCACCACCTCGAGGAAGATGTTCTTGCGGGCGCGGTGCCGGTCACCGTCGAGGGTGTGCACCGCACCCCGGCCGAAGAGCGTGTTCTGCACCGGCCACGGAATCGCCGTGTGCCTGCGGATGTGGTCCTCGTCGTAGAAGAATCGCGCCGCGTCCGGGCCGCACAGGCCCACCGCGCGCTGACCCAGCACCCTGGTCCGCGCCACACCGGACGCGGACCGCTCCCGGCGGACGGGAAGCCAGCTGTAGCCCTCGAGCAACGCGGCCATCGAACTGTCGAGCACACCACGGGAACGTCGCATGCGAGGCGGTGTGCCCCGCACGGACACCGCCAAACGAACGGAGGCAGGCACCACACCCGCTGCCCCGAGGGGACCGTGGTTTGCCCCTGTTCACGGCGGGTACCTCTCCGTCCGCCAGGAGGGACGCCGCGAGCCAGACGTCCGGGCCGGGCTCCTGACCAGGGCAACGACTCGGGCCGACGAACACCTTGCCGGTCCTTCCCGGGTGGTGGCGGGCCGAGGCGGGAGCGGACCGCCACCACCCACCCCGGGTCCTGGGCGGCAAGGCAGGTGACTCACCCGCGACGAGTGGGCAGACACGAAGCAGAGGCTGGACGGAAACGGGGGCAGGCATGAGCACGGTGGACGTCGATGACGTACGGCAGCTGCTGGACTCCGACCAGGAGGACCCGGTCATGGTGCTCCGGCAGGGCAAGCCGCTGGTGATCCCCGCTCGCGAACAGGAGGCGGAGGAGTACCGGGGAACGTTGTTCCTCACCTCCCGCCGGACCCTGCTCGACCAGGCCGGGCAGCAGGGCACCTCGCTGCCGGAGATGCAGCGCCTCGCCGTCACCCTCAGCGCGATGGCGGACCAGTTGGGCGCCTGACCCCGACGACGACCGGGGGCGTCATCTTCCTGGCGTCTCACCAGCTTTGGCCACAGGGGCACGGGCCGGCGCCGTTCCTTGCCGGGCAGTCCGGCCCCGCGCACGTGGTCGGCCGTCCGTGCGGGGCCGGTGGTCCACCGCATGAGTGGGTGCGGAGTCGCGGTGGTCGAGCACGGGTGGGAGGAGCCGGTCGAGCCAGTGCGGAAGCCACCAGTTCCACCGGCCGAGCAGGACCCATGGTGGCCGGCACGAGCAGGCAGCGGACGATGGTGACGTCGACGACGATGGCAGTCGTCACACCGAGACCGAAGATCTTGACGGTCGGGTTGTCGACCAGGACGAAGCTCGCGAACACGCACACCATGATCAGGCCGCGGAGGTGATCACGCCGCCGGTCTCGGCGAGGCCGCGGCGCACGGCGACGTGGTTGTCGCCGGTGCGGACCCAGTGTTCCTGGACCGCGCCAGCAGGAACACCTCCACGGAACTCCGACGGCAGGCACCACCGCCACCACGCTGTCGCGAGCAGATGCGGAGGGGACGAACGGCTCAGCTGAACGCGCTGAACCAGAGCGCGGCGACGCCGGTGAGGAGCAGGACCGCCACTGCGACGGTCGCGCCAGGTGCGGCGACCAGCACGGCCGCGACCGCCATCGCGCCGACGAGCGCCGCCGCCGCCGCGCCGATGCCGACCACCTTGCGCGGACCGGGATCGAGCAGGTGCGCCGTCCCCGTGGCCATCGCCCACAGGCCGAAACCGAACGCGACCGCGGTCAGCTGCGCGGGCCCGGTCACCACGCACGCGACCGCGGCGACGGCGAACACCAGGAACCCGTACGTGGCGCGCTTGGCGTCGCGGGTCAGCAGGTGGCGGTCCCTGCCGAGCAGCAGCACGCAGTTCATCAGCGGCTCCAGCGTCCAGCTCAGCAGCGCGAGCGCGGCCACCACGACGATCAGGACCGTGGCCCACGCCTGGTCCTCGTACGGCCGCAGTACCCGGGTGAGGACGAACGGTGCCAGCAGCACCGCGATCCGCACGCCCTTGGGCAGCGTGTCCAGCCACAGGCCGAACCGCAGCAGCCAGCCGTACAGGGGGTTGCGGGTCTTGAGCGCGGTGGACAGACCGTCGCGGCTGTAGGAGTCGTTCGGGTCGAGGCGCAGGGCGGCGCGGTGCGCGGCCACGGCCTCCTTGCCGCCGCCCCGGTGCAGCGCGATGACGCCACGGACCCGGTGCGCTTCGGCGTTCTCCGGGTCCAGGCGCAGCGCCTCGTCGACGGCGGCGGTCGCCTCGTCGTACCGGCGCAGCCGGACGTGGGTGGCGGCCCGTACCGCGTGGGCCTCGGCGTTCTCGGGATCGAACCGGACGGCCCGGTCGATGCTCGCCAGCGCTTCGGTGTCCCGCTCCAGTCCGAGGAGGACACCGGCTTCCTGCAGGTGCAGCGCGGCCGCCTCCGGGGCCAGCGCGAGCCCGCGCCGGATCACGTCGTGTGCTTCCGGGTACCGCTCCTGCCCGGCGAGGGAGGCGGTGAGCACGGAGTACGCGGGCACGTACCCGGGATCGGCCGCGAGCGCGGACCGGCCGGTCTCCACGGCCTCGTCGTACCGCTGCTGCCGCCGCATCGCGTCCGCGAGCAGTGTGATCGTCATCGGGTCGCCGGGGTCCGTGGTGAGCGCCGTGCGGAGGTGCGTCTCCGCCTCCCTGGCGCGGCCGAGATCGAGCAGCGCGACGCCACGCTGCAGGGCGGTCTGCACGACCTCGCTCATGGTGCTCCCCCTCCGAGTTCGCGCACACGGTAGAGAGCACCGACTCCGCCGGTCAACAAGGAAACGTCCGGTACCGTGCCGCACGTGACGCACGATGCGGTGATCGCGGCGCTGATCGACACGCTCGCCGCCGACCCCGGCAACCATCCGGTACGGCTCCACCTGGCACAGTTGCTGCTCGACGCGGGCAGGGCCGGGGACGCGCTGAGCCACGCGACCACCGTGCTGGCAGGCGAACCGGACAACACCACCGCCCTGCGCACCGCGGCCGCGGCCGCGAAGGCAGCCGGGGACGAGGCGAGGGCCACCTCGTACACCCGGCTCGCGAACGCGCTGCGATCAGGAGAACCGGCCGCGCCGGTGGCACCGGGTACCGCGGCCGCCGCGATCCCGGACACCGCCGACGAGCTGCTCGGCCGGTGGTCGGACTCCGAGCCGGTCGCCGAACCGGAGATCGGCACCCTCGGCACGGCAGGCGTCACGCTCGCGGACGTCGGCGGCCTCGACGACGTGAAGAAGCGGCTGCACCTGTCGTTCCTGTCGCCGCTGCACAACCCGGAGCTGCGGCTGCGGTTCGGCAAGTCGCTGCGCGGTGGCCTCCTGCTGTGGGGACCGCCCGGCTGCGGCAAGACGCTCATCGCGCGGGCGCTGGCAGGTGAGCTCGGCGCCCGCTTCTACGAGATCGGTCTGAGCGACGTACTGGACATGTGGATCGGCAGCAGTGAGCGCAACCTGCGGTCGATCTTCGACACCGCTCGCCGCAACCGGCCCTGCCTGCTGTTCTTCGACGAGATGGACGCGCTGGGCCAGAAGCGGTCGCACCTGCGCGGCGGCGGCTCGGCCATGCGTGGCGTGGTGAACCAGATGCTGGCCGAGCTGGACGGCGCCGCCACCGACAACGAGGGCGTGTTCGTGCTGGCGGCGAGCAACCACCCGTGGGACATCGACTCGGCGCTGCTGCGGCCGGGGCGGTTCGACCGGACCGTGCTCGTCCCGCCCCCGGACCGTGCGGCACGGGAGGCGATCCTGCGTTTCCACCTGCGTGGGAAACCCGCGGAGAACCTGAACCTGGCCAGGGTGGCGAAGGCCACCAACGGCCTGTCCGGCGCCGACCTCGCCCTCATCTGCGAGCAGGGCACCGAGTCGGCCATGGACGAGTCGATGATTTCTGGCCGGCTCCAGCCGATCACGCAGCGGCATCTGGAGGACGCGACCCGGACCGTGCGCCCGAGCATCGACGACTGGCTGGAGACCGCGCGCAACTACGCCCTGTACGGCAACGAGTCGGGCAAGTACGACGAACTGGCGGGATACCTCAGGAAGCGCCGTCGCTGACGTACTCCTCACGCCCGGATGACGGCGAGGGCCACCTGACGAGTTCCTTACCGATGCCCTCGCCGGGTTTGCGCCCGCGTCCGCGGACCAACCCGGCAGGTCGGACGTCAGCGAGAACAGGGACGAGGTGACCGGCATGCCGAACGGAGTGGTCGTCGGCTTCGACGGCTCGGACCGCGCGCGGGACGCGGTGTGGTGGGCGGCGGACGAGGCGCGGCGCCGGGACCGGCCGTTGACGCTGGTGCGGGCGCACGGGGCGCCGGTGCCGACCGTGGCCCACGCGTGGGGACCGGTGGTCACACCAGGCGGAGCGGCGGCGGCCACGGGTCTGGGCCCGGCCGAGCTGCTCGCCCACGACCGGGTCCGCGAGCACGCCGAGCAGGAACTGGCCGCGCTGGCCGACGAGTGCCGCACCCGGGTACCCGGGCTGGCGGTGGACACCGAGGCCGGGGAGGGCCGGGCCGCGGCGGTGCTGCTCGCGGCAGCGGACCAGCGCGACGCGGCCCTGCTGGTGGTCGGCGCGACCGGGCTCAGCGCGCTGCCAAGGGCCGTGCTCGGGTCCACCACCGCGGAGCTGGTGCACGACGCCGGCCGGCCGGTGGTCGTGGTCCGCGGCGACCACACGGGCAGGGACGCCGACGCGCCGGTGGTCCTCGGCACGGGCGGCACCGAGGCGGCCGACAACGCCGTGGGCTTCGCGTTCGAGTTCGCCGCCCGCCACGACTGCCCCCTGCGGGTCGTGCACGCCTGGTCGGACTCACCCCTGGACGTGCTGGCCACGCTCGGGCTGTGGGAGCTCGGGTCCGACACCGACGAGGTCGCTGAGCGCATCGACGAGTACGTCCTCCGCGAGGAGCGGCAACGGCACCCCGAGGTGAGCGTGCGCGTCGACGTCGTGCACGACCGCCCGGCCCGCGCACTGCTCGACCAGGCCGGGACGGCCAGGTTGCTGGTGGTCGGCAGCCGGGGCCGCGGCCCGGTTCGCCGTGCCCTGCTGGGCTCGGTCAGTCACGCGGCCCTCTACCACGCGTCGTGCCCGGTCGCCGTGGTCCCGTGACCCGCTCGGACCCGGTCGTGGCGGGAGGCACCCGGTAGGAATCGTCGCGCTCGACCGCCGCGCGACCACACTCCTCTGTGGTGCTTCTCCGGTGTCAGTTCCGCTCCGGCCCGTGCACCCGGTAGGGCCGCAGGTCGGCCCAGCGCACGTCGAGGCCCAGCCCCGCGCGGTCCCGCGCGGGGCGCAGCACGCCATCGACCGGCAGGAGGGTGCCGTCGAACGCGAGCCGCTCGACCCGCACGTGGTCGTGGAAGTACTCGAGGTGACGCAGGTGCGGCACCGCGCAGAACGCGTGCGCGGACACCGACGGAGCGCAGTGCGCGGACACGTCCACCTGCCGGGCGGCGGCCGCGCCACCGACCTGCGCGAGACCGGTGACGCCACCGCAGCGGGTCACGTCGGCCTGCAGGCAGTCCACGGCGCCCGCCGACAGCAGGTCCTCGAAGTCACGCAGCACGAAGGCGTACTCCCCCGCGGCGATGTCCAGGCCCGGCGGCCCCTGGTCGCGCAGCACCCGCAGGCCGGTCACGTCCTGGGAGCTGACCGGCTCCTCGAACCAGCACACCCCCCACTCGTCGGCGAACCGGCGGGCCCAGTACAGGGCGGCCTTGCGGGACAGGGCCCCGTTGGCGTCGGCGAACAGTTCCGGGCCGGTGCCGATGACCTCGCGGACCGCCGACAGCCGCGCCGGGTCCGCCCGGGGATCACGGGAGGTCTTCAGCTTCACCCGGGGGATGCCCTGGTCCACCCAGTCCGCCAGTTGCCCGGTGAGCCGGGAGTGCGGGTAGTTGGTGAACCCGCCGCTGCCGTACACCGGCACCTGGTCCCGGAAGGACGGCAGAACCTGGTACAGCGGCCGGTCCAGCAGCCGTGCCTTGAGGTCCCACAGCGCGACGTCCACGGCGCTGACGGCCATCGCGCCTGCCCCGGACTGGCCCGCGTTGCGGATGGCGGTCTGCTGCGCGTGCCAGGCCGCCGCCGGTGCCATGGCGTCGGCCCCGAGCACGACACCGGCGAGCGCGGACTCGACGAAGGTCGCGACCGACACGTTGCCGTAGGTGTAGCCGATCCCGGTCCGGCCACCGCCGTCGACCTCGACGAGCACCATGGTCGTCGAGTCCCATTCCAGGGTGCCGTCGCTCTCCCGTCCGTCCGGGCCGTCGGTGGGCACCGTGAACGCGTGCACCCGGACGGCGTCGACCGTGACGTCTGCCATTCCGCCTCCTCCCCGAGCCGCTCGATCCGCCGTGTGCCGTGTGCCCGGCGGGACACGGGGCAAACTCCTCGAACCGAGGACGAGCGGATCGTCAGGTTCGGAACGGACCGGCCGGGGTACGCCGCGGGCACCGACGCGAAGGAGAGGGAGGTGCGCGCTGCGATGGCGGGCGGTTCTGAACTGCGGGACAAGGTCGTGGTGGTCACCGGGGCGAGCGGCGGCGTCGGGCGCGCGACCGCACGCCTGCTGGGCGAGCAGGGTGCGGCGGTCGCGTTGCTGGCGCGGGGCGAGACCGGTGTGCGTGCCGCCGCGAAGAATGTCGAGCAGGCCGGTGGCCGGGCACTCGCGGTGCCCGTCGACGTGTCCGACCACGCGGCGCTCGACGCGGCCGCGACGCGCGTCGAGGAAGAGCTCGGGCCCATCGACGTGTGGGTCAACGTCGCGTTCAGCACGCTGTTCGCGCCGTTCACCGACGCCGAACCCGAAGAGTTCGAACGCGCCACCCGCGTCACCTATCTGGGGTTCGTGTGGGGGACCAGGGTGGCGCTGAACCGGATGCTGCCGCGGGACCGGGGCGTGATCGTGCAGACCGGGTCGGCGATGGCGTACCGGGGCATGCCGCTGCAGGCCGTGTACTCCGGCGCCAAGCACGCGATCCAGGGCTTCACCGAGGCGCTGCGCTGCGAGCTGCGGCACGAACGCAGTGGTGTCGCGGTCACCATGGTGCAGCTGCCCGCGATCAACACGCCGCAGTTCGACTGGGTCCTCTCCCGCCTGCCGAAGCACCCCCAGCCGGTGACACCGGTCTTCCAGCCCGAGGTCGCGGCCCGCGCCATCGTGCACGCCGCGGCCCACCCCCGCCGCGAGTACTGGGTCGGCGCCTCGACCGTGCTCACCCTGCTGGCGAACAAGATCGCCCCAGGACTGGTGGACCGCTACCTCGCCCGCACCGGCTACCGTGCCCAGCAGACCACGGAGCTGCCGCCGGAGGGCACGGCGAACCTCTGGGAGCCGGTCGACGACGTCGCCGGCACCGACCACGGCGCGCACGGCCGGTTCGACGACCGCGCCCACGCGCACAGCCCCCAGCTGTGGGCCTCCCAGCACCACGGCACGCTCGCGGCGACCGCGCTCGGCGGGGCCGCGGTGGCAGGCGTGCTCACCTGGCGGTCCCGCAGGAGCGGATGAGCATGTCGTGCGGCCGGCGGGGCGGTCGCCTGATCAGGACGGCAGCGCCCCGGTCGCCGCCAGCAGCAACGCGAGGGCCGGCAGGAAGTTGTTCACCTGGTGGGCGACGACGCAGGTCAGCAGGTTCCCGGTGACCAGCCGGGCCAGCCCGATGGGGATCGACAGCACCAGCAGCAGCGGTGTGCGCAGCAGTTCCATGTGGGCCACCGAGAACACCGCGCTCGTGACCGCGAAGACGAGCCAGCGGTTCCACCGCCAGTGCTCGAACGCGCGCCACAGCACGCCGCGGAAGAGCACCTCCTCGGCGAGCGGTGCGACGAGCCAGACGACCAGGAACATCAGCCCGGCGGCGAGGGGTCCGAGGCGCCGGTCGCCGAAGGCCGCGCCGACCGCCGAGGTGGCCTGTTCGCTCCCGATCCAGCTCGCCCAGACCACCGCGGCGGGAATCGTGAGCAGCAGGCCGCCCGCGCCGATCGCCAGGCCCCGCCCGGCGTCGCGCCTGCTCCAGCGAAGCGCGAGTTCCCTGCGCACACGTGCCGGCCTCGTTCCCGGACCGAACCAGGCCGTGCCCGCCACCGCCACGAGCGCCGCCGTCACCGACGGCACCACGAGCAACGCGATCAGTGGCCAGGTCCCCAGCCTGCCGTCCCGGAGGAACGCGGAATCGTTGACCGCGAACGGGACCAGCACGAAGAACGCCGTCGCGAGCAGCGCGACCTGCGCGACCAGGAACACCGACAGCATGCGCCACCCCGCTCCCCTGCCTGTGCCGGCGCGCGAGCCGGCGCTCGCCCAGTCCTCCGGCGGCGCCGACTGCCAAGGTCGTGCCATGCCTACCTCCCCGCGCCGCGAACGATCCTGGCCGGGCGCAACCGCTCGTCCAGGCACCGGTACTCCTGTTCTCTCATGGCAACCGCTCCTCTCCGCCGACAGACCGGCTACCCCGCCACCGCCGGACGGCGACCGAGATGACGGAACTGTCAGGTTTCCGTCGTGGCCTGACGGGCACGTCCGGTGACGGTTCCGAGAAGGAGGAGGACGACATGCCCGCACACGTGTTCCGCCGCGCCGCCACCGTGACGGTCGCGCTCGCCACCATGGCGGTGTCCGCCTGCGCCGACGAGTCGGACGGCGGAGCGGTCGACAACGAGGAGACCACCAAGACCACCGCCGAGACCACCGCCCCGCAGGAGAAGTACTTCGCCGACTCCGAGTACGTCGGTGAGACCGTAACGGTGACCGCGGCCGTCGAGACGGATCTGACCGACGAGTCGGTGGTCCTCAACGCGAACGACTACGGCGACGAGAGCCTTCTCGTGCTGTACCGGTCCGACCAGCCGGCGTTCGAACAAGGGGACGTCGTCACCGCGGAGGGCACCGTGCGCCGCTTCTCCTACGACGAGATGTCCGAGACGTACGGCCTCGCGGAGTCGGCGATGTACGAGGTGTTCGCCGACGAGGCGTTCCTGATGGCCGACAGCCTCAGCGTGGACTCCCCTGGTGGGTGAGCGCCGGAGCGGCGCTGGGGCAGAGCCGCCGAGCCGTTCCCGCAACGCGGCCCTACTGGTAGGTGATCATCAGCGGCTTCGGCTCGTGCGCCATGGTCTGTGCCGGGGTGAGCATCGGGTGGTCCTCGTCGTAGAAGTTCTTCCAACCCAACGGCATGCCTTCCGGCCGGGCATTCACGACGGCGCGCCAGGTGGCGTTCTTCTGGGCCGTCGTGCCCTGCCCGTCCATGTGGATCAACAACGACAGCTCGTCGTGGCTGGTGTCCAGGGCGTGCTCGTTCCGGATCATCGACAGCCGGAACTGGTGGATCACCAGCAGCTTCTGCGGCAGCGCGTGCTCGGCGGTCAGTGCGGCCAGCCACGCGGCGGTCCGGTTGATCTCGGCGGCGTCGATCCCGCCGATCTGTTGGAGCGGCAGCTGATCGGGGCCCAGCTTCCACTCCGGGTCCACCGCGAGCCCGACGTGCGGCATGCGCAGCAGGGGTTCGTACCGCCGCGCTTGCGCTGTGAGGTCGGCACGGCCGGGCTGCAGGTCCAGCAGGACGTAGAGGCCGGTCTCGCGCGCTCGTTCCACCCACGGTCGCAGCGACTCGACGCTCGCCTCCCCGGAGTAGTCGCCGTCCGCCCCCGCGCTGCCCTGGGCGACGGTCGCGATGATCTCGAACGCGGGCACCACGGGCACGTCGCTGAACGGTTCGTACTCCTTGGCGACCTGCCGCGCACGGTCGACGGCGGCGTCGACGCCCTGTTCACCGAGCACGCCGAGGGACGCCGTGCCGGGATGGCCGTAGAGGCAGACGAGCCGCCTGCCGCTCAGCACGACCTGCCCGCCACCCGGCAACTGGCCCCCGGTGGCCGCGACGGTCAGCCGCGAGCGGAGACGCTCCGCCGGGCCGAACGCGCCGCCCACCGCGAGCACCGCACCGGGCGGGGCGGCGTGCAGCGCCTCGATCGCCGCCGGGTCGGCACGGGGGTCGGTGCCGTGCACCGCGACGACCGCCGCACCCGCCGCACGTGCGGTCGCCACCGCGGCCGCGTCGTCACGCGCGCGGTCGACGAGCACCGTGACCGCCACCGGGGTCGGCGGCACGACGTGCGGGAGGTCCGCGGGCAGTTCGGGAGCCGCGCCGGTACCTTCGACGCCGAACACCGGTGCGTCGGTGCCGTTGGACCGCACGGACTCGCGCGCCGCCCCGCCCACCGCCACGATCGCGCGGGGTGACAGGCGCGCGAGTTCCCGCCGCAGCGGGTCTCGTGCCGGTCCTGGCGCCGCGAGCAGCACCGGCGCCCCGGCCTTTCCGGCGACGGCCGACGCGGTGGCCATGCCCTTCGCGTCGCCTTCCGCCACCACGACCACCAGTGGTGCGCGCCGGAACAGCTGTGCGCTGACCGCGATCGCGGCACCCACACCGGGCGGCGCGTCGAGCACCGTCGTCTTCCCTTGCGGCGGCGTCACTTCCGCAGTCAGCTCAGGCGGTTCGGTGGTGGCCGACGGACCGGCCGCCGGCGTCGTGCAGGCGGCGAGGGCGGCGACGACCGCCACCAGCATCAGCGAGCGGAACCGCGGCGGCGGGGAGACCATGGTCCTCCAAGGACGAAAGGTATCGGACACTCAACGCGTACCAGAGCAGCACCGGCGGCACACGACGAAGGTCGCGAACACCGCCGGTAGTCATGGTCACCCCGCAACAACCTGGCAGGTCGCGATGGCTCACCGTCCCACACTGCGCCCGACCCTGCTGGCCGGCGCTCCGCAACTGCTGGCCGTGGCACCGGCCGCGCTGACGATGCTGGTCGCGTGGGACCGGCTGCCCGAGCGGATGGCGACCCGGTTCGCGTTCGACGGCTCGGTCACCGACGACATGAGCCGTCCCGCGATGCTCGTCACCACGATCGGTGCCGGGCTCGTGCTGTCGGTGGTGCTCGGGCTCACCAACCGTTCGACCTCGGGCACGCGGATCTCCCGGTGGGACATGCCTCGGCTGCTGGTCGCCGTGTCATGGGCACTGGCGGGGTTCCTCGGTGTCGTCCTGTTCATGGTGGTGGTGAGCAACATCGACGCACCGGAACCGGCGGCCGTCACCATGTCGGCGGTGGTGCTGCTCTACGCCCTTGGCGCCGCTGTGGTGACGGGGGCGGTCGGTGCCCTGGTGGCGCCGAGGAGCGCGACCCCGCCACCCGGCGACCGCGAGCCGCCGACCATGGACCTCGGGCCGGCCGAACACGTCGAATGGTCGCGGTCGATCACCGCGCCGTGGCTGGTCGTGCTGGGGGTCGTGCTGCTGCTGGCTGGTCTGCTGCTGGGATGGAGCGCAGGCTGGGGCGCCGGGGTGCCGCTCGCCGTGGCCGGGCTGCTGCTCTCGCTGCTGTCGAGTGCCACGGTCACCGCCGACGAGCACGGGGTGCGGGTGCGGTTCACCCCGTTCGGGTGGCCCCGGCTCCGGGTCGGGATGGACGAGATCGAGTCGGCGGTGGCGGAGGACGTCACCCCGGCCCAGTTCGGCGGCTGGGGTTACCGGGTCGTCCCCGGCGCCAGTGGGCTCGTGCTGCGCCAGGGACCGGCGCTGGTCATCACGCGCACGTCGGGCAGGAAGTTCGTCGTCACCGTGGACGACGCGCGGACGGCGGCGCGGCTCCTCAACGGCCTGCGTGGCAGGAGAAGGTGAGTCCGCGAACCGGGGGGTCCCTTCGTCGCGTCGTTGTTTCCGTTTGGTCACAAGGGTTTGGTCTGGTCCGACGGGTGCATCCACCGGTGTGGAACCCAGTTCATGGCCTGCGTCTCACGCGCCAGGCCCGCCGGTGGGCGGCGGGATCGAGATTGCCCCCTCTCCCGTCGTCCGCCTCCACCCGCTGTGCGGACGACCGGTTCTGTCCTCGGTTCTGAGGACGTGCCGGCAGACGAGGATCCACGGCAGGGCGAGCAGCGCGGAACCGAGGATGTCGGTCGGGTAGTGGACGCCCGCGTAGAGGCGCTGGACCGCCACGAGGACGGGCACGGCCGCCGCGGCCGCGACCAGCGGCCAGCGCCACCACGAACGGAGGAGGCGGTGGGCCAGCAGCGCGATGCCGGTGTAGACGACGAGCGTGGCGGCGACGTGTCCCGAGGGGAAGCTGGACGTGGGTGGCAGGTTCGGGTTGAGCTGGGGGACGTCGGGGCGGTGCCGGTCGACGATCGCTGTGGTGGCGAGGAACAACGTCAGTTCGCCGAGCAGGCCGACGGCGAGGAGGAGCACGGGCTGCCAGGTGCGCGTGATGGCGACCGCCAGCGGGGCGGCGACCAGGACGGCGAGCATGACCATGCGGGTGCTGCCCAGCTGGCCGACGTGGTGGAGCACCGCGGTCAGCGTGGGGTCGCGGTGCCCGGCCAGCCACGCCACCACCGCGCGGTCCCAGCCGAGCGCGGGTCCGCTCGTGCGGCTGAGCAAGGTGCCAAGCCCCGCCAGCGCTCCGATCAGCAGGACCCACGTCACGGTGAGCACGCCCAGGCTCTGCCAGGGGTGGTGCAGCACTCGCCGATGGTGGTCGGGCACCGGCCGGAGGTCGGCCACGTCCTCCGGCGGCACCTCCCCGGGCAGGGACCGGCGGCCGGAACGTGTGCTTCCTGTCGCCAGCGGCGGAAAGCGAAGGTCGTGAGCAACAGCCACAGGCAGCCGAGCAACCAGCCCGCGACCACGTCACTGAGGTAGTGCACGCCGAGCGCCATCCGCGTGAACCCGATGACGAACACGAGCGTCGCGACGACCGCGATCGTGGCGCGACGCGTTGCGGGTCGCAACAAGGGGGTGAACACGAGGAGCAGGACGCCGTACGAGACGAGGGAGCTCATCGCGTGGCCGCTGGGAAAGCTCATGCCGGGCGCTGTGTAGACGGGCATGTCCACCGCCGGCCGCAGCCGCCCGACGAGCTCCTTCCACCCAGTTGAGAATCATCCCGCCCGCAGCGGTCACGGCGACGAGGATGGCCAGCCTCGGCTGGCGACGGACCAGCAGCCACAGCACGCCGATCGCCAGCACCCACAGCAGCATGGTCGTGCCGCCGAGGTCGGTGACCGCGGCGAGCGCGCGCTGGAGCACACCTTCTGCTGCCACCGGCTCGTTGAGCGCGTCGGCCACCGCCTGGTCCAGACGTCCCAACGGCGAGGAGCGCAGGCGCACGAGCACAGCCAGGAGGCCGAACCCGACACCGAGCACGGCCACCACCACCAGCGCGACAGCGCTGCGGAGCGTGAACCGTTCGAGTGGACCCAGACGCGAATGTTGAGTGGCAGAAGACACTCTCTTCCTTCCCACGGTGCCGGTGGACCGAGCCATGGGCGACCGGAGCGAGCGCGCGGGCGTCACCGACCTCGTGCGACCGGTGACGACGACAGGACGGCCACGCTGTCCGGCTACCGGTCTGGCCTGGCAAGGAAGCTGCGCACACGATCTCCTCTCATCCGTTCGGGATGGACCGTGACTGCCCCCGCTGGGCCGGGATCATTCGTCCTGAGCGGGAAATGACGGAATCGACATCCTGTCGCCCGCGGCCCGCACGGCCGCGGCAGTCGGCTTCGGAGAAGGGTTCGGGCAGCGGGCACGTTGCGGTGGTTCGGTCGCGGTCAGGTCCCGGCAGGTGGCTGAAGCCATCGGTCGAACCAGGCGCGGGTGCGGTGGAGCAGGTCGATCTGGTGGTCGCGTTCCTGGAGGCGGTGGTTCTCCCCGGGGTACACGACGAACTCGTGCTCGACGTCGAACCGGCGAAGTGCGCGGTGGAAGTACTCCGCCTGGGCGAGCGGCACGTTGGTGTCCTCGGCACCGTGCACGATCAGCACCGGGGTGCGGATGGCCGAGGCGTAGGAGATCGGGCTGAGCCGGTCGTGCCGGTGCGGGCCGGTGCCTTCCCATCCGGTGCTGCCGCCGAGGGCGGCGTCGAAGGCACCCCATTCGCCCGCGGCGGCCTGCAGCCCCCAGTCGCTGATTCCCGCACCCATCACGGCGGCCGCGAACCGGTCGGTGTGGCCGACCGCCCACGCCGCCATGAAACCGCCGTGGCTCCAGCCGCCGATGCCCAGCCTGCCCGGGTCGGCGACACCGTCGGCTGTCAGCAGGTCGATGCCGGTCAGGATGTCGGTGAACTCCTGCTGGCCGACGGCGCCGGCGACGCTTGCCGCGAAGTCATGGCCGTGGCCCTGCCCGCCGCGGGGATTGGGCAGGAACACCGCGTAGCCCGCGTGCGCCAGCCACTGCCCGGACGGCGCCCAGTGCAGCATGAACTCGTCGGCGTACCGGTCGTCGGGACCGCCGTGGACGATGGTCACCAGTGGGAAGGGACCGTCCTGCCGGGTACGGCCCGGCGGCAGGATCAGCAGACCGTCGAGGAGCAGGCCGTCGGAGGCCTGGTAACCCAGCCGCTGCTGGGTGCCCCACCGGATGTCACGCAGTTCGGGCCGGGTGTCGGTGCGGCGAGCAAGTGGGCCGTGGAGCGGGCCCGCCAGTACGTCGTGCGGCTCGTCGGCCCTGCTCACGACTGCCGCGACGACGTCGCCGTCCCGGTTCGTGCTGAGGTGCTTGACCAGGCCCCTGGTCCGTGCGATCTCCGCGAGCCCGCCGGGGGTGAGCCGGTGGATGCCGGTGTCCAGTCCGTCGGCCACCAGCACCAGCGGAGCGTCCCGGTCGACCTGCACCAACTCCGCAGGGCACGCGGGCATCCCGGCGGTCAGGTTCCGGGGTGGTGTCGCCGGTGCGGTACCGGGCGACGCGAGGTCGAACACGGCGGTTCCCGCGTGCAGGCCGGGCGGCGTCAGCGCCAGGTAGGACAGGTGCCAGTCCTCGCCCCGCCACCACACCGGTGAGTGCGCGCCGGCAGGCACCGGGCCGAGGTCGCGGACCTGACCCGAGGACAGGTCCAGCAGGTGCAGCGCGGGGTGGACCAGCCCGGGGTCGAGGTCGGGCGCCGACCAGGTGAGCACGGCTACCGGACCACCGTCGGGGCGCTGGACCGCGTCGACGACGTGCCGATCGCCGAACGCGCCCGCCACGTCGATCCGGCCGGTCCGCAGGTCCAGCAGACACAGGCGTGCCGGGCGGGCCCGGCTGCGCACCCGCACCGCGGCCCGATCACGCTCCTCGTCGGGCGCCATGACCGCGACGACGCGGGGGTCGACGAGGGGACGGTGCTCCTGGACTCCCACCCGCCACTGGGTCAGCACCTCGACGGCATTGCCGGCACACCCGACGCGGTGCAGCTGCGGCGCACCACGGTTCGCGTGGTCCGACAGGAAGAAGATCGCATCGGAGCCGGCCGCCCAGCGCGGTGCGGAGAGGTGGGCGGGCGGGATGGCCAGCCGCCACGGTGCGACGTCGCCATCGACCGCCGTGACCCACAGCTCGCTCACCGTGTGCTCGCCGGACCGTCCCATCGGAGACACCACGTACACCACCCACCGCCCGTCCGGCGACAACCTCGGCGACGACGGCACGTGACCGTCCACCACCAGCTCGGCGGTCAACCTCGACGGCACTTCGTCCACGGGGTCCCCTTCTCACCGTCGGCCAGCACCAACGGTGTGGTTCGCCTTCGACTCTGCCTCGGACGGCGTGCATCGGGTGGTACCTGATCGACACCACGGTCGCCGCCGCCACCCGGTAACGCACCCGGACAGCGACGCACGGCCTCGCCGTCACCGTGCCCGTCCAGTGCCCTCGCGAAGCTGACGAGGTGGTCAGCCTGGTCGCCGCCGCCGGTCTCGCCATCGCCGCCACGACCGGGATACCCGCGATCCTCCGCGTGTGGGGCACCTGGGCGATCGTGTCCGGCATCATCCAGCTCTTCGTCGGCACCAGGCGCACCGCGCTGGGCGGCCAGTGGCCGATGATCCTCAGCGGCGCCATCTCCACCGTCGCCGGCACGGCGTTCATCCTGCAGGCGGCCCAGGACGGTGCCGCGCTGTCCGTTCTGGCCGGTTACGCCACGGCCGGCGGCGTCTTCTTCCTCGTCTCGGCACTGCGCCTCGGCCACGGCACAAAGAACCCGGACGCGTGACCGACGAAGGCCCGAACGCGACAGCCGTGTCCGGGCCTTCGTCGGCGGGTACGGGCGGGTGGGCGGGTCACGGCAGCAGTGCCTCCCACGTGAGCCGGCCGACCAGTCCGTCGTCGTCGAGGCCCCTGCTCGCCTGGAAGGCCTTCACCGCGGCCTCGGTCCGCTGGCCGAAGTCGCCGTCCACGCTGCCCGGCGTGAAGTTGCGGTAGATCAGCAGTTCCTGGAGGTAGCGGATCTCGCTCGCGTCCTCGTCGTCGCGGCGCAGGACCCGGCGACCCGTCGCCGGCCCACCCTCGACGTACTCCTTCACCTGCCGTTTGACGCTGCCGCCCGTGGCGCCCGCGTCGGCCTCCCTTGGCGCGTCGACGCCCGCCGGGACCGGGGAGACGCCGAAGTTCTGCTCGTACCAGGCGATCGCCGCCATCGTCTTGGTGTTCGACTGCAGGATCGGGTCGGCGGCGCCCAGGTTGGCGATGTCCAGGTTCAACCCGGTGCGGGCGTGAATGGCGGCCCCGTCCATGTCGTAGAGCCCGGCGAGCAGCCGCGCGATCGTCCACCACTGCTCGCTGTGGCGCGACTCGTGGTAGATCGTGTCCATGTTCTCGACGGCCTCGCCGCTGTCCTGCGCCTTGACGTACAGGTCGCGGTTGACGGTGACCGCCCACGGCCGCCAGTCGAAGACGGCCCAGTTCGTCCCGGCGTCGCCGAACGCGATCGGCACGTAGGGCACCCCGGCGGCGGCCAGTTGCTCGTTGGCGGCGGCGGCCAGTGCGTCGAGCTGCTCCTGGGGATCCATCGAGCTGTGCGCCGTGCCGTAGGTGTCGTCGACGTAGTCGGTGACGCTCTCCTCGGTCCGCAGGCCGTCGAGGTCCCCGAACTGCGCCGCCAGCGCGGCCCAGGTGTTCACCCCGCACACGCCCTCGGGATCACCGATCATGTGGTCCCTCTGGTACCCGATGAGCGCTGCCTCGGTGATGGGACCGAAGTCCCCGTCGATGTTGCCGACGGGATAGTGCATGTCGCGCAACATCTGCTGCAGCAGCCGGACATCGTTGTTGTCGAAGTCGTTCTGCTGGACGGTCGGTCGGGTCATGGCCACGCACCCCTTCATCGAGTTCGTCCACGATGACCGGCGCGCCCGGTCCGTGTCCGTCCCGAAAGGGCAGCCTTCAGGACCACGCGGCGCCCACTTCCGGGCCTGAGCCCGCCGGACCACGCCTGCGCCCGGCATCTGGCCCACCGGCCGAAGTTTCCCGAACCAACCGGCGAGAACAACCACCGTCGACCGACGCATGGTCGCCGTCAGTGTGATCGCGGCGGCCTCATCCACTTTCCCGATTGGTTATTCACCCGTTACGGCGCCCGGCGACTGGGCGCTGCGTGACGACTGGACGCCCCTGTTCGCCGGCCCACGATCTTTCGAGTGACGTCATAGATTCGGCTCGACTAGTCGAATTCAGTGTGGTTAGACTCCGAATATCCGAGTGATCGTCCGCGAATCGGACCATGATTTGCCCCACCGCGGCCAATCATGGTCCGAATTCCGGCCACCTCGGTTGTTTCCGGCGGGACAACAATGCCGACGCCGATTTATTCGGCCATCGCAGAAGGAAGCATACATGACCGCGATCACGTCACAGGAAAATGTGCAGCAAAGGTTGAAGCGCCGGTTCGAGCGGTGGGACACCGACCACAGCGGCAGTCTGACGCGGGAGGACTTCGAGCGCGAGGCGGACAAGGTCGCCCGGCAGATGGGGGAAGACGCCAACTCGGCGAAGGCCACCCAGTTGAAGAAGGCCCTGGCAGGCATGTGCTCCGACATCGCAAGGGACGGTGGGGCCGGCTCCGGGCCGATCAGCTACGACCAGTTCAACCAGGCGGCGCAGAAGTGGATGGAGAGTGACGAGCACATCCTCAAGCAGCACCTGCGGCCCATGGTCCAGGCCGTCGTCGCGCTCGCGGACCGAAGCGGCAACGACAAGATCTCCCGAGAGGAGTTCATGAACTGGCTGAAGGCGGTCGGCACGGACAGTGCACAGGCCAGGGACGCTTTCGACCGGATCGACACCGACGCCGACAGCGAACTGAGCACCGAAGAACTGTTGCAGGCCTGCGTCGATTTCCACCTCGGCAGGAGCGACTTCGAACTGCTCTGAGGACCGCGCCGCCAACCACCGCGATCGGCGCTGTCCGTCCACACCGGAAACACCGATCGTCGCCCCAGTTCGGAGCGTTCCTTGAAAGCCATGGCGATCACGGCTCCGGGTCACGCCAGCCACCCATTCAGGAGCGCTCACTCGACATCGACGTGCGATCCCAGCCGTACGCCCTGATGGGGCCGTCAGTCGAGGACGGTGTACCGGCGAGAGTCATTGTCGTCCACCTCAGCCACCCTCGTGGCCGACCCGGCGGCCGTGTCGCAAGACGGGCCGTCGGGTCGGCTGCGGCTGCGTGCCCGGTTCGCCGCCCGGCCTGCCCCGACGGCGGCGTGGAGCCGCTGAACCGTGCGCTCGACCGGTTGGCGGACCGCGGCCGCTCGCGTGCCGCGGATCTCGTGGCGGACCGGCAGCCCGAGGCCGTGACCATTGGCAGCGGCCGGTGAACCCGAGTGTGCCCCGCCGGACCTGGCTCCGGCTCGGGTTGCTGGTCGTCGCGGTCACGCAGGGGGTACCCGGACTCTGGGCGGCGTGCTGGCCCCGGTCGTTCTACACCACCTTCCCGACCGCGGGCAAAGCGTGGCTGACGTTGTTCCCGCCGTACAACGAGCACCTGGTGCGCGACTTCGGCCTGATGAGTCTCCCGTTCACCGCCGTGCTGGTGTTCGCCGCGATCTCCCTGGAGTTCCGCGTGGTCCAGGTGACCCTGCTCGCGGCGCTGCTGTTCTACGTGCCGCACCTCGTCTACCACCAGGTGCACGTGGTGGCGGGCACCGACACCGGCATCCAACTCGCGTCCCAGCTCCTCCCCATCGTGCTGCTGACCGTGCTGTTCGCCGTCAACACGAGGAGCCGGGACAGCCCCGGCTGAGCCGGCATCGGTTCCGCACCGCTCACTCGTTCGCAACAGCGAAAAGCCGGCACACGGTGGGAATCAGGTCCAGATCTTCCGAGGACGACGTCGACAGCGGAAGCCCCGGCCGACGACGACCAATTGCCGAACCGTCACGGCGCAGCAACTCGGCGTCGGTCAGTGGTACCGCCAACTCCCTTCCGAAATCCTCCTCACCTGTACCAGGATCGTCATCGGTCGGCCCCGGCTGGTTTCCACCGCCGACTACGGCCCGGTTCCCGGAGCGGTGAAGCGGCGGCGACGAGGACGAGCGCCGCGGCCCAGGCGTAGGCGTTCCCGGTCAGCAGGCGCCAGGCGTGCCACGGTGTGCTCGGGTCCCACCACCAGTGCGGTGCGAGGACGAAGAGCAGCGTCCCCGCGGCGACGGCGACGATGGCTGTGGTGCGCCGGGTGCGCCAGGCGAACACGGCGCCGGTGAGCAGGATCGGCACGATCCACACCCAGTGGTGCGAGTACGACACCGGGGAGACCAGCAGCGCCCCGAGCGCGTTGAGGCCCAGTGCCCACGCCGGCCATCCGGCGGCGAACGCCCGTCGCACACCGAGGACGGTCACGCCGAGCACCACGACCGCGAGCAGCGGCCACAGCACCTCGGGTTCCACCCCGAACCGCACCAGCAGCACCTTGAGCGACTGGTTCATCTCGTTGGACATGCCGCGGAACTGGGAGGAGTAGAACGCCTCGTGTGTCCAGAACTGTACGGAGTTCGACCAGTCCACCGCGAACCCGACGGCCGTCGCGCACAGGAAGGACACGCCGGCGGTGAGCGCGGCCCGGCGGTCGCCACGGAACACGAAGAACAGCACGAAGACCGCGGGCGTCAGCTTCACCGCCGCGGCGATGCCCACCAGCACGCCGCGCGGCCAGCGCGGTGCGCGGACCAGGCAGTCCGCCACCACCAGCGCCATCAACAGCGCGTTGATCTGACCGAAGTACAGCGTCTCGCGGACCGGTTCCAGGGCCAGGGCCATCGGCAGCAGCGCACCGACCAGCAGCGCGGTGAGGCGCACCTCCAGCGCGCGGAGCACCACCACGAGCACGAGTGCCACCGCCACGATCGTGACGAGCGCGAAGACCGCGCTGGCCAGCCAGAAGGGCACGACGGCGAACGGCGCCAACACCACGACCGCGACCGGCGGGTAGAGGTATGGCAGGTGGCTGCCGTTGTGCAGCCTGGGCAGTTCCCCGTACAGGTCACCGCCCTGCCACCACACGTCCACGGCGACACGGTAAACATCCAGATCCATGCGGTAGGCGCTGCCGAGCACCCCGTCCCGGAACGACAGCAGGACCCACGCGACCTCGGCGACGTCGACCACGACCAGACCGCCGAGCACAGCCTTGCGTATCGCGACCAACTTCCGCCCCTCCCCCGCTGACCCGGTCAAGCCACGGCCAGCATGATGACAATCCCCGCCCGCGGATCACCTGGTGAGCCGGTGTCGCAGCCGTGCCTGTCAGCCACACTCCCTTGCCGAGGGCTGCCGCCAGTCCGTCGGGAAGCGCGACCCCGACAGCCGGGACTGATGCTCCTCAGCCGGTCTTCGTCGATGCCACCGGAGTCGTCACCGCGCCGAACCACTGCTCGGCGCCGTACTCCTCGAACCGCTCCACCTCGGTGAACCCCAGGTTCGCCGCGAGGCGCACCGAGCGGACGTTCGCGGTCTGTGTGCAGAGCACCACCGGCTCGCCGGGAAACGCGTCGGCGAACCAGCCGAGTGCCGCTGCGCACGCCTCGGCGGCGTACCCGCGTCCCCACGCCTCCGGCAGGAACAGGTAGCCGAGTTCGGCCTCCCCGGCATCCGGACGGACGTGACCCGGCCGCTCCGCGTCGCGCCGGCCGAACGTGACCGTGCCGATCATCGCCCCGTCGAGATCGACCACGAACAGGCCGGGGCGCCGCCCAGGCACCTCGGGCACCGCGCGCTCGAGCTCGGCACGCGGTCGAGGACCCCCGAGGTGTGCTGCCACCTCCGGCGAGGCGAACAGCTCGATGAACGCCGTGCGGTCCCGGGCCTCCGGCTCCCGGAGCACGAGCCGCTCGGTCCTGATCGGGGCGGGTGGCCAACCGACCGGCCCAAGTTCAGCCATACCCGCAACCTATCGGTGTCGTCGTGGGAGGCAGGCGTGCGGGAGGCAGGCACGTGGCAGTCTGCACATCATGACCGCGCCGAAGCCGGCCAAGCCCCTGAGCAAGGGTGGCAGGGTGTTCATCTGGTTCATGATCGTGTTCGTCGCCCTGATCGGGTTGGGCGGTGGCGTCGCCCTGATCGCCGACGGCGTGGCAGGTCGCGACGCGCTGGCCGACGGCCCGGTCGGCACGCTCATCCCCACGGACCGTCGGTGTTCCGAGGAAAGCTGCTCGTGGATCGGCGAGTTCGTCAGCGAGGACGGCGCGATCACCCGGACCGGTGTCGAGTTGCGCGACGCGGGACAGGTCGGCAGGACCGGCCCGATGCCGGCAAGCATCGACAACGTCCGCCTGCACGATCACCCTGACCGGCCTGCCGCCTACGCCATCGACTACGACCCGGTCCCCAAGATCGCCGGCGGCGCTTTCCTACTGGTGTTCTGCCTGGCGACGGCGGCGTTGTTGGTGCGGATGGTCAGGCGCTACCAGCGGCGTGCGGGGTCTTCCGAACCGACGGGGAGCGTGCCCCGTCCGTGGTGATCGCGGGCCCGTCCGCTGGGTGCGGACGGGCCGGACCGTCGGCAACCGGGTGATCAGCGAATGCCGTTGACCCACGCGATGACCGCCCGGTGGTAGCCGGGTGCCTGCGCGGAGAAGTTCAGCGAGTGCCCGTAGCCGGGGACGACGTAGGCGCGCAGCCGGGCCTCCTGGGAGTAGAACGGTGCCTCCGACCTGCGCAGTGCTTCGCTCGAGGAGCAGTCCGCGCCGAGCGGGGGCCCGCAGAAGTTCGCGTCGCCGCCGCCCATGACGAGCATGACCGGGACGGTGATCTGCCGTGACACCGGGAGGAGGGCGCTGACCAACACCGTGTCCAGTGTCTCCGCGGCCGTGACGACGTCCTTGGTGGCCTCGTCGAAGCCGATCGCGCCCGGTTCCGTCGCGCCTGGGGTGTGGAACGACGAGTACCGCGTGCCTGCCACGGTCGTCAGGTAGCCGAGGTCGAGGCCGTACCGCTTCTGGCCGGGGTCGAGCGGGCTCGGGATCAGGGTGGTGAACACGGGCACGGCACCAGGCAGGTTGACCTGGTGGGTGAGCCCGGTGATCAGCACGCCGTCCACGTCGCGGTACCTGGCCGCCTCGGTCATGGTCGTCGCCGAGCCGATCGAGTGGCCGACGAGCACCACCTTGTCGAACCGCGGCCGCAGCGACTGGATCACCGCGTGCACCGCCTTGGCCTGGGTGGACACGTTGACCAGAAGGCTCAGCGGCGCCGAACTGCGGCCGCTGCCGAGCCGGTCGACGGCGACGGTGGCGAACCCGGCCCGGTTCATGGCCAGGCGGTACGAGCGGGTCTCCGGCTCGTAGCCGATGTCCCAGTACGCGCTGTTGTACGTGCCGCCGGGCACCAGCACCTGGAGCGTCGTCGCGCCCTGCGGCACGCACAGCCTGCCGTACATCGACTGCGTGGTCAGGCCGATCCGCACCGGCACGCGCACGTCCTCGCACGTGATCTGGGTGGCGCCCGCCGTGCCGGGGGCGAGACACACGCCCGCCGCGATCAGCAACGCGGCGCCGAACCGGCGAAAACGCAACGAACTCAAGGAGAACGACCTCCAACTCGGTTTCTGGGGATCGCCGTCATCAGCAGACGGCTGGGATAGGCGGCGGAGGTGAACCTGACCCGCACTGGCCTGCCCGGCACGGGAACCAGCCGCCACCGCGCCGCGACGGTGGCGAGGGTGATGACGATCTCGGTCCTGGCGAACAGGTTTCCGACGCACTGCCGGGTGCCCGCGCCGAACGGGACGAACGCGCCCTTGGGGACCTTCGCCGCGCGTTCCGGCGACCAGCGGCCGGGGTCGAAGCGGTAAGGGGCCTCGAACGAGGCCGGATCGTGGTGGAGGGCGTGCGGGCTGAAGATCACCTCGGCACCCGCGGGCAGCACGACATCACCCAACTCGACCGGCGCCAGGGCCCGTCGCATCAGGAACCAGACCGGGTACATCCGCAGCACCTCGTTGACGACCTGGTTGACGTAGACCAGCTTCTCCACGTCGGCGAAGGTGGGCGTGCGGCCGCCCAGCACCTCGTCGACCTCGGCGTGGACGCGGCGTTCGACCTCCGGATGCCGGGCGAGTTCGTGGCACGCCCACGCCAGTGCCAGGGCGGTGGTCTCGATGCCGCCGATGAGCAACGTCATGACCTCGTCGTGGACCTGGCGGTCGGACATGCCCGCGCCGGTGTCCGGGTGCCGGGCCAGCAACAGCATGGACAGCAGGTCGCCGCGGTCGGTGCCGTCCTCCCGCCAGCCACGCACGACGTCGAGCACGATCGCGCGCATCCGCTCGATGGCCGCGTCGAACTCGCGGTTGCCGCGCAGGGGCAGCTTCTCGACGAACGACGGGGACAGTGCGCGGACCATGCCGTGCTTGAGCACGATGAAGATGGACCGGCGCACCTCCTCGATCGCGCGCTTGCCCATCTCGGTGGAGAACAGCGCTTCGCCCACGATGGTGACGGCGAGCGCCTGGGTGTCCTCCTCGACCACGCGCACCTGGCCCGGGCGCCACGTCGACGTGAGGTCGGCCGCCGCGCGCGCCATGGTCTCGGTGTAGGCGGCGATGCGGTCCCGGTGGAAGGAGGGCTGCACCATCCGGCGTTGACCGCGGTGGAACGTGCCGTTCGAGGTGGCCAGCCCGTTGCCGAAGACCGGCAGGAACCTGTCGAACAAAGCCCCTTTCCTGAACAACGGCCCCTTTGTGACCAGCAGTTCGTGCACCAGCCGCGGATTTGTCACGACGTAGGTGGGCATCGTCCCGAGATCGACCCGGACGACGTCACCGTGATTTCGCAGTGATGTCGTGAACTCGTACCGTCTGAGCAACATCGGCAGGGTGTGGCCGAGCAGGGGAAGCCGGCCAGGAGCCACCGGTACAGGCATGTCAGTTCCTCGCCGCGTCAGGAGAGTGACCACAATAGGAGTCGCTCCCGCACGGTCGACAGTGCCCGATCGGGTGACCTGTGGACCACTCCGATGGCCCAGCTGTGACCGCTTCACGGCGTGGTTAGGATAATGCCCTCCGACCGAAGAGGTGTTCGCGATGGCGGGACAGAATTGGATTCCGCGAAGCGTCGACGTCTCCGCTCCAAGCATGGCCCGCACCTACGATTACCTGCTCGGCGGCGCCCACAACTTCGCGGTGGACCGGGAACTGGCGGCGCACGTCGAACAAATCATGCCGGACGCGCGTTCCGTGGCCCGCGTGAGCAGGGCGTTCCTCGCGAGGACTGTGCGATTCATGGTCACACAAGGGATCCGGCAGTTCCTCGACATCGGCTCTGGCATCCCGACCGTGGCCAACGTGCACGAGGTCGCCCAGAGCGTGGCCCCGGAATGTCGCGTGGTCTACGTGGACAAGGACCCGATCGCGGTGGCGCACAGCGAACTGATGCTGGTGGACAACGACCGCGCGACCATCGTGCAGGCGGACATGCGCGATCCCGACTCGATCCTCGACCGCCCGGAGACCCGTCGGCTGATCGACTTCGAGCAGCCCGTCGGCCTGCTGATGCTGATGATGCTGCACTGGCTGCCGGACGAGGCCGACCCGTGGCAGCTGATGGCGCGGTACCGCGACGCGCTGCCCTCCGGCAGCTACCTGGCGATCACCCATGTCACCGCGGACAACCAGGGCCACGGCGTGGCCGAGGTGACGGACCTGATCATGGAGAGCCGCAGCGCGGACCAGCTCACCGAGCGCTCACACGAGCAGGTGCTGACGCTGTTCGGCGACTTCGAGCTGGTCGAGCCGGGGCTGGTCGGGTGCGCGGCGTGGCGGCCGACCGGGCCGGCCGACATGTCCGACACCCCGGAGACGAACAGGACGGTTTACGGTGGTGTCGCCAGGAAATCCTGACGCCGCTCACCGGCTACTGGGGAACCAACCGCACGGCTACTGAACCGAAGCAGGACTGGCCCGATGTCGCAGCCTGGCTCAAGCCATGATCCCCGACCGACTTCCGTCGACAGCGCGCTCGCCCGGGATCTCCTCGCCCGCAAGTGGACGTACCTGCTGAGCGGAATCACGCTGGTTTCACTGCCCCCTGAGGAACTGAACCGGGAGATGCGCGGTCAGCTCGACCTGCTGTGCTCGATCATGACCCGCGACCCGTTCGACGCCAGGGCGGTCGAGCAGGTCGGCGAACACGTCGTCGCGGTCGGCTATCTCGGCGAGGACGGTTTGCGCCGCACTGTCGAGGTGCTCGCCAGAGGACTTCCCGCGCTGCCCGAGTTCCAGCCGGCCGGTGCGTACGCGAACCGGATCGCGCTGGCGATCGGCGCGCTGGCCACCGGTTTCCTCGCCGCGAACCGGCGAGCCGTGTTCGAGCAGCAGGAACGGATGAGTCTGGCGCTGCTCAAGGCCGTGCGTGACGCCAAGTGGAACCTCAGGGAAAGCGAGGCGCGGTTCGACGAGGTGGTCACGTCGTCGGCGAGCGGCGTCATGATCGTCGGTCTGGACGGGCAGTTCGTGCGGGCCAACGGCGCGATGGGCGACATCGTCGGCTACCCGGCCGACGAGCTGACCGGCACGAACCTGTTCGACCTCGTCCATCCCGACACGGCCGGGATGCTGCGGGAGGCGATGCGGGCCGTGGTCGATGGCACGCAGGACCGTGTCCGCCAGTCGCAGCGGTTGCTGTGCAAGGACGGCGTCGTCGCGCGGATCTCGCTGACCGCGTCGCTGCTGCGTGACCCGGACGGCGCGCCGAGCCACTTCGTCTCGGTCGTCGAGGACGGCACCGAGCTGATGCTGTTGCAGAGCGAGCTGAGCAGGCAGGCGCTGCACGACGTGCTCACCGGCCTGCCGAACCGCCAGTTCTTCATGACCCACCTGGAGAGCGCGGTGCGGCGGGCCGATCCCGCGCACGGCGTGACGTTGCTGCACCTCGACCTCGACGCGTTCGGCATGGTGTGCAACAGCCTCGGGCACGGTGTGGGCGAGCGGCTGCTGGTGCACGTGGCGCAGCGGCTGAAGTCCGTGCTGGCGCGGGAGAAGGCGATGATCGCCCGGTTCGACGGCGACGAGTTCGGCATCCTCGTGGAGAACACCGCGGCCACGCCGAACATCGCCACGATCGCCGCCGCCGTCAACGGGATCCTCGCCGAACCCGTCTACGTCGACGAACACGGCCTCGCGGTGTCCGCGTCGATCGGGGTGGTGCACGGCGTGTCGTGGTCCCAGGACCCGGCCGAACTGCTGCGGGCGGCCGACCAGGCGTTGCGGCGCGCCAAGTCGAAGGGGCGCGGGCAGTGGGCGCTGTTCGATCCCGGCCAGGACCCGGCGGACTGGGCGGCGCAGGAGCTGGCCGTCGTGATGCCGGGCGCCTGGGAGCAGGGCGAGATCACGGTCGGCTACCGGCCCGTGGTGCGGCTGGCCGACGGCGGCGTCGCGGGCGTGGAGGCGGTGCTGCGCTGGGAACGGGAGGACGGACCCGTACCGCATGAGCGCTGCGTGGAGCTGGCCGAGCGAACCGGTTTCATCCTGCCGCTGGGCGGGTGGCTGCTCGGCGCCGCCGCCGGCCAGGTCCAGTGGTGGCAGCGCAACGGCTTCGCGTCGCCGTTGACCGTCGCACTGACCGCGCACCAGGCGTCGGACGCGGACCTGGTGTCCAAGGTCGTGCAGGCCCTGGACACCACCGGTCTGCCGGCGAGCGGGCTCGTCGTCACCGTGCCGGTGGACGTGGTGGCCGTGCCGGAGGCGGCGGAGAACCTCGGCGTGCTGGCCGAGACGGGCGTGCGGACCGCGCTGGACGACTTCGGTCTCGGCCCCGACGACCTGGCCGCCGCGCGGGACCGCCCGGTCCACTCGATCCGCGTGGCCAGACGCCTGGTGGACCGCCAGTCAGGCATGGACGCCGACTACGTCGCCGCTCTGGTCCCCGCGGTGCGCGACACCGGTGCCGTCATCGTCGTCGACGGCATCAGCACGGCGGCGCAGGCGACCTGGTGGCGGGCGGCGGGAGCGGACCTGGGCACCGGCCCGCACTTCGGCGACCACCACTCCCCCGGCACGTTCCAGTCGGCCTTCATCGCCTAGATGGTTGGTTCCGTGCAGTTGGTGTGAGTCGGTCGTCGGGTGCTGGTCGGGGCCGGTCCGGTTTTCGGTCGGGTGGCTGGGAGCCCCTTGTGGGGTGGGCTTACGCCACCGTCGGGGTTGCATAAGCTTCGCGGGACGGGCGCGAAGCGCCCGGCCCGCGAACCCAACCACCAGCCGAACAACCCCTCCGCCCCCGAGACCTGCCCGTCCGGCGCGGGACACCAGGCCGCCGCGGGATTCGTGGCCGGCCACCCGAGTCTGAGGCTCACCGGTCCGGCAGGCCACGGCCGCAGCGCGCGTCCCCTTGCGGCCGGCCGAAGCCTTGCCCGTGCTAGACATGGGGCATGCTGATCGGCCGGCTGCCGGTGAACGAACAACTCGACGCGCTGCGCGCGACGCTCACTCGCAATGAACTGTTGACGGAGATCCTGGCCCGCGCCGCGAAGCTGGACCTTCCAGGCTGATACCTGACCGCCGGGTGCGTGTTCCAGACCGTCTGGAACGTGGTCACCGACCGGCCGCCGGCCGAGGGCATCAGGGACTACGACCTGTTCTACTTCGACGGCTCCGACCTCGGCTGGGACGCCGAGAACGACGTCATCCAGGCAGGCGAGGCCGCCTTCCGCGACCTGCCTGCGACCGTCGAGATCCGCAACGAGGCACGCGTGCACCTCTGGTACGAGGACCACTTCGGCGTCCCCTGCGCGTCCCACACCTCCACCGAAGCGGCCATCGACTCGTTCGCGGCCACGACCTGTTGTCTTGGCATCCGCCTCGGCAACGACGACCGGTGGCGCGTCTACGCACCACACGGCCTTGCCGACGTGTTCAACCTCGTCGTCCGGCCCAACCCCGTACTCGCGCCCCGCCACGTCTACGAATCCAAAACCCGGCGCTGGCGCGAACACTGGCCCGAACTCACCGTGCTGCCCTGGCCCGAAACCGGCCAACAGCCGCCACCGTCGACGCCGGCAGGTTGCCAAGCGCAGTAACGAGCGCGGGTCGTGGTACGCGCGGAGAAGGTCGGGATCTCCTGCCACCGTGGCCACGGCCAGCCGCTGACCTACGGCTTGGCGCCGGTCCAGTTGCCCGTGCCCGGTCAGCCACCTGGTGGTTCTTCGCGGCTGCGTCGCAACTCCGGTCCTGGGCCCGACGCGGCTCGAACACTGGCAGGAACTCGCCGCGGACCCTGTCACACTACGCGATCACCTGCCGGTACGCCGTGTAGGCCAGGGCGACAGCGCGGAGCGTGTTCGAGAGCGCGTGCATGTTCGAGAAGCTCACGTAGAAGGCACTGCGCATGAACAGTGCCTCGCCCACGATGGCAAGCCCGACGGTCGCGTAGGGCTGGAGCACACTCAGCGCATCGCCGACGTGATCCATGTCGATCTGCACCAACGCCTGGAAGTAGATGTCGTTGATGCCGTTGTCGGCCAGGACCTGAACAGGTTCGGCGCCTTCGACGGACACGGCGATCTTCCACAACGCCTTCGCGCCATCGACTCGCTCCATGCTGACGACATCGTCGTTGTTCCGCATGAGAAACTCGATGTCCGAGCTACTGAGTCCGGCGGGAAATTCGCCAGCCATCCGGGTTCACCTCACGTCGGAAATTCGGGCGGGAACCGCTACGAGCAGCGTCCCCATTGGCAGTTGTGGCGGGATGTCGGAATCTTGTGCGCCTCGGCCTCCTTGCACCAGGCACATTTCGGTTTCCCGGCCCTCGTGCACGCACAGCCCATGTCTACCTCCGATGATCGCCTTCAGCTGGATGTCCTGCGAGGTTCGTGTTGCACATCCACCAGCATCGGGAGACCGTTAACCCGAGTTATTGGATTGTTATCGCACGCGGGTTCGGGGTAAATTTCCGTAACACCCGGACTCGGCGCGACGACCTCCCGGAGAACGACGGAGAAATTGGTGGCCGACGACCCGGCCCGCGGGGTCGCCCGCGGCACGTTCCCGCCGGGAAGATTCCACAGCGGACCGGATCGGACCGGGCGGTCAGCCGGCCGCCGGGAACACCTTGCCCGGGTTGAGGATGCCCGCCGGGTCGAGGGCGTTCTTGATCGCCCGGTGCATGGCCAGCACCGCGGGGCTCAGTTCCCGTGCCAGGCCGCGCATCTTCAGCAACCCGACCCCGTGCTCTCCGGTCACGGTGCCGCCCGCGTCCACCGCCAGGTCCACCACCCGCTCGAAAGCGGCCCTGCCGCGTGCCCCCGCCTCGTCGTCGCCCGGTGGGACCACGACCATCGGGTGGAGGTTGCCGTCGCCCGCATGGGCGATGCACGCGATCCGGACGTCGTGCTCCCCGGCGATCTGCTCGATGCGCGCCAGTACGTCGGTCACCGCCGTGCGGGGCACACAGATGTCCTCCGTCAGCACCGCGCCCAGCCGCGCCAGCGCCGGGTACACCAGGCGGCGCGCGGCGAACAGGGCGTCCGCCTCCGCCTGGTCGGTCGACCGTTCGCTCCACGTCGCCCCCGCCGCGTCGAACGCCGCGCGGACGGTCTCCGCCTCATCGTCACCCGCCACGCCCGGCGCGTCGCAGCGCGCCAGCAGCAGCACGTTGCCGTCCGCCGACAGCCCCATCCGCTTCCAGTCGTCCACCGCACGCAGACAGAACCGGTCGATCAGTTCCAGCGCGCTCGGCTGGGCCCCCGACGCCACCACCTCGGCAACGGCCCGGCCGGCCGAGGGCAGGTCGTCGAAGCAACCCACCACCGTCCGCTCGGCTGCCCGCGCGCCCCGCAGCCGCACCGTGACCTCCGTGATCAGCCCCAGCGTGCCCTCGGCGCCGACCATCAGCCCGGCCAGGTCGTACCCGGCGACCCCCTTCGCGGTGCGCCTGCCCAGCCGCACCACCTCGCCCCGGCCCGTGACCACCTCCATGCCGAGCACGTAGTCGCGGGTGACCCCGTACTTCACGCAGCACGGCCCGCCCGCGTTGGTCGACACGTTTCCGCCGATCGTGGACCACGGCGAACTCGCCGGGTCCGGCGGATACCACAGCCCGTGCTCCGCGCACGCCGCTCGCAGGTCGTCGTTCACCACACCCGGTTGCACCCGCGCGAGCCGCTCGGCCCGGTCGATCGCCACGATCCTGTCCATCGCCTCGAACGACACCACCACCGAGCCGGCGACGGCGTTCGCGCCGCCGGACAACCCGGTGCCCGCGCCACGTGCGACGACGGGGATGCCCTCCGCCGCACAGTGCGCGACGACCGCCGCCACCTCGGCCGTGGACGTCGGGCGCACCACCGCGGCCGGGAGGGTGTACGGCGCGCCCGCCGCCTCGTCGTGGGCGTAGCCGGCGACGGCGTCGGGATCGGTGAACACCCGGTTCGCGGGCAGCACTTCGTGGAGGCCGGACATCAGCGCGGTCATGTCCGGCAAGCCTAGGAGCGACACCGCGAAGTTCCCATTGTCCTTTTGTCCCCTGTCCGGAAGGACAATGCGCCACATTGTTCGAAGGGACAATTGAGCACCACCCGGGCCGCCTACAGAATCGAACGGGCCGAACGCCGGCCCCGCACGGAAAGGATGTCCATGGCTGCGGTAATCACCGGGCTCGGGGGCTGGCTGCCACCGAAAATCGTCACCAATTCCGAGCTGTGCGAAACGCTCGACTCGACCGACGAGTGGATCAGGACCCGCACCGGCATCCAGGAGCGGCGTGTCGTCACCGCCGGTCTGTCCACAAGGGACATCGCGGTGGCGGCCGGTGCCCGTGCGCTGAAGTCGGCAGGCGAGTCGGCCACCGACGCAGTGGTGGTGGCGACGACGTCGGCGGACCGGCTGTGCCCCGCGGTCGCACCGGAGGTCGCGCACCTGCTCGGCCTCGACACCGTCGCCGCGTTCGACCTCACCTCGGCGTGCTCGGGGTTCCTCTACGGGCTCGCGGTCTCGGCCGGGCTGATCGCCGCGGGCACCGCCGAGAGCGTCCTGTTCATCGGCGCGGAGGCGTTCACCACACTGGTCAACCCGGCGGACCGCAACACCAGGCCGATCTTCGGCGACGGCGGCGGCGCCGTCGTGCTGCGCGCCGGTGAGCCGGACCGGATGGGCACACTGGGCCCCATCGACCTCGGCAGCGACGGCGCGAAGGCCGATCTGCTGGCGATCCCGGCCGGCGGGTCGCGGCAGCGCGCGGAAAGCGGCGGCCTCGGTTTCGACGCGGTGCCGACCGGGGACTGGTACCTGCACATGTCCGGCCGGGCGCTCTACACGCAGGCGGTCGAGCGGATGACGCAGTCGTCGCGGACCGCGCTGGCGCGGGCCGGGTGGCAGGTCGAGGACGTGGACTGGTTCGTCGGGCACCAGGCGAACGCCCGCATCGTCGCGGCCGTCGCCGAGGAGCTCGAACTGCCGGCCGAGCGCGTCGCGGGCAACATCGACAAGGTCGGCAACACCCTCGCCGCGTCCATCCCGCTGCTGCTCACCGACTACGTCGACCAAGGCGTGCTGCGGCCCGGCGACCGGGTCCTGCTCGCCGCGTTCGGCGCCGGGCTCTCGTGGGGTGCCACCACGCTCGTGTGGCCGGAACTCACCGTCGACAGTTTCCGATAAACAAAGATCCGAACAAGGGACACGTGATGACCGACACTTTCGATGCCGTTGCCGAGCTGCTTTCCGCACGTTTCGACATCGAGCCGGAAATCGTTTCGATGACGGCGACGTTCGACGACATCGACCTCGACTCGCTTTCCCAGATCGAGCTGGGCACCGCGATCAAGAAGAAGTTCGGCGTCGAGATCAGCGACGACGAGCTGGCGGAGATGTCCACCATCGGCGACGTCGTCGACAGCCTCACGGGCAAGCTCGCCGACAAGGGCGTGACGGTCTGATGGCACCGTTCGCCGCGGCGGTCACCGGCATCGGGCTGGTGACCCCCGCGGGGATCGGGGTCGCCGACAACTGGGCACGGGTGGTGGCGGGCGAGACCGCGGCGGCGGCCGACCCGGCGCTGGCGGACCTGCCCGTCCACGTTTCCTGCCGGGTACCGGACTTCACGCCGAAGGACCACGGCCTGCGCGGCGCACGGCAGTGGGACAGGTACACCACGTTCGCGATGCTCGCGGCCAAGGAGGCGCTCGCGCACGCCGGACTGGACCCGCGGGACTGGGACGGCACACGCGTCGCGGTCGTGCTCGGCTCCGGCGCGGGCGGCACGCTGACGCTGGAGGAACAGCACCGGACGCTCCTTGCGGACGGCCCTGGCGACGTGTCACCGCAGACACTGCCGATGGGGCTGCTGAACATGGCGGCTGGCCAGGTGGCCATCGGGTTCGGCGCGCAGGGCCCGTGCCTCGCGCCGTGCACCGCGTGCGCGTCCGGCGCGTCCGCCATCGGCATCGGCCGCGACCTGCTGCGGCTCGGCGCCGCGGACATCGTCATCGCCGGTGGCGCGGAGGCCCCGATCAGCCCGCTGTACGTGTCCTCGTTCGCCCGCATGCGGGCGCTGTCCCGCAACCCCGACCCGGCGACCGCGTCGCGGCCGTTCGACTCCGCGCGGGACGGGTTCGTGCTCGGCGAGGGCGCCGGCGTGCTGGTGCTGGAGTCCGAGGAGCACGCGCTGGCCCGCGGCGCGCGGCCGGTGGCGAAAGTGATCGGCCACGGCGCGTCGGCCGACGCCCACCACGTCACCCAGCCGCACCCGGAGGGCATGGGGGCGCGCCTCGCCATGACCGCGGCGCTCGCCGACGCGGGGGTGACCGGCGCCGACGTCCGGCACGTCAACGCCCACGGCACCTCGACCGTCGCGAACGACCGCACCGAGTCGGCGGTGATCCGGGACCTGCTCGGTCCCGACGCGCAGGTCACCTCCACCAAGGGCGTGACCGGCCACCTGCTCGGGGCGGGGGCGTCCGTCGAAGCCGCCTACACCGCGCTCACGGTCCGGCACGGGCTGGTCCCGCCAACGGCGAACCTCACCGACCCGGAGCCCGGCCTGGACGTCGACCTCGTCTTCAAGGCAGCCCGGCAATCCACTGTGGACATCGCGGTGAGCAACTCGTTCGGCTTCGGCGGCCAGAACGTGTGCCTCGTCATCGCCAACTAGCCTCCCCGGAATCACGAGTGTTGGTCGCGATCCGGCCGACGGCGCGGAGGCCGAGGTTGGACAGTGGCTGGGTGTCGTCACGTTCCCCTGAGGTGACTGCTGATCAGGTGCGGACGTTCGCGCAAAGATCCACGGAACAGGCCCTAGACCAAAGGAAGTACCCGATGACCATCGCCACCGCCCCGACCAGGGCGCCCGGCGCGCACGAACGGACCGCGGCCGACCTCGTCCGGCTGGTCTACGACGGTGACTACGAGCGGGTCCACGCGGACATCCGCGCCACCTTGTTCGACCCGGTCTTCGACCCCCGCCCCGGCCTCACCATGGACGAGGCGGGCAAGCTGGCCTACGAGCGGTCCCGGTTCCTGCACGCGGAACTGGGTCGCCCGAGCGCCGTGGTGGCCGACCCGGCGCGGCTGTTCGCGCTCGCCGAGTGGCCCTCGGTGCTGGACGTCTCCGTGTTCTCGCTGCTGATGGTGCACTACAACCTCACCTTCGGGACCGTGGCCGACCATGGGGCCGGCCGCACCGACCTCGACGACCTGGTCGGCGACCTAGACTCGCTCGCCGCGTTCGGCCCGTACATGGCGACCGAACTCGGCTACGGCAACAACGTCGCCGCGCTGCGCACCGAAGCCGTCTACGACCGGGAGAGCGGCACGTTCACGCTGAACACGCCGGACGCGCTCGCCCAGAAGTACATGTCCTACAGCGGTTTCGCCGACATCCCGAAGGTCGCGGTCGTGCTGGCGCGGCTGAAGGCCGACGGCAAGGACCACGGCGTGTACCCGTTCCTGGTCCGCATCAGCGACGAGAACGGTCTGCGCCCCGGCGTGCACGCGGCGCCGTGTCCCGAGAAACCCGTGCAGGGCCTGGACAACGGCGTCACCTGGTTCGACCACGTGCCGGTTCCCCGGCGGGGTCTGCTGCTCGGCGACATGGGCGAGTTCACCGAGGACGGTACGTTCCGGCCGACGGGCGGCAACGCCCGCAGGCGGTTCCTGCGGTCCATGACCCGCATCCAGCCGGGCAGACTGTGCGTGTCGTCCTCCGCGATCGGCGCCGGCCGCGCCAGTGTCTACATCGCACTCCGCTACGCCCGGCAGCGGCTGGTCAACGCCCCGGGCCGCAAGGAGATGCCGGTCATCGAATACCGCAGCCACCAGCTCGCGGTGTTCACCGCACTGTCCACTGTGTACGCCATGTCGTTCCTCCTCAACCGAGGCAAGCGTGCCTACCTGGCCGCCGCCGGTGCGGTGGACGCCGAGCTGAACTCGCTCATCGCCATCACCAAGGCGTTGTCGACCTGGCAGATGACCGACGTGATCACCGCGATGCGCGAGCGCTGCGGCGCGCAGGGCATGTTCAGCGCCAACCGGATCGCGGACTACGTCTCGCTGTTGCAGGGCCTGGTCACCGCGGAGGGCGACAACAAGGTGCTGCTGGCGACCACCGCCGCGCAGTTGCTCGCCACCGAGGAGACCGGGCCCGCGCCGGCCCCGCCCGACGGCGCGGCCCACGACATCCTCGACCCCGCGCTGCACCGGGCGCTGCTCGGCTACCGCGAGCGCGCGCTGCGCGAGTCGGCGCGGTCGGCGATGCACGACGACACCGTCGAGCGGACCTATCTGGACGCCTGGAACGGCACCATGAACACCGCGCTGGCCATGGCCAGGACACGCGGGGTGCGGCTGGCCGTCGAGGAGTTCCACGCGGCGGTCGAGCGCGCGGAGGACGCCGACGCGACGAACGGGCTGGCGTTGCTCGCCGCGCTGTACGCGCTGACCGAGATCCACCGCGACGCGGGCTGGTACCTGGCCCGTGGGGTGCTGACCGCCGCCCAGGTGGAGCGGCTGCCCGCGACGCTCGACGAGCTGTGCCCGAGGATCCTGCCCCTCGCCGACGCGCTGGCCGACGGGTTCGCGCTCACGCCGGAGCTGGTGCGTGCCCCGATCGCGGCGGACGACTACGTCGCCGCGTTCGGTGCGGTCGCGGACACCCGGCCGGAGCGCTGACATGGCCCGTCACCTCTACCGCTGCCCGCTGCGCTGGGCGGACATGGACGTCTACGGCATCGTCAACAACGTGATGTACCTGCGCCTGCTGGAAGAGGCGCGCGTGGACTTCGTCTTCCGCATGGCGCCGACCGAGGGCGACGCGTTCTTCCGGGACGGCTCGGTCGTGGTCCGGCACGAGATCGACTACAAGGACCGCCTGACCCACCGGCATGAGCCGGTGGACATCGAGATGTGGGTGTCGGACCTGCAGACCGCGACCGTCACGGTGTCCTACGAGGTCCGCGACGGCGACCGGCTGTGTGCCAGGGCCTCGACGGTGATGGCGCCGTTCGACTACCGCAAGAACCGGCCGCGGCGGCTCACCGACGCGGAGATCGGGTTCTTCGAGAAGTACCTCGAGACGAGCTGAGGGGTCATGCGACTGCTGCGAACCGGGCCGCCCGGGGAAGAAGTGCCGTGTGCGGTGGACCGCGACGGCGTGGTGCGCTGCCTGTCGGCGTGGGTGCCGGACTGGACCGGCGCCGCGCTCTCGCCCGCCGCGCTCACCGAGCTGGCCGGCAGGCTGGCCGGCTCGGCCAATGAGCTGCCCGAGGTGCGGCTCGACGAGGTGCGGACCGGCCCGCCGGTGCCCGCGGGCGGCCAGCTGATCTCGGTGGGCCTGAACTACCGCTGCCACGCCGCGCAGGCGGGCATGGCGATCGGCCCCGAGCCGGTGATCTCGACCAAGTCGCCGTGGGCGCTGGCGGGCCCGCACGACGACCTGCTGCTGCCGCCCGGCGCCGAGCGGGTCGACTGGGAGGTGGAGTTGGCCGTCGTCATCGGCACGGAGGCCAGGTACCTGCCGGACGAGGACGCCGCCCGCGCCGTGATCGCCGGGTACTGCACGGCCAACGACGTGTCCGAGCGGTCATGGCTGCTCGACCGTGGCGGGCAGTGGGTGAAGGGCAAGTCGTTCGAGACGTTCGCGCCGCTGGGGCCCTACCTGGTGACCCCGGACGAGGTGGGCGATCCGGCCGCGCTGCGGCTGACCACCCGCGTCAACGGCGAGTTCATGCAGGACGCCAAGACCGGCGAGATGGTGTTCGGCGTGCCGTGGCTGATCCGGTACCTGACGCACTTCATGGTGCTGCGGCCCGGCGACGTGGTGCTCACCGGCTCGCCTTCCGGGGTGGCGCTGCGCCGGATCGACGAGCCGTACCTGCAGCCGGGAGACGTGGTCGAGGTCGAGGTGGAACGCCTCGGCGCCCAGCGGCAGCGGTGCCGTGCACACGGAGAGGAGCCGCGACGGTGACTGTCGCGTTCGAGGTCGAGCCGGTCGAGCGGACACCGGCGCGGGAGCGGGCACGGTTGATGGCGGGCGCCCCGTTCGGCGAGGTGTTCACCGACCACATGGTCACGGTGCGCTGGTCGGCGGCGCGGGGCTGGCACGACGCCCGGCTGCGTGCGCACGCCCCGCTGGTGCTCTCCCCCGCGGCGCAGGTTTTCCACTACGGCCAGGAGATCTTCGAGGGCATGAAGGCCTACCGGACGGCGGGCGGCCCGGTGGTGACCTTCCGCCCGTACGCCAACGCGGAGCGGTTCGCCGCCTCCGCGACCAGGATGGCCATGCCGGAGCTGCCCGCCGAGCTGTTCGTCGGGGCGCTGGAGACCCTCGTCGCGGCCGACCGGGAGTGGGTGCCCGAGCAGGAGGGGCACAGCCTGTACCTGCGGCCGTTCATGATCGCCACGCAGCCGACGCTCGGCTTCTACCGGCCCGCGCAGGAGTACCTGTTCGTGGTGATCGCCGCCCCGGCCGGGGCGTACTTCGCCGGGCGGCCGATGACCGTGTGGCTGGAGACCGAGTACACGCGGGCCGCGCCGGGCGGCACCGGTGCGGCCAAGTGCGGTGGCAACTACGCGGGCACGCTCGTGGCGCAGCGGCGGGCCGCGGACCGGGGCTGCGACCAGGTGGTGTGGTTGCGCGACGGCCACGTCGACGAGATGGGCACCAGCAACCTGTTCTTCGTCTACGGCGACGAGGTGGTGACGCCCCCGCTCGGCGACACGATCCTCGCCGGGGTCACCAGGGACTCGGTGCTGACGCTCGCCGCCGACCTCGGCTACCGGGTCGCGCAGCGGCCCGTGACCGTGACCGCGTGGCGCGCCGACGCCGAACAGGGGCGGCTGACCGAGGTGTTCTCGTCCGGCACCTCGTCGATGATCACGCCGGTCGGCCACGTCCGCGCCGCGGACGGCGGGTTCACCGTCGGCGACGGCGCGGCCGGCACGGTCACCACGCGGCTGCGCGCGGAACTGCTCGGCATCCAGACCGGCGTGCGGCCCGACCCGCACGGCTGGGTCCACAAGATCGCGTAGAGAGGGTTGGCATGACGCGTTCGGTTCTCGTGACCGGTGGCAACCGGGGCATCGGGCACGCGATCGTGACCGCGTTCGCGCAGGCGGGCGACCGGGTTGCCTACACCTGCCGGACGGGGCCGCCACCGGACGACCTGACCGCGCTCGGCGCGCGGGCGGTGCGCTGTGACGTCACCGACCGCGAGGACGTCGAGCAGGCGTTCAAGGAGGTCGAGGAGGCGCACGGTCCGGTGGGGGTGCTCGTCGCGAACGCGGGCATCACGCGAGACAACCTGGTGCTGCGCATGAGCGAGGAGGACTTCGCCGCCGTCGTCGAGACCAACCTGACCGCCACGTTCCGCCTCGTGCGGCGGGCGACCGCGGGCATGCTCGCCGAACGGGCCGGGCGGGTCGTGCTGATCTCGTCGGTCAACGGGCTGCGTGGCGCCGCCGGCCAGGCGAACTACGCCGCGACCAAGGCGGGCCTGATCGGGTTCGCCCGTTCGTACGCCCGTGAGCTCGGCAGGCGCGGGGTGACGTGCAACGTGGTGGCGCCTGGGTTCGTGGACACCGACATGACCAGTGGGCTTGGCGAGCGGGTGCGGGCCGGGATGATCGAGCAGATCCCGCTGGGCCGCACCGCGCGGCCGGCGGAGGTGGCGGCCGCGGTGCGGTTCCTGGCGTCACCGGAGGCCGCCTACATCACCGGCGCGGTCCTCCCGGTCGACGGCGGGCTCGGCATGGGGCACTGATCGTTCGGCATACCATACGAACGTTCGACTTGACGAACGGAGTGTGCGGACCACATCATGTCCCCCATGCGTTCGGTATGGCAAACACTCGACCGTCGCCTGCTGACCGACGCGGCCCTGGTGTCCGTGGCCGTCGGGTTGATCGGGCTCTCCTACGGCGCCACCGCGGTCGCGGCCGGGTTCCCGCTGTGGCTGCCGGTGGTGCTCGGCGCGCTCGTGCTGGCTGCCGGGTCGGAGTTCCTCTTCGTGGGCATCGTCGGGGCCGGCGGCAGTCCGGTGGCGGCGCTGCTCGCCGGACTGCTGGTCAACGCGCGGCACATTCCGTACGGCCTGGCGGTGCCCGACGTGCTCGGCCGCGGCTGGCGCCGCGTGCTCGGCGTGCACCTGATGAACGACGAGACCGTGGTGATGGCCATCGCGCAGGAGGAGCACGAGCGGCAGCGGGCCGCGTACTGGGCGTGCGGGCTCGGCATCCTGGTGATCTGGCCGCTCAGCGCGGCGGCGGGCGGGCTCATCGGCAGTGTCGTGCCCGACACCGACGCGCTCGGCCTCGACGCCATGTTCCCCGCGGTACTGCTCGCGCTGATCCTGCCCGCCCTGCGGGACCGGACCACGTTGTCCTCGGCCGTGGTCGGGGCGCTCCTCGCGCTGGCCGCGACCCCGTTCCTGCCCGCCGGGCTGCCCGTTCTGGTGGCACTGGCCGGGGTGCTGCTGAGCGTGCCTGCCGCGCGGGGTGGTGCGACGTGACGGCATCGCCCGTGCTCCTCGCCGTGTCCATCGTGGTGCTGGCGGCAGCCACGTTCGCGTTCCGCTTCGCGGGCCCGGCACTGCGCAGCCGCATCACGTTCCCGCCGCGGGTGACGAAGCTGCTGGAGACCTCGTCGGTGGTGCTGCTGGCGGCGCTGGTGGTGACCTCAGGGCTCATGGAGGACGGCGTTCTGGCCGGTGTGGCCCGGCCTGCCGGCGTCCTCGTGGGCGGGGTGCTGGCGTGGCACAAGGCGCCGTTCGCCGTCTCCGTGGTCGGCGCCGCGGGCACCGCCGCGGTACTGCGCCTGTTCGGGATCCCGTGATCTGGGCACGTGCGGTTCGGGTGGCTCGCTGTCGCGGGGCGGCTGGCACGGCGCGGCGGGCAGGGCGAGCAGGCGGTCGTTCTGTTCGAGGACCTGCCACGCGAACGCGACGAGTCCCGCCTGGAGCCGCGACTCCACGTCGAGTTTCGCGAGGATCTGGGCCACGTGGGCTTTCGTGGTGCGCTCGGTGACCCGTAGCGACGCGGAGATCTCCCGGTTGGACCTGCCCGCCGCGAGGAGCCGGAACACCTGTAACTCCCGGCCCGACAACAAGGACACCCGGAGGAGCACCTGCTTCCACCCGGCATCCAGCGCGCCGTCGTGAGCAGGCACGACGGCTCCCAGTTCGATCATATTCTTCCCGTCCGAAGCGACGTCGACCCTCGAATTCCCCGACGGCTATCAGGTATACCGCACCCGCACCCACGTGGGGACCACTCAACGGCAACATCACACAGACTGACAATGATCCACAGGAAATCGCGCACAGTAATCGAAACTGCGGCCGAACGGGTGATCTTGACAATTCAACCGATTGTCGCACAAAGGGAACGTCGATGCTCGAATGCGCGACCACGGGATGACCTCATTGGACCGATCAGGTGATCCACGGCCGGATCCAGTCATTTCCGAGTGTGCGGCCGTTCAGCTGCTTCCGCGGATACGCGTCGGGACGTTCCATTCCCCCGGGCGGCGTATACCAACCCACCGCATTTGCCGTCGTCGCATCAGAACGACTGTTCTCGGACGGTGAGGACGACCTTGCCCCTGGCGCGGCCTTCCGCCAGGTAGCGGATCGCCTTGGCGGCGTCGGCGAGCGGGAACGTGCGGTCGACGACCGGGGTGAGCTTGCCGGCCTCGATCAGCGCGCGCAGTTCCTCGATGTCCTCGCCGCGCTCCACGGAGATCAGGCCGCCGAGGCGCTGACTGACGAAGGGCGAGAGCAGGATCGCCCGGAGCGTGCGGTCCATTCCGCCGAGCCATCGACCGCCGCCTTCACCGCCGACGATGATCAGCCGGCCCTTCGGGGTCAGGGCGCGGCGCAGGTGGGACAGTCGCCGCAGCCCACCGGTGTCGACGATCAGGTCCCAGTGCCGCGTCCCGTCGGCGAAGTCGGTCCGGGTGTGGTCGACGACGTCGTCCGCGCCGATCGAGCGGACCAGATCGACCTTGCCGGTGCTGCACACGCCGGTCACCGAGGCGCCGTACGCCTTCGCGAGCTGCACCGCGAACGTGCCCACCCCGCCGCCCGCGCCGATGACCAGGACCCTGTCGCCGGTCCGGACGGCGTCGCGCAGGCTGTGCAGCGCGGTGAGGCCGGAGACCGGGACGGCGGCCGCCTGTTCGAGCGTCAGGTTCGCCGGCTTCGGCACGCACCTCGCCACCGGCACACACGCGTACTCGGCGAACGTGCCGCCACAGGTGCCGAACACCTCGTCGCCGACCCGAAACTTCGTCACGTCGGCGCCGAGCGCCTCGACCGTCCCCGCGACATCCCGCCCCAGCACGGGGTTCCTGGGGGTGCGCAGACCGACGGCCGCGCGGACCGGGAGCGGCAGCCCGGTCATGAGGTGCCACACCCCGTAGTCCACCCCGGCCGCGTGGACCCGCACGAGCACCTCGTCGTCGCCGGGCTCCGGCTTGTCGATGTCGGCGAGCCGTAACACGTCGGCCGGGCCATATCTGTCGTACACGATCGCTTTCATGACTTCTCCCCATCCGGGTACTGGAAAACGTCATCGAGCGGAACCGCGAAGACCCGCGCGATCTGGAACGCCATCTCCAGCGACGGCGAATAACGCCCCTGCTCGATGGCGATGATGGTTTGCCTGGTCACGCCGATCCGTTCCGCGAGCGCCGCCTGCGTCATCTCGCCGTTGGCGAACCGCAGCGCCCGGATCGAGTTCGTGACCTTGGTCGACTTCACCACGACTGAAATCCCCGACGGTAGGCGGATATCTTGGCCACGGAAGCGAGCAGGCCGGACAGCGCGAACGCGAGGTAAATCGCGTTGGCGATCCAGAAATGGCCGACCTCGGCCATCGCCATGACCAGCGTCGACACCCCGCCGATGACGGTGAACGAGTGGCCGACGTACTCGCCGAACCGCTCGATCTCCCGGTCCCGCTCGTCCTTTCTCCTGGAGTCCTCCGGCGTGGTGAGCGCGGCGGCGATGCTGAGCACGATCGTCACGGCGATCGCCACCCCCACGGTCCACAGCAGTGCCGCCACGTACGGCACCTCGGCCAGCGGCCCGTCGCCGGCACGACTCAGGATGATGACGAGATAGGTCGCGTACGCGCAGGCAGTGACCAGCGCCATGATCCACGCGCGCTTCTCTTCGAGTGCCACGCCCACTCCCGATGTAAAACAACTTTGACATCGCCGAATGTAAAGCGTTGCGGACATGATGTCAAGGATCTTTGACTCCTGTGGCACGGCCCAGCGGACGTCAGTGCCGCACAGGAGCCAGTGGTTGTCCCCTTCGAGAGCTACTGTCGCTTGTGGACGTCCTCGGTGACCTCGGCGGGCGGATCGGTTTCTCCGGCACCGCTTCGTGCCGCGGCGACGAGCACCGCCGCCCTGATGGCGGCGGTCACCGGAACGGCGAGCAGGACCCCGGCGATTCCGCCTTCCACCGCGCCGACAGTGAGGGCCAGCAGCACCACCAGGGGATGCAGGCGCACGAAGTTGCCCGCCAGCATGGGTTGCAGCACGTTGCCTTCGAGTTGCTGCACAGCGATCACGACGCCCAGCATGATCAGGGCGGCGACGGGCCCGTTGCTCACCAGGGTCACGGCGACCGCGAGGGCACCGGACACGATCGCGCCGACGTAGGGCACGAAAGCGCCCAGGAAGACCAGTGCGGTCAACGGCACGACGAGCGGAACACCCACCACCAGCAGCCCGATGCCGATTCCCGCCGCGTCGACCAGCGCGATCAGCGCCGTCACCCGCACGTACATCACGACGCTGTGGAACGCCTCCCGGCCCGCTTCGTCCACGTACCGCCGGGTCGGCACCCGCCACAGCCGCAGCAGGAAGTCCCACATCCGCGACCCGTCCAGCAGGAACATCACCAGGATCACCAGCGTGAGCACGGCGCCGGCGACCAGCGATCCGAACGTCGTGAACGCCGTCATCACGTCCGACACCAGGGACGCCTCGTGCGCCTGCAGCCACTGCCTGCCCCGGTCCAGCAGGTTCGCGTCCAACCCGAGAGGGCCGTGCGACAACCACGTCTGCACCCGCGCGACGCTGCCTGCGACGCTGTCGCTCAGCTCGGCGAAGTGGCTGGTGACCGCCAGGACGACGAAGGTGACCAGCCCGCTGACCACGGCCAGCCCCATGACCAGTACGGCAACCACCGACAGGCCCCTGGGCAGTCCGCGCCCGCGCAGCCACGCCACGGCGGGAGACAGCAGTGCCGACAGCAGCAGCGCCACGGCGACGGGGACGAGGACGAACCCGAAGTGCTTGACGACGGCACGCAGTACCCACAGGCCCAGGACCACGGCCGCGAGTTCCAGGGAGATCACCGCGGCGCGGTGCAGCCCCCTGGCCGTGAACAGCGGGCGAGCGAGTCGCCGAGGTGGAGATGGCACCCGGGTGGCTACCCTCGCCGCGGGCGCGAAAACCGACCTCACCCAACACTGTCCCGGCCGAACCGCGGGGACCACCGCGTTCGGCGACCGTCCCGGACCGCCCGCATGTTTGCCTACCGGGTCGGCGGGCATCCGGACGAGTCAGGGCAAGCCGTGGGAGCGGTGGGGAACGGTGGTGCGGACCGACCAGGAACGGCAGGAATGGCCCGAGCGGCTGGCCGACCGGCTTGACGGGCCGATGAGCGTGCTGGGCATCCTGTTCCTGTTCGTGGTGCTCGGCCAGACACTGGCGCGGAACCCGGTCCTGTCCACGGCGCTCGCCGTCGCCGGCTGGGCGCTGTGGCTGGTGTTCGTGGCCGAGTTCGCCCTACGGCTGTACGTGGCCCCGGATCGCACCCGGTTCCTGCGGCGCTTCTGGTGGCAGGCGCTGTTCCTGGTCGTGCCGTTCCTGCGGTTCCTGCGCCTGGTGCGGTTGCTGCGGTTCATGCGCGCGACCGGAGTGGTCTCCTCGGCGGTGCGAGGGAGCCGATCAGCGGGCAGGCTGCTGTCCAGCAGGCTGGGGTGGCTGCTGGCGGTGACCGCGGCGGTCGTGCTGGCGGGCAGTCAGCTGGTCATGATCACCGGCCACTACACCGACTACGGCGCCGCGCTGCACGACGTCGCCTACGCCACCATCACCGGCGAACCCATGACCGGGCCCGGCGGGCTGGTGCGTGTCCTGGAGATCGTGTTCGCGTGCTACTCCGTGGTGGTCTTCGCCGCCCTGGCCGCGGCCATCGGCGCCTTCTTCCTCCGCGCACCCTCCACATCGGACACCGACGCACCACCGCAGTCCCCCGGCCCCGGGCACCCCGGTGAGCCCGCCGCGGCCACCGAACCACCTACTCGCTCCCGGGCGAGAAGCTGACGGCACACCCCGCAGAAGCGGCCGTCAGCGGCCGCTTGATGCCGCCCCGGCCCTTCCGATCTCGGTGGCCTCGATGAACTTCTCGCCCTCGTACGGTTCGTAGCGGGTGGGACCGGTCAGGCCGTACTCGTTGGTGTAACGCTCGTAGCCGAACACCCGCAGGACACCGGTCACGTCCACGACGTCTCCCTCGTGCACATCGCCGGTCTGCTCCCCGGCAAGCACCAGCACGGTCTCGTCACCCCACTCCTGCCCGTCGACCTCGAAGGACGTCGGGGACAGGACGTCGGTCGCCTCGCCGCTGATGCTGACGAGATCTCCCACGAACTCCCTGCCGTCCTCGAAGTACAGGTCCCCGTCGGGGACCTCCTCGTTCACGATCCCCTCGTCCTGGTCCACGTCCTGTCCGACGTCCTCGCCGCACGCGGCGACCGAGAACGGCAACAGCACGGCCACACCGACGACAGCCCACCGGCCAAGACGACCGGCTGTGCACTCCGACACGAGCAATCCCTTCTTCGTGCGGTTTCGGGACGCGGGCCTGCGTTCCCCGGAAGGCGCGGGCGAAAGCACAGATGGGACCTACGTTGTCGCCTTGTTACCTTGACCTGGCGGCGTTCCGCGACTTCCCGCGATGCGACCTTTCGACGGGACCGCCGAACCACGTCTCCGTAACGGAATCGAAAGGTGCCGCCAGTGACGAGGAGGCGCAACGGGGTACCCGGGGTGCACGCGGTTCGGAGGCCGGAAGCGGTCGGAAGGAGCAGGATGCCGCCGTGCTCGCAGCCGCTCCAGGGGGACCGTGGTGAGTCACATGACACCCTCCCCTGAGCGAGGCCGGGGGCGGCTGACGAGAATCCCGGTACACGCGTGGCGCGATGTCTCGCGGCGCGTGGTGGCGTCGGTGTCCGCCGACCGGCTGCCGCTGACGGCCGCCGGGGTGGCGTTCTTCCTCATGCTGGCCCTGGTTCCGACGATCATCGCGCTGCTCACGATGTACGCGCTCGTCACCGACCCCGACCAGATACGGACCCAGCTCACGCCGCTGCTCCGCGTGGTGCCGGGGAAAGCGGGCGACCTCGTCGTTGACCAGTTGCGCTCCGCCACCGAGATCGACGTCAGCGGGCTGACCGCCGGACTCGTGACCAGCATCGTGGCGGTGCTGTGGAGCACCTCCAACGCCGTGCGATGGCTGTTCGCGGGGCTGAACGTCGCCTTCGGTGAGCGGGAGACGCGCTCGTTTCTGCGGCTTCGTGGCTTGGCGCTGCTGTTCGCCATGGGGGCCTTGCTGGTCGTGGCCGTTGGCCTCGGGGTGGTCGCCGCCGTTCCCCTGGTGCTCGACCTGATCGGCGCGGACGCGGCAACGCGCGCCGTCGTCAACGTCGCCCGCTGGGGCGGCGGAGCGGTGTTCGCCTATGTGGCACTGGCTGTCGTCTACCGCTTCGGTCCGTGCCGGGAGGTCACCCACCGGCGTTGGGTGACGGCCGGCAGCGCGGTCGCCGTTCTGGTGTGGCTCACGGGGTCGGCGGGATTCGCCGCCTACTTCGGTTTGTTCTCTGGTTCCCACCGCATGTCCGGCACGCTCACCGGCGTCGCGATCCTGCTGCTGTGGCTGTACCTCTCGTCGTTTGCCGTGCTGCTCGGAGCGGAGGTCGATGCCGAGGTCGAAGCGGAGATCAGGCGTCAGCCCTCCCGAGAGCACGCAAACCGCGAAAACATTTCGTAAACGCATACATCGACCTCTTCGTCGCGGATAAGTTTCCTTTCTTTACGGTTGCCTTTCCGTTCCCCGACGGCGATAGCGGACCGCGCCGTAATCGGGATAGCTTGTGCTCGTGTTCTTTCCAGGTCGATTCACGCGAATATCCGGGATATCAGGAAGAGGTGTTAAAGATGGTCTTTCGGCGGACCCCGGACGATCCGGGCGACACTCGCGTTCAGGACGACCCCCCGGGCACTGTCTACCGCGAACGGGCGGACGGGGTAGACCTCGGCTACCCGCGTTCGGCCTACCCGTACGGCCCGACGTACTCGGTCCCGGACGACTCGTTCGGCTCGAGCGCGGCGAGCGCGGTGACGTTCCTCGCCGGGGTGTGGTTGATCGTGTCGCCGTTCGCGCTGGGCCACACCGCGACGGGTGGGGAGTTCGGCGGGTACTGGAACGACGTCACGGTGGGGATCGTGATCGCGCTGCTCGCGTTGGTGCGCGCAGTGGCGCCGAGGGAGGTGCCGTGGTTCAGCATGGTCAACATCGCCCTCGGTGGCTGGCTGATCCTCGCGCCGTGGGTGCTTGCCTACAACGAGGGTGCGGACGCCGTCGCCGCGACGACCAACGACATGATCGTCGGTGCGGTCGTGGTGCTCGCCGCCGCGGTGAGCGTGGTGCTGACCTTCCGCCGCCGCGCCCGCGTCCGTGAGGAGGCCCGGCGTGCCGGACGCCGGTCGGCGGAGGCCGCCGGCTGACCACACGGGGCAGCGGAGCGAGCACCCGCTCTTCCCGGCGTCCGTCCACGCCCAACCAGGAGGCGAGCCACTGTGCCAAGGCCCGACGAGACCCACGACCCCATTGCCGACCTCTACCTCACGGCGGAACAACGGGCACGCGCCGCCCGTGTCGTAGCCTCCGCCGCAGCGGACGCCGCCGACTGCGGCAGGCTGCTCGACATCCTCGGACTGTCTCCCCCGGCAGCGCCCGCGCCCTGCTCGGAATCCGCATGACAGTTCCGTAATCCCCACCGCCGGTACCGGACCGCCGGGCCGGGTAGTCCGTTGCACGACGGCCGGCGACGTGAGCGGAGGGCGGAACCCATGAGCAGGAACGTGATACTCGGATTGTGGATGGCACTGATGCTGTCGCTGTCCGCGTGCACGGTCGACTCCTCTGCGCCGAGGGTGGTGAACGATCCGCCCGCCACCGAGCCGGGCTACACCGACCTCGTCGACGAGACGGGGCCGAGTGTGGTGACCATCCAGACCGCCAGCGGGCTGGGCAGCGGTGTGGTGCTGCGAGCGGACGTCGTCGTCACCAACGCACACGTGGTCGGCGACGCGTCCGACGTCACCGTCGTCTACGCCGACGGCACCCGATCACCAGGAGCGGTCCTCGCCACCGACGCGATCACCGATCTCGCCGTGGTGCGCACCGAGCGCGATGATCTCCCCGTACCGGAGTACCGCGCGGAACTGCCACAACCAGGTGAGGTCGCCGTGGCCATCGGCAGCCCGCTCGGCTTCCAGAACACCGTGACCGCGGGAATCGTGTCCGGACTGCACCGCGACATCCCCGGGTCGGCGGCGACGACCCACTCACTCGTCGACCTGATCCAGACCGACGCCCCGATTTCCCCAGGCAACTCCGGCGGTGCGCTGCTCGACTCCGCGGGACGGGTCGTCGGCATCAACGAGGCCTACCTGCCACCCCAGACCGGCGCGGTGTCCCTCGGCTTCGCCATCCCCACCGCCACAGTGCTCGACATCACCGAACAGCTGATCGAGGACGGCGAAGTCGTGCACCCCTACCTGGGCGTGTCCGCGCGTCAACTCACACCCGCCATCCAGCAGGAACTCGGCCTGCGCGCCGACCGCGGCGCCGTCGTGACCACGGTGGACGACAACGGTCCCGCCGCCGAGGCGGGCATACGAACCGGTGACGTGATCACCGATTTCGACGGCAACGAGATCAGCAGCGTCGAGGACCTGCTCGCCACCCTGCGGGACACCAGGCCCGGCGAATCCGCTCCCCTCGTCGTGGTGCGGGACGGGGACCGGCAGGAACTCACCGTGGAGATAGGCTCCCGCACCTCCTAGAAGGTAGCCGCACAGCACCGCGACCGGCAGCACCAGGAAGGCGCGTTGACGGCGTGGCGATGCCCTGAAAGGCGCGTTCAGGGCGCTGAGCGCCCTGAACGGCCCATTCACGGCACCGGCCCCGCCCCGTCTCGGGCGACCGCAGGGTGTGGGTGTCGTGCCCGACGACGGGTCCGTACACCCAAGCCACTTCACATGATCTTCACGGAATCATCGTCTGGGCTGGTCGTCACGTTGCCGCTCACGCCTTCGGCTCCCGCTGGTGGACACTGGTGTGGTGACCGATCAGCCGCAGGGCTCGGATGACGTGACCTGGGAGCTGCCTGCCCGGGATCGCCGGGGCAAGCTCGCTTCGCTGGGACTCATCTCGTTGGGTCTCGGAGTGTTGTGCTGGCTGACCCCGTTCGTGAGCGTGGTCGTCGCGGGCCTCGCGATTGCCTGCGGGGTCGTGTCGATCGTGACCCGGCGGGAGTACCGCATCGACTGGACCGCGGTCGTGGGGATCTGCCTGGGCACGGCGCAGCTGTTCTTCGAGCTGGTGCTGTTCGCGATGAGAGCCAGCGGGCTGTGAGCATGAAGGCGCCACCGGGAAGCCTGCCGGGTCCGGTCAGAACGCGAGGGTGACCGCGGCGGCGGCGTAGATGCCGAGAAGCAGGATGCCGTCGAAACCGAGCCGCCACCAACCGTGGCGCTGCCGGATGAGCAGGCCGCCGAGCAGCACCGTGGTCATCAGCAGCGCGGCGGTGGTGAGGAAGAGCTGATCGTTGCCGCCGGTGTGGAACAGTGAGCCCGCCCGGTAGGCGACGTCGCCGACCACGAGGTTGAGCGCATCGAGGCTGTTGCCGCCGATGATGGCCGCGATCGCCAGGGTGAGCGCTCCCCGACGGACCGCGGCGACGGCGGTCACGGTCTCCGGCAGCGCGTTGACCACCCCCATGAACACCCCGCCGACGAAACCGGCGGCAAGGCCGGTGGAGGTGACGAGGCCCTCCGCGGCGTGCGCGACGGCCCAGCCACCGGCCATGACCAGCGCGGCGATCGCGATGAACTCGGTCCACAACGAGCTGTTGCCCCGGTCTGCGAACTGGTCGTTGTCATCAGGTGTGTCCGACCGGGTCTCCCCGGTGCGGACCGCCCGCCACATCGGCTGTTTCTGTTCCCGGATGAGCTTGAGCCCGCCCAGGTACAGCGCGACCATCACCAGCGACACGGGATGCACACCCAGCACGGTGACGTCCGGGCTGAACGAGGCCAGCAGCGCGGTGCTCAGCAACACGATCAACAGGCACCCGAACAGCAGGTTCTGGGTGGACGCGGCGGCGTGTTCGAGGTTCACCCGCCGGTACGCGGCGTCCGCGGCCACGATCGCCAGCGTCTGGACCGCGATCCCGCCCACCGCGTTGCTGTAGGCCAGGTCCGGTTGGCCCGACGCCGCGCTGACCCCCGTCATGACGATGCCGGAGAGCGAGGTGATCAGACCGAAGAACACCGCGCCGAAGAACGCCTCACCCCAGCCCGTGCGGTCCGCGAGCGCGTCACCCAGCCCGGCCAGCCGGACGGCACCGAACACCGTGACCACGCCGGCGAGCACGAAAACCGCGACCGACCCGCCCAATGACAACACCGACGTCGTCCCCACCCTGACTCAGACCAGCGCCGCAGCGCCACACCGGGTCCACGCACACGCCGGGCTGCCCGGTGCACTTGTCGAAAGCCCCATACCGCGGGCATAACCCGGACCGAGGACGTCGAAACAACTCCACCGACTGGTCACACGGTTTGGCGGTCCAGGCGCCACGTGATCGGCTCACGTGCCGCCGCGTAGCTCGGCCACCGACCGGACGAGGGATGCGATCGCGGTTGAGCGGACGCCGATGCTCGTTCGAGTGAACATCGGTGATGATCGCAACGGGGCGGGCCGTGGTTGCGATAGGCGCGGTGACGACAGGAGATGGTTGTGCGGGTCTTTGCCACGCTGATGTCCTCGGGTGCATGCGTTGTCGCCGTCCTGGCGACGTCGGGTTGCGGTGGTGAGTCGTCTCCTGAGCAGGAGCTGACGACGACCGCACCGCCGGCGCAGACGGAGGAGCAGGCCACGACGGAGCCCGCGGCGGAACCACCGGCCACCGAGCAGTGGGCGATGCCGAACCTCGCCGGGATGACCCTGCAGGACGCGCAGGACCAGATCCAGGCGCTGACGGGCGGCGCGATCTACTTCACGGACTCGCACGATCTCGGCGGACAGGACCGGAACCAGGTGCTGGACGCGAACTGGCAGGTGTGCACCCAGAACGTCGGGCCGGGCGCGACGTTGACCACGACGTCGCGGATCGACCTCGGGGTGGTCAAGCTCGACGAGGCTTGTCCCTGACACGGCTTCGCGGTCACGCCAAGGGTCGTCGTCAGTGGCGAACACGCACCGGTTCGCGCCGGTGAGAACGCCGGGCTATCTTACTTGCTACCTTTACCCCGAATCACCGGGACCAGGCTCCGGAGGACAAGGGAAAGCATGAGCCCGATCGAAATCCCGCAGGCACACGGACGACCGAGCTACGATTCGGAAAAGGAGATCTGGCGCACCCTCTGTGCTTATTGCGAGGCCATCGACAATGCCGATTTCGACCGGGTCGCGAGTCTCTGGAAACACGGCAGGTGGCCTTTCGCGGACGGGCCGGGTTCGGAACCGATGCGCCGCTGGCTGGAAGACAGCGTGATCCTCCACGACGGGAAGACGTACACCAAGCACCAGATGACGAACGTCGTCATCGACGTCGACGAGGATGCCGGTACCGCTTTCTTCACCAGCTACAGCAGCATCTGGCAGGCCCTTCCAGGCGCCAGGCCGGAGCTGATCATCTACACGCGGCTCAACGGCACCTTCGAGCGCCTGGAGGGTCGGTGGTGGTGGAAGGACCTCGAACTGCTGCCGGACCTGGTCGGTGACACCAGCAGGCACGTTCGCGGATGAGACCCCGGGGACCGAGGTTCGTCCCAGAGGCCGACGGAACAACCACTGGACACCGGTACCGGTCAGGGAATGTCCGCTACTCGCGGCAGTCCGGACTCCATGCCGGCCGCCTCCTCGACAGCGTCCGCGAAACCTGTTGGCGACCGCTGCGACCACTGCTACGTTTCCGGTGGCCGTGCGCGAACTCGAGGAGGTGGTACCCGTGAACATATCGACATGGGTGCTTCCCTCCGGGTTCACGGTCGGGCGATAGGTCGTCCGGGAGCGCCGTCACGAGCACTCCCGAAAGGCACGACCATGCGCTTCACCTCAGAACAGCGCTTCGACGACGGTGTCCTCGAACGCGGGTTCACCCTCGGCGAGATCCCCGGCATCCTGTGGACGCCCGCATCCGCACCGGCCCCGCTGATCCTGCTCGGCCACCCCGGTGGACTGCGCGGGATGTACCCGCGCCTGGCGGCCCGGGCCCGGCACGCCGCGGCGGAGGGCTTCGCCGCCGCCACCATCGAGCTCCCCTGGAGCGGTGACCGGCCCCGGTCCACCACCGCCGAACAGGCCCGCGCCGACCTGCACCGCGCACTGGCGGCCGGCGAGCCGATCGACGACGAGATCGTCGACCGGCTCGTCCTCCCGCTCGTCGACAGGGCGGCCCCGGAATGGCGGGCCGCCCTGGACGCCCTCCTTCCGCTGCCCGAGATCGGCGGCCCGGTCGGGTACGCGGGAGGGGTGATCGCCATCGGCGTGCGGCTGGCGGTGGTCGAGCCGCGCATCTCGGCAGCACTTCTGTTCGCCGGGAGTTTCGTGCCCCGCACGATGTTCGAACAGGCCCGGCAGGTCACCATTCCGCTGCAGGTGCTGCTGCAGTGGGACGACGAAGGAAACGACCGGCAGCTGGCCCTGGACCTGTTCGACGCCTTCGGCTCCAAGGAGAAGACGCTGCACGCCAACATGGGCGGGCACACCGGCGTCCCGGAGTTCGAGGGGGACGCCGCGAACCGGTTCTTCGCCCGCCACCTGAAGTGACACGCCCCGCCGATGCCCGAACGACGCTTCCGGGACGTCGAGCGTGCCGGAAGCGTCGTTCAGGGCATGGCGTCCGGGCCCGCGCGGCGGAACCCCGGCCATGGGGTCAGGAGTGGGGGCAGGTGTCCCGGTACTCCTGGATCAGGCTGCTCGGGCTCGGGGGCGGGCACAGGAACTGCTCGTACCGGGTGTCGTTGTCGATGAAGCGTTTGAGCCAGGAGATGCTGTAGCGGGCCACGGTCGTGTTGGCGCTCGTCGGGGCGGAGTGGCTCGCGTTGTTCAGTTCCAGGTACGCCTTGTCCGGGGCCGTGCTCATGCTGGTGTAGAACGGTTCGGAGTGGGACGACACCGGGGCCACCGAGTCGTTCTCCGCGCCGATGATCATCGTGGGGACGCGGACGGTGGACCAGGACTTGGTGGTGTGCCAGGGCGTCAGCGGGATGGCGGCCTGGATCGCGGGGCGGGTGCGGGACGCGGCGAGGCTGCCGCCGCCGCCCATCGAGTGGCCCATCACGCCCATGCGGGTGCGGTCGACGCGGGTGCGCACGGAGCTGGTGTTCGCCACGTAGTCGAGCGCGGCCAGCAGCTGGGTGCCGCGGCTGTCGGGCTGGTCCCACGTCGAACGGGTGTCGATGGTGATCACCACGAACCCCTGGGACGCCAGGCGCGGGCCCAGCCACGCCACGCTCGACTGCGACGCGGTGAAGCCCGGGGAGATGGCCACCGCGCCGAACGTGCCCTCCGCGGTGCTCGTGGGGTAGTAGACGGTGCCGCCGCCGAAGCCCGACACCGACGACCGGGACACGGTGACGCTGGCGATGGCGAACGGGCCGCGCGACGCCTCGATGCTCGACGTGGTCGGTGCGGGGCCGCGTTCGTACGGGTTGGCCGCGACCTGCGCTGGGGCCTGCGCGGGAGCGCCGACCAGGAGCAGAGCCGACGTGGACAGCGCGCAGAGGACACTGCGGATTCGCATGGATGCCTCGCTGGTGCAGGGGGAATCAGACCCCTACGACCCTCGGGCACCCGCCGGGCCGCGCGCATCGGCGGATGTACCGGTTCTCCGCCAAATGGGATCGGTAAAACTACCGTTCGGATGGCGTCTTCCCGGCGCGGTACGCCGTGTGGAAGAAAGGGTGCATGCTGCGGGGACGCGACCGGCAGCGCGTCGCCGTCGACGCGTTGCTCGAGCGGGTTCGTGCCGGCCGCGGCGGTGTGCTGGTGCTGCGCGGCGGACCGGGCTCTGGCAAGACGGCCCTCCTGCGCGCGGCACGGGCGGCCGCCGCCGACTTCGCCGCCGACCCGCGACGGGTGCTGCTGTGCGTCGACGACGCCCACGACCTGGACCTCGCCTGGCTGCTCAGCGCGCTGCCCGACTTCGCGGACAAGCCGGTCGCGGTGCTCATCGCCACCGAGGGCTCCGCACACGGGCTGCCGTGCGCGGAACTCGACCCGCTGGACCACGCGACGAGCGTCCGGGTCCTGCGGGACCTGCTGCCGGGCCTGCCCACCGGGCTCGCCGACGACGTCGCCCGCGTCGCCGACGGCAACCCCCTGGCTCTGGTGGAGCTGGCGCGGTCGCTCACCAGTGCCCAGCTGGGCGGTGCCGAACCACCACCGGAGGTGCTGCCACCGCACAGTTCACTCCGCGCGCGGCTGCGGGACCGGTTCGCCGCACTGTCACCGGACGCGCGGCACGCGCTCGCGATGGCCCTCGTCGACGACGACGTCGACGTGGACACCCTGGCGCGCACCCCCGGGCTGGACCTCGCGGCCGTGGACGAGGTCACGGCACTCATGGCAGCAGCGCCGCTCGTGCGGGCGACGCTGCGCGCGGAGCTCCCCGTGACCACCCGCTACGCCGCCCACGCGACCCTCGCCGCCACCCTGCCCGAAGGTCCGCGCCGCACCTGGCACGAGGCCGCGGGCCTGCCCGGCCCGAGGGACACCCACGCCGACCTGCTCGGCGCGGCGGCCGCCGACGCACGCGGCCGGGGCGACTTCGCGGCGGCTGCCCGCGACCACGGCCGGGCCGCCGCGCTGACCACCGCGCCCGACCTGCGTGCGCGCCGCCTGGTGTCCGCCGCGGCCGACCACTGGCGGCACGGCCTGCCGCACCGGGCACGCGCGACCCTGCGCGCGGTGGTGCCGCTGTCCGCGCGGCCAGAGGTGCGGGTGCTGGCCGAGCTCGTGGAAGGCGGCATCGAGGTCGGCGCCGGCCAGCCCGTCGTCGCCGCCCGCAGGCTGGTCCGCGCCGCCGAGCAGCTCCTGCCCGGCGACCGCGTGCTGGCCGTGACGGCGCTGGGGTTCGCGGGCGAGGCCGCTGCCGTCGCGGGCGACCACGCGCTGCACGGCGAGATCGCCGCCACCGCGGCGCGGTGGCGCGCCCCCGACGAGGCGCCGGGCCCGGCGTTGGTGCTGGACCACCTGATCGGCACCGCCGCGAGCTTCGCAGGGCGGCACGAGGTGGCGCTGCCCGCCCTGCGCTCGGTGGTCGAACTCGCCGGCCGGCTGCCCCACGCGACCGCCGCGATCTGGGGCGGCCACGCGGCGTTCGTGCTCGGCGACGTGGCGACCGCGCTGCGGCTGACCGAACGGGGTGTCGCCGCGGCACGGGAGGGTGGCCTCACCACGCTCGTGCCGTGGGCGCTGACCTACCGCGCGATGGCCGCGCTCCTCGCCGACCAGCACGAGCTCGCCCGTGAGTCCGCGTTCGAGGGCGCGCACGCGGCCATCGCGGCCGGCCAGGTCAACGCCATGACCGACCACCTCATGTTCCTGGCGCTGCTCGCGGCGTTGCTCGGCGACACCGACACCGCGCTGCACCGGATCGGCGCGGCAGGGGAAGGAGTGCGCGACCGCGGCCTCGGCCGGTCGGGCACGCTCGGCGCCTGGGCGTTGACGTGCGTGGACCTCGTCCGCGACCGGCCTGCCGACGCGCTCGGCCACCTCGGGCACCTCGTCGCGGGCGGGATGCACGCCGGTGTGCGGGCCCTGGCGGTGCCGGACATCGTGGAGGCCGCCGTCCGCTGCGGCGAGCGGTCCACTGCCGACGCCGCGCTGCGCAGCTACACGCGCTGGGTGCACAGCACCGGCCCGTCGTCGCGGCTCGCGGTGTCACACCGCTGCCAGGCGATGGTGTCCGACGGCGCGGACGCCGAGGGCCACTTCACCGAGGCGATCCGCCTGCACCGGATCAGCGGGACGTCGATGGAGCTGGCGAAGACCGAACTGTTCTACGCCACCCGGCTGCGCCGCAACCGGAAACCCAGGCAGGCGCGTGAGCTGCTGCGCGACTCGATCGGCCACTTCGAACGCCACGAGGCCGACTACTGGGCGAACCGCGCCCGCGCCGAACTGCACGCGGTGGGCGAAGCGCCGAAGACCGGTCCCGGCGTGCCGGCGCTGACCCCGCAGCAGGACAAGATCGCGCGCCTCGTCGCGGAAGGGGCCACCAACCGCGAGGTCGCCGCCCGCCTGTTCCTGAGCCAGCGCACCGTGGAACACCACCTGCGCAACATCTTCACCCGCCTCGGCGTGCGCTCCCGCGTCGAGCTGGTACGCATCCTGGGCTGATTCAGGCGTCCTCGTCGGGTTCGAGGAAGTGGTACAGCAGCACCGGGTGGGGCGCGCCGATGGCCTTGGTCCACTGCCGTCCGTCCCACCCGCACACGAGGTTGACCGGGTCGAACCCGGCGCCGGTGGAGAACGCGCCGGATGTCGCGTGCGCACGAGGTCGGACCACCACTCCGGGACCGCGGCGAGCAGGTCGGTCTCGTCCTCCGCGCCGAACCAGGTCACCGCGGCGGCGAAGCAGGTCTCGGTGTCCTCGACATCGCAGCCGACCAGAACCGCGCACGTGTGGTCGTACACCCGCCCGGGGAAGAGCTGTTCGACGATGGCCCAGCCGGACCGGGTCCGCGCCGCGGCCACCGGGTCGTCGGGACGAGGTCCCGGACAGGCCTCCCGCATCGCCACGGGTGCGCGTCGTGATCCGAGACTGTGGTAGGCCGCCATGATCGACGATCATGCCCGTGTGTCTCTCGGCCAGGTGGCGGAACCTCGTGGCGAGGATGTGCGCGTTGGGCCGTTCCTACCAATGGGATTCGTGCGAACAATACATTCCCATACTTCTGGGAATAGCACTCCTTGACGTCCGTTGAGATCATTTGAGAACGTCGATCGTGGACATGTCCTTCCTGATCGCGGATTCGGAGTATTACGAGCCCTGGTACGTGGCTGATCCCGGCGTGCGGCTGTGTCCTGCCGCGATGCCCGACGACTGGGTGCGGCACGACGAGGGGGCCTGGACACATTGGGGCCCACCGGATCTCGTGCTTCCGGACCAGGGCTGGAAGGTGCACGTGTCCAGCTCGCTGGCCAATGTGCGGTCCGTCGTCGCGGTCGTGTCGGTCGCGTGCGTGGAAATGGGAGTGCCGTTCAAACACCTCGCGGGCCGGACCACATTCCTGATCGCACACGACAAACACGCGGCCCGGCCGCAGAGTGGGAAGTCGTGCACCCTCTATCCGCCCACCGAGGAATCCGCGCGGGAGTTGATGCGGCGCCTGTCGTCCGACCTCGCCGGAGTGGATGGACCGTTCGTGCTCACCGATCGGCGGTTCGGCCAGAGCACGTGTGTGTCCTACCGCTTCGGCGCGTTTCGCGGTCGTACCCGGGTGGACGGTGACGGCAACCACGTGCCGGTGATGACCGGCGCGGACGGCCGGGACGTCGACGACGAACGCAAACCGGTGTTCCACCTGCCACCCGGCGTGTCCGACCCGTTCCGTGAGGAGCAGCCCGCGACGGGCGCCCGAGGACCGGTGACGATGCACGGCTACGTGTTCGACGCGGTGTTGCGGCACAGCAACGCGGGCGGCGCGTACCGGTTCCGCGACGCGGACGGCGCCGCGGTGTTCGTCAAGGAAGCGAAGGCGCACAACGGCTACACCGCGGACGGTGCGGACGCGAAGACGCGGCTGACCGCGGAGTACCTGGTGCTGAGGGAAATCCACGCCCGCGCTCCCGGCCTGTGCCCACGGCCGGTGGAGATGTTCCACCACTGGGAACACAGCTACCTGGTCTCCGAGTTCGTGCCGGGTGTCTCGCTGTACCGGTGGATGGTGACGAACAACCCCGTGGTGCTCGACCACACGGACACCGCGGCGTACCCCGGCTACCACCAGCGCTGCCTCGCCCTCCTCGACCAGATCGACGAGCAACTGCGCGCGCTGCACGACCTCGGTCTGGTCTTCATCGACCTCAGCCCGACCAACGTCCTGGTGGACGACGACGACCGCGTGCGGCTCGTCGACTTCGAGGCGGTGCAACCGGCCGACGACGTGCACCGGTACATGGGCACGCCGGGCTACCTGCCGCCAGACCCGAGGGCCGTGGTGGCGGACGACCCGCTCGGTCTCGACCGGTACGGCCTGTCCGCGCTGGCGCTGCTGCTCGTGTTCCCCGCCCACGAGGCTGCGGAACGGGACCCGGCGGTGCTCGACCACCTGCACGCGGACCTGACCGAACTGGCGACCGTCCAACCGCGGCTGTGGCGGCTGGCCACCAGGTGCCACGACCGCACCGGCCCCACGGCCTTGCCCACGCCGGCCGCGGTGCGGGCCGGACCGGTCGCCGCGTTGCGGGACCTCGCGGAGCGGACCGCCGACGCCGTCGAGGCCATGGCGCGACCGGACCACCCGGCACGCGTGTACCCGACGATCCCCCTGGGCTACCAGACGAACACCCGGGCGCTGGCGGCGGGCACGGCGGGCGTGTTGTACGCACTGCACCGCACCGGCCGCACCTGCGATCCGGCCATCGTCACGCGGCTGCGAGACGAGGCGGTGGCGGCTGCCGTGTCCGACGCGCCGGGCTTCCTGCACGGCAGTGCGGGCATCGCGGCCGTGCTGGCGGACCTCGGCGAGACCGACGCCGCGGAGTCGCTGCTCACCGCGGCGGCCGCGCATCCGCTCAACGACGAGTCCGCGACGTTCGGCGGTGGTGCGGCGGGTACCGCGTACGGACTTCTGGCCCACCACCGCCGCACCGGTGAGGAGCGCTGGCTGGGCCTGGCGGCGAGGTTGCTCGACCGGGTGCCGGAGGGCGCCGAGCTGACCGCCCGGTTGAGCAGGGTCAACCGCTCGGGGCTGGTGGGCGGGCGGACCGGCGTGGCGCTCGCGCTGCACGGTCTTCACGAGGCCACGGGTGATGACCGGCCGTTCCGGCGCGGTCTGCGGCTGCTGCAGGAGGAACTCGCCTACGCCGTTCCGCTGCCCAACGGTGGGCTCGGGTTCCGCATCGCGCAGGCGGACCGGCGCGTCTACCCGTACCTGTTCGCGGGCAGCGCCGGCTACGCGATGGTCCTGTCGCGCTTCTTCACAGACCGCGCGGACGCGGAGTTCGACGAGCCGTTCGACGGCGTGACCGCCGGCGACGCGCTCACGCGGTGCCTGACCGCGTGCACGGCACGCTTCACCGTGTTCCCCGGCTTGTTCCCCGGGCTGGCGGGCCTCGTCCTGGCGCTCGCGGACGCGGGACAACGCCTGAACAGACCCGAGCTCGTCGACACGGCGCTTGTCAACGCACAGGGCCTGTTCCGGTACGCCGTGCCGCACCGGCGCGGGGTGGGTTGGCTCGGTGAGCCGGGCCAGCGCCTGTCCACCGACCTCTGGTCAGGCGCGGCCGGTGTCCTGCTCGCACTGCGCCACCTGACCGGCGCCCTCCAGGACCCCCTCGACGCGGTCACCACGTCGAGGGCAGTCGAAACACCCGTGGAAAGGAGTGATGAACATGGAGGAAGTCCTGCTTTTGCAGGCTGAGGCAGCTCACGAGGACGACCTGATGGCGTGCAACGTGCTCACGATGAGCAGCAGGGGCAGCGTCTGCCTGTGACGCAACCGCCTGCCGGGCACGCTCCACGCCCGGCAGGCGGCCTCCAAGGACGGCGCGATCAGTCGATCCTGTGTTGTGGGCCTGGATGGGCTGTCACGCGGCAGGCCGGTTCTGTGCGTACTTGATGTAGGCGTCGATCCAGGTACGTGCCCAGGCGCGGATCTTGTCCTCGACGGCGGGATCGTCGAGGGCCGCGCGCACCTCGTCACAGACGACGCCCCACTCGGCCGGGCTGAACGACGTCACCTGGGTGAGGGCGCCCTTCTTGGCGCAGTCGATGAAGTCGAAGCGGACCGGCCCCGGCACGCTGTAGTCGCCGGGCCGGTAGCAGTCGTCGACCACACGGTCGATCTCCGGCTTGGCCGCCGCGACGACGCCCTTGGTCTCGGCCAGCCAGTCCGGCACCATCGCCGGGATGTTCTTCTTCAGCCACACCACGTCCCTCGCGTCCGAGCCCGGCCGCAACGGCGCGGCGCGAACCAGCTCCTCCTCCAACACACGGGTGACCGAGTCGACCTTCCCCGCGGCCATGGAGCAGGAGGCGTAGGCGGTGGCGGTCGGCAGGACGGTCAGCGCCGCGGCGACGAGCGCGACGAGCGCGATGGGCTTGATCCTCATGGAGCACTCCGGTAGCTCGGGAACGAAGACCCACCTCGAATACCCGACTCCGGAGCCACAAACGAGAGCACGCTCCGATTCACTCCTCTGTGCACGCACAATCACCCGACCGGTGACGATCACCGCCGTCGCCCGGCCACGGTTCACGGCCGTGCCGAGCGGTCACAGCCCTGCCCGGTCGGGCAGTGCGCCGCTGTCGTGGAGGTGGCGGCGGGCCGCGGCGATGGCCTCGGGTGTCGTGGCGAACACGTGCCCGTCCGCGGCGAGGCGGGTGATGACATCGAGTGCCTCGAGCGGCTGGTGGTGTCCGTCGCGGATACCGGACAGGTAGACCGTGATGCCACGGCGCTGGACGGTCTCGATGATGTCCTTCAGCACCAGCGCACCGCTCGCGTCGATCGTCACGATCCGGGACATGCGGAGGATGAGCACGGAGACGTCGGCGACGTCGGTGAGCTCGTGCAGGAACCGGTGCGCGGCGGCGAAGAACAGCGGTCCGTCGATGCGGTAGGCCACGATGTGCTCGGCCAGCAGGGCGTGCTCCTCGTCGCCGGTGGCGGCCGGCAGGTCGTCGGCCAGGTCGACCTGGTCGACACGTGCCTGCCTCGCCACGGCCCGCAGCGCTAGCAGCCCGGCCACGAGCAGGCCGAGGACCACCGCGTAGACCAGGTCCAGTGCGACGGTCGCGACGGCGGTCAGCACCAGCACGACCGCGTCGGAACGGGTCGCGCGTGCCATCGCGCGGAGTCCCCGTGCGTCCACCATGCGGATGGCGGTGGCGAGCAGGACACCCGCCAGCGCCGCGAGCGGGATCCGGGACACCAGCGGCGCGGCGGTGTAGACGATGACCGCGAGCACCCCGGCGTGCGCGAAAGCGGCGAGCCGCGACCCGGCCCCGGTGCGCACGTTGACCGCGGTGCGCGCGATCGCGCCGGTCGCGGGCACCCCACCGAACAGCGGCGCGGCGATGTTCGCCAGCCCCTGCCCGAACAGCTCCCGGTCCGGGTCGTGCCGCTGGTTGACCGTCATCCCGTCGGCCACCGAGGCCGACAGCAGCGACTCCAGCGCGGCGAGCGCCGCGACGGCGACCGCCGACGGCAGCAGCGAAACGACCGCCGACAGGTCGAGGAAGTCCAGTGACGGAGCCGAAAGCCCGGCGGGCAGCGCCCCGATCGGGACGGCGTGGTCCAGGTGCGCCACGGCGGCGACGACGGTCGCCGCGACCACGGCGACGATCGAGAACGGGATCGTGGGCCACCGCCGCACCCCGGCCAGCATCACCGCCGCGACACCCGCCGCGAGCCCGATGGCCTGCCAGTTCGGCGTCTGCAGGAATGCCTGCACCGCATGCCAGGCGGCGGCGACCACGTGCGACTCGCCACCCGCCTCGACACCGAGGGCGTTCGGGACCTGCTGCAGCCCGATGACACAGGCGATGCCGACCGTGAAGCCCTCCACCACCGGCGCGGGCACGTACCGCATGTACCGGCCCGCCCCCGCCACCGCGAGCCCGACCAGCAGCAGCCCCGCGAGCAGCCCGACCGTCAGCACTCCCCTGGGGCCATGCGCGGCCACGATCGGCACGAGCACCACCGTCATCGCCCCCGTCGGGCCCGACACCTGCAGGTTGGAGCCACCGAACACGGCAGCCACCGCACCCGCGACCACCGCGGTGGCGAGCCCGGCCTCCGCCCCCAGACCCGAGGACACCCCGAACCCCAGCGCGAGCGGCAGCGCCACCACCGCCACCGTCAACCCGGCGAGCAGGTCCCGCCGGGGATGGCGGCGAACCGCGACGAAGTCGGCACCGGCAGGCAGCAGCGAGAAGAGCCGGGAGCGGGTCACCGGGTGCCCGTCTCAGCGTCCCGCAGCTCGTCCAGCAACTGGTTCTGCCCGGCCAGCATCTCGGTCAGGATCCGCCGCGCCGCACGCATGAGGTCGGCGACATCACCACCGGCCAACGCGTACACGACGGTGGCCCCCTCCCGGTTCGCGGTCACGATGCCCGAACGCCGCAGCACCGCGAGCTGCTGCGACAGACTCGGCGCTTCGACATCGATCTCGGCAAGCAGATCGCGGACCGCCTTCGGCCCGTCCTGCAACAGCTCCAGCACCCGGATCCGGACCGGATGCCCCAGCATCTTGAAGAACTCGGCCTTCGCCACGTACAGCGGAACCGGCATGTCACCCCCTGCGGCAGGACACCAAGGGGTCAACTATCTGCCAAGTTGCAGAACTATGCAATCGCGCAACCTGTGCCGTTGCTCACCGAGGTCGGCCGTGCTCGGTCAGCGGAGTGCGACGGTGAGCAGGACCGCGCTGTCGGTCACGGCGGTGAGGCCGTGTCGCTGGGGCGGGATGGCGGTGCGGTCACCGCGGTCGAGGCCCTGGACGTGGCCGCGGGTCAGGGGGCGGTGATCCCGTGCCGCGCGGACTGTTCGCGGCGCCCCAGCCTGCGGAACATCAGCACCTCGAGGAACTCCACTGTGGACATCGCGGACGGCGGTGTCCGTGATGGCCGTTGCCGTCTGGTCCTTGTCGGCCGGGATCGTTTCCCGGAACCGCTGAAGGGGTAGCTTCGGGTCGTCGGACTTTCTCGGATGGCTTGACTGGTCCGACAGTCGCGGAAGGAGCGTGCATGGCGAGGCAAGGCCATCAACACCGGGTGGTGGTGGGCGTGGACGGCTCGGAATCCGCGCTGCACGCCGTTCGGTGGGCGGCGGAGGAGGCCGAGCGGCGTGGTGCCGCACTGCGGCTGGTCAGCGCGTTCCGACTACCCTTCCGTTACCGCGCTGGTGTCGTCGAGATCGACAGTCTGCGCACGCTGTTGCGTGCCGAGCACCGGCGCCAGCTCGTCGACGCGGGCTCTGCCGCGACCGCGGCGGCACCCGGTCTGCGGCCGGAACCGGAACTCGTGGACGGCGTTCCGGTCGACACTCTGGTGCGGGAGTCCAGCGAGGCATCCCTCCTGGTGCTGGGCACCCGTGGGCTCGGCGGCTTCGCCGGGCTGCTGGTCGGGTCCACCTCCGTCGCGCTCGCCGGCCGCACACACTGCCCACTCGTGGTCGTGCGGGACGCGGACGAGCCCGGGACCGGCGCCCCGGTGGTGGTCGGCGTGGACGGGACACCGGTGGGTGAGGCTGCCATCGGGTTCGCGTTCGAGCAGGCCTCGGCACGTGACAGCGAGCTTGTGGCGGTGCACAGCTGGACGGATCCCGCGGTTCTCAACGCACTGGCCGGTGGGGCACTGATGGCCGACTACGGGATGTTGGAGGAGCAGGCCACGGTGCTGCTGGCGGAGCGGCTTGCCGGCTGGCAGGAGAGGTATCCCGACGTGCGGGTGACCCGCCACGTCGTCCGCGACCACCCGACCAGGACCCTGCTCCACTTCGCGGACGGTGCACAGCTCGTGGTGGTCGGCAGCCGTGGCCGCGGCGGCTTCGCCGGTCTGGTACTCGGGTCGACCAGCCAGCACCTCCTGCATCACGCGCCGTGCCCGGTCGCTGTCGTGCGAACGCCGAGGTCCGACTAGAGAACTGACGGAGAAGACCAACGACCCCGGCCTCATCGCCAGGCAACAGTCGCTTGTCTCGGTGAACAGCGCCCTGCAGGTGGACCTCTACGCGCGCGCAGCCGGTCCTCGGCCCAGCGCAGCACGCCCGGCAGGTTCGGTGAGATACCGCCGCCCGCCATCAAACCAGCTCCCAGAACGACGGACCGACCGGCTCGGAGAAAGTCGCCGGTGGCGACGAGGAAGCCGTCGGGGGCGAGGGTGATCGGCAGCTGCGGCAACGCCCGGACCGCGGGCCCGAAGATCGGCACGGCGCCCCGGTTGAGGTCGAACTGGGACTGGTGGCACGGGCACAACAGCCGGCTCACCCTGGTCTCGAACAGGGATACCGGGCAGCCGAGATGGGTGCAGATCCTCGAGTAGGCGTAGAAGCTCCCGTAGTTGAATCCCTCGTGCCCGGGACGGGGAACGACCCGTTCCTCCGGCCGCAAACGGAACAACATCGCCGCGGCGTCGGCCCGGCGGGCGGCGGCCACCAGCCGCTCCGGATCGTCCCTTTCGGACTCGCGGAAGGGCACGACGCCCACCGTCGAACCGGCTTCCAGGTCGGCCGGCCGGACCAGCACGACCTCGTGCGGGTCACCGAGGTCCTGCCGCAGGTACACCTGCTCACCGTCGGTCGATGCCCAGGTGGTGTGCCACAGCGAGTCCGGGTCGCGGGGGCGTTCCACCGGGTCCTCGACGAACCCGCCCACCGTGAGGACACCGGCGCCCAGCCCGGTCACGCCGACACCGGCGCCGAGTGCCCGGCCCATCCACGATCTCCTGGTCAGCCCCGCCCGCCGCGCCGAGTCGGCCAGGATCGCCGCCGTGGCGTCCTGGTCCGCCTCCGGTGACGGCTCGTCGTGCCGTTCCTGCACCGCCACCTCCCTGGGCATGAACCGTCTGGTGTAGACGATCAACATCACGCTCAGCGCGATGAGCGCGAGCCCGAGCGTCAGACCGAGCATCGGCGTGTAGAGCACGTACACCAGATGCCCGTCCTCCCCCGGAGGCACGTACCGCGACGGCCAGAACACATACGCGGCAAGGAAAGACAGCCCGGACAGCACCGAAACGGCCGCCCAGGTCAGCACCAGGCGGCGGGCGCGACGCTCCGCCCGGGTACCTGCGACCGGCCACGGGTCGGCGTACTTCCGCAGCCGGACACCGTCCTGCTCGGCACCGTACCGCACCAGTTCCTGCCGTTCTCCGGAACGGGCATCCTCGTCGTGATCCGGTTGGGGCATCACCGGGCCTCCTCACCTGCACACTGCCGCGACGTGCCAGCGTGGTGCCCCACGTGGAGGGCGGAAAACGTCCTCGTCCGGACGTGACAGAATCGTCAACTGCCTTTCTCCGGCAGGCGCCAACTCCGATGACGATTTCGACACAAAACCACAACACGAATTTATCTGCGCTGAGCAAGTATTCGTGCGGTGAAACCGGAATGCCCACCACTTGGCCGGGTAGCCACCTCGAAGAAGTCATCCAGCGACGACGATCGTCGAAAGGAGACATCATGACAACCTTCCCCGACCCCTCGTCCACGCCGGTGTCCCGGCGGGTGGTGGCGAACTTCGACGACTACGCGGAAGCCGAACGGGCAGTGGACTACCTGTCGGACAACAAGTTCCCGGTCCAGCGCACGACGATCGTCGGGCGCGGCCTGGACCTGGTCGAGCAGATCACCGGCCGGCGCACGTACCTGTCGGCGGCCGGTCGCGGAGCCGCATCCGGCGCCGTCGTCGGTGCGCTGTTCGGGTGGCTCTTCACCGCCTTCGGCTGGCTGGAACCGGCGATCGCGAGCCTGCTGCTCGCACTCTACGGAGCCGTGTTCGGAGCGGTCGTCGGCGCCGTGCTCGGCGCGCTGCTCGGCGTGCTGGGACACGCCGGCACCGGCGGACAACGGGACTTCAGCTCGCAGCCGACCTTCCGAGCACACTCCTACGAGGTGCACGTCGACAACGAAGTCGCCGACGAGGCCCAACGGCTGCTGAGCAGCGACAGCGCCCCTGGTATCGGAATGTCGTCCAGGCACTGACGACCCGTCCTGGCCGAGGCCAGGACGCCAACCGGAACCCGTCGCGTGTTCCGGTGACGTCGGACATGCGTGCCGTGAACGCGCCTTTCACAGCACCGGCCCGCCCGGCGGGCGACGGACGCGCGATCTGTGGTGCGGACGGCGACTCCTTCCCCGGGGCAGCTGCTTCGGGCGCGGCCCCGGGCAGCCATCTTGCGGGCACCTGACGATTTCGTCCGGCGGACGGCGCCAGGTGGCGGACTGGCCGGTCATGGTCTGTGATCGGACCGACAGGACAATCAAGGGAAGGGGCACATGCGTAGTCCACGACAGACGATGTCGCGCCGGGCGAGGACGGCGATCCGCCGGGCACCTGGCGATGGCGTGGGCCGGGCGACCATCGCCATGATCGTGGTCGTCCTGCTGATCGCCACGACCGTCATCGGTGGTGTGCTGTGGCGAGCTGACCAGAAGCAGTCCGCGACCAAGGGGCCGATCCCCGCGGTGACCTCGGCACCGGACGACCTCCTGGTTGGCTTCGAGCCCAGTACCGTGAGCGTGCTCGTCGGACCGGCCGAGGCACCCACCACCATTCACGTGTACGAGGACTTCCTCTGCCCGGCGTGCCGCCGGTTCGAGCACCGCTACGGTGAGCGACTCCACGACGCGGTCGAGCGGGGCGAGGTCAAGGTGGCCTATCACCTGGTGAACCTGCTCGACAACCGCTCCGACCCGCCCGGCTACTCGCTGCGGGCGGCGAACGCCGCGCTGGCCGTCGCCGTCCACTCGGCACCACACTTCCCCGACTTCCACCGCAGCCTGTTCGCAGCGCAACCAGACCAGGGTTCACGCGGCTACAGCGACAATCAGCTGGTCGGGCTGGCGGAACGGCTCGGCGCCGTCGGCCCCGAACTGACCGACGCGATCACGAACGGCGCCAAGACCGACGAGATCGAACGCGCTCTGCGCGAGGCGAGGAACGATCCCGCACTTCGGCGAACCACCTCGGACGGGCGGTCCTACTTCGCCGTCCCGACCGTGACGGTCAACGGCCGCCTGGTCGAGGACATCCAACGGGGCTGGCTGGACCCGATCTCACCCGCATGAACCGCCGCGTCGCCGAGTGAGAACACGCCGACGGGGCGCCCTCGTCGATTATGGGACGCGGCGCACGGCGTGCTCGCGCATCCGCGTGACGACGGTGTCGACCTCGCCGCCGCACACCTCCCCGGCGCAGGGCGCCTGCCGGATCGTCGCGGGTGGCCAGCACCCGGACGACCAGGTCCCGGTCGGTGACGATGCCGCGAAGCCGCTCGCGCCGCATCAACATCCCGGATTCGGGCAACCTCCGGGGACGACGGAAGCGCACGACGGAGGGAGAGCACCATGTCGGAACCGAACAGCCCGGACTACGACAACGGCGACGACAACGGCGACGACAACGGCGACGACAACGGCGACCGTGTCGCCCCCGAGCAGGAGGGGGTGCGCTCCGAGCAGCAGGAACGGCTCGAGCTGGAGCCCGAGCCGCCCATGGCCGACCCGGCGAGGTGGCAGGCGTCCGACCCGGACGTGGCCAGGGAGACCGACAACGCCCCACCCGGCAGGCAGATCGTCCCACCCGGCGACGGTATGCAGACCGACCGGGAAGCCGACGAGGTCGCCGAGGACGCCGGAGCCCACCGGGAGGTCGGCCCGGAACAGCAGGCCGTCCACGTCGAGACCGGCGCGGAGGGAACCGCCGACGAGGAGCCCGAACGCTACGGCCGCTGACGCGGCTTCCCGGTAACCGTTCGGGCCCCGGTTCCGTCGGATGCGGCGGTCCGTCCCCGCGCACCATCCGCCAGGATGCCGAGCGCGCACACCGGCAGGTCGTCCGGTTCGGCAACGACCCGGACGACCTGTGGACGGAACTGCGCCGCCGCCACAGGCCTGCCGAGTAGATCCACTCCACTACCCGCGGGCATCGGCTCCGGTCAGGTGCGCCCCCGGTGTGAAGCATCACGGACGGTTACTGTCCACCGTCGTCGTTCGCCGGACCGACGAGGTGGCCCACCCTGTCCGCTTCGCCACTGAGCCCCTGCTCCATCTGGTCGAGGTTGTCGGCGATCTGCGTCATCTCCTGCGCGTCGGCGCCCTCGCTCTCGTCGTCGGAACTGGAGCTGGTGCTGGAGCTGTCCTCGGAGTCGGAGTCGGAGTCCGAGTCGTCGCGGACCGCGATCTCCCTGCACTTGAACGCCAGCCAGGTGATCGCGCCGGACATGGCGACGAAGCCGCCGGTGATCATCGCCGCACCCGCGTTGATCGTCGTGTTGCCGCTGCCCTCCTCGTTGTCGTTGGCCTGCGTACCCAGCACTATCGCCGCGACGCCGCCTGCCATGGAGAGCAGCCCGCCGATGAGCGTGGTCACCGGCGTCACCATCGCTGTCTGGTCCTCTGGCGTGCAGTTACCCATCGGATCCTCCTCAGGCCTGTCCGGTCAGGATCTTGACGTCGATGCCGCGGTCGAGCAGGAACTGGCGCATGCCGTCCTCAGTGGCCTCGTACTGGGCCAGCGCCGCCAGCCACGGGAGCTCCGACCAGTCGACCTTCAGCGACTCCACGGTGACGTTGGTGAGCTTGTCCCAGGTCGACTCGCCGACCACGCCGTCCGCGGTGAGCTGGTTGTCCTGCTGGTAGGACCGCACCGCGGAATCGAGCACGGCGCCGAAGACCCCGTCCACCCGGCCCGGGTCGATGCCCTTGCTCTCGAACACCTGCTGGAGATACGTCACCCACTCCCCTTCGTCGCCTCGTTCCAGCCGCACGTTGGCCATCGCCGCCTCCGCAAAACTTTGTCGGGTAGTAACTGCCCCTCCAGTTCTCGCACGGCCAATCCCTCGTCGGGACGCGCGCAGGGGCGGCCGAACGGGCAAGAAACGACGTCAGGCCGCCCTCGCGGCCGGTCGTGGGAGACGACACCGGTATCGGTCACCGAAGGACGTCCCCGCGGTCCGCGATGCCCGCGGTGTCGTGAGTTTGGCGGTCCGCTGGCGGGCAACAACCATGGGCATGACCATGCCGATCGCCCCGTTGTCCGCCGACCGGCTCGGCCGCCTCGACCGGTACCTCGACGGTGCCGTTGCCGACTTGTTCCGCCACGACGTCCGCCTGCGCGACCTGGACCTGCGCGTCGAGTTCCGGGGCGCTGTCGCGCACGTGACGGGGGCGGTGGCCGGGCAGGACGACCTGGACCGCGCCCGTGACCTGATCGGCGCGACCGCGGGTGTCCTCGGGGTGTGGGACCGGGTCGTGGTCGCCGGGCGGCGGCCGGTCTGTCTCGATCTCGGCTGCGGTGACCAGAAGCAGTACCCGGACAACATCGGTGTCGACGTGCGGCAGGCCCCTGCCGTGGACGTGGTGGCCGACCTCAGGAACGGCATCCCGATGCCCGACCGGTCGGTGGACCGGGTGTTCGCCGTCCACGTGCTCGAACACCTGATCGACTTCCTGCCACTGGTCGACGAGTGCCACCGGGTGCTGCGGCCGGGCGGCCTGCTGCACGTGCTCTCGCCGTGGTGGCGCTACGTCAACGCCGTCGCCGATCCAACGCACGTCCGGCTGCTCGACGTGCAGACGTTCAAGGGCATCTGCGACCGTCCGGGAACCGACCGCCGCTGGTACCCGCGGCACGCGGCCTGTGACGGTGCGAGCGTGTTCGCCGACCTCGCCCCGCACGACGGTGCGGCGCCGGAGCCGGAGCACATGGCGCGCTTCTTCGACTGAACTCGTTTGACCGATCCCACCGTGGGCACATGGTCCCCATGGCAACCCCTGACGTCGACGTCGTGATCCCGACCCGCAACCGCCAGGCCGAGCTCGCCACCACCCTGGCTGGTCTCGCCGCGCAGAGCTACCACGACTTCCGGGTGCTGGTGAGCGACCAGTCCGACGGGGAACCGTCCTACGCGGCCCAGCCCGCACAGACGATGGCGCGGGTACTGCGGCTGCGCGGTCAGGACGTCACTCTCACCCGGCACCTGCCCCGGCGCGGGCTCGCCGAGCACCGGCAGTTCCTGCTCGACCAGGCCACGGCACCGTACGTGCTCTTCCTCGACGACGACGTCTGGCTCGAGCCCGCCGCGCTCGGTCGCATGCGGACCGCGATCGGCGAGCTCGGGTGCGGCTTCGTCGGCGCCGCCGTGCAGGGGCTGTCCTACATCGACGACGTACGCCCCCACCAGCTCGCCTCGTACGAGGAGTGGGACGGCCCCGTCGTGCCGGAGACGATCACCCGTGACAGCCCCGAGTTCTGGCGCGCCACGGTGAACGCGGCCGCCAACCCGTACCACCTGGAGCAGAAGCTGGGTCTCGAACCCGGCGAGTGGCGGGCGTACAAGATCGCCTGGACCGGCGGCTGCGTGCTCTACGACCGCGCCGCACTGGTCGAGTGCGGCGGCTTCGACTTCTGGTCCGAGCTGCCGGTGGAGCACGCGGGCGAGGACGTCGGCGCGCAGTGGCGCGTCATGGCGCGCTATGGCGCCGCGGGCGTCGTGCCGACCGGTGCGGTCCACCTGGAGTCCCCGACCACGGTGCCCAACCGGGAGGTAGAGGTGACCGAGGTGGTCCGCGAGTTCCGCGTGTCAGTCCAGTAGGTCGACGACCTCGCGCATCGCGTCCGCGACCGGCACACCGGCGACGAACGAGACGTCGTGCTCGCAGCGCGGCACGTCCTCGCGGGTGCAGTCCACGCCGCACTCCGGGCACCGCGTCGTCCAGGACAGCAGCACGCGGTGGTTCCCACGCCCCAGCGAACCGGCGTTCAGCGCGTTGCCCAGCCAGAAGACACCCACCGTCGCGGTGCCGACCGCCTCGGCGATGTGCCGGGGCCCGCTGTCGTTGGCGAGCACGACCCGGCTGGCGGCGAGCACCCCGCACAGTCCCGCGAGGTCGAGGTCGGCGAGCGGCCACACCGACGGCGCCCCGGCGAGCGCGGCGACCTTGCCGACGAGGTCCCGCTCGGCGGGCGAGCCGACCACGGCGACCCCCGCTCCCCCGGCCGCCACCGCGGCGGCGATCTCCGCGAACCGTTCCGCCGGCCAGCGCCGCCGCGGGTCCGTCGCGCCGGGGTGGATGGTCAGCAGCGGTTCTGGCAGCCCGTCGAGCGCCGCCGCGGCATTGGCGAGGTCCCGCGGCGTCACGGCCAGCCGCGGCACCACCGACACCGGTGCCGCACCGGCGAGGCCGACGATCTCCAGCGCACGCATCACCTCGTTCTGGTAGTACCGGTACGGCAACCACCGCGTCAGCTCGGCCGCGTCCGGGGTGCACGCGCCGACGGTCCACCTCGGCGCCAGCCGCAACAGGAAAGGGTTGGAGTTGCGCCCACCCCCGTGCAGTTGGACCCCGAGGTCGATCGGACCGACCGCACGGGCGAACCCGTCCCAGTCGCACGGCCCGTCCACCTCGTACACGCCCTTGGCCGGCGGCAGCGTCACCACGCGGTCCACCGGCCCCGGCCGGTCCGCGAGCAGCTCCGCGAAACCCGGCACACCGAGCAGGACGATCTCCGCGTCCGGATAGGCGGCGTCGAGCGCCTCGAACGCGGGCATGGCGAACACGAGGTCCCCCAGTCCGCCGCCCCGCAGAACAGCGATCCGCCGCACATCCGGCCACACCGGCTCCACCGATCCGATCCCAGTTCGCATGAATCCACGGATATCCGAAAGCAGCCCGCTCAATCCAGGCGATGGTGACAGCCTCCGGTTCGCCGTACGCCTCGGTACCCGGGACGATCACGAGGCGCCACGACGTGGGCATGCCAACGCGCTTCCACGGGCACGAGCCGTCCCTGCGATGGGACCGAGTGCGGCGGTGGCCAGGACCATCGCGACCGGCGAGTGTGCGAGTTGCCGGCAGAGGTCTTCGTTCCGCGGCAGGCGAAACTGCTGGCGGAGCTGGACGGCTTGCTCCACGGCTACCGCGGTCGAGAAACACCGCTTGCGGTAGCCGTGGACCTGTTCGGCGGCCGTACAGGTCAGGACGTGCAGAGATCGGTCAGCAAATCTGCTACGAGATCGGGACTGGTCACGAACGGAGCGTGCCCGATGGCCCAGGCGACCGACGACCCGCAGCGCGCCGCCATCTGCCGCTGCAGGACGGGATCGACTGCCCGGTCGTGTGAGCACACCACGTACGTGGACGGGGTATCCCGCCACGACTGGCGCTGCGGGACGCCTCGCCCGCAACCAGCTGCCTGAGTTCGCAGCAGCGCGACCGCCCACGCGGTCCGCTCCGGCGAGCAGCCCGCGTACATCATCTCCGCGGCCAGCGCCGGATCCAGCCGGGTCCCGCCCTCGTCCGCCGGTAGCACGGCGGGGGCGATCGGATGGGTCGAACGTCCCAGGCTTGCGGCGCTCTCGCCGGCGTCGGGCACGAACGCCGCGACATACACCAGGTGGGCCACACCCGTGAGCCCGGTGATCACCGAGCCTCCGTAGGAGTGTCCGAGCACGACCACAGGTGCGAGCGCGTCGACGACCTCCTGCACCACTCGCGTATCCGCGGCCAGCGAACCCCGATGCAACTCCGGCACGGCGACAGTGACGCCGCGCTCGCGCAGTCGAATGACGACGAGATCGAAGTGCCTCGGATCGTGCCACTGCCCGTGCACCAGCACGACATTCGCCTTCACTTGCCCAACCCCGTTCGCGTCGCCCGGGAGGGACATCGTCGGGGTTGGCAAGAGCAGCACCCGGCCAGGTAGTCGGCGATAGCCATCGGACCTGATGGTATACCCGAAAGGGGATCGGAAAGGCGTGATGATCACACGCCGGTTCTCATGGCGGAGCGCACGCGCCATGCACGGATCCACCGTGGTGACTTGCCGAGCATCGCGTTCGCCCGATCTCGTTGTCGATCTTCACGTACAGTACAGCCACAACGGTTTCGGATACCCGAATGCAACGGATTTCGGAAACCGCTGCCTGTGCCAAGGGCCGAACCGCAGGGCTGCGCACCGTGCTCGTAGGAGGCGCCCAGGTGCTCCAGAGAGGTTGATGCCGACGTGGAGGCAGTCGTCGAGAGTGTTGACATGTCGCGCGGTGCGCGTCTGGCCGCTCACAGCGCCGTATCCACGGCGCTGGCCCTGTGCAGTGATCGTGAACTGCGCGACCTCGTGGACGGGGCTGAACCAATGGGCTCCGGTATCGGCGGGACATCGGCGCTACTGGACGTCGGCGGGACCCCGGTCTTCGTCAAGCGGGTGCCGCTGACCGATCTGGAAAGGCAACCGGAGAACGTCCGGTCCACGGCGAACCTCTTCGGGCTACCAGCCTTCTGCCATTACGGCGTCGGGGCAGGAGCGCCGGGCTTCGGGGCCTGGCGGGAGCTGGCCGTGCACATCATGACGACGAACTGGGTCCTCGCGCAGGACTACGAGGGTTTCCCACTGATGTACCACTGGCGGGTGCTGCCGCACCCTGGGCAGTCGCTTCCCGAGGAACTGACCGACGTGGAGAAGGCCGTCGCGTACTGGGGAGGCGGCTCGGAGGTACGGCACCGGATCGAGGCTCTGCGCGATTCCTCGGCGAGCGTCGCGCTGTTCCTGGAGTACATCCCGCAGAACCTGCACGACTGGCTGGGCGCTCAGGTCAAGGCAGGCGACGAGGCCACCGAGAGCGCCTGCGCCATGGTCGTGAGGCAACTGCGGGCTGGGACCTCGTTCATGAACGTCCGTGGTCTCCTGCACTTCGACGCCCACTTCCAGAACATCCTGACCGACGGTCGGCGTCTGTACTTCGCGGACTACGGCCTCGCGATCTGCTCCCGGTTCGACCTGTCCAAGGAGGAAGCCGGCTTCTTCGCCGAACACCAGTCCTATGACCGTTGCTACACCGTCACACACCTGGTGATCTGGCTGATCGCCGAGCTGCACGGGCACAAGGGGGACGACCTCAGGACGTTCGTTCGCGCATGTGCCCGAGGGGAGCGGCCGGCGGGAACTCCGCCGCAGGTCGCGGAGATCCTCACCCGCCATGCTCCTGTCGCCGTGGTGATGACGGACTTCTACCGCGGGTTCCACCGGGAGAGCAGACAGATTCCCTATCCGGTGGAGGAGATCGGCCGGATCGGCGGATCGGGCAGCTCGTCCCGCCGAGAGGGCGACGGAGGACACACCGGGCCGGGAACACCGGGGCCCGCCGCGCTGTTGATGTGAGCGGTCGGTGCGGTTCGTGTCCCCCGGGCAGCACTCATCAGCCACATGCCGGTCGGAGTCACACCCTGGCGTTCACCGCGCGCGGTCCGGCCTCGCCTCGCAGGTGCCGCGAAAGTGAAACAGTTGATCAGCGCGGAGCGATGGGCAGTTGACTCGTTTCGACTCGCCTGGGGATCACTGTGCACACACCACCTCCGCTGACGCCTGTCCGGACCCTCGCCACGGTCGCGTCCGTGCTCATCGCCGCTGTCTGCGCCACCAACCTGTACGGGACGTGGACGGCGTGGAACGCGCACTCCGTCGTCGCCGACTACGTCGCCGGCCTGCCGGGAGTCACCGACAGCGACCTCTACGCCGCCGACGACGCCACGATCACCGCGGTCTGGGTGAGCCTGCTCGCCCTCGTCGCGTCGGTGACCGTGTTCCTGACCTGGTTGTGGCGCGCCCGCACGAACTCGGAGCGCCTCTCCGGCGTCCACCACCGCATGGGCCGCGGCTGGACCATCGGCGCCTGGTTCTGCCCGATCGTCAACCTGTGGTTCCCCCGCCGCGTCGTCGACGACATCTGGCGGGCCAGCCGCCCCGACGTACCTGCCGACCAGCGCCAGATCGACTCGCTGCCCCTGAGCCCGCTGGTCCGCGCCTGGTGGCTGATCCTCATCGCCAACTACCTGATGCAGTACTTCCTGCGCCTCCAGACCAACTCGATCAACGTGACCGTCGGCTACTTCGAGACGATCGCGGTCTACTCGACGATCAGCGCGGGCCTCACGCTCGTGGCCGGCGTGCTGCTGATCCGGGTGATCCGCCAGATCACCGAATGGCAGTCCACGCCTCGCACCGCCATGGAGGGCAGCGCGCACCAGCAGACACCCCAGCTCTGACCCAGGGCCCCGGCAGAAGTACGTGTCGACTGGCCGCGCGGAGCGAGGTGTCGCTGGGCGACGGGGTGCCGGAGGCGGATCACCTCGGTGTCGGCCCGAGCGCCCCTGCGAAACCTGTAAGGATCCGCGCGAGTGCGTGCTCCTACCGGTGTCGGGTCCCCGCCGGGTGACTCGGGAAGATCTGCTGGGACGAGCGGCTGCCGGGCGGTGAGGTCGCCACCCACTGCATCGAGATCACGATCGCGGCAGGCCGGTAGGGAAACCGGCCTGCCGCGCAACCGGCGGAGTGGCCGCGCGTCCTGGGTGCGTAGATCGTTTCACCGACACCTGTGAGGTCCGCCGTGTCCATCCTCCGTCTGTTATCGGCCTTCCTGCTCGCGGTCGCGGGCACCGCGGCGGCGGCGCACACGCCCGCCGCCGCGGCGGTGCCCGGGCTCGAGCTGGCCTGGTCCGCACCCGCGACACCCAGCTCGGCCACGACCCGCATCGCCGCCGCGGGCTGCCCGACCGGCAAGCGAGTGGTCGGCGCGTTCGCGTTCACCTCCGGCAACACGCGTGATGTCGTGATCACGGGGCTGATCCCGACCACGAACTCGGTGATCGCCCTCGCCAGTGAGGACCAGGACGGCACGGACGACAACTGGCAGCTGACCGTGCAGGCGATGTGCGCGAGCCCGCTGCCCGGCCAGACGATCGTCACCACGTCCTCGGCTTACACGTCGGCGAACAAGCAGGTCACCGCGACGTGCCCAGCAGGCACCCGGATGCTCACCGGCGGCTGGAACCTGAACGGGAGCGACGGCGAGGTGTTCCTCAACCAGGTGGCGCCCGCCGCCGACCTGTCCCGGATGTCGGTGACCGGCATGGAGGACCAGGACGGCATGGCCGATACCTGGCGGCTCACCACCCACGCGGTGTGCGCCGACCCGCTGCCCGGGCTGTTCACCCGCACCGCCACGTCGGCGGCCGACTCCGCCGACAAGTCCGTGGTGATCGTGTGCGACCCCGGCCAGCAGCGGCTGTCCGCGGGCTGGTCACTGATCGGCTCCGGCGCGGGCTCCCCGGCCGGACAGGTGCAGGCCCGGCCCGGCTCGGCGGGAACCGGCTGGTACGAACTGGCCGCCGTCGAGGACGACGACGGCTACTCCGGCCACTGGTTCGCCACCGCACGCATCATCTGCGTGACGATCTAGCACAGGCCGGCGGATCCGGTTTTCGCCGGCAGGGCGCCGATCCTCCCTCGTACCGGGTTGTACTCGGGTGGATCGGCAACGCCGCCAGAAGGAAGCCGGGCCGTCGAATCATGTGCCGGATTTCCGGCACGGGGCTCGACTCCAGGTAGTTGAACCCGGCGAGCAGTCCTGCTCGTTCGCCATGCGCCGCATGATCGCCGACGGCCGGCAGGACGCGACCCTCGACCTTGACGACGGTTCGTTCGTCACCCCCGAGGCCGACCTGGAGCGGCTACTCCACGAGCACGTCAAAGACGTCGGTGCCGAGTTCAGGGTGTTCGTCTTCCCGCACCTGCACCTCGACGTGCTGGCGCGACGCTCCCATTTCCAGATAGCCAAGGGCGACGCGGTGGTGCACCACACGCTGGAGCCGCTGGTCGCCGAGCTGAAGGACACGGTCAACTCGTTCGTCCGGTGGCCGGAGGGCCAACTGCGGTCCACCGCACACCTGCTGATGCAGGCGGTGTTCCAACGACCGGGCGACGCGGGAACCGTGTACCTGCAATGCGCCCGGGTGGCGACCTTCGCCCAGCTGCCGTGGGGTGCCATCGTCCGGGACCGGTACTGCACGATCCTGCTGGAACGGCTTCAGGCGGACGACCAGGTGGCACCGGCTGTCGCGGACGAGGTGCTGACGTTCCTACTGCCCCGCAAAGCGTTGCGTGTGCGGCTGGTCCATTGTGGACTGTCCTTCCTTGGCCGGGACCCCGCCAGTGACCCCAACCTCGTCGCGAAGCTGCAAGTCCTCGTGGACACCGACTTCGCGACGCAGGAACCGGTGGCGGCGCTGGAGGCGTGGCTACGGCTTACCGAACTCGGTCTTGTGGCGCAGGGAGTCCTGTCGAGTCCGGCAGCCCTGTTCCGTCTCATCGCCCCGGCCGCCATCCGCGAGTCGCGCAGAGAACTGATCACCCGAGTCCGCTGGGCGATCACGGACCTCGGCGCCCAGGACGACCTACCAGAAGCCTGGCGGACACAGCCCTGACGGCATAACGGCCCTTCGGCCTGCCGCTGGGGTCCCGTCGGCGGTGGTCACGATGTCGTGGACTCTTGTGGCCGGCACATGGGAGGCATCCCCACCCGATCCCGCGCCCACCACGACCACTGTCACCCACGGCAGCAAAGGCACGGTGCCGCGAGTCCGGCCGATTGCGTCGAAACGAGGCACAGATTAGGCCGTTCGGCCCGTTTCACGGCGTTGGCGACGGGTATCTGCCGTAGCAGCAACCATGAGGCACGCGGCGCGGTTCTCGCGCCCCTCGTAGAAAGAAGGATTCCGTTGATCGTCTTAGGCGCCATCCTGCTCGTGATCGGGTTCATCGCGGACATCTCGATCCTGTGGACGATTGGAATCATCCTGCTCGTCGTCGGTGCCATCCTGGCCATCCTCGGCGGCACCGGACGCGCGGTGGCAGGCCGCAAGCACTGGTTCTGACCCGTCGACCAGCCGCCACAGGGAAACTCGTGCGGGGTGCCGCCGGCTCACGTCGGCGACACCCCGCCTTGTCAACACCCACCCCGGACGGAAGATCCAAGATCATCGTTGTCGGGGAACTTCTTCGCGCTTGCCGGTCAGTACGCTCCGGTGGCGCTGTTCTCGGTGAGGTCGTACAGCTCCAGGAACGTGCTCGGCACCGCGTTCACCGCGGCGCGGAACGTCGCCACGTCCTCGGTGTAGCCCTCCTCCGCGGTGGTGAGCGTGCCGACCATGTCCACGACCTGGTCGTAGAGCGCGATCGCGACCGCGCCCGGGTCGTGGTCGTAGGTGAACTCGGTCTTGGCGACCTTGCCGAGGAAGTCGTCGCCGAGCCAGGCCACGATCGTGATCACCCGGGTGGCGACCTTCGCCTGCGGGAGCCAGCCGACCACGGTGTTGATGCGGTTCACGGCCTTCCACACGCCAGTCAGGTCGGTCTCGCTGCTGGTCTCCGACTGCGCGCCGAGCGCTGCCGTCGCGGCCTGCACGAGGTTGATGCTGTTGTTGCGGTAGGTGTCGATGATCGTGGCGCGTTCGTTGACGAGGATGCTGAGCCCGTTGGCCATCAACGCGTGGTTGTAGAGCGTGGGCGAGGTCGAGGCGAAGAAGCCCTCGCTCGCGCGGTCGGCCGCGGTGCCGGTCCAGTCCGCCCGCCAGTCGGTGCCCTCGTGGCGGTCCCCGAACAGCCCGTTCACCTCGTCGACCAGCGTCAACGACGTCCGCAGGGCGGGGTCGCCCTGTTCGGCCTCGCCACCGAGGTCACCCGCCATCCCGACGAGCGCGTCGCGGGCGGCACGTAGCGACGACAGCTTCTGGTCGGCGAACTTCGGCAACCGGTCGAAGATGTACGTGCGGTCCTGGTACGCCCATTCCTCGGCCTGCGCGAGGAGCAGACCGACGCCACAGTCGATGGTCTCGGGCACCTCCACCGAAGCACCGTCGGCGGTCGGCGGCCAGAAGACGGTCTGGCTGCCGGACTCGGACGACCACACGAGCCCGGGGCACGACGTCGGCACGCCGCCCGCCCGGCCACCGTCGTACCAGGCGAGGGCCGTGCAGTTGCCGGAGACCGCGTGCGCGTACACCTCGGCCCGCCGGTGGTCGTACACCGGCGCGTAGTGGCTCTGCTTGTAGATGTGCAGCGCGGGCGGGATGTACCCGGAACTGACGACCGCGTCGTGGATCGTCTGCTGCCAGCGGTCGGTGGACGCCGCCTCGAACTGGTCGAGAACGTACCCGAGCGCACCCGCGTAGTCCTCGTTGTCACCAGGGCCGGCCATCAGTCCCTCCCGCTGTCGACGGTGTCCAGGTAGTCCTCGGCGGATCCGCTCGCCGCGTGCTGCTCGGTGCCGAAACCGTCGGCGTGCTCGGTGGTGCCTTCCTGGCGTGCGGTCTCGTCCGCCTCGTCGCCCGGGTTCCAGTCCGCGTTGCCGTACTCCCGGTTCGCGGCGTAGGCGGAGTCACCGCTCTCCAGATCCCCCATGTACGCCTCGAACACCCGCCGCTGGTCCTCCTCCTGCTGGGTGTACGTGCTCGCGGACGCCTCCAGCTGCTCACCGGCGAGGAAGTAGCGGCTGGAAGTGGTCTTCAGGTACTCGACGAACTCGTCGACGAGCGCGATCACCTCGGTGTCGGCGGCGGTCGCGGCCCCGTCCTTGTCCGTGAGGTGGCCGACAGCCGCGTCCACGTCACTGACCCGGCCCACGACGGCGGCGTAGCCGTTCGCGGCGGCGTAGCACTGCTTGGCCATGTCGAGGATGGCGCTGATGTCGACGTTGTACCCGGTCATGTCACTTCCTCCAGATCGCGGCGGTGTCGACGTCCGCCGCGGTGGCGGGACGGTGACCCAGCGCGAGACGACGAACTCACGACATCCGCGAACCTCGGCATGAGCTCCTGCGCCTGGTTCTGGGCCTACAGGATCACGGCGGACTTTCCCCGGTCTTTCACGACGAGGAAAGACGAGGAAAGCGGAGGCGGCGGTGATGCTGCCGGGACCGTGCAACTGCCGGCGGGCGCGTGGTCCACTGCCGACGAAGAACGGTGGCCGCGCCCGAGGGGCATCACAGCAGCACCAGCAGGCAGAGCACGCCGAGGAGCAGCGCGGCCCACCAGACCATCAGATGGGTCGACCATGGTGTCGCGATGCGCCCACTGGGCCGGAGCGGGCCACTGGCCGTCACCCACAGACGCCCGGCGTGGCGGCGCAGTGGCGCGCCGAGTTGGTGGCCGAGACGGCTCGTGGTCCGGGTCAGGGCCTGCCAGGCGGCAGGGAGGGTGCGCCGGTAGACCACGTCGGCGTCCAGGTTCACCGAGCGGAGTTCGGGTGGGTGGAGACCGCTTCTGATCAGCACGACGAAGGCCAGGGCGGCGAACAGCAGCAGCTGTAGCTGGTGGACCACGTGGGAGGTCGTGTAGGGCTGGTAGTCCATGGCGTGGGGCAGGATGTCGTACAGGAGTCCCGGCACGACGCCGATCCCGACGCAGAGCAGCGCGGCCAGCGCCATCGCCACGCGCATGTTCACGGGGGGCTCGGCCACCCGGTGGCCTCGGTCGTGGGCGAAGAAGGCGAAGTAGGGGACCCTGATGCCGGTGTACTGGAGCACACCGGCGGCGGCGAACAGCAGCAGCAACCAGATCACCGCCCGGTGCTCCTGCCCGACCGCTTCGAGAATCAGGGACTTCGTCGCGAAGCCGGAGAACAGGGGGACCGCGGAGATCGACGCGGCACCGACCACGCACAGCACGGCGGTCTGCGGCATGGACTTGTACAGACCGCCCAACTCCGAGGCCTTGACGGTGCCGGTCCGCATCAGCACCGCGCCCATGCTCATCATCAGCAGGCCCTTGAACACCATGTCGGCCACGGCGTGCGCGCTCGCGCCGTTGATGCCGAGTGGGCCGCCGATGCCGACACCGACGACCATGAACCCGAGCTGGTTGATTATGCTGTAGGCGAGTACCCGGCGCAGGTCGTTCTCGATCACGGCGTAGAAGACCGGGAACACGGCCATGATCGTGCCTATCCACACCAGTGGCTCGACGCCGGGGAAGCCGCGTGCCAGTGTGTAGACCGCGAGCTTGGTGGTGAACACGGACAGCGCCACCGCGCCGACGACCGTGGCCTCGGGGTAGGTGTCGGTCAGCCAGACGTGCAGCAGGGGGAAGGCGCACTTGATGCCCACCGCGACCAGGATCAGCATCCCGCCGGGGCCCGCCAGTCCCAGGTAGCTGAACTCGATCCCGGCGCCCGCGTGGACCCGCCACACGATGCCGGCCAGCATCAGGAGGCCGGAGATCACCTGCGCAACCAGGTACCGCATGGCGGCACGGTGGCTGCGTTCGGTGCGGCCGGCCCAGATCAGGAAGGTCGAGGACAGGCCGGCGAGCTCCCAGAACACGAACAGGGTCAGCAGGTCGCCTGCGAGCGCACCGCCGACGGCGGTGGCGGCGTAGACCAGGATCACGGTCTGCTGGAGGGTATCCCGCAGGTGCATCGCGTAGATGGCGGCGAGCAGGGCGGCGACGAGGAACCCGGTCGCGAACACCCGCGACAGGGCGTCCACCCGCACCGGGTTGAGCTCCAGGCCGAGGAACTCGTACGTGGCCCCGGCGCCCTCGGGCAGCAGCCACAGCACGACCAGTCCCGCGACGGGAAGTGCCGCCATCAGGGCGCGGCGCGGCCAGCCCCGCAGCAGCGGCACGAGGAACGCGCCGAGGATCAGCAACACGGCGGGGCTACTCGTCATCGCGGTTCCGTTCCGGCCGCTCGTAGTAGTCCTCGTCGCGCCGCAGCACCCGCCGGAGCTCCTTCGCCGTGAGCACCAGGGCCACGCTGGCGGCGAACCCGTACACGGGGTAGAAGCCGAACCAGCCCTCGAAGGCGAAGTGCGGGTGCTTGGCGAGGAAGAAGTCGGCGACGAACACCAGCCCGCACAGCACGACGAGGCCGTACCCGACGCGCGGGCCGGCCAGCCGACGACGGTCGTTCATGGCAGCTCCAGGATCGCGGTCAGTGGCGCGAGCACCGCCTCGGCGGCGAAGAACAGCGCGACGCAGCCGAACGCGGTCAGGATCAGCGGCCCGACGAGGGCCGCCCGGGCCTCACCGTGCGCAGGCTCCTCCGGCGGGGGCCGGAAGAACGCGCGCGTGGGTATCGGCATCAGGTAGGCGAGCGCGAGCAGCGACCCCACGAGCAGCACCACCAGCATCACGACCTGGTCGGCTTCGGCAGCCCCCATCAGCAGGAGCCACTTGCTCCACGTGCCGCCGAGCGGCGGGAGCCCGACGATCGACACCGTGGCGGCCAGGAACGCGGCGAACGTCCACGGCATGGCGCGGCCCAGCCCGTCGAGCTCGCTGACGCGAGTCTTGTTGGCGGTGACCGCGATGGCGCCGGCACAGAGGAACAGCGTGATCTTGCCGACCGCGTGGGTCACCAGGTGCAGCGCGCCGCCTGCCATGGCGACGTCTCGCGCGAGGGTCGCGGCCAGCACGATGTAGGCGAGCTGGCTCACCGTCGAGTAGGCGAGGCGGCGCTTGAGGTTGTCCGCTCGCGTGGCGACCACCGCCGCCGCGATCAGCGTGAACGCGGCGGCCCACATCATCGGCCGGGCCGCGCCGCTCACGTCGAGCGTGTCGAGACCGAACACGTGGAAGGTGACCTTGAGGACCGTGAACACCCCGGCCTTGACCACGGCCACCGCGTGCAGCAACGCCGAAACCGGGGTGGGCGCCACCATCGCCGCGGGCAGCCAGCGGTGAACCGGCATCAGTGCCGCCTTGCCGACGCCGAACAGGTAGAGCGCGTACAGCACCGTGAGCACACCCGGCCCGGCCTGGCCCGCCAGCACACCACCGGGGCGGAACTCGGTGGTGCCCGCGAGCAGCCAGGTCCACACGATCGCGGGCAGCAGCAGCCCGATGGACGTGGTCAGCAGCACCACCAGGTAGGTCCGGCCGCCGCGCCGACCCTCCGCGCCACCCTTGTGGGTGACCAACGGCCAGGTCGCCAGCGTCATGATCTCGTAGCCGATGAACAGCGTGATCAGGTTCGCCGACAGGGCGATCCACATCGCGGCCGCGATCGTCAACGCGAAGAAGGCGAAGAAACGGGTCTGGTGGTGCTCGTCCTCGGCACGCAGGTAGCCGGTCGCGAACACGGTGGTCACCGGCCACAGCACCGCGGCGACGGTGGCGAACAGCAGGCCCAGCGGCTCCAGCGCGAACTCGAGCGAGAGCCCCGGCAGCCAGGTCCACAGCTCGAAGCGCAGGTCCTGGCCTGCCGCGGGCCACAGGCTGAGCACGGCGGCCACCAGCGCGACGCCGCTGAGCACCGAGGCCGCCTCCCGGAGGTTGGGGTGGCGCCGCAGGAGCAGCACGGCGCCGAGGCCCAGCAGCGGGACGGCCACCGTGACCGGCAGGGCGACGGCCTGCGCGGGGGTGGTCCAGCCGGTGGTCAGCCCACTCACCCCCCGTTCCCGAGCAGCGCCGCCGCCGCGGCGTCGGCGAGGCCGGCGGGCAGTGTCGCGTCGATGCCGAAGTAGACCGACAGCAGCACCAGCAGCCAGATCGCCGCGACCATCGAGGCCGGCGCCTTCGGGACCACCGCAGGCTCGGGCGGGTCGCGGAACCACGCGGCCTCGACGATGCGCCCGACGTAGACCAGCGCGAGCAGTGAGCTGGCCAGCACGGCCACGAGCACCGGCCACTGGCCGGCGTCGAGCAGCGCGGTCGCCAGGGCCCACTTGCTGACGAACCCCGCGGTCGGTGGCACCCCGACCAGCCCGAGGCCCGCCACCACGATCGCGGCGAACGTCCAGGGCATCCGGCGACCGAGCCCGGCCAGCGCGGACAGCCGGACCGAGCCCAGCCGCAACAGCAGCAGCCCGGCCGCGCCGAACATTGCCCCCTTGACCACCGCGTGGTTGATCACGTGCAGGTACCCCGCCGAGACCCCCTCGGCGGTGGCCAGGCTGATGCCGGCCAGGATGTAGCCCATCTGCGCGACGCTCGACCAGGCCAGCAGGTACTTCACGTCGTCCTGGAAGCAGGCGACGGCGGACCCGGCCAGCATCGCCAGGCCTGCGATCGCCAGGCCGACCTGGTCCAGCGGCATCGTCCCGAACACCAGGCCCGCGCCGAAGACGGTGAACGCGAACCGGCAGAACACGTAGGTCGCGACCTTGGTGCTCGACGCGGCGAGGAAGGTGCTGACCGCCGACGGGGCCTCCGCGTACGCACCGGGAAGCCAGGCGTGCAGCGGGAACACGGCCATCTTGATCGCGAGCCCGACGAAGACGAACACCACGGCCGCGTACAGCGCGCGGTTGCCGTCCACGTCGGCGAGCCGGCGAGCCAGGTCGGTCATGTTGAGCGTGCCGGTGACCGCGTAGGCCAGGCCGACGCCGATGAGGACGAACGTGGCCCCTACGGTGCCGATCACCAGGTAGCGGAAGCCGGCGAGCAGTGCCCGCCTGCGCCTGCCCATGGCGATCAGCGCGTAGCTCGACAGTGAGCTGACCTCCAGGAAGACGAAGGCGTTGAACACGTCCCCGGTGATGGACAGGCCGAGCAGCCCGGTGAGGGTGAGGCACAGGCAGGTGTAGAACAACGGCGCGCGCCGGTCGTCGATCTCGGCGGCGACGCTGCGCCGGCTGTAGACCGCGGTGACCGTGGCGATGAGGGACACCAGCAGCAGTACCGGTGTGTTGAACCCGGCGACCACGAACTCGATGCCGTACGGCGCCGGCCAGCCGCCCATCTCGTACCGCAGCGTGCCGTCCCCGGCCACCCGCACGGCCAGCAGGACCGCACAGGCGAGGGAGCCGAGGGATGCCAGGAGGAACAGCAGCCACGCCACGGTCCGGGACCGCAGCAGGACGCAGAAAGGTGCGCAGAGCAGCGGGATCAGCACCTGAAGCGCCGGCAGCTGTGCCGTCATGGGGCGGTGCCGGTGTGATCGTTGTGGTCGGCGGCGTCGCGTTCGAGTGCCTCTTCCTCTTCGACCGTGCCGTAGGACTCGAAGATGCGCACCACCAGGGCCAGGCCCACGGCGAGGGTGGCCACGCCGACCACGATCGCGGTCAGGATCAGCACCTGCGGCAGCGGGTGGGAGTAGGTCTCGACCTCCTCGGAGACGATCGGCGCGCTGCCGCCGTCGACCTTGCCGACGCTGATGAAGAACAGGAACACCCCGACCTGGAACAAGGAGAGGCCGATGAGCTTCTTCACCAGGTTGCCGTGGCTGATGACGACGTAGAGCCCGATCATCATCAGCGCGAGGATCAGCCAGTAGGTGTGGTGCGACTCGATCATCGCTGTGCTGCCACCCGGTTGCCGAAGCTCAAGAAGATCGAGGTCATGACCGCGGCGACGGTGATGCCGATGGACGTCTCGACGAGCAGGATGCCGGCGTGCTGGCCTGCCTTGGGGTCGTCGGGACTGAGGGTGTCGTAGTCGAGGAAGGCGCCGCCGAGCACCATGTTGACCACACCGAGGCCGGCGTAGAGCACGAGCCCGACCGGGACCAGTGTCCGCAGCGCTGCCCTCGGGAGCACCTGCTGGGCCTTGTCCATGCCGAACACCAGGCCGTACAGCACGAACCCCGTCGCGAAGATCACGCCGGCCTGGAAGCCGCCGCCTGGACCGTAGTCGCCGTGGAAGAGCACGTACAACGCGAACAGCAGGATGAACGGCATCAGCATCCGGCTGATCACCCGCAGGACGCGGTAGTCGGCCAGGTCGAGCACCGTCTGCCGCCTGGCCTCGTCGACCCGCATGATCGGCTCGAGCAGCAGCAGGACCGCGACACCGGCGGTGAACACGACGACCAGCTCGCCGAGCGTGTCCAGCCCGCGGTAGCTCGCCAGCACCGAGGTGACGGTGTTGGGGATCCCGATGTCCTCCTGGGACTGACGGAGGTAGACGTCCGTGACCGGGTGGGTCTGCACGGGGGTGTCGGCCGCGCCGAACTCCGGCAGGTCCTGCGCGGCGTAGATGAGCGTGCCGCCCGCCAGCACCACGGCCACCGCGCCGGGCAGCCTGCGCCGCCGCGGTGTGACCGCCTCCCGCGACCGGGTCAGCGCGAGCACACCGATCAGCAGCACGGTGCTGATGCCGACCCCGACCGCGGCCTCGGTCAGCGCCACGTCCACCGCGTCGAGCAGCACGAACAGGCTCGCGGTGACCAGGCTGAACAGCGCGGTCAGCATGGTGGCCTCGTAGAGGGCGCGCAGCCGCGCGATGGCGACCGCGGTGGCGGTGAGGATCGCGAGCAACACGAGGTTGATCGTGGTGAAGGTGCTCATCAGCGCCGCCTGTCACCTTCCCGCCAGACGGGCACGCCGTCGCGACGAGCGGCGCGCGCGAGGATGTGTGTCGCGGTCGGGCCGCTCAGCGCCAGGAACAGCGCGATGACCAGCAGTCGCACCGCCGTGTCCCAGGTGGTCGCCTGCGCCAGCAGGCCGAACAGGATCAGGCCGGCGCCCGCCGAGTCCGTGACACCGGCGGCGTGGATGCGGGTGTAGAAGTCCGGGAAGCGCAGCAGGCCCACCCCGCCGGAGACGACGAACAGGGCACCGGCGGCCAGCAGCACCCAGCTCACGACGTCGAGGACGGTCATCGGCGCTCGTCTCCGCTCGGCTCGGTCACCAGTTCGTCGTAGTGGGTCAGCCGCAGCACCGCCACGACCGCCACGAAGTTGACGAGCGCGTAGAGGATGCCGATGTCGAGGAACTCGGCCCGCCCGAACAGGAACCCGGCGACCACGACGAAGAGCACCGTCTTGGTGCCGAACATGTTGATGGCCAGGAGGCGGTTGTAGAGGCCGGGACCCACGAACGCCCGAACCAGGGCGAGGACCATGGCCACCAGCAGCGCCGCCATCACAGCGAGGATCACCGGCGCACCTCCAGCCGCCGCACCCGGCGCAGCATCCGTCCGGAGTGGAGCTCCTCGACGTCGGCGGGGTCGAGGCCGTGCACCTTGATCTGGTCCTCGTCCAGGTCCAGGGAGAGGGTGCCCGGGGTGAAGGTGATGGAGTTCGCGTAGATCACCTGCGACAGGGCCGACATGTCCGGCGACGGCGTCACCCCCACGGTCGGCCGCAGCCGCGGGCGGGGCGACCACACCCTCCGCACGACGGCCACCGCCGAGACCAGAACCTCCTTGACGAGCCACAGGAGGTAACGCGGCAGGCGCAGCGCCAGCGGGACCGAGGCGCCTTCCCCCTCGACGAGCCCGGCTCGCCACGACAACCAACAGACGAGCGCCACCGAGAGAGCGCCGAGGACGAGCAACAGGGTGGTGTAGTGCCCGGAGAGCACCAGCCAGAAGACGACGAAGAGTGGCACCATCCGCCGGTTCCACCGCATGCGGTCGCTCCCTCCCCTGGTGTTGCCGGTCCGGTCGCCGAGGCCCGACCGACACCTTCGCCGCTTCAGTGATTCTCGGACTTCTGGTACGTCCCTGCTCGATGAGCAGGTGTTCCCGCGGTCATGATGTCCCGTCGTGGCCGGGCCGGCCGGTCGGACCGGCGCCGAGAACCGCGACCACATCCGCGCCGCGAACCGCCTCGACCACCGCGGTTCCGCGGACCGCGACCGGGTACGCACGAGTCATGGACCGCTTTCTCGGGATCTACCTGAACGACCAACTGGCCATGGGCATCGTGTGGCGGGAACTGGCCCGACGTTGCGCACACGGCAACCGCGACCGCCCGGCGGGTGCGCCGCTGCGGGAGGTGGCCACCGCCATCGCCGAGGACGTCACCACCTTCCGCGGCATCATGCGCAGGCTCGGGGTCCGCGCCAATCCGGTGAAGACGGGCCTGGCGGTGCTCGCCGAACGGGCGGGCAGGATCAAGCTCAACGGCAGGCTCCGGACCTACTCGCCGCTCAGCAGGTTCGAGGAGGTGGAGATCCTCGCGATGGGCATCGACGGCAAGAAACAACTGTGGACGACCCTGCGTGACCTCGCTGGTCTTGCCGAGAGACTGCCCGAGATCGACTTCGACGAACTGATCGACCGCGCGGACCGGCAACGCGCCGAGCTCGAACCGCTGCGCGTCAGCGCAGGGACCGAGGCATTCCGGTCACCCGGATGACATCGGCGACGCGCTCCGGGCCTGGGGCCGCGCAGGCGCGAGCCCCGGCCGGTCCTCGCGTGGCGCCCTGCTCAGTCCGGTGGTTCCACCGCGCCGGTCTCCTCCTCGGCATCCTGCGCGCGCGGGTCCTCCTGCCGGGGGTCCGGCTCCGGCACGTCCGGGGCCTCCGGGCGCGGTGTGCCCGGCGCGTGCGGAGGATCGGGGCTCAGCGGGGTCTCAGCGGAGTCAGTCATGTGGTAGCTCACCCGCCCATGGGTCGTCGAGGGCCTTGTGCACGAGGTCCGGCGGGGACGCTGTGCCGTGCTGCTCGTCGGGAATGGTCATGTGGCCGTCTACCCGGTGTTCCGGAACTCATGCCGTCCACCGCCGCGTCACCGTCAGCCCGGGGGATCTCCAGCCCGGGGGTGTGGACGGACGTACCGGCAGGGCGACGGGATGACCGGTGTCCCGGGGGCGTGAATCACACCCCCGGGGAGTCGGGTCGCTACTTCTTGCGAGAGGTCTTCCGCTTCGCCGGCTGCGCCTCTGCCGTCCTGGCCGCGTTGTACGCCTCGACGACGTGGCTCGGCATCCGGCCACGGGCGGACAGCTCGTAGCCGTTCTCAAGTGCCCACTCGCGGATGACGCCCGCCTCGCCCCGGTTGGCCGACTCGCCGTTGGGCGACGTGCCTCGCCGGCGCCGACCACCGGTACGACGCGCCGCGGCGACGTACTCCGCCACCTCCTTGCGAAGATTCTCCGCATTCCGCTCGCTGAGATCGATTTCGTACTCCACGCCGTCAAGCCCGAAGGAGACCGTGGACACGTCCTCGGAAGAGGTGCCATCAAGGTCGTCGACCAGCCGCACCAATACTTTCTGAGCCATTTCCCTACTTTCACACGGAGCCAGACACGCGATATCCGATACGCCCTGCATACAACATACACCATCAGAAATTCGACAACAAAGACCGCCACGGAATCACGTCTGCCCAATCCCGACCCAGCGCAAGATTCGACTCCGACCACCCGCCGGCGCGAGCACCCATTCGACCGGAGACGATGCGGACCACTCACCCAGGGACCGCTCCACCGGCGCATGGAACGCATCCGTTCTGCATCACGCACGCGGCGCGCCCGTGAGCCCTCTCACCGGAGGCACGTCTTTCGCATGTGGACACACCATGCCCATAATCGAACACATGAGCGATCAGCGGCGGGACCTCGAGCGCGGGATGTACGGCCGCGCGGTGCCGGTCCGGCCCGCGCCCGGCGACCGCTCCCCCACCGAGTGCCCGCGCGGGCACAACCTGGCGATCGCCACCGTGCGGTCGGGCTACCACCACCGGTACGGCCTGACCGCGATCACCTGCGGCGCCTGCCACGCACTCGGCGACCCGCTGGCCACCTGGTGCCTGGTGGACCCCGCCCGGCAGTACGACGCCGGCACCGCACCCAGCTCCGGCCTGGTCCTGGTCCGGACTCCCCCACCACTGCGCGGCGGCGTCGGCCAGCTCTCGCTCCGGATCGACGGCGAGACACAAGCCGACGTCGACCTCGCGATCTGCGGACCGTGCAAGCGCGGCGTGATCGAACACGTACGCACCGACATACCCCGCCGGGGATACGGCCGCGTCCTCATCGCCGCGGCATTGGCACTCGCCGCACCGACCGAATACCTCTGGTCCACGACACGCATCGCGGACGACCCGGTCACCCGGGCGTTCTGGGCGGGCATCTCCTGGCCAGGAAAACTCGGCACAACCGACTACTGCACCGACATGGACCGCGCCGCCGGCCGTCTACCGGACTGGTAGGCGGGAACGAGATGTGGCGAGACACGAAGCCTGTCCGGCTTACCAAGCCCATCCCGGTGTTCGGTCACCTTGCGTTCCAACCAGAAACACCGCCACCGCGGGCCGGTCGTCACGTCTGCGGGCGACTGGGCCGAAGGCGGAGGTGGACGCTGCACACCAACACGCGGATCACCACCAGGCCACCTCCTGGATGATTGATTCCAACGCTTTCGGGACGGTGGCGATGTTGTGAAAGCCCGTCGTTCGGGACACCTGTTCCTGCCGTCTACGCGCCTTTCACAGCACCAAACCCGGGCGCTACGCGCCCCACCGCGAAGCGGGGCCTTGCCAACGCAACCCCTGACGGTGACACAAGCCCACCATCAAAGGGTCTCCCCGCCATCCCCGAGATGGCCTCTGTTCGTCACTTGTCACGCGGGCAGGACGATCGGGCGCTTCGGCGCGACCGACGGTGACGGATCGGTGTCGGAGGGCATCAGCGCGGAGGCCAGCTTCGCGGCTTCCTCGCAGCTGTCGCCGCGCAGTTGGATCACCGTGTCCGCGTACGGGGCGGTTTCACCGGACTCGCGTACCCGCCATCCGTACTCACAGCCATCGCCCGTGTCGTAGACCCGTACGTCACGACCGTCCAGGACGTCCGGTCGCTCGTTGGAGATCGAGCCGAACCTGGTGTGGGTGATCCGCGCCGAAAACCGGGTGCGCCACCCGCCGTCGACCGCTTGGCGGGCCTGACACAGCCCGAGCCCGGTGCCGGCGTTCGGCCCGAACCGCAGTTCGGTGTCCTCGGTGACGTCGATGCCCGCGTCGCGGCCCGCTCGCCGCAACAGTTCGCACGCGTCCTGCCGCGGCCCCGACGCGGCCAGTCTCTCGGGCTTCTCCAGCAGATCGACCGCCGCGATGGCCCCGTCCTCGGCCAGTGCGCAGAGCGAGCCGCCGAGACCGGTCCTGGCGGTGTCCGCGGCGAACGCGATGCCGAGATCGGCGCCGGTGAGCAGCGTCGTGGCGCAGTGACGATCGCTCGACGTGCTGACCGCACGCACGCCGCCCAGCGCGATGACCTCGCGCGGCACGTCGGGGTCCAGCCACACGCCGAGCGTCACGGTCAGCGCCGGGTCGTCCCCAACGCGGCATGCGAAGGGGCCGGTCCGCACGGGGGCGTCGGCGTCCGGCAGCAGCGCACACGGATCCAGTTCGCGCAGCGCCGCGGTCACCGCTTCGACATCCGGCCCGCCCACGGTCTCGGGGCCGGAGCCGGAAGGACTCGTGCAGCCACTGAGGACGGTCGCGACCAGTGCGACGGCGAGCAGGCGCATCCGCCGATGATAAGTAGTCCCGCGCCCCCACCGTTCATTCGCCCGAGATTCGGCCAGGGCTTCTGGCCAGGTGCCTAGGGGGAGCTAAGGGTTACCGGGGGTTGCCGGGGGTCCTTACGGTGCAGGGGAGGACCCCGCACGGCGGTGGGTGCGGCAGGTCGATCGTGAATCCACTGGTTCACATGGACTCCTACTGGAGGAGATCGAGGCTATGGCCGTCGAACTTGGCTACTCCCCCGACATACCGATCGGCGTGGCGGCGGAAGGGCCCGCTGCCGCGCTGGTGTTCGCTTACCTCAACCGGGCCGTGCGGTTGCTGGAGACCGGGTACGCCTCGGCGTCGGACATCGACACCGCGATGCGGTTGGGGTGCGGGCTGCCGTCCGGGCCTTTCGCGATGATCGACATGATCGGGGCGGCTGTCGTGCGCGGGGTGCTGGCACGCATGCACAGCGCCACCGGCGACCCGTCGTTCGCGCCTTCGCCGTCGTTCGCGGATCTCGCGCGTGTCGACCGGAGGCCGGTCGGCACGCCCGTCACCGGAACGGCCACGGCACGGCGGATCGACCGTGCCGGCGTGGCCGGGACCGGGACCATGGCGCGTGGGATCGCCGAGGTGGCGGTGACCGCGGGCCTGCCGGTCGTGCTCGTGGGGCGGGACCAGCGGCGGGCCGGGCAGGCCGTGGCGAAGATCGCGGCGTCGATGGAGCGGTCGGTCGGCAGGGGGAGGATGGCCGAGGCGGAGCGCGACCGGGCGCTGGGTCTGCTGACCCCGGCCGGGGAGCGCGACGCGCTGGCCGACGTCGACCTGGTCGTGGAGGCGGTGGTCGAGGACATGGCGGTCAAGCGGGAACTGTTCGCCGGCCTCGGGCGGATCTGCGCACCTGGGGCGGTGCTGGCGACGACCACGTCGAGTCTGCCGGTGGCCGAGTGCGCCGCCGCGTCGGGCAGGCCACGGGACGTGGTGGGACTGCACTTCTTCAACCCTGCGCCTGCGATGCGGCTGGTCGAGGTGGCACGGACCGAAGCGACCGCGGCCGACGTCGTGGCCACGGCACGGGCGCTCTGCACGCGCTTGGGCAAGACCGGTGTCGAATGCGGCGACCGGACCGGGTTCATCGTCAACTACCTGCTGTTCGCCTACCTGAACCGGGCCGTCGCACTACTCGGCGACGGTGCCGACCCCGAGGCCGTCGACACCGCGGTCACGACCGAGTTCGGCTATCCCCTTGGCCCGTTCGCACTGCTCGACGTGGTCGGCCTGGACGTGTCGCTCGCCATCCTGCGCAGGCTGCACCTGGCCTTCCCCGAACCGGACTTCCTCGCCGCGCGACAACTGGCCGAGTTGGTGGCCAAGGGAAGGCTCGGCAGGAAGACGGGCGGCGGGTTCCGCTGACCGCCTGTCGTCCGGGAGCGTCCCTGCCCCGCTCCTGCCCGGCTACCGCTCGGCAGCCGGGCAGGCCAGCGGGGCAGGGCTCCGGGTTAGAGGACGTCGACCTCCAGTGAACCGGTGAACGCGCCGACCGGGCTCGGGATGGAGTAGGTGATGGTGGCGGTCTGGCCGCTCAGGAACGGGCCGCCGGTCCAGGTGCCGGTGCGGTTGCCGAGGAAACCCGCCTTCATCGTGATCGCACCAGAGCCATGGCCGTTGGTCTGGACCGTGCCGGTGAAGGTGGCGCCGAACTGGCCGAGGAAGGTGTCGATGGTGCAGTTGCCCGACACCGTGTTGCCGGACGTGCTCGCGGTGCAGAAGGACTCGGCCGCGGACATCCCGGGTGCCGGGGCCGCGGTGGCGGCGGCCGGGGCGACCACCGCGATCAGGCCGGCCGCGGTGGTGGCGACGACGGCGGACAGGACACGGGAAACGGACTTCACAATTTCCTCCGATTCATGGGAAAGAATCACGTACCTACGATGTTGTCAGAAATAAATCTTGCCCGGAAACACTCCGGACACCGAAGCGATATTCGTCTCATAGTGGGCGACAGGGGTTACCGGCGGCCAGTCCGGGGAGCCACAGGGGTGATCGGACAACGCACCCCCCGGAAAACGAATAGGAGTTGACCGGCGATGACTTCGGAATACATCCTCGGCTGCGTCTGCGTTATTCCTCCAACGGGGGCGGCATGAGCGAGCACTTCGATTTCGGGGACCCCGGGCTGCGGGCCGACCGGTTCGCCTACTACCGGCGGTTCCGGGAGACCGACCCGGTCCACCGGACCCCGCACGGCTACTGGATGCTGTTCCGCTACGAGGACGCCGAGGCCCTCCTCAAGTCACCCGCGGCGTCCAGCGACTTCCCAGCCAACCCCAACTGGGCGCGCGCCCGCGGCGGGCCGACGAGCCCGGTGGTGCGGGCGGCGAGCAAGTGGCTGCTGATGCAGGACGGGCCTGCGCACAGACGGCTGCGGCGGGTGGTCGGGAAGCTGTTCACGCCCAAGGTGATCGAGCGGATGCGGACCCGGGTACCGGAGATCGTCGACCGGCTGCTGGCCGGGGTCGACGACGCACGCGAGGTGGACCTGATGTCCACGCTGGCGTTCCCGGTGCCCATCGCGGTGGTCAGCGAGCTGATCGGCGTGCCGGAACCCGACCGCGAGGCGCTGCGGGTGTGGAGCGAGTCGATGGGCCACGTCATCGACCGCACGGTGACCCCGCGCCGCCTCATCGCGATGAACAAGGCCGAGCCCAGGATCCGCGCCTACACCGCGGGCATGCTGGCCGACGTCGACACGGTGACTGGCCCCGAGGACAACCTGGTCTCGCTCATGGCCCGATCCGACGCCGGATTCACCGAGGAGGAGATCGCGGCCAACGTGGGCCTGGTCTACAACGCGGGCCACGAGACGACCGCCAACCTCATCGGCAACGGCATGCTCGCCCTGCTGCGGGACCCCGGCGCGCTGGATGCGCTGCGCGCGGACCCGTCGCTGATGAACACCGCCGTCGAGGAGCTGTCCCGGTTCGATCCCTCGGCGCGGTTCGCCTGCCGGGTCCTCACCGACGACGTCGAGATCGGCGGCAAGGAGATCCCCGCGGGTGAGGCGGTGTTCGTCGCGTTCGACGCCGTCGGCCGCGACCCGGAGCGCTACCCCGACCCCGACCGCCTCGACCTCCGCCGCACCGGGGTGCGCTCGCTGGCGTTCAGCGCCGGGCCGCACCACTGCATCGGCAAGATGCTGGCCCAGGTCGAGGCGGGCGGGGTGTTCGGGACGCTGCTGGCGCGCTACCCCAAGATCGAGCTGGCGGTGGACGAGCCGCGTTACCGTGAGCACTTCAACCTCCGCATGCTGGAAGAGCTGCCGCTGCGCCTGTCCCGGTGAACCGGGCGCTCCTCACCCGACGGCGGCCACGCGCCGGTGGGCGGCGATGCGCCGCTCGATCGCGTCGGCCGCCGCGGCGGGACCGCCCGCCTGCCGGATCTCGTCCCGCATGCGCGTGACGCGCTTGGTGGTGAGCGGGTCGGCCGCGACATCGCCGACCGCGGCCAGCAGCCGCTGCGGAGTGAGCGCCTCCTGGCGCACGACACGACCGAGGCCGAGTTCCGCGACCCGGTGCGCGTTGACCTTGTGCTCCGGCGAGGACGGCACGAGCACGAGCGGCACACCCTGTCCCAGCCCGCCCATGATGCTGCCGAGGCCGCCGTGGGACACGAACACGGCGGCGTGGGAGAGCACCGAAAGGTGCGGGATCCACGAGTGCGCCTCGATGTTGGGTGGCAGGGGCGCGAGGCCGGCCGGGTCGACGGCGTTGTGCACCGCGAGGACGACGTGCCACGGGGTGCCCGCGAAGGTGTCCACGCACATCCGGAAGAACTCCGGCTGCCGGTTCACACTGGTGCCCAGCGAGATCAGCACGACCGGGCCCGCGCCCTCCGGCGGGCGCCACGGCGCCTCGGCGCGCTCGGTGTACTCCAGGCACGGGCCCATGAAGGTGAACCGGTCGTCGAAGGAGCCGCCGGCGGGCTGGAACCGGCGCGGGTGGAAGACCAGGTTCAGGTCGTCCACCTGGCCCATGACCTCCTCGACGGTGCGGTCGGACTGGCCGTGGTCGGCCAGGACACCGTTCAGCCTCGTGAAGAACGCGCGCAGCGCGGGGTGGCCCCAGCTGCCCTTGTCCGTCATCGTGCCGAGCATGGCGTCGAGGAACGAGAAGTGCTTGTTCGACGCCAGGCACGGGAAGCACTCGGCGGCAGGCACGTCCCACTTGCGGGCCAGGATGCGGCCCGCGTGGTAGACGGTCATGTCGAAGGCGATCAGGTCGGGGCGGTCCAGCTCCAGCACCGGTTCGGCGGCGGCCAGGATGTCGACGGTCTCCTGCAGGTAGATGCCGGGCATCCGCGAGGTCGCGTCGGCGTCGACCATCTCGGACAGATCGACGTGCACGAGTTGCGAGTCGTAGCCGAGCACGCGGGCACCGGTCGCGGCGACGGTGTCGACGAGCCGGTCACCGGTGACGTAGGTGACGCGGTGGCCGCGGTCGACCAGCTCCGAGACCACCCCGAGCGTCGGGATGACGTGGCCGTAGCCGGAGTTGTTGAAGTACGCGATGTGGCTCACCGGGCACCTGCCGTCTCCACCAGCTCGCCGGTGAGGGCGGCGACGGTGCTGATCACGCCGTCGCGCAGGGACAGCCGGGGCCGCCAGCCGGTGACCGCGTGGAAACGGGCCGGGTCGATGTCGACGTCGAGCCGGTCGGTGGACAGCGAGTTGGCCGGTGGCGGCACGCAGGTGACCGCGACCGCGGGCTGATCGGTGAGATCGGCGACGACCTGGGCGATCTCGGCGAACACCTTGCCGAGGGGGGCGCCGCGACCGGTGCCGACGGGCCAGTAGGTGCCGGTGAGGGCGTCCAGGTGGTCCAGGGTGTCCATGAAGGCGGCGGTGACGTCGTCGACGTGCACGAGGTCGCGGCGGACGGTGCCGTCGTTCCACAGGGTCAGGTCGTCGCCGTCGAGCGCCTTGCGGGCCATGGTCTCCACGATGTTGGGGCGGGTGCCCGGCTCGTAGCCGAAGACCGGCGGCAGGCGCAGCGTCACCGCGCGCAGCACGCCGTCGCGGGTGGCCAGCTCCAGCGTCCGCTCCGCGGTGAGCTTCTGCGTGCAGTAGGCACTGCGCGGGCCGCTCGGCACGCGGTCGATGTGGTCGTCGCCGTTGAGGCCGGTGCCCGCGAACACCACGAACGGGTTGCCGCGGCCGGCACGGCAGACGGACACGAGGTCGCGGACCAGGCCGACGTTGACGCGTTCGCCCACGGTGGCCTCGTCGGCGGCCCGCCAGGAGTGGGCGGCGAGGTGGATGACGACGTCGGCGTCGGAGACCGCGGCTGCCAGCGCGCCGGGCCGGGTGAGGTCGGCGCTGCGGATCTCGACGTCGGCGACCGGGTCGTAGGGGACGGGTGGCGGCCGTCGTGACACCAGCCGCAGCCGGATCGGCCGCCGCGCGAGCGCGCGGCTGACGGCGGTGCCGATGAAGCCGGAGGCACCCAGCACGGCGACGCGTGTGCGGGTCTCAACCATGTCCGTTCCCGTCTCCCGGTGTCCGGTCCGGCCGGTCGGCGGACCGCTTGAGGTACTCCTCGACGACGTCGGCGCCGTGCGCCCCGCCCCCGGCGCGCCGGATCGCGCCGCTCATGGCCTCGACGCGGGCCCGGACTCCCCCGTCGGCGTGCAGTTCGTCCACCGAGGCACGCAGGCCCGCCGCGGTGACCTCCCGTTGGGAGAACATCTCGCCAAGACCCAGTTCGACCACCCGGTCCCCGTTGACCATCTGCTCGCCCGCGTTCGGCACCACGACGACCGGGGTGCTCCTGGCGAACGCGGCCATCAACGTGCCCAGCCCGCCGTGACAGACCAGGACGTCGGTGTGCTCCAGCACCGCCAGCTGCGGAAGCCAGCCGTGCACCTCGACGTTGGGCGGCAGCTCACCGACCGCATCGAGGTCGAGACCCTTGTGCGCGTGCAGGACGACCTGCCAGTCGCTGTCGCGGAACGCGTCGACACAGGTGCGGAACAACCCCGGGTTGCGGAACACGCTGGTGCCGAGCGACACCATCACCACCCGGCGGCCGTCGGCAGGCGGCCGCCAGTCCCCCGGGTCGGTGCCGAGGGTGAGGTTGGGCCCCACGAACGCGTACCGGTCGTCGAAGGTCTCCCCCGCGAACTGGAACTCCCTCGGGTAGAAGGCGACGTAGAGCCCTTCCTGTACGCGGTAGAACTCGTCCAGCGTGCGGTGGCTCTGCCCGTGCTCGGCCATCAACGACACCAGCCCGCGCAGCGCCCGCGCGACGTGGGGGCGGCGCTTGGGCAGCGCGCCGCGCTTGGCGTCGACCCGCTCCTGGAACGAGAAGTGCTCGTTGGACAGCTGGACGGTGCAGAACGCCGCGGTCGGCACCCCCCACTTGACGCCGAGGATCCGCCCGACGGCGAACCGGGTGGCGTCGAAGACGAGCAGGTCGGGACGGCCCTCCCGCTCCGCGTAGTCCTCCGCGGCCGCGATGAACCGCCGGTCCTCCTCGACACCGAGGACCATGAGCCGGTCCATCTCCTCCACGGTGTCCATGACGGTGAGGTCGACCCCGGCGAGCACGGAGTCGATCGGGATGACGTGCGCACCGGTCGAGGCCAGCGTCGCGGCCGCGACGGGGACGGTCACACAGGTGACCCGGTGTCCCCTGGCCACCAGCTCGGCGATGGTCTCCAGGGTCGGGATCGCGTGCCCGACGCCGACGCAACCCGCGATGACGATGTGGCTCACGACTCCCCCTCGCAGGCTCCGGGGAGCCGCTCGCGGTCGCCCAGCGTTGCCTGATCCACTCCGCAAGCTCCGCTCAGCGTCGTCTGATCCACTCCGCAAGCTCCGTTCATCTGTCCTCCCTCGCGCGGTCACCCGCGACCTTCAGGTAGCCCTCGACCGCGTCGGCGGCGCGCGACCCGCCGCCCGCGTCGCGGATGTCGTCGCGCATCGCCTCGGCCGCCTCGCGCACGAACGGGTCGGTCACGGCCTCCAGGACGGCGCCACGCAGCCGGTGCGCGGTCAGCCGCGCCTCGGGCACGGACCGCCCGAGGCCCAGCTCCTCGACCCGCGCGGCGTTGACCAGCCGCTCCGGCCCGTCGGCGACGACGACCACCGGCACCCCGTTCGCGAGCGCGGTCATGACGCTGCCCAGTCCGCCGTGGCAGACGAACCCGGCGGCGTGTGCCAGCACCTCGGCGAGCGGCAGCCAGCGGTGGGTCGCCACGTTGGCGGGCAGCGGCCCGTCCAGTCCGTCCGGGACGGTCATGAGGACCCGGTACGGCAACTCCCCCAGCGCCTCGGCACAGGTGCGGAAGAAGCCGGGTTTGCGGTGGACGCTGGTGCCGAGCGAGACCACCAGCAGCGGGCGGTCGCCGGGCGGCGGGGTCCACGGGTCGGCGGGTGGGACGCCCAGGTGCGGGCCGACGAACACGTGCCGCTCGTCGAAGGTGTCGCCCGCGTACTGGAAGGACCTGGGGTAGAAACCGAGGTGCAGACCTTCCTGCCGGCCGACGAACTGCTCGATGGTCTGGTCGCCCTGCCCGTGCGCGGCCAGCAGGCGCAGCAGCCGGGTGCCGAACTCACGCAGGGCGGGGTGGTTGCGGGGCAGGCCCGTGCCGGTGACCGCCACGAACCTGTCCACCAACGAGAAGTGCTCGTTGGAGGACAACGTCGCGCAGAGCGCGACGGCGGGCACCCCCCACTCGCGGGCCAGGATGCGGCCCGCGTGGTAGACGGTCGTGTCGTAGGCGACCAGGTCCGGGCGGTCCGGCGAATGCGCGCCGAAGCGGGCGGTGACGGCGCGCAGGATCGCCTCGCTCTCGCGCACCTGCAGCGGGAGCAGCCGGTGCGACTCGCCCGCGGTGTCCACGGCGGCCAGGTCGACCCCGGCCAGGACGGACTCGAACTCCAGGACCTCCGCCCCGGCGGCGGCCGCGAGCCCGGCCGCCGCGCCGGTGGCGGTGTAGGTGACCCGGTTCCCCCGGCGAACCAGTTCGGCGACCGTGTCGATGGTGGGCAGGACGTGGCCAAGCCCCGGGTTGTTGACGACGATGATGTGGCTGCTCACCGGCACTGCCCTCCTCGGATCAGGCGTACCGCTTGCCCTCGTCGTTGCGGTAGGCGCGGTAGGCCCAGGCCGCGAAGACCGCGGTCCACACCACGAACGACACCATCGAGATCACGTTCACCGAGTAGCCGCCGACCGCGGCCCACACCAGCTCGGCCGGGCCGCGGGTGGGCAGGAACTGGGTGAGCGTGGCCAGCAGGCCCTCGGTCGCGTTGGGGTTGGTGAAGTAGCCGCCGACGAAGGCCATCAGGATCGGGACCAGGGAGGTCACCGGGCCGATCGCCATGGGGGTCACGGAGTAGCCGACGGCGGTCATGAAAAGTCCGAAGGGGACGACCGACAGCAGCAGCGCGCCGAAGCCGAGCACCAGGCCCTCGACGGACACGCTCGCCGAGGTGGTGACGCCGGCGAGCGCGATCAGCGGGACACAGGAGAACACCACGAGCACCGTGCTGAACGCCAGCATGCTCACGATCTTGGGCAGCGGGCCGCCCGGCAGGGTCCGCACGTAGGTGCCCCACGGCTGCGTGCGGCCGATGGAGATGTCCATGGCGTACTGGGCTGCGCAGATCGTCAGCACGGCGAACAGGCACATCGACGCGGTGGCCATGCTGGCGGCCACCGGGTCGTCGCCGACGGCGGGGATGACGAACAGGACCATGCCGACGCTGGGCATGAACAGCAGCGCGACGTACATCATCGGGATGCGCATCGCTTGGAGGAGCTGGAACCGGGAGTAGACGATGATCGATTTCATGGCGGCGGACTCCGTTGGGGTGGTCAGACGGCGGGGGTCTTGGCGGTCAGGGCGAGGAAGGCGTCCTCCAGCGAGCCGGCGTGGATCTCCAGACCGCTGAAGGGGATGCCGGAGCGCACGAGGTCGCGCACCAGCTGGTCGGCGTCGTGGGTCACCAGGTGGGTGCGGTCACCCGCGTGCTCGACGCCCTCGACGCCGGGCAGCGGCGGGACCTCCGGGATGGAGACGCTGACGCGTTGCAGGCCGGTGAGCCTGCGCAGGGCCTCGACGCTGTCGTCGGCGACGACCCGGCCGCGGTCGATGATCACGACGCGTTCGGCGAGCTGCTCGACCTCGTCCAGGTAGTGGCTGGTGAGCACGACGGTGCCGCCCCCGGCGTTGAACTCGCGGATGCCCGCCCACAGGGTGTGCCTGCCCTCGACGTCGAGACCGGTGGTCGGCTCGTCGAGGAACACCAGGTCGGGCTTGCCGACGAAGGCCAGCGCGACCGCGAGCCTGCGCATCTGGCCGCCGGAGAGGCCGCCGGTCTGCCTGCGGACGACGTCGGTCAGTGCGAAACGGGCGAGCAGTTCGTCCGTGTCGATCGGGTCCGGGAAGTGCGAGGCGACGAAGTCGACGGCCTCGCCGACGCGGACCGTCTGGGGCAGGCCGGTCTCCTGCGGGGTGACCCCCATGCGCCTGCGGGCGACGACGTCGCGGGGGTTGTGGCCGAACAGCTCGACCCGGCCCTCGGTCGGGCGGCGCAGGCCGACGAACATGTTGACGATCGTGGACTTGCCCGCCCCGTTGGGGCCGAGCAGGCCGAGCACCTGCCCGGCGGGAATCTCGATGCTCACGTCGTCGACGGCGGTCACGTCGCCGTAGCGGCGGGTGACGCCGACGGCGCGGGCCAGAACCTCATTCATGGGGTGTTTCCTTTCCTCGGTGCGGTTTCGGGGCTTGGCCCGGGTCAGAGGGTCTTGCGGATCCAGGAGTCGACGGCCAGCGCGGTGGCCGGGGCGTGGTCGCCCACCATCGAGAAGTGGTTGCCCGCGACGTCCACAACGGACTCGGCGCCGGTCCAGGAGCTCTGCCAGTGCTGCCCCTCCTGGACGGGGCCGAGCGGCTCGCTGGCGCGGACCAGCAGCGTCGGGGCCTCGACGGTCTCCGGCTGCCAGCGCCAGAAGATGCGGGCGTACCAGGCCATCGCGGTGAGGCGCAGGTCGTCCATGGGCACGTACTCGTCCTCACGGGCGAACGCACCCTCGGACAGTTCGTTGTCCCAGCCCGACATCGTCGTGTCACCGGGCAGGTACAGGTCGCCGAGCACGAGCCCGGCCGGGCAGGCGCCATCGGCTTCCAGGCGGCGGGTGAGTGCGTGGGCAACGATCGCGCCCGCCGAGTGTCCGAAGAGGACGAACTTGCGCCCCGCGGCGTGGGTCAGTACGGCCTCGGCCAGCCAGTCGAGGGCGATGTCCATGGTGGCGGGCAGCCGCTCGCCCCGGCCGTAGCCGGGCAACGGGACGGCGGCGACCTCGCGGATGCCCCGCAGCGGGGCGGCGACCCTGGCGAACTCGTGCGGCCCGCCGATGGCGGTCATGCCGCTGCAGCCGATGAGGACCGGCTCGGCCGGGCCTGCCGCGAGACGGGTCGCGCCGGGGACCGCGCCGACGGCACCGGGGGTGTCGGCGGCCGGGCGGAACCCGGCGGCGTCGCCGAGGAACTCCAGGAACTCGGTGACCTTGCGGTCCGCGACGGCGACCTTGTAGAGGGAGTTGAGCAGGCCGACCGGGTCGCGGTCCTCCGGTGAGACGCCGAGCACCGCTGCGGCTCCGGTCGCCCCGCCGCCGCGGGTGGTGCGGAGGTGCTCGACGAGCGCGCCGACGGTGGAGTGGGTGAAGATCAGGTTGGCGGGCAGGCGGACGCCGGTGGCCGCGCGCAGCCGGTCGCGGAACTCCAGGGTGGTCAGGGAGTCGAAGCCGAGTTCGAGGAACCCGTCGGCGAGACCGACCGCGGCGGCGTCGGCGTGACCGAGCACGGCCGCGGCCTCGGACCGCACCAGTTCGGCCAGGTCGGCGGCCGGGCGCGGTGTGGGTGCCGGTTCCGCCGCCGCGCGCGGGATGGCGTCGAAGAGGGGCCGGGGGCGGGCGCCGGTCACGGCGGGGAGGAAGCGGTCCCACTCGATGTCGGCGACGACGCAGTCGGCCGGGGACGCGACGGCCACCGCGAGGGCGGTGAGGGCGCGGTCCGGGTCCATGGCGGGCAGGCCGGTGCGGGCGAGGCGCTCGGCGGCACCGCCGGACAGGCCGGACGGCTCGGCCCACGGGCCCCAGGCGAGCGCGGTGGCGGTCCTGCCGCGGGCGCGGCGGTCGGCGGCGAGGGCGTCGAGGCCCGCGCAGGCGGCGGCGTGGGCGGACTGGCCGGAGCCGCCCCAGACGCCCGCGGCCGAGGAGAACAGGACGAACGCCTCAAGGGGGTGGTCGGCGGTCAGCGCGTCGAGGTGGCGGGCGCCGTCGAGCTTGGGGGCGAGCACACCGGCCAGCCGCTCGTCGGTGAGGTCGTCCAGCCCGGTGCCGTCGGCGATGCCCGCGGCGTGGACGACGGCGGTCAGCGGGCCCGCGGCATCGACGACGGCGGCGAGCGCGGCCCGGTCGGTGACGTCGCAGGCGGCGACCGTGACGGTCACCCCCGCGGTGCGCAGCCGGTCCGCGAGGTCCGCCGCGCCGGGCGCGTCGGGGCCGCTGCGGCTGACCAGGACGAGGTGCCCCGCACCGCTGCGGGCCAGCCAGTCGGCGACGCGGGCGCCGAGCGCGCCGGTGCCGCCGGTGACCAGGACCGTGCCGCGCGGTCGCCAGCGGTCGATGGCGGGCCCGGCCGGGACGAGCCTGCGGACGAACGCGCCGGCCGGTCGCAGCGCGACCTCGTCCTCGCTGCCGCCGAGAACGGCGGCGAGCAGGTCGGCGGTGCGGGCGTCGAGCGGGCCGGGAAGGTCGATCAGGCCGCCCCAGCGGTGCGGGGCCTCCAGGGCGGCGGCGCGGCCGAAGCCCCAGACGGGGGCCTGGCCGGGGGCCCGCAGCGGGTCGGAGTCGCCGATGGAGACCGCACCGCCGGTGACGCACCACAGCGGGGCGCCGACGCCGCACTCGGCGAGGTCGCGCAGCAGCGCCGCCATCTGGCGCACGTCGTCCACAGTGGACACGACGCCGTCGACGGGACGGCCGAGGTCGGCGCGGGAGGTGACGACGTCGGCACCCCGGTCCCGCAGGGCGGCGGCGAGGCCGGGGTTGTCGAGAACGAGCCAGCGGCCCCCTGGGCGGGCGGGGCCGGCCCCGGTGACGGGCTCCCAGCGCACCCGGTACCGCAGTCCGGCGACGTCGTCGTCGGCGGCGCGGTCGGCGCGCCAGCGGGCGAGTGCGGGCAGAACGGTGTCGAGCGCGTCGGTGTCGGGGAGGTCCAGCGCACCCGCGACGGCGGCGGTGTCGCCCGCCTCGACGGCGGCCCAGAAGCCGGTGTCCCTGGTGGGCGGGGCCCAGTCCGGATCGAAACTGAGCCAGTAGGGGGACCGCTGGAACACGTAGGTGGGCAGGGTGGTGCGGGCGGCGCCCCATGGCGCGAAGACGGCGGCCCAGTCGACGGCCACGCCGCGCGCCCACGCCTGGCCGACGGCGCTCAGCAGGGACTCGACCTCGGGGCGGCGCCTGCGCAGCAGCGCAAGCGCCTCGTCGACGTGCGCGGTGAGGGCGGCGTCGGGGCCCAGCTCCAGGAAGGTGGTGACGCCGCCGGCGCGCAGGCGCTCGACCTCGTCACCGAAGCGGACCGTGTCGCGCAGCCGGCGGACCCAGTGGTCGGGGTCGGTGACCTCGCCGGGGATCGGCAGGAGCGGGGGCCGGAAGTCGATGCCACGTGCGATGGTGGCGAACTCGTCGAGCACCGGGTCCATCAGCCGGGAGTGGAAGGCGTGGGAGACCGTCAGCGGCGTGACCCGGCGGCCCTCGGCCCGCCAGACCCGCTCCAGCTCGGCGATCTCGGCGGCGGGGCCGGACACCACGAGCGAGGTCGGGCTGTTGACCGCGGCGATGTCGACGGTGGACGGCACGTCCGCTTCGACCGCCTCGACGGCGAGCATGGCCCCGCCGCCGGGCAGGCCCTGCATGAGCCGGCCCCTGGCGGCGACGAGCGCGCAGGCGTCGTCGAGGGACAGGACACCGGCGCAGTGGGCCGCGGCGATCTCGCCGACGGAGTGCCCGACCACGTGACCGGGCACGATCCCCCAGGACTCCAGCAGCCGGAACAGGGCGACCTCGAGGGCGAACAGGGTCGCCTGGGCACAGTCGGTGCGGCGCAACAGGACGGCGTCGTCGAACGGCAGCGCGACCGACAGGGCGGCGAACGCGCAGGTCACCTCGTCCATGGCGGCGGCGAACACCGGGAACGCCGCGTACAGCTCACGGCCCATCCCGGCGCGCTGGGCACCCTGACCGGAGAACAGGAACGCGGGCCCACCGGGCGCGGCGGCCGGGCCCGGCGCCGCGGCGGCGACCTCCGCCAGGCCGCGCAGCAGGGCGTCCCGGTCGGCCGCGACGACCACGGCCCGGTGCGGCAGCGCGGCGCGGGTGGTGGCCAGGGAGAAGCCGGTGTCGACCAGGTCGGTCGCCTGCTGCGCGGCGACATGCCGCCGCAGCCGGCCGGCCTGGGCGCGCAGGGCGTCCGGGGTACGGCCGGACACCACGAACGGCACGGCGCCGGGCGAGGAGGCCCTCGGCGCCCGCCCTGCGGGGTGGCCAGGTGGCTCCTCGACGATGACGTGGGCGTTGGTGCCGCTGATGCCGAAGGACGACACGCCGCCCCGGCGCGGGGTCTCCCCCGCCGGCCACGGCCTGGCCTCGGTGAGCAGCTCCACCGCACCCGCTGACCAGTCGACCAGCGGGGTCGGGGCGTCGACGTGCAGGGTGGCGGGCACCTGCTCGTGGTTGAGGGCGAGGACGGTCTTGATCACGCCCGCGAGGCCGGACGCGGCCTGCGTGTGGCCGATGTTGGACTTCAGCGACCCCAGCAGCAGCGGCGTCGTCCGGTCCTGGCCGTAGGTGGCGAGCAGGGCCTGTGCCTCGATCGGGTCGCCGAGCCGGGTGCCGGTGCCGTGTGCCTCCACGACGTCCACATCGGACGGGGTGAGGCGGGCGTCGGCCAGTGCGGCCCGCAGGACCCGTTGCTGGGACTGGCGGTTGGGGGCGGTGAGGCCGTTGGAAGCGCCGTCGGAGTTGACCGCGGAGCCGCGCACGACCGCGAGCACGTCGTGCCCGAGCCTGCGGGCGTCGCGCAGCCGCTCGACCAGCAGGACGGCGACGCCCTCGGCCCAGCCGGTGCCGTCGGCGGCGGCGGCGAAGGACTTGCAGCGGCCATCGCCGGCCAGCCCGTTCTGCCTGCCGAACTCCACGAACGCGGCGGGTGTGGTCATCACGGTCACGCCGGCCACCAGCGCCGAGGAGCACTCCCCCGCCCGCAGCGCCGAGACGGCCATGTGCAGGGCGACCAGCGAGGACGAGCACGCGGTGTCGACGGTGACCGCCGGGCCCTCCAGCCCGAAGACGTAGGAGACGCGGCCGGACAGGACGCTGTCCGCGGTGCCGGTGACGGCGTGGCCCGCGACCTCGGGGGTCAGCGGGACGCCCGCGCCGTAGCCGGAGTGCGACGCGCCGACGAACACGCCGGTGCGGCTGCCGCGCAGCGAGTCCGGCGCGATCCCGGCCCGTTCCAGGGTCTCCCATGACGCTTCGAGCAGCAGGCGCTGCTGGGGGTCCATGGCCAGTGCCTCGCGGGGCGAGATGCCGAACAGGGCGGCGTCGAAGCCGGTGGCGTCGTAGACGAAGCCGCCGACCTTGGCGAAGCTCGTCCCGGCCATGTCCCAGCCACGGTCGGCGGGGAACTCGGCGAGCCCGTCCGCCCCTGCGGACACGAGCCCCCACAGGTCCTCCGGCGACCGCACGCCGCCGGGGAGCCGGCAGCTCATGCCGACGATGGCGACCGGTTCCGGGGCGCGGGTCTCGACGTCGGCGAGTCTCCTGCGGGTCTGGTCCAGTTCGGCGACGACCCGCTTCAGGTAGCCGCGTAACTTGTCCTCTGTAGACATCGGGTGCTCCATCACGCCACCCCCAGGTCCTGGTCGACGAGGGCGAACAGCTCGGTGTCGGTCGCCTCGTCGAGGTTGGACAGGGCCGGGGGCGGCCCGTCGTCGGCGTCGGTGAGATTGGCCAGGATCCTGCGCAGCCGCAGGGTGATCCGGGCCTTGTCCGCTGGCGCGGCGGCCGCGGCGAGCGCGTCCTCCCACCTGGCGAGGCCGGCGAGCAGCGGCTCGACCGGGTCGCCGGTGTCATCGGGGCTGTCCCCGCCGGTCATCCGGCGCAGGAGGTCGGCGGCCAGTGCGCCGGGGCTCGGGTGGTCGAACACCACCGTGGCCGGCAGCGCGACCCCGGCCAGCTCCTGCAGGCGGTTGCGCAGTTCGACCGCGGTCAGCGAGTCGAAGCCGAGGTCGCGGAAGGCGCGGTCGGGTTCGACGGCGGCGGTGTCGGGGTGGCCGAGGACGGTCGCCGCCTCGGCCCGGACCGCGGCCAGCAGCAGGGCGGGCCGTTCGGCGGGCGCCGCGGCGTCGAGCCGCTCGCGCAGCACGGCGGTCCCGGCCGGCGCGGTCTGGCGGGACCGGCCCGCGAACTCGAGCAGCTCGTCGAGCATGCGCCGGTGGCTGGCCATGGTGTAGACGTCGGCGAAGACGGTCCAGTCCACATCGGACACGACGACCGTGGTGTCGCGGCGGGCGATGGCCTGGCTCAGTGCCGTGACCGCCCGGTCGGCGGCCATCGGGCGCAGGCCCTGGCGGCGCAGCAGGGCGCTGGCCCCGTCGGCCATGCCGCCCTGCGCCCACGGACCCCAGGCGATCGAGGTGGCTGCCAGGCCACGGGCGGCCCGGTGCTCGGCAAGGGCGTCGAGGTGGGCGTTGGCGGCGGCGTAGGCGGGCTGGCCCGCGCTGCCCCACACTCCGGAGATGGACGAGAACAGCACGAACGCGTCCAGCGGGGTGTCGCCGAGCAGTTCGTCGAGGTGCCGGGCGCCGGCCACCTTCGGGTCGGCGACGGCGGCGAACTCGGCCAGGTCGACCTGGCCCAGTGGGGTGAGCTGACCGACTCCCGCGGCGTGCAGCACGGCGGTCAGCGCCGGGCCGTCGGCCGCGATCTCGTCCAGCACCCTGGCCACGGCGGCGCGGTCGGCGATGTCGCACTCGGCGACGACCACCTCGGCGCCCAGGGCGGTCAGCTCCTCGGCCAGTTCGGCGGCGCCGGGGGCGGCGAGACCGCGCCTGCTGGTCAGCACCAGGCGCTGCGCGCCCGACCCGGCGGCGTAGCGGGCGACGTGGGCACCGAGGGCGCCGGTGCCGCCGGTGACGAGCACCGTGCCGGTCGGCCGCCACGGGGCGGGCGGGCCCGCCGGGGCCGGGGTGAGCCTGCGGACGAACACGCCGGCGGGCCGGACCGCGAAGGCCTCGTCGTCGATGGCGCCCGCGAGGATGCCGCGCAGCCGGGCCAGCGTCGGGGCGTCGAGGTCGTCCGGCAGGTCGACCAAGCCGCCCCAGCGGTCCGGCCACTCCAGACCGACGACCCGGCCGAGGCCCCAGACCTGGGCCTGGTTCGGGCCTGCCAGCCGGTCGCCGTGGCCGATGGAGACGCCGCGCCGGGTCAGGCACCACAGCGGCACGTCGACGTCCAGGTCGCCCATCGCCTGTGCGAGCAGCAGCGTCGCCGCCGCGCCGGTGGCCACCGAGGCGGCGGCCGGGTGCGGGCGCTCGTCCAGTGCCAGCAGGGACACGACGCCGTCGACGAACGGGTGCCCGGCCATGGCGGTGTCGATGAGCCCGGCGATCCCGGCTCGGGTCGCGTCGCCGGGGACGCGGAGTTCCACGACGGTCGCGCCGTCCTCGGCGAGACCCGCCAGCGCCTCGCCGGTCCAGCGCTGCCCGGTGCCCGAGGTGACCGCGAGCCAGGTGCCACGCAGCGGTGGGGACACCGCGGCGTCGGCCGCCTGCCAGCGGACCCGGTAGCGCAGGGCGTCCACGGCGGTCTGCTCGTCGTGCCGCGATCGCCACGCCGAGAGCGCGGGGACGACGACGTCGAGGTGGGCGCGGTCGAGGTCGAGCAGGTCGGCGAGAGTGTCGACGTCCGCGCGCTCGAACGCCTGCCACAGCGGGTCGGCGGCTGGCGCCGCGGACGCCGCGGTCGCCGGGGCGCCGGGCGCCGTCGTGGCACCGAGCCAGTAGCGGGTGCGCTGGAACGCGGCGGTGGGCAGGTCCACGGCGTGCGCGCCGCGCAGGACGGTCCGCCAGTCCGCGCGCACGCCGTGGACGTGCAGGGTCGCGAGCGCGGTCAGCAGAGTCTCGTCCTCCGGCTTGTCCCTGCGCAGGACCGGCACGGCCGCGACGACGTCGGTCAGTCCCTCCTGGACCAGGGCGCTGAGCACGCCGTCCGGGCCGGCCTCCAGGAAGCGGGTGGCCCCGGCCACGGTGACGGCGTCGTGGAAGCGGACCGTGTCCCGCAGGTGGGCGACCCAGTGGTCCGGCGAGCACGCCTGGTCCTCGGTCAGCCTGCGACCGGTCACGCAGGAGACGACCGGGATCTCCGGCGGGGCGAGCCGCAGGGTGGCGACGACGGCGCGGAAGCGGTCCAGGACCGGATCCACCATGGCGGAGTGGAAGGCGTGTGACACGGCGAGTCGCTTGACCCGGCGGCCACGCAGGGCGAACTCCTCCGCGGCGCGGGCGATGGCGTCCTCGTCGCCGGAGAGCACGACCGACGTGGGGCCGTTGACGGCGGCGATGGACACGGCGGCGACGGCGGCCAGTCCGGCGGCCTCGGCCCCGGTGGCCTCGACCGCGCACATCGCGCCGCCGTCTGGCAGTCCGGCCATCAGGGCGCCGCGGGCGGCGACCATGGTGGCCGCGTCGTCGAGGGAGAGGACCCCGGCGACGTGCGCGGCGGCGATCTCGCCGACCGAGTGGCCGACGAGCACGTCCGGGCGGACACCGAAGTGTTCGAGGAGCCGGTAGCAGGCGACCTCGACGGCGAACAGCGCGGCCTGGGCGTAGGCGGTGCCGCTCAGCAGTTCCGCGTGCTCGGGCTCGAAGACGACATCGCGCAGCGGGACGTCCAGTGCGGCGTCCAGGCGGGCGCAGACGGCGTCGAAGGCGTCGGCGAAGACCGGGTGGGTGGCGTACAGCTCGCGGCCCATGCCGGTGCGCTGGGCGCCCTGGCCGGTGAACAGCATGGCGAGGGGCTCGTCGGGGCGGGCACGGGCGGTGAGCTTCGCGGTGCCACCCGCGACCGCGGCCAGGCCGATGCGCAGGTCGTCCTCGTCGCGGCCGGTGACGACCGCCCGGTACTCCAGTGCGGAGCGGGTCGTGGCGAGCGAGTAGGCCACGTCGGCCGCGGTGAGCTGCGGGTGGGCGTCGAGGTGGGCGCGCAGGCGCGCGGCCTGCTCGCGCAGCGCGGTCTCGGTGTGGCCGGACAGCAGCCATCCCAGCACGTCCGGCGCGGCGGTCGCCCGCTGCTGGACCGTTTCCTGGGCCTGCTCGAGGATGGCGTGGGCGTTGGTGCCGCCGATGCCGAAGGCGGACACGCCCGCCCGGCGGGGGCGGCCGGTCGCGGGCCACGGTGTGGTTTCGGTCAGCACCTCCACCGCGCCCGCCGACCAGTCGACGTGCGGGGTGGGGTTGGTGACGTGCAGCGTCCTGGGCAGGATGCCGTGGCGCAGCGCGAGGACCGTCTTGATGACCCCCGCGATACCGGCCGCGGCCTGGGTGTGGCCGATGTTGGACTTCAGCGAGCCGAGACGCAGCGGCTCGGCGCGGTCCTGGCCGTAGGTGGCGATGAGTGCCTGGGCCTCGATCGGGTCGCCGAGCGCGGTGCCGGTGCCGTGCGCCTCGACGACGTCCACGTCGGAGGGCGCGAGGCCGGCGACGGCCAGGGCGGACCGGATGACCCGCTGCTGGGCGGGGCCGCTCGGGGCGGTCAGGCCGTTCGACGCGCCGTCGGAGTTGACCGCCGAACCGCGCAGGACCGCCAGGACGGGGTGCCCGTTGCGGCGGGCGTCGGAGAGCCGTTCCAGGACGACGACGCCGGCGCCCTCGCCCCAGCCGGTGCCGTCGGCGGCGGCGTCGAAGGTCCTGCACCTGCCGTCCTGGGACAGGCCGCGCTGCCTGCTGAAGTTGATGAACATGCCGGGCGTGCACATGATCGTCGCGCCGCCCGCGACGGCCAGTCCGCACTCGCCGGAGCGCAGGGCGGCGGCAGCCAGGTGCAGAGCCACGAGCGACGCGGAGCAGGCGGTGTCGACGGTGACCGCGGGCCCCTCCAGGCCGAGGGCGTAGGCGATCCGGCCGGACAGCACGCTGCCCGCGTTGCCGGTCATCATGTGCCCCTCGACCCCGTCCGGCCGTCCGGACAGCGAGCCGTAGTCGCTGTAGTTGATGCCCGCGAAGACGCCGGTCGCGGTGCCGCGCAACGAGGTCGGGTCGATGTGGGCGCGTTCGAGGGCCTCCCACGTGGTCTCCAGCAGCAGGCGCTGCTGCGGGTCCATCGCCACGGCCTCGCGCGGGGAGATCCCGAAGAAGCCGGGGTCGAACTCGCTCGCGCCGTGGACGAAGCCGCCCTCGCGGACGTAGAAGGTGCCCTCCTTGTCCGGGTCGGGGTCGTAGCCGCCCTCGATGTCCCAGCCGCGGTCGGCCGGCAGGACGGAGACGGCGTCCTGTTCGGCGAGCAGCAGCCGCCACAGGTCCTCGGGGCTCGTCACGCCGCCGGGGAAGCGGCAGCCCATGCCGACCACGACCACCGGGTCGCCGTCGGTCACCGCCACGGGTGCCGCGGCGACCGGTGCCGTGGGCGCGCCGCCCAGCTCGGTGCCGAGGAACGCCGCGAGCGCGGCAGGGGTCGGGTGGTCGAAGACCAGGGTGGACGGCAGGCGCAGTCCGGTCGCGGCGGCGACGAGGTTGCGGAACTCGATGGCGGTCAGGGAGTCGAACCCGGCGTCGCGGAACGGCTTGCCCGGCTCGACAGCGGCGGGCGAGTCGTGCCGCAGCACGGCGGCGGCCCGCTCGCGGACCAGGTCGAGCAGGGCCCGGTCACGTTCGGACCCGGTGCGGGCGGCGAGCGTGTCGCGCAGCGAACCGGGCTCGGCCGCCGCGGCGGCCGGGGCCGCGTCGGGCAGCTCGTCGAACAGGGTCGTCGGGCGCACGGCGGTGAACGCCGGGCGGAAGCGGGCCCAGTCGATGTCGGCGACCACGAGCCCCGGGGTGGCCCCGGTGAGCGCGCGGTCGAGGGCGGCGGTCGCCAGCTCCGGGCGCATGGCGCGGAACCCGCCGCCGCGCACCCGCTGCTCGCGGACCGCGCCGTCGGCGGCGAGGCCGCCGCCGCCCCAGGCGCCCCAGGCGATCGAGACGGCGGGCAGGCCGTCGGCCGCCCGCTGCTCGGCGAGGGCGTCGAGGTAGGCGTTGGCGGCGGCGTAGTTGCCCTGTCCCGCGTTGCCGAGCGTGCCGACGGCGGAGGAGAACAGGACGAAGGCGGTCAGGTCGGTGCCCGCGGTGAGTTCGTGCAGGTTGCGTGCGGCGTCGGCCTTGGCCCGCCACACGGTGGCCATGCGCTCGGGGGTCATGGCGTCCAGGACGCCGTCGTCCAGGACGCAGGCGGCGTGCACGACGACCGTCAGGTCGGGGATGTCCGCGAGGACGGTGGCGAGGGCGGCGCGGTCGGCGGCGTCGCAGGCGACGATGTCGACCGTGCTGCCACCGGCCGCCAGCTCGGCGGCCAGGTCGGCCGCGCCGGGCGCGGCCCGGCCACTGCGGCTCAGCAGGACAAGGCGGTCCGCGCCACGTGCGGCGAGCAGGCGGGCGGTGTGCGCGCCGAGGGCACCGGTGCCGCCGGTGATCAGCGCGGTGCCGGTGAGCGGGGCCCGGTCGGCCGGACCGGCGGTGGTGCGAACCATGCGCCTGCCGAAGACGCCGGAGGCGCGGACGGCGACGTGGTCCTCCGGTCCGCCGAGAGCGCTGACCACACGGGCCACGGCCCGCTCGTCCGGTTCGGCGGGCAGGTCGACCAGGCCACCCCAGCGCCCGGGGTGCTCCAGCGCGGCGACGCGGCCGAGGCCCCACACGGCGGCCTGGGCCGGGTCGCGCAGCCGGTCGGCGCGCCCGGTGGTGACCGCGCCGCTGGTGGCGCACCACAGGCGCAGGCCGGGGGCGACGGCGGCGAGGGCGTGCAGCAGGGTCAGGACGCCGTCGGTGTCGGCGAACGCGAGGACACCGGGCGGGTTCGCGCCGTCGATCGCGCCGAGCAGGACGTGTTCCGCGTCCTCCCGGGACGCGGGCAGGTCGACGCGGCGGCCGGACAGGGCGGCACAGGCGGCGTCGGCCCACGCGTGCCCGGCCGGGGCCACGACGAGCCAGCCGGGGGCGGTGCTCGCGCCGGTGTCGGCGAGGGGCCGCCACCCGGTCCGGTAGACCCAACTGTCCACTGTGGAGTCCGCGGTTTCCCGGTCCCGCCAGGCGGACAGGGCCGGCAGGACGTCGCGGAGAGTGGCGCCGGGGTCGACGGCCAGCTCGTTCGCGAGCCGGTCGAGGTCGCCCGCCTCGACGGCGGACCAGAAGCGGGCGTCGTCCCCGCCCGCGGCGGGCGTGTGCCGGGCCGGGGTGGGCCAGAAACGCTGGTGCTGGAAGGCGTAGGTGGGCAGGTCGGCACGGCGGGCGCCGGGCAGCGCCGGGGACCAGTCGACCGGGACACCGAGGACGTGGACACCGGCCAGGCCGCTGAGCAGGCGGTTCAGGCCGCCGTCGTCGCGGCGCAGGGAACCGACCGCGAACGCGGCCACGCCCGCGTCGTCGACGGTCTCCTGGAGCCCGACGGTGAGGACGGGGTGCGGGCTCGCCTCGGCGAAAGCGCGGACGCCGGCGGCCAGGACGGCGCGGGTGGCGCGCTCGAACTCCACGGGGGCACGCAGGCCGCGGTACCAGTACTCGGCGTCCATGCCGGACCCGTCGACCAGTTCGCCGGTGACGGTGGAGTAGATCGGCGTGTTGGCCGGGCGGGGCCGGACCGGGGCGAGGACCTCCAGCAGGTGGTCGCGCAGTTCCTCGACCTGTGCGGAGTGGGAGGCGTAGTCGACGGCGACGCGGCGGGCGCGGATGTCGGCGGCGGCGCAGTCGGCGAGCAGCGCGTCGAGGGCCGCCGGTTCGCCGGAGACGACCACCGAGGACGGCCCGTTGACCGCGGCGACGGAGAGCCGGTCACCGAAGGGGGCGATCAGGTCGCGCACCCGGTCCGCGGGCAGCGGCACGGAGACCATGCCGCCTCGCCCGGCGAGGGCGGTGAGCGCGCGGCTGCGCAGTGCCACCACGCGGGCGGCGTCGTCCAGGGACAGGGCGCCCGCGACGGCGGCCGCGGCGATCTCGCCCTGGGAGTGGCCGAGCACCGCGGCGACCGGGACGCCGTGGGCGCGCCACACCTGCGCCAGCGACACCATGACCGCCCACAGCGCGGGCTGCACGACGTCGACCCGCGCCATGGCGGCGGGGTCGTCGAGGACGGCGAACAGGTCCCAGTCGGTGAAGGGCCGCAGCGCGGCGGCGCACTCGCGCATCCGGTCGGCGAAGGCGGGCGACTCCGCCAGCAGCGCGGTGGCCATGCCCGCCCACTGCGCGCCCTGGCCGGGGAACACCAGGGCGACCGCGTCCGCCGTGCCCGCGACGCCCTCGACCACGGCGGCGGTGTGCCCGCCGGTCGCCAGGGCGTCGAGACCGGCGGCCAGCTCCGCCCGCCCGGTGCCGACGACCACGGCGCGGTGCTCCAGCGCGGCGCGCGTGGCGGCCAGGGAGTACGCGAGGTCTGCGGGCGCGAGGCCGGGCTGGTCGGCGAGGTGGTCGCGCAGGCGGGCGGCCTGGGCGCGCAGCGCGGCCGGGGTGGCGGCCGACAGCGCGAACGGCACCGCGAACGGCTCGGGAGCGGGCAGCTCGGGCTCGGTGGGCTCGGCGGGGGCCTGTTCGATGATCACGTGCGCGTTGGTGCCGCTGACGCCGAAGGAGGAGACGCCGACGCGGCGGGCCCGGCCGGTCTCCGGGAAGGGGCGGGCCTCGGTGAGCAGGTCGACCGCGCCGGTGGTCCAGTCGACGTGGGTGGACGGGCCGTCGACGTGCAGGGTCGCGGGCAACCGCGCGTTGCGGACCGACAGGACGGCCTTGATCACGCCCGCGGCGCCGGAGGCGGCCTGGGTGTGGCCGATGTTGGACTTGACCGAGCCGAGCAGCAGCGGCCGCTCGCGGTCCTGGCCGTAGGCGGCGAGCAGCGCGGTGGCCTCGATGGGGTCGCCGAGGGTGGTGCCGGTGCCGTGCGCCTCGACGGCGTCCACATCGGACGGTGCGAGGCCCGCGTCGGCCAGCGCCGCGCGGATCACCCGCTGCTGGGCGGCGCCGCTCGGTGCGGTGAGGCCGTTGGAGGCCCCGTCGGAGTTGACCGCCGAGCCACGCACCACCGCGAGGACCGGGTGGCCGTTGCGGCGGGCGTCGGCGAGCCGCTCGACCAGGAGCACACCGACGCCCTCGCCCCAGCCAGCGCCGTCGGCGGCGTCGGCGAAGGACTTGCAGCGGCCGTCGGCGGACATGCCGCGCTGGCGGGAGAACTCGACGAAGATGGCGGGACTGGACAGGACGTTGACGCCGCCCGCGACGGCGAGGTCGCAGTCGCCGGAACGCAGTGCCCGCACCGCGAGGTGCAGTGCCACCAGCGAGGACGAGCACGCGGTGTCGACGGTGACCGCCGGGCCCTCCAGCCCGAAGGTGTAGGCGACGCGGCCGGACACGACCGACGGCGAACCGCCGACGGCCAGGTAGCCCTCCGCGCCCTCCTGGGAGCCGGCGAGCAGCGCGGTGTACTCCTGCCCGCCGGTCCCGGCGTAGACGCCGGTCCTGGTGCCGCGCAGCGACAACGGGTCGATCCCGGCCCGCTCGAACAGCTCCCATGACGCCGCGAGCACCATCCGCTGCTGCGGGTCCATGGCCAGCGCCTCACGGGGCGAGATCCCGAACAGAGCGGGGTCGAAGCCGGTGGCCTCGGCGACGAAGCCGCCGTCGCGGGCGTAGCTGGTGCCCGGGTTGTCCGGGTCGGGGTGGTAGAGGCCGTCGAGGTCCCAGCCGCGGTCGGCGGGGAACGGGCCGATCGCGTCGACGCCGTCGGCGACCAGCCGCCAGAGGTCCTCCGGTGAGGCGACCCCACCGGGGAAGCGGCAGCTCAGCGCCACGATGGCGATCGGCTCGTCCGTGGTGGGCGCGGCGACCGGGGCGGCGGTTTCCGCCCGGGTCCCGCCGGTCAGTTCGGCGGCGAGCAGGCGGGCGAGGGCGGTGGCGGTGGGGTGGTCGAACACGACGGTCGCCGGGACGCGGACACCGAGGAGCAGGGTGAGGCGGTTGCGCAGCTCGACGGACCCGGCCGAGGACAGGCCGAGATCGGAGAACGCGCGGCCGGGCTCGACCTCGGCCACCGACGCGTAGCCGAGCACCTGCTGGACCTGCTCGCGGACCAGCGCCAGGAGGGCGCGGTTGCGGTCGGCCTCGGTGGCGGCGGCCAGCTGCGCCGCGAGTGGCGTTCGCCCGGCGTCGGCGTCCTCTGTGGACGCACTGGCGGCGGGCCTGGGTGCGATGACGTCGAGCAGGCGGGTGCGGTGGGTGGCGGAGAAGAAGTAGGAGAAGGTGTCCCACTCCAGGTGCGCGACGGCGACGGCGGTGTCGTCGTGGTCGAGCGCCTGCTGGAGGCCCGCCACGCCCAGCGCCGGGTCCATGCGCGGGATGCCGTGCCTGCCCATGGCGTCGCCGAGCGCGCCGTCGGCCATGCCGCCGCCCGCCCAGGCGCCCCAGGCCACGGCGGTGGCGGGCAGTCCGAGGTCGCGGCGGTGGGCGGCGAGCGCGTCGAGGAAGGCGTTGCCTGGGCCGTAGTTGCCCTCGCCCGCCGCGCCGAACACCCCAGCCAGTGACGAGAACAGGACGAACGCGGAGAGGTCGAGGTCGCGGGTCAGCTCGTGCAGGTTGCGGGCGGCGGTGAACTTGGCGCGCAGGCCGTCGTCCACGCGGTCGGTGGTCAGCGAGTCGACGATGCTGGAGTCGGCGACGCCCGCGGCGTGGAAGACGGCGGTGAGCGGGTGCTCGGGCGGAAGGTCGGCGAGCAGCCCGGCGAGGACGTCCCGGTCGGCGAGGTCGGCGGCGGCGATGGTGACCTCGGTGCCGAGGTCGCGCAGCTCCTGCGCCAGCTCGGCGGCGCCGGGAGCGGTGGGACCGCGGCGGCTGACCAGCAGCAGGTGCCCGGCGCCTGCGCGGGCGAGCCAGCGGGCGACGTGGGCACCGATGCCGCCGGTGCCGCCGGTGACCAGGACGGTGCCTTCCGGGCGCCACTGCCGGACCGGGGGTGTGTCGCCGGTGGCGGCGCGGACGAGGCGGGCTGCGGCGACCCCGTCGGCCCGCAGGACCACCTGGTTCTCGTCCCCCGCGAGGACACCCGCGAGGCGGGCGTCTGGGGCGCCCGCGAAGTCGACCAGGCCCGCCCAGGCGGGGTTCTCGTGGGCGACGACGCGGCCGAGGCCCCAGACCAGCGCCTGCTCGGGGTGGTCGACGGTGTCGGTGGGCCCCGCGCGGACGGCCCGGTCGGTGGCGCACCAGACAGGTGCGGTGCTGCCCGCGTCGCGCAGGGCGTGCAGCAGGGTCAGGGTGTCGGCGAGGCCCGCGGTGAGGTTCGGGTGTGCGGGGCGGGTCCGGCCGTCGAACGCGAGCAGGGACAGGACACCGGCGGGGTCGGTGACGAGGTCGGTGGCGGCGGTGAGGCGGGTGGCGAGCGCGGCCCGGTCGTCGGTGCCGTCGATCTCGACCGTGGCGACCTCCGCGCCCGCGCCGGTCAGCACCGTGCGGGTGGCGGTGACCCGTTCGTCGTCGGCCATGCCGGCGGGGACGGCCAGGAGCCAGGTGCCGGTCAGTGTGGCGGCCGGGACGTCGACCGGGACCCAGTCGACGCGGTAGCGCCACGAGTCCACAGTGGACCTGTCGCGGTCGGCGCCGCGCCAGGCGGCCATGGTGGGCAGCAGGTCGCGCAGCGGGGTGTCGTCGGTGACGTCGAGCAGTTCGGTGAGGGTGTCGAGGTCGGCGCGGTCGACGGCGTCCCAGAACCGGGACGGGCCGGTGTCGGCGGCCGGTGCGGCCATGGTGGCGGTGTCGAGCCAGAACCGCTTGCGCTGGAAGGCATACGGGGGCAGGTCGACGATCCGGCCACCCCACGGCTGCGCGACGGCGTCCCAGTCGACGTCGACGCCGTGCACGTGGGCCTGCGCGAGCGCGGTCAGCCAGCGGCGCTGGCCGCCGTCGTCGCGGCGCAGCGTGCCGAGCACCGCGGCGGCCGCACCGCACGTCTCGACGGTCTCGGTGATGGCGCCGGTCAGCACCGGGTGCGGGCTGACCTCCAGGAACGCCGAGCGGCCCAGAGCGGCGAGGCCGCGCACGGTCTGTTCGAAACGGACGGTCGCGCGCAGGTTGGTGAGCCAGTACCGGGCGTCGAGGGTGGTGGTGTCGATCTGCTCGCCGGTGACGGTCGAGTGGAAGGGGATCTGCGACCGGCGGGGCGCGATGGGTGCGAGGTCGGTCAGCAGACGTTCGCGGAGCAGCTCGACCTGCGCGGAGTGGGAGGCGTAGTCGACGGGGATGCGCCTGGCGCGCACACCACGGTCGGCGCAGGCGGCCAGCAGGGCGTCGAGGGCGGCCGGGTCACCGGAGACGACGGTGGCGGACGGGCCGTTCTCGGCGGCCAGGGACAGCCCGCCGTCGGCGGCCTCGATGAGGTCCGCGACGGCGCAGGGCGCGGCGGCGACGGAGACCATGCCGCCGTTGCCGGACAGCACGGCACCGATGGCGGCGCTGCGCAGGGCGACGACCCGGGCGCCGTCCGGCAGGCTGAGCGCGCCCGCCACGACGGCGGCGGCGATCTCGCCCTGGGAGTGGCCGACGACGCCCTCGGGGACGACACCGGCCGACCGCCACAGCGCGGCGAGGGCGACCATCACGGCCCAGGAGGCGGGCTGCACGACGTCGACCCGGTCGAGCGGGTCGGCGCGCAGCACGTCGACCAGGGACCAGTCCACGAACGGGGCGAGGGCCGCGGCGCACTCGTCGATGCTGGCGCGGAACACCGGCTCGGTGTCCAGCAGCCCGGCGGCCATCCCGGCCCACTGCGCGCCCTGGCCGGGGAAGACGAACACGGCGCTGCCCGTCCCGGTGTCGCCGGTGCGGCGGACGACCCCGGGGGGCGCGGCACCCTCGACGAGCGCGGCGAGCCCGGCACGCAGCTCGGTCTCGTCGGCGCCGACGACGACGGCCCGGTGGTCGAGGACCGCGCGGGAGCTGATCAGCGCGCGGGCGGTGTCGACCGGGTCGGTGCCCGGGTTGGCCTCGGTGTGGGCGAGCAGGTTGGCGGCCTGCCCGGTGAGTGCCTCGGGGGTCTTGCCGGAGACGACCCACGCCAGCGCGGCGGGGCGGGTCCTGGCGACCGCGGGGGTGTCGGTGTCCGCCGGGGCCTCTTCGATGACGACGTGGGCGTTGGTGCCGCTGACACCGAAGGCGGACACCCCCGCCCTGCGCGGTTCCTCGGCCCTGGGCCAGGCCCTGGCCTCGGTCAGCAGTTCGACCGCGCCAGCCGACCAGTCGACGTGCGGGGTCGGCTCGTCGACGTGCAGGGTCTGTGGCAGCGACTCGTGCTGGAGCGCCATGACCATCTTGATCACGCCGCCGACACCGGCCGCCGCCTGCGCGTGGCCGATGTTGGACTTGACCGAGCCCAGCCACAGCGGGCGGTCGCGGTCCTGGCCGTAGGTGGCGAGCAGCGCCTGCGCCTCGATGGGGTCGCCGAGGGTGGTGCCGGTGCCGTGCGCCTCGACGGCGTCGACGTCGCCGCAGGAGAGCCGGGCGTCGCGCAGCGCGGCCCGGATGACCCGTTGCTGCGACGGGCCGTTGGGGACGGTCAGACCGCTGGACGCGCCGTCGGAGTTGACCGCGGTGCCGCGCACCACGGCCAGGATCCGGCGGCCGTTGCGCTGGGCGTCCGACAGGCGCTCCAGCAGGAGCAGTCCCACGCCCTCGGCCCAGATCGCGCCGTCGGCGGAGCCCGCGAACGACTTGCAGCGGGCGTCGGCCGCCAGGCCGCCGGTGGCGGCGAAGTCGACGAAGGTGTTCGGGGTGACGAGCGCGGACACGCCGCCCGCCAGTGCCAGCGTGCACTCCCCCGACCGCAGTGCCCGCACCGCGAGGTGCAGCGCGACCAGCGAGGACGAGCACGCGGTGTCCACGGTGACCGACGGGCCCTCCAGGCCAAGCGAGTAGGACACGCGCCCGGAGATCACGCTGCCCGCGCTGCCGGTGCCGACGTAGGCGCCGACACCCTCGGGGATGTCGAGGACCCGGCCGATGTACTCGCTGTACATGGCCCCGGCGAACACGCCGGTCCGGCTGCCGCGCAGCGACAGCGGGTCGATGCGGGCGCGCTCGAGCGCCTCCCACGACGCTTCGAGCACCAGCCGCTGCTGCGGGTCCATCGCCTGGGCCTCGCGCGGGCTGATCCCGAACGGGGCCGGGTCGAAGTCGGCGAGGTCGGGAAGGAACCCGCCTGCCCGGCGGAACCGGGCGCCGGGACCGTCGAAGTAGGACAGGTCCCAGCCGCGGTCGGCGGGGAACGGGGACGTGGCGTCCACACCGGCGTCCACCAGCTCCCACAGCGCCTCCGGGGAGTCGGCGCCGCCGGGCAGGCGGCACGCCATGCCGACGATCGCGATGGGCTCCCGGTCGGCGGCCTCGACCGCGCGGAGCCGCTTGCGGACCTGGTCGAGGTCCGCGGTCGCGCGCTTGAGGTAGTCGCGCAACTGCGTCTCATTCGCCATCGGAACCTCCGTCGATCAACGCGAACATCTGCTCGTCGGTGGCCAGGTCGAGGTCAGGCTGGGAACTGACGCCGTAGGAGTCGCCGCCGTAGACGCCGGTGTCGTACCTGGCGATGAGGGCCTGCAGGCGGTCCACGACCCGGGTGCGGGTCTCGTCACCGGCCCCGGTCAGCGCCAGCGCCGCTTCGAGCCGGTCGAGTTCCGCGGTCAGCGGCGGGACGCCCGCGACCGCGGAAACGGCCAGCGCGGTGCGCAGGTGCTCGGCGAGCTTGGCCGCGGTGGGGTGGTCGAAGATGAGCGTGCTGGGCAGCCGCAGCCCGGTGGCGGCGGCGAGCCGGTTGCGGATCTCGATCGCCGTCAGCGAGCTGAAGCCCAGTTCGGTGAACCCGCGGCCGGGGTCGACCGCGGCGGGCGAGGCGTGGCCGAGGACAGCGGCGGCGTGGCCGAGGACCAGGTCGAGCAGCAGCCTGCGCTGCTCCAGCTCGGACAGCCCGCCGAGGCGGGCGACCAGGTCGGGGCCCGCGTCGCCCCCGCTGCCCGCCGTCCGCCACACCGGGGCGCGGACCAGGCCGCGCAACAGGCCGGGCACCGGTCCGGTGCCCGCGCCCGCTCGCATGGCGGCGATGTCCAGGCGGGTGGCGACCAGGTGGGCGGTGCCGGCGCGCAACGCGGCGTCGAACAGGGCGGCGCCGTCCTCGTCGGACAGGGCGGCACCCGCCCGGGTGGCCCTGGCCAGGTCGGCGGCGTCGAGGTGCGCGCTCATCGCGCTCACCCGCTGCCACATGCCCCAGCCGATCGCGGTGCCGGGCAGTCCGGCGGCGCGCCGCCGCTGGGCGAGTGCGTCGAGGAAGGCGTTGGCGGCGGCGTAGTTGCCCTGGCCGACCGAGCCCATCGCGGCGGCGGCCGAGGAGAACAGGACGAACAGCCGCAGTGGCATGTCCCTGGTCAGCTCGTCGAGGTGCACGGCGGTGTCGACCTTGGGCGCGAGGACGGTGTCGAACTGCTCGGGCAGCAGCGACCCGATGACGGCGTCGTCGAGCGCACCCGCGGCGTGCACCACGCCGGTGAGGGCGCGGTCGCCGATGGCGGCGGCCAGGGCGGCGCGGTCGCCGGTGTCGCAGGCGATGACCTCGGCGGTGGCGCCGAGTCCGGCCAGCTCCGCGACCAGTTCGGTGGCGCCGGGGGCGGCCGGGCCGCTGCGGGAGAGCAGGACCAGCTCGCGGACCCCGTGCTCGGCGGCGAGGTGGCGGGCCACGACCCCGCCGATCATCCCGGTGCCACCGGTGACCAGCACCGGTCCGGCCAGTTCCGGCAGAGCGGCCGAGCCAGTGGCATCGGCAGCGACATCGGCACCGGCACGGGCCAGGCGCGGCACCAGAAGGCTCCCGCCGCGGACCGCCACCTGCTCCTCGCCGAGGCCGACGGCCTCGGCGACGGCGGAGGCGGCGGTCTCGGGGTCGTCGACGTCGACGAGGACGATCCGGCCGGGGTTCTCGCTCTGCGCGGTGCGGACCAGGCCGCGGACCGCGGCGGCGGCGAGGTCATCGACGCCGTCGGCCGGGTCGGCGGCGACCGCGTTCCTGGTGAGGACGACCAGGGTGGCGTCGGCGAGGACCGGGTCCTCCAGCCAGAGCTGGAGGGTGGTCAGCGCGTCCTCCAGCAGCGTCCTGGTGGCCTCGGGCAGGTCGCCGCCGGGGGTGTCGCCGGACCAGACCACGACGTCCGGGACGGCGCGGCCCGCGGCGACCGCGAGCGCGAGCGCGTCGACGTCGGTGTGCCAGTCGATGTCCGGGACACGGCCGGCGAGCTGCTCCGCGATGCCGAGCGAGTCGTCACCGACGACCGACCAGGACACGGGGACCGGGCCGGGGACCGACGCGGCGGGGGCGGTCCAGTCGATCCGGAAGAGGGCGTCACCGGGGCCGGTGGCGGTGCGCAGGTCCGCCGGCGAGACGGCGCGGGTGGCCATCGACTCGGCGGTGAGGACCGGGGCACCCGCCGGGTCGGCGATGTCCAGGCGGACGGCGTCGGCGCCGTCTGCGCGGGACAGGCGGACCCGCAGGCCGGTCGCGCCGACCGCGTGCAGTGCGACCCCGCGCCAGGCGAAGGGCAGCCGGACCGTGCCTGGGTTCTCGACCATGCCGCCGACCTCGACGGCGTGCAGGGCGGCGTCGAGCAGGGCAGGGTGGACGCCGAACCAGCGGGCGTCGGCGTGCGCCTGCTCGGGCAGGGCGACCTCGGCGTACACCGCGCCGTCCGCGGCCTTCCAGACGCCGCGCAGGCCGCGGAAGGTGGGGCCGTAGGCGTAGCCCGCGGCGGCGGCGCCGGCGTAGAAGCCGTCCAGCGGCACCGGCTCGGCACCCGGCGGGGGCCACTGGGTGAGCGAGAGCGGCTCCACCGGTCCGGCGGGGACGAGGTGGCCGACGGCGTGGGCGGTCCACGGGGCGTCGGTGTCGGCGGACTCGGGGCGGGAGAACACGGTGACCGGCCTGCCGCCGCCCGCCTCCGCCGCCCCGACGGAGACCTGGAGGCGCACGGCGTCGCGTTCGGGGACGGCGAGCGGGGCCTGAAGGGTCAGTTCGTCGAGGCGGACGCAGCCGACCTGGGCCCCCGCCAGCAGCGCCATCTCGACGAAAGCGGTGCCGGGCAACAGGTTCGTGCCGCGCAGGGCGTGCTCGGCCAGCCAGGTCTGGGTGCCCGCGGCGAGCCTGCCGGTGAGCAGTACACCGTCGGAGCCCGCGACCGGGAGGGCCGCGCCGAGCAGCGGATGCGCGGTGGCGCCGAGGCCCACACCGGTGACGTCGCTGACGAGGTGGCCGCGCTCGGGCCAGAAGCGGGTGCGCTGGAACGCGTAGGTGGGCAGCTCGACCGGGCGGCCCTGCGGCAGCACGGTCGTCCAGTCGACGGCGACGCCGTGCACGTGTGCGTCGGCGACGGCGGTGAGCCAGCGGTCGCGGCCGCCGTCGTCGCGGCGCAGGGTGCCGAGGACGGCACCTGCCGCGTCGAGGACGTCCAGGGTCTCCTGGATCGGGGCGGTCAGCACCGGGTGCCCGCTGACCTCCACGAAGACGGTGCGCCCTTCGGCGATCAGGTTGCGGGTGGCCTGCTCGAACAGCACCGGCTCGCGCAGGTTGCGGAACCAGTAGGAGGCGTCGAGGGCGGCGGTGTCGAGCAGTGCGCCGGTGACGCCGGAGTAGAAGGGGATCTCGCCGGTGCGGGGGGCCAGCCCGGCGAGGACGTCCAGCAGGCGCTCGCGCACCTGGTAGGTCTGCCGGGAGTGCCCGGCGCAGTCGGTCGGGACGCGCTTGGCGCGCACGCCCCGGCGCTCGCACTCGGCCAGCAGCGCGGCCACGGCGTCGTTGTCGCCGGACACGACCGTCGACATCGGACCGGACAGACCCGCGATGCTGAGCTCGGTCTCCCAGGGGCCGATGAGCCGGGCGGCGTCGACGGCGGAGACCGGCAGGGAGACCATGCCGCCCTTGCCCGCCATGTGCTCGGCCAGAAGCTTGCTGCGCAGCGCCACCACGCGTGCGCCGTCCTCGAGGCTGAGGCCGCCGGCCACGACGGCGGCGGCGATCTCGCCCTGCGAGTGCCCGACGACCGCGGAGGGCCGCACGCCGACCGAGCGCCACAGCGCCGCCAGCGCGACGTTCACCGCCCACAGGGTCGGCTGGACGACGTCCACTCGCGCGAGCGACGGACCCTCGCCCCGCAGGACCTCCAGCAGGGACCAGTCGACCAGCGGCGCGAGCGCCAGCTCGCACTCGGCGAGCCGCGCGCGGAACACCGGCTCGGACTCCAGCAGCTCCAGCGCCATGCCCTCCCACTGCGAGCCCTGGCCGGGGAAGACGAACGCGACCCCGCCGTGGCGGGCGGCGCCGGTCAGCACGCCGTTCCCGGCGCGGCCGTCGGCGACGGCGGCGAGCCCGGCCGCGAGGCCGTCGCGGTCGTCGGCGAGCACGACGGCGCGGTGTTCCAGCGTGGCCCGCGAGCGGACCAGGGCGGACGCGACGTCGTGCGGGTCGGTGCCCGGGTGTGCCGCGGTGTGCGCGGCGAGCCGGGCGGCCTGGCCGCGCAGCGCGTCGGCGGTCGTCGCGGACAGCACCCACGGCACCGGGCCGGGCCGTGCGCCACCGGTCTGCCCGGCACGGTCCCGGTCGGGGGCCTGTTCGAGGACGACGTGGGCGTTGGTGCCGCTGACGCCGAAGGACGACACGCCGGCGCGGCGGGGGCGGCCGGTCACCGGCCACGGCCGGGACTCGGTCAGCAGCTCCACCGCGCCCGCCGACCAGTCGACCTCGGGCGTCGGCTCGTCGACGTGCAGGGTCGCGGGCAGCACGCCGTCGCGCATCGCCATCACCATCTTGATCACGCCGCCGACCCCGGCCGCGGCCTGGCTGTGGCCGATGTTGGACTTGAGCGAGCCCAGCCACAGCGGGTCACCCACCCGGTCCTGGCCGTAGGTGTTGAGCAGCGCCTGCGCCTCGATCGGGTCGCCGAGGGTGGTGCCCGTGCCGTGCGCCTCGACGGCGTCCACGTCGGACGTGCCGAGGCCCGCGTTGGCGAGCGCCTGGCGGATGACCCGCTCCTGCGACGGACCGTTGGGGGCGGTCAGGCCGTTGGACGCGCCGTCGGAGTTGACCGCGGTGCCCCGGACGACCGCCATGATCGGGTAGCCGGCGCGCAGCGCGTCGGAGAGCCGGGCGACCAGCACGACGCCGACGCCCTCGGCCCAGCCGGTGCCGTCGGCGCCCGCGGCGAACGCCTTGCAGCGCCCGTCCGGCGACAGCGCCCGCTGCCTGCTGAACTCGACGAACACCGCCGGGGTCGACAGCACGGTGACACCGCCCGCGACGGCGAGGTCGCACTCCCCCGTCCGCAGTGCCTGTGCGGCCAGGTGCAGGGTGACCAGCGACGACGAGCACGCGGTGTCCACGGTCATCGCCGGGCCCTCGAACCCGAAGGTGTAGGAGACGCGGCCCGCCAGGACGCTGCCGGAGGTGCCGGTGCCGATGAAGCCCTCGACGCCCTCGGGCAGGACGCTCATCGTGGTGGCGTAGTCGTAGTACATGAGCCCGGCGAACACGCCGGTGCGGCTGCCGCGCAGGCTGGAGGGGTCGAGCCCGGCGCGCTCCAGTGCCTCCCAGGAGGCCTCCAGCATGAGCCGCTGCTGCGGGTCCATCGCCAGGGCCTCGCGGGGGGAGATGCCGAAGGGCGCGGGGTCGAACTCATCGGCGTCGTGGACGAAGCCGCCCTCGACCACATAGGACTTGCCGGAGCTGTCGGGGTCGGGGTCGTAGAGGCCGTCGGTCTGCCAGCCGCGGTTGACCGGCAGCGGGGAGACCGCGTCGGTGCCGTTGGAAACCAGCTGCCACAGGGCTTCCGGGCTGTCGACGCCGCCGGGGTAGCGGCAGCTCATGCCGATGATGGCGATGGGCTCGTCGGACACGGTCCGGGTGGTGGCGGCCCCGGTCGTGCGTTCGACGCCGAGGAGGCGCTCCCGCAGCCGGGTGCCGAGCACCTCGGGGTTCGGGTAGTCGAACACGAGGGTGGCGGGCAGGCGCAGGCCGGTGGCGCCCGCGAGCCGGTTGCGGAGCTCGACGGCGGTCAGCGAGTCGAACCCCAGCTCCTTGAAGGGGCGGCGGGGCTCGACCGCGTCCGCCGACGGGTGGCCGAGCACGGTGGCGGCCTCGGTCCGGACCAGCTCGACCAGGACCCGCAGCTGCTCGTCGTCGGTGAGGGCGGCGATCCGCGCGCCGAGACCGGTCGCGACCGGGGCGCTGCCCGCGCGGCGGGCGCGGGGGCGGACCAGGCCGCGCAGGAGCGCCGGGACCTCGCCGCCCGGGTCGCGCTCGTGGCGGGCGCGCAGGAGGTCGACGTCGATCGGCATGGCCACGACGTGCGGCCTGCCCGCACCGATGGCCCTGTCGAGCAGGGCGAGGGCGTCGCCGGTGGTCAGCGCGCCGCCCGCCTGGGTGATGCGGGCGCGGTCGGCGGCGTCGAGGTGCGCGGTGATGCCGCTTTCCAGCTCCCACAGACCCCAGCCGACCGACAGGGCGGGCAGGCCGTGCTCGACGCGGTGCCGGGCGAGGCCGTCGAGGAAGCCGTTGGCGGCGGCGTAGTTGGCCTGGCCCGCCGCGCCAAAGGTGGCCGACGCGGAGGAGAACAGGGCGAACAGGGCCAGGTCCGCGGTGGCGGTCAGCTCGTGGAGCAGGGCGGCGGCGGTCGCCTTGGGCGCGAGGACGGCGTCGACCCGGTCCGCGGTCAGGGTCTCGGCGGTGCCGTCGTCGACGGTCCCGGCGGCGTGGACGACGCCGGTCAGCGGGTGCTCGGCGGGGATCGCGGCCAGGACCGCGGCGAGCGCGTCCCGGTCGGACACGTCGGCGGCGACGAAGGTGATCGTGGCCGCTTCTGCGAGGTCCGCGAGTGCGGCGGCGCCCGGGGCGCCGGCGCCGCTCCGGCTGGCCAGTACGAGGTGCCGGACCCCGTGGCTGGTGACGAGGTGGCGGGCGACGGCGGTGCCCAGCGCACCGGTGCCGCCGGTGATCAGGACGGTGCCGCCGGGGTTCAGCACCGGGGACCCCTCACCGCTGCCCGCGGTGCGGGCCAGGCGCGGTACGAGGACCTTGCCGTCGCGGATGCGCAGCTGCGGCTCGGCGACGGTGAGCGCGGCGGCGGGCGCCAGGGTGCCGTCGGTGTCGACGACGGTGAACCGGCCGGGGTGCTCGGTCTGGGCGGCACGGACCAGGCCCGCGACGGCGTCGGCTGCCGGGCCGCCGGTCGTGACCAGCGCGAGGTCGGTGTCGTCGGCGACGGCCCGCTGGAGCGCCGCGAGGGCGGCGTGGGTGGCCGAACGGGTCGCGGTGCTCATGGCGTCGGCGGTGGCAGCCGACGCGGTCGGGATCTCGACCAGCGGGACGCCGGTCCGGGGCTGCCCCGGCGCGCCCGCCGGGATCCAGTCCACGGTGAACAGCCAGGGGCGGGCGCCGGGCCGCGTCACGGCCGGGTCCGCGGGCCGCAGCACGAGCCGCTCGACGGTGGCGACGGGCGCGCCCGTCTGGTCGGCGACGGCGAGGGTGACGGCGTCGGGGCCGTCGGCGGTGATCCTGACGCGCAGGGCGGGCGCCCCGGCCGCGTGCAGGTGGACACCGGTCCAGGCGAACGGGAGCCGGACGCCACCGGTGACCAGACCACCTACGCCCGCCGCGTGCAGGGCCGCGTCGAGCAGGGCGGGGTGCAGGCCGAACCGGTCCGCGGGGATGTCCTCGGGGAGGGCGACCTCGGCATAAACGGTGCCGCCGGTGTCACCATCGACCCAGGCGGCGGTGAGGCCCTGGAAGGCGGGCCCGTAGTCGAGCCCTGCCCGCGCGGCGGCGGCGTACCAGTCGTCGACGGGGAGCGCGGTGGCGGCGGGCGGCCAGGTGGCGAGGTCCTCGGGGGCAGCGGCGGAGGTGGTGGACAGGACTCCGTCGGCGTGGCGGGTCCACTCGCCGTCCGCGCCGCCGGAGAAGATCGCGATGGTGCGCCTGCCGTCGGGGTCGGGGGCGCCGACGGTGATCTGGACGGTGACGCCACCTGTTTCGGGGAGGCGGAGCGGGGCGCCGATGGTCAGTTCGTCGACGACGGGGCTGCCGGCGAACTCGCCGGCCCGCAGGGCCAGCTCCACGAAGGCGGTGCCGGGCACGAGGACCGAGCCGAGGACGACGTGCCCGGCCAGCCACGGGTGGGTCGCGGTCGACAGGGTGCCGGTGAGCAGCGCGCCGTCGCCGGTGGCGAGGGTGACCGCGGCGCCCAGCAGCGGGTGGTCGGCGCCCGCGAGCCCGGCGGCGGCCACGTCGGCGGCGGGGGCGTGCGCTGGCCAGTAGCGCTGGCGCTGGAAGGCGTAGGTGGGCAGCGGGATCACACGTCCTGGCACGACGGCGGCCCAGTCGGCGTCGACGCCACGCACCCAGGCCGCGCCGAGACCGGTCATGAGTGCGCGGACCTCGTCGCGGTCGCGGTGCCGCAGCGGCACGGCGTCCTCGACGTGGGCCGAGAGTGTGGCGTCGGGGCCCAGCTCCAGGAAGGTGGTCACGCCGTCCTGGCGAACCGTGGCGACGGCGTCGGCGAACCGGACGGTGTCGCGGACCTGACGCACCCAGTACGAGGGCTCGGTCACGTCACCGGCCATGCGGATCGCGGGCTGGTGGTAGGTCAACGACCCGGTGACGGTCGCGAACTCGGCCAGCATCGGCTCCATCAGCTTCGAGTGGAACGCGTGCGACACCACCAGCCGCTTCACCCGGCGACCCTCGGCCCGCCACCGCTCCTCAAGAGCCGAGATCTCCGCCTCGGTGCCGGACACCACCAGCGAACCAGGACTGTTGACGGCCGCGACGTCGATGCCATCCGGAACGTCCTCTTCGGACACCTCAGCCGCCAGCATCGCCCCACCGGCGGGCAACCCGTCCATCAACCGGCCCCGCGCCGACACCAGCGCACACGCGTCGTCGACCGACAGCACACCGGCCACGTGCGCGGCCGCGATCTCACCGATCGAATGGCCCACCAGGTGGTCGGGGGCGACACCCCAGGACGCCAGCAGGCGGAACATGGCCACCTCGAACACGAACAACGCCGCCTGCGCGTGCCTGGTCTGGTCGAGCCGTTCCTGGTCGTCCCACGGAATCCCGCCCAACCGCGCCGAAAGGTCCTCGACCGTCTCGGCGAACACCGGGAACGCCGCACACAGCTCGCGGCCCATCCCGGCCCGCTGCGAACCCTGACCGGAGAACAGGAACGCGAGCAGGCCAGGCTCGGTGCGACCGGTGAGGTACCCGCGGCCGGCCAGGCCGGTGCGTGCCTCGTCCACATCGGACGCGACGAGGGCGGCGCGGTGCTCGAAGGCGGCGCGGGTGGTCGCCAGGGAGTGCGCGAGGTCGGCGAGACGGGTGTCCGGGGCGATGGTCTCGGCCACCCGGTCGATCTGGGCGGCGAGCGCGGCCTCGGTGCGGGCCGACACCAGCACCGGGACGAACGGCGGGGCGTCGGCGACGGGGCGCTCGGCACGCTCGGGCGCGCTCTCCACGATGAGGTGGGCGTTGGTGCCGCTGATGCCGAAGGAGGAGATGCCGATCCGGCGCGGCTCGTCGCCCGGGGGCAGCGGCTGGGCGGTGGTGAGCAGCTCGATCGCCCCGGCGGACCAGTCCACGTGCGGGGTGGGCTCGTCCGCGTGCAGGGTGGCTGGCAGGGCGCCGTTGTTCAGCGCCAGTACGGACTTGATGACGCTGGCGACGCCCGCGGCGGCCTGGGTGTGACCGATGTTGGACTTCAGCGAGCCCAGCCACAGCGGCCGGTCCCGCTCGCCGCCGTAGACCGCGAGCAGGGCCTGGGCCTCGATCGGGTCGCCGAGGCGGGTGCCGGTGCCGTGCGCCTCGACGGCGTCGACCTGCTCCGGGGAGAGCCGGGCACTGGCCAGTGCGGCGGTGATGACCCGCTGCTGGGACGGCCCGTTCGGCGCGGTGAGGCCGTTGGAGCCGCCGTCGGAGTTGACCGCGGACCCGCGGATCACCGCGAGCACCGGCAGGTTCTCCGCCAGCGCCCGCGACAGCGTGGTGACGAGCACCATCGCGGCGCCCTCCGCCATGCCCATGCCGTCGGCGGCCGAGGAGAACGCCTTGCAGCGGCCGTCGGAGGCCAGTCCGCCCTGCCGGTCGAACTCGTGGAACATCGTCGGGTGCGGCATGACGGTCACGCCGCCGACGAGGGCGTGGGTGCAGTCGCCCGCCCGCAGCGCGTGGCCGGCGACGTGCAACGCGGTCAGCGAGGACGAGCACGCCGAGTCGACGGTGACGGCGGGGCCTTCCAGCCCGAGGGTGTAGGCGATGCGGCCGGACACCACCGACGTGGCGCTGCCGGTCATGACGTAGCCCTCCGAGCCGGCCGCGCCCGCGCCGACGGCCACGTCGTAGCCCTGGCCGTTGGCGCCGACGAACACCCCGGTGCGGCTGCCGCGCAACGTGTGCGGGTCGATGCCCGCCCGCTCGACGACCTCCCACGCGATCTCCAGCGCGAGCCGCTGCTGCGGGTCCATCGCCACGGCCTCGCGCGGGTTGATCTCGAAGAAGGCGGGGTCGAACCGCGCGGCGTCGTGCAGGAAACCGCCGTGGGCCCGGCCCGCGAGGTGCTCGGGCACCCAGCCGCGGTCGGCGGGGAAGCCGGTGACCGCGTCGCCACCGTGTTCGAGCAGCCGCCACAGGTCCTCGGGGGTGCTCACCCCACCGGGGAGCCGGCAGCTCATCGCGACGACGGCGACCGGTTCCTGTCCGCCGGACTCGGCGGTGCGCAGGCGCTGGCGGGTCTCGTGCAGTTCGGCGACAACCCGGCCCAGGTAGTCCCGGAGTTTCTTTTCGTCAGCCATCGTGTCCAGTCGCTCCTTCATCACCGGCGAGGTCAGTTGACCCCGAGGTCCCGGTCCACCAGGTCGAACAGCTCGTCGTTGGAGGCGGTGCCCAGGCGGGCAAACAGGTCGTCGGCGGCGGTCGTGCGCTGCCTGGCCAGCAGCGACTCCAGCCGCATCACCACGCGGACGCGGGCGACGTCGTCGTCGGCCAGCGCGGACAGGGCGGCGTCGAGCCGGTCGAGCTCGTCGGGTGTCGGGAGGTCCCCGCCGGCCGCGGCGGGTTCCGGTTCCAGCCGGTCGAGCAGGTACCGGGCGAGGACGGCCGGGGTGGGGTGGTCGAACACCAGCGTCACGGGCAGCCGCAGCCCGGTGGCCGCGGCGAGGCGGTCCCGCAGCTCGACCGCGGTCAGCGAGTCGAAGCCCGCCTCGCGGAAGGGCCTGCCCGCCGCGACGTCGTCTGCGCTGTCGTGGCGCAGCACGGCCGCCGCGCTGGCGCGGACCAGCCCGGTCAGCGTGCGCTCGCGCTCGGCCGGGGTCTGCCCGGCCAGTGTCCCGGCCAGTGTCGTCGCCAGCCCCGCGTCGGCGGCGGTCTCCTCGGCGTGGGCGGGGGCCGCGGCGTTGACCAGCCTGACCTCGGCCAGCTCGCCGATCAGCGGGCTGGGCCGCATGACGGTGAACGCCGGGGCGAAGCGGTACCAGTCGACCTCGGCGGCCGCGACGAAGGTGTCGTCGTGGTCGAGGGCCTGCTGGAGGGCGCGGACGGCGGGCCCCGGCTCGATCAGCGGGACGCCGCGGCGCAGCATCGGCTCGACCTCGGCGGCGTCGACCATGCCGCCGCCGTCCCACGGGCCCCACGCCACCGACAGGGCGGGCACGCCGTCGGCGCGGGAGCGCTGCGCGAGGGCGTCGAGGTAGGCGTTGCCCGCGGCGTAGCCGCCGTGCCTGCCCACACCCCACACGCCAGCGATGGACGAGAAGTGCACGATCGCGTCCACCTCGGCCGGGTCGAGCAGCTCCGTGAGGTGCCGTGCCCCGGCGACCTTCGCGCCCACCAGGCCGGCCAGGTCGGCGACCCCGGTGTGCTCGAGGCGCTCCAGGGTGCTGGCGCCCGCCGTGTGCATGACGGTGCGGACGGGCAGCCCCTGGGCCCGCAGGTCGTCGAGCAGGGCGGCGACGGCGGCGCGGTCGGCGACGTCGCAGGCGGCGAAGGTCACCGCGGCGCCCCGGGCGGCCAGGTCCCTGGCGAGTTCGTCGGCGCCGGGGGCGTCCGCGCCGCGCCTGCTGACCAGGACCAGGTCCTCGGCGCCGTTGTCGGCCAGCCAGCGGGCGACGTGCCCGCCGATGGCGCCGGTGCCGCCGGTGACCAGCACCGCGCCGCGCGGACGCCAGGTGCGGACCGGACCACCGCCGCTCGCACGGACGAGCCTGCGGGCCAGGAGCCCGCCGGGGCGCACGGCCAGCTGGTCCTCGCCGTCGTCGCGGGTGATCGCGGCGACCAGGCGGGCGGCGGCGCGGGTGTCCACCTCCTCGGGGAGGTCGACGAGACCACCCCAGTGCCGGGGGTGCTCCAGCGCCGCGACCCGGCCGAGGCCCCAGACCTGGGCCTGCTCGGGGCTGGCCGGGGCGTCCTGGGCGGCGGCGACCGCGCCCTGGGTCACGCACCACAGCGGGGCGCCGGGGTCGGCGTCGAGCAGGGCGTGCAGGAGGGTCAGGGTGGCGGCCAGGCCCGCGGGGAGGACGGGGTGCGCCGGGTGGGCGGCCGTGTCCAGTGCCAGCAGCGACAGGACACCGGTCCAGCCGCCGTCGCGCAGCCGCTCCGACAGGTCCGCGGCGTCGGCGGTGGCCGGGTCGACCACCAGGGTGTCCACGGTGGCCAGCCGGTCGCGCAGGGCGGCGGTGACTCCGGCGGCGACCGGGTGGCCGGCGTCCGGCGTGACGACCAGCCAGCGGCCGGTCAGGACCGGCGTGTCGGGTTCGGCGACCGGTTGCCAGGTGACCGTGTAGCGCCAGGCGTCCACGGCGGCCCGCTCACGCAGGCCGCGCCGCCAGGCCGACAGGGCCGGGAGCAGCGGGGCCAGTGCGCGGCCGGAGGCCAGGTCGAGCACGTCGGCGGCCTCGGCGGCGTCGCCCGACTCCACGGCGGACCAGAAGCGGCCCTCGGCGGCGGTGCCCGCCGGGGGCGGCTGCGCCGTCCACTGGTGTGGTGCCGGCCAGTAGCGCTTGCGCTGGAAGGCGTAGGTGGGCAGGTCGACGAGGGCGCCGCCGGGGAAGACGGTGGTCCAGTCCGGGCGGGCGCCGTGCACGTGGGCCTCGGCGAGGCTGGTGTGGAAGCGGCGCATGCCGTCCTCGTCGCGGCGCAGCGTGCCGACCACGCGTGCCTCCGCGTCGGTCTCCCGCACGGCCATCGCCAGGACGGGGTGCGGGCTGACCTCGACGAACAGCCGGTGCCCGTGGGCGAGCATGGCGGTGGTGGCCGCGTCGAAGCGGACGGTCTCGCGGAGGTTGGTGTACCAGTACTCGGCGTCCAGCCCTGCGGTGTCGATCTGCTCGCCGGTGACGGCGGAGTAGAACGGGAGGTCCGACGACCGGGGGGCGATGCCCGCGAGGTCGCGGCGCAGGCGGTCGCGGATCGCGGCGACCTGCGCGGAGTGCGACGCGTAGTCCACCGGGATGTGCTTGGCGCGCTCACCTTCCGCGGTGAACGTGGCGACCAGGTCGGCGAGCCCGGCTGGCGTGCCGGAGACGACGACCGACGCGGGGCCGTTGACCGCCGCCAGCTCGACCGCGCCCTGCCAGTGCGGGAGGCGGGCGCGGACCTGCTCGGCGGGCAGTGCGACCGAGACCATGCCGCCGCGGCCGGACAGCTCGTCGGCGATGGCCCGGCTGCGCAGGGCGACGACCTTCGCCGCGTCGGCCAGCGACAGCGCGCCGCACACGACGGCCGCGGCCACCTCACCCTGGGAATGTCCCACCACGGCGACGGGTTCGACGCCGCACGAGCGCCACAGCGCCGCCAGGGACACCATCACCGCGAACAGCAACGGCTGGACGACCTCGACCCGGTCGAGCCACCCGTCGTCACCACGCAGCACCGAGGACGGGACGAAGTCGACGTGCGGGGCCAGTGCGTGCTCGCAGGACTCGAAGGCCGCGAGGAACACCGGGGACGTGTCGAGCAGGTCGACGGCCATGCCCGCCCACTGCGAGCCCTGGCCGGGGAAGACGAACACCGGCCTGGTCCGGCCGCCGTCGGGGTTGATGGTGGTGCCGCTGACCACCGCGGCCGACGGGGTGCCCGCGGCCAGCGCGGCGAGACCGTCGAGCAGCTCGGCGCGGTCGCCGACCACGGCGGCCCGGTGCGCCAGCCCGGCGCGGGCGGCCAGGGTGGCGCCGACGTCGGCGGCCGGGAGGCCGGGGTGGGCGGCGAGGTGGGTGCGCAGGCGGGCGGCCTGGGCACGCAGCGCCTGCTCGCTGCTCGCGGAGAGCACCAGCGGGACCGGCCCGTCGGTCACCCCGGCTGTCGGCGCGGGCGCTTCCCCGGGCTCCTCGATGATCACGTGTGCGTTGGTGCCGCTGGCGCCGAAGGACGACACGCCCGCACGGCGCGGCCGGTCGCCGCGGCCCCAGGGGCGGGGCTCGGTGAGCAGCTCGACGGACCCGGCGGACCAGTCGACGTGGGTGGTCGGCGCGTCGACGTGCAGGGTCGCGGGGAGCAGCCCGTTGCGCAGGGCCAGCACGACCTTCATGACCCCGGCGACACCGGAGGCGGCCTGCGTGTGGCCGATGTTGGACTTCACCGAGCCCAGCCACAGCGGCTCGTCCCGGTCCTGCCCGTAGGTCGCGAGCAGCGCCTGGGCCTCGATGGGGTCCCCGAGGGTGGTGCCGGTGCCGTGCGCCTCGACGGCGTCCACATCGGACGGTGCGAGGCCCGCGCTGTCGAGCGCGGCCCGGATGACCCGCTGCTGCGCGGGGCCGTTCGGGGCGGTGAGGCCGTTGGAGGCGCCGTCGGAGTTGATCGCGGAGGCGCGGAGCACGGCGAGGACGGGGTGGCCGAAGCGGGCGGCGTCGGAGAGGCGTTCGACCAGCAGCACGCCCGCGCCCTCGCCCCAGCCGGTGCCGTCGGCGGCGTCGGCGAACGCCCGGCAGCGGCCGTCCTCGCTGAGCCCGGACAGGGTGCTGAACTCGACGAACGGGCCGGGGGTCGACATCACGGTGACGCCGCCCGCCAGCGCCATCGTGCACTCCCCCGCCCGCAGCGCCGACGCGGCCATGTGCAGTGCGACCAGCGAGGACGAGCACGCGGTGTCGACGGTGACGGCCGGGCCTTCCAGCCCGAACGTGTAGGCGAGCCTGCCGGAGAGGATGCCCGCCGTGGTGCCGCCGACCAGCTGGCCGGAGACGTCCTCCGCCGACGACGTCAGCACGTAGCCGTAGTCCTGGGCGTTGCTGCCGACGAACACGCCGGTGCGGCTGCCCGCCAGTGCGCGCGGGTCGACGCCCGCCAGCTCGAAGGCCTCCCAGCTGGTCTCCAGCAGCAGCCGCTGCTGGGGATCCATGGCTACGGCCTCGCGGGGGCTGATGCCGAAGAACGCGGCGTCGAAGTCGGCCGCACCGGTCAGGAAGCCCCCCGCACGCACGTAGGACGCGCCGCGCTCGCGGCCGAACAGCTCGTCGAGGTTCCAGCCGCGGTCGGCCGGGAACGGCGAGAGCGCCTCGCCGCCGTTCGCCAGCAGCTCCCACAGCTGTTCTGGGGTGGCGATGCCGCCCGGGTACCGGCAGGCCATGCCGATGATCGCGATCGCGTCGTCGTCGGTGGTGGCGGTGTCCCGGGTGACGGTGACACGGACCGGGGCGCTGTCGGCCACCAGTTCGGTGAGCAGGTGCGCGGCCAGCGCGCTGGGCTTGGGGTAGTCGAAGGCGAGGCTGGCGGGCAGGCGCAGACCGGTGGCGGCGGTGAGCCGGTCGCGGACCTCGACGGCGGTCAGCGAGTCGATGCCGAGGTCGGCGAACGACAGGCCGGGGGCGACGTCGGCGGGGCCGCGGTGGCCGAGCACGGCGGCGACCTCGGTGCGGACCAGGTCGAGGACGAGGTCGGCGCGCTCGGCGGCGGGCAGCGGCGCGAGCCGGCCAGCCCACCGGGTGCGGGCGTCGGTCCGGCCGCCGGTCCGGTCCTCGTCGCCGCCGGTCCCGGCGAGCACGGCGGCCGCCTCCGGCACGGCGGTGATGAGCGGGCTGCGCCGGGAGGTGCAGAAGATCGGCGCGAACACGGCCCAGTCCACGGCGGACACCACGAGCGTGGTCTCGTCGGCGTCGAGCGCCTGGCCGAGCGCGGACAGGCCCAGTTCTGGAGCCATCGGGGCCAGTCCCCACCTGGCGATGTGCTCCGCGGTCTCCCCCGCGGCCATGCCCTCGCCGGCCCACGGGCCCCAGGCGAGAGCGGTGGCGGACAAGCCGCGGACGCGGCGGTTCTCGGCGAGCGCGTCGAGGTAGGCGTTGGCGGCGCCGTAGGCGGCGGCGTTGCCGCTGCCCCAGATGCCGCCGATGGAGGAGAACAGCACGAACGCCTCGGCGTCGGGCAGCAGCTCGTCCAGGTTGCGCGCGCCGCCGACCTTGGCCGTCAGCACGTCGGCGAACTCGGCGAGGGTGACGTCGGTCAGCGGGGCGGACTCGGCGACGCCCGCGGTGTGCATGACGGCGGTGACCGGGTGGTCGGCCAGCACGCGGGCGAGCGCGTCCCGGTCGGCGACGTCGCAGGCCACGACGGTGGCGGTGACGCCGAGTTCGGCCAGTTCGGTGACGAGGTCGGCGGCACCGGGGGCACCCGGGCCGGAGCGGCTGGTGACGACCAGGTCGGTCGCGCCGCGCCCGGCGAGCCAGCGGGCGACGCGGCGGCCGAGTGCGCCGGTGCCGCCGGTGATCAGGACGGGACCGGCAGGCCGCCAGTCGCGGTCCGGTGCGGCGGCGGGGGCGCGGTGCAGGCGACGGCCGAAGGCGCCGGTGCCGCGCACGGCCACCTGGTCCTCGCCGCTGCCGCCCGCCAGGACGGCGGCCAGCGCGGCGCCCGCCCGGGTGTCGATGGTCTCCGGCAGGTCGACCAGGCCGCCCCAGCGGCCGGGCAGTTCCAGCGCGGCGACCCGTCCAGCGCCCCAGATCTGGGCGAGCATGGGGTCGGGGGCGGTGTCGGCGCGGCCGACGGCGACCGCGCCCCGGGTGGCGACCCACAGTGGCGCGTCGAGCGCCGCGATGCCGAGCGCCTGCAGCAGCACGACATTGGCGGCGAGGCCGGTGGCGGTCGGCCCGTACTCGGGGTGCGGTTCGGCGTTGCCGCCGAGCAGGGACAGCACGCCGTCCACGCCGTCGGCCGCGGTGACCGCGTCGAGCACGAGCCCGGCGACCTCCCAGCGGTCGTCCTCGGCGGGCAGCGCCAGCTCGACGACGGTCGCGCCGTGGTCGCGCAGGGCGTCGGCGGCCGGGTCGGTGCCACCTTCGGGGGTGACGACGAGCCAGGTGCCGAGGGCGTGCGGGGTGGGCAGGTCGGTCAGGGGCGCCCAGGTGACGCGGTAGCGCCAGGAGTCGACGGTGGTGGTGTCCCGGCGGCCCTTGCGCCAGCGGTGCAGGGCGGGCAGCACGGTGGCCAGGCCGTTGCCGGGGTCGAGCCCGAGGGTCGTGGCGACGGCCGCGGTGTCCTGGGCGTCGACCGAGCGCCAGAATCGTTCCTCGGCCGGGTCGGCGTTGGCGGTGCCCGCGCGCTCCGGCAGCCAGTAGCGGTCGCCCTCGAAGGGGTAGGTCGGCAGGTCGGTCAGGCGCCCGCCCCAGGGGGCGAACACGGCGGTCCAGTCGACGCGGACCCCGGCGACGTGCGCGGCGGCGAGCCCGCCGAGTGCGCATCCGACCTCGTCGCGGTTCCGGCGCTGCAGCGGCACGGCGCCCTCGACGTGCACGGACAGGGCGTTGTCCGGGCCCAGTTCGACGAAGGAGGTCACACCGTCCTCGCGGAGCGCGGCGACGGCGTCGGCGAACCGGACGGTGTCGCGGACCTGACGGACCCAGTAGGCGGGGTCGGTGACCTCACCGGGCAGCCGGATCGCGGGCTGGTGGTAGGTCAACGACCCGGCGACCGTCGCGAACTCGGCCAGCATCGGCTCCATCAGCCTCGAGTGGAACGCGTGCGACACCACCAGCCGCTTCACCCGGCGACCTTCGGCCCGCCAACGTTCCGCCAGGGCCGAGATCTCCGCCTCGGTCCCCGACACCACAAGCGAAGTGGGACTGTTCACCGACGCGACATCGACACCGGCTGGAACGTCCTCTTCGGACACTTCCGCCGCCAGCATCGCCCCACCGGCGGGCAACCCGGCCATCAACCGGCCCCGCGCCGACACCAGCGCACACGCGTCGTCGACCGACAGCACACCGGCCACGTGCGCGGCCGCGATCTCACCGATGGAATGACCGAGGACGTAGTCGGGAGCCAGGCCCCACGACTCGGTGAGCCGGAACAACGCCACCTCGAACACGAACAACGCCGCCTGCGCGTGCCGTGTCCGGTCGAGCCGTTCCTGGTCGTCCCACGGAATCCCGCCCAACCGCGCCGAAAGGTCCTCGACCACCCCAGCGAACACCGGGAACGCGGCACTCAGCTCGCGGCCCATCCCGGCCCGCTGCGAACCCTGGCCGGAGAACAGGAAGGCCAGGCGGCCGTCGGTGGCGGTGCCGCGGACCTGGCCGCCGCCCGCGGCGATCTCGCGCAGGCCGCGCAGGAGTTCGGTGCGATCGCGGGCGAGCACGGCCGCGCGGTGCGGCAGGGCGGCGCGGGACGTGGCGAGCGAGCGGGCGACGTCGAGGACACCGAGGCGGGGCCTGCCGTCCAGGTGGGCGACGAGCCGCTCGGCCTGCGCCCGCAGCGCGGTCTCGGAGCGGGCCGACACCAGGCACGGGACCGGCGTGGCAGGCTCGGCCGGCGCGGGCACGGTCGGGGTTTCCGGGGCCTGCTCGATGATCGCGTGGGCGTTGGTGCCGCTCATGCCGAAGGCCGACACCCCCGCCCGGCGGGGGCGGCCGGTGGCCGGCCACACCTGGGTCTCGGTGAGCAGGTCGATGCCGCCCTCGGTCCAGTCGACGTGGCTGGCGGGCTCGGCCACGTGCAGGGTCGGCGGGAGCAGTCCGCGGCGCAGCGCCAGCACGGTCTTGATCACGCCGGCGACACCGGCGGCGGCCTGGGTGTGGCCGATGTTCGACTTGACCGAGCCCAGCCACAGCGGCCGCTCGCGCTCCTGCCCGTAGGTCTCGATGAGCGCCTGCGCCTCGATCGGGTCGCCGAGCCTGGTGCCGGTGCCGTGTGCTTCCACGGCGTCCACATCGGACGGCGCCAGCCCGGCCGCGGCGAGTGCGGCGGCGATGACCTTGCGCTGGGAGGGCCCGTTGGGGGCGGTCAGACCGCTGGAGGCGCCGTCGGAGTTGATCGCGGAGCCGCGGATCACCGCGTGCACCCGGTGCCCGGCGCGCAGCGCGTCGGAGAGGCGGGCCAGCAGGAGGACACCGGCGCCCTCGCCCCAGCCGGTGCCGTCGGCGGCGTCGGAGAACGCCTTGCAGCGCCCGTCGCCCGCCAGGGCGCCCTGCTTGCCGAACTCGCTGAACAACCCGAGCCCGGCCAGGACGGACACGCCGCCCGCCAGTGCCGTCTCGCTCTCGCCGGCCCGCAGGGACTGGCAGGCGAGGTGGATGGCGACCAGGGAGGAGGAGCACGCGGTGTCCACCGTGACCGCCGGGCCCTTGAGACCGAAGACGTAGGCGACGCGGCCGGACACGACGCTGGCGGCGCTGCCGGTGAGCAGGTGGCCTTCCGCGGTGTCGGGCAGGTCGGCCGCGGTGGCGTAGGCGGAGGAGCCCGCGCCGAGGAACACGCCGGTCTGGTGGCCGCGCAGCGACAGCGGGTCGATCCTGGCGTCCTCCAGCGCGGACCACGCCGTCTCCAGCGCCAGCCGTTGCTGCGGGTCCATCGTCAGCGCCTCGCGGGGGCTGATGCCGAACAGTGCGGCGTCGAAGCGGTCGGCGTCGGCGAGGAACCCGCCGCGCAGGCCCATCGCGTCGCCAGCGGCGGTGTCCCAGCCACGGCCCTCCGGCAGGCCGGTGACGGCGTCGCCGCCGTCGGCGACCAGCCGCCACAGCGCCTCCGGGTCGGCGACCCCGCCGGGGAAGCGGCAGCCCATGCCGATCACGGCGATCGGCTCGGGTGCCGCGCCACGCGCCTCGGCAAGCTCCCTGCGGGTCTCGGCGAGGTCGGCCGTGACCTTCTTCAGGTACCGCAGCAACTTCTCTTCGTTGGTCACGACACACCAAGCTCTCTGTCGATGTAGTCGAAGACGTCGTCGACCGAGGCGGCCTCGAGCCGCTCGGCGACACCATCACCGGTCACGGCGGGGCGGGTGAACCGCCGCAGCCGCTCGGCCAGCGCGGCCGGGTCCAGCCCGCCTGCCAGCAGCGCGTCGAGCTCGGTCGTGAGCCGGTCCAGCGGGTCCGCCTGGACCGGGACCTGCTCGCCGCCGAGGCGTTCGAGCAGCCGTTCCGCGAGGTCGGCCGGGGTGGGATGGTCGAACACGAGCGTCGCGGGCAGCCGCACCCCGGTGGCGTCGGCGAGCCGGTTGCGCAGTTCGACCGCCGTGAGCGAGTCGAACCCGAGGTTCTTGAACGACTGGTCCGGGCCGATCGCCTCGGCGGTGCGGTGCCCGAGGACGGCGGCGGCCTGCGAACGCACCCGGTCGAGCAGGGTGCGGCGGCGCTCGGCCGCGGGCAGCCGGGCCAGGTGGTCGGCGAACGATATTTCCACCGCGCCGGCCGCCGCGCCGGTCGTCGTGGCGGCGATCCGGCGGGACCGCGGGGCGACGAGCCCGCGCAGCAGGGCCGGGACCGGGTCGGTGCGGCGCACCGCGGCCAGGTCCAGGTGCATGGGGACCAGGTGGGTGTCCTGTGTGGCGATCGCGGCGTCGAACAGCGCCATGCCGTCCTCGGCGGTGATCAGCTCGCCCGCCCTGGCCCGGTCGCGGTCGGACAGGTGCCCGGTCATCGTGCTCGCCTGCGCCCACAGGCCCCAGCCGAGTGAGACGGCGGGCAGTCCGATGGCGCGGCGGTGGGCGGCCAGGGAGTCCAGGTAGGTGTTGGCGGCGGCGTAGTTGGCCTGGCCTGGCGAGCCGATGGTGGCCGACGCCGACGAGAACAGGGCGAACAGGGCGAGGTCGGCGGTCGCGGTCAGCTCGTGCAGGACGGCGGCGGCGGTCTTCGGGCGCATGACCGCCGCGGTCCGCTCCGGCGTGAGCGTCTCCAGGACGCCGTCGTCGAGGACGCCTGCCGCGTGCACCACGCCGGTCAGCGGGTGCCCGGCCGGGATGGCGGCCAGCAGCGCGGCGAGCGCGGCGCGGTCGGCGACGTCGCAGGCGGCGACGGTGGCGTGCGCACCGAGGGCGGCCAGGTCGGCGACGAGTTCGGCGGCGCGGGGGGCGTCGGGGCCGCCGCGGCTGGTCAGGACCAGGTGCCGCACACCGTGCGCGGTGACGAGGTGCCGGGCGAGGATGCCGCCCAGCGTGCCGGTGCCGCCGGTGACGAGGACCGTGCCGCCGGGGTCGAGGCGCCGGGGGAAGGTCAGCACGTTCTTGCCGGTGTGGCGGCCCGTGGCCATGTGGCGGAAGGCGGTGGCGGCGTCGCGGACGTCCCAGCCGGTCACCGGGAGCACCTGCAGGGCGCCCTCGTCGATCAGCCTGGTGATGGTGACCAGCATGTCCGCGATCCGTTCGGCGCCCGCGTCGGCGAGGTCGAACGCGCGGTAGGTGACACCCGGGTGGTCGGCGGCGACGGCGTCCGCGTCGCGGATGTCGGTCTTGCCCATCTCGATGAACCGGCCGCCCGCGGCGAGCACCTCCAGTGACGCGTCGACGAACGGCCCGGTCAGCGAGTTGAGGACCACGTCGACGCCCCGGCCGTCGGTGGCGGCGCGGAAGGCGAACTCGAAGTCGGTGTCGCGGGAGGAGGCGATGTGGTCGTCGTCGAGGCCCATGGCACGCAGCACGCCGTGTTTGGCCGGGCTCGCGGTGGCGTAGACCTCGGCGCCGAGGTGGCGGGCGATCTGCACGGCGGCCATGCCGACCCCGCCCGCGGCGGCGTGCACCAGGACCGTCTGTCCTGACTGGACACCGGCGAGGTCGGCGAGGCCGTGGTAGGCGGTGAGGAAGACCGTGGGGACCGAAGCCGCCTGCGCGAAGCTCCACTCCGGACGCATCGGGGCCAGCATCGACCGCTCGGTGACGGTCACCGGGCCGAAGCCGTCGGCGAACAGGCCGAACACGCGGTCGCCGGCGCGCAGGTCGGTGACGGCGGAGCCGGTCTCCAGCACGACGCCCGCGCCCTCGGTGCCCATGCCGGTCTGGTCGGGCACCACGCCCAGCGCGATGGCCACGTCGCGGAAGTTCACGCCCGCCGCCCGCACGCCCACCCGGACCTGGTCGGGACCGAGGTCGGCGGTGGCGCCGGGCGCGGGGACCGCGGCCAGGTGGTCGAGGGTGGCGCCGCCCGCGACGTCGACGCGCCACGGGTCGGCGGGCAGCGCGATGCCTGCCGGGGTCGCCTGGGCCAGCCGCGGCGCGAGCAGGCCGCCGCCGCGGACCGCGAGGCGCGGCTCGTCGGTGGCGGCGAGCGCGTCGAGCAGGCCGGGCAGCGGGGTGTCGTCGAGGTCGACGAGGCGGAAGCGGCCGGGGTTCTCGGTCTGGGCGCTGCGGACCAGGCCGTGGACGGCGGCCCCGGCGAGGTCGCGGACGTGGTCGCCGGGTGCGGCGGCCAGCGCGCCGCGGGTCAGCACGGCGAGGACGGTCCCCGCGAACCGCTCCTCGGCCAGCCATGCCTTGGCCAGGGCGAGTGCCGTCGTGGCGGCGGCGACCGGGTCGGTCTCCTCGCTGGTCCACAGGACGGCGTCGGGCAGGTCGGCGCCCGCGTCGACGGCCTCGGCCATGGCGGCCGGGTCCGCGTACCAGGCGACGACCCCCAGGGCGGCGGTCATGCTCTCGGCGAGGCCCCCGGTGTCGGCGCCGACGACGGCGACGCGCTCCGGCGGGCGGCCCGCCGGGGTGACCGGGGTCCAGTCGACGCGGTAGAGGGAGTCCGCGCCGGCTCGGGCCGAACCGGCCGGGCGCAGGGTGAGCGAGTCGATCGCGGCGACCGGGTTGCCGAGCGGGTCGGCGACGAGGACCGCGACGGTGTCCGGGCCCACGGCGGTGATCCGGGCCCGCAGAACGGTCGCGCCCCTGGCGTGCAGCGACACCCCGGCCATCGCGAACGGCAGCAGCGCGCCGGAGAGCAGCCCGCCTGCACCCGCGGCGTGCAGCGCGGCGTCGAGCAGGGCCGGGTGGAGGCCGAAGCGGGCGGCGTCGGCGTGCGCGGCGTCGGGCAGGACGACGTCGGCGTAGACGGTGTCCGCCGCCCGCCACACGGCCCGCAAACCCTGGAAGGTCGGGCCGTAGCCGTAACCGGCGGCGTCGAGGTCGGCGTAGAGGCCGGTCACGTCGACCGGCTCGGCCCCGGCCGGCGGCCAGTCGGCGAGACCCGTGGGGGCGGCGGGCTGGTCGGGCGACAGGGTGCCCGCGGCGTTGCGGGTCCAGTCGGCGTCGCGGTCGGCGGCCGGTCGCGAGTGGACGGTGAAGCGGTCCTCGTCGAGCCGGACCTGGATGGTGACCGCGCCCGCCGCCGGGATGACCAGTGGCGCCTGGAGGGTGAGGTCGTCCACCTGACCGAGGCCGGTGGCGGCGCTCGCGCAGAGGGCGAGGTCGGCGACGGCGGTGCCGGGCAGGACCGCCGTGCCGTGCACGGCGTGGTCGGCCAGCCACGGGTGGGTGGCCAGTGACAGCGTGCCGAGCCAGATGGCGCCCGCGCCCGCCACCGGGACGGCGGCGTCGAGCAGGGGGTGGTCGGCGGGGTCGAGGGGGACCTCGCGCCTGGGGCGCGGCCAGTACCGCTCGTGGTCGAAGGCGTAGGCGGGCAGCGGGACGGGCGCGGTCTCGGGCAGCACGGCCGACCAGTCGACCGGCAGGCCGCGCACCCACGCCTGCGCCAGCGCGGTGAGCCAGCGCTCCCGGCCACCGGACTCGCGGCGCAGCGTGCCGAGCACCACACCGTCGCCCGCCAGGGTCTCCTCGACGCCCACGGTCAGCACCGGGTGCGGGCTGACCTCGACGAACGTGTCGCGGCCCCGGTCGCGGACGGCGGCGACGGCCTGGTCGAAGCGGACGGTGCGGCGCAGGTTCTCGTACCAGTACCCGGCATCGAGTCCCGTGGTGTCGAACTCGCCGCCGGTGAGGGCGGAGAAGAACGGCACCTGCGCGGCGCGGGGACTGATGCCCGCGAGGGCGGTGTGGAGCTCCGCACGGATCAGCTCCACGTGCGCGGAGTGGGAGGCGTAGTCGACGGGGACGCGGCGGGCCCGGTCGGGAGCGGCCGCCAGCAACGACTCCAGCGCGTCGGCGTCCCCGGAGACCACAGTGGACAGTGGACCGTTCACGGCCGCGATCCCGATCGCGTCGCCCCACGGCGCGATCAGCTCGGTGACGGCGTCCACCCCGGCGGCGACCGACACCATGCCGCCGCGGCCGGACAACACCGCCCCGATCGCCTTGGCACGCAACGCGACCACCGCCGCGCCGTCCTCGACGCCCAGTGCCCCGGCGACGACCGCGGCGGCGATCTCGCCCTGCGAGTGGCCGACGACCGCGGCGGGCCGCACCCCGGCCGAACGCCACAGTGCGGCGAGGCCGATCATCACCGCCCACAGCGCGGGTTGCACGATGTCGACCCGGTCGGGCACGCCGTCACGCAGGACGTCGAGCAGCGACCAGTCCACGTGCGGGGCGAGCGCGCGCTCGCAGTCCTCGATCGCGGCACGGAACACCGGTTCGGTGTCGAGCAGTTCGGCGGCCATGCCCGGCCACTGCGCGCCCTGTCCGGGGAAGACGAACACGACTCCACCGGTGTGCCTGGCCGTGCCGCGGACCAGGCCGGGTGCCTCGGCGTCCTCGGCGAGGGCGGCGAGCGGCACGCGTGGGTCGGTCTCGCCCGCGACGACGACGGCGCGGTGGTCGAGTGCGGCGCGGCCGGTGGCCAGGGTCCAGGCGATGTCCGCGGGGTCGCCCTCGACGGTGCGCAGGCGGGTGGCCTGCGCACGCAGGCTGCGCGCGGTGTTGGCGGAGACCACCCAGGCGGTCGGGCCGGGGACGGCAGCGGCAGCGGCCGCTGTCTCGGGGGCTTCCTCGATGATCACGTGGGCGTTGGTGCCGCTGACCCCGAAGGAGGAGACACCTGCCCGGCGGGTTCTGCCGGTCTCGGGCCACGAACGGGACTCGGTGAGCAGCTCCACCGCGCCCGCCGACCAGTCCACCTCGGGGGTGGGGGCGTCGACGTGCAGGGTGGGCGGCAGGGTCCGGTGCCGCAGGGCCTGCACCATCTTGATCACCCCGGCGACACCGGAGGCGGCCTGCGTGTGGCCGATGTTGGACTTCACCGAGCCCAGCCACAGCGGCTCGTCCCGGTCCTGGCCATAGGTGGCGAGCAGTGCCTGGGCCTCGATGGGGTCCCCGAGGCGGGTGCCGGTCCCGTGTGCCTCGACGGCGTCCACATCGGACGGCGTCAGCCCGGCGGCGGCCAGCGCGGCCCGGATGACCCGCTGCTGCGACGGCCCGTTCGGGGCGGAGAGGCCGTTGGAGGCACCGTCCTGGTTGACCGCGGAGCCGCGGACGACGGCGAGCACGGGGTGGCCGTTGCGGGCGGCGTCGGAGAGGCGTTCGAGCAGCAGCACGCCGACGCCCTCGCCCCAGCCCGCGCCGTCGGCCGACGCGGCGAACGCCTTGCAGCGACCGTCGGCTGCCACGCCGTTCTGCCTGCTGAACTCGGTGAAGATGCCGGGCCGGGCCATGACGACCACGCCACCGGCCAGCGCCATGCCGCACTCCCCCGCCCGCAGCGCGGCCGCCGCGAGGTGCAGCGCGACCAGCGACGACGAGCACGCGGTGTCCACGGTGACCGCGGGCCCTTCGAGACCGAAGGTGTAGGAGACGCGACCGGAGACCACGCTGGCGGCGCTGCCGGTGGCCAGCTGGCCCTCGACGCCGTCACCGGACTCGGTGAGCACGGACAGGTAGTCCTGGCTATTGGTGCCCGCGTACACCCCGGTGCGGCTGCCGCGCAGCGACAGCGGATCGATCCCGGCGGACTCGAAGACCTCCCAGGCCGCTTCGAGGAGCAGCCGCTGCTGCGGGTCCATCGCGAGGGCCTCGCGGGGCGAGATCCCGAACAGGGCGGCGTCGAACTCGGCGGCGGTGTGGACGAAGCCGCCCTCGGTGGCGTGTGAGCTGCCCGGCCGGTCGCGGTCCTGCGCGGCCAGCCAGTCCAGGGGCCAGCCCCGGTCGGTGGGGAACGGTCCGATGCCGTCGCGGCCGTCGGCGACCAGTTGCCACAGGTCCTCCGGCGAGGCGACGCCGCCGGGGTAGCGGCAGCTCATGCCGATGATCGCGATGGGGTCGTCGCCCGAGGGGACCGCGGCGGGCAGGGCACCGGTGTCCTCGACGCTGTCCGTCTCGCCGAGCAGTACGGCGAGGTGGGCGGCGAGAACACGGGGGCTGGGGTGGTCGAAGACCAGGGTCGCGGGGAGCGCGATGCCGGTCAGCGCGGTGACGCGGTCGCGGAGCTCGACGGCGGTCAGCGAGTCGAAGCCGAGTTCGGAGAAGGCGCGGTCGGGCTCGACGGCGTCGCCGCGCGCGTGGCCGAGTACCTCGGCGGCGGCGGAGCGGACCAGGTCGAGCAGGACCTCGTCCCGGTCGCCCGCCGCGAGTTCGCGGTGCAGGTCGGCCGCCCCGGCGCGGTCCGGTCCGGCCGGGGCCGGTGCGGCGGCCTCGGGCAGCGCGGACAGCAGCGGGCTTGGCCTGCCGGAGGTGAAGGCGGGGGTGAAGGCGGCCCAGTCGATGTCGGCGACGACGATCGGGCCGAGGTCGTGGTCCACCGCGTCGGCGAACGCGGCAGCGGCGGCGACCGGGTCCATGGCGGACAGGCCGCGGCGGCGCAGGGTGTCCTCGGCGCCCTCGGCGGCGAGCATGCCCGCCCCGGCCCACGGACCCCACGCGATAGCGGTGCCGGTGCGGCCCAGCGCCCTGCGGCGCTCGACCAGGACGTCGAGGTAGGCGTTGGCGGCGGCGTAGGCGCCGTGACCCGCGCTGCCCCACACCCCGGAGATGGACGAGAAGACGACGAACGCCTCGGCTTCGGGGAGCAACTCGTCCAGGATGCGCGCACCGTCCACTTTGGCGCGCAGCACGGCGGCGACCTCGGCGAGCCCGGTGTCGGCGACGGCCTGCTGGTCGACGGCGCCCGCGGTGTGCACGACGGCGGTGACGGGGTGCTCGGCGAGGAGGGCGGCCACGGCGTCGCGGTCGGCGATGTCGCAGGCGGCCACGGTGACGCGGGTGCCGAGCGCGGTCAGCTCGTCGGTCAGTTCGCCCGCGCCGGGGGCGGCCGGGCCGCTGCGGCTGGCCAGCACCAGGTGCTGTGCGCCGCGCTGCGCGAGGAGCCGCGCGACCTGGGCACCGAGGGCGCCGGTGCCGCCGGTGACCAGGACGGTGGCCGGTTGCCACGGGGTGGCGGTGCCGGTGAGCGGGGCCCGGCGGACGCGGCGGGCGAAGAGGCCGGAGCCGCGTACGGCGACCTGGTCCTCGGTGCCGTCGGCGAGGACCGCGGCGACCCGCTCGGCGGCGCGCCGGTCGAGGGTGGCGGGCAGGTCGAGCAGCCCACCCCAGCGGCGGGGCTGTTCCAGGGCGGCGACGCGGCCGAGGCCCCACACCTGCGACTGTTCGGCGCTGGGCGCCGGGTCGAGCCTGCCGACGTGCGCGGCGCCGGTCGTGGCCGTCCACAGTGGAACGTCGAGCCGGGCGGCCTCGATGGCCTTGATCAGGACGATGGTGGCGGCCATGCCGGTGGTGAGGCCCGGGTACTCCGGGTGCGGGCCGGTGCCGGTGCCCAGCAGGGACAGCACACCGGCGAGGGCGCCGGACCCAGCACAGTCGAGCAGGTCACCGGCGACCTGCCACGGGTCGGTGTCGGCCGGGTCCACCACCAGCCCGCGCACGTCGACGCCGACGGCGCGCAGCGGGGCGGCCAGGTCGGGTGTGCCGCCGGGCGGGGTGACCAGCAGCCAGGTGCCCGACGGGACGGCGGCGCGGTCGGCGACCGGGGTCCACTCGGCGCGGTAGCGCCAGGCGTCGGCGGCGGACCGGCGGGCGGCGGTGGCGCGCCAGGCGGAGAGCGCGGGCAGGACGGTGGCGAGGGTGTCGTCGTCGAGGCCGAGTGCGGTGGCGACGGCCGCGGTGTCGGCGCGTTCGACGGCGGCCCAGAAGCCCGCGTCCTCCGCGGGGACGGTGGCGGCGGGCACGAGGGGGTCGGCGGCGAAGGTGTCGAGCCAGAACCGCTTGCGCTGGAAGGCATAGGTGGGCAGGTCGACGGTCCTGCCCGCGGGCGCGACGGTGCGGGCCCAGTCGACGTCGGTGCCGGACACCCAGGCCGCGGCGACGCCCGCGAGCACGGCGCGGACCTCGTCCTGGTCGCGGCGCGCCAGCGGGACGGCCTGGTCGACGTGGGCGGACAGGGCGGCGTCGGGCCCCAGCTCCAGGAAGGTGGTCACCCCCTCCTCACGGACCCGCGCGACCCCGTCGGCGAACCGGACGGTCCGCCGCACCTGGTCCACCCAGTAGGCGGGATCGGTGACATCTCCGGGAACGACGACAGGGATGCGTGGCTGGTGGTAGGTCACCGACCCGGTGACCGTCGCGAACTCGGCCAGCATCGGCTCCATCAGCTTCGAGTGGAACGCGTGCGACACCGCCAACCGCTTCACCCGGCGGCCTTCCGACCGCCAACGCCGTTCAAGAACGTCGATCTCGTCCCCGGCGCCGGACACCACAAGGGAAACCGGGCTGTTCACTGCCGCGATGTCGACACCGGCCGGAACGTCCTCCTCGGACGCTTCCGCCGCCAGCATCGCCCCACCGGCGGGCAGCGCCTGCATCAGGCGACCACGGGCGGAAACCAGCCGGCAGGCGTCGTCCAACGACAGCACACCGGCCACGTGCGCGGCGGCGATCTCGCCGATCGAATGGCCCACCAGGTAGTCGGGAGTGACGCCCCAGGACTCCAGCAGACGGAACAACGCCACCTCGAACGCGAACAGCGCCGCCTGGGCGTGCCGCGTCCGGTCGAGCCGTTCCTGGTCGTCCCACGGGATCTCGCCGATCCGGGCGCTCACCGCGGCGAGGGCCTCGGCGAACACCGGGAACGCGGCGCACAGCTCCCGGCCCATCCCCGCACGCTGCGACCCCTGACCGGAGAACAGGAAGGCCAGGCGGCCGGGGCGGGTGTCGCCGACGACGGCGGCGTCGGCGGGCCGCTCGCCAGCCGACACGGCGGTCAGCGCGGTGGCGGCGGAGCGGGGGTCCCCGGCCAGGACGACGGCACGGTGGGCCAGGTCGGCCCGGCCGGTGGCGAGGGTGAACGCGACGTCCACAGTGGACAGGTCGGCGGTGGCGACGCGGGCGCCGATGGCGGCGCACTGGTCGGCGAGCGCGGCCGCGGTGCGTGCCGACACCGGCCATGGCACCAGAGCGGGCACCAGGGCGGGCGTGGTCTCGGCGACCGGCGCCACCTGCTCGGTCGCGGGCGCGGCCTCCAGGACGACGTGGGCGTTGGTGCCGCTGACCCCGAAGGAGGACACGCCTGCCCGGCGAGGTCTGCCGGTCTCCGGCCAGGGGCGGGCCTGCGTGAGCAGTTCGACCGACCCGGCCGTCCAGTCGACGTTCGTTGCGGGGGCGTCGACGTGCAGGGTCCTCGGCAGGACACCGTTGCGCAGCGCCATGACCATCTTGATGACGCCCGCCGCACCCGACGCGGCCTGGGTGTGGCCGATGTTCGACTTGATCGAGCCGAGCCACAGCGGCTCGTCGCGGTCCTGGCCGTAGGCGGTCAGCAGGGCCTGGGCCTCGATCGGGTCGCCGAGGGTGGTGCCGGTGCCGTGCCCCTCGACGGCGTCCACCTCGGACGGTCCCAGCCCGGCGGCGGCCAGCGCGGCGCGGATGACCCGCTGCTGCGACGGACCGTTGGGCGCGGTGAGGCCGTTGGAGGCGCCGTCGGAGTTGACCGCCGAGCCGCGCACGACGGCGAGGACCTCGTGGCCGAGGCGGCGGGCGTCGGAGAGGCGCTCCACCAGCAGGGTGCCCACACCCTCCCCCCAGCCGGTGCCGTCGGCGGCGTCGGCGAAGGACGCGCAGCGGCCCGCGGTGGCCAGGCCGCGCTGGGTGCTGAACTCGGCGAACAGGTCGGGGCTGGTCAGCACGGACACGCCGGCGACGACGGCCTTGTCGCACTCGCCCCTGCGCAGCGCGGCGGCGGCGAGGTGCAGGGCGACCAGGGCGGACGAGCAGCCGGTGTCGACGGTGAGGGCGGGACCCTCGAGGCCGAAGGTGTAGGCGACGCGGCCGGACATGACGCTGGCCGAGGTGCCGGTGATGTAGTGGCCCTCCAGCCCGGCGGCCACGCGCATGCCGACGCCGTAGCCGGAGGTGGAGGCGCCGACGAACACACCGGTCGCGCTGCCGTGCAGGGAGTGCGGGTCGATGCCCGCCCGCTCCAGCACCTCCCAGGCTGCCTCCAGCAGCAGGCGCTGCTGTGGGTCCATGGCGACGGCCTCGCGCGGGGAGATGCCGAAGAGGTCGGCGTCGAAGCCGGTGGCGTCGTGGACGAAACCGCCCTCGGGGGTGAACCCGGCCGCCGGATCGACCTCCCAGCACCGGTCGGCGGGGAACGCGCCGATGCCGTCGACCCCGGTGGCCACGACCTGCCACAGGTCCTCGGGAGTGCGGATGCCCGCGGGGAACCGGCAGGCCATCGACACGATGACGACCGGGTCGTCGTGGTCCGCGGCCGCGATCGTGACCGGCGCGCCCGTGTCCTTCCCGGACTCGCCGGTCAGCTCGGCCAGGAGGTGGCGGGTGAGGGCCAGCGGGGTCGGGTGGTCGTAGAGCAGGGTGACGGGGAGCTTGCGGCCGAGCGCGGCGGCGAGCTTGTTGCGGGTGCCGACGGCGGTCAGCGAGTCGATGCCGACCTCCTTGAACGGCCTGCCGGGCTCGACCGCGTCGGTGTTGTCGTAACCGAGGGCGCTGGCGGCGCAGCGGCGGACCAGTGCCAGCACGGCGTGCTTGCGCTCGGTGGGCGGCAGCGCGCGCAACCGGGCGGCCTCGTCGTCGGCAGGCTCGTCGTCGGTGACCGGCCCCGCCGGGACCGGGGTGCGGAGGTCGGCGATGAGGGCGCTGGGGCGGACGGCGGTGAACGCCTCGGCGAAGCGGTCCCAGTCGACGTCGGCGACGGTGAGGGCGGAAGCACCTTCGTCCACAGCGGCGGCCAGTTCCGCGACGCAGCGGGCGGCGGGCATGGGGGTGAAACCACGACGGCGCAACGAGTCCTGGACGCCGTCGCGGGTGGCCATGCCGCCGCCGTCCCACGCGCCCCAGGCGATGGCGGTGGCGGGCAGGCCCGCGGCGGCGCGGTGCGCGGCGAGCGCGTCGAGGTAGGCGTTGGCCGCGGAGTAGGCGGCCTGGCCGCCGCTGCCCCACACCCCGGCAACGGACGAGAACAGCACGAACGCCTCGGCGTCGGGCACCAGCTCGTGCAGGTGGGCCGCGCCGAGCACCTTGGCGCGGCTGCCGTCGGCGAAGTCGGGCAGTTCCAGGTCGGTCAGCGGCATCGACGGGTCGGTGCCCGCGGTGTGCACGACGGCGGTGACGGGGTGCTCGGCCAGCAGCGCGGCGAGCGCGTCCCGGTCGGCCACGTCGCAGGCCGCGACGACCGCGTCGGCGCCGAGGTCGGCGAGGCGGGCGACCAGGTCGGCGGCGCCGGGGGCGGTGGGACCGCGGCGGCTGGTCAGTACCAGCTTCCGCACGCCGCGGCCGGCCAGCCAGGCGGCGACCTCCGCGCCGAGGGCGCCGGTGCCGCCGGTGACGAGCACGGCACCGGAAGGGGTCCACGGCTGCGCGGGCGCGGCGGCGGGGGCGCGGCGGAGCCTGCTTGCCAGGACGCTCGCGCGAACGGCGAGCTGGTCCTCGCCGGTGGCGCCGAGGGCGGCGGCGAGCAAGGCGCCGGTGGTGGTGTCCTGGCCGGCGGGGAGGTCGATCAGGCCGCCCCACCGGCCGGGGTGCTCGAGGGCGGCGACCCGGCCGAGACCCCAGACCTGGGCCTGCGCCGGGTGGGCGACGGTGTCGCCGGGGGCGGCGGCCACGGCGCCCGCGGTCGCGCACCACAGCGGGACCGCGATCTCGGTGTCGGTGAACGCCTGGATCAGGGCGACCGTGGCACCGACGCCGGTGGTGACGGCCGGCTCGTCGGGGTGCGGGGTCTCGTCGAGGGCGACGAGGGAGAGCACACCCGCGAGGTCGGGCAGGGTCGCGGCGGCGTCGTCCAGGAGGGCGGAGATCGCCCAGCGGTCGAGTTCGGCGCGGTCGAGTGCCACGGTGTGGACGTCGAGGCCCTCGGCACGCAGGGCGGCCACGTACGCGGCGGACCCATAGTCGTCGGCATCGTCGTCGGCATCGTGCTCGGACGGGGACGTCACGACGAGCCAGCTACCGCCCGCCGCGGTGGCGGTGACCGGCTGCCACTCGACGCGGTAGCGCAGGCCGCCGCGCGGGGTGCTCTCGCTACGCCGCCACGCGGACAGGGACGGGAGCAGGTCGCGGAGCGGTGTGTCGCCGGGGACGTCGAGCATGGCGGCCAGGCCGTCGAGGTCGGCGCGCTCGACGGCGTCCCAGAACGCGGAGCGGTCGGGCCCGGCGGCGGTGGGGGCGTCGAGCCAGAAACGGGTGCGCTGGAAGGCGTAGGTGGGCAGGTCGACGGTCGGGCCCGCGGGCAGGACCTCGGCCCAGTCGACGGCGACGCCGTGCACCCAGGCCTCGGCGAGGGCGGTGAGCCAGCGGTCCTGGCCGCCGCGGTCGCGGCGCAGCGTGCCGAGCACGGTGCCGGGCTGGTCGATCGCCTGCAGGGTCTCCTCCAGCGCGGAGACCAGGACGGGGTGGGCGCTGACCTCGATGAAGGTCGTGCGGCCGTCGGCGGCCAGCGCCCTGGTCGTCTCGTCGAACCGGACCTGCTCGCGGAGGTTGCGGTACCAGTACTCCGCGTCGAGCGTCGCGGTGTCCACGACGGACCCGGTGACCGCGGAGTAGAACGGGAGCTCCGACGCTCTCGGCGCGATGTCCGCGATGGCGGCGAGCAGCTCGTCGCGCAGCACCTCGACGTGTGCGGTGTGGCTGGCGTAGGCGCCCGCGACGCGGCGGGCGCGGAGGTCCCGGCGCTCGCATTCGGCCAGCAGTTCCTCGACGGCGGCGCGGTCGCCCGCGACGGTGGTCGACAGCGGTCCGGAGCGGGCGGCCACGCTGAGCGCGTCCGCCCAGGGGGCGATCAGTGCCTCTGCTTCCCCGGCGCCGAGGTTCAGCGACACCATGCCGGTGCGGTCGCCGAGGTGCTCGGCGGCGATCCTGGCTCGCAGCGCGACGATCCGGGCGCCGTCGGCCAGGCTCAGCCCGCCGCTCACGACGGCGGCGGCGATCTCGCCCTGGGAGTGGCCGACGACCGCGGAGGGCACCACACCCGCCGAGCGCCACAGGGCGGCGAGCGCGACGTGGACCGCCCACAGCGCGGGCTGCAGGACGTCGACGCGGTCCAGCGACGGGCCGTCCCCGAGCAGTACGGCCGTCAGGGACCAGTCGGTGTGCGGGGCCAGGGCGGCGGCGCACTCCTCGATGCGGGCGCGGAACACCGGCTCGGTGTCGAGCAGCCCGGCGGCCATGCCCGCCCACTGTGAGCCCTGGCCGGGGAAGACGAAGACGATGCCGCCGCGTCCGGGGTCACCCGCGCGGCGCAGCACGCCGGGGGTCTCCTCGTTGGCGGCGAGCGCGGCGAGTCCGGCGCGCAGGGTGTCGGTGTCGGCGCCGAGGACGACGGCGCGGTGGTCGAGGGCGGCGCGGGTGCCCGCCAGCGAGCGGGCCACGTCGACCGGGTCGGCGTTCGAACGGTCCACATGGGACAGGAGGGCGGCGGCCTGCGCGGCGAGCGCGTGCCTGGTGCGGCCGGAGACCACCCAGCCAAGCAGCTCGGGCCGGGGTGCCTCCTCGACCGGCTCGGCGGGCTCCTCGGCCGGGGCCTCCTCGATGATCACGTGCGCGTTGGTGCCGCTGACGCCGAACGAGGACACACCGGCGCGGCGGGGTTCCGCCTTCTTCGGCCAGGGCCGGGTCTCGGTCAGCAGCTCGACCGCGCCCGCCGACCAGTCGACCTCGGGGGTGGGCGCGTCGACGTGCAGGGTCCTGGGCAGCGACTCGTTGCGCAGCGCCATGACCATCTTGATGACCCCGGCGACACCGGCCGCGCCCTGGGCGTGGCCGAGGTTGGACTTGACCGAGCCGAGTCGCAGCGGCTCGGTCCGGTTCCTGCCGTAGGTGGCCAGCAGCGCCTGCGCCTCGATGGGGTCACCGAGCCGGGTGCCGGTGCCGTGCGCCTCGACGACGTCCACATCGGACGCGGCGACGCGGGCGGCGGCCAGGGCGGCGCGGATGACCCGCTCCTGCGACGGCCCGTTCGGCGCGGAGAGCCCGTTGGAGGCACCGTCCTGGTTGACCGCGGAGCCGGTGACGACGGCCAGAATGGGGTGACCGTTGCGGCGGGCGTCGGACAGGCGTTCGAGCATGAGCACGCCCGCGCCCTCCGACCAGCCGGTGCCGTCGGCCGCGGCGGCGAACGCCTTGCAGCGGCCGTCCTGCGCCAGGCCGCGCTGCCTGCTCAGCTCGGTGAAGATGTCGGGGTTGGTCATGACCGTGACGCCGCCCGCGAGCGCGAGGTCGCACTCCCCCGCCCGCAGCGCGGCCGCCGCGAGGTGCAGCGCGACCAGCGACGACGAGCACGCGGTGTCCACCGTGACCGCGGGCCCCTCGAAGCCGAAGGTGTAGGAGACGCGGCCGGACAGGACGCTGCCTGCGTTGCCGGTCAGCAGGTGGCCCGCGCCGTCGGGGAGTTCGCGGACGCCGAGGCCGTAGCCGGAGGTGGCGGCGCCGACGAAGACGCCGGTGCGGCTGCCGCGCAGCGCGACGGGGTCGATCCTGGCGCGCTCGACGGCCTCCCAGACGACCTCCAGCAGGAGCCGCTGCTGCGGGTCCATGGTGAGGGCCTCGCGGGGGCTGATGCCGAACAGGCCCGCGTCGAAGTCGGCGACGTCGTCGACGAAGTTGCCCACCCGCACGTAGCTGGTGCCGGGGTTCTCCGGGTCGGGGTGGTAGAGGCGGTCGAGGTCCCAGCCGCGGTCGGCGGGGAAGGCGCCGATGGCGTCGCGGCCCTCGTCCAGCAGCCGCCAGAGTTCCTCGGGGGTGTTGGTCCCACCGGGGAAGCGGCAACCCATGGCGGTGATCGCGATCGGCTCCCGCTCGCGGGCCTGCGCCGCCGACAGGCGCCGCCGGGTCTGGCGGAGGTCGGCGGTGAGCCGCTTGAGGTAGTCGAGGTACTTCTGGTCGTCCGCCACTGACACGTCACCTCTCCAGGCAGGCGAAGGCATCCCGCACCCATCCGCGCACCCGGGTCGGCCACCGCTTTCACCGTGCTGAAACGTTGTGGCACCGGGCTTTTCGGACGTTGAGGCGACCATATGAGCGGCCAGAACCCCGCAGACACCCCTACAGCCCCCACCCGTGGGCCCCGCACCACCTGTGTGCCGCGGACGCGCGAACGCCGCATCGGGCGGTCGGTCCGCCCCGATGCGGCGTTCGGCGCAAGCCAGGAGGACTCAGATACCCAGCTCCTGCTCGATCATCCGGAGCATGTCGGCGTCGGTGTCCGCCTCGGCGTCGGTGTCGGCGAGGTCGAGCCCGGCCGGGGCCGGGCGCCCGTCGACCCACCGGTCGAGGAAGGTCCGCAGCCGCACGGCGACCCTGGCCCGGGTGAGGCCGTCGGGGGCCTGCCTGCCGAACACCTCGTCCACCTCGTCGAGCCCGGCCAGCAGGGCAGCCACCCCGCTGCGGCCGCCGCCCAGCTCGCCACGCAGGTGGCGGGCGAGGTCGCGGGCGGTCGGGTAGTCGAAGGCGGTCGTCGCGGGCAGGGCCAGCCCGGTGACGGCGGAGAGCCTGCCGGCCAGCTCCACGGCGGTCAGCGAGTCGAAGCCCAGTTCGCCGAACGGCTGGTCCGGTTCGACGGTGCTCGTCCCGCCGCTCGTCCGGTCGTGGCCGAGGACCACGGCTACCGCACCGGTCACCAGCTCCAGCAGCGCCGCGTCCGCCGCGGCGTCGTCGAGCCCGGCGAGCCGGTTCCGCAACTGCTCGCCGCGGTCGGGCTCGGGCTCGGCGACGTGCGCGGCCTCCGCCATGGCCAGCACCTCTGGCAGGTCTTCGACGAGCGTGCTGGGCCGGACCAGGGTGAACGCGGCGGCGAACTGTTCCCACCGCACGTCCGCCACGGTCACGCAGGTCTCGCCCGCGTCGACCGCCTGGCCGAGCGCGGTCAGGGCGACCGGGCCGGGCAGGGCCCGCAGTCCGCGCCGCCGCAGGTACTCGCGGGCGGTGTCGTCGGCGGCCATGCCGGTGTCGGCCCACGGGCCCCACGCCACCGACGTCGCGGCGCGGCCCCGGCCGCGACGCTGCTCGGCGAGCGCGTCGAGGAACGCGTTGCCCGCGGCGTAGGCGGACTGGCCGCCGCTGCCCCAGGTGGCGGCGATGGAGGAGAACAGCACGAACGCCTCGGCGTCGGGCAGCAGCTCGTCCAGGTGCCTTGCACCGTCCACTTTGGCCCGCAGGACATCGGCGAACCCGTCGGTTCCGGTGTCGGTGACCGGGACGGCCGCGGTGACGCCCGCCGCGTGGACCACCGAGCTGACCGGGTGCTCGGCCAGCAGTGCCGCCAGGGCGTCCCGGTCGGCCACGTCGCAGGCGGCGACCGTGGCGGTCGTGCCGAGCGCGGCCAGGTCCGCGACCAGGTCGGCCGCCCCGGGGGCGGCCATGCCGCTGCGTGCGGTGAGCAGGAGCCGCCGCGCGCCGCGTTCGGCCAGCCAGCGGGCGACCTGGGCGCCGAGGGCGCCGGTGCCGCCGGTCACCAGGACGGTCCCGGCCGGGGTCCACCGGTCGGGGCTCGGCTCGCCGAGCGGGGCCCGGCAGAGCCTGCGGGCCATGGCACCGGCAGGCCGCAGCGCCACCTGGTCCTCCCCCGTCCCGGCAAGGACGGCGGCGAGCCGGGTCCCGGCCTGGGTGTCGAGCCGGTCCGGCAGGTCGACCAGGCCACCCCAGGTGCCCGGGTGTTCCAGGGCGAGCACCCGGCCCAGGCCCCAGACCTGTGCCTGGAGCGGGTGAGCGGGCGGGTCGGCCGGGCCGGTGCCGACGGCACCCCGGGTGAGCACCCAGAACGGCGCCGCCACGGCGGCGTCGCGGAGCGCCTGCGCCAGGGCGAGGGTGGCCGCGAGACCGGCGGTGAGGCCGGGGCCGTCGGACTCGTCCATGGCGAGCAGCGACACCACGCCGTCGACCGGGCCCGTCTGTTCCAGCCGCTCGGCCAGGGCCGCGCGATCGGGTTGTCCGACGGTCAGCGGCACGACCGCGGCCCCGTGCTCGGCCAGGATGCCGGCGACCGCGCGGGCTGGTCCGTCGGCGACGCCGGCGGGCGGGAGGGCCAGGAGCCACGTGCCGGTGAGGGCGGCGGGGGTGTCGGCCAGCGGCTTCCAGGTGATCCGGTAGCGCCACTGGTCGGTGGTCGCCTGGTCGTGGAACTGCTTGCGCCAGGCCGAGAGGGCGGGCAGGACGGCGGCCAGCCCGTCGCCCGGTTCGAGGCGCAGCGTGGTGGCGACGGTGTCGACGTCCTGGCTCTCCACCGCGGACCAGAACCGGGTCTCGACCCGGTTCGCGGCCGGGGCCGCCGGGGGCTCTGGCCAGAACCGCTCGTGGTCGAAGGGGTAGGTCGGCAGCGGCACGCGCTGTCCGCCCCACTCCCCGGCCATGGCCGCCCAGTCGACCCCGACGCCCGCGACGTGCAGTTCGGCGAGGGCCCGCAGCAGGGTCTCCGTCTCGTCCCGGCCGTGCCGCAACGTGGCGACGGCGCCGGTGACGTGGGCGGCGAGCGCGGTGTCGGGGCCGATCTCCAGGAACGACGCCACACCCCGCTCCCGCAGCCACGCCACACCGTCGGCGAACCGGACGGTGTCGCGCACCTGCCGCACCCAGTACGCCGGGTCGGTCACCGCACCCGGCAACGGAATCCGGGGGTCGTGGTAGGACAACGACTCCGTCACCACGGCGAACTCGGCCAGCATCGGCTCCATCAACGCCGAGTGGAACGCGTGCGACACGACGAGCCGCTTCACGCGACGGCCTTCGGCCCGCCACCGCTCCTCCAGTGCCGAAATCTCCTCCTCGGTTCCCGACACCACCAGCGACGTCGCACTGTTCACCGCCGCGACGTCGACACCAGCCGGAACGTCCTCTTCGGACACCTCAGCCGCCAGCATCGCCCCGCCCGAAGGCAACGCGGCCATCAGCCGACCCCGAGCAGCCACCAACGCGCAAGCGTCATCCAGCGACAACACCCCGGCCACATGCGCGGCCGAGATCTCGCCGATCGAGTGCCCCAGCAGGAAATCCGGCCGGACGCCCCACGATTCGAGCAACCGGAACAGAGCGACCTCGAGCGCGAAGATCGCCGCCTGCGCACCATCCGTCCGGGCCAACAACACCTCGTCGTCGACCGGAACCCGCTCGAACCGTGAACACACCTCATCCCACGCGGCAGCGAACACCGGGAACGCCGCATACAGTTCCCGGCCCATCCCGGGCCGCTGAGAACCCTGACCGGTGAACAGGAACGCCAGACCGCCCGGCGCGCGCTGCCCGGTCACCAGGCCGGGTGCGTCCGCACCCGCTGCCAGCGCGGTCAGCCCCGCCGTCAGTTCGGCCGTGTCGCGGGCCAGGACCACCGCGCGGCGGGACAACCCCGCGCGGGTCGTGGCCAGGGACACCGCGACGTCGGCCGGCCGCTCGGCACCGACACGGCGCAGGAGCCGGTCCGCCTGGGCGCGCAGTGCCCGCTCGGAGCCCGCGGAGACCAGGTGCGGCAGGACAGCGGGAACCGGGCTGTCCTGCCGCGTCTCGGTCACCTCGTCGCGCACCTCCTCGATGATCGTGTGTGCGTTGGTACCGCTGATGCCGAACGACGACACGCCTGCCCGGCGCGGGCGGCCCGCCGCGGGCCATGGCCGGGGCTCGGTGAGGACGGCGACCGAGCCCGCCGACCAGTCGACGTGCGGGGTCGGGGCGTCCACGTGCAGGGACGCGGGCAGCGTCCCGTTCCGCAGCGCCATCACCGTCTTGATCACCCCGGCGACCCCGGCCGCGGCCTGGGTGTGGCCGATGTTGGACTTGACCGACCCGAGCCACAGCGGCTCGGCGCGGTCGGGCCCGTAGGCACAGATCAGCGCCTCCGCCTCGATCGGGTCGCCGAGCGCGGTGCCGGTGCCGTGCGCCTCGACCGCGTCCACATCGGACGGGACGAGCCCGGCGTCGGACAGGGCATCCCGGATGACCCGCAGCTGGGCGGGTCCGTTCGGGGCGGTGAGCCCGTTCGACGCGCCGTCGGAGTTGACCGCCGATCCGCGGACCACCGCCAGGACCGGGTGCCCGTTGCGGCGGGCGTCGGACAGGCGCTCCACCAGCAGCACGCCGACGCCTTCGCCCCAGCCGGTGCCGTCGGCGGCCGCCGCGAACGGCTTGCACCGCCCGTCGGGCGCGACCCCACGCTGGCGGCTGAACTCGACGAACGCGGCGGGGGTCGACATCACCGTCACGCCACCGGCCAGTGCGAGCGTGCACTCGCCGCGCCGCAGCGCCTGGACGGCCAGGTGCAGGGCGACCAGGGACGACGAGCAGGCGGTGTCGACGGTCATGGCAGGCCCGGACAGGCCGAACGCGTAGGAGACGCGGCCGGAGAGGACACTGGCGGCGTTGCCGGTGCCCAGGTGGCCGTCGAGACCGGCGTCGGAGTCGAGCAGCAGGCCGAGGTAGTCCTGCCCGTTGGTGCCCGCGAAGACGCCGACGCGGTCGCCGTGCACGGACCGCGGGTCGATACCCGCCCGCTCGAACGCCTCCCACGACGCCTCCAGCAGGAGCCGCTGCTGCGGATCCATGGCCAGGGCCTCGCGCGGGGAGATCCCGAAGAGGCGGGCATCGAAGCCACTCGCGTCCGCGAGGAAGCCGCCTTCCCTGGCGTAGGTGGTGCCGGGGCGGTCGGGGTCGTCGTCATGCAGGGTGCCGAGAGGCCAGCCGCGGTCGGCAGGGAACGGGGCCATGGCGTCCACCCCGGTCGAGACCAGCTCCCACAGCTCCTCCGGCGAGGACACCCCGCCGGGGAAGCGGCAGCTCATGGCGACGATCGCGACCGGGTCACCGTCCACCGGGGTGGACGCGGCAGCCGGTTCGGTCCGCGCCGGTCCGGTGTCGGCGAGCAGGCCCACGAGGTGGTCGGCGACGGCGCCCGGGGTCGGGTGGTCGAAGACCAGCCCCGCGGACAGGGTGAGGCCGGTGGCCGCGCCGAGCAGGTTGCGCAGCTCGACGGCGGTCAGCGAGTCGAAACCGAGGTCGCGGAACGCCTTGCCGTCCTCGATCCCGGCGGGTGAGCCGTGGCCGAGCACCGCGGCGACCGTGCCGCGCACCAGGTCCCGTACCGCCCGGCCGCGGTCGGCCGGGGTGAGCGGGGCCAGCCGCGCACGCCAGTCGTCGCCCGCGGTGTCCGGCGTGCCCGTCACGAGTCCGGCCAGCAGCGGGCTGGGCCGGGCGGCGGTGAAGCCCTCGGCGAAGCGTGTCCAGTCGATGTCGGCGACCAGGAGCGGGCCTTCGCCGCTGTCGACGGCGGCGGCCAGGACGGCGATCGCCGTGTCCGGGTTCATCGGCCGCACCCCGCCGCGGCGGAGGCGGTCGGCCAGTCCGTCGTCGGCGGCCATGCCACCACCCGCCCACGGTCCCCAGGCGACGGCGGTGCCCGCTTCACCCTCGGCGCGACGGCGTTCGACCAGCGCGTCGAGCCAGGCGTTGGCGGCGGCGTACCCGGCCTGGCCGGGACTGCCGACCGTGCCGGCAAGCGAGGAGAAGACCACGAACAGGTCCACGTCGCCGGTCAGGTCGTCGAGCGCCGACGCGGCGTCCGCCTTGGCGCGCAACACTTCGGCGAGCCGTTCGGGGGTGAGTGTGTCGAGCACGCCGTCGGCGACGACGCCCGCCGCGTGGACGACGCCGGTCACCGGGTGTTCGGCCAGCAGCGCGGCGAGCGCGTCGCGGTCGGCGACGTCGCAGGCCGCGACGACCGCGGTGGCGCCGAGACCGGCGAGGCGCTCGACCAGGTCGGCCGCGCCAGGGGCGTCGAGTCCGGACCGGCTGGCCAGCACCAGCTTGGGCACGCCGCGCCCGGCCAGCCAGGCGGCGACCTCGGCGCCGATGGCGCCGGTCCCGCCGGTCACCAGCACCGGTCCGGTCGGGGTCCAGGCGGGCCCGGAGGGCGCCGGCCCGGCCGGTTCCATCCGCCTGCCGAACGCCCCGGAGCGCCGCAGGGCGACCTGGTCCTCGACCGAGCCGGACAGCACCGCCGCGAGCCTGCCCCCGGTCACGGGGTCGAGTTCGGTGGGCAGGTCGACCAGCCCGCCGAAGCGGTGCGGCAGTTCGAGGGCGGCGACGCGGCCGAGGCCCCACACGGCGGCCTGGTCGGGGTCGGGTGCCGGGTCGGTCGCGTCGACGGCCACCGCTCCCCTGGTCGCGCACCACAGCGGCGCGTCGATGCCCGCCTCACCCAGTGCCTGCACCAGGGTCACGGTGTCGGCGAGGGACGTGGTGGCGAGGACGCCGCCGAACGGTCCGGCCGGGATCGCGTCCACAGTGGACTCGACGACGTCCGCGCCGCCCGCCTGGAGCGCGGCGCGCAGGGCGGGGTCGGCGGGTCCGGCCAGCAGCCAGGTGCCGGTCAGCGTGCCCGGGGTGTCGGGCAGGGGCCGCCATACGGCGCGGTAGCGCCAGGAGTCGTCGGTGCGGGTCGCGCCCGGCAGCCAGTAGCGCTCGCGTTGGAAGGCGTAGGTGGGCAGGTCGACCGGCTTGCCGCCGGGGAACAGCCTGGTCCAGTCGACGTCGGCGCCGCGCACCCAGGCAGCCCCGGCGGCGGCGAGGACCGTGCGGACCTCGTCCCGGCCGCGTCGCAGCGTGGGCACGGCCCCGTCGACCATGGCGGACAGCACGGCGTCCGGTCCGAGTTCGACGGTGGTGGCGACGTGTTCCCCGGTCAGGCGCCGCATCCCGTCGGCGAACCGGACGGTGTCGCGGACCTGGCGCACCCAGTAGCCGGGGTCGGTGACGTCGCCGTTGCTGTCACCGCCGGTGGTGACCAGCGTGATGCGGGGCCGGTGGAAGGTGAGGGTGGCGGTGACGGCGGCGAACTCGGCGAGCATGGGGTCCATGCGGTGCGAGTGGAAGGCGTGGGAGACCGTGAGCCGTTTGACCCGGCGGCCCTCCCACAACGCCGCCACCCGGTCGATGGCGTGCTCGTCGCCGGAGACGACGACCGCGTCGCGCCCGTTGACGGCGGCGATGTCCGCGCCGGCGGGCAGCAACTCGGTCACCTCGGCCTCGGTGGCCTCGATGGCGAGCATCGCCCCGCCCGGCGGCAGGGCCTGCATCAGCCTGCCGCGGGCGGACACGAGCGCGCAGGCGTCGTCCAGGGACAGCACCCCGGCGACGTGCGCGGCCGCGATCTCGCCGACGGAGTGGCCGAGCAGCACGTCCGGGGTGAGCCCCCAGGACTCCAGCAGCCGGTACAGGCCGACCTCGATCGCGAACAGCGCGGCCTGCGCGTGCCGCGTCTGGTCGAGCCGGTCCTGGTCGTCCCAGGGGATGCCGCCGACCCGCGCCGAGATCTCGTCGACGGTGTCGGCGAACACGGGGAAGGCGGCGTGCAGTTCACGCCCCATCCCGGCACGCTGGGTTCCCTGTCCGGTGAACAGGAACGCCAGTTTGCCCTCGGCGACCGCGCCGCGCGGGGTTCCCGCACCGGCGGCCACCTCGGCGAGGGTGTCGGTCAGTTCGGCGTGGTCGGCGCCGAGCACGACCGCGCGGTGTTCGAGCCCGGCTCTGGTCGCCGCGAGCGACCAGCCGATGTGTCCCGGGTCGGCCGCCGGGTGCGCGCGCAGGCGGTCGGCCTGGGCGCGCAGGGCGGCGGCGCTTCTGGCGGACAGGACCCAGGGCACCACGGGCGGGGTCGCCGCCGGTGTGGTGTGTCCCGGCTGGTTCGGGGGTTCCTCGATGACGACGTGCGCGTTGGTGCCGCTGATGCCGAAGGAGGACACCCCCGCCCGGCGCGGCCTGCCGGTGGTTGGCCACGGCCGGGCGTCGGTGAGGAGTTCGACGGCGCCGGAGGTCCAGTCGACGTGCCTGCTCGGGGTGTCGACTCCGATGGTGGCCGGGAGCGACTCGTGGCGCATGGCCTGCACCATCTTGATCACGCCCGCGACACCCGACGCGGCCTGGGTGTGGCCGATGTTGGACTTGAGCGACCCCAGCCACAGGGGATTCTCACGCTCCTGCCCGTAGGCGGCGAGCACCGCGGTCGCCTCGATGGGGTCGCCGAGGGCGGTGCCGGTGCCGTGTGCCTCCACGACGTCCACATCGGACGGTTGGAGTCCGGCGGCGGCCAGTGCGGCGCGGATCACGCGTTGCTGGGCCGGGCCGTTGGGCGCGGTGAGCCCGTTGGAGGCGCCGTCGGAGTTGACGGCGGAGCCGCGCAGGACCGCCAGGATGTGGTGGCCGTTGCGCTGGGCGTCGGAGAGCCGCTCGACGAGCAGGAGGCCGACGCCCTCGGACCAGCCGGTGCCGTCGGCGGCGTCGGCGAAGGGTTTGCACCGGCCGTCGGCGGCGAGACCGCCCTGGCGGGCGAACTCGGCGAACCCGGCCTGGGTGGCGAGCACGGCCACCCCGCCCGCGACCGCGAGGTCGCACTCGCCGGAGCGCAGTGCCGTCGCCGCCCAGTGCAGGGCGACCAGCGACGACGAGCAGGCCGTGTCGACGGTGACCGCCGGGCCCTCGAGACCGAGGGTGTAGGCGACGCGGCCGGACAGGACGCTGTTGGCGTTGCCGGTCAGGAAGTGCCCTTCCGGTCCGGCGTCCGCGCCGTGACCGTAGAACGAGTGCGACGCGCCGACGAACACCCCGGTCCGGCTGCCGCGCAGCGCGTGCGGGTCGATGCCCGCCCGCTCGACCACCTCCCACGACGCCTCCAGGACGAGCCGCTGTTGGGGGTCCATGGCGGTGGCTTCGCGGGGGGAGATGCCGAACATCGCCGCGTCGAACGTCGTGGCGTCGTGCACGAACCCGCCGACGGGGGTGTAGTCGCGCGGGGCGAGGTCGAAGCCGCGGTCGGCGGGGAACCCGGAGATCGCGTCGGTGCCCTGTGCGACGAGGTCCCACAGGTCGTCGGGGTGCGCGACGCCGCCGGGGTACCGGCAGCTCATGGCGATGATCGCGATCGGCTCGTCGGTGCCGGAGCGGGCCGCGACGGGGTCCGCCGCTGTGGTCGCGCCGGTCAGCGTGGCGAGCAGGTGCGCGCTGAGCGCCGCCGCCGTGGGGTGGTCGAACACCAGGCTGCCGGGCAGGGTGAGCCCGGTGGCAGCGGCGAGCCGATCACGCAGTTCGACCGCGGTGAGGGAGTCGAACCCGAGGTCGGTGAAGGCCCGGTTGCGGTCGACGACGGTGTTTTCGGGGTGGCCGAGCACGGCAGCGGCGTGGGTGCGGACGAGGTCGAGCACGACCCCGGCCCGGTCGGCCTCGGCCACGTCGGCCAGCCGGTGATCGACGACGTCCGCGCGCTGACCGGTGGCGGGCCGGGGGGCGAGGTCGGTGAGCAGCGGGCTCGGGCGGAGCGCGGTGAAGGCCGGGACGAACCGGTCCCACGCGACGTCGGCCACGGTCACGGACGCCTCGCCGGAGTCCACGGCCCTGCCCAGCGCGGTCAGCGCGAGGTCGGGTCGCAGGCCGGTCAGGCCGCGGCGGGCGAGGTAGTCGGCGGCGCCGTCGTGGACGGCCATGCCCGCCCCGGCCCACGGTCCCCAGGCGACCGCGGTGGCGGCGCGTCCTGCGGCCCGGCGGGTGCGGGCGATGGCGTCGAGGAAGGCGTTCCCCGCGGCGTAGGCGGCTTGCCCGCCGCTGCCCCAGGTGCCCGCGATGGACGAGAACAGCACGAACAGGTCCGCGTCCGGCAGCAGTTCGTCCAGGTGTGCGGCCCCGAGTGTCTTGGCCCGGGTCGCGGTGGCGAACCCGTCGGCGGACAGGTCGGCCAGCGGGGTCGTGTCCGCGACCCCGGCGGCGTGGACCACGCCGGTGACGGGGTGTTCGGTCAGCAGCGCGGCGAGCGCGTCGCGGTCGGCGACGTCGCAGGCGGCGACGACCACCTCCGCGCCCAGGTCGGCGAGTTCCGGTGGCACCGCGCCGCCCCGGCGGGAGACCAGCACGATCTTGGGGGTGCCACGGCCCGCGAGCCAGCGGACGGTCTCGACACCCAGTGCGCCGGTGCCGCCGGTGACGAGTACCGCGCCGGATGGTGTCCAGGCGGTGCCGGTGGCCGCTGCGGGCGCCGGCCGGAGCCTGCGCCCGAAGCTGCCGCTGCCGCGCACGGCGACCTGGTCCTCGGTGCCGGTGAGCACGGCGGCGAACCGGGCGCCGGTGGCCGGGTCGAGAACGGCCGGGAGGTCGACCAGCCCGCCCCACCGGTCGGGCGCCTCCAGCGCGGCGACCCGTCCGATCCCCCACACCTGGGCGGCGCCGGGACTGGTGACGGGGTCGGCCGCGCCGACCGAGACCGCGCCCCGGGTGACCGCCCAGAGAGGGCCGGGCAGGTCGGAGCGCAGCAGGTCCAGTGTGGCGGTGACAGTGGCGGTGGCGTCGGTGGCGACGCAGACCACGCCTGCCCAGTCGCCCGGGACGGGCCCGGCGGACTGGACGACCTCGGCCCCGGCGGCGCGCAACGCGCACGCCACGTCGTCGCCCGCGTCCTCGCCCGCGCCGACCACCAGCCAGGTGCCGTGCGGCGCGCCGGTCTCCGCGGTCAGGGGCTGCCACGCCTCTGCGTAGCGCCAGGAGTCGACGGCGGCGTGTTCCCGCCGGTCCCGCCGCCACGTGGCGATCGCGGGGAGGACGGTGCCGAGTTCTGGGCCGGGGTCCAGGCGCAGTGCCTCGGCGAGTTTGCCGGTGTCGCCCGCCTCGACGGCGGCCCAGAACTCGGCCTCGGCCGGGTCGGCCGCCTGCGCGGCGGGTTCGGGGACGAGCCAGTAGCGGCTGCGCTGGAACGGGTAGGTGGGCAGGGCGATCCGGGTGCCGCCCCAAGGGGCGAACACCGCGGCCCAGTCCACGGTGAGTCCTCGGGTCCAGGCGGCGGCGAGGGCACCGAGCAGGGTCCGCGCCTCGTCGTGACCGCGGCGCAGCGCCGGGAGCGCACCGTCGACGTGCGCCGACAGCACCGGATCGGGCCCCAGCTCGACGAACCGGGTGACCCCCGACTCCCTGGCCTCCCGCACCGCGTCGGCGAACCGCACGGTGTCCCGGACCTGGCGGACCCAGTAGACCGGGTCGGTCACCGCACCCCGCAACGGAATCCGGGGTTCGTGATAGGTCACCGACTCCGCGACCTCGGCGAACTCCGCCAGCATCGGCTCCATCAACCGTGAGTGGAACGCGTGCGACACGACGAGCCGCTTCACCCGCCGCCCCTCGGACCGCCACCGCTCCTCCAGAGCCGCGATCTCCTCGTCGGTGCCGGAGACCACAATGGACGACGGGCCGTTGACCGCCGCGAGGTCGACCGTGTCCGGAACGTCCTCTTCGGACACCTCGGCCGCCAGCATCGCCCCACCGGAGGGCAGAGCGGCCATCAACCGGCCACGCGCGGCCACCAACCTGCACGCGTCATCCAACGACCACACACCAGCCACATACGCGGCAGCAAGCTCGCCAACCGAGTGGCCCACCACCCGATCCGGCCGGACGCCCCACGACTCCACAAGCCGGAACAGCGCCACCTCCAACGCGAAAATAGCCACCTGCGCACCGTCGGTCCGGTGCAACGACTCCTCGTCGTCGACCGGCACCTGATCGAACCGCGCACACACCTCGTCCCACGCGGTGGCGAACACCGGGAACGCCGCATACAGTTCCCGGCCCATGCCGACCCGCTGCGAACCCTGGCCCGTGAACAACAACGCCAGACCGCCGGGCTCGACCGACCCGGTGACCACGTCATCGCCGAGGATCACGGCGCGGTGGTCGAGGACGGTGCGGGCGGTGGCCAGGGTGTGCCCGATGTCGACCGGCCGCCCCGGCAGGCCGCCGATCCGGTCGAGCTGGGCGCGCAACGCGGTCCCGGACCTGGCCGAGACGACCATCGGCACGACCTCCGGCGCGGTGCCCGCCTCCGCGGCGGGCGGCGCGGGCGGGGCGTCCTCGATGATCACGTGCGCGTTGGTGCCGCTCACGCCGAACGAGGACACCCCCGCACGGCGGACCCGTTCCCCCTCCTGCCACGGCTGGGCCTCGGTGAGGAGCCGGACGTCGCCCGCCGACCAGTCGATGTGCTGCGACGGCTCGTCCACGTGCAACGTCTTCGGCAGCACGCCTTCCCGCAGCGCCATCACCATCTTGATGACACTCGCGACACCCGCCGCCGTCTGGGCATGCCCGATGTTCGACTTCACCGACCCCAACCACAACGGCCGGTCCCGGTCCTGCCCGTAGGTGGCGAGCACGGCCTGCGCCTCGATCGGATCACCAAGAGCGGTCCCCGTACCGTGCGCCTCCACCACATCCACATCCGACGACACCAGACCGGCACCGTCCAACGCCGCCCGAATCACCCGCTGCTGCGACGGACCATTCGGCGCCGTCAAACCATTCGACGCCCCATCGGAGTTGACGGCGGACCCCCGGACAACGGCGAGCACGTCGTGGCCGTTGCGCCGCGCGTCCGACAGTCGCTCGACCAGCAGCACACCGACGCCCTCGGACCACCCGGTCCCGTCGGCGGCGGCGGCGAACGACTTGCACCGGCCGTCGGCGGCGACACCGTTCTGCCGGGTGAACTCGGTGAAGATGCCGGGGGTGGCCATGACGTTCACGCCGCCCGCCAGCGCCATCGAGCATTCGCCCGCACGCAGTGCCTGGACGGCCAGGTGCAGGGCGACGAGCGACGACGAGCACGCCGTGTCGACGGTGACGGCGGGGCCTTCGAGGCCGAAGGTGTAGGCGATGCGGCCGGAGGCGACGCTGGTGGAGGTGCCGGTCAGTGACAGGCCGGCGACCTCGTCGGGGATCTCCCCGCTGAGCCCGTAGAGCGAGTTGGCCGCGCCGACGAACACGCCGACGGGTGTGCCACGCAGCGACAGGGGCGCGATCCCGGCCCGCTCGAACACCTCCCACGCGGCCTCCAGCAGGAGCCGCTGCTGCGGGTCCATCGCCAGGGCCTCGCGGGGTGAGATGCCGAAGAGGTCGGCGTCGAAGTCGCCCGCGTCGTGGACGAACCCGCCTTCCCCGGTCCGGCTCGCCCCGGTGAGGGCGGAGAGGTCCCAGCCGCGGTCGGCGGGGAACGCGCCGACGGCGTCGCCTCCCGCGTCGACGAGCCGCCACAGGTCGTCGGGCGAGGACACCCCGCCCGGGAAGCGGCAGCTCATGCCGACGATGACGACCGGGTCGTCAGCATGGCCGGTCCCGGTGCGCGCGGCCGGGGCGACCGGTTTCGTTGTGTCGTCGAGAAGTGTGGTGCGCAGCCGCTCGGCGAGCGCCTCGGGAGTCGGGTGGTCGAACACGACGGTCGCGGGCAGCCGCATTCCGGTCGCGGTGCCGAGCCGGTTGCGTAGTTCGACGGCGGTCAGGGAGTCGAAACCGAGTTCGGAGAACGCGCGCCCGGGTTCGATCGCGTCGGCGTGACCGTGTCCGAGGACGGCGGCCGCCTCGGCGCGGACCAGGTCGGTGAGCAGACGCCGGGCGTCCTCGGGTGTCCTGCCCGTGAGCCGCTCGGCGAGGCCTCCGTCGGCGACCACTCGTTTCGGGGCGGACCGGACGAGCGCACGCAGCAGCGGCGGGACACGGTCGGACGGGACCGTGCCGAGGCGGGCTGGGACGACGTGGGCGTGGCCGGTGCGGTGGGCCAGGTCGAACAACGCGAGACCGTCCGCATCGGACAGTGCGGGGCCCAGACGTGTCTTGTCCACAGCGCTCAGACCGCCGCTGATGCCACTGGCCCGCTCCCATAATCCCCACGCCAGGGAAACAGCGGGCAGTCCGGCGGCCCGCCGCTGGAACGCGAGACCATCCAGTACCGCGTTGGCGGCGGCGTAGTTGGCCTGTCCCGCGGTACCGAACAACGCCGACGCCGAGGAGTAGAGGGCGAACACCGCCAGGTCGAGGTCCCGGGTGAGGTCGTGCAGCACGAGGGCCGCGTCGACCTTCGGCCGGAAGGCGATGTCGATCCGTTCGGGGGTCATCGCGTCGACCAGACCGTCGTCGACCACCCCGGCGGCGTGCACCACCCCGGTCAACGGATGCTCGGCGGGGATGTCCGCCAGCACCGCGGCGACAGCGTCCCGATCGGACACATCACACGGGATCACCCGCACGTCCGCGTCCAGATCAGGCACCTCTCCACCGCCACGGCTCAGCAGAACCAGATGCCGAACCCCATGTGTGGTGACCAGGTGCTCGGCCAGCAGCGAACCGAGCGCACCGGTGCCACCCGTGATGAGAACCGTGCCTTCGGGGTCGAGCGTGCGGGGCATCGTCAGCACGTTCTTGCCGATGTGCCTGCCCTGTCCCACGAACCGGAACGCGGACTTGGCGTCCCGCACGTCCCACGCCCGGACCGGGGAGACCTGGAGCGCTCCGCTGCCGAAGAGGTCGAGCAGTTCGGACAGCATCTCCTGAACGCGGTCATGCCCGGCCTCACTGAGGTCGAACGCCCGGTACGCGACACCCTCCGGGGCACGCAGGTCGGCCTTGCCCATCTCGACGAACCGCCCGCCCGGCCGCAGCAGCCGCAGGGAGGCGTCGATGAACTCACCGGTCAGCGAGTTCAGCACGACATCCACCGGCCCGAACTTCTCGGCGAACCCGGTGTCCCGCGACGACGCCAACCGCTCCACAGGCAGACCGGTGGCGTCCCACTTGCCCGGACTCGCGGTACCGAGGACACGCGCACCGAAGTGATGGGCCACCTGAACCGCGGCCATCCCGACCCCGCCCGCGGCGGCATGCACGAGGATCGACTCACCGGCCCGAAGCCCGGCCAGATCCACCAGCGCGTAGTAGGCGGTCAGGAACGCCATCGGCACCGACGCCGCCTCGGCGAAGGTCCACTCGGCGGGCATCGGCGCCACCAACCGGCGATCCGCCACCGCGTGTGGCCCGAAGCCACCCGACACCAACCCGAACACCCGATCACCGGGCACCAGGTCCGCGACCTCGGCACCGACCTCGATCACCACCCCCGCCGCTTCGGACCCCATCTCCGCGGCCTCCGGATACGTACCCAACGCGATCAGCACATCCCGGAAGTTCAGCCCCGCCGCACGCACCTCGATCCGGACGTCGCGCGGCCCGAGGACGACCGGCTCGGCGGGGATCAGGGCGAGGTCGTCCAGGGAGCCTGCCGCAACCGTGTCCAAGTGCCAGTCCGGTTCCTCCGGCAACGGCAACGCACCGGCCCGCACGAGCCGCGGCACCAGCACCTCACCGCCACGGACCGCGACCTGCGGCTCGTCGGGCCCCGCCCACACCGGCACGTCCCGCGGACCGTCCGTGTCGACCAGTACGAACCGGCCAGGATGCTCCGACTGCGCCGACCGCACCAGACCCCACGCACCGGCAGCGGCCGGGTCGACGGACTCGGCGGTCACGGCGACGGCGTCGCGGGTCACCAGCACGAGCGGGGTGTCCGTGCCGGACGCCAGCCGCTCCCGCACGATCGCCAACGCGCGGTGGGCGACCTCGCGCGGGTCGCCCGCGGTCAGGTGCACGATGTCGGCGGCGACGGGCGCGGCGGGCGCCTGGGTCCACTGGACGGTGTAGAGGGCGTCGCCGACCGGGCGTGCGCGGCCCGCGGCGACGGGCCGCAGCGTCAGGGAGTCGACGGTGAGGACGGGTCCGCCCGCTCCGTCGGTGGCGGTCACGGCGACGGAGTCCGCGCCTGCCGGGGTGAGCCGCACCCGCAGGGCGGCGGCCTTGGTGGCGTGCAGGGTCACCCCGGACCAGGAGAAGGGCAACCGGGCCGCACCGGCGGCGAGATCGCTCGCGGCGAGGGCGTGCAGGGCGGCGTCCAGCAGCGCCGGGTGCAGACCGAAACCGGCCGCCTGGGCGACGTCGGGCAACACCACCTCGGCGAGGACATCGCCGCCCGCGCGCCAGACCGACCGCAGCCCGCGGAAGCCGGGGCCGTAGCGGAGACCGGCGTCGGCCAGGCCGTCGTAGAGGCCGTCGAGCGGGACCGGTTCGGCGTCGGCGGGCGGCCAGGTGTCGTCGTCCCTGGCCGGGAGGGGGCCGTCGGGGGCGACGACGCCGCTGGCGTGGCGGGTCCAGTCGGCGGTGTCGCAGGGGCGGGCGTAGACGGCCACCTGGGCGGGGTTCTCGCCGGTGACCAGCACCTGCACGTCGACGGCGCCGTGGGCGGGCAGTGTCAGCGGCACTTCCAGGGTCAGCTCGTCCACGGTGGGGTGGCCGGTCTGGTCGCCGGCGTGCCGGACCATCTCGATCAGCGCGGTGCCGGGCACGACGACCTCGTCGAGCACCACGTGGTCGGCGAGCCACGGCTGCGCCGAGAGCGACAACCGTCCGGTGAGGACGATCCCGTCTCCGGTCGCCAGCGGGACGGCCGCGCCGAGGAGGGGTTCCTGGACGGCGGCCCAGTACCGCTCGCGCTGGAACGCGTAGGTCGGCACGTCCACGACCCGGGCGTCCCAGGTCCCGTACACGGCTGCCCAGTCGACCTCGGCGCCCCGCGTCCATGCCGCGCCTAGCGCGGCGAACACGGTGCCCGCCTCGTCCCGGCCGCGCCGCACCAACGGGACGGCACCTTCGACGTGCGCGGACAGCACGGGATCAGGCCCCAGCTCCAGGAAGGTGGCCACGCCCCGCTCCCGCAACGCCGTGACCCCGTCGGCGAACCGCACTGTGTCGCGTACCTGCCGCACCCAGTACGCCGGGTCGGTCACCGCACCCGGCAACGGAATCCGCGGCTCGTGGAAGGACAACGACTCCGCCACTGCCGCGAACTCGGCCAGCATCGGCTCCATCAGCCTCGAATGGAACGCGTGCGACACGACAAGCCGCTTCACCCGACGGCCCTCGGACCGCCACCGCTGCTCCAGCGCCGAGATCTCCTCCTCGGTCCCCGACACCACCAGCGACGTCGCACCGTTCACCGCCGCGACATCGATTCCGGCGGGAACGTCCTCTTCGGACACCTCAGCCGCCAGCATCGCCCCACCCGAAGGCAACGCAGCCATCAACCGCCCACGCGCAGCGACCAGCGTGCACGCGTCATCCAGGGACAACACCCCGGCCACGTGCGCGGCCGAGATCTCACCGATCGAGTGACCCAACAGGTGATCCGGCGCAAGGCCCCACGACTCCAGCAACCGGAACAGAGCGACCTCGAGCGCGAAGATCGCCGCCTGCGCACCATCGGTCCGGTTCAACAACTCCTCGTCGTCGACCGGCACCCGGTCGAACCGCGAACACACCTCGTCCCACGTCCGCGCGAAGACCGGGAACGCCGCATACAACTCACGACCCATCCCGGGCCGCTGCGAACCCTGACCGGTGAACAGGAACGCCAGACCGCCGTCGGCCACCGACCCCGTGACCGTGGTCCCGCCGACCAGTGCGGCCCGGTGCGCCCACCGCGCACGGGTGGTGGCCAGGGAGAGGCCGATGTCCACACGCCGCGTCCCGGCCTCGTCCAGGAACTCGCGTACCCGCGCGACCTGGTCGCCCACCACGGCCGCGGTGGGCGCGGAGACCGGCAGCGGAACGGCCGCGATGTCTGCGCCGGGGGGCGTCACCTCGACGGCGGGCGGCTGCTCGATGATCACGTGCGCGTTGGTGCCGCTCATCCCGAACGACGACACACCCGCCCGCCTGCTCCGGTCCGCCGGCCAGTCACGTGCCTGCGCGAGCAGCGCGACCGCGCCCGCCGACCAGTCCACGTGCGGCGACGGCGTTTCGGCCCGCAGCGACGCGGGCAGTGTGCCCGCCCGCATGGCCATGACCATCTTGATCACGCTGGCGACACCTGCCGCGGCCTGGGTGTGCCCGATGTTGGACTTCACCGAGCCCAGCCAGAGCGGCACGTCCCGGTCCTGCCCGTAGGTGGCCAGGATCGCCTGCGCCTCGATCGGGTCCCCGAGCCGTGTCCCGGTGCCGTGTGCCTCGACCACGTCCACATCGGACGCGACGAGCCGGGCGTTGGCCAGCGCGGCCCGGATCACGCGCTGCTGCGACGGTCCGTTCGGCGCGGTCAGTCCGTTGGACGCGCCGTCCTGGTTGACCGCGGAACCCCGCACGACCGCGAGTACCCGGTGCCCGTTGCGCACCGCGTCGGACAACCGCTCGACCAGCAGCACACCGACGCCCTCGGACCACGCGGTCCCGTCGGCCTCGGCGGAGAACGGCTTGCACCGCCCGTCGGCGGCCAGTCCGCGCTGGCGGCTGAACTCGACGAACGCGCCCGGGGTGGCCATCACGGTGACACCGCCCGCGACGGCCAGCGAGCACTCACCGGCCCGGAGTGCCTGGGCGGCCAGGTGCAGGGCGACCAACGACGACGAGCACGCGGTGTCCACGGTCACCGCGGGCCCTTCCAGCCCGAACGCGTAGGAGATCCGCCCGGACATGACGCTCGCGGCGGCCCCGGTGCTGACGTGCCCTTCGAGTGCTTCGGCGTTGAGCAGGGTCAGCCGGGTGTAGTCCTGTCCGTTGGTGCCCGCGAAAACACCGGTACGGCTGCCCCGCAGGGATCGCGGATCGATCCCCGCCCGCTCGAACACCTCCCACGTCGCCTCCAGCAACAACCGCTGCTGCGGATCCATCGCCACAGCCTCCCGCGGCGACACCCCGAACAACCCCGCATCAAAATCCGCCACACCAGAAACGAACCCACCCACCCGGGCAGACGACGTACCGGTGGCATCAGGGTCGTCGGCGAACAACGCGTCGAGATCCCAGCCGCGGTCGGTCGGGAACGGCCCCATGACGTCGCCGCCGGCCGACACCAACTCCCACAGCGCCTCGGGCGAGTCGACGCCGCCGGGGAAGCGACAGCTCATGCCCACGATCGCGACCGGCTCGTCGTCCACCGGCCCGGCAACGACCACGGCTGGTTCCTCGGCACCGCCGAACAGCCGGGTGAGGAGGTGGTCGACCAGCGTGGACGCGTTCGGGTAGTCGAACACCAGGCTCGCGGGCAACGACAGCCCGGTCGCCGCGACGAGCCGGTCCCGCAGCTCGACCGCGGTCAGCGAGTCGAACCCGAGATCACGGAAGGGCCGGTCCACCTCGACCGCGGCCGGGTCCTCGTGCCCGAGGACGGCGGCGGTCTCGGTGCGCACGGTGTCGGCGACGGCGCGGCGGCGCTCGTCCCCGGTGAGTCCGGCCCACGCGCCGACCCGCTCGGCCGCGGGTTCCGGCCCGGCGGGTGCGAGGTGGGTGAGCAGCGGGCTGGGCCTGCCGGTGGTGAACGCGGCAGCGAACCGCTCCCAGTCCACGTCGGCCACCGTCACACAGGTTTCGCCACCGTCCACCGCCGCCGCCAACGCGGACACCGCCAACGCCGGACTCATGGCGTTCAGGCCACGGCGGCCGAAGTACTCCACCGCGCCCTCGGTGTCGCCGAGCATGCCCGCCCCGGCCCACGGCCCCCACGCCACCGACGTCGCCACCAACCCGCGACGGCGCCGATCCTCGGCAAGCGCATCCAGGTACGCGTTCGCCGCCGAGTACGGCCCCTGTCCACCGCTCCCCCACACACCGGCGATCGACGAGAACAACACGAACGCCTCGACATCCGGCAACAACTCGTCCAGATACCGCGCCCCCAGCACCTTCGCCGCCACCGCCTCCGCGAACCCGGCCGCAGAAAGATCCATGATCCGCGACGGCCGATCCACCCCAGCCGCGTGGACCACAGCCGTCACCGGATGCTCGGCAAGCACCTCCGCGAGCGAATCCCGGTCCGCCACATCACAAGCGACCACCACGGCCTCGGACCCGAGTCCGGCCAGTTCCGCGACCAGCTCGGCGGCGCCCGGCGCGGAGCTACCTCGCCGACTCGCCAGCACCAGCCGCCGCGCGCCGCGCCCCGCCAGCCACCGCGCCACCTGCGCACCCAGCCCACCAGTGCCGCCCGTGATCAACACCGGACCGGTCGGCACCCATTCCGCGACCGGGTCGTCCCCTGACGGTGCCCGCACCAGGCGGCGGGCCAGCACCTTGCCGCCGGTTACCGCGACCTGGTCCTCCCGCCCGTCCGCCAGCACACCGGCGAACGCCGTCCCGGAAACACGGTCGAGCACCTCGGGCAGCTCAACCAGCCCGCCCCACCGCTCCGGCACCTCCAGCGCGGCAACGCGACCGAGTCCCCAGACCAACGCGCCGTCCGGACCCGCTGTGGCCCTGGTCGCGGCCCACACCCGGCCACCGAGGTTCGCCTTGATCAGCTCGATCGTCCCCTCGGCGTCCAACAGGGACACCACACCCGCCCAGTCACCGGCCTCTGGCCGGTCGGCGGTGACCGCGTCGGCGCCACCGGCCCGCAGTGCGGCGACGACATCGTCCCCACCCGAGCCGACGACGAGCCACGAGCCGGACAGGGTGCCCGTCCGCCGCTCGACCGGCTCCCACTCGATCCGGTAACGCCAACAGTCCACAAGGGACTGTTCGCGCCTGCTCCGCCGCCACGCGGACAACGCCCCGACGACGCCGTCCAGGCCGTCCGGCGCGACGCCGATGGTCTCGGCGACGGTCGCGGCGTCACCGGACTCGACGGCGTCCCAGAAGCGTCCCTCGATCGGGTCGTCGCGCGTCTCCCCTGGCGTGGGCGGGTCGATCCAGTACCGGGCGCGCTGGAACGGGTAGGTCGGCAGCGGCACCCGCCTGCCGCCGGGCGCGAGCCGCGCCCAGTCGACGTCGACACCCCGGACGTATGCTCCCGCGACCGCGGACAGCGTGGTACCGACCTCGTCGCGGCCGCGGCGCAGCAGCGGACAGGCGTTGTCGACGTGGGCCGAGAGCGCCCCGTCCGGGCCGAGTTCGAGGAAGGTGGTCACGCCTTCGGCGACCAGCCTCCGCACACCGTCGGCGAAGCGCACGGTGTCCCGCACCTGCCGCACCCAGTACGCCGGATCAGTCACCGCACCCGGCAGCGAAATCCGGGGCTCCTGGTAGGACAGGGACTCCGCGACAACGGCGAACTCGGCCAGCATCGGCTCCATCAGCCTGGAGTGGAAGGCGTGCGACACGACAAGACGCCTGACCCGTCGCCCTTCGGCCCGCCACCGCTCCTCCAGCGCCGAAATCTCGTCCTCGGCCCCCGACACCACGAGCGACGTCGCGCTGTTGACCGCCGCGACGTCGACACCGGCCGGAACGTCCTCTTCGGACAGCTCCGCCGCCAGCATCGCCCCACCCGAAGGCAACGCGGCCATCAACCGGCCACGAGCAGCCACCAACGTGCACGCATCCTCCAGGGACAACACACCGGCCACATGCGCGGCCGCGATCTCGCCGATCGAGTGCCCCAGCAGGAAGTCCGGGTGGACACCCCACGACTCCAGCAACCGGAACAGGGCGACCTCGAGCGCGAAGATCGCGGTCTGCGCACCGTCGGTCCGGTTCAACAACTCCTCGTCGTCGACCGGCACCCGCTCGAACCGCGAACACACCTCGTCCCACGCGGCGGCGAACACCGGGAACGCCGCATACAGTTCCCGGCCCATGCCGACCCGCTGCGAACCCTGGCCCGTGAACAGGAACGCCGTCCGCCCCTCGGTGTCGACTCCGCTGACCCGGTTGTCCCCGAGCAGCACGGCACGGTGCGCCAGCCGCGCCCGGGTCGTCGCCAGCGAGAACCCGACGTCGACCGGATCGGGCAGCGCGCGGACGGACGCCACCAACTCGTCCAGCGCGGCCGCCGACCTGGCCGACACCACCAACGGCACGGTCCCCCACGGAACGGTCCGGGCAGCGGGTTCCGCCGCCGCACCTGCCTGCGCCTCTTCGATGATGACGTGCGCGTTGGTGCCGCTGACGCCGAACGCGGACACGCCGGCCCGGCGCGGACGACCGTCCACGGTCCAGTCGCGGGCCTCGGTCAGCAGGGACACCGCGCCGCGCGACCACGGCACGCCCGGGGTGGGGCTGTCGACATGCAGGGTGGCCGGCATGCGGCGGTGCCGCAGGGCCTGCACCGTCTTGATGACACCGGCCAGGCCGGACGCGGCCTGGGTGTGCCCGATGTTGGACTTGAGCGACCCCAGCCACAGCGGCTCGGACCGGTCCTTCCCGTAGGTGGCCAGCAACGCCGACGCCTCGATCGGGTCGCCGAGCCGGGTGCCCGTGCCGTGTCCCTCGACCAGGTCGACCTCGGCGGGCGCGAGCCGGGCACCGGCCAGCGCGGCGCGGATGACCCGTTGCTGGGCCGGCCCGTTGGGCGCGGTGAGGCCGTTGGAGGCGCCGTCGGAGTTGACCGCGGAGCCGCGAACGACCGCCAGCACCTCGCGGCCGTCGCGCACGGCGTCGGACAGCCGCTGCACCAGCAGCACCGCCGCGCCCTCGGCCCAGCCGGTCCCGTCGGCCGCGGCGGCGAACGACTTGCAGCGGCCGTCCTCCGCGATGCCGCCCTGCCGGGCGAACTCGGCGTAGGTGGACGGCGACGGCATGACCGTGACACCGCCGACCACCGCGGCGTCGCACTCCCCGCCCCGCAGCGCCTGCACCGCCATGTGCAGCGCCACCAACGACGACGAGCAGGCGGTGTCCACGGTGACCGCCGGGCCTTCCAGCCCGAACGCGTACGCCACCCGGCCGGAGATCACGCTGTTCGCGGTCCCGGTCAGCGCGTGCCCCGCCAACTCGGCCGGCACGTCGGCACCGGCGCCGTAGCCGGCGTCGGAGGCGCCGACGAACACCCCGGTCCTGCTGCCGCGCAACGCGTCCGGGGCGATCCCCGCCCGCTCCAGCGTTTCCCACACCACCTCCAGCAGCACCCGTTGCTGCGGGTCCATGGCGGTGGCCTCGCGCGGCGAGATCCCGAACAGCCCGGCGTCGAAGGCGGTCGCGTGGTCGATGAACCCGCCGACCTTGGCGTACGCGGCCGGTCCGGTGTCCCAGCCGCGGTCGGTGGGGAAGGCGGTGACCGCGTCGCCGCCGGTGGCGACGAGCCGCCACAGGTCGTCGGGCCCGGCAACGCCACCGGGGAGCCTGCAGCCGGTCCCGACGATCGCGATGGGCTCGCGGGCGGCGGCGGTGAGGCGCCGGTTCTGCTCCCGGAGCCGCTCGGTCTCCTTGAGGGACGCGCGCAGGGCTTCGACGGTCCGTTCCTCGCGTGTGGTCATGGTTCTGCTCCGAGTCATCGGGGTGCGTCAGGAGTCGTGGGTGTCGAGCGCGGTCTGGATCAGCGCGTCGAGGTCCATCAGGTCGAGTGAGTCGCCCGGGTCGCCGCCGGGTGTGTCGTCGGGCGGGTCGCCCGCCAGTCCGGCGAGGCGCAGCATCACGTCGAGCACCCCGGCGTCGCGGAACCGCGACAGCGGGACGGCGGCGAGCGCCTGCCGGACGGCGTCCTCACCTGGGTCACCGTCACCGTCGGCCGCGAGTTCCTCGCCGAGGTGGGCGGCGAGGGCGAGCGGGGTCGGGTAGTCGAAGACCAGCGCCGAGGACACGTCCAGTCCGGTGGCGTCGGCCACCCGGTTGCGCAGGGCGACCGCGGTGAGCGAGTCGAAACCCAGGTCGGTGAACGGGGTGGCGGCAGGGACGGCGGCCGTCCCGTCGTGGCCGAGCACCGCGGCGGCGTTGGTGCGGACCAGGTCGAGCAACGCCCGTTCCCGGTCGGCCGCGGGCGCCGCGGCGAGCCGTTTGGCCAGGTCGGTCGGCCCGTCCGGCGCGGGAGTTTCCTTGGTGGCGCCGGGGAGTTCCTCGAACAGGCGGCTGGGCCGGGCGGCGGTGAAGGCCGGGGTGAAGCGGGCCCAGTCGACGTCGGCGACGGTGACGCAGGGCAGACCGCTGCCGACGGCCCCAGCGAGCGCGGCGACGGCGGGTTCCGGTGGCATGGGCCGCAGGCCGCGCCGGGCGAGGTAGTCGCCCGCCACGCCGGAAGCCATGCCGTCCCCGGCCCACGGGCCCCAGGCGACCGCGGTCGCGGCGCGCCCTTGCCCTCGGCGGCGTTCCGCCATGGCGTCGAGGTAGGCGTTGGCGGCCGCGTAGGCGGCTTGGCCGCCGCTGCCCCAGACACCCGCGATCGAGGAGAACAGCACGAACGTGTCGGCGTCGGGCAACAGTTCGTCCAGGTGCCTGGCACCGGAGACCTTCGCGCGGATCGCGTCGGCAAAGGCATCGGGGGTCAGGTCGGCCAGCCGGGCGCCGTCGTCGACGCCCGCCGTGTGGACGACCGCGGTCACGGCGTGCTCGGCCACCAGTGCGGCCAGGTCGTCGCGGTCCGCGACGTCGCAGGCCACGACGTCGGCGTGGGTGCCGCGTTCGGCGAGCGCGTGGACGAGGTCGGCCACGCCCGGCGCGTCCGGGCCGCGCCGGCTGGTGAGCACGACGTGCCGGGCGCCGCGGTCGGCGAGCCAGCGGGCGACCTGGCCGCCCAGGGCCCCGGTGCCGCCGGTGACCAGCACCGGCCCCGACGGGGTCCACGGCTCCGCCGGGACGGCCGGGTCCGCGGGGGTCAGCCTGCGGACGAGGACGCCATCGGCGCGGACGGCCACCTGGTCTTCCGCGTGGTCGGCGAGCACGGAGACCAGCAGCCCTCCCGTGTGCGTGTCCAGGGTCGCGGGCAGGTCGACCAGGCCGCCCCAGCGGTCGGGGTGCTCCAGCGCGGCGACGCGGCCGAGGCCCCACAGCATGGCCTGGTCCGGGTCCGGCAGCTCACCGTCCCGCGTGGACACCGCGCCTCTGGTGGCGCACCACACCGGCGCGCCGGGGTCGTCGGTCAGCAGACTGATCACGGCTGCGGCGTCCAGTGTGGACACGATGCCGGCCCAGTCGCCGTGACTGGCGGTTTCGGCCTGGACGACCTCCGCGCCGCCGTCGCGCAGGGCGTCGGCGATGTCGTGGGTGGCTGCCGGTGTCCCGAGGACGAGCCAGCGGCCGGTCAGGGCGGCGGGCGGGACCGGGTGGGGGCGCCAGGCGATCCGGTAGCGCCAGCCGTCGGCGGCGGTGCGGGCCTGGCGGTTCCTGCGCCAGGCGGACAGGGCGGGCAGGACGGTGCTCAGCCCGTTGCCGGGGTCCAGGTGGAGGGTGCCCGCCACCTGCTGGAGGTCGCCGTCGTCGACGGCGGCCCAGAACTCGGCCTCGGCCGGGTCGGCGGTGGCGGGTGCGGCGCTCAGCCAGTACCGCTTGCGCTGGAAGGCATAGGTGGGGACGTCGGTCCGGGGACCGGAGACGATCCGCGTCCAGTCGACGGGGGTGCCCCGCGTCCATGCCCCGCCGACGGCGGTCAGCGCGGTCCGGGTCTCGTCCTGTCCACGCCGCAACAAGGGGACTGCGCCGTCGACGTGCGCGGACAGCACAGGATCGGGCCCCAGCTCCAGGAACGACGTGACACCCTGCTCCCGCAACGCCGCGACCCCGTCAGCGAACCGCACGGTGTCGCGCACCTGCCGCACCCAGTACGCCGGATCGGTCACCGCACCCGGCAACGAAATCCGGGGCTCGTGGTAGGACAACGACTCCGCCACCTGAGCGAACTCGGCCAGCATCGGCTCCATCAACTTCGAATGGAACGCGTGCGACACCACAAGACGCTTCACCCGCCGCCCCTCAGCGCGCCACTGTTCCTCCACCGCGTCGATCTCGGCAGCCGGTCCGGACACCACCACCGAGGTCGCACTGTTCACCGCGGCGATGTCGACACCGTCCGGAACGTCCTCTTCGGACACCTCCGCCGCCAGCATCGCACCACCAGCAGGCAACGCCGCCATCAACCGGCCACGAGCAGCCACCAACACGCACGCGTCGTCCAGGGACAACACCCCGGCGACGTGCGCGGCGGAGATCTCACCGATCGAGTGCCCCAACAGATGATCCGGCCGGACTCCCCACGACTCCAGCAACCGGAACAGCGCCACCTCCAACGCGAAGATCGCCGCCTGAGCACCATCCGTCCGGTTCAGCAACACCTCGTCATCAACCGGCAGCGGCTCGAACCGCGAACACACCTCGTCCCACGCGGCGGCGAACACCGGGAACGTTTCGTAGAGTTCCCGGCCCATCCCGACCCGCTGCGAACCCTGACCGGTGAACAGGAACGCCGTGCCACCCGGGGTGGCGGTGCCGTGCAGGACGGCCGGGCCGGGGAAGTCGGCCAGGGCGCGGGTGCCCGACGCGCCGACCAGGACGACGGCCCGGTGGGCGAGCCGGGCCCGGCGGGCCAGGGTGGCCGCGACGGCGGCCGGGTCCCGGTCGGGTCGGTCGTCGAGCCGGGTGGCCTGGGCGTGCAGCGCCTCGGGTGACGCGGCCGACAGGACCCACGGCACCGTGCTCGGCGCTCTCACCGGCTCCGGCGTCTGCTCGGGGGCCTGTTCCAGGACGACGTGGGCGTTGGTGCCGCTGACGCCGAAGGACGACACGCCCGCACGGCGAGGCCGGCCACCGGTTTCCCATGGCCGGGTCTCGGTCAGCAGTTCGACCGCGCCAGCCGACCAGTCGACGTGCTGGGACGGCTCGTCCACGTGCAGCGTCGTGGGCAGCGCACCTTCCCGCATGGCCATCACCATCTTGATCACGCCCGCGACGCCCGCGGCCCCTTGGGCGTGCCCGATGTTCGACTTCACCGAGCCCAGGAACAGCGGCGTGTCCCGGTCCTGCCCGTAGGTGGCGATCACGGCCTGGGCCTCGATCGGGTCGCCAAGGGCGGTCCCGGTGCCGTGCGCCTCCACGGCGTCCACATCGGATGGTCGCAGGCCTGCGCTGGTCAGTGCCGCCCGGATGACCCGCTGCTGTGATGGGCCGTGGGGCGCGGTCAGGCCGTTCGACGCGCCGTCCTGGTTGACCGCGGTGCCGCGCACGACCGCCAGTACCTGGTGGCCGTGACGGCGCGCGTCCGACAGGCGTTCGACCAGCAGCACGCCGACGCCCTCGGACCACCCGGTGCCGTCGGCGGCCACCGAGAAGGGTTTGCACCGGCCGTCCGGGGCAAGACCGCGCTGGCGGCTGAACTCGGTGAAGATGCCGGGGGTGGCCATCACGGTCGCGCCGCCGGCCAGTGCCATCGTGCACTCGCCCGACCGCACGGCCTGTGTCGCCAGGTGCAGCGCCACCAGCGACGACGAGCACGCGGTGTCGACGGTCATGGCGGGGCCTTCGAGGCCGAAGGTGTAGGCGATGCGGCCGGAGGCGACGCTGGTCGCGCTGCCGGTCAGCAGGTGGCCCTCGACCTCGCCGACGGAACCGGACAAGGGCAGGCCGATCCCGTAGTTGGAGGCCGCGACGCCGACGAACACGCCGGTCCGGCTGCCCCGGACGGAGTCCGGGTCGATCCCTGCCCGCTCGAACACCTCCCACGACGCCTCAAGCAGCAGACGCTGCTGCGGATCCATGGCCAGGGCCTCACGCGGGGAGATCCCGAACAGGGTCGCGTCGAAGTCGGCGGCGTCGGCGAGGAAGCCGCCCTCGCGGGCGTAGGTGGTGCCCGGCCGGTCCGGGTCGGGGTGGAAGAGCGCAGACAGGTCCCAGCCGCGGTCGGCCGGGAACGCCCCGATCGCGTCACCGCCGGTGGCCACGAGCCGCCAGAGGTCCTCGGGCGAGGCGATTCCGCCCGGGTAGCGGCAGCTCATACCGACGATCACCACGGGGTCGTCGGTGCCGTCCGCCCGGCGTTCTGCTTCCTGTCGTTCCTGCGGCGCGGCAACGAGTTCGGTCAGCAGGTGGTCGGCGAGGGCGGTGGGGGTCGGATGGTCGAACACGACGGTCGCGGGCAGCCGCATTCCGGTCGCGGTGCCGAGCCGGTTGCGTAGTTCGACGGCGGTCAGGGAGTCGAAGCCGAGTTCGGAGAACGCGCGGCCGGGGTCGATGGTGCCGACCGACGAGTGGCCGAGGACGGCGGCGACCTCCCCGCACACCAGCCCGGTCAGCAACCGGACGCGTTCGGCCCCTGGGAGCCCGGCGAGCCGTCCGGCCAGGGTGGCCGCGCCGACGCCGTGCGCCGCGCGTTTCGGGGCGGGCCGGACGAGTGCGCGCAGCAGTGGCGGCACCGCGCCGTCCTTGCCTGCCCCCAGGCGGGCGGGGACGACGTGGGTGTGGCCGGTGCGGTGGGCCAGGTCGAACAACGCGAGACCGTCCGCATCGGACAGTGCCGGTCCCAGACGGGTCCTGTCGACAGCGGTGAGACCGCCGCTGATGCCGCTGACCCGTTCCCACAATCCCCACGCCAACGACACCGCGGGCAATCCAGCGGCACGCCGCTGGAACGCCAGACCGTCCAGCACCGCATTCGCAGCCGCGTAGTTGGCCTGCCCCGGGGTGCCGAACAACGCCGACGCCGAGGAGTAAAGAGCGAACACAGCCAGATCGAGATGAGCGGTCAACTCATGCAGGTGCAACGCGCCGTCAACCTTCGGCGCGAAGACAGCAGCGACCCGCTCGGGCGTCAGCGATTCGACGAGACCGTCGTCGACCACACCGGCCGCGTGCACCACACCCGTCAACGGATGCTCGGCCGGAATCCCCGCCAGTACAGCGGCGACGGCGTCCCGATCGGACACGTCGCAGGCGACCACCCGCACATCCGCATCCAGATCCGGCGCCACACCACCACTGCGGCTCAACAAAATCAGGTGCCGGATCCCGTGCGTGGTGACCAGATGCTCGGCCAGGAGTGAACCGAGCGCACCGGTCCCCCCGGTGATCAGGACCGTGCCCTCCGGGTCGAGCGTGCGCGGCATCGTCAGCACGTTCTTGCCGATGTGCCTGCCCTGCCCCACAAACCGGAACGCCGCCTTGGCGTCACGCACATCCCACGCCCGAACCGGAGAGAACCGCAGCGCGCCGCTACCGAACAGGTCGACCAGGTCGAGCAGCATCTCCTGAATGCGATCGTGCCCGGCCTCACTGAGGTCGAACGCCCGGTACACAACACCCTCGGGAGAACGCAGGTCGGCCTTGCCCATCTCCACGAACCGGCCACCCGGCCGCAACAACCGCAACGACGCGTCGATGAACTCGCCGGTCAGCGAGTTCAGCACCACATCAACCGGCCCGAACCTCTCCGCGAACCCGACATCACGCGACGACGCCAACCGCTCAACAGGCAAACCGGTGGCACCCCACTTCCCCTCGCTCGCCGTGCCGAACACCTCAGCACCGAGATGACGAGCCACTTGAACCGCCGCCATACCAACACCACCAGCAGCGGCATGAACAAGGATCTGCTCGCCCGCCCGCACATCCGCCAGATCCACCATGGCGTAATAGGCGGTCAGGAACGCCATCGGCACCGAAGCCGCCTCAGCGAACGACCACCCCGCGGGCATCACCGTCACCAACCGGCGGTCCGCCACCGCACACGGCCCGAAACCACCCGACACCAGGCCGAACACCCGATCACCTAGGGCCAGATCGGTCACCGCGGCACCGACCTCGACCACCACACCAGCAGCCTCGGAACCCATCTCCGCGACCTCCGGATACGAACCCAGAGCGATCAGCACATCACGGAAGTTCACCCCCGCCGCACGCACCTCGACCCGGACCTCGCCCGGCCCCAACGGAACCGGCGGCACCACGACGGGCGCGAGGTTGTCCAGAGAACCGGGTTCGACCGCGTCGAGCCGCCAGTCGGCATGGTCGGGCAACGGCAGCACAGCGGCTCGCACCAGACGCGGCACCAGCACCACACCACCGCGAACAGCGACCTGCGGCTCGTCCGGGCCCGCCCACACCGCCACATCCGGATCGTCGGTGTCGACGAGCACGAACCGGCCAGGATGCTCCGACTGCGCCGACCGCACCACACCCCAGGCGCCCGCGGCGCCGAGGTCGGTGACCGTCTCCTCGGGTCCGGTCGCGACCGCGCCCTGGGAGACCAGCACCAGCGGGGTGTCGGTGCCGGACGCCAGCCGCTCCCGCACGGTGCGGAGGGCCCAGTCCGCGGCGTCCTTCGGGGCGCCGACGGGGAATAGTAGGACGTCGCCGATCACGTCGGACGCGTCGGCCGGTCCCCAGTGGACGGTCAGCAGCGCGTCTGTGACCCGGTTCGGGGCGGCGGTGGCCGGGCGCAGGACGAGTGAGTCGACGGAAAGTACCGGGGCGCCGGTGTGGTCCCAGGCGTCGAGGCGCACCGCGTCCGTCCCGGCGGCGGTCAGCCGCACCCGGAGCGCGGCGGCCCCGGTGGCGTGCAGGGTGACGCCGGTCCAGGAGAACGGGACCCGGGCGGTGCCGTCGTCGAGGAGCCCGCCCGCGGCGACGGCGTGCAGCGCGGCGTCCAGCAGGGCCGGGTGCAGACCGAACCCGGCCGCCTGAGCGACGTCGGGCAACACCACGTCGGCGTAGACGTCGTTGTCTGCCCGCCAGACCGATCGCAGACCGCGGAAACCCGGCCCATAGCGCAGACCCACGTCGGCCAGGGCGTCGTAGAGGCCGGTCAGGTCGACCGGTTCGGCCTCCGACGGCGGCCAGGACGGCATGCCGTCCGGCAGGTCCGCGGCGTCGGCGAGCCGGCCGCTGGCGTGCCGGGTCCACGGCGACTGCTCGTCCGGCCGGGAATGGATCTCGATGGTCTGGTCGGCGGTGACCAGCACCTGGACTCCGACGGTGCCGCGGTCGGGCAGGACGAGCGGCGCCTCGATGGTCAGTTCGGTCACGGTCGGGTGCCCGAACCGCAGCGCCATCTCGATCAGCGCGGTCCCGGGGACGACGACGTCCTCGCCGACCACGTGGTCGGCCAGCCACGGCTGTGATCCGGTGGACAGCCGCCCGGTCGCCACCGCCGCGTCCCCGGAGGCCAGCGGCATGGGCGCGCCGAGGAGGGGTTCCTGGACGGCGGCCCAGTACCGCTCGCGCTGGAACGCGTAGGTCGGCAGGTCGACGACCCGTCCGTCCCAGGTCGCGTGGACGGCGGCCCAGTCGACGGCGGCACCGCGCGTCCATGCGGTGCCCACGGCCGTGAGCAGCGTGCCTGCCTCGTCGCGGCCGCGCCGGAGCACGGCGACGGAGTCGGCGACGTGTGCGGACAGCACGGGGTCGGGCCCCAGTTCGAGAAAGGTGGTCACGCCCCGCTCCCGCAGCGCCGTGATCCCGTCGGCGAACCGCACGGTGTCGCGGACCTGCCGCACCCAGTACGCCGGGTCGGTCACCGCACCCGGCAACGGAATCCGGGGTTCGTGATAGGACAAGGATTCCGCGACAACGGCGAAGTCAGCCAGCATCGGCTCCATCAACCGCGAGTGGAACGCGTGCGACACAGCAAGCCGCTTCACCCGACGCCCCTCGGTCCGCCACCGCGACCCCACCGCGTCGATCTCGTCCTCGGCACCGGACACCACAAGCGAAGTGGGGCCGTTCACGGCCGCGATGTCCATACCAACTGGAACGTCCTCTTCGGACACCTCAGCGGCCAGCATCGCCCCACCAGCAGGCAACGCCGCCATCAACCGACCACGCGCGGCAACCAACGTGCAGGCATCGTCCAGCGACAACACCCCGGCCACGTGCGCCGCCGCGACCTCACCGATCGAATGCCCCAGCAAGTGATCCGGCCGGACACCCCACGACTCCAGCAACCGGAACAACGCCACCTCGAGCGCGAAGATCGCGGCCTGCGCACCATCCGTCCGGGCCAACAACACCTCGTCGTCGACCGGAGTTCGGTCGAACCGCGCACACACCTCATCCCACGCCTCGGCGAACACCGGGAACGCTCCATAGAGTTCCCGACCCATGCCGACCCGCTGCGAACCCTGGCCGGTGAACAGGAACGCCAGACCGCCGTCGGCCACCGAGCCCGTCACGGTCGTCCCGTCGACGAGCACCGCGCGGTGTTCCAGGTGGGCGCGGGTCGTCGCCAGCGTGAAGCCCGCGTCGACCGTCCGGACCCCGCCGAGAGCGGACCGGACCCGCGCGGTCTGGGCGGTGAGCCCGGCGGCGGTCCGCGCCGACACCGGCAACGGCGCGACCGGATTGTCCGGTGCGGCAACAGTGTCCTCGACGGCCGGCGCCTGCTCGATGATCACGTGCGCGTTGGTGCCGCTCATCCCGAACGACGACACACCGGCTCGGCGTGGCCGTCCGTCCGTTTCCCACCGCCGGGCCTCGGTCGGCAACGCCACCGCGCCCGCCGACCAGTCCACGTGCGGCGACGGCCCGCCCGGCTGCGGCATACCGGGGAGTTCCCCGGCCCGCGTCGCCATGACCGTGGCGATCACGCCCGCCACGCCCGCCGCGGCCTGGGTGTGCCCGATGTTCGCCTTCACCGACCTCAGCCACACCGGCCGGTCCCGGTCCTGCCCGTAGGTGGCCAGGATCGCCTGTGCCTCGATCGGGTCGCCGAGCCGTGTCCCGGTGCCGTGCGCCTCGACCACGTCCACGTCCGTGGCTGCCAGCCCGGCCGCGCCGAGCGCCTGGCGGATGACCCGCTGCTGCGACGGCCCGTTCGGTGCGGTCAAACCGTTCGACGCACCGTCGGAGTTGACCGCGGAGCCCCGCACGACGGCGAGCACGTTGTGCCCGTTGCGCTGTGCGTCCGACAGCCGCTCCACGACCAGCACACCGACGCCTTCTGACCACGCGGTCCCGTCGGCCTCGGCCGCGAACGGCTTGCACCGCCCGTCCGCGGCCAGTCCCCGCTGACGGCTGAACTCGACGAACGCGCCCGGGGTGGCCATCACGGTGACACCGCCGACGACCGCGAGCGAGCACTCCCCCGCCCGCACCGCCTGGGCGGCCAGGTGCAGGGCCACCAACGAGGACGAGCACGCGGTGTCCACGGTGACGGCCGGGCCCTCCAGCCCGAACGCGTACGCCACGCGTCCGGAAAGGACACTCGCGGCGCCGCCGGTCGCCAGTTGGCCTTCCTTCGCGTCGGCCGCGGCGATGGCCAGGCGGGCGTAGTCCTGTCCGTTGGTGCCCGCGAAAACCCCGGTACGGCTCCCCCGCAGCGATCGCGGATCGATCCCCGCCCGCTCGAACACCTCCCACGTCGCCTCCAACAACAACCGCTGCTGCGGATCCATCGCCACAGCCTCCCGCGGCGACACCCCGAACAACCCCGCATCAAAATCCGCCGCACCAGACAGAAACCCACCCACCCGAACAGACGAAGTACCGGTGGCATCCGGGTCGTCGGCGAACAACGCGCCAAGATCCCAACCACGATCGACCGGGAACGGCCCCATCACATCCCCACCCGACCGCACCAGCTCCCACAACGCCTCGGGCGAGTCGACGCCGCCGGGGAAGCGACAGCTCATGCCCACGATCGCGACCGGCTCGTCGGACGCGGCGACGGTGACGGTGGTGGTCGCGGCGGACGTACCCGCGAGCTGGGCCGCCAGGTGGCCGGCGAGGGTGGTGGCGTCCGGGTAGTCGAACACCAGGCTCGCGGGCAACGACAGCCCGGTCGCCGTAACGAGCCGGTCCCGCAGCTCGACCGCGGTCAGCGAATCGAACCCGAGATCACGGAAGGACCGGTCCACCTCCACCGCGGCCGGGTCCTCGTGCCCGAGGACCGCGGCAGCCGCCGCGCGGATCTCCGCGCACAGGATGCGTGCCCGTTCGGCCGGGTCGCGCCCGGTGAGCCCGGCGACCAGCGCGGTCTCCGCGACAGCCGGTGGCTCGGTCGTGGGCAGCAGGTCACCCAGCAGCGGGCTGGGCCTGGCGGTGGTGAACGCGGCAGCGAACCGCTCCCAGTCCACGTCGGCCACCGTCACACAGGTCTCGTCGCCGTCGACGGCCCCGGCCAACGCGGACACCGCCAACGCCGGACTCATGGCGTTCAGGCCACGGCGGCCGAAGTAGTCGGCGGTGTCGCCGAGCATGCCCGCGCCCGCCCACGGCCCGAACGCCACCGACGTCGCCACCAACCCGCGACGACGCCGATCCTCGGCAAGCGCGTCCAGGTAGGCGTTCGCCGCCGAGTAGGCCCCCTGCCCACCGCTGCCCCAGACTCCGGCGATGGAGGAGAACAGCACGAACGCCTCGGCGTCCGGTAGCAACTCGTCCAGATACCGCGCCCCGAGCACCTTCGCCGCCACAGCTTCCGCGAACCCGGACCCGGACAGCTCCTCGACCCGGCCCGGCCGATCCACCCCGGCCGTGTGCACCACGGCCGTCACCGGATGCTCGGCAAGCACCCCCGCCAAAGACTCCCGGTCGGCCACGTCGCATCCCACGACCACGGCCTCGGTCCCGAGTCCGGCCAACTCCGTCACCAACTCGGCCGCGCCCGGCGCTTCCAGGCCACGCCGACTGGCCAGCACCAGCCGCCGCGCCCCACGTCCGGCCAACCAGCGCGCCACGTGCGCACCCAAACCACCGGTCCCGCCCGTCACCAACACCGCTCCGGACGGCACCCACTCACCCGCGGCGTCCCCCAACGGCGCCCGCACCAGACGACGAGCGACCACACCGGACTCCCGGACGGCGACCTGGTCCTCCCGCCCGTCCGCCAGCACACCGGCCAGCGCGGCGGCGGCCCGCTCGTCCAGCACGTCAGGCAGGTCGACCAACCCACCCCACCGCTCCGGCAGCTCCAGCGCCGCGACCCGGCCCAACCCCCACACCAGCGCGCCATCCACCGCGCCCCTGGTCACCGCCCACACCCGGCCACCGAGACCGGCGCGCAGCACGGCAGGGAGTTCCTCGGCGGCGACGTCGACCAGCACCCCGGCCCAGTCGCCGGACGCCTCCGCCACCGAGTCGACGGCGACGACAGCGGCGCCCGCGTCCTGCAGCGCCTGCCGGATCGTGTCGTCGCACCCGATCGTCAGCCACGTCCCGGACAGCGATCCGGCCCCGACGGGCAGCGGCCGCCATTCGACCCGGTAGCGCCATCCGTCCACTGTGGACCGGGCGCGCCGGGTGCCGCGCCATGCCGAGAGGGCACGCAGCACGCGGTCCATGCCGTCGGGTTCGGTGCGCAGGGTCCGCGCGACCGTGTCGACGTCACCGGAGTCGACAGCGGCCCAGAACCCGGCCTCGTCCGGGTCGGCGGCCGGTGCGGCGGGCTCCAGCCAGTACCGGTTCCGTTGGAACGGGTAGGTGGGCAGCGGCACGCGCCTGCCGCCCCAGCCCGCGAGCAACGGCGTCCAGTCGACGGTCACCCCCCGCACGCTGGCGGCGGCCACGGCGTCGAGCAGTGCCCGGAGCTGTGGTTTCCCGGCACGCTGCGCCGGGATCGCGGTGACGTCCACGCAGCGGGCGGCCATCGCGGACAGCACACCGTCCGGCCCGAGCTCCAGGAACGTCGTCGCGCCCGCGTCCCGCAGGGCAGCGACCCCGTCGGCGAAGCGGACGGCGGCCCGGACGTGCCGGACCCAGTACTCCGGGGTGGCGATCAGCGCGGGGTCGGCGACCGCACCGGTCACATTGGACACGACCGGCACCGTCGGCACTCGCAGCTCCAGACCGGCGACGACCGAGGCGAAGTCGTCGAGCATCGCGTCCATGCGCGGCGAGTGGAACGCATGGGACACCCGAAGCCACGTGGTCCGGTGCCCCGCCGTCCGCAGCTCGGCGAGCACCTCCGCGTCGCCGGAGAGGACGACCGACTCGGGCCCGTTGACGGCGGCGATGTCGACGGCGTGCTCGTGCCCGGCGATCAGGGCGGCGGCATCGGCCTCCGTCGCCTCGACCGCGAGCATGGCCCCGCCCGGCGGCAGGGCCGCCATCAACCGGCCGCGCGCCGACACCAGCGTGCACGCGTCGTCCAGGGAGAACACACCTGCCACGTGCGCGGCGGCGATCTCGCCGACGGAGTGGCCCAGCAGCAGATCTGGCCGCATCCCCCAGGAGTCGAGCAGCCGGAACAGCGCGACCTCGTGGGCGAACATCGCAGCCTGGGTGTACTCGGTCCGCGCCAGCAGCTCCCCGGCCTCGTCGAACAGGACGGTCCGCAGCGGCTGGTCGGTGCCAGTGCCAGTGCCGAAGTCGGAGTCGGAGTCGGAGTCGGAGTCGAACCGTGCGCACACGGCGTCGATGGCGTCGGCGAACACCGGGAACGCGTCGTACAGATCCCGGCCCATGCCCGGCCGCTGCACCCCCTGCCCGGCGAACAGGAACGCGAGCCTGCCGTGCCCGGCCACGCCCTGGTGCCCGCCGACGGGTGCTCTGCCGTCGGCGAGCGCCGCCAGGTCCTCGGCGTCGAAGACGACGGCCCGGTGGTCGAGCGCGGCCCGGCCCGCCATGGTGTAGGCGGCGTCCACCGCCCGGACCCCGTCGACGGTCCGCAACCGCTCGGCCTGGGCACGCAACGCGGCCGGGGTCCTGGCCGACAGCACCAGCGGCACCGGCCCGGCGGGCTCACCGTGGACCGGCGCGGCGGCGGTGGACTCGGTGACGGACTCGATGACGGACTCGATGACGACGTGGGCGTTGGTGCCGCTGATCCCGAACGACGACACCCCGGCCCGGCGCGGCCGCCCGCCCGGCGCCCACGGGCGGGGTTCCACCAGCAGCGACACCGCCCCGGACGACCAGTCGACGCGCGAGGTGGGGCGGTCGGCGTGCAGGGTCTTCGGCAGGGTCCCGTGCCGCATGGCCTCGACGATCTTGACCACCCCGGCGATGCCGGACGCGGCCTGGGTGTGGCCGATGTTCGACTTGAGCGACCCCAGCCACAGCGGCTCCGCACGGTCCTGCCCGTAGGCGGCGAGCAACGCGGCGGCCTCGATCGGGTCGCCGAGCGCCGTGCCCGTGCCGTGCGCCTCGACAGCGTCCACGTCGGACGGTTCGAGTCCGGCGTCGGCCAGTGCGGCGCGGATGACCCGCTGCTGGGCGGGCCCGTTGGGCGCGGTCAGCCCGTTCGACGCGCCGTCGGCGTTGACCGCGGTGCCACGCACGACGGCGAGCACGTCGTGCCCGTTGCGTCGTGCGTCGGACAGCCGCTCGACCAGCAGGACGGCGACGCCCTCGGACCAGCCGGTGCCGTCGGCGTCCTGCGCGAACGCCTTGCACCGCCCGTCGGCGGCGAGTCCGCCCTGCCTGCCGAACTCGGCGAACCCCACCGGGGTCGCCAGCACGGCGACACCGCCCGCCACCGCGAGGTCGCATTCGCCGTCCCGCAGCGACTTCGCGGCCAGGTGCAACGCGACCAGCGAGGACGAGCAGGCCGTGTCGACCGTGATGACCGGCCCTTCCAGGCCGAACGTGTAGGCGAGCCTGCCCGAGACGACGCTGGTGGCGCTGCCGGTGATCAGGTGCCCCGCGAGGTCGGCGGACACGCCGCCGGTGGTGCCGTAGCCGGACTGGGAGGCGCCGACGAACACGCCGGTGCGGCTGCCCCGCAACGCGTCCGGGGCGATCCCGGCCTGCTCGAACAGCTCCCAGCCCGCTTCGAGCAGCACCCGCTGCTGCGGGTCCATGGCGGTGGCCTCGCGCGGGGAGATGCCGAACAGGTCGGCGTCGAAGTCGGTGGCGTCGGCGAGGAAGCCGCCGCGGCGGGCGATCGACGGGTCGAGCCCGGCGGTGTCCCAGCCGCGGTCGGCCGGGAACCCGCCGATGGCGTCGCCGCCGGTGCTGACCAGCCGCCACAGGTCCGCGGGCGAGGCGACGCCGCCGGGCAGCCGGCACGCCATCGCGACGATGGCGATCGGGTCGTCGTGGTCGCGCGCCGCGGCGGCCGGTGCGGCCGTGGCGGCGCCGCGGCCGAGCCGGGCGGCCAGGTGGCCGGCGAGGGCGGCGGCGTTGGGGTGGTCGAAGACGAGGGTGGTCGGCAAGTCGACGCCGGTGGCGCGGGCCATCCGGTCACGCAGGTCGACGGCGGTCAGCGAATCGAAGCCCAGGTCGGCGAACGGGGTGGTGGCGGAGAAGGACGCGGGGTCGGCGTGTCCGAGGACGGCGGCGACGGCGCGGCGCACCAGGTCGGGGAGGTCCGACACGGCACTGCTGGGAGTGACCGGTGCCTGCTCGGCGGGCGGGGCGAGTGCGGCGAGCAGCCCACTTCGCCGGGTGGCGGTGAACACGGCGGCGAACCGGGTCCAGTCGACGTCGGCGACGGTCACGCAGGTCTCGCCGGAGTCGACGGCGTGCGCGAGGGCGGACACCGCCCGCTCGGGCGGCAGCGGCCGCAGTCCCCTGCGGCGCAGCCTGTCGGCGGCCTCGCCGGAGGCCATGCCGGTGTCGGCCCACGGGCCCCAGGCGATGGCGCTCGCGGCGCGGCCGAGAGTCCGGCGGTGGCGGGCGAGGGCGTCGAGGTAGGCGTTGGCGGCGGAGTAGGCGGCCTGGCCGCCGCTGCCCCAGACGCCCGCGATCGAGGAGAACAGCACGAACGCGTCGGCGTCGGGCAGCAGCTCGTCCAGGTGCCGGGCGCCGAGCACCTTCGCGCGGATCGCCGTGGCGAACGCCTCGGGCGTCAGCTCGGTCAGTGGGGCGCTGTCGTCGGTCCCGGCGGCGTGGACGACGGCGGTCACGGGGTGGTCGGCCAGCAACGCGGCCAGGGCGTCCCGGTCGGCCACGTCGCAGGCGACGACGACCGCGTGGGCGCCGAGGGCCGCCAGTTCGTCGACCAGGTCGCCGGCGGCGGCCGGGCCGGAGCGGCTGGCCAGCACGATCTCGGTCGCGCCGCGGCCGGCGAGCCAGGCGGCCACGCGGGCGCCGAGGGCGCCGGTGCCGCCGGTGACCAGCACGGGGCCGGACGGGGTCCACGCCGGGACCGGGTCCTGCGCGGGTTCGGCGCGGCGCAGCCTGCGGGCGAACAACCCGGAGTCGCGGATCGCCACCTGGTCCTCGCCGCCCCCGGCCAGTACCGCGGCCAGGCGGGCCGCCGCCCTGGCGTCGAGCCGGGCGGGCAGGTCGATCAGGCCGCCCCAGCGGGTGGGCTGTTCCAGCGCGGCGACCCGGCCGAGGCCCCAGACCATGGCGGCGTCCGGGTCGGTGAGCGGATCGGACCGGCCCACCGACACCGCACCTGTTGTCACGGCCCACAGCGGCGCGTGGTCGGCTGCCAGCAACCCGAGCGTGGCCGTGGCGTCCACAGTGGACACCACACCGGCCCAGTCCCCCCGGATCGGTTCGGCGGTGTGTACGACGTCCATGCCCGCTGCGCGGAGGGCGTCGGCGATGGCGTCGTGGCCGACGACCAGCCAGGTCCCTTCGGGGACGGCGGAGGTGACGGTGACCGGCTGCCAGGTCTCGCGGTAGCGCCAGTTGTCGATGGCGGTCTGTTCCTTGCGGTCCTTCCGCCAGACGGACAGGGCGGGCAGGACGGCACGGAGGCGGTCGTCCTCGGGCAGCCCGAGGGTGCCCGCGACCGTGCGGGTGTCGCCGGACTCGACGGCGGCCCAGAAGCGCCGCTCGGCGGGGTCGGCGTCCCGGGCGGGCGGAGTGGCGGGTTCCAGCCAGAACCGCTCGTGCTGGAACGGGTAGGTGGGCAGGTCGACCACGCGCCCGGCGGGCACGACACGGCCCCAGTCGAGCACCGCGCCGCGCACCCAGGCGCCCGCCAGGGCGGTGAGCAACGCGGCCGGCTCGTCCCGGTCGCGGCGCAGCACCGGGACGGCGTCGGTGACGTGCGCGGTGAGCACGGCGTCCGGCCCCAGTTCGACGAACCGGGTGACTCCCGACTCGCGGGCCTCGCGCACCGCGTCGGCGAACCGCACGGTGTCGCGGACCTGCCGGACCCAGTAGGCCGGGTCGGTCACCGCACCCCGCATCGCGATCCGGGGTTCGTGGTAGGTCACGAACTCCGCGACAACCGCGAAGTCGTCCAGCATCGGCTCCATCAGCTTCGAGTGGAACGCGTGCGACACCACAAGCCGCTTCACCCGACGACCCTCAGCCCGCCACCGCCCCTCCAACACCGAGATCTCTTCCTCAGCGCCAGAAACCACAAGCGAAGACGGGCCGTTCACCGCCGCGACATCGATCCCAGCCGGAACGTCCTCTTCGGACACCTCCGCCGCCAGCATCGCCCCACCAGACGGCAAAGCAGCCATCAACCGGCCACGAGCCGCCACCAACGCGCAGGCGTCGTCCAGAGACCACACGCCAGCCACATACGCGGCGGCAAGCTCACCGATCGAATGACCGATCACGCGATCCGGCCGGACACCCCACGACTCCAGCAACCGGAACAACGCCACCTCGAGCGCGAAGATCGCCGCCTGGGCACCATCGGTCCGGTTCAGCAACTCCTCGTCATCGACAGGAATGTGCTCGAACCGCGAACTCACCTCATCCCACGCGGCCGCGAACACCGGGAACGCCTCGTACAGTTCCCGGCCCATCCCGACACGCTGAGAACCTTGACCAGTGAACAAAAACGCCAACCCGCCGGGCTCGGCCGACCCGGTGACGACGTCGTCGCCGAGCAGGACCGCGCGGTGGTCGAGCGTCGCGCGGGTGACGGCCAGCGAGCGCGCGATGTCCGCGGGCGGGCCGGTCAGTCCGCGCACGCGGTCCACCTGGGCACGCAGCGCGGCCTCGGACCGGGCGGAGACCACCATCGGCAGCAGTGCGGGCGCCGCGACGGGGAGCGTCTCGGGCTCCGGGTCGGCGGACTCCAGGATCAGGTGCGCGTTGGTGCCGCTCACGCCGAACGACGACACCCCGGCCCGGCGGGGCCGTCCGCCGGTCTCCCACGGCTGGGCCTCGGTCAGCAGTTCGACCGCGCCAGCCGACCAGTCGACGTGCTGCGACGGCTCGTCCACGTGCAACGTCTTCGGCAGCACGCCTTCCCGCATGGCCATCACCATCTTGATGACACTCGCGACACCCGCCGCCGTCTGGGCATGCCCGATGTTCGACTTCACCGACCCCAACCACAACGGCCGGTCCCGGTCCTGCCCGTAGGTGGCGAGCACGGCCTGCGCCTCGATCGGATCACCAAGAGCGGTCCCCGTACCGTGCGCCTCCACCACATCCACATCCGACGACACCAGACCAGCACCGTCCAACGCCGCCCGAATCACCCGCTGCTGCGACGGACCATTCGGCGCCGTCAAACCATTCGACGCACCATCGGAGTTCACGGCTGACCCCCGCACAACGGCCAGCACCCGGTGCCCGTTGCGGCGCGCGTCCGACAGGCGTTCCACCAGCAGCACACCGACACCCTCGGACCACCCGGTCCCGTCGGCGGCGGCGGCGAACGACTTGCACCGGCCGTCGACGGACAGCCCGCGCTGGCGGCTGAACTCGGTGAAGATCCCCGGCGTCACCATCACGGTCACCCCGCCGGTCAGCGCCATCGTGCACTCGCCTGCCCGCAGCGCCTGCACCGCGAGGTGCAGTGCCACCAACGACGACGAGCACGCGGTGTCCACGGTGACCGCAGGGCCTTCCAGCCCGAACGTGTACGCCACCCGCCCCGACGCGACGCTGGTGGAGCTGCCGGTCAGGTAGTGCCCCTCGACGCCGTCCGGCAGCCGCGCACCCGCACCGTAGCCGGAGGACGCGACGCCGACGAACACGCCGGTCCGGCTGCCCCGCACCGAGTCCGGGTCGATCCCGGCCCGCTCGAACACCTCCCACGACGCCTCCAGCAACAGACGCTGCTGCGGATCCATGGCCAGGGCCTCACGCGGGGAGATCCCGAACAGGCCCGCGTCGAACCCGGCCGCGTCGGCGAGGAAACCGCCTTCGCGGGTGTGGCTGGTGCCGGGCTGGTCCGGGTCGGGGTCGTAGAGGGCATCGAGGTCCCAGCCGCGGTCGGCCGGGAAGGCGCCGGTGGTGTCCGACCCGGCGAGGACGAGCCGCCACAGGTCCTCCGGCGAGGCGATCCCGCCCGGGTAGCGGCAGCTCATGCCGACGATCACCACGGGGTCCGCGTCGTCGGCCGCGGTGACCGCCGACGTCGTCGCGGCGGTGTGGTCGCCGGTGAGTTCACCGGCCAGGTACGCGGCGAGGGCGGCCGGTGTCGGGTGGTCGAAGACCAGGGTGGTCGGCAGCCGCAGTCCGGTCGCGGCGTTCACCCGGTTCCGCAGCTCCACCGAGGTCAGCGAGTCGAAACCGAGGTCGGAGAACGCCCTGCCCGGGTCGACCGCCGATGGCGACGAGTGGCCGAGCACGGCCGCCACCTCACCGCGGACCAGGTCCACCAGCAGCTGCTCCCGGTCCGCCTCGGGCAGCCCGGACAGCCGCCGCGACAGGGACCGGGAGCCGTGGGCGGCCCGGCGCAGCGGGGCGCGGACCAACCCGCGCAGCAGGGCGGGCACGGGGGTGCGGCGGCGGAACGCGGCCAGGTCCAGCCGGATCGGCACGGCGTGCGCGAGGCCGGCGGCCAGTGCGGCGTCGAACAGCGCGACGCCCTGGTCGTCGGTGAGCGCGCCGCCGATGCGGGCGAGGTCGGCGCGGTCGAGCCCGGCGCTGATGGCGCTCTCCCGCGCCCACAGCCCCCAGCTCAGCGACAGCGCGGGCACACCTTCGGCCCGCCACTGGCCCGCCAGCGCGTCGAGAACGGCGTTGGCGGCGGCGTAGTTCGACTGACCTGGCGAGCCGAACACGGCCGCGGCCGACGAGTACAGGGCGAACCACGCCAGGTCCAGGCCAGAGGTCAGCTCGCGCAACACGATGGCGGCGTCGGCCTTCGGGGCGAGGAGGGCGTCGATCCGCTGCGGGGTCATCCCCGCGACGACCCCGTCGTCCGCGAGGCCCGCGGCGTGGACGACGGCCGTCAGCGGGTGTTCTGCGGGAATGGCCGCCAGCAGCGCGGCGACCGAGTCCCGGTCGGCGACGTCACAGGCGACCATCCGCACGTCGACCCCGAGGTCGAGCAGGTCGTCGACGTCGGCGGTCCCGGAACGCCCGGCGAGGACGAGGTGGCGGACGCCGTGGCGGGTCACCAGGTGGCGGGCGAGGAGACCGCCGAGCACGCCGGTGCCACCGGTGACGAGGACGGTGCCGCCGGGGTCGGCCGGACGTGGGACGGTCAGGACGTTCTTGCCGGTGTGGCCGCCCCGGCCGATGAACCGGAACGCGGCCACGGCCTCCCGGACGTCCCACGCCCGGGTGGGCAGCGGGCACAGCTCACCGGAGCGGAAGAGGTCGAGCAGGGCCAGCAGCATCTCCTGGACGCGGTCGGGCCCGGCCTCGCCGAGGTCGAACGCCCGGTAGTGGCGGTCCGGGTGGCCGGCGGCGTCGCGGAGGTCGGCCTTGCCCATCTCCAGGAACCGGCCGCCGGGGCCGAGCAGGTCGAGCGACGCGTCGACGAAGGCGCCGGTGAGGGCGTTGAGGACGGCGTCGACCCGGTGGCCGCGGAACCGGTCCGCGAAGTCCAGGTCGCGGGAGGAGGCGAGGTCCTCGTCGGCGACGCCGAGCGCGCGGACGGCGTCCCACTTGCCCGCACTGGCCGTGGCCAGCACCCGGGCGCCGAGGTGGTGGGCCACCTGTACGGCGGCCATGCCGACACCGCCCGCGGCGGCGTGCACGAGGACGGTCTCGCCGGAACGCAGACCGGCCAGGTCGACCAGCGCGTAGTACGCGGTGAGGAACGCCATCGGGACAGCCGCGGCGTCCACAAAGGACCACTCGGCTGGCACCGGCGCCACGAACCGGCGGTCCACCACCGCTTCGGGGCCGAACGCGCCCGCGAACAGGCCGAACACCCGGTCACCTGGGGCGAGGTCGGTGACGCCGTCGCCGACCTCGACGACCACGCCGGCCGCCTCCGAGCCCATCATGGCCTGACCGGGGTAGGTGCCCAGCGCGATCAGCACGTCGCGGAAGTTGACGCCCGCCGCCCTGACCTCGACCCGGATCTCGCCGGGCGCGAGGCCGGGGCGCGGGATCTCGCGCAGCACGAGGCGTTCCAGCGCGCCCGGTCCGTCGGAGTCCAGCCGCCATACCGGGCCGTCGGGCACGGTCAGCGACGGCAGCGCGGACGCGCGGGTCAGCCGGGGCACGAGGACCTCGCCGCCACGCACGGCCAGCTGTGGCTCGTCCATGGCCAGCAGGGACGACGGGTCGAGCGCGCCGGGGTCGTCGGTGTCCACGAGCACGAACCGGCCGGGGTGCTCCGACTGGGCCGAGCGCACGAGCCCCCAGGCGCCCGCCGCGGCGGTGTCCGCCGCGATCTCACCTGGCCGGGCGGCGACGGCGCCCCGGGAGACGAGCATGAGGCGGGCGTCGGCGAAGCGGTCGTCGGCGAGCCATGCACTGACCACCGCCAGGACGTTGTGGACGGTCTCCCGGACCGGACGCTCCCGCGGGATCCTGGCGACGACGATCGTGTCCGGGGTGATGTCAGTGGCGATGTCAGTGGTGATGTCGGAGGTGCCGTCGGTGCCGCCCAGTTCGTCGAACCGGACGACCGGCTGTTCCGGTGCTTGTGCCGGGGAGACCGGTGTCCACTCGATGGCGAAGAGGGCGTCGTCGGCGCGGGGGCGCATGGCCGCCGCGGCACGCAGGGCCAGGGTGCCGACCTCGGCGACGGGAGCGCCCGCGTCGTCGGCGAGCCGCAGGGCGTGGCCGCCGGGGACGGGGGTGATCCGCACGCGCAGTGCGGTGGCCCCGGCGGCGTACAGGCGCACACCGGTCCAGGAGAACGGGACGCCTGCCTCGGCCGGGTCGAGGCCGGTCGGGTGCAGGGCGGCGTCGAGCAGGGCCGGGTGCAGGCCGAAGCCTTCGGCGTCGCGGTGGGCGGACTCGGGCAGCTCGACCTCGGCGAAGGTCTCCTCCCCCGCCCGCCAGACCGCGCGCAGCCCCTGGAACACCGGCCCGTACTGGAACCCGGCGGACTCGGCGGTGGCGTAGAAGTCGTCGACGGCGACGGGTTCCGCACCCGGCGGCGGCCACTGCACCAGGTCGAACGGCTCGGTGGGCAGTTCATCGGTGGGCAGTTCGTCGGTGAGCAGGCCGCTCGCGTGCCGGACCCACTCGTCGTCGGCGCCGCCTCCCACGCTGCCGTGGATCTCGACCGTGCGGGTGTCGTCGTCGCGTGGCGGGCCGACGCTCACCTGGAGCGCGACCGTGCCGCGCTCGGGCAGGACCAGCGGGCTGTGCAGGGTCAGTTCGGCGATGGCGCGGCACCCGACCTGCTCACCGGCCCGCAACGCCAGTTCGACGTACGCGGTACCGGGCAGGATGGCGTCGCCGAGGACGCGGTGCTCGGCGAGCCAGCCGTGGGTCGAGGTGGACAGCCTGCCGGTCAGGAGGACACCGTCGGCGGCGGCGAGGGAGACCGCGGCGCCCAGCAACGGGTGGTCCACGGCGCCGAGGCCCGCGGCGGCGAGGTTGCCCGCGCCGACGCGGCCACCCGGCCAGTAGCGGGTCCGGTCGAAGGCGTAGGCGGGCAGCGGGACGCGGCGCGGCGCCGCCGGGGCGAACAGGGCGGGCCAGTCGACGAAGCCGCCGCGGACGTGGAGTGCGGCGACCGCGGACAGCAGCGTCGCCGGCTCGTCGTGTCCGGCACGCAGCACCGGCGCGGCGTTCTCGGCCAGCGGCGCGAGGACGGCGTCCGGGCCGACCTCCAGGAACCGGGTGACCCCCGCTTCGGACAGCGCGGTGAGGCCGTCGGCGAAGTGGACGGCCGCGCGGACCTGGCGCACCCAGTAGCCCGCGGTGGCGACGTCGCCGCCCTCGGCGGACGCCGGGACGACCGGGATGGCCGGGCGGTGGTAGGTGAGCGACTCGGCGACGGCGGCGAAGTCGGCGAGCATGGGCTCCATCAGCCTGGAGTGGAAGGCATGCGAGACAGCCAGCCGCTTGACCCGGCGGCCATCGGCGCGCCACCGGTCCGCCAACGCCCCGATCTCCTCCTCCGCACCGGACACGACCAGCGAGGTCGGACTGTTGACGGCGGCGATGTCGACGGAGTCTGGAACGAGGTCGGCGGGGTTCTCGTCCTCGGTCATCGAGACGGCCAGCATCGCGCCGCCTTCCGGCAGCGCCTGCATCAGCCGTCCCCTGGCCGCGACGAGCGCGCACGCGTCCGCGAGGGACAGCACGCCCGCGACATGGGCCGCGGCGACCTCGCCGATGGAGTGGCCCAGCAGGTGGTCCGGGGTGACGCCCCACGACTCCAGCAGCCGGTAGGCGGCCACCTCGACGGCGAAGATCGCGGCCTGGGCGTACCGCGTCTGGTTCAGGCGGCCGGCGGCGTCGTCATCGTCGATGATGACCTGCCGCAGCGAGGTCCCCAGCGCGGGGTCCAGGTGCGCGCAGACCGCGTCGAAGGCGGCGGCGAAGGCGGGGAACGCCTCGTACAGGCCGAGTCCCATGCCGGGGTGCTGCGCGCCCTGGCCGGTGAACAGGAACGCCTGCCTGCCCGGCGTGACCGCTCCGGTGACAGCGGGGGCCTGGAGTGCGTCGGCGCGGTCGGTGGCGAGCACGACGGTCCGGTGTGCCAGGCGGGCCCTGGTCGTCGCCAGTGAGTGGGCGAGGTCCACGAGACCGAGGTCGGGCCGGTCGGCGAGGAAGGCGCGCAGGGCGTCCGCCTGCCGGGAGAGCCCGTCTGCGGTGGCGGCCGACAGCAGCAGCGGCGTGACCGGCAGTACGTCCCGCCCGGGTGACACGGGCTCGACCGCGGGGGCCTGTTCCAGGACGACGTGCGCGTTGGTGCCGCTGACCCCGAAGGACGACACGGCGGCGCGGCGGGGACCGGCGGTCCGCGGCCACGGCTGGTTGGCGGTGAGGAGCGCGACCGCGCCCGCCGACCAGTCCACGTGCGGCGAGGGCGCGTCGGCGTGGAGGGTGCGGGGCAGCACGCCGTGCCGCATGGCCTGCACCATCTTGATCACCCCGGCGACACCGGCGGCGGCCTGGGTGTGCCCGATGTTGGACTTGACCGAGCCGATCCACAGTGGACGGTCGCGGTGCTGTCCGTAGGTGGCGATCAGCGCACCGGCCTCGATCGGGTCGCCGAGCGCGGTACCGGTGCCGTGCGCCTCCACGACGTCCACGTCGGACGTGGTGAGCCGGGCGTCGGCGAGCGCGTCGCGGATGACCCGTTGCTGCGACGGCCCGTTCGGGGCGGTGAGCCCGTTGGACGCGCCGTCGGAGTTGACCGCGCTGCCGCGCACGACCGCCAGCACCCGGTGCCCGTCGCGCAGCGCGTCGGACAGCCGCGCCAGCACGAGGACGCCGACGCCCTCGCCCCAGCCGGTGCCGTCGGCGCCCGCGCCGAACGCCTTGCACCGGCCGTCCGGCGCCAGCCCGCGCTGGCGGCTGAACTCCACGAACGCGGCCGGGGTCGACATGACGGTGACGCCGGAGGCCAGCGCCAGCCCGCACTCCCCCTCCCGCAGCGCCCGCACCGCCAGGTGCAGGGCCACCAGCGACGACGAGCAGGCGGTGTCGACGGTGAGGGCGGGGCCCTCCAGCCCGAGCACGTAGGCGACGCGGCCGGAGAGCACGCTGGCGACGCTGCCGGTGCCGAGGTAGCCGTCGGACACCTCGGGGTCGGCGATCATCAGGTGGGCGTAGTCCTGCCCGTTGGTGCCCGCGAAGACCCCGGTCCGGCTGCCGCCCAGTGAGGTCGGGTCGACACCGGCGTCCTCGAGCGCCGCCCAGGTCGCCTGGAGCAGCAGCCGCTGCTGCGGGTCCATGGCCATGGCCTCACGCGGGGAGATCCCGAACAGGTCCGCGTCGAACTCGGCGGCCCCGGTGAGGAACCCGCCGGTGCGGCCGTAGGTGGTGCCCGACCGGTCGGGGTCGTCGTCGAACAGGGTGTCGAGGTCCCAGCCGCGGTCGGCCGGGAAGGCGCCGACGGCGTCCCCGCCGGAGGCGACCAGCCGCCAGAACGCGTCCGGGTCGGCGACATCACCGGCATCACCGACTTCGCCGGCCGCACCGGGGAACCGGCAGCCCATGCCGACGATCGCGATCGGCTCGCTGCGCTGGTCCTCCACCTCCGACAGCCGGGCCCTGGTCTGCCGCAGCTCGCCGGTGACCCACCTGAGGTTGTCGAGCAGCTTGTCTTCGTTCGTCGCCATCAGGTTTCTCCCGGGCACGTCAGGACTTGCCGAATTCGTTCTGGATGATCTGGAAGAGGTCGTCCGCGCTGGCCGCGTCGAGCCCGTCGGACCCGGCGGCCGCACCCTTTCCGTCCACCGTGGACACCAGCCTGCGCAGGCGGGCGGCGATCTCGGTCAGCCGCGCGGAGTCCGCGGGCAGGTCGGCCAGTGCCGCCTCGAACCGGTCGAGGGAGGCCTCGGCGACGGTCCCGTCCGGCTCGTCACCGCCGCCAAGCAGCGACCCGAGCAGGTCGGCGACCGCGGCCGGGGTGGGGTGGTCGTAGACGAGGCTGGTGGGCAGGACGACACCCGCACCCGCCGAGAGCAGGTTGCGCAGTTCCACGGCGGTGAGCGAGGTGAGCCCCAGGTCGCGGAACGGCCTGCCCGGGTCGACGGCCGCCGCGTCGCGGTGGCCGAGCAGGGCGGCGGACTGGCCGAGCACGAAGTCCAGCACGATCCCGGCACGCTCGGCGGCGGGACGGCCGGCCACCCGGTCGCGCAGTGTCCCGGCCGGGCGCGCCGTCGCCGCCTCCGGGATGCCGGCCAGCAGCGGACTTCGCCGCGCGGCGGTGAAACCGGGTGCGAACGCCGTCCAGTCGACGTCCGCCACGGCGGTGACCACGTCGCCCCGGTCGACCGCGCGGCCGAGGGCGGCCAGCGCGGCGGCGGGCCGGAGCGGGGTGACGCCGGGCCGGCCGGCACCGGTCATGCCAACGGCCCACGGTCCGAAGGCGACGGACGTGGCCGGCAGACCCTCCGCGCGGCGGCGCTGCGCGACGGCGTCCAGGTGCGCGTTCGCGGCGGCGTAGCCCGCCTGGCCGGGGTTGCCGAGGACACCGGCGAACGAGGAGAACAGCACGAACGCGGAGAGGTCGGTGTCGCGGGTCAGTTCGTCGAGGTGGGTGGCGCCGTCGGCCTTGCCCGCCAGGACGGTGTCGAGGAGGTCGGGGGTGATGGCGTCGACGGTGCTGTCGGCGAGGACACCCGCCGCGTGGACGACGGCGGTCACCGGGTGCGCGGCGAGCAGCCGGGCCAGCGCGTCCCGGTCGGCGGTGTCGCAGGCGACGACGTCGACGCGGGTGCCGAGAGCGGTCAGCTCGGCCACCAGGGCTCCGACGCCGGGGGCGTCGGAGCCGCGCCGGGAGGTCAGCAGCAGGTGGGGTGCGCCGCGGGCGGCCAGCCAGCGGGCGGCGTGGGCGCCGAGCGCGCCGGTGCCGCCGGTGACCAGCGTGGTCCCCTCGGGCTGCCACCGCGTTACGGGCGGTGCGGCGTCGGCCCGGTGGAGGCGGCGGGCGTGGACGCCGTCGGCGCGGACGGCGACCTGGTCCTCCGTCCCGCCGAGGATCCCCGCCAGCCTGCGCCCGGCGTTGGCGTCGAGCCGGGCGGGCAGGTCGATCAGGCCGCCCCAGCGGTCGGGGTGCTCGAGCGCGGCGACCAGGCCGAAGCCCCACGTGCGGGCGGGCGCCGGGGCCACGGGCGGGTCAGCGTCGCCGGTGCTGACCGCGCCCCGGGTCGCGCACCACAGCGGGGCGCCGAGCCCGGCGTCGCCCAGCGCCTGGACCAGGACGACGGTCCACGCCAGGGGCTGGTCGGCGGCGAGGACGCCGCGTACCGCGGGGAAACCGCGCAGGCGCTCGGCGAGCGCGGCCCGGTCGTCGCCGCCCTCGACCGCCACCACGTCCATCCCGGCGCCGGTCAGTGCGTCGGCCAGGTCGGTTGGCGGGGAGACCAGCAGCCAGGTACCCGCTGGCGGCGGTCCCGCGGGGTCCGGCAGGAGGTCCCAGCCGACCTGGTAGCACCACGAGCCGGAGGGGTCGGCCACCGAGGTGGTCGCCGCCGGCCAGTAGCGTTCTTCCTGGAAGGCGTAGGTGGGCAGTGGGACGCGGCGGGCGCCCCAGTCGGCGAACACGGCTTCCCAGCGGGGCCTGCCGCCGCGGACGTAGACCTCGGCGAGGGCACGCAACGCGGTGGTGGTCTCGTCGCGGCCGGACCGCAGGGCGGGCACGGCGCCGTCCACGAAGGCGGACAGCACCCCGTCCGGACCCAGCTCGACCGCGGCGCGGACGCCGTCGGCCAGCAGGCGCTGGACGTGGTCGGCGAACGGGACGGTCGCCCGGACCTGGCGAACCCAGTAGGCGGGGTCGGCGGGGTCGCCGTCGGTCAGCATCGGGATACGCGGCCGGTGGTAGGTCAGGGTCCCGGCGACCTCGGCGAACGCGGCCAGCATCGGCTCCATGAGCCGGGAGTGGAACGCGTGCGAGACGGCCAGCCGCTTCACCCGGCGACCGTCGGCCCGCCACCGGTCCTCCAGGTCCGAGATCTCCTCCTCGGTACCGGAGACCACGATGGACGCCGGGCCGTTCACGGCGGCCAGGTCGACGGTGTCCGGTACGTCATCCGCGGTGCCCTCGACCGCGAGCATGGCGCCGCCCGCCGGGAGTGCCTGCATGAGGCGGCCCCTGGCGGCGACGAGCGTGCACGCGTCGTCCAGCGACAGGACTCCGGCGACGTGGGCGGCCGCCAGTTCGCCGATGGAGTGACCGATCAGCACGTCCGGGACGACGCCCCAGGACTCGAAGAGCCGGAACAGCGCGACCTCGACGGCGAACAACGCGGCCTGCGCGTACCGGGTCTGGTCGAGCAGGCCGGTGTCACCGGCGAGGACGGTCTTCAGCGGGACGTCCAGGCCGGTGTCGAACCGGGCGCAGACGGCGTCGAGCGCGTCGGCGAACACCCCGAACTCCCCGGCGAGGCCGAGTCCCATGCCGGTGCGCTGCGCGCCCTGACCTGTGAACAGGAAGGCGATCCGGCCGGGTACCGGTGTGCCGCGCACGACGTCGACGCCGGGCAGGCCGTCCGCGACGGCACTGAGTCCACTGTGGAATCCGGCGGGGTCGGCGGCGAGGACGACGGCGCGGTGCGGCAGGCCGGACCGGGCGGACGCCAGCGTCCAGCCGGTGTCCACCGGGTTCCCGTCGGCGGGCAGCGCACGCGCCTGGGCGCGCAGGGCGGTCTCCGTGGCCGCCGACAGCGGCCACGGCACGGTCCCGGTGTGGCGAACCGGCGCGGCGGCGGGGACCGGCGGCCCCTGTTCGAGGATGATGTGGGCGTTGGTGCCGCTGATGCCGAACGCGGACACCCCTGCCCTGCGGACCTCCCCCGGCCACGGGACGCGCTCGGCGAGCGGCTCGACCGCACCTGTGGACCAGTCGACGTGCGGGGAGCGCTGCGCGAGGTGCAGGCTGGCGGGCAGTTCGCCGTGCCGCATGGCCAGCACCATTTTGATCACGCCGGCGACACCGGCGGCGGCCTGGGTGTGGCCGATGTTCGACTTCACCGAACCGAGCCGCAGCGGCCGTTCCCGGTCCCGCCCGTAGACGGCGAGCAGTGCGGCGGCCTCGATCGGGTCACCGAGGGCGGTGCCGGTGCCGTGCGCCTCCACCGCGTCCACATCGGACGGCCGGAGACCGGCGTTGGCCAGTGCCCGCTGGATGACCCGTTGCTGCGACGGACCGTTCGGGGCGGTCAGCCCGTTGGACGCGCCGTCGGAGTTGACCGCGCAGCCGCGGACGACGGCGAGCACCTCGTGCCCGGCCCGCCGGGCGTCGGAGAGGCGTTCCAGCAGGACCACGCCGACGCCCTCGCCCCAGCCGGTGCCGTCGGCGGCGGCCGAGAACGGCTTGCACCGCCCGTCGGCGGCCAGCCCGCGCTGGCGGCTGAACTCGGCGAACGCCGCCGGCGTCGCCATCACCGTCACCCCGCCCGCCATGGCGAGTGTGCACTCGCCCGATCGCAGCGACTGCACGGCCAGGTGCATCGCGACCAGGGACGACGAGCATGCCGTGTCGACGGTGACCGCGGGGCCTTCCAGCCCGAGCGCGTAGGCGACGCGGCCGGACAGGACGGCGGCGGCGTTGCCCACGGCGGCGTGGTCGGCGACCCCGGCAGCGACACCGTCCCCGGCCCCCGCGAGCAGCGCCGGGTAGTCCTGTCCGTTGGTGCCCGCGAACACGCCGGTCTGGCTGCCGCGCAGGGATGTCGGGTCGACGCCGGCCCGTTCGAGCGCCTCCCAGCAGACCTGGAGCAGCAGCCGCTGCTGCGGGTCCATGGCGAGGGCTTCCAGCGGGGAGATGCCGAACAGGTCGGCGTCGAAGTCGCCGGGCCGGTCCAGGAAACCACCGAGCCGGGCGAAGGGCGTGTCCTCGGGCAGGTCCCAGCCGCGGTCGGCCGGGAACTCGCCGACGGCGTCGACCCCGTCGGCGAGCAACCGCCAGAAGTCCTCCGGCGTCGCGACTCCGCCAGGGAACCGGCAGGCCATCGCCACGATCGCAACATCGTCGTCACGGTCGTCGTCACTGTCGTCGTCACGGTCGTCACCGGTGCCGGCCACCGTGTTCGTCACCGTGTTCGTGGCCGGGGCCGTCCCGGTCAGTTCGGCGCGCAGGTGGGCGGTGAGGGCGGCGGGGGTCGGGTAGTCGAAGACCAGTCCGGCGGGCAGTCGCAGGCCGGTGGCGGCGGACAGGGCGTTGCGGAGTTCGACGGCGGTCAGTGAGTCGAACCCGAGGTCGCGGAACGCCAGGCCGGGGTCGACGGCCGCGGCCGAGGAGTGCCCGAGCACGCGGGCGACGGTGGTTGCCACCAGCTCGGCCGGATCGGCGGGGGCGACCGGTTCGGTGACCGCCGGGGTGGCCAGTTCGGTGAGCAGGTCGCCGCGGTTCCCGGCGGCGGCGAAACGGTCCCAGTCGACGTCGGCGACGACGACCACCGGGTCTGCACCGCCGACGGCGGACGCCAGCGCGGCCAGTGCCGGGTGCGGGTCCATCGGGGGGAGACCGGCACGGCGCAGGCGGTCGGCGACACGTTCGTCGTCGGCCATGCCGTCCTCGGCCCACGGCCCCCAGGCGAGCGCGGTCGCGGGGAGCCCGTCGGCGGCCCTCGCGGTGGCGACGGCGTCGAGGTGGGCGTTGGCGGCGGCGTAGTTGGCCTGGCCCGGCGAGCCGACGACACCGGCCAGCGACGAGAACAGCACGAAGGCGTCCAGGTCGCGGTCGCGGGTCAGCTCGTCCAGGTTGACGGCCGAGTCCGCCTTGGCGGTGAGCACGGCGGCGAAGCGGTCGGGGGTGAGGGCGGACAGGACGCCGTCGTCGAGCACCCCCGCGGTGTGCAGGACGGCGGTGAGGTCGGGGAGGCCGTCGAGGACATCGGCGAGCGCGGCCCGGTCCGCGGCGTCGCACGCCACGACGGTGGCGGTCGCGCCCAGTGCGGCGAGGTCGGCCACGAGCTGCTCGGCGCCGGGGGCGTCGGGGCCGCGGCGGCTGAGCAGCACCAGCCGGTCCGCGCCCTGCCCGGCCGCCCAGCGGGCGACGTGCCCGCCGAGCGCGCCCGTGCCGCCGGTGACCAGCACCGTGCCGCGCGGCTGCCAGGGTGTCCCGTCGCCGCGGGGTGCGCGGCGCAGGCGGCGGGTGTGGACGCCGGAGCCGCGGATGGCGATCTGGTCGCCCGCACCGCCCGCGAGGACCGCCACCAGGCGGGCGCCCGCGCGGCCGTCCACCTCGACCGGCAGGTCCACCAGCCCGCCCCAGCGGTCGGGGCGTTCCAGCGCGGCGACCAGGCCGAAGCCCCAGACCCGGGCGGCGACCGGGTCGGTGAGCCGGTCGGACCGGCCGGTGGCGACCGCGCCCCTGGTCAGGCACCACAGCGGCACCGGGGGCCTGGCTTCCAGCGCCGCGCTGAGCGCGACAGTGCCCGCCAGGTCCATTCCGGACACGACACCGGCGAGGGTCGTCGGCAGCTCGTCCGGACCGTCGATCTCGACCACGTCCGCGCCGCCTGCCCGGAGTGCGGCGACGACGTCGGCGCCCACGCCCGCGACGGCCCAGGTGCCGGTCAGGACGGCGGTGGGCGGGGTGACGGGCCGCCAGGCGACGACGTAACGCCACGAGTTCACCGTGGCCGAGGTGCGGCCGCGTTCGCGCCACGCGGTGAGTGCGGGGAGGACGGTGCTCAGAGCGGCGCCGTCGGGGAGGCGGAGTTCGTCGGCGAGAACGGCGACGTCGCCGGTCTCGACCGCCCGCCAGAACCCGGCGTCGTCCTGCCCCGGCAGGGTGGGGGCGGGCGCGTCGGCCCAGTACCGCTCGCGCTGGAAGGCGTAGGTGGGCAGGTCGACGCGGCGGCCGGGGCTGATGCGGGCCCAGTCGACCACGGCGCCGCGCGTCCACGCGGAGGCGACGGCGGTCAGCACGGTGTCGATCTCGGCGCGGCCGCGCCGCAGCACGGCGACGGCGTCGGTGACGTGCGCCGACAGCACCGGGTCCGGCCCCAGCTCCACAAAGGTGGTGACACCGCGTTCGCGCAGGTCCGTGACACCGTCGGCGAACCGCACCGTGTCGCGCACCTGCCGCACCCAGTACGCCGGTTCGGTCACCGCGCCCGGCAAGGGAATGCCGGGTTCGTCGTAGGTCAGGGACTCCGCGACCTGAGCGAAGTCGGCGAGCATCGGCGCCATCAGCCTGGAGTGGAACGCGTGCGACACCACGAGCCGCTTCACCCTGCGACCCTCGGCGCGCCACCGCCCCTCCAGAGCGGAGATCTCGTCCTCGGTTCCCGACACCACAAGGGAAGCGGGACCGTTCACCGCGGCGACGTCGATCCCGGCCGGAACGTCCTCTTCGGACACCTCCGCCGCCAGCATCGCGCCACCGGAGGGCAAGGCGGCCATCAACCGGCCACGAGCCGCCACCAGCGCACAGGCGTCGTCCAGAGACCACACGCCGGCGACGTACGCGGCGGCGAGCTCGCCGATCGAGTGCCCCAGCAGGTGGTCCGGCCGCAGCCCCCAGGACTCCAGGAGCCGGAACAGCGCGACCTCCAACGCGAAGATCGCCGCCTGGGCGCCGTCGGTCCGGTTCAGCAACTCCTCGTCGTCGACCGGAACCCGGTCGAACCGCGAGCACACCTCGTCCCAGGCGGCCGCGAAGACCGGGAACGCCCCGTACAGGTCCCGGCCCATCCCGACGCGCTGCGAACCCTGGCCGGTGAACAGGAACGCCAGGCCGCCGGACGAGGTCCTGCCTGCGACGGTGTGGTCGCCGAGCAGGACGGCCCGGTGGGCCAGCGCGGCCCGGGTGGTGGCCAGGGAGAAGGCGACGTCGGCGGGCCCCAGGTCCTCGGCGGCGGCTCGCACCCGGTCGATCTGGTCGGACAGGGCCGTCTCGCTGCCCGCCGACACCACCCACGGCGTCGCCACCGGCTCCCCGGCCGGTGCCGGTACGGGTGCCGGGGCGGCTTCCTCGATGACGGCGTGCGCGTTGGTGCCGCTGATGCCGAAGGAGGACACGCCCGCGCGGCGCGGCCGCTCCCCCGCCTGCCACGGCTGGGCCTCGGTCAGCAGCCGGACCGCCCCGGCCGACCAGTCCACGTGCGGCGACGGCTCGTCGACGTGCAGTGTCCTGGGCAGCACACCGCCACGCAGGGCCATGACCATCTTGATGATCCCGCCGACGCCGGCCGCGGCCTGGGTGTGGCCGACGTTGGACTTGAAGGAACCCAGCCACAGCGGCCGGTCCCGGTCCTGCCCGTAGGTCGCGAGCACCGCCTCGGCCTCGATCGGGTCGCCGAGGACGGTGCCCGTGCCGTGCGCCTCCACCGCGTCCACATCGGACGGTGTGAGCCCGGCGTCCCGCAGAGCGGAGCGGATGACCCGTTCCTGCGCGGGACCGTTCGGGGTGGTGAGGCCGTTGGAGGCGCCGTCGGAGTTGACCGCCGTGCCACGCACGACCGCGAGCACCGGGTGCCCGTTGCGGCGGGCGTCGGACAGGCGCTCCACGAGCAGCACGCCAGCGCCCTCCGACCAGGCCGTGCCGTCCGCGGTGGCCGAGAACGACTTGCACCGGCCGTCCGGGGCCAGCCCGCGCTGCCTGCTGAACTCGACGAACGTGTTCGGTTTGGCCATCACGGTGACGCCGCCGACCAGGGCCATCGTGCACTCCCCCGCCCGCAGCGCCCGGACCGCCCAGTGCAGGGCGACCAGCGACGACGAACAGGCCGTGTCGACGGTGACCGCCGGGCCCTCCAGCCCGAAGGTGTAGGCGACGCGGCCGGACACGACGCTGGCGGCGCTGCCGGTGCCGACGTACCCCTCCGCGTCGTCGGGCACGGCGGCCATGCTGGAGGCGTAGTCGTGGTACATGACGCCCGCGAACACCCCGGTGCGGCTGCCGCGCTGCGCGGTCGGGTCGAGACCGGCCCGCTCGAACACCTCCCAGGACAGCTCCAGCAGCAGGCGCTGCTGCGGGTCCATGGCGACCGCCTCGCGCGGCGAGATGCCGAAGAAGGCCGCGTCGAACCGGTCGGCGCCGTGCAGGAACCCGCCCTCGCGGGTGTAGCTGGTGCCGGGGTGGGCCGGGTCCGGGTGGTAGAGGCGGCCGAGGTCCCAGCCGCGGTTGTCCGGGAACTCGGTGACGCCGTCGCCGCCGCGCTCGACCAGCGCCCACAGCTCCTCGGGGCTGTCTGCGCCGCCGGGATAGCGGCAGCTCATGGCGACGATCGCGATCGGGTCGTCGGTGGGGGCGATCGCCGGCTCGTCGGCGACGGGGCCGACGGCGGTGCCGGTCAGCTCGGCGATCAGGAAGGTGGTGAGCGCGGCGGCGTTGGGGTGGCTGAAGACCAGGGTGGACGGCAGCCGCAGGCCGGTGGCCGCGCTGATCCGGTTGCGCAGTTCCACCGCGGACAGCGAGTCGAACCCGAGGTCGGCGAACGCCTGGCGCGGGTCGATCGCGGCGGCCGACGCGTGCCCGAGCACGTCGGCGACCTGGGTCGCCACCATGTCCCCGACCCAGGCGGCCGGGTCGGCCGCGGTGCGGGTCACAGGGTCGGCGGCGCGGCGGCGGGCCGGGCGGACGAGACCGCGGAGCAGGGCGGGCACGGCCGCGCCCTGCGGCACGCGCGGTGGCGCGGCCATGGGCACGACGTGCGGTAGTCCCGCGGTGAGCGCCTGGTCGAACAGCGCCAGCCCGGCGTCCGCGTCGAGGGCCCCGCCGAGGCGGGCCCTGTCCGCGTCGCCGAGATGGGTGGCCATGCCGCCGTCCCACAGCCCCCAGGCCATGGCGGTGGCGGGGAGGCCGAGGGCGCGGCGGTGGGCGGTGAGGGCGTCGAGGACGGCGTTGGCCGCGGCGTAGCCGGCCTGCCCGGCGGTGCCCATGGTCGCCGCGAGGGACGAGAACACGGCGAAGAAGGCCAGCGGCAGGTCGCGGGTCAGCTCGTGGAGGACGAGCGCGGAGTCCACCTTGGCCCGCAGGACGCGGTCGAGCTGGCCGGTGGTCAGTGTTTCGAGCACACCGTCGTCCAGGACGCCCGCGGCGTGGACGACCCCGGCGACGCGGTGGGCGGCCAGGACCGCGGCGACGGCGTCCCCGTCGGCGGCGTCGCAGGCGGCGACGTGGACGGTGGCGCCGAGCCCTTCGAGTTCCTCGACCAGCGCGGCGGCCCCCGGTGCGGCAGCGCCGCTGCGGCTGAGGAGGACCAGGTCGCGGACGTCGTGCCGGACCACCAGGTGGCGGGCGACGAGCGCACCGAGCGCGCCGGTCCCGCCGGTGATCAGCACGGCGCCGTCGGGGGCGGGGGGCGCGGCGTCGCCGGTGGGCTGTGTGCGGGTCAGTCGGGGTGCGCGGAGGACGCCGTCGCGGAGGGCGAGGTCGGGTTCGTCGGCGGCGAGCAGCAGCGGGCCGTCGCCGTCGAGCAGGACGAGACGGCCGGGGTGCTCGGTGCGGGCGGAGCGGACCAGGCCGGTGACGGCGGCGCCCGCGAGGTCTGGCGCGTCCTCGTCGCCCGTGGCCAGGGCGCCTCGGGTGCGGACGACCAGGGTGCCGGTGCCCTCGGCCAGCCAGGTGCGGACGGCGGAGAGCGCGTCGGTGGTGCGGCGGCGGATCTCGCCGGGGTCGGTCGCCGGGGTGTCGCGCAGGTCCAGGACGGTGGTGTCGGCGGCGGGGGCGGGCGGGACCTCGACCCAGTCGACGGTGAACAGGGCACCCGCGGTCGAGTCCCGCGCCTCGCGGGGCCTGCGCAGGACGAGGGCGGCGATGCCGATGACGGGGTTGCCCTCGGTGTCCCAGGCGTGGAGGGCGTACTCGTCGGGTGCGGTCCTGGTGATGCGGACCCGGACGGCCGTGGCGCCGGTGGCGTGCAGGGTGACGCCGGACCAGCTGAACGGGACGCGGGCGTCGTCCTCGCCGGTGATGAGCGTCGTGGGGTGGAGGACGGCGTCGAGCAGGGCGGGGTGGACGCCGAAGCGGTCGGTGGCGGTGCGGGCGGACTCGGGCAGCTCGACCTCGGCGTGCAGGGTGTCGCCGGAGCGCCAGAGCGCGGTGAGGCCGTGGAAGGCCGGTCCGTAGTCGAACCCGAGCCGGGCGAGGACGTCCCGGATCGCCTCGGCCGACGCGGGGTCGCCGGGCGGCGGCCATGGTGTCGGCCCGGCGGGGGCGGGCTGGTCGGCGGTGAGCAGACCGGTGGCGTGGCGGGTCCAGCCGTCCGCCTCGACGGGTCGCGAGTGGACGGTCAGCGTGCGGCCCGCAGGGCGCTCGGGGCCGACCGCGACCTGGATGGCGACGGTCCCGCGACCGGTGAGCGCCAGCGGCGCCTCGAGCGCGAGTTCGGCGACGGTCGGGCAGCCGACGTGGTCGCCCGCGCCGAGCGCCAGTTCCAGCACGGCCGTGCCGGGCAGGACCACGCGGCCGCCGACCACGTGGTCGGCGAGCCAGGGCTGCTCGTCGACGGACAGCAGACCGGTGAAGACCCGGCCGTCGTCCTCGGCGACGGTGACGGCCGCGCCGAGCATGGGGTGGTCGGCGCCGCCGAGCCCGGCCGCGCCGAGCCCACCGAGCAGGTTCTGGTGCCGCGGCCAGTAGCGGGTGCGGCAGAAGGCGTAGGTGGGCAGGTCGACGCGCCTGCCCGCGGGCACGATCCGCGCCCAGTCGAGCACGGCGCCGCGGGTCCACCCGGCCCCGACGGCGCCGAGCAACGTCTCGACCTCGGCGCGGTCCTTCCGCAGGACCGCGACGGAGGTGCCGACGTGCGCCGACAGCACCGGGTCGGGCCCCAGTTCCAGGAACGTCGTGACGCCCTGCTCGCGCAGTTCCGTGACGCCGTCGGCGAACCGCACCGTGTCCCGGACCTGCCGGACCCAGTAACCGGGGTCGGTGACAGCACCGGGCAACGGAATCCGGGGTTCGTGGTAGGTCAGGGATTCCGCGACGGCGGCGAACTCCGCCAGCATCGGCTCCATCAACCGCGAGTGGAAGGCATGCGACACCACCAGCCGCTTCACCCGGCGGCCTTCGGCCCGCCACCGCTGCTCCAGCGCGGCGATCTCATCCTCGGCACCGGAGACCACGATGGCCGACGGACCGTTGACGGCAGCGATGTCGACCGTGGCCGGAACGTCCTGTTCGGACACCTCCGCCGCCAACATGGCCCCACCGGAGGGCAAGGCGGCCATCAGCCGGCCACGAGCGGCCACCAACGCGCAGGCGTCCGCCAACGACCACACACCAGCGACATACGCGGCGGCCAGCTCACCGATCGAGTGCCCCAGCAAGAAGTCCGGCCGCAACCCCCATGACTCCAGCAACCGGAACAGCGCGACCTCCAGCGCGAAGATCGCCGCCTGCGCGCCGTCGGTCCGGTTCAGCGCCTCCTCGTCCTCGACCGGAACCCGATCGAACCGCGAACACACCTCGTCCCACGCCGCGGCGAACACGGGGAACGTCTCGTGCAGTTCCCGGCCCATCCCGACGCGCTGCGAACCCTGACCGGTGAACAGGAACGCCAGGCCGCCCGGTTCGGCGACGCCCCGCACCAGCGCGTCGCCGACCAGGACGGCCCGGTGCTCGAGGTCGGTGGCCCGGGTGGTGATCAGGGAGTGCGCGAGGTCGGCCGGCGGGACGTCGAGGGTCCGCACCCGCGCCACCTGGGCGTGGAGGGCCTCGGCGGACCCGGCAGAGAACACCAGCGGCACCACCGCGTCCACCGGGACGACGTCGGTGGCCCCGGGGGACGGCGGTGGTTCCTCGATGATCGCGTGTGCGTTGGTGCCGCTGATGCCGAAGGACGACACCGCGCCGCGGCGCGGCCGCTCCCCCGGCTCCCAGACCTGTGCCCGCGCCAGCAGGGAGACCGCGCCCGCCGACCAGTCCACGTGCGGCGACGGGTCGGCGGCGTGCAGCGACACCGGCATGGTGCCGTGGCGCATGGCCAGCACGGTCTTGATCACGCCCGCGACGCCGGCCGCGGCCTGGGTGTGGCCGATGTTGGACTTGACCGAGCCGAGCCACAGCGGCCGGTCGCGGTCCTGTCCGTAGGCGGCGAGCAGGGCGGCGGCCTCGATCGGGTCGCCGAGGCGGGTGCCGGTGCCGTGCGCCTCCACGACGTCCACATCGGACGGCCGGAGTCCGGCGTCGGTCAGGGCCTTGGCGATCACCCGTTCCTGGGCGGGCCCGTTGGGTGCGGTGAGGCCGTTGGAGGCGCCGTCGGAGTTGACCGCGCTGCCGCGCACGACCGCGAGCACCCGGTGCCCGTTGCGGCGGGCGTCCGACAGGCGTTCGACCAGCAGCACCCCGACGCCCTCGGACCACGCGGTCCCGTCGGCCGCCGCCGAGAACGGCTTGCACCGGCCGTCGGCAGCGAGCCCGTTCTGCAGCCCGAACTCGGTGAACACGCCCGGTGTCGCCATGACGGTCACCCCGGCGGCCAGCGCCAGCGACGACTCACCCGACCGCAACGACCGCACCGCCAAGTGCAACGCGACGAGCGACGACGAACACGCCGTGTCCACCGTCAACGCCGGGCCCTCGAACCCGAACGTGTAGGCGATCCGGCCCGACGCGACGCTGGCGGTCGTGCCGGTGAGCAGGTAGCCACCGAAGTCGGCGGGCGCCTCGTGCATGCGCGGCCCGTACTCCTGCGACATCGCACCCACGAACACGCCGGTCCGGCTGCCACGCAACGACAACGGATCGATACCAGCCCGCTCCAACGCCTCCCACGACGTCTCCAACAACACCCGCTGCTGCGGATCCATCGCCAACGCCTCACGCGGCGAGATACCGAACAGCGCGGCGTCGAAGTCGGTGGCGTCGGCGAGGAACCCGCCGCGCATGCGGTCGGCACCGGGCAGCAGCCAGCCGCGGTCGGCGGGCAGGGCGGTGATGGCGTCGCCGCCGGCGTCCACCAGCCGCCACAGGTCCTCCGGGGTGCGGACGTCGCCGGGGAACCGGCAGGCCATGCCGACGATGACGACCGGGTCGTCGGTCCCGCCACTGTCGGTGGTCACGACCGGCCTGGCGGCATCGACGGCCTCGGAGCCGCCCAGTTCGACGAGGAGATGCCTGGTCAGCTCGGCCGGGGTGGGGTGGTTGAAGACGACGGTGGGCGGCAGGCGCAGGCCGGTGGCGGCCGTGACGCGGTTGCGGAGTTCGACACCGGTCAGCGAGTCGAAACCCAGTTCCTTGAAGGTGCGTCCGGGGTGGACGGTGTCGGCCGAGCCGTGGCCGAGGACGGCGGCGACCTCGGCCCGCACCATGGCGGCGACGGTGCGTTCCCGGTCGGCGGCCGACAGTCCGGCCAGCCGCTCGGCGAGCCCGCCGCCGGAGCCACCGGCCGCGGCCCTGCGCGGGCCCGGACGGACCAGCGACCGCAGCAGCGGTGCGGGGTCGGCGGTGGCCGACAGGTCGAGCCGGGTCGGCAGGACGTGCGCGGGGCCTGCGGTCAGCGCCCGGTCGAACAGGGCCAGCGCGTCCGGTGTGGACAGCGCGGTGCCGGTGCGTTCGAGGCGGGTGCGGTCGCGGTCGGTCAGCTCGCCGCTGATGCCGCTGCTGTCGGCCCACAGACCCCAGCCGAGGGACAGCGCGGGCAGGCCCCTGGCCCTGCGGTGGTGGGCGAGGGCGTCCAGGACGGTGTTCGCGGCGGCGTAGGTGGCCTGGCCCGCCGTGCCGAACGTGGCGGCGACCGAGGAGTACAGGACGAACAGCGCGGGGTCGGCGTCTGCGGTGAGTTCGTGGAGCAGGAGCGCGGCGTCGGCCTTGGGGCCGAGGACCGCGGCGAGCCGTTCCGGTGTCTGCGCGCCCACCACGCCGTCGTCGGCGACGCCCGCGGTGTGGACGACACCGGTGAGCGGGTGCTCGGCGGGGATGCCCGCCAGCAGGGCGGCCAGCGCGGCGCGGTCGCCGACGTCGCAGGCGACGAGCGAGACCGTCGCGCCGAGGTCGGCCAGTTCGGCGGCGAGACCGGCGGCGCCGGGGGCGCCGGGCCCGCGCCTGCTGGTCAGGAGCAGGTGCCGGACGCCGTGGCTGGTGACGAGGTGGCGGGCCATGCGCGCGCCGAGCGTGCCCGTTCCACCGGTGATCAGCACGGTCCCGTCGGGGTGCTGCGAACGCGGGACGGTGAAGACGTTCTTGCCGGTGTGCCTGCCCTGGCCGACGTGGCGCAGCGCGGTCTGGGCGTCCCGGATGTCCCACGCCCGCACCGGAGGCGGCGACAGCACGCCCGCGGCGAACAGGTCCAGCAGTTCCGCCAGCATCTCCTGGAGCCGGTCCGCTCCCGCCTCGAACAGGTCGAACGCCTGGTAGGAGATCCCTTCCGGGGCACGCAGGTCGGCCTTGCCCATCTCCACGAACCGGCCGCCGGGGGCCAGGAGGGCCAGCGAGGCGTCGATGAACTCCCCGGTCAGCGAGTTCAGCACGACGTCGACCGTCGGGAACCGGTCGGCGAAGCCGAGGTCGCGGGAGGACGCCAGCCGGTCGGTGGGCAGCCCGGTCGCGGCCCACTTGGCCGGGCTGGCGGTGCCGTAGACCTCCGCGCCGAGGTGGCGCGCCAGCTGCACGGCGGCCATGCCGACACCGCCAGCCGCGGAGTGGACGAGCACCGACTCGCCCGCACGCAGCCCGCCGAGGTCGACCAGGCCGTAGTACGCGGTGAGGAACACGACGGGCACGGCCGCCGCGTCGGTGAACGACCAGCCGTCGGGGATCGGCGCGAGCAGCCTGCGGTCCGTGACGGCGCTCGGGCCGAAGCCGCCCGTGACCAGACCGAACACCCGGTCGCCGACCGCGAGGTCGGTGACGTCCGGCCCGACGCCGGTCACGACACCCGCGGCCTCGGTGCCCAGCCGCACGTCCGGGTCGGGGTAGCTGCCCAGCGCGATCAGCACGTCCCGGAAGTTGATGCCGGCCGCGCGCACCGCGATGCGGACCTGCCCCGATGGCAGCGACTCCGGTTCGGTGACGGGTTCGCAGCGCAGCCCGGTCAGCGCGCCGTCGTCGCCGGGGACCAGCCGCCACGGGACCGCGGGCGGCGTCAGCACCGGCTCGCCGGCGACCCGGACCAGGCGCGGCGCGAGCACGGCCCCGTCCCGCAGCGCGACCTGTGGTTCCCCGGACGCGATCACCGACGGCAGCGCCGCCAGCAGGTGGTCACCGTCGTGCGGGATGTCGACCAGTACGAACACGCCGGGGTTCTCGGTCTGCGCCGACCGCACCAGCCCCAAGGCGCCCGCGGCGAGCGGGTCGGCGACGTCCTCGGCCGGGCCGGTGGCGACCGCACCCCGCGAGACCAGGACCAGCGGCGCGTCGGCGGCCCGCACGAGGCGCAGCGCGGCGGCCGGGTCCGTGGGCAGCTCCCGCACCTCGGGCACCTCGTCGGAGCCGTCCCCAGCGCCGTCCCCGCCGTCCGCCGCGATGGGGGTCCAGCGCACGGTGAACAGGGCGTCGTCGCCGGATGCGTGAAGCGCCTTTGCCGACAGTGGTCGCCAGACCAGGGAGTCCACGGTCAGGACCGGCGCGCCGTCGCCGTCGAACGCGGCCAGCGCGACGGTGTCCGGTCCGGTCGCGGTGACCCGCACCCGCACGGCCCTGGCGCCGACCCGGTGCAGGGTGACGCCGGACCAGGAGAACGGCAGGTGCGGTGTCCCGTCGGGCAGGAGCCCGCCGAGCAGGACGGTGTGCAGGGCGGCGTCGAGCAGTGCGGGGTGGACGCCGAACGCGTCGGTGTCGGCGGTGTCGGGCAACGCCACGTCGGCGAACACGGTGTCCGCCGCGCGCCACAGGGACCGCAGGCCCTGGAACACCGGACCGTAGGCGTAGCCCGCGCCGGCCAGGTCGTCGTAGCAGCCGGTGGTGTCGGCACGCGCGGCGTCGGGTGGCCACACCGGTTCCGGGGCCACCGCCGGTGTGCTGGTGGCGAACGCGCCGGTGGCGTGCCTGGTCCAGGGTGCGTGACCGGTGTCCGGCCGGGAGTGGATCTCCAGGGTGTGGTCGGCGGTGACGCCGACCTGGACGCGCACGGCCCCGCGCTCGGGCAGGACGAGCGGCGCCTCGATGGTCAGCTCGGCCAGCGCCGGGCAGCCGACGTGGTCACCGGCGTGCAGTGCCAGCTCCACGAAAGCGGTGCCGGGGAGCAGGATCCGGCCCGCGACGACGTGGTCGGCCAGCCACGGTTGCAGGGCGGGCGAGAGCCGCCCGGTGAGCACGATCCCGCCGCCGGTGGCCAGTGGCACGGCCGCGTCGAGCAGTGGGTGCCCGGTCGCGTCGGCGGTGGCGGGCCGGGAGGCCAGCCAGTAGCGCCTGCGCTGGAAGGCGTACGTCGGCAGCGGGACCCGCCTGCCGGGCAGCAGCCGGGCCCAGTCGACCGCGGTCCCCCGGGTCCACGCGGTGGCGACGGCGGACACCAGGGTCCCGGCCTCGTCCCCGCCCCGCCGCAGTACCGCGACGGACTCCGGGACGTGCGCCGACAGCACCGGGTCCGGCCCCAGTTCGAGGAACGTGCGCACGCCCGCCGCGCGCAGGTCCGCCACCCCGTCGGCGAACCGCACGGTGTCCCGCACCTGCCGGACCCAGTACCCGGGGTCCGTGACGTCGCCGGGCAGCGGGACCGCGGGTTCGTGGTAGGTCAGGGATTCCGCGACCTCGGCGAACTCCGCCAGCATCGGTTCCATCAGCCGCGAGTGGAACGCGTGCGAGACGACGAGCCGCTTGACCCGTCGGCCCTCGGCCCGCCACCGCTGCTCCAGCGCGGCGATCTCGGCCTCGGTTCCGGACACCACGAGCGAAGCCGGGCCGTTCACGGCGGCGACGTCAACGCCTGCCGGAACGTCCTCTTCGGACACTTCGGCGGCCAGCATCGCGCCACCGGAGGGCAGCGCGGCCATCAGCCTGCCCCGCGCCGCGACCAGCGTGCAGGCGTCGGCCACCGACAGCACCCCGGCCACGTGCGCGGCCGCGATCTCGCCGATCGAGTGACCGAGCAGGCGGTCCGGGTGGAGGCCCCACGACTCCAGCAGCCGGAACAGCGCCACCTCCAGTGCGAAGATCGCGGCCTGAGCGCCGTCGGTCCGGTTCAGTGCCTCCTCGTCGTCGACCGGAACCCGGTCGAACCGCGAGCACACGTCGTCCCACGCGGCGGCGAACACCGGGAACGCGGCGTACAGCTCACGCCCCATGCCGACCCGCTGCGAACCCTGACCGGTGAACAGGAACGCCAGGCCACCCGGCTCGGCAACCCCTTCGACCACCCGGTCACCGATCCGCACCCCGCGATGTTCCAGCTCGGCCCTGGTCGTCGCGAGGGAGTACCCGACGTCGACCGGGGCCGCGTCGATCTCGGTCACCAGCGCCATCTGGGCGCGCAGCGCCTCCTGCGACCGCGCGGAGAACACCCATGGTGCCACCGCGCACGGTGGCGACACCGCCATCACGTCCACTTCGGACGGTGGTGGTTCCTCGATGACCACGTGTGCGTTCGTCCCGCTGATCCCGAAGGACGACACCGCGCCCCGGCGCGGCCGCTCCCCCGCCGCCCACGGCTGGGTCTCGGCCAGCGGCCGCACGGCGCCGGACGACCAGTCCACGTGCGGCGACGGCGCGTCGAAGTGGAGCAGGTGCGGCAACAGCCCGTGCCGCAACGCCAGCACCGTCTTGATCACGCCCGCGATGCCCGCGACGGCCTGCGTGTGCCCGATGTTGGACTTGACCGACCCCAGCCACAGCGGCCGGTCCCGGTCCTGACCGTAGGTCGCCAGCAACGCGCCCGCCTCGATCGGGTCGCCGAGGCGGGTGCCGGTCCCGTGCGCCTCCACGGTGTCCACATCGGACAGCGTGAGGCCCGCGTCGGCGACGGCGGCCCGGATCACGCGTTGCTGCGCGGGCCCGTTCGGTGCGGTCAGCCCGTTGGACGCGCCGTCGGAGTTCACCGCCGACCCGCGCACCACGGCCAGCACGTCGTGCCCGCCTCGCCGGGCATCGGACAGGCGCTCCACGAGCAGCACGGCGACGCCCTCGGACCAGGACGTGCCGTCCGCTGCGGCGGAGAACGCTTTGCAGCGGCCGTCCTCGGCCAGCCCGCTCTGCCTGCTGAACTCGGTGAACATGCCCGGTGTCGCCATGACGGTCACCCCGGCGGCCAGCGCCAGCGACGACTCACCCGACCGCAACGACCGGACCGCGAGGTGCAACGCCACCAACGACGACGAACACGCCGTGTCCACCGTCAACGCCGGGCCCTCGAACCCGAACGTGTAGGCGATCCGACCGGACGCGACGCTCGCCGTGCTCCCGGTGAGCAGGTAGCCCTCGGCGTCCGCGGTGGCCTCGTGCATGCGCGGCCCGTACTCCTGCGACATCGCACCGACAAACACGCCGGTCCGGCTGCCACGCAACGACAACGGATCGATACCAGCCCGCTCCAACGCCTCCCACGACGTCTCCAACAACACCCGCTGCTGCGGATCCATCGCCAACGCCTCACGCGGCGAGATACCGAACAAACCGGCGTCGAATCCGCTGGCGTCGTGCAGGAAACCGCCCCGCACCGGTACGTCCCGGTCGCCGAGGTCCCAGCCACGGTCGGTGGGAAGGCCCGACACGGCGTCGCCGCCCGAGGCGACGAGGTCCCACAGGTCCTCCGGCGACCGCACGTCGCCGGGGAACCGGCAGCCCATCCCCACGATGACGACCGGGTCGTCATCGTCGGCGAGCGGCGCCACCACCTGCGGCGCGCGCCGCGCGCCACGCAGGTGGTCCGCGACGGCGGCGGGGGTCGGGTAGTCGAACAGCAGAGACGCGGGCAGGGGGGTGCCGGTCGCGGCGGCGAGGCTGTCGCGCAGCTCGACCGCCGTCATGGAGTCGAAGCCCAGCTCCTTGAAGGTGCGGTCGACGGCGACCCGGTCCGGCGAGGAGAACTCCAGGATCGCGGCGACGTGCGCGCGCACCAGGTCCAGGGCGTCTCGCGTGGCGGCCCGCGCGGTCGTCGACGACCCCTCGGCGACCTCGGCCCTGGTCACGGCGCGCGTGGCGGCACGCGCCCCGTCCCGCCAGTAGCGTTCGCGTTGGAAGGCGTAGGTGGGCAGGTCCACGCGGCGGGGACCGGTGCCGGCGAAGACGGCGTCCCAGTCGACCTCGGCCCCGGCGGTGTGCGCGGCGACGACGGCGGACAGGACGGTCTCGACCTCGTCGCGGTCGCGGCGCAGTGGCACGGCGGTGCCCGGCACGTGGGCGGCCAGCACGGCGTCCGGCCCGATCTCGATCCCGGCCGCGACGCCGTCGGCGGTCAACCGGGCCATCCGGTCGGCGAACCGCACGGTGTTGCGGACCTGCCACACCCAGTACATCGGGTCGGTGACCTCGTCGGACACCATCGGCACGCGCGGCTCGTGGTAGGTGAGCGTGCTGGCGACGGCGGCGAACCCGTCCAGCATCGGGTCCATCAGTTTGGAGTGCGAGGCGTGCGAGATGGGCAGCGCGCGGACCCGCCTGCCTTCCGCCTTCCAGCGCGCGGCGAGCGCGGCGACCTCGTCCTCGGTGCCGGAGACCACCAGCGCCGTCGGGCCGTTGATCGCGGCGATGTCCATCCCGGCGGGCACGTCGGCCTCGGACACCTCCGCGGCGAGCATCGCGCCGCCTGCCGGCAGCGCCTGCATCAGCCCGCCGCGGGCGGCGACCAGGGTGCAGGCGTCGTCCAGGGACAGCACACCCGCGATGTGGGCGGCGGCGACCTCGCCGATGGAGTGCCCGGTGATCACGTCGGGCACGACACCCCACGACTCCAGCAGCCGGGCGAGCGCGACCTGCACCACGAACAGGGCGCACTGGGCGCTGCCGGTCCTGGTCATCACGGACTCGTCGTCCAGCGGGACGTCGGCGAAGCGGGCGCGGGCGGCGTCGGCGGCCTGCGCGTAGGCGGGGAAGGCGCGGTGGAGCCCATCGCCCATGCCGGGGCGCTGGCCGCCCTGGCCGGAGAACAGGAACGCGACGCGGCCGTGGCTGGCGGGCCCGGTGGTCAGCGCCCGCGCGGGCAGGCCGTCGGCGAGCGCGTCGAGGGCGCCGAGGAGTTCGTCGCGGTCGCTCGCCACGATCCCGGCGCGGCGCTCGAAGGCGGTGCGGGTCGTCGCCAGGGAGTGGCCGAGGTCGGCGAGCCTGCCGCCACCGGGTGCGGCGAGCGCCGCGCGCAGCCGGGCGGCCTGGTCACGCAGCGCCTGCTCGGTCCGGCCGGACAGGACGATCGGCGTCGGCAGCCCGGTCTCGGGCAGGGCGGCCGGTGCCTGCCGCGGAACACCGGAGAGGACGACGTGGCAGTTGGTGCCGCCGGCACCGAAGGAGCTGACGCCCGCGACGAACCGTCCGTCCCGCGCCGGGAAGTCGCTCAGCTCCGTGACGACCCGCAGGTTCAGCTCGGTCAGGGGGATCTCGGGGTTGGGGGTCTCGAAGTGGAGGCTGGCGGGGAGGCGGCCGTGCGTGACGGCGAGGACGGTCTTGAGCAGGCCCGCCGCACCCGCGGCGCCCTCCAGGTGGCCGATGTTGGTCTTCACCGAGCCGACCGGCAGCGGCTCGGACCGGTGCGCGCCGAGGACCGCGCCGAGGGCGGCGGCCTCGACGGGGTCGCCGAGGCGGGTGCCGGTGCCGTGCAGTTCGACGTAGCCGAGCGCGCCGGGGTCGACACCCGCGCGGGTGTACGCCTCCCGCAGCACGGCCTCCTGGGCGCGCCTGCTCGGCGCGGTGAGGCTTGCACCGCCACCGTCGTTGTTGACGGCGGTGCCGTGGATGACGGCGTGCACGCGGTCGCCGTCGGCCATGGCGCGGTGCAGCGGTTTGAGTACGAAGAGGACACCGCCCTCGCCGCGGACGAAGCCGTTGGCGCGGGCGTCGAAGGTGTGGCAGCGCCCGTCCGGGGACAGCCCGCCGAACCGGGCGGCACTGACCGTGCTCTCCTCGGCGAGGATGAGGTTCACCCCACCCGCGACGGCGGTGTCGGTCTCCCCCCTGCGCAGGCTCTCCACGGCCAGGTGCACGGCGACCAGGGACGACGACTGTCCGGCGTCGACGGTCATGCTCGGTCCGCGCAGGCCGAGGGTGTAGGAGACGCGGTTGGCGATGACGCCCCGGTTGAGGCCGGTCATGGTGTGCTGGTCGAGGGCCCCGGCGCGGTGCGTCAGCGCGGCGTAGTCGTCCCAGATGGCGCCGACGAACACGCCGGTGCGGCTGCCCGCGACCGACCCCGGCACGGTGCGGGCGTCCTCGAACGCCTCCCAGGCGAGTTCGAGGGCGAGCCGCTGCTGCGGGTCCATCGCCGCCGCCTCGCGCGGCGAGATGCCGAAGAAACCGGGATCGAAGCCCTCGACGTCGGCGAGGAAACCGCCACGGCGGACCTCCAGGCTCTCGGGCCAGCGCTCGCGCGGCGCGACACCGACGGCGTCGGTCCCGTCGCGCAGCAGCCGCCAGAACTCCCCGGGACTCGCCGCTCCCGGCACCCGGCAGGCCATTCCCACGATCGCGATGGCGTCGGCGTCGCCGGTGCGCAATTCAGACATGGACGTCCTCAAAAGTCACTCGACACAGCGGACCAGCCCGGGACGGAAACCGGGAAAGCATTCCAAGAATCCAATTGCCGCACGGAATCTGCCCTGTTCCGAACGGCCGACCAGGACGCGTTTCACGGTAGTAATCGGCCCGGAGTGCCATACACCCCTACGGCCCCCACGCCGGAAACGCGAAGGACTCCCCCCGGACCCGTATGAGTCCGGGGGGAGTCCCCGTGCGTGTGCTACCCCTGTGCGGAAGTCAGGCTGTCAACCCCTGTGCACCCGTAACGGCGGCACCGGACCGCGCTTTCCGGATTCTGCGCCGCTCGGCGAGGAAAACCCGCACGGCGACGGTGAACGCGACCATCGCCACGACGACCATCGCGGCGATGGTCGGCCACTGCCACGACGCAGGCATGTACAGCGCGAGGAACCACACCTTGGCGACGTCGCCCGAGGCCAGCATCATCCCCGGCACGACGGCCTGCGGGAACAACGCGATGCAGCCGATGCCGAAGGCACCCCACATGAGGCGCTGACGGGACTTCGGCATGGCGGCGAAGACCGACGCGTCCGCGTTGACCTTCTCCTGTGCCTCCTTGCCCGCGCGCATCAGGTACAGCAGCTCCGGGCCGCGCTCGCTCAGCCTGCGCACGGCCGCACCGCCGATCGAGGTCCAGTACGCCAGGCCCGTCATCACACCGACCGCGACGCCGAGGACCTCGAGCTGTTCGTAGCCCAGCGCCGAGGCGACGGCCACGGTCGCGATCGCCGGTGCGGCGAGCACGAGCGTGCCGACGAGCGCGGCGAACGCGCCGCCGACGGCGTCGCCGTGGTCCATCGGCGAGTTGCGGTTGCGGTGCGGGTCCGGCCCCGGCGCGAGCTGGCTGAGGCCGATCAGCGGGACCAGTGCCGCGCCAGCGCCGAGCACACCGGTGGTCGCCGCGGACGCCCAGTGCCACGACCCGTACTCGCCGGACAGGACGGTGCCCAGGATCGTCAGCAGGATCGACACCGGCGCGAAGAACGTCAGCCACGCCAGCTGCCTGCCGCGCACGTCGGCCGCCGCGGTGTCCGGCGCGACCAGGTTCATCCACAGCGCGGTGCCGTCCTGCCCGTACAGGTTGGCGCTGACCGCGGCGCCCATCACCGCGGTGAGCGCTCCGGCGAACGGCAGCAGCGCATCGGCTCCGAAGGCCAGCGGCACCAGGCAGGACAGGACCGCGAACACGGGCGCGAGGACGAGGGCCTGCACCCGCTGCGGGCTGCGCAGCCAGGTGCGGACCTCCTTGCGGTACACCGAGCCGGTGCGCCCGGCCGCGGTGGCCGGCAGGCCGGCGGTGCCGCGCACGACCGGCCTGCCAAGGCGCGGCGGCCCGAGCACCCGGCTCCAGGCCAGCACCAGCAGCGCGGCCAGCACCACGAGCCCGGCCAGCGGCACCGCGGTCCACAGCCAGTCGCCCCGCGCGGACGCCTCGATGGCGACCAGGCCCCAGCTCGACGGCAGCGCCCGCACCACGGTGGAGAACCCGGAGGAGAACCCGTAGGTGAGGACGGCCTCCACACCGGCGAAGACGATCCACCCGGATGACGCTAGCACCAGCATGACCGCACTGATCACGGCCGTGATCACCGCGCCCGCCCTGGACCGTGACAGCGCCGCGAACAGCCGGGCGGTCAGCCGCGACAGCAGCACCACGAGGGTGAGCTGGAGCAGCACGGCGGGCACCGCGAGCACGACCGGGACGACCCCGCCGAGCCGGGCGGCGAACACGATCGCCGAGGCGAACGCCACCAGGGAGACCGCGGTGGTGATCCCGGCGAACGCCGCCACCAGCAGCCCGACGGCGAGCTTGTGACGCGGGATCCCCAGCAGCGCGAAGTGCTCGGCGCGCAGCACGGGCTCGCCGGTCCAGGCAGGTCCGAGCATCCAGCCGAGCGCCCATACCGCGTACACGAGTGCGAGCAGGTCCAGGACGGTGCCGGGCGCGGTGTCGATGCCGGCGACCGCGATCGTCGCGAACGCGGCGAGGACGCCGAGCAGGGCGCCGGTCGCGGTCCAGTTGGCCTTGCCGCCGGTCGTGGACCGGCGCAGGACCGCGAGCTTCATCCGGATCAGGACGCCAACCACGACAGTCCCTTCGCCTCGGCGGTGTCGGCGCCGACCAGCTCGACGAACGCCTCCTCCAGCGTCTTGCCCGCCCGCACGCCCTCGACCGGTCCCTCGGCGAGGACCGTGCCCTTGGCGATGACCGCGACGGTGTCGCACAGCTGCTCCACCAGCGCCATCACGTGGCTGGACAGCACGACGGACCCGCCAGCGGCGACGAAGCCGCGCAGGATCGCCTTGAGGTTGGCCGCCGACACCGGGTCGATGGCCTCGAACGGCTCGTCCAGCACCAGCAGTCTCGGCGCGTGCAGCATCGCGGCCGCCAGGCCGATCTTCTTGCGCATGCCGGTCGAGTAGTCGATCACGAGGGTGCGCTCGACGTCGCCGTCGAGTTCCATGACCGCGAGCAGCTCGTCGGCGCGGGCGGTGGCGGTGGCGGAGTCGATGCCGCGCAGCCGGGCGGTGAAGGTGAGCAGCTCACGGCCGGTGAGCTGCTCTGGCATGGCCAGGCCGTCGGGCAGGACGCCGATGAGCTGCTTGGCCTTCCCCGGCTCCGCCCACAGGTCGACGCCGAACACCAGGGAGCGGCCCTCGTCGGGGCGGAGCAGGCCGGTGGCCATGGACAGCATGGTGGTCTTGCCCGCGCCGTTGGGGCCGACGAGTCCGTAGAAAGAGCCGGGTGCCACGGTCAGTTCGGCGCGCTTCACCGCGACGTGGTCGCCGAACGTCTTGTGCAGTCCGGCGATCGCCAGCGCGGGTGGGTGGCCGGTCGCGTTCACTCGGTCGCTCCTTCGGTGGGGTTGGGATCCGTGTCGGGCAGGTCGTCGGTCAGGTGTGCGAGACCAGGTCGTCGGCGAGGTCGTCGGTCAGCTCGCCGTCGATGAGGTCGAAGATCGTGTCAGGGGTGGCGTCGTCGAGGTCGTCGTTCCCGGGCCCGTCGTTAGCGGGATCCGCTTCCCACTTGGCCAGCAGGGCCGCCATCCGGGCCCGGACCGCCGACACGCCGTGCTCGTCCATGCCGGGCAGCAGGGCCGCGACCCGCTCCAGGCCGGCCAGCGCGGTCTCGGCGGGCGCCGGTCCGGCGGGCAGCGCCTCGGCGAGCAGGAACGCCGCGAGCGCCGCGGGCGTCGGGTGGTCGAACACCAGCGTCGCGGGCAGCCGGACGCCGGCGGCCGCGGCCAGCCGGTTGCGCAGCTCGACTGCGGTGAGCGAGTCGACGCCCAGGTCGGTGAACGGGCGGTCGGGGCCGACGGCGTCCGGTGACGGGTGGCCGAGCACCAGGGCGGTGTTGGTCAGCACGAGGTCCAGCACGACCCGGGTGCGTTCGGCGCCGGGCAGCCGGGCGAGCTGGTCGGCCAGACCGCCGGGCGTCTCCCGCGCCGCCGCCCGCGGCGCCGGGCGGACGAGCCCGCGCAGCAACGGCGGGACCGGCACGTCGGAGGCGCGTAGACCCGCGAGGTCGAGGTTGGCGGGGACGACGTGGGCCGGTGCCATGGCGGTGGCCGCGTCGAACAGGGCAGCGCCCTGTGCCGTGGTGATCGCGGTGCCGCCGCGGGCCCGGTCGTGGTCGGACAGCGCGCCGGTCATGCCGCCCTCCCACATGCCCCACGCCAGGGCCGTCGCGGGGAGACCGTCGGCGCGGCGGCGCTGGGCGAGGCCGTCGAGGACGGCGTTCGCGGCGGCGTAGTTGGCCTGGCCGGGCGTGCCGAACACGGCCGAAGCCGAGGAGTACAGGGCGAAGACGGCCAGGTCGGCGTCGGCGGTCAGCTCGTGCAGGACGATGGCGGCGTCGGCCTTGGGGGCCATGACCGCGGCCAGCCGGTCCGGGGTGACCGCCTCGACCACGCCGTCGTCGAGCACACCGGCCGCGTGGACCACCGCGGTGAGCGGGTGCTCGGCGGGGATGCCCGCGATCAGGCCGGCGAGGGCTGCGCGGTCGGTGACGTCGCAGGCGACGACCCGGATGTCCGTGCCGGGCAACGTCTCCCGGTCCGGCCCGCCCCGCCCGCTTCGGCTGGCGAGCAGGAGGTGGCGGGCACCGTGGCGGGTGGCGAGGTGCTCGGCGACGGCGGTGCCGAGCGCACCTGTCCCGCCGGTGATCAGGACGGTGCCGTCGGGGTCGATCGGGCGCGGGATGGTGAACACGTTCTTGCCGGTGTGCCTGCCCGCCCCGATGTGCCGGAAGGCGGTGGCGGCCTCGCGGATGTCCCATGCCCGCACCGGCGGCGGGGTCAGCGCGCCGGACGCGAACAGGGCGAGCAGGTCGGCGAGCATGGCGCTGGTGCGGTCCGGCCCGGCCTCACCGAGGTCGAACGCGCGGTAGGTGACGCCGGAGTCGATATCGGCGGGCGAGCGCAGGTCGGCCTTGCCCATCTCGATGAACCGGCCGCCGGGGGCCAGCAGCCCCAGCGAGGCGTCGACGAACTCACCCGCGAGCGCGTTGAGCACGACGTCCACGCGGGGGAACCGGTCGGCGAAGCCGAGGTCGCGGGAGGAGGCGAGGTGGTCGGTGGCCAGGCCGGTGGCGGGCCACTTGGCCGGGCTCGCCGTGCCGTACACCTCCGCGCCAAGGTGCCGGGCCAGTTGCACGGCCGCCGTGCCGACACCACCCGCGGCGGCGTGGATCAGCACGGACTCGCCCGCGCGCAGCCCGGCCAGGTCGACCAGGCCGTAGTAGGCGGTCAGGTAGGCCATCGGGATCGACGCGGCGGTGGCGAAGGACCAGCCCGCGGGGATCGGGGCGAGGTGGCGGCGGTCGGCGGTCGCGACCGGGCCAAAACCACCGGACACCAGCCCGAACACCCGGTCGCCGGGGCGCAGGTCCGGCACGTCGTCGCCGACTTCGAGCACGACGCCCGCGGCCTCGGTGCCCATGGCCGCGGCCTCGGGGTAGGACCCGAGCGCGATCAGCACATCCCGGAAGTTGATCCCGGCCGCGCGGACCGCCACGCGGACGTGGCCTGCCGCCAGTGGTCCGGTCTCGGCCGGGGCCAGGTCGAGGCCGTCGAGGGTGCCGTCGGCGGGCGGGGTGAGCTGCCAGGTGTCCCCGGCCGGGATCGTCAGCGCGGGCAGGGTCGCGGCGCGGGTCAGGCGCGGCACGAGGACGTCCGCACCGCGCACCGCGGCCTGCGGCTCCCCCGACGCGACGACGGCCGCCAGCACGGTGGCCGGGGCGTCGCCGTCGACCAGGACGAACCGGCCGGGGTGTTCGGTCTGCGCGGAACGGACCAGGCCCCAGGCACCCGCCGCGCCGAGGTCGGTGACGGTGTCGCCGGGCCTGGCCGCGACCGCGCCGCGGGTGCGGATCACCAGCGGGTCGGTGCCGGGCCCGGCGAGCCGGGCGCGGACCAGGTCCAGTGCGTGGCAGACCACGTCGCGGACCGGGCCGGACGGCAGGTCGGCCACGTCGGGGAGCGCGGTGGCGGTGTCGGCCAGGACGGCCGGGGTCCACTCGACGGCGAACAGGGCGTCGTGCGTGCCATGGTCGGCGGGGGCGGCGCCGGCCACGGGGGTGCGGACGGTGAGCGAGTCGACGACGGCGACGGTGGCACCCGCCGCGTCGGCGGCCCGCAGGCGCAGGGAGTCCTGGCCGGTGCGGGTCAGCCGGACCCGCAGCATGGCCGCGCCGGTGGCGTGCAGGGCCACCCCGGACCAGCTGAACGGCACGCGGGCGCCGTCGGGGAACAGGCCGCCCGCGCCGACGGCGTGCACCGCGGCGTCGAGCAGGGCCGGGTGCAGACCGAACGCGCCGGGGTCGTGCCGGTTCTCCTCGGGCAGGGCGACCTCGGCGAGGACGTCGTCACCGTGGCGCCACGCGGCGCGCAGGCCGCGGAACGCGGGCCCGTACTCCAGGCCGACCGAGCCGAGCCGGTCGTAGAGGCCGGTCAGGTCCAGCGGGACGGCGTCCTCGGGTGGCCAGGCGGCCAGGTCGAGGCCGTCGGGCGATGGGGCGTCGGCCTCGACCTGGCCGCTGGCGTGGCGGGTCCAGGGCGCGGTGTCGTCGTCGGGCCGGGCGTGGATCTGGAGGGTGTCGTCGGCGGCGACCGACACCTGCACCTGGACCGCGCCGCGCTCGGGCAGGACCAGCGGCGCGTGCAGCGTCAGCTCCGCGACGGCGGGGCGGCCGGCGCGGGCCGCGGCGCGCAACGCCATCTCCAGCAACGCGGTCCCCGGCACCACGACCCCGCCGAGGATGCGGTGGTCGGCCAGCCAGGGCTGGAAGGCCGTGGACAGCCTGCCGGACAGCACCACCCCGCCCGCGGCCAGCGGCGTCTCGGCGCCCAGCAGCGGCGGCTGGCCGCCCGCCCAGTACCGCTCCCGCTCGAACGCGTAGGTCGGGACCTCGGTGCGCCGGGCGTCCCAGGTGGCGAACAACGCGGCCCAGTCGAGGCGCGCGCCGTGCGTCCACGCCGCCGCGGCCGCGGACAGCACGGTCGTCGTCTCGTCGCGGCCCGTGCGCAGGGCCGGGACCGCGCCGTCGACGTGGGCGCAGAGCACCGGGTCGGGGCCGAGTTCGACGAACGAGGTGACGCCCTGTTCCCGCAGCCATGCCACGCCGTCGGCGAACCGGACGGTGCCGCGCACCTGCCGCACCCAGTAGTCCGGGTCGGTGACGTCGCCGGGCATGGCGATGCGGGGTTCGTGGTAGGTCACCGACTCCGCGACGGCGGCGAAGTCGGCGAGCATGGGCTCCATCAGCCTGGAGTGGAAGGCATGCGAGACGACCAGGCGCTTGACCCGGCGGCCTTCCGCGCGCCACCGGTCCTCCAGCGCCTGGATCTCGTCCTCGGCACCGGACACCACCAGTGCGGTCGGGCTGTTGACGGCGGCGATGTCGACGCCTGCCGGAACATCGTCCTCGGCCGCCTCGACGGCCAGCATGGCGCCGCCTTCTGGCAGGGCGGCCATCAGCCGGCCGCGTGCGGAGACCAGCGCGCAGGCGTCGTCGAGCGACAGCACCCCCGCGACGTGGGCGGCGGCGAGCTCGCCGATGGAGTGGCCGAGCAGGAATTCCGGTGCCATGCCCCAGGACTCCAGGAGCCGGAACAGCGCCACCTCGACCGCGAACAGCGCCGACTGCGCGCCGTCGGTGCGGTTCAGCAGGTCCACGTCGTGAAGCGGCACGCCACCGATGCGGTCGGCGACCGCGTCCCACGCCTGTGCGAACACGGGGAACGCCGAGTACAGCTCCCGCCCCATGCCCACTCGCTGCGTGCCCTGGCCCGTGAACAGGAACGCGGTGCGCCCGCCGGTCGCCGTGCCCATGTGGATCACGCCGGTGCCCGCGCTGGACAGCACGGCCCGGTGCGTGAGCGCGGCGCGGGTGGTGCCCAGCGCGAGGCCGATGTCCACCGGGCGGAGGCCGGTGCGCCCGGTGGCCCAGTCGCGCAGGCGCTCGGTCTGCGCGGCGACACCGGTCGCGGTGCGCGCGGAGACCGGCCACGGCACGTCGGCGGGACCGGGCATGGCCGGTGGGTCCACCGGGTCGGCGGCGGGCGCCTCCTCGACGACCACGTGCGCGTTGGTGCCGCTCATGCCGAACGACGACACCCCGGCGCGGCGCGGCCTGCCGACGGACGGCCACGGCCTGGCCTCGGTGAGCAGCTCGACGTTCCCGGCGGTCCAGTCCACCTCGGGGGTGGGGGCGTCGACGTTCAGGGTGGGCGGCAGCTGGCCGTTGCGCAGGGCCATGACCGTCTTGATGACGCCCGCCACGCCGGACGCGGCCTGGCTGTGGCCGATGTTCGACTTGATCGAGCCGAGCCACAGCGGCTCGTCGCGGTCCTGGCCGTAGGTGGCGAGCAGCGCCTGCGCCTCGATCGGGTCGCCGAGCCGGGTGCCGGTGCCGTGCGCCTCCACCATGTCCACATCGGACGGTTCGAGGCCGGCGTCGGCCAGTGCCGCGCGGATGACCCGCTGCTGGGACGGCCCGTTCGGCGCGGTGAGCCCGTTGGACGCGCCGTCGGAGTTGACCGCGGAGCCACGCAGGACGGCGAGGACGTCGTGACCATTGCGCCGCGCGTCCGACAGCCGCTCCACCAGCAGCACGCCCACCCCCTCGCTCCACCCGGTCCCGTCGGCGGCCGCCGCGAAGGACTTGCAGCGCCCGTCCGCGGCCACGCCGTTCTGCCTGCCGAACTCCACGTACGCAGCGGGGGTCGCCATCACGACCACCCCGCCCGCGAGCGCGAGATCGCACTCCCCCCGCCGCAGCGACTGTGCGGCCAGGTGCAGAGCGACCAGTGACGACGAGCAGGCGGTGTCTACCGAGATCGAAGGTCCCTCCAGACCGAAGACGTAGGACACCCGACCGGACACGACGCTCGCCGAGCCGCCGGTGGCCAGGTACCCGGACGCGGCGGGCAGCAGCGACACGTAGTCCTGGCCGCTGGTCCCGGCGAAGACTCCCGTCCGGCTGCCGCGCAACGAGGTCGGGTCGACCCCGGCGCGCTCGAACACCTCCCAGGACGCCTCGAGCAGCAGGCGCTGCTGCGGGTCCATGGCGACCGCCTCGCGCGGGGAGATCCCGAACAGACCCCCGTCGAACTCGGCGGCGCCGTCGACGAACCCCCCGACGCGCGCCGTCGGCGCGTCCGGACCGGACATGTCCCACCCGCGGTCGGCGGGGAAGGGACCCATCCCGTCGCCGCGGGACATTACCAACCGCCAGAGGTCCTCCGGCGAGGACAACCCTCCCGGGTACCGGCACGCCATCGCTACGATCGCGATCGGATCTCCGTTGGCCACAACGGTTGCCGAGGTTTTCCCGGTGTCTTCGCCGGTCAGCCGGGTCACCAGGTGCCCGGCGAGGACGACTGGCGCCGGGTGGTCGAAGACGAGGGTCGACGGCAGGGCCAGACCGGTGGCCTCGGCCAGCGCGGTGCGCAGTTCGACGGCGGTGAGCGAGTCGAAGCCCAGGTCCCGGAACGGCCGGACCGGGTCGACCCCCGAGGCGTCCGGGTGGCCGAGGACTGCGGCGGCCTTGGCGCGCACCAGGTCGAGCACGGTCCGGTCGCGGTCGGCGGGGGCGAGTGCGCGCAGTGTCGCGGCGAACCCGGTCGGCGCGACGACCTCCTCCGTGTGGACGCGTGCGGCGGGCACGCCTGCGAGCAGCGCACTCGGCCGGGTCGCGGTGAACGCCACGGCGAACCGCTTCCAGTCCACATCGGACACAGCGACGCAGGTGTCGCCGCCGTCGACGGCGGTGGCCAGCGCGGCGACCGCACTGGCTGGTGCCATCGGGCGCAGACCGCGTTCGCGCAGGTAGTCGGCGGTGGTGCCGGCGGCGACCATGCCCGCGCCGGCCCACGGCCCCCACGCCACGGAGGTGGCGGCCGCGCCCCGGGCCCTGCGGGACTCCGCGATGGCGTCGAGGGTGGCGTTGGCGGCGGCGTAGGCGGCCTGCCCACCGCCGCCCCACACACCGGCGACGGAGGAGAACAGCACGAACGCCTCGGCGTCGGGCAGCAACTCGTCCAGGTGGACCGCGCCTGCGACCTTGGCGGCGGCGACGGCGGCCAGGTGCTCCGGCGTGACGTCGGGCAGGGCGGCGTACTCGGCCCAGCCCGCGGCGTGCACGACGGCATCCACGGGGTGGGCGGCGAGCAGGGCGGCGACGGCGGCACGGTCGGCCGTGTCGCAGGCGACCACGGTGACGTCGGCCCCGAGGTCGGTCAGCTCGGTGACCAGTTCGGCGGCGCCGGGAGCGGCCGGGCCGCGCCTGCCGGCGAGCAGCAGGCGCTCGGCGCCGCGGCCCGCCAGCCAGCGGGCGACGTGGCCGCCGAGGGCGCCGGTGCCACCGGTGACCAGGACCGTGCCGCGCGGCTGCCACGGGGTGGCGGGCCGGGCCGGGGCCGGTTCGATCCGGCGGCCGAACGCGCCGCCGGGCCGGATGGCGACCTGGTCCTCCCCCGTCCCGGACAGGACGCGGGCAAGGCGGTCCGCGGTGGCGGTGTCGAGGTCGGCCGGCAGGTCGACCAGACCGCCCCAGCGGGTGGGAAGTTCGAGGGCGGCGACCCGGCCAAGGCCCCACAGCCCGGCGGCGACCGGGTCGGGGCGCTCACCGCCGACGGCGACCGCACCGCGGGTGACGACCCAGAGCGGGGCCGAGGTGCCGTCGAGGGCGTTGATCAGGGTGACCGAGTCGGCGAGGGCGTCCGCGCCGTCGAGGGCGAGCAGGGAGAGAACGCCGTCGACGGGGTCGCCGGACAGGTCGGGGAGGTCGCCGGACACGGCGTGCCGGACGGTCGCGCCGCGCCCGGTCAGTGCGTCGAGGTAGGGGGTGGTGTCGAAGCCGGGGCGGCTGACGACCAGCCAGGTGCCGGGCAGGGCGGCGGGGCCGCGCTCGGCCAGGGGCTGCCAGCCGGCCCGGTAGCGCCAGGCGTCCTCGGGGGCGGACGCCGCCGCGGGGGCGGCGGTGGGCAGCAGCCAGTAGTGCTCGCGCTGGAAGGCGTAGGCAGGCAGGTCGACCCGGTTGCCGCCCGCGACGGACCAGTCGACGTCCACACCGGCGACGTGGAGCCGGGCCAGGCCGCGCCACCAGGCGTCGACCTCGTCCCGCCCGGACCGCTGCAACGGGACGGCGCCGTCCACGAGCGCGGAGAGGACCGCGTCCGGCCCGACTTCCGCCCAGGCGCCGACGTCGGCGTCGGCTAGCCGGTCGACGGCGTCGGCGAACCGGACGGTGTCGCGGACCTGCCGCACCCAGTAGCCGGGGTCGGTGACGTCCCCGTCCGCCACCACCCGCACGCGCGGCTGGTGGAAGGTCAGGGTCCGGACCGTTTCGGCGAACTCGGCGAGCATCGGCTCCATCAGCCGCGAGTGGAACGCGTGCGATACCGCGAGCCGCTTCACCCGGCGGCCCTCGGCCCGCCACCACTGCTCCAGCGCCGAGATCTCGTCCTCGGCACCGGAAACCACGATCGACGAAGGACCGTTCACCGCGGCGACGTCGATCCCCGCCGGAACGTCCGCTTCGGACACTTCGGCGGCCAGCATCGCCCCACCAGGCGGCAGGTCCTGCATCAACCTGCCACGCGCGGCGACCAGCGCGCAGGCGTCGTCCACCGACAGCACCCCCGCGACGTGGGCGGCGGCGACCTCGCCGATGGAGTGCCCGACGAGGTATTTGGGCCGCACGCCCCAGGACTCCAGCAGCCGGTAGAGCGCGACCTCGAAGGCGAACAGCGCCGCCTGGGTGTGCCGGGTCTGCCCGAGCGACTCGGCGTCGTCGAACGGGATGCCGCCCAGCCGCGCCGTGATCTCGCCGAGCGCGGCGGCGAACACGGGGAAGGCGGCGGCGAGACCGCGGCCCATGCCCGCGCGTTGCGCGCCCTGCCCGGTGAACAGCACCGCGAGCCCGCCGGGGGCGGCGGTCCCGGTGACCACGCCGGGGTGCGGCTCGCCGAGCGCGACGGCGCGCAGTGCGTCCCGGTCGCCCGCGGGGACGACGGCCCGGTGTTCGAGGGCGGCGCGGGTGGTGGCCAGGGAGAAGGCGATGTCGGCCGGGTGCGCGTCCTGGTCGAGACCGGTGCGCAGCCGGTCGGCCTGGGCACGCAGTGCCTGCGCTGTCCTGCCGGAGAGGACCCACGGGATGCGCGCGGTCGGCGCGGTGCGCCCGGCGGGTTCCTCGGCCGGTGCCTGCTCGATGATCACGTGGGCGTTGGTGCCGCTGACACCGAAGGCGGACACACCGGCCCGGCGGACCCGGTCACCGCTGGGCCACGGCTGGGCCTCGGTCAGCAGGGACACCGCGCCCGAGGCCCAGTCCACGTGCGGGGACGGCCGTTCGACGTGGAGGGTGCGGGGCAGCGTCTCGTTGCGCAGCGCGAGGATCATCTTGATGACACCGGCCGCGCCCGCGGCGGACTGGGCGTGGCCGAGGTTGGACTTCACCGACCCGAGCCACAGCGGCCGGTCGCGGTCCTGCCCGTAGGCGGCCAGGACGGCACCGGCCTCGATCGGGTCGCCGAGCACGGTCCCGGTGCCGTGCGCCTCCACCGCGTCCACATCGGACGGTGCGAGACCGGCGGCGGCGAGCGCGTCGGCGATCACCCGCTGCTGGGCGGGGCCGTTGGGGGCGGTGAGCCCGTTGGACGCGCCGTCGGAGTTGACGGCGGAGCCGCGCAGCAGCGCCAGCACGGGGTGCCCGTTGCGGCGGGCGTCGGACAGGCGCTCGACCAGCAGCACGGCGACGCCCTCGGCCCAGCCGGTGCCGTCGGCGGCCTCGGCGAAGGACTTGCAGCGGCCGTCGGCGGCAAGCCCGCCCTGCCTGCCGAACTCGGCGAACGCGCCGGGGCTGGCCATGACGGTGACCCCACCGGCCAGCGCCAGCGTGCACTCGCCACGGCGCAGCGACTGGGCGGCCAGGTGCAGCGCGACCAGCGAGGAGGAGCAGGCGGTGTCGATGGTGAGCGCGGGGCCTTCCAGACCGAGCGCGTAGGCGACCCGGCCGGACAGCACGCTGGGCGCGGACCCGGTGCCGAGGTAGCCCTCGACGTCCTCGGTGGCGGGAGTGGCGATGCCGTAGCCGGAGGTGGACGAGCCGATGTAGACGCCGGTGCGCGTTCCGCGCAGTGCCAACGGGTTCATGCCCGCGCGCTCGACGGTCTCCCACGCGGTCTCCAGCAGCAGCCGCTGCTGCGGGTCCATGGCCAGCGCCTCGCGCGGGGAGATGCCGAACAGGGCGGCGTCGAACTGTCCGGCGTCGGGCAGGAACCCGCCGGTCACCGCGGCGGCGTCCGGCCAGCCGCGGTCGAGCGGGGCGGGTCCGGTGGCCTCGGCTCCCGCGTCGAGCAGCGCCCAGAAGTCCGCGGGCGAGGTGATCCCGCCGGGCAGCCTGCATGCCATGCCGACGACCGCGACCGGCTCGGCGGCGGCGTCGGTCAGCTCGCGGTTGAGCGCCTTGAGCGACTCGTTCTCCTTGAGCGAGGTGCGCAGGGCGGCGACGTACTGATCGACCGTGGCACTCATGACTCCCCCTCGCGGGCTCCGGGGAGCCGCTCGCGGTCGCCCTGTGTCTGTTGATTCGTTCCGCGGGCTCCACTCATGACTGGTGCACCTCTCCGGCGGCGACCAGCCGCAGCAGACTCTCGCCGTCCATGTCGTCGAGCGAATCGGCCGCGGCGGGCGCCGGTTCTTCCGCGCCGGACGCCAGGCGCAGCAACAGGTCGAGCAGGCCGGCCTCGCGCAGGCGGGACACCGGGATCGCGGCCAGCGTCCGCCGGACCTCGGCGTCGGCGCCGGACTCGGCAGGACCGCCGGTGACCAGGGGGGCGGTCACGTGGGTGAAGAGGTGCTCGGCGAGCCGGGCGGGTGTCGGGTGGTCGAAGACGGCGGTCGCGGCGACCGGCAGTCCCGTGGCGGCGCGCAGGCGGTCGCGCAGCCGCACCGCCGACAGCGAGTCGAAGCCAAGGTCGCGGAACGGCCGGCCCGGTTCGATCTCGGCGGCGCCCGCGTGCCCGAGCACGACGGCGGCCTGGGCGCGGACGACCTCGGCGAGCCGCTCCCTGCGCTCCCACTCCGGCAGTGCCGCCAGGTCGGCGCGCAGTGCGGCGTCATCGACCTCGGTCTCCCGTTCGCCGGTGGCGGCCTCCGGCAGGTCGGCCAGCAGCGGGCTGGGCCTGCGGGCGGTGAAGGCTGGGGCGAACCTGGCCCAGTCGACGCAGGCCACGGTGGCGCACGGGTCGCCGCTGTCCACGGCGTCCTTCATGGCCGCGAGAGCGGGTTCGGCCTGCATGGGTGGCAGGCCGCGACGGCGCAGGGCCTCGCCGGTGGTGCCCTCGCCCATGCCGGGACCGGCCCAGGGGCCCCATGCGATGGCGGTCGCGGGCAGGCCGCGGGCGGCACGGCTCTCGGCGACGGCGTCGAGGGCGGCGTTCGCGACGGCGTAGGCGCCCTGGCCCGCGCCGCCCCAGGTGGCGGCGGCCGAGGAGAACAGGACGAACGCCTCCAGGTCACCGCACAGGGCGTCGAGGTGGCGGGCGCCCTGCGCCTTGGCGGCCAGGACTGCGGCGAGCCGGTCGGTGCCGGTGGCTGCCAGCGGGGTGAGGTCGCCGGTCCCGGCCGCGTGCACGACGGCGGTGAGCGGGTGTTCGGCTGGGACGGCGGCGAGCAGGGCACGCAGGGCCTGCGCGTCGGCGACGTCGCAGGCGGCGACGGTGGCCTTGGCGCCGAGGGAGTTGAGTTCGGCGACGAGGTCGGCGGCGCCGGGCGCCTGGTCCCCGGCCCGGCTGACCAGCAGTACGTGGTCGGCGCCCTGGCGGGCGAGCCAGCGCGCGGTGTGCCTGCCGAGAGCGCCGGTGCCGCCGGTGACCAGGACGGTGCCGTGCGGGCGCCAGTCGCCGCGCGGCCCGGTGCCCTCGGCACGGACGAGCCTGCGTGCGACCGTCCCTTCCGGGCGGATCGCCACCTGGTCCTCGGCACCGGCCAGGACGGCGGCGAGCGCGGCCGGGTCGGGGACGCCGTGCAGGGCGACGACCCCGCCCCAGCGGTCGGGGTGCTCCAGCGCGGCGACGCGGCCGAGGGCGGCGACGGCCGCGGCGGTCGGGTCGCCGGGGGTGTCGGCGGTGGCGACCCACAACGGGGCGCCGACGGTCCGGATCAGGGCCAGCGAGTCGGCGAGCCCCGTGGTGAGCAGCGGGTGGCCGGGGTGCGGGCGGTCGTCCAGCGCCAGCAGGGACAGCACGGCATCGGGGCTGCCGGTCCGGTCCGCAAGACCGTCGAGGCCGGTGATCCGGACGGCGGTGCCGCCGTGCCGGGTGACGGCGTCGGCGCAGGCGGCGGCCACGTCCCCGGCGCCGGAGGGCTCGACGATCCACCAGGTGCCGGTGAGGCGGGCATCGGTCGTGGCGGTCACCGGGGTCCAGTGCGTGCGGTAGTGCCAGTCGCGGGCGGGCGGGGTGGCGCGGGCAGGCCAGTGGCGGGTGCGCTGGAACGCGTAGGTGGGCAGATCGACCGTGGTGCCGCCCCAGTCGGCGAAGACGGCGGCCCAGTCGACGTCCGCGCCGTCGACGTGCAGCTCGGACAGGGCACGCAGGGCCGACGCGGTCTCGTCGCGGCCCGCGCGCAGCATCGGCACGGCGCTGTCCAGGTGGGTGGCGAGGACCGCGTCCGGCCCGATCTCGACGAAGGTCGCGGCGTGCCGCTCGCGCAGTCGCCGGACGCCGTCCGCGAACCGGACGGTGCCGCGGATCTGCCGGACCCAGTAGCCGGGGTCGGTGACGTCGCCCCCGGCCGCGGCGGGGACGACGGGGATGCGCGGGGCGTGGTAGGTCAGCGAGTGCGCGACCTCGGCGAACTCCGCCAGCATCGGCTCCATCAACCGCGAGTGGAACGCGTGCGATACCGCGAGCCGCTTCACCCGGCGACCCTCGGCCCGCCACCGCTGCTCCAGCGCCGCGATCTCCTCCTCGAGCCCCGACACCACGAGCGAAGCCGGACCGTTCACCGCCGCGACGTCGACATCGGCCGGAACGTCCTCTTCGGACACTTCCGCGGCCAGCATCGCCCCACCAGGCGGCAGGTCCTGCATCAACCTGCCACGCGCGGCGACCAGCGCGCAGGCGTCGTCCACCGACAGCACCCCCGCGACGTGGGCGGCGGCGACCTCGCCGATGGAGTGCCCGAGCAGGAAGTCCGGGGTGACGCCCCACGACTCCAGCAGCCGGAACAGCGCCACCTCCAGCGCGAACAGCCCGGCCTGGGCGTTGCGGGTCTGGTCGAGCGCGCCGGGGTCGTCGAGCGGGACGCCGCCGAGCCGGGCGAGGATGTCGTCGAAGACCTCGGCGAAGACCGGGAAGTCACGGCGCAGTCCCGTGCCCATCCCGGCACGCTGCGCGCCCTGACCGGTGAACAGGAACGCCACTCCCCCACCGCTCACGGTCCCGGTGACGACCGCGCCGGACTCCTCGCCCGCCGCGAGCGCGGCCAGACCTGCCCGTGCCTGTGCCCGGTCGCCCGCGAGGACGACGGCGCGGTGGTCGAGCGGGGTGCGGGTGGTGGCGAGCGAACGGGCGAGGTCGAGGTCGGTGTGCCCGCCGGACAACGCGGGCGCCAGCCGCCGGGCCTGGCCGCGCAGTCCGGCCGTGGACGCGCCGGACACCAGCCACGGCAGGACGGCGGGACGCACGGAAGGCTCAGGGGTTTCGGCGGCGGTCTCGGGGGCCTGTTCGACGATGACGTGCGCGTTGGTGCCGCTGACCCCGAACGCCGACACGGCGGCGCGGCGCGGGCGGGCGGTCTCCGGCCACGGCCGTTCCTCGGTCAGCAGCGACACCGCGCCGGAGGACCAGTCCACGACCGGGGTCGGCTCGTCGACGTGCAGGGTGCGGGGCAGGACACCCGAGCGCAGCGCGCCGATCACCTTGATCACCCCGGCGACGCCCGCGGCGGCCTGGGTGTGGCCGATGTTCGACTTGACCGAGCCGAGCCACAGCGGCCCGTCCACCCGGTGCCTGCCGTAGGTGGCCAGCAGCGCCTGGGCTTCGATGGGGTCACCCAGCCGGGTGCCGGTGCCATGCGCCTCCACCATGTCCACATCGGACGGTGCGAGCCGGGCCCGCCCCAATGCCTGCTCGATCACCCGCTGCTGAGCAGGCCCGTTCGGCGCGGTCAGCCCGCTGGACGCCCCGTCGGAGTTGACGGCGGATCCGCGCAGGACGGCCAGGATCCGGCGACCGCCCGCGATCGCGTCGGACAGGCGTTCCAGCAGGAGCACGCCAGCGCCCTCGCCCCAGCCGGTGCCGTCGGCCGCGGCGGCGAAGGACTTGCAGCGCCCGTCGGCGGCCATGCCCTCGTCGAACTCGAACCCGGAGAACATCAGCGGGCTCGCCATGACGGTGACCCCGCCCGCCAGCGCGAGGGCGCACTCCCCGTCGCGCAGCGCCTTGGCGGCCAGGTGCATGGCGACCAGTGACGACGAGCAGGCGGTGTCGACGGTGATCGCCGGGCCCTCCAGTCCGAGGGTGTAGGCGACGCGGCCGGACAGGACGCTGCTCGCGTTGCTGGTGCTGACGTAACCGTCGAACACCTCGGGCGCGGCGTCGAGGCTGGCGGCGTAGTCGCTGTACATCCAGCCCGCGAACACCCCGGTCCGGCTGCCGCGCAGGGTCCGTGCGTCGATGCCCGCGCGTTCGACGGCCTCCCAGCAGATCTCCAGCATCAGCCGCTGCTGGGGATCCATGGCGGTGGCCTCGCGCGGGGAGATGCCGAAGAAGTTCGGGTCGAACTCGCCCGGCCCGTCGAGGAACCCGCCCGCGGCGGCGCGGGCGCCGGTGAGCGCGGCGAGGTCCCAGCCCCGGTCGCCGGGGAAGCCGGTGAGGGCGTCGGTCCCGTCGGCGACGAGCCGCCACAGGTCCTCCGGTGAGCGCACACCGCCGGGGTAGCGGCAGCCGATGCCGACCACGGCCACCGGCTCGGTGTCCCGGTCCTGCACCTCCCGCAGTTTGCGGTTGGCCTCGCGCAACTCCGTCGTGGCCCGCTTGAGGTAGCCGAGGAGCTTCTCGTCGTTCGCCATGGGTGGATCTCCTTCCGCACCGGTCAGGACTTCGAGAACTCCTGGTCCAGAAGCGTGTACAGGTCCTCGGCGGTGGCCGAGTCGAGACTGTCGGGCACCTCGGCGTGCTCGGTGTGCTCTGCGGGGGTGTCGGTCAGCCGGTCGAGCAACGCCCGTAGCCGGGTGGTGAGCGTCCCTCTGTCGGCCATGAGTTCCGCGCCGCCGGGGGCGATCCCGGCCAGCGCCCGCTCCAGCCGGGCCAGTTCGGCGAGGGCGGCCGGTCCCGCGCCTGCCGCGCGCGGTTCGAGGCCGGTGCGCAGGTGCCGGGCGAGGGCTTCGGGGGTGGGGTGGTCGAACACCGTGGTGGCGGGCAGCCGCAGACCGGTGCCGCGGGCGAGGCGGTTGCGCAGCTCGACACCGGTCAGCGAGTCGAGGCCGAGTTCGACGAACCCGCGGCGGGCGTCGACCAGCCCCGGGTTGCCGTAGCCGAGGACGATGGCGGTCTGGGTGCGCACCAGGTCCAGCAGGATGCGGCCACGTTCGGTGTCCGGCGCGGCGGTCAGCTTGCGGCGCAACGCTTCCGCCGAACCGGCCGCCGACGCGGCGCCGCCCGTGCGGACGAGCCCGCGCAGCAGCGGTGCCACCTCGGCGCCCCCGGCCCGCAGCGCCGCCGGGCTGAAACCCATCGGCACCACGAGCGCGTGGCCCGCGGTGAGCGCCTCGTCGAAGAGCCGGAGCCCGTCCTCGGTGGCCATGGGGATGAGGCCGTGGCGGGCGAGACGGCGCAGGTCGGCGTCGGTGAGGTCGCCGGTCAGCGCCGACCGCTGCGCCCACGGACCCCAGGCCAGGGACACGGCGGGGAGGCCGATGGCGGCACGGTGCTGCGCGAGGGCGTCGACATGGGTGTTGGCGGCGGCGTAGTTGCCCTGTCCCGCGCCGCCGAGAACCCCTGCCGCGGACGAGAACAGGGCGAAGATCTCCAGGTCCGCGTCCCGGGTCAGCTCGTGGAGGTTGAGCGCGCCCCGCGCCTTCGGTGCGAGCACGTGGTGCAGGCGCTCGGGGGTGAGTGCGGCGACGACACCGTCGTCGAGCACGGCGGCGGTGTGGGCGACCGCGGTCAGCGGATGCTCGGGCGGTACGGCCGCGAGGACGTCGGCGAGAGCGGCGCGGTCGGCGACGTCGCAGGCGACCACCGTGGCCTGCGCGCCGAGTTCGGCCAGCTCGGCCACGAGTTCGGCGGCGCGGGGGGCGGCCGCGCCGCTGCGGCTGGTGAGGACCAGCCGCCGGTAGCCGTGGACCCGCACCAGGTGCTTCGCCAGTTCCGCGCCGAGCGTGCCGGTCGCACCGGTCACCAGCGCGGTCCCGGCGGCCGGGCGCGCCGCCGTGGTGACGGTCCGCCGTGGCAGGCGAACCAGGCGCGGGGCCAGCGCAACGCCCGCGCGGACGGCGATCTGCGGTTCGCCCTGGGCGCCCGCGGCGGCGATGGCGGCGGGCAGCGCGGTCAGCGAGGCCGGGTCGTCGTCGAGGTCGACCAGGAGGCACCGGCCGGGGTGCTCCGACTGCGCCGACCTGACCAGGCCGTGCACGGGGGCGTGGACCAGGTCGGGGACGGTGTCCCCCGGTCGCGCGGCGACCGCGCCCCTGGTGACGACGACGAGCGTGCGCTCGTCCGTCGACCAGCTCTGGAGCAGCGCCAGCACCTCGGTCAGTGCGTCGGCCGGACCGGTGAACTGGGCGAGCACCACGTCGGCGTCCGGGTCGGCGGCACCGACGCCGAGCGGGTCGGGGCCGTGCAGGGTGACGCGGACCGGCGGGGCGGTCGCGGTGACCGGGCTCCAGTCGACGGCGAAGAGCGATTCGCCGGAGCCGCGCCGCGCCCCGGCGACATCGGCCGCGGCGGGCCTGCACGCCAGCGCGTCGATGGTGAGCACGGGCGCACCGGTCTCGTCGGTCATCCGCACGGCGACCGTGCCGTCGGGCGCGGCGGCCAGCCGGACCCGCAGGGCGGTCGCGCCGTGCGCGTGCAGAGCGAAACCGGTGAAGGAGAACGGGAGTTCGGCGGGGCGGTCCAAGCCGTTGCCGTCGCGCAGGGCACGCGCCATGCCGATGCCGTGGAGCGCGGCGTCGAGCAGGGCGGGGTGCAGGCCGTAGCCGCCCTCGCCGCGCAGGTCCTCGGGCAGTGCCACCTCGGCGTACAGCTCGCCGTCGTGGTGCCAGGCGGCACGCATGCCCTGGAACGCCGGTCCGTAGCCGTAACCGGCCTCGGCGGCGCCCCGGTAGAAGCTGTCGACGTCGACCGGGGTCGCGCCCGGCGGCGGCCACTCGGGGACCGGGTCTCCCGCGGCGGACGAGTCGGCGACCAGGGTGCCGGTGGCGTGCCGGGTCCAGGCGGCGGGGTTGTCGTTCTCGTTCTCGTTGTCGTTCTCGTTGTCGTGGCGGGCGTGGACCGCGACGGCGCGGCGGCCGTCCCGGTCGGGCGCCGCGACGGTCACCTGGAGCCGCACGGTGTCGCGCTCGGCGAGCACCAGCGGGGCCTCCAGGACCAGTTCGTCGACGGCGGGACAGCCGGCCTCGGCGCCCGCGTGCCGGACGAGGTCGAGGAACCCGGTGGCGGGGAACAGGATCGCGCCGAGGACGGCGTGGTCGGCCAGCCACGGCCGCGTGCGGATCGACAGGGTGCCGGTGGCGACGACCCCGCCGTCGGCCAGCGCCACCGTGGTCTCCAGCAGTGGGTGGCCGCCGTCGGCGACCGGGCCCGCGACGGCGGGCTCGAGCCAGTACCGGGTGCGCTGGAACGGGTAGGTCGGCAGGTCCGCGACCGGGCCGGTGCCGGTGAGGGCGGCCAGGTCGACCCGGCCGCCGGCCGCGAAGTACTCGGCGGCGGAACGGGCGACGCGGCCGCCCTGGTCGCGGCGCAGCGTGCCGATGGCGACGGTGCCGGGCAGGTCGGCGTCGGTGACGGCGGCGGTGAGCACGGGGTGGGGGCTGGTCTCCACGAAGAACCGGAAACCCTGTTGCGCCAACGCACGCACGCCGCGTTCGAACTCGACGGTCTGGCGCAGGTTGCGGTACCAGTAGGCGGCGTCGAGACCGGTGCCGTCCAGCCAGCAGGAGTCCACTGTGGACCAGAAGGGGACGGTGGCCGCGCGGGGCCGGATGCCCGCGAGGGTGGTGAGCAGCTCGTCGCGGATGCGTTCGACGTGCGCGGTGTGCGAGGCGTAGTCGACGGGGACGCGCTTGGCCCGCACGCGGTCGGCGGCCAGGTCGGCCAGCAGTTCGTCGAGCGCGTCCGCGTCACCGGCGACGACGGTGGCGGCGGGCCCGTTGACGGCGGCGACGGCGAGTTCCCCGTCCCGGCCCGCCAGCCGGTCCCGCACGGCGTCGGCGGCCAGTGGCACCGCCACCATGCCACCCAGCCCGGACAGTGCGGTGATCGCCTTGGCACGCAGCGCGACGACGGCGGCGGCGTCCGCCAGCGACAGCGCGCCTGCCACGCAGGCGGCGGCGATCTCCCCCTGGGAGTGCCCGATCACCGCGTCCGGCTCGACGCCGAGCGACCGCCACACCGCGGCCAGCGACACCAGCACCGCGAACAGGGTGGGCTGGAGGACGTCGACGCGATCCAGCGCGGCGCCGTCGAGCACCTCGCGCAGCGACCAGTCGACGTGCGGCGCGAGTGCCCGCTCGCAGGCGTCGACGCTGTCGGCGAACACCGGCGAGGTCGCCATCAGCTCACCGGCCATGCCCGCCCACTGCGAGCCCTGGCCGGGGAACACGAACGCGGTCCTACCCGTTCCGGCCTCCCCGGTCACCGCGGCGGCCGGTTCCTGGTCGGCGGCGACGGCGGTCAGCGCGGCGCGCAGGGCGTCACGGTCACGGCCGAGCAGGACGGTCCGGTGCTCGAACACCGGCCGCGCGGCCAGCCCTCTGGCGACCTCCCCGACGGTCGTCTCCGGGTGGCGCTCCAGGTGACCGGCCAGCCGCCGCGCCTGGTCGCGCAGGGCGGCGGGGTTCCTGGCGGTGAGCACCCACGGGACGTCCCCGCCGGGTTCCGCCGTGGCCTCGGCGGGCCGGGCGTCGTACTGCTCGATGACGGCGTGGGCGTTGGTGCCGGTCCCGCCGAAGGCCGAAACGCCTGCCCGGCGCGGGTGGCCGGTCCGCGGCCACGGCCGGGACTCGGTCAGCAGCGACACCGCGCCCGCCGACCAGTCGACCTCGGGCGTGGGTTCGTCCACGTGCAGCGTCCGCGGGAGGACGCCGTGGCGCAGCGCCATGACCGCCTTGATCACCCCGGCGACGCCGGCGGCCGAGCTGGTGTGGCCGATGTTGGACTTCACCGAGCCCAGCCACAGCGGCTCGTCCCGGTCCTGGCCGTAGGTGGCGATGATCGCGTCCGCCTCGATCGGGTCGCCGAGGGTGGTGCCGGTGCCGTGCGCCTCCACGACGTCCACTTCGGACGGTTGGAGCCGGGCGTTGGCCAGCGCCTGGCGGATGACCTGCTGCTGCGCGAGGCCGTTGGGGGCGGACAGGCCGTTGGACGCGCCGTCCTGGTTGACCGCGGAACCGCGGATCACCGCGAGCACCGGGTGGCCGTTGCGCCGCGCGTCGGAGAGCCGTTCGACCAGCAGCACGCCCACGCCCTCGCCCCAGCCGATCCCGTCGGCCCCGGCGGCGAACGGTTTGCAGCGGCCGTCGGCGGCCAGGCCGCGCTGCCTGCTGAACTCGGTGAACGACACCGGCGACACCAGCACGGCGACACCGCCGGCCAGGGCCATGTCGCACTCGCCTGCCCGCAGCGACTGGCAGGCGAGGTGGATGGCCACGAGCGACGACGAGCACGCCGTGTCGACGGTGACCGCAGGGCCTTCGAGCCCGAAGGTGTAGGAGACCCGCCCGGAGGTGCCCGCGGTCCCGGAACCGAAGAGGAAGTAGCCCTCGGCCTCACCACCGGGCCGCCCGCCGACGCCGTACCCGGCGAAGGACGCGCCGACGAACACACCGGTGCGGCTGCCGCGCAGCGTGCCGGGGTCGACCCCGGCACGTTCGAACGCCTCCCAGCCCGCCTCCATCAGCAGCCGCTGCTGCGGGTCGATGGCGACGGCCTCGCGGGGGCTGACGCCGAAGAACCCGGCGTCGAAACCGGCCGCGTCGTGGACGAAGGCACCCTGGGAGGTGTAGGAGGTGCCGGGGTGGTCGGGGTCGGGGTGGAACAGGTTCTCCAGGTCCCAGCCGCGGTCGGCCGGGAAGTCGCCGACGGCGTCACCGCCCGCGCTGACCAGGTCCCACAGCTCGTCCGGCGAGGTGACCCCGCCGGGGTAGCGGCAACTCATGGCGACGATGGCGATCGGCTCGTCGGAGGCGACGGTGGCCGTGGCGTCGCGGACCGGGCCGCGTTCGCCGAGCAGATCGGCCAGCAGGTGCGCCGACAGGGCGGTCGCGGTGGGGTGGTCGAAGACCGCCGAGGTCGCCAACCCGCGGCCAGTGGCCGCGCGCAACCGGTTGCGCAGCGCGACGGCGGTGACCGAGTCGAAGCCGAGGTCGCGGAACGCCCGGTCGGGTTCGACGGCGGACGGGTCGGCGTAGCCGAGCGCGGCGGCCGCCTCGGCGCGCACCAGGTCGAGCAGGAACGGCGCGCGGTCGGCCTCTGCCATCTCCGCGAGCCGCCGCCGCAGGTCGGTCCCGGCTTCGTCGTCGGGTTCCGCCTCGGTCAGCGCGGCGCGGACCTCGGGGATCTCGCCGACCAGGGGTCGGCCGCGGGCCGCGGTGTAGGTGGGCAGGAAGGCGGGCCAGTCGATGTCGGCGACGGTCAGCGCGGTCTCCCCCGCGCCGACGGCCTGCGCGAGCGCCAGCAGCGCCAGGTCCGGGTCCATGGTGCGCAGGCCCCGGTCGCCGAGGCGGGCGGCGGTGGCGGCGTCGGTCATGCCGCCACCGGCCCAGCCGCCCCAGGCGAGCGCGGTGGCGGGCAGGCCACGGTCCGCGCGCCGCCTGGCGATGGCGTCGAGGTGGGCGTTGGCCGCGGCATAGGCGGCCTGGCCGGCGCTGCCCCACACGCCCGCACCCGAGGAGAACAGGACCAGCGGGCCGTCGGTCAGCTCGTCGAGGATCTCCGCGCCCGCGATCTTGCCCGCGAGTACGTGAGCCAGCGCGGCGGCGTCGAGGTCGGCCAGAGCGGTGGTCTGGGTGACGCCCGCGGTGTGCACGACGGCGTCGACGGGATGGCGGGCGAGCAGGTCGGCGACGGCGGACCGGTCCGCGGTGTCGCACGCCTCGACCACCACGGGCACGTCCGGCGCGGCCTCGGTGCAGGCGGCGACGATCGCGCCGGCTCCTGGCGCGGCCGGGCCGGAGCGGCTGGTCAGCACGATCCGGGTCGCGCCGTTCGCGGCGAGCCAGCGGGCGACGCGACCACCGAGCGCGCCGGTGCCGCCGGTGACCAGCACGGTCCCCTCGGGCCGCCACGCGGGCGCCGGTCCCGCCACGGCACGGACGAGGCGACGGGCGAGCACGCCCGCCGGGCGGAGGGCGACCTGGTCCTCGGTGCCGTCGGCGAGGACGGCGGCGAGGTCGGCGAGCGCCCGGTCGTCGAGGGTCTCGGGGAGGTCGACGAGGCCGCAGCGCAGTTCGGGGCGCTCCAGCGCGGTCACCACGCCCAGGCCCCAGACCTGGGCGTGCGCGGCGGCGTGGATCCGGTCGTCGGGTGCGGTGGCCACCGCGCCGCCGGTCGCCAGCCACAGCGGTGCGCGGACGTCGGCGGCGACGAGGGCGTTGACCAGGCCGAGGGTGGCGGCGGTGCCGCGCGGCACGCCGGAATCGTCCTCGGCGTCGAACGCCAGCAGCGACAGCACGCCGTCGACCGGTGTGCCCGGCTCGAACACCGGGACCGCGGTGGCGACCGCGCCCGCGGCGGTCAGTGCGGCGACACACCGGGCGGTGCGGTCGTCGGTGGGGTCGCCGACGACCAGCCAGGAGCCGGACAGGGCCGCGCCCGCGGGCCGGACCGGCCGCCAGTCGACCCGGTAGCGCCAGTTGTCCACAATGGACTGGCCGCGCTTGCTCCTGCGCCAGGTGGCGAGCGGGGGCAGCAGGTCGGCGGCGGCGTCGGCGGGGACGGACAGGGTCGTGGCGAGGCCGTCGCGGTCGCCGCGCTCGACGGCGTCCCAGAAGGCGGCCTCGGCGGGGTCGGCGGCGGCCGGGGCGGGCGCGTCGAGCCAGTAGCGGTCCCGGCCGAACGGGTAGGTCGGCAGGTCGACGGGCGCACCGGTGCCGGTCAGGGCCGCGAGGTCGACCGGGGCGCCGTTGGCGTACAGCTCGGCGAACGCGCCGGTCAGCCGGTCCGGTCCGCCGTCGTCGCGGCGCAGCGAGCCGACGGCGACGAGGTCGGCCGACACGGCCTCGCCGACGTCGCCGACCGCGCCGAGCAGGACCGGGTGCGGGCTGATCTCGACGAAGAACCGGTGGCCGTCGGCGGCCAGTGCGGCCACCCCGGCCTCGAACTCCACGGTCTCGCGGGTGTTGCGGTACCAGTACTCGGCGGCCATGGTCGCGGTGTCGATCCACCCGACGTCCACAGTGGACATCATGGGCACGGCCGCGGTGCCGGGGCGGATGCCGTCGAGCACGTCGAGCAGGTGGTCGCGGATGAGGTCGACCTGGGCCGAGTGCCCGGCCCACGCCGCCGGGACCCGCTTGGTGCGCACGGACTCCGCCCCACACAGCGCTTCCAGGTCGTCCAGGGCGTCGCGGTCGCCCGCCACCACGACGGACTCCGGCCCGTTGACGGCGGCCACGGACAGCCTGCCGTCCCACCGGGGCAGCCACGCGCGGACCCGCTCCGCGGTCGCGGCGACGGAGGTCATCCCGCCCCGGCCGACCAGACCGGCCCCGGCCTTGCTGCGCAGTGCGATGATCCGGGCGGCGTCGGCCAGGTCGAGCCCGCCTGCGACGTGCGCGGCGGCGATCTCGCCCTGGGAGTGGCCGATGACCGCGTCCGGCTCGACCCCCAGCGACCGCCACACGGCCGCCAGCGACACCAGCACGGTGAACAGCGCGGGCTGCACGACGTCGACCCGGTCCAGCGACGGTGCCCCCTCGACGCCGCGCAGGACGTCGAGGACCGGCCAGTCCACGTGCCGTTCGACGGCGTCGGCGCACTCCGCGGCCTTCTGCGCGAACACCGGCGAGGTCGCCAGCAGCTCGCGGGCCATGCCGGTCCACTGGGAGCCCTGACCGGGGAAGACGAACACGACCTTGCCCGGCTTGGCGGTGCCGCGCACCAGACCGGGGCTGGTGCGGTCCTCGGCGAGCGCGGTGAGCTGCCGGTCACGGTCGGGGCCGGTGAGCACGGCGCGGTGCTCGAAGGCGGTGCGGGTGGTGGCCAGCGCCCTGGCGGTGTCGGCGTCGGCGTGCGGCCCGGCGGCGAGCAGGCGGCGGGCCGCACGCGCCAGCGCGGGCGCCGTGCGGGCCGACAGCACCCATGGCAGCCGCCCGTCCCCGGCCGCCGGGGCCGCGGGCGGGGCCTGCGCGGCGGGCGGGGCGTCGTACTGCTCGATGACGGTGTGCGCGTTGGTGCCGCTCATGCCGAACGAGGAGACCGCGGCCCGGCGCGGGCGGCCGGTCGCCGGCCACGGCACGGTGCCGGTGAGCAGCTCCACGTCCCCGGCGGACCAGTCGACGTGCGGCGAGGGCGCTTCGACGTTCAGTGTCGATGGCAGCGTCCCGTTCCGGATGGCCAGCACCATCTTGATCACCCCGGCGACGCCCGCCGCGGCCTGGGTGTGCCCGATGTTGGACTTGATGGAGCCCAGCCGCAGCGGCCGCTCCCGGTGCTGCCCGTAGGTGGCGAGCAGGGCACCGGCCTCGATGGGGTCGCCGAGCGCGGTGCCGGTGCCGTGCGCCTCCACCGCGTCCACTTCGGACGGTGCGAGTCCGGCGTCGGCCAGTGCAGCCCGGATGACCCGCTGCTGGGCGGCGCCGCTGGGCGCGGTGAGCCCGTTGGAAGCGCCGTCGGAGTTGATCGCGGAGCCGCGGACCACCGCGAGTACGGGATGCCCGTTGCGTTCCGCGTCGGAGAGCCGCTCGACCAGCAGCATGCCGACGCCCTCGCCCCAGCCGGTGCCGTCGGCGGCGGCGGAGAACGCCTTGCAGCGGCCGTCCGGGGCGAGCGCGCCCACCTGCCCGCTGTCGACGAACATCGCCGGGTTGGTCATCACGGTCACGCCGCCCGCCAGCGCCATCGTCGCCTCGCCCGCGCGCAGGGCGCGCACGGCCAGGTGCAGGGCGACCAGCGAGGACGAGCACGCCGTGTCGACGGTGAGCGCGGGGCCCTCCAGGCCGAACGCGTAGGCGACGCGGCCGGACAGCACGCTGGTGGCCGCGCCGGTGAGCATGTGGCCCCGGGTGCCCTCTGGCAGGTCGAACTGGCCGAAGCCGTAGGCGGAGTTGGCGCCGCCGACGAACACCGCGGTGCGGCTGCCGCGCAGGGACGCCGGGAGGATGCCCGCCCGCTCGACCGCCTCCCACGAGGTCTCCAGCAGCAGGCGCTGCTGCGGGTCCATCGCCAGCGCCTCTCGGGGGCTGATGGCGAAGAAGGCCGGGTCGAAGCGGTCGGCGTCGTCGACGAAGCCACCGACGGGGGTGGCGCCCGCGGCGGTGACCGCGCCGATGTCCCAGCCACGGTCGGCCGGGAATTCGCGCAGCGCGTCGACGCCGTCGGCGACCAGCCGCCACAGGTCCTCGGGCCCGGCGACGCCGCCGGGGAACCGGCAGGCCATGCCGATGATCGCGATCGGTTCGTCGGCCGCGAGCGCGGTGGCGGTCGCCTCGGTCGTCCCGCCGCCGAGGTCGCGGTGCAGGCGGTCGGCGAGGGCGTCGGGGGTGGGGTGGTCGTAGACGACGGTCGTCGGCAGCGCGACGCCGGTCGCGGCGACGAGCCGGTTGCGCAGTTCGACGGCGGCCAGCGACCCCACGCCGAGTTCGGCGAAGGGCCGGTCGGCGACGACGTCGTCCGCCGAGGCGAACCCGAGGGTGGCGGCGGCGGTCGTGCGGACGAGGTCCAGCAGGGCGGCGCGGCGGTCGGCCGCCGACAGCGCGGTCAGGCGGGGGCCCGCCGCGCCTGCGCCCCGCCGGACCGGCCGGATCAGCTCGTGCAGCAGGTGCGGTGGGCTGCCGCCGAAGCCTGCCGGGTTCAGCCGGACCGGCACGACGGCGGGGTGGTCGAGGCGCAGGGCCTGGTCGAGCAGGGCGAGCGCGTGCGCCGGGTCCAGCGGCGGGAGACCGGAGCGGGCGATGCGGGCGCGGTCGGCGTCCGCGAGCGCACCGACCATGCCGCCTTCGGTGTCCCATGGGCCCCACGCGAGGGAAAGCGCGGGCAGCCCGGCCTGGCGGCGGCGGGCGGCGAGCGCGTCGAGGACGGCGTTGGCGGCGGCGTAGTTGCCCTGGCCGGGGCTGCCCATCGTGCCGGCGATCGAGGAGAACAGGACGAACGCGGTGAGGTCGGCGTCGGCGGTCAGTTCGTGGAGGGTGAGCGCGGCGTCGGCCTTGGGCGCGAACACCTGGTCGAGCGCTTCCGGCGCGAGCGTGGCGACCAGGCCGTCGTCGACCACCCCCGCGGTGTGGAAGACCGCGCCGACGGGGTGGTCGGCGAGGAGTGCGGCGAGCGCGACCGGGTCGGCGACGTCGCAGGACGCGACGACGACGGCGGCGCCGAGTGCGGTCAGCTCGGCCGTCAGCTCGGCCGCGCCGTCGGCGTCCGGGCCCCGGCGGCTCGTCAGCACCAGCTCGCGGACGCCGTACGCGGTGACCAGGTGCCGGGCGAGCAGGCCGCCGAGCATGCCGGTGCCGCCGGTGATCAGGACGGCCCGCCCGGGATCGACGACGAACGGCACGTTGTCCTGAGTGGACACGCGGGAGAGCCGGGGGGTGAACAGACTGGTCCCGCGCAACGCGACCGCGGGCTCCCCGGTGGCGACGGCGATCTGGACGGCGGCGTCCACCTCGCCGTCGGTGTCGACCAGCACGATGCGGCCCGGGTGCTCGGCCTGGGCGGAGCGCACCAGGCCCCAGCAGGCCGCGCCCACCGGGTCGGGAGCGGGATCGTCGCGACGGACGGCGACCGCGCCCCTGGTCGCGATCACCAGGTCCTCGGTGCCGGTGCTCGCCAGCCAGTCCTGGAGCACGGAGAGCACGCTCTGGACGCCGCGGCGCAGGTCGGCGCTGTACGGCTCGGCCACCGCCACACCCCGGTCGGCGACCTGGACGCGGTGCAGCATCGTCTCGTCGAACAGCGCACGGAACCCGCGCTCGCCCGCCCGCGCCGGTGCGGGCGCGACGGTGCGTTCGCGCCACTCGACGCGGTAGAGGTCGTCGGCGCCCGTCGCAGCGGCCGGAAGGTCCCAGGTGGACAGGACGACGCGGTCGGCGGAGAGCACCGGCCGGTCATCGGCGTCCACCGCGAGGACGGCGACCGCGTCCCCGCCCACCGGGGTGAGCCGTACGCGCAGCGCGGTGGCGCCTGCCGCCCACAGGGTGACGCCCGACCAGGTGGTGGCCGCTGCGCCGTCGAAGGCGGCGTCGAGCAGGGCGGGGTGCAGGCCGTAACGATCGGGACGTTCCCCGTCGGGCAGGGCGACCTCGACGGCGCTCTCGGTGGTGGTCCAGGCGGGTTCGGCGGCCCGGTCCTGCGGGGCGAGCACGCCGCGGGCGTGCGGGGCCCACGGGCGGCCGGACCAGCCGCGGTCGGTCCCCGGGTCCTCGGCGCGGGCGTAGACGGTGAACGCCCGGCGGCCGGCCGCGTCGGGGGCGTCCACCCGCAGCTGCACCTGGAGCGCACCAGCTGCCGGGAACGGCAGCGCGGTGTCGACGGCCAGTTCGGTGAGGTGCCCGCAGCCGACCTGGTCGCCGGCCCGGATCGCGAGTTCGACGAACGCCGTGCCGGGCACGGCGTCGTGCCCGGCCAGCCACGGCTGGGCACGCGCGGACAGCCGGGCGGTGAACAGGTAGTCGTCGCCGCCCGCGACCCCGATGCCGGAGCCGAGCAGCGCGTGGTCGGTCACGCCGAGCCCGGCGTCGGCCACGTCGCCCCGCCGCACGGCGGGGGCGGGCCAGAACCGCAGGCGAGCGAAGGGATGGGTGGGCAGGTCGACGCGCCTGCCCTCGGGAACCACCTGGGTCCAGTCGACGGTCGCGCCGCGCACCCAGGCGCCCCCGACGGCGGTGAGCAGGGTCGCGGCCTCGTCGCGCCCACCGCGCAGCACCGCGGCGGAGTCCTCGACGTGTGCGGACAGCACTGGATCGGGCCCCAGTTCGAGGAACGACGTCACGCCCTGCTCGCGCAGCCACGCGACCCCGTCGGCGAACCGGACGGTGTCGCGCACCTGCCGCACCCAGTACGCCGGGTCGGTCACCGCGCCGGGCAACGGAATCCGGGGTTCGTGGTAGGACAAGGACGCCGCGACGGTGGCGAAGTCGGCGAGCATCGGCTCCATCAGCCTGGAGTGGAACGCGTGGGACACGACAAGCCGCTTGACCCGCCGCCCCTCGGCACGCCAACGCTCCTCCAGAGCGTCGATCTCGGCCTCGGTACCCGACACCACCAGCGACGTCGCACTGTTCACCGCCGCGAGGTCGACACCAGCCGGAACGTCCTCTTCGGACACTTCCGCCGCCAGCATCGCCCCACCCGAAGGCAAAGCAGCCATCAACCGGCCACGAGCAGCGACCATGGCGCAGGCGTCGTCCAACGACAGGACCCCAGCGACGTGTGCGGCCGAAATCTCACCGATCGAGTGCCCCAGCAGGAAGTCCGGGCGGACGCCCCACGACTCCAGCAACCGGAACAGCGCGACCTCCAGCGCGAAGATCGCGGCCTGCGCACCATCGGTCCGGTTCAGCAACTCCTCGTCGTCGACCGGGACCCGGTCGAACCGCGCACACACCTCCTCCCAGGCCCGCGCGAAAAGCGGGAACGTTTCGCGGAGTTCCCGCCCCATCCCGATCCGCTGGGCACCCTGACCGGTGAACAGGAACGCCAGACCGCCCGGCACCACCGCACCGTCGACCAGGTCGTCCCCCACCAGAACGGCACGGTGCGTCAACCGCGCCCGGGTGGTGGCCAGCGAGAACGCCACATCGGCCACGGGTGCGGTGAGCGCGCGAACGGACTCGACCTGCTCCCGCAGCGCCTCGGCCGACCCCGCCGACACCACGAGCGGTGCGGGCGCACCCGGCACCGCGTCCGGCTCGGCGGCCTCGACCGCCGGTGCTTCCTCGATGATGACGTGCGCGTTGGTCCCGCTCACGCCGAACGCGGACACCCCGGCCCGCCGGGGTGTCCCACCCGCGGGCCACGGCCGGGACTCCGCGAGCAGCGACACCGCGCCCGCCGACCAGTCGACCGCCGACGTCGGCGCGTCGACGTGCAGGGTCGCGGGCATGGTCGAGTGCCGCAACGCCATGACGGCCTTGATCACCCCGGCGACCCCGGCCGCCGACTGCGTGTGCCCGATGTTGGACTTCACCGATCCCAGCCACACCGGCGAGTTCCTGGCCTGCCCGTAGGTCGCCAGGATGGCCTGCGCCTCGATCGGATCGCCAAGCCGCGTGCCGGTGCCGTGCGCCTCCACCATGTCCACATCGGACGGTGAAAGCCGGGCCAGCGCCAACGCCTGCAGGATGACCCGCTGCTGCGACGGTCCGTTCGGCGCGGTCAGGCCGTTGGACGCGCCGTCGGAGTTGACCGCGGAACCCCGCACCACGGCCAGCACCGGCCGGCCGGCACGGACCGCGTCGGACAGCCGTTCCACCAGCAGCACCCCGGCGCCCTCGCCCCAGCCGGTCCCGTCGGCCGCGTCCGCGAACGGCTTGCACCGGCCGTCGGCGGCCAGACCGCGCTGTTTGCTGAACTCGGTGAACACGCCCGGCGTGGCCATCACGGTCACCCCACCCGCCAGCGCCATGGTCACCTCGCCCCGCCGCAACGACTGCACCGCGAGGTGCAGGGCCACCAGCGACGACGAGCACGCCGTGTCGATCGTGACGGCGGGCCCTTCGAGACCGAAGGTGTAGGCGACGCGCCCGGAGACCACGGCGGAGGCGCCGCCGGTCAGCAGGTACCCCTCGGTCTCGTCGGGGGAGGCGCCCGCCACCGAGAGGTAGCCCTGGTCGTTGGTGCCCGCGAACACGCCGACCCGGTTGCCGCGCAACGAGGTCGGGTCGATCCCCGCCCGCTCGAACGCCTCCCAGCACGTCTGGAGCAGCAGCCGCTGCTGCGGGTCCATCGCCAGCGCCTCGCGCGGGGTGATCCCGAAGAACACCGGGTCGAACTCCGCCGCGCCGGACAGGAACCCGCCCCGGGAGGCGTAGCTGGTGCCCGGGGAGTCGGGGTCGGCGTCGAACAGCGCGTCGAGGTCCCAGCCGCGGTCGTCGGGGAACGGTCCGACCCCGTCGCCGCCGGACGCGACCAGCCGCCACAGGTCCTCCGGTGACTCGACGCCGCCCGGGTAGCGGCACGCCATGCCGGTGATGGCGATGGGCTCGGTGTCGCCGTCCTCCCATTCGCGCAGGCGCTGCTTTGTCCGGCGCAGATCGGCGGTGACCAGCTTGAGGTAGTCGCGAAGGGTCTTCTCGTCAGCCATGGGGACCTCATTCACGCCGGGTGGTCAGCGGACCGCGACCGGGAACTGCAGCATTCCGCGGATGATGTAGGACTTGCGGCGGCGGATCGGGCCGATCCGCCGCACGTCGGGCAGCCTGTCGGCGACCGCGGCCAGCGCGACCTCGCCCTCCAGCCGGGCCAGCGCCGCGCCGAGACAGAAGTGGATGCCAAGGGAGAACGACAGCAGCTCCCGGCTCCTGGGCCGGAACACGTCGAACCGCTCGGGGTCCGGGTAGACACCGGGGTCGCGGTTGGCCGCGCCCGCCAGGATCGCCAGCTGGCTGTCCACCGGCAGCGTCACGCCGCCGATCTCCAGCTCCTCCTGGACGACCCGCCGGTACTGCTGGGTTGGCGTCTCGAACCGCAGCGTCTCCTGGATCACCGCGGGCGCCAGCGACGGGTCGTCGCGGAACGCGGACCACTGGTCGGGGTGCTCCAGCATCAGGTGCAGCGCGTTGGCGATCAGGTTGACCGTGGTCTCGACGCCGCCGAGGGTGAGAAACGCCAGCAGCGGCACGAGTTCCGCCATCGACAGGTGCTCCTCGGCCAGGGCGGGCAGCAGGTCCGACACCAGGTCCTCACCCGGGTCGGCGCGCCGCCTTGCGATGATGTCGGCGAAGATCGCGTGCATCTGCGCGGTGGAACGGGACACGTCCTCGACCAGCTCCAGCGACGGCTCCCCGTCGACCAGGTGCATCATCCGCCGGGTCAGGGCGAACATCTCCGGCTGGTGCTCGCGCGGCACGCCGATCAGCTCGCCGATGACGTACATGGGCAACTGCTGGGCGAAGGCGGTCATGAAGTTGAACCGGGCGGGCCCGGCGAGGACCCTGTCGAGCAGTTCGTCGCAGAACCGCTCGATCCTCGGCCGCCAGGACTCCATCCGGCCCGGGTTGATCGCGTGGATCGTCAGCTTGCGCAGCCTGCTGTGGTCGGGCGGGTCCATGCCCAGCATCGAGTTGTCGAACTCGACCGACTGCGGCGCGCGCTCCCCGGAGACCATGCGCACGCCGAACCGGCGGTCCCGCAGCACTTTGCCCGCCAGAGCGTGGTCGGGCACCAGCCAGGTGCCCAGCGCGCTGCGCGAGACCGGGCCCCGCGCGCGGATCTGTTCGTAGAGGGGGTACGGGTTCTCCGGCGCTCCCAGCAGGACCGCGTAGGGATCGCCCTGCTCGCCCGCGGCGGCGACGTACTCGCGCCACACCGCCAGTTGCGCCCGCGTCCGTTCGATTGTGTCCGTTGCCATCCACCGCTCCCGCACACGACTCCCGGCCCGGACCGCCCCGGTGCCCTCGGCCAACGAAACCGACGCCGTGCCCCTAGCAACAACCCCTACCGGCACCGATCGGACGCGATCGGGCCACGCGAAACCACCGGACGGGCCGGCCAGGGGTTGTGCCGGACCGGCCGCGCGCCGCACGTTGGCACGTGCGGACCGGGCGCGAGTGCCCGTCCGGCAAGGCGCACCTGCCCCGCAGACCGAATGGACGGGAACGAGACCATGACCCACACCGCCCCGGCGACCGACCTGTGGCTGCGCCGGTACCACACAGCGCCGGACGCCACGCACCGGTTGGTCTGCCTGCCGCACGCCGGTGGGTCGGCCAGCTACTTCTTCGGCGTCGCGGGGAGCCTCGCCCCCACCGTCGACGTGCTCGCCGCCCAGTACCCGGGGCGGCAGGACCGCCGCACCGAGCCGTGCGTGGCGACCATCACCGAGCTCGCCGACCTGCTCGCCGCCCAGGTGGCGCGCGTCGCCGACAAGCCGCTGTCCCTCTTCGGGCACAGCATGGGCGCCGTTCTGGCGTTCGAGATCGCCACCCGGCTCGAGGCCGATGGCGTGCGGCCGCACTCGATCATCGTCTCCGGCCGCCGCGCCCCCGGCACCGTCCGCGACGAGCGCGTCCACCTTCGCGACGACGACGGCCTCGTCGCCGAGATCCGGTCGCTGTCGGGCACCGACGCCAAGGTCATGCAGGACGAGGAACTCCTGCGCATGGTGCTGCCCGCGATCCGCAGCGACTACCGCGCCGTCGAGACCTACCGGGGAGAGCCGGGCCGCACGGTCTCCGCCCCGATCCACGCCCTCGTCGGCGAGCGCGACCCGAAGGCCACTGTGGACGAGGTCCGCCGCTGGGAGGAGCACACCACCGGCCCCTTCGCGTTGAAGGTCTTTCCCGGCGGCCACTTCTACCTCGACCGCCACGTCCCCGAGGTGCTCGGCCTGATCCGGGCAGCGCTCGGGGCCGCCTGACCCGGGGGTCACCGGGACAGGGCCACGCGGGTCCGGGTCTCCGCGACAGCGGGCGGCAACTCGGTCGGCAGATCGGTGCGCCTGGTCACGTTCAGCTTGCGGTACACCCGGGTCAGGTGCTGCTCCACCGTGCTCACGGTGATGTAGAGCCGCCGTCCGATCTCCCGGTTGGTGTGACCGTGCGCTGCCAGCTCGGCGACCTTGCGCTCGGCCGCCGACAGCGACGTCGCGCAGACGGCGTCACTGTCGAAGCCGGTCCGCGCCTCCTGCACGGGCGCGGGCACGACCTCGTCGGCGAGCAGGCCGGCCTGGCACACCTTGGCCAGCTGGGTCACCTTGCGCAGCACCATCCTGGCGCTGGCGAGCTGACCGCGCTCCTGGTGGGTCCGGCTCAACTCGGCCAGCGACCTGGCCAGCTCCAACCGGTCGGCGCAGCGCTCCAGGTGCCGGACCGACTCGTTCAGCAACACCGTGCGGTCCTTCGCGTCCTTGCAGGAGGCCAGTACCCGCAGCGCGATGCCCACCCCTCGGGTGCCGCCCGGCGTCCTGGCGCGGTTGAGCTGCTCGGTCGCGTACGCCCGGGCCTCCCGGTGCCGTCCCAGCCGCTGCAGCGCCTGCGCCAGGTCGCCCCGCCACGGCGCGGCGGCAGGGACGTCCAGCTCACGACCGCGCGCCCAGCTCGCGCACCGCTCGAACTCCTCGAGGGCCGCCAGGGTGCGGCCGGCCGCGAGGTGGCAGTGCCCGCTGGCGTGGGCGTACCGCGCGCCGAACGTGGTGGCCGCCATCGCCTCGGGCACCGGACGTGACAGCAGCGCGGTCGCCTGCTCGGTGTTGCCCATCGCGGTCTCGGCGAGGATCAGCACCGACAGCGGGTACCCGATCAGCACGCCCCAGCTCTGCGCGGTCAGCATGCCCAGCGCCTCGGTCGCCTTCGCCCTGGCGGCCACCAGGTCACCGCGGCGCAGCGCGGTGTCGGCGGCAACGCACTTCAGCAGCGCCCGCCCCGTCGTCGCGCCATGACGGGTGGCCTCGTCGGCCAGCGCGGCCGACGCGCGCATCGCCCGCTCCGGCCGGTCCACGTCGTCCAGGGCCAGCAGCGCGGTCGCCACGACCTCCGGCGGGACGTCCCCGACCCGGCCCTGCAGCACGTGCTCGGCCCTGGGCACGACCTCCCGTGCCGAGCCCCGGGCCCACGCCCGGTGCAGCAGCGCGGTGTGCACCCACGGGTTGGCCGACGCGGCCTTCTCCTGGGCCGTCAGGAGGGCGTGCGCCTCGGCGGGAACCTGGTCGCGCAGCGACCCGTAGATCCACTCGCAGGTGAGCCGCAGTTCGGCGGCGGTGCGCACATCCAGGGGCCCGGCGGTGGCCGACGCGACGACCAGATGGTCCATCGCGGCCCCCAGGTCGCCCTGCCACAGCAGGTGCCGGATCACCGGGACCGCGTCGCGCCACGCCAGGTTCCCGGCCAGCAACGCGTCCCGCAGCGGCGGCAGGTGCCGGGCACCCGAGGAGGGGTTCACCCGCCACGCGATCCGCACCAGCGCGGCACGCAGCGCCGTCCGGTCCTTCTCGTCCCCGGTGGCGCGCAGCGCCAGATCGAGGCATTTCACCGCCAGTGCCGCGTCGTCCACCGTGACCTGTTCGGCGGCCTGGCGCAGCACGCGCACCGCCCACTGTCCCGGCGCGGTGTCGGCGGCGACGAGGTGGCGTGCCACGCCGACGGCGTCCACACCGTGCTTGTCGAGCAGTTCGGCGGCGCGGGCGTGCAGCTCGGCGGCGCTGTCGGGCGGCAGGGCGCCGAGGACCGTCGCGGTGATCGCCGGGTGACGTAATCGCCAGCCGTCGGCGATGGCGGCGCAGGACAGCACGTCGACGAGCTGGGCGGCCAGCGCGGCGTGCATGCCGAGCAGCTCGGCGACCAGTTCGGCACCGGCGTGCCCGCCGAGCACGGCGAGCCCGCCCGCCACCCGCAGGAGGTCCGGGTCCCACCGGTGCAGGCAGTCCAGGACGGCCCGCCGGAACGCGGGACCCGGCACCGGCCGGTCCGTGCCGGGGTCCAGGTCCCGGAAGTCGGCGACCAACGCGTGCACCAGCGCCGGGTTCCCGCCGCTCAGCGCGTGCAGTGCGGGGGTGAGCATGGCGGCGGCCTTCGGTTCGAGGGCACCGGCCACGATCCGGGCGACGGCCGACTCGGGCAGCGGGCCCAGCCGCACGTCAACGTGAGCCGCCCTGGTCAGCTCCGCCACCGCCAGCGGCCGGGCCATCCCTGGCCGGTCCCACTCACCGAGCACGAGCATGACCCGCGCGGCACGGGCGCGGCGGCGCAGGGTCGTCAGCACCTGGAGGGTCGCGTCGTCGACGAACTGGAGGTCGTCCACCACGACGACCAGGGGGGCGGCCGCGGCCAGGCCGAGCAGGACACCGCAGAGGTCGTGCACGGCACGGACATCGGCGGCCTCCCCGTCGCCGTCCCCGTCGATCAGGCCGGCCACGCCCTCGGGCACGCCGTCGGGCAGTGGGGCGCAGCCGAGCAGCTGCCACACCACACCCATCCGCACGCCCTGCTCCAGCCTCGTCCCGGTCGCGGTGAGCAGGATCGCGCCCTGCCCGGCCGCCTCGTCCGCGAACGCCTGCAGGAGGGTGCTCTTGCCGCCGGCCAGCCCACCGGTGACCAGCACCGTTGCGCCCCTACCCGCGACACACTCCGCGAAGGCACCGCGGAGCTGGGATAACTCGGTACGCCTGTCGACCATGGGACTTCTCACTTTCCACTCTCGGGAGCGAGGGAAGCGCCGAAAGCGGACCTCGCGTCGAACCGGACGGGGGAAGGGCGGCGGGGAAGCGCAGGCATCAGCCGGCCAGCCAGACGCCGCAGCCGCGGGCCACGGCGGACTCGTGCAGCGACCGGGCGAGCGCGGCTGTCGGGGCGCCCGCGGTGAGCAGCTCGACCAGCAGGACCTGCTCGTCCCTGCTCCGGCCGGGGTGCTCGCCGCGCAGCACCTGGCCGAGTTCGGCGTCGACCACCCGGTCGCCTGCGAGCCGGGCGTCGTCCACATAGGTCTGGTCCGCCGCGATGGCGCCCGCCACGGCGTCCCCGCTGGCGTCCACCACCAGCGCACCGGGGTCCAGCGCGTCGGCGGTGAGCGGCGCGCCGTCGGGACCGCCGACCACGACGAGGGCGGCGCCCCGCACCGCGCACCGCACGTCCTCGACGACGGACAGGGCCACTCCCGACAGGTCGGCAGCGGCTACCAGAGCGGGGTCGGCCGGCACGCCCCGCGCCGCGCTCGACGGGCACAGCGCGATGCGGTCGACCCGGGGAAACTGGTCGACGAGGAGAACGAGAAGAGGATCGCGGCCGGACCACGAGCCAACCAGCACCGCGGTCACGGGCCCAGCGGCCACCGTCAGCTCTCGCGCGGCCAGCACGGTCAGGGCGGCCGTCCGGCAGTCCCTCAGGCCGGCGGCCGGGAACACGCAGCGCGGCCTGCCCCTCGCGTCCTCGAGCACCACCAGCTCGGGGTCGTCGTACCCGGGTACCAGGCGCGAGCCGTCGTCGTGGCGATCCGTGCCACGGAGTTCCTCGGCGACCAGGTCGACCGCGGCGACGCTGCCCAGGGCGCCTGTCATGTCCCGCCCACTGAGCTGGATCAACGGTGTTGCCATCTGCGTCCCCTGACGTGTTCGCGAGGCGGTCGGGACGAAGAGTCGACCCCCGGTCTACCAAGCCTCTACCGGTTCGTTGAGAGGGACCGAGGAGAGCGGTCCGGCCAACTGGTGCCAGCAACGGACGCCAGCACTCAGGGAGTGGACATGAACAAGGTCTCGAAGCTCGCCACCCAGGTCGCCGCCAAGGTCGCCAAGGTCGCTGCCGCGACCGCCGCGGGCATCGCGGGGATCAGCGCCGTGGTCGTCCTCACGGCCTCCGGCGGCACCGCGGCGGCGGACGGCGGCTGCCTCGACGACATGCACTGGGTGGTCTGCCCGACCCTGGACGAGGTCACGGACACCGTCGACGACATCACCGACGGCATCGCCGACGACATCACCCACGACATGCACTGGTGACGCGGGGGCCTCACCCGGCGTCGAGCTGGGACAGCAAGCGGGTGGCCTCCTGGGAGTCCAGGCCGCTCAACAGGGACCGGGCGCGATCCGCCCGCTCACCCGCCACCACCGGCTCCCCCATCCCCGCGTGCATCCCCGACTGCAGGATCAACGTCTTGGCGTGCCAGAGCGCCGAACCGAGGTCCTCGAAGACCACGCGGGCCGCGTCCAGATGCAGCGTCCCGGTCTCGTCGTCGCCCCGGCCCAGGCTGATCTCGCCGAGAACGTAGCGCGACTGCCCCTCCACCAACCGCTCCCCCAGCCCCAGTGCCAGGTCCAGCGCGGCGTGCAGCGCGGTCTCCGCCTCCTCGGCCCTGCCCTCCCGGTACAGCGCCACCCCGAGCCCGTACTGGGCGTACGCCTCCCCCATCCGGTCGCCGATCTGGTGCACGATGTCGCGCACCCGGGACAGGTCCCACTGCGCCTCGACCACCGCACCCGACTCCAGACGCAGGTTCGCGTACCGGTACAGCACCTGTGCCTCGCCGCGCAGACATCCGACCTCGCGGCAGATCGCCAGCGCGCTGTCGAGCAGCTCCGCCGCGAGCTCCCCGTCCCCCTCGTTCCCGCGGAACTCCGCCACGCTGCGCAGCACCTGCGCCTCGCCCATGCGGTCACCGTGCTCGCGCAGCAGCGCCAACGACTCGGTGTACTTCTCCAGCATCGTCGCCGAGTCGCCGTGCAGCCTGTCGATGATGGCCGAGTTGCGCAGCACCAGCGCCCGGCCGTGGCCGTCCCCGACCACGGAGAAGATCTTCAACGCCTCGGCGAAGCACATACCGGCGTCGGCCAGCCGCTTCTGCGCCAGGTTCAGCGTGCCCAGCGAGTAGAGCATCGCCGCGTAGCCGCGCCGGTTGCCCGCCCGGCGGGTCACGTCGAGGCCGAGCGACGCGGTCTCCCGCCAGTAGTCGTAGTAGCCCTTGACCTCGAACAGCGTGATCGACGTCAGAGCCAGGTCCCAGCACAGCTCGTCCAGCCCGGCCGCCGCGGCCTGGCGGACGGCGTCGACCAGGTCCGCCCGCTCGGAATCCCACCACGCCATCGGGTTCTTCGACCGGTCGCGGCGCACGCGGCCCGGCACACGCCACCGCGGCGCGGTCCCGTGCAGGGTCGTGTAGTCGCCGCCGTACTCGTCGCGGTGCGCGTCCTCCGCGAGGGCGAGCCAGCCGCCCACCACCCGCTCCAGCGCGGCCGACCGCTCGTCGGCGCTCTCGGTCACGGTGAGCTGCTCCACCGCGTAGATCCTTATCAGGCTGTGGAACCGGTAGCGCAGCCGCTCGCCGGGAAAGTCGACCACGTCGAGCAGCTGGGCCTCGACCAGCTGCTCGATCACGTCCTCGGCGTCGACCAGGTCGGTGCCGAGCAGGGCGGCGGCCATCCACGTCGGGAAGTCCGCCGCCCGCACCACCGCGAACAACCGCATCAGGCGCTTGGCCCGCTCCGGCAGGCTGCGGTAGGTCAGGTCGATGTTGAAGCGCAGACCATAGCCGCGGTAGGTGAACTCGTCGAGTCTGCCGACCTCGTCCTCCAGCCGGGCGACCAGCGCGGCCACCCGCCAGTGCGGCCGCGACTCCAGCCGGGCGCCCGCGATCCGCAGCGCCAGCGGCAGACCGCCGCACAGCGCGACCAGTTCCTCGACCGAGCCGGTCTCGGCGGCCACCCGCCGGGGACCGATGATCTTCGCGAGCAGGCCGGTGGACGCCTCGGTGCCGAGCACGTCGATGTCGAACCACTGCGCGCCGAACAACCCGGGCAGGCGCATCCGGCTCGTCGCGATCACCGCGCACGTCGCACTGCCCGGCAGCAGCGGCACCACGTCCGCTTCACTGGTGACGTCGTCCAGCACCACCAGCACCCGCTTGTCGGCCAGCAGGCTCCGGTACATCTCGGCCCGCTCCTGCGTGTCGTCCGGCACGGCCGCGCCGTTGACCCCGAGCGAACGCAGGAAACGCGCCAGCAACGCCGCCGCCGGATCGTCCATTCCGGAATGGTTCTGCAGGTCGCCGTAGAGCTGCCCGTCGGGGAACTGCTCGCGCAGCTCGTGTGCCACCCGCACGGCCAGGCTCGACTTGCCGACACCGCCCTTGCCGGAGATACCCACGATCCGTACCGCGTAGGCGCCCTGGGCGCCCTCGGGGGCGATGGTCGCCTTGATCGCCTCGATCTGCTCATCGCGGCCGGTGAAGTCGGCGATGCTGGCCGGCAGTTGACGCGGCACGGGCACCCGGTCGGCGGGCGTCCGCTGCGCCCCCTCCGGCGGGAGCGGCGCGGGCGCCGCCTTCACCGTTGCGGGCGCCTGCGGGGTGAAGTCCAGCGACGGGTCGCGGTTGAGGATCGCGGTCTCGAGCTTGTCCAGGTCGTGTCCTGGCTCGATGCCCAGTTCGTCGGCCAGGACCGCCCTGGTCCGCCTGGCGGCGTCGAGCGCGTCGGCCTGCCTGCCGCAGCGGTAGAGCGCGATCATCCGCAGCTCCGCCAACCGCTCGTTGTACGGGTGCTCCTCGACCAGGGCGGCCAGCTCGCTGATCACCGTCTCGTGCCGCCCGAGGGCGAGGTCGAGCCGCACCCGCTCCTCGATCGCGGCGACCCGCCCGTCCTCGAACGAGGCCGCGCCGCGCTGCACCAGTTCGCTGTTGATGTCGGCCAGCATCGGGCCGCGCCACAGCGCCAGCGCCGCGCGCAGCGTCCCGGCGGCGTCCTCGTGCAACTCCCCGCGTGCCTGCGCCCGCCCCTCGGCGACCAGCGCGGTGAACTCCTGGCTGTCCAGGTCGGTGGCCGGCATCTGCAGGAGATAGCCGGGTGGCTTGGTCTGAATGGCCTCCGGGCGACCCGCGTCATGGGTGAACAGCTTGCGCAGACCGGAGATGCACGTCTGGATCTGGGCGCGCGCCGTCGACGGCGGCTCCTCGTCCCACAGCGCGTCGACCAGCGAATCGATGGGCGTCACCCGGTTGACGTTGAGCGCGAGCATGGCGAGTACCACCCGCTGTCGCGGCCCACCGATGTTCACCGACCTGCGGCCCACCACGACTTCGAGCGGACCAAGCAGCCGCAACTTCATCAACGCCCCCGGCAAAGCCCGCCGCACCTTCTCAAACGTGAAATCGATTCTAACCCTATCGGTGCCACGTCAGGCCCATGTCCCGCACGGTCTCATACATCCGCTCGCCGCAGGGGATGTGGTTGGCCGTAACCTACTGCTCCAATCAGATGACGAGCCATCCTCCCCCGATAACTCAGTCCAAACTGGACGTCAAGCACCGCGCCACCGGCCGCCGGACCAGCCCCGCGTCGCCCTGAGCCGGGCACGGTCATTCACGAAGCCGAGCAGCAACCGTTACCGGAAGTTTCCTTGACACACAAGAACTGCGCCCCGGCGCACTCCCCCTCCCGCCGGCGTCGCCCGACACGCCGGGGCCACCCACGACCTGCGCACGTGGTCGTGTTTGGGCGGCAGGTGCACGCCACGGCATCCTCGGCGGCCCGGGGACGCCGAGTGGCACGGTGGCACCGGACCATGAGCACCGCCGAGGTCGTGACGGCAGGGCAGCAGCCGTCAGCGGTTGCACGAAGAGGTGCGCCCCGGGCACCGCGCGTGTCGGCGCACACGCTCGGCCTACGTTGTCGGCAGCCGGACCACCACCGGTAGATCGTCCGACAGCGGACCTCGCGCGCATCGGTGCGATGCTCAGTGGACAGACCGGAACACCAAGGCCGGCTCGTCCACATCGGAGCCTTCGACACCGGGCGATGCACTGCCTGGACCGCGAACGCGCTGCGGCACAAGGAATCGACCGATCACCGCCACCAAGTACCACGACGCGAACATGGACCTCGCGCTGCGCGGCCCGGAGCGGAAGACGACATCCGCAGCCGACAGTCCGGCGGAAACGCGCGAATCCGCCACTCGGCCTCAGCACGAGCTTGCCGAGCCCGCGGCGCGGGCTCGGCAAGCTCTCGGTTCCGTGATGTCAGCGCAGTGCGGCGAAGAACGCCCGGATGTCGTCCGCGACATCTTCGGGCACCTCGAGTGCGGCGAAGTGGCCGCCCTTCTCGAAGCGGCTCCAGTGCACGATGTTGGAGTTGTCCCGTTCCGCGAACACCCTGATGGTCTGGAAGTCGTCGGCGAACACGGCCACGCCGGTCGGAGCGGCGTTGACCGGGACCGGCTCGTCGCCGTCCGCGGCGGCCGCGTTGTCGAAGTAGGACCGGGCCATGCCCGCGGCCGCGTTCGCGAACCAGGCGACGGACACCTCGGTGAGGATCGTCTCCAGCGGCACCAGGGACGTGCCGTTGCCGAAGGAGTTGAACAGCTCGCTGTAGGCGAGCAACCCGACCGGCGAGTCGCTGAGACCGGCCGCGACCGTCTGCGGCCTGCTGGCGTTCATCGTGTTGTAGCCGCCGACCTTCTGGAACCACCGCATGTGCTCCAGACCGGCGTAGTCCCGCGGTTCGAGCCGTTCGAACTCCGCCGGGTCGCCCGACGGGAAGGAGAACAGCTGCAACACGTGCAGACCAAGGAAACCGTCGGGGTTGAGGACACCGAGCTCGCGGGCGACCAGCGCGCCGTGGTCGGAGCCGTGGACGCCGTAGCGCTGGTAGCCGAGCCTGCGCATGAGGGTGTCGTAGGCGCGGGCCACCCGGGCGGTGGTCCAGCCCGCTTCGGTGACCGGGTTCGAGAAACCGAAGCCGGGCGCGTCCGGCACCACGACGTGGAACGCGTCCTCGGCGCGCCCGCCGTGGGCGACGGGGTCGGTGAGCCGGTCGATCAGGTCGAGGTAGTCGACCGACGAGCCCGGGTAGGTGTGCGCGAGCAGCAGCGGCGTCGCGCCGGCGTGCGGCGACTCGACGTGGATGAAGTGGATCTGCTGGTTGTCGATCCCGGTGGTGAAGTGCGGATGGGCGTTGATGCGCTCCTGGGCGGCGTGCCAGTCGAACACGCGCCACGCCGTCACGGCCGCACGCAGGTAGTGGTTGGGAGTGCCGTGCTCCCAGGTGTCGCCCGGCGCCGGCTGCGGCAGGCGGGTGCGGTCGAGGCGACCGGTCAGGTCGTCGAGCTCGGCCTGGGTGACCTCGATGCGGAAGGGGCGGATCTCCGTGTTCGTCATGGCACAGACGCTATAGTCCGTATAGGAAAGCTTCGTTCCTATACGGTGGAGGTTCTCGATGTGACCGCCGACACATCCGCACGTCTCCTGGCGCTGCTCGCGCTTCTCCAGTCACGCCCGTCGTGGAGCGGCACCGAACTCGCCGACCAGCTGGGCGTCACGACCCGCACCATCCGCAACGACGTGGAGCGCCTGCGCGTGCTCGACTACCCCGTCGAGGCCACCCGCGGCGCGACCGGCGGCTACCGACTCGGCGCGGGTGGCAAGCTCCCTCCCCTGCTCCTGGACGACGAGGAGGCGGTGGCCGTGGTGATCGGATTGCGCGCGGGCCGGGGCATCGCCGGGCTCGAGACGTCCAGCGCCCGCGCGCTGGCCAAGCTCGAACAGGTCCTGCCACCACGCCTGCGGCCGACGGTGGACGCGCTGACCTCGGTCGTCGACCACGCACCGGAGAACACCGGCACCGACGCCCCGGACCCCGAGGTCGACCCCGGCGTGCTGCGCGCCATCGCCATCGCGATCCACGACGTCGAGTGGTTCCGCTTCGACTACCGGGACACCTCGCGACTCGTCGAGCCCTACCGCCTGCTCGCCTGGCAACGACGCTGGTACCTCGTCGCCCGCGACCCGTCCAGCGACGAGTGGGACGTCTACCGCGCCGACTGGATCGCCCCACGGATGCGCACCCACCGCCGATTCACCCCCACCCCCCTCCCCGACGACGACTACACGACCTTCACGATGCGCCGCGTCGCGTCCAGCGGCTGGCAGGTGCACGCCCGCCTGCGGATCGAGGCACCGGCCCAGGCCGTCCTCGACCGGATCAACCCCGCCGTCGGTGTGGTCGAGGCGATCACCGACACCACCTCGGTCCTGGTCACCGGCGCCGACTCACTGGACACGATCGCGGCCTACATCGGCATGCTCGGCATGGACTTCACCGTCGAGTCACCCGGCGAGCTCAGGACACTGCTGCACACCCTCGCGGAGCGCTACACCCGCGCCTGATACCAGCCGCCGGTCCCGTTGGGACCGGTGAGCGCCGACGCTGCTCCACCCGCGCCGCCTGCCACCCGAGCCCGATCGGCCTGCTGTTCATCTGCTTCAACGCGTTCGCAGGATGTCCACGACCACGTTGTCCACAATGGACGAGTGGGATGTGCTTCGTCACCACGACCACGTCAGGAAACTTTCCCTCCCCTGCCGGGTTTCGGCGCGGACCGGCCCCTCGGCTCGGCGCTGGGGCGTCGAGTGACCGGTTTCGACCAGGATTGAAACGTCTGGTCCCGGTCTCCGGTCCGCTGCCACACTTTCCGCGCTGACCATCAGTTGCAGAAGGGGAGATCCGTGCTTCGAATGTTCACGCGCGTGGCGGTCGCCGTCGCCGTCGCCGCCGGGGGACTGTTCGCCACCACCGGCTCGGCCACCGCGTCCACTGACACGACCATCACCGCGCCAACCATCACGACTGTCGCCGCGCCCGTCACCGCCGCGGACGATCCGTGCGGCTACTGGCGGGAGGGGAACTGGCTGACCGGGTACAGCTACTGGTACCGCCACTGCGCGAGCACCACGGTGTGGGTGCACATCACCTACTACGACGGCGGCTTCGAGGACACCTGCTTCGGCCCGTGGGAGAAGCGCCAGCTGTCGTGGCGAACCAACGGCGCCCACTCCGCAGGCCACCTGTGCGGAGGCTGAGGTAACCCCAGAGGGCGGCATCACCGATCGCGGTGGTGCCGCCCCCAGCCGACCGCCGGCTCCCGCGGTCGTGAACCTGCCGCGGGCCCGGCTGCCCGCAGCACGCTGCCCGCGCCGACACGGTGTGTGCCGACGAGCCCGCGCCAAGGCGGCTGACCTCTTTCCCACCGTCCGGCCCCTGGATCCCGCTCCAGGGGCCGGACTTGTCCCGCATGGCGGGAACCACGATTTCGTCCTGCGTTCAACTACTTTGGCATTATGCTGTTATAAGTCCTGCTGGGGTGGGCGGGTTGGGGAACATCAAGGGGTGGGCAGTGCTGCGGGTGCATTTCACGGTGGGGGACCTTGCTCGGGTACGCGTTATCGATGAGCCGCATCCGTTGTGGGAGGTGCTGCTGAGCCTGCACCTGTTGCAGACCCAGCAGGGTGCCGTGGCGTTCGGCGGCTGGCGTCGCGGCGTGCGGTCGAGCCCGCCGCCGCTGGTGCGGATGCTGACGACGTTGGCCCGCCCGAAGGGGTACTCACCGGACTTCCTCACCCCGCCGATCGACGCGCTGGACCTCGACACCGCGCTGGAGACGGTGCTCGGCACCGACAAGCGCAGGCTTCGCACCGACATCGGTGTGCTCGCGACGGAGGTGGCCGTGCCGGCGTGGGTGGGCGGCGTCGCGGGCGGGGACGTCGCCACGCTGGGGCGTCTGGCCGAGGCCGTCCGGGACTATCACGCGGTGGCCCTGGCGCCACACTGGCCGGTGATCCGGGCGCAGGTGCGGGCGAGCTGGTCCCGTCGTGCCGAGCTCGCGGTGAGCGGCGGGGTCGGGCACATGCTGGACACGCTTCATCCCGGCGCGCGGTGGGACGGGTCGGTGCTGGAGGTGCCGTATCCGGTCGAGCAGGATCTGCGTCTGGGCGGCCGTGGCCTCACGCTCGTGCCGTCCTTCTTCTGCTGGCAGCACCCGATCACGCTCGTCGACCCGGATCACCGGCCGACGCTGGTGTACCCGGTGGAGCGCAGCCTCGACTGGGCGATCGGCGAGCCCCAGTCCAGACCGCGCCCGCAGTCACTGGGCGCCCTGCTGGGCCGCACCCGCGCGGCGGTGCTCCTCACGATCGCGGAGCGTCCACATCTGAACACCACCCAGCTCGCCCGCATACTGGACACCTCACCCGCGAGTGCCTCGCAGCACGCGACAGTCCTCCGCGAGGCCGGACTGGTGAACACCCACCGCCACAACGGATCCGCGATACACACCCTGTCCTCCCGCGGCGCGACCCTGCTCGCGGAGCCGCTCCGACAGCAGCCCGGGAACGGCACGACGCCGTCGCGGGTCTCGAAGAGGTCGGCGTAGGGGCTGCCACCGGGCGCGCTGTGGACATACCCGGTGGAGCCCCTGCGAAACTCGTCCGTCCGTGCCCCCGAGAGATCGATTGGGGAGCCGCTCCCACGGGTATGTCCACGACAGTCACGGGCACGTCCATGGTGGACGGAACGCCCATAGGACAGGAGCGTGAGGATGCAGGAGCACCTCCAGGGAACCGCTCGTCAGCCCGCACCGGCAGGCACCGAGTGCGACCTCGACGAGTCGTTGACCTGCGACAACCTCGCCGGTGTTCGCCGTAAGATCGCCCGCGTCCTGACCGGCACGGCACGGGAACTGGTCCAGGACGTCGAGCTGGTCGCCACCGAGCTCGCGTCCAACGCCTGCGAACACGCCGAGGACCCCCGGCAGCTGCGGCTGCGCCGGGACGTGACGCAGCACGACCAGACCCTGCTCATCGAGGTGTGGGACGCGACTCCGGACCGGACGCCGATGGTCGGCACGTCCAGCCTGGGCGACCACCGCGGGCGCGGCATGACCCTGGTGACGAAGCTGTGCGACGACTGGGGCGTGCGCATGGACTCCGAGCGCAAGGTCGTGTGGGGTCGCATGCGGCTGGCGCACTGAGCCCTGGCGAGTCGCTTGTCCCCGGGCTCAACCCGCCATGGGACCGTCGCACGCGGGACCAGGCGTTCGGCCGGGTGCAGCGCGCTGCCGTCCTCCAGATCAGGGGCTCCTGGGTCCAGCACAACTCTGCCGGACGGTCCAGCCGGGGAAGAGCCCGCGCAGTTCCGCGTACGCCGCGGAGTGCCCGGACGCACCCAGCGCGGCGTACATCGTCGCGATGACGCCGGTCAGCGACGTTCCTGGGACAAGGGCAGGTCGGTCGGGAGATCCTCGGCCTTCCGGGGTGCCGGTCGCGGGTCCGGACCACCGAAGTCGGCCACCCGGTCCCAGATCCAGTCGGCCATCGTCGCGGCGACGGGCTCGTCGGGTTGTCCGGGTCGACGCCTGACCAGCGCCCCGAACGCGACGACGACCAGGTACGCCCCGGCGTCGTCGGTCATCACCTGTTCCCAGGTCTCGTTCTCCGGCCAGTCCGGGTGCGCTGCCGGGTCGGCCTCGATCTCGGTGCTCATGGCGATGATCTCGGCCGCTGACATGAGGCGGAACGGCTCGGCCAGCGCCCAGGCGGCACCGGAGCCGGGCTGCTGGCCGTCGTGCCAGGCCACCAGATCCTCCGCGACCATGGCGCCGATCTTGTCGCCCTCGGGCTCGGCGGAGATCGACGCTCCTGGTCGCAGGGTGGCGCGCAGGTCGGCGGGCAGCACGTCGTCCAGGGCCGCCAGCGCGGAAGCCAGGTCGACGCCGAGCATCTGGTCGCGGAGTTGCCGCCACGCCAGTTCGATCACCCCGGAGCGCCGGATGTCCTCCAGGGTGATGTCCTTGGCGTGCGCGTTCTCGACGATCCGTCGCATCGTCCGGGCCGTCTCCACCAGGTTCTGCAGCAGGTCTTCGGTCGGGTTCTCGCGCAGCAGCCGCAGACCGAGTTGTTCGGCGTCGGCGAACCGGTACTGCACCAGGTAGGCCCAGCCGAGCATCAGAGCGACCCAGGAGTTCGCCGCATCGGCCCGGATGGCCTCCTCGGCCGCGGGGACGAACCGGTCGGGTGGTGCGAAGCTCCCCAACAGGTACACCGCGCGTTTGCCGAGCGCGTTGCCGAGTTCGTCCGGCGCCGTCCGAGAGCACAGCGCCACCGCCTCGTCGAGTTGGCGCCACCCGTCCTCGTGCTCCCCGCAGAACGCCTGGGCCGACCCCAGCTCCATCCAGTCGTCCCACTCCTCGTGGTCCTCGCCCAGCACGGTGCGCGCCCACCGCAGCGCCTCGGGATGATCGTGCTCGGCGAACGCCAGATGCCGAAGGGCACGAGCCGCGTTGACGAACTGGTTGTCGCGGCGACCGGCCACCTGGAGGTACAGCCGCCGCGCCTCGTCAGCCTCGCCACAGATCTCACGGTGATTGCCGAGCAACAGCGACACGCTGCTTCGCTCCGGCTGGGCCGCGAGCACCTGCGACGCCAGCTCGGCGATCTTGGGATGCGTCGGCTGCGCTCCGAAGAGCTCCCAGGCCAGGTCCAGGGTCCGCTCCAGGGCATCGTTGTCATCGGCTGCCGTGCGGCCGAAGTCCCTCATCGCATGCCTCGCCTGACCCGGTACGCCCGGAGTTGGTCGAAGGTGCCGTCGTCGATGCCGTACTCCAGCACCGGCGCCACCTGGTCGAACCAGGACGTCGTGGACGGGGTGATGCCGCCGACCGCGGCCAGCATCGCGTCGGTGGTGACCGGCACCAGCTCACCGCTGCTCATCGACTCGACCATCGCCTGCTGCAGGACGGTGGTCGCCAGATGACTGAGGTCAGCACCGGAGAACCCCTCGGTCGCCGCCGAGACGGCAACGACGTCAACGTCGTCGGCCGGCTTGCCCGTCAGCGCGCCCTGGACGATCGCCTCGCGGGCGACCGCGTCCGGTGGCAGCACCAGCACCGTCTTGTCGATCCGGCCCGGTCGACGCAGCGCGGAGTCGATGTCCCACGGCCGGTTCGTCGCGGCCAGGAAGTAGACCCCGTCGTTCGCGCCTGCCACGCCGTCGAGCTCCTCCAGCAGCTGCGTGACGAGCATCCGCATCGACTGCGACCCGCCGCCCCCGGAGGTACGCCTGCCGCCCAGCGCGTCGAACTCGTCGAAGAAGATCACGCACGGCGCTGCCGCGCGTGCGTTGCGGAACACGCTCTGGACCGCCTTCTCGCTCTCCCCGATCCACTTGCTGAGCAGGTCCGCGAGGGTCACGTGGATGAAGGACGCTCCGAGGTCGCCGGCGATCGCCCTGGCGATGAACGTCTTGCCGCAACCGGGCGGGCCGTACATCAGCAGCGACCCGCCCGGCTTCTGCCCGAACGCCGCCGCCAACTCGGGGTTGCGCAGCGGGGCCAGGAACGTGGTGTCCAGGTGCCGCTTGACCTCGGCGAGACCCGCGACGTCGGCCAGCGTCACCGCCGGGCGCTCGGCGTCCCACAGGGACGCTGACACAGCAGCGCTGCCGGCCTGACGGTCCTCGTCGGCCGGGGTCGGAACCGGTCCCCCGGGGCGTACCGCCGGCGCGGATGACGCGGTCGGGAGCGCGGTCTCGGCGGGCGGCGGCGGGTTCGAGGCGCGCAACCGCGCCGCCATCAGCCGGGCGCGCAGCAGCCGGATCCGTGCCGGATCACCACCGAGGGCCTCGAACGCATCCAGTTCGGTGGCGGCACGGCCGCGGTCCTGCTCCAGCAGGAGCGTGACGAAGTCCTCACGCAGCGCCAGGTTGCTGGGATCGGCCTCCACCTCGCGCGCGATCACCTCGACGAAGCGCTCGCCTGAACCGGCGTCGTTCACCGCGCGGCCCTTTCGATCCAGCCCTTGAGCAGCCCCAGGTTGGTCAGCGGGATGTAGTGACCGAGCCGCGGATGGTCCAGCGTCACACCGACGACGCCGGCCTTGCCGAACGAGGCGACGTAGTCGATCGCAGCCGGCATCGGCACGCCGAACAACGGCACCGTGCCACCCTCCGATTCGACCAGCCCGAGAACGCGGGCGGCTTCGTTCGCCCGCACGGCGCTGCTGTAGAGGCAGATCATCGGCCCCTGCCCGGAGGCCACGCCGTAGGGGCGGGATTGGTCGGCCGAGCCCCGCGCGATGAAGAACCAGTGCGCCAAACCGGTCACCTGCTGCCACAGCGCGATCTGTGCGTTCGTGTCTCCCGCTGGCGCTGCTCTGACCGCCTCATCGAGACGGTCCAGCTCGGCCACCATCTCGGGATCGTTGTCTCTGGTCATTCGGTTCTCTCTCGTCTGAGCTCAGCCATCCGCGTTCGCGACCCTGAACGCGCGGACCCGCCCGGGTTCGGGACCAGAGACAAGCATGCCGTCGATCGTGGCGAACAGGCGGTCGAACACGGCACCGTCGACCTGTTTCTTCTCACATCGGCCACATCGACGCCACTGATCGTGTAGCCGCTTCGTCGCGTTCAGTGGTTTCGCTCGCACATCGATGCGATCGTCTGGTGTGGACGCGGAGGACACGTCGGCGGGACGAGACGATCCGGCGTCCTCACGCCGGACGCGGTGATCGAGGACGAGATGGGCCGTGCGTCGGGCGGCAGCCGGCGTCCGTCATGCGGGCCGAGGCCGCGCAACTCGTCGACGGCGCGCCGGTCCCCGGCCGCGGCGGTGTCGAGGCCCGCCACACCGGCGTGCTCACCAACACCGGCTGCGGGTCAGCGCCCCGGTCCCGCCGCCGTAGCGGTGGGTGCGGCGTGCCCCCGTCGGCTTCCTCAGCAGTTCGGTCGCGACCAGCCGGACCGCGTACTCGCCGGCCAGTCGCCGATTTGCAGCGGTCAGCTGGTCAGATGGTGCAGGGCCACCTCGGGTGGGAGTGGCTCCAGTTCCGCGGTCTCCTCCGGGGCGCGATCGAGATACTCCGGGTTGCAGCTCCGATAGCCCATCAGTCGCGCTATCGGCGCGAGAGCCCCGTACAGCACGCGCTGCACCGGCCAGGGCGGGTTGGCATACCTGACCACGTCGGCGAACTCCGGCAACGTCACCGCCCGTTGAAGGAGGTTCGGCACGCCGGCAGCGTTGGTCCTGCCGTCCTGAGCGAGGCCGAAGAGCTGGCGCAGCACCAGTTTCTCGAACCGGTCGGCCTTGTTGCGCAGCTCGCAGATCATGAAGGTCTCTTCGTCGTCGCTGTCGCTGAACCAGCGGTGCACCTTACCCGGAGGGATGAGCACCGTCTGCCCGGCCTCCTTCAGGATGACGTCCCGGCCGGCGATGTGGACACGGAGCCTGCCGCGCACGAGGGTGAATCTCTCTTCGCTGAACGGATGGTTGTGGTAGCCGGCGACGAATCCGCCGGGTTCCACATAGACATCCATGATGATGCGTTCGCCGTTGGTCTGCGACGACGGCGTGCGGATGACGACCTTCTCGCGACACCGGGGGTTGTAGTAGACCTCGCCGGGCTTGACCACCATGTGCTGCTCCCTTTCTTCGACGATCGAGAAGTCGGATTGCCGATGCTGTGAGCCACAGCCTTCTCAGCACACGCGGTCGGCACTATCCGTTACTTGCGATCTGCCGGGCTGTCTTTCCGTGCCAGGAAGACCCACACCGCGGCCGCGCCGGCCAGCAGAATGACGACGTCCGCGAGGGTCGCGGCACGGAGACCGTGAAGAATGACACCCGGCCTGCTTGTCGCGATCGCGCTGAGAACCGGGATGCCCAGTGTGATGCCGATCTGCATACTCGTCGTGGACAACCCCGTGGCCAGCCCCTGTTCGTGGTCGGGAATGCCGGAGGTCGCGGTGACCATGTAGGACACCAGGCTGAGTGCGTGACCGAAGAACCCGAAGGCGAGTGCCACCACCACCAGCACCCCCGCGGCGCGGTCGGTACCGATCAGCAGGAGCGTCGCGAACGCGAACGCTTGCAGCAGCAGCGATGCCGCCAGTGTTCTCGAGCTGCCGTAGCGGCCGATGAACCGCGGCGCGAGCGTACCGCCCAGGATCACCAGCAGACCGGGTCCGCCGAGCGCGAGGCCCGTCGCGACGGCGGAGTAGCCGAGCACCTCCTGCAGGTACAAGGTCATCAGGAAACAGATGCCGGTGACCATCGCGATGGTCACGACACCACCGACATTGGCCACGGCGACGGTACGCGTCCTGAGCACCCACGCGGGTACCAGCGGGTGCCGGCTCCTCTGCTCGACAAACCAGAACGCGACCAGCAGCACCACCCCGGACGAGAGGAAGACCAGGACCCATATGTCACCCCATCCCGCGTGACCGGCCGTCGTGATGCCGTAGACCAGCGCCAGCAGGCCGGCGGTGACGGTCAGCGCACCGGGGATGTCCAGCTTCGCGGTGGACCGCTCACCGGAGTCCCGGATGAACAGGAGCGCGCCAACGAAGAGGAGCAGTGCGACCGGCACGTTGATCAGGAACGCCCAACGCCAGCTCAGCAGACCGGTGAGCAGGCCGCCGATGAACGCCCCGGCGGTGAACCCGCCCCCGAGCAGCGCGCCGTTGATCCCCAGGGCGCGGCGCCGCATCGGGCCTTCGGGGAACGAGGTGGTCAGCAGCGACATCGCGGACGGTATCGTCATCGCGGTCGCAACCCCCTGTGCGACGCGGGCGGCGATGAGGACACCCGCTCCGGTGGCGAAGGTGCCCGCCAGGGACGCGATCGCGAGCAGGGTGATTCCCGCCAGGAACAGCGTCCGCCGCCCGGCCAGGTCGCCCGCGCGTCCGAACAGGAGGGTGAGGCCGGCCGCGGGCAGGGCGAACCCGGTGGTGACCCACTGCAGGTCACCGACACTGAGGCCGAGGTTGTCGCCGATCACGGGTAGCGCCACCGTGAGAATCGAGAAGTCGGCGGCCAGCATGAACTGAGCACCCAGCAGGACCGCCAGAATCCGCTTCTGTTCGGTGGTGGCACGCGGCGGTCCACCCGGGACCGGACTTCGGGTCGCCTGACCCGGATCAGCCATCACGTTCTCCCAGTGTGTCACGGGTTGCGGAGCCATCGAGTCCTGTCCCGGTGAGCCGGCCGTGACCTCCCGAACACCGCTGACCAGCGAGCCGGCCAACACCTCACGACGGGGGTTGTGAACAACCTCGGTCACGTTACGGAAGGGGTTCCGGCCCGGCGCTCCATTTCTTGCTGCCTGTCGGCTCACCAGCCCGGCTTCCCGCCGGCGGTGTTGCCGACTAGCTCGATTCTTCAGCGGCCCGTGCGACCGTGAGTCGAGTCGCCAGAGAGAGGGTGGCAGCGCACCGATGTCCACTGTGGATCGACAGGAACAAGGTCAGCACTCGGTGCCCGGGTCCGATGGCACGAGACGGAGCCCTCCGGACGCGGTCGACCACCGCCAACGGGCTGTCGGCCTGCGGGACTGTCTCGGGCACTTCGCCACCGGCGTCACCGTCGTCACCGTCGGCGACCAGAACAACGTGCACGGCGCCACCGTCAACGCCTTCGTCTCGGTCTCGCTCGATCCGGCGTTGGTCATGGTGTCGCTGAACCGGCGCAGCCAACTGTGCGAACGACTCAGGGACACGACCTTCGGCATCAACATTCTCGCCGCGGACCAACAGGATCTCGGTTTGCATTTCGCTGGAGCGAAGAGCAGGCCGGACGTGTCGGTGGAATGGGAGGATTTCACCCTCGCGCCGAGACTGCGCGGCTGCCTTGGCTTCCTGGCCTGTTCGCCATGGGCGATGTACGAAGGCGGTGACCACGTTCTGTACGTGGGGGAAGTCCGGTATTTCGAGCACCGCGCGGGTGAGCCGCTGGTGTTCCACGGCGGCGCTTTCCGTGACCTGCGCGACGAACCCGACGGGAACGCGTGGGCGGGCTCGTTCGACGACCCCGCCACCGGCCCGTGGCAGCTCTACGACCTGCTGCAGGCAGGCGCTCCGCCCCCAACCACAAGGACTGATCATGTCGCTGTTCCAAGAGACACCAGTGAACCAGGCGGCACCCGCCGCTCGGACTCGCCCGATGACCGGCGACGAGTACCTGGAAAGCCTGCGTGACGGACGCGCGGTGTACCTCTACGGCGAGCGGGTCGAGGACGTCACGAGGCACCCTGCCTTCCGCAACTCGGCGCTGATGACCGCCCGGCTGTACAACGCGCTGCACGACCCGGACAAGCGCGACGTGCTCACGACGGCCACCGACACCGGCAGCGACGGCTACACCCACAAGTTCTTCCGTACCCCGCACACCGTCGACGACCTGGTAGGAGATCGGGAGGCCATCGCCGAGTGGGCGCGGATGACCTACGGGTTCATGGGCCGCAGCCCCGACTACAAGGCGGCCTTCCTCGGCACACTCGGCGCGAACTCCGACTTCTACACACCGTTCCAGGACAACGCACAGCGCTGGTACCGGGAGTCGCAGGAAAAGGTGCTGTACTGGAACCACGCGATCATCCATCCGCCGGTGGACCGGCACCGTCCCGCCGAAGAGGTCAAGGACGTCTTCGTGCACGTGGAGAAGGAGACCGACGCGGGCCTGGTGGTCAGCGGCGCGAAGGTGGTGGCGACCGGATCGGCGATCACGAACTTCAACTTCATCTCGCACTACGGACTTCCGCTGAAGGAGAAGAAGTTCGCCCTGGTGGCCACCGTGCCGATGTCCGCGCCGGGTCTCAAGCTGATCTGCCGGCCGTCCTACGCGGCCGCCGCCGCTGTCATGGGCAGCCCCTTCGACTACCCGCTCTCCAGCCGCCTCGACGAGAACGACACGATCTTCGTCCTGGACAAGGTGCTGATTCCGTGGGAGAACGTCTTCCTCTACGGCGATCCTGAACAGGTCAACGACTTCGCCGCCAAGTCGGGATTCCTCGAACGGTTGACCTTCCACGGCTGCATCCGGCTCGCCGTCAAGATCGACTTCATCGCGGGGCTCCTGCTCAAGGCGGTGGAGATCACCGGTACGAAGGACTTCCGCGGCGTGCAGGCGCGGATCGGCGAGGTGATCGCGTGGCGGAACATGTTCTGGGCGTTGAGCGACGCCGCCGCACGCAACCCGCAGGAGTGGCGCAACGGGGCGCTGCTGCCCCGGCTCGACTGCGGGATGGCGTACCGCTGGTTCATGACGATCGGTTATCCGAGGATCAAGGAGATCATCGAGCAGGACGTCGCGGCCGGTCTCATCTACGTCAACTCCAGCGCCGAGGACTTCCAGAATCCGGAGATCCGCCCGTACCTCGACAAGTACGTGCGCGGCTCCAACGGCTACGACGCGGTGAGCAGGGTCAAGCTCATGAAACTGCTCTGGGACGCGATCGGTACGGAGTTCGGCGGACGGCACGAGTTGTACGAGCGCAACTACTCGGGAAACCACGAGGCCATTCGCATCGACATGCTGATGGCCCAGACCGCCAGCGGGCAACTCGACGCCTACCGGGGGTTCGCGGACAAGTGCCTCGAGGAGTACGACCTGGACGGCTGGCGGGTGCCCGATCTGGACTCGTTCCCGGAAGTCCGGAAGAGCAGGAACGACCTCCTGCGCAGGGCATGAGGCAGGCCCGTACGAACGCGTCTCACACCGTCGAACGACCCACCGAAGGAGAACCACGGATGAGAATCCAGGTCGAGCTGACCGATGCGCTCCAGGACTACATCGCCGACGTGTCCCCGAACGAACCCGATGTGCTGCGTGAGCTGCGCAAGCGGACCGACGAGCTGCCGCTGCGGCTCATGCAGATCTCCCCGGAACAGGGACAGTTCCTCAACGTCCTGGTCCGCGCCCTCGGGGTGCGGCGCGCCATCGAGGTCGGTGTCTTCACCGGCTACAGCCTGATCTCGACCGCGCTCGCCCTGCCGGAGGGGGGCACGATCGTCGGCTGCGACGACAATCCGGAGTGGACCTCGATCGCCATGGAGTTCTGCGAACGGGCCGGGGTCACCGACAAGGTGGACATGCGCGTCGGCGACGCCGTGGCGACGCTGACCGAGCTCGTGGCGTCGGGTTCGGCGGAGACCTACGACTTCGTCTTCATCGATGCCGACAAGCAGAACTACGAGACCTACTTCGAGTTGGCACTGACACTGCTGCGCACCGGAGGACTGATCGTGGTCGACAACGTCCTGTGGCACGGCGCGGTGATCGACGACTCGGCGCAGGACGAGGAGACCACCGCCCTGCGCGCGTTCAACCTCAGGTTCACCGACGACAAGCGGCTCGACCTGAGTCTCCTGCCGTTCGCCGACGGCCTGACCTTCGCCGTCAAACGCTGAGCGGGGGGTTCCCGCGACCCGGTCGCTCGCGGGAACCCCTTCGGTCAGGGCAACTGGACGGACTGCCCGTGCCGGAAGACGTCGCGCGGGTCCCACCTCTTCTTGACCCGCTGCAGCCGGGGATAGTTCTCCTTGTAGTAAAGGGTGTGCCAGGGAGTCGACGAGCGATTGAAAGCCGGATCGCTCAGGTCGGTGTCGGCATAGTTCACGTAGCAGCCGTCGGTCACCGCGTTGGGTACCGGGACGCCACCGGTGTCCGCGTACACCTCGCCGTAGCTTTCCCGGGTCCAGGCAACGGTCCTGGCGTCGTCGGCCCGGTCACCCCACCAGACCTGCCAGAGCAGCTTGAACGCCGCGTCCCGGTGCGGAAACGCCGTCGCCCCGGCGGGCACCGAGTTCACCCTGCCGCCGAACGAGCTGGCGACGAGCGCGGCGGCCGGATTGTCGATGGCGGTACTCGTGAAGTGCTTGTAGAGCGCCGCGATCTGGTGATCGGGGAAGACGGCGCGCATGTACGCGGACTTGTAGTCGCCACGCAGGGTCGGGTCGTTGACCGTCGCGTTCGTCGTGCCGAGGAACCGTGCCGCCTGCAGCCAGGGCAGTCGCCGCGGCGCGGCGAACTCGGGCATGGCCGAGAACTCGCCCATCCTCGTCGTGAGCGCGGCCGGTTGGACACCCACCCCCTTGTTCATGGTGGTCAGCCACTCGGCCAGGATCCGGTCCGCGCCCGGCACGGTCGCGTCGACCTGCGTGACCAGACCGATCTGACCGTTGGACCTGTGGTTGAGCATCAGGAAGCTGGCCAGTGCGCGTCGCGGGTTGTCCGGGCCGGAGTTGGCGACGTGCCAGGTGCTGTAGTTCTTCAGCAGGGCGGCGAAGTTCGTCCGGTCGATCTGTGCCCAGGGCCACGAGATCGCGCTCAGCAGTACCGAAGCCGGCGGCTTGGGCAGCAGCTCGCCCGGCGATCCGCCGGTAGCGCCGGGAGTGCGGAACCAGTAGCGCGTGACGACGCCGAAGTTGCCACCGCCACCACCGGTGAACGCCCACCACAGGTCGCGATGGGGGTCCTCGGGATCACGAGTGGCGACGACCGCGCGAGCGGTGCCTGCCGCGTCGACCACCACGACCTCCACCGCGTACAGGTAGTCGACGATCAGGCCGAACTTTCGGCACAGCAGGCCCCAGCCACCGCCTGCGACGTGCCCGCCGAGCCCCACCGAGTAACAGATGCCCCCTGGCAACGTCACCCCCCACAGGGAGTACAGCTTCTCGTACACCTCGAGCAGTGTCGCGCCCGGTTCGACCGCGAAGGCATCGCGGTCCTGGTCGAACCCGATCCGGTTCATGGTCGACAGATCCAGTACCACCTGGACGGCGGGGTTGTAGACGAAGTCCTCCAGGCAGTGTCCGCCGCTGCGGATGCTGATCCGCTTGCCTGCCCGCACGGCCCGTTGGACGGCCACGACGATCTGCCTGGTGGTCGAGACCAGGCAGACGGCCTCCGGTTTGCCCACCCATCGCTGGTTCATTCCGGTGACGAGATCGGGATACTGCTGGGAGGACGGCGTCACGACCACCGCGTCGGACGCCCCTGTCGTCGGTTCCGCCGGTGCCGCGCCGCTGTTGGGCACCGTGCCGACGGCAGCGCCGACGGCACCGACGCCGACCGCTGCCGCGGATCCCGACAGAAATAATCGTCTGCCCATATTGGATGGCAACCGGGTCATCGATTTCTCCTCTGCTGCGGTAGGTCCTGTGTCCGGTCGCCAGGGCAGGGCGTTTCCCGGCGACGCGTGCTTCGACACAGCAACATACGGAGCGGCCACAGCGAAGACGCTCCGTATGTTGCTGTGGCCCGCTCCGGGTCGGCCGAGGCGGATTCGGCGGGCGGAATCGCAACCGATTCACCGACATCGGTGTTCCCCGGGTACGAGCATCTTTCTGCTCCGCGCACCGAGCGAGGTGGGCACAACCGCAGATGGGAAGATCATGGATCTCAAGCTCTCCGACCGCGTGGCCGTCGTCACCGGTGCTTCGAAGGGCATCGGGCTGGCCGTCACCCGCACGCTGTTGCTGGAGGGGGCCAAGGTCGTGGCCGCCTCCCGCAAGAGCACCATGGAGCTTGACGAGCTCGCGGGTGAGAACCTGGTGCACGTCGCGGTCGACCTGATGAATCCCGAGGCACCAGAGCAGGTCGTGGCGCAGGCCGTCGAGAGCTTCGGCGGGCTGGACATCCTCGTGAACAACGCGGGTGGACCACCGCCGGGTATCGCGCTGCCGCGCACCTCGTTCCTCGACGCGAGCGATGCCGACTGGCACGCGATGTTCGAGTTCAACCTCTTCGCCGTCGTTCGCGCGATCCGTGCGGCCATCCCGCGGCTGCTCGAGCGAGGCGGTGGCTCGATCATCAACATCTCGTCCGGCAACGGGCGCCAGCCGTCGCCGATCAACGTCGACTACGGCGCCGCCAAGGCAGGGATCAACAACCTGACCAAGGTGCTCACCGAGGAGTACGGCCCACAGGGAATCCGGGTGAACACGATCTCCCCCGGCGGGGTGCGCACGGCTTGGTGGACAGAGGAGGGCGGGGCCGCCGACATCATCGCCGCGCGGGCCGGTGCCGATCGGGACGCGGTGCTGGACACCCTGGCACCGCAGATGATGAACATGGTGACCGGCAAGCTCGTCGATCCGCAGGAGATCGCCGACGTGGTCGCACTGCTGGCCTCGCCACGTTCGGCGAGCACGACGGGTGCTGACTTCGTGGTCGACGGCGGCTTCCTCAAGTCGCTCTGAACAACACCGGGCGGCCCCTGTTTTCGGGGGCCGCCCGGCGTGTGTTCAGAGCCATCCACCCCGTCGTCGCAACAACCAGAGTGCCCGGCAACTCGTTTCGACCTTACGCTCGGGTCACCAATCGAGATCGGCTCGACCAGTTGGACTGGGTGAGGAGACAGCGTGCAGAGACTCGCCGGGAAAGTCGCGGTCGTGACGGGCAGCAGCCGCAGCATCGGCCGGGGAATAGCGTGTCGCCTCGCCACCGACGGCGCGCTGGTCGGTGTGCACTACTCGAGCAACTCGCAGGCAGCGGCGGAAGTCGTGGACACCATCGAGCACGCGGGCGGCAGGGCTTTCGCGTTCGGGGCGGAACTGGGTGTCGATGGCGACGCCGAGCGGTTCTGGACCGAGTTCGACGAGCAGCGGGCCAAGTACAGCGGCCCCGACGAGACCGGCCTCGACATCATCGTCAACAACGTCGGGGTCGCCCTGCGCGACCATTTCGAGGAAGCGACTTCGGAAGACTTCGACAAAATGTTCGCCGTGAACGTGCGGGCGCCGTTCTTCATCATTCAACAGGGTCTCGATCGACTGCGCCCGGGCGCACGTGTCATCAACATCTCCTCGATCGTCACCCGGCTGGCGCTGACCGATGTCATCGTGTACGGCACCACGAAGGGCGCGCTGGACACCTTCACCCTCATTCTCGCCAAGGCCCTGGGCAGCCGCGGCATCACGGTGAACTCGGTGGCTCCCGGATTCATCGACACGGACTCCAACGCGGAGTGGTTGCGGGTCGACAAGCAGGCATGGTCGGACACCGCCGCCCAGTCGGCGTTCGGCCGGGTGGGCGAGCCCGAAGACGTCGCGGACGTGGTCGCCTTCCTGGCCACGGACGAGGCACGCTGGATCACCGGCCAGGTCATCGACGTCAGTGGCGGCACCCGGCTGTAGCCCGGGCGCGCCGGACGAGTACTGCCGACCGATCGGAGTTCCCGAGATGGACCGCTCGCCGGCGACACCGGTCGCCGTCGTGGGCGGCGGCCCGATCGGGCTGCTGCTCGCACTGTTCCTCGACCACCACGGCGTGCGATCCGTCGTGTTCGACACGGAGCCCTCGGTGCAGACGCTCCCCCGCGGCAGCACCCACAACGCCAGGACGATGGAGCACTACCGCAGGCTGGGGCTCGCCGCGCAGGTGCGCAGGCTCGGCCTGCCATGGGACCACTCGGCCGACATCGCCTTCTTCACCCGCTACACCGGGTTCGCCCTTGCCCGGCTACCACATCCGGGTCCCGGCCAGGCGATGCGCGGCGTGGCGACGGCGGACCGGTCGGACCAGGTGCCGGAGCCGATGCACCGGGCGAACCAGATGTATGTCGAACGGTTGCTGTTCGAGCACGCCGCCACCAGGCCGGCGATCGACACGCGCTACGGCTGGGAGGTCACCGGGCTCGACGAGAGCGCGGACGGCGTCGAGGTGACCGCGGCCCGCGATGGCCGGCAGCGGACGCTGGCGGCCGCGTACGTGGTCGGCTGCGACGGCGGGCACGGTTTCGTACGTCGACGGCTCGGTGTGGGCTACGGCGGACCGGGATCGCTCGATCAGGACATCCTGGGGGGCCGCGCGACCGCGGCGCATCTACGCGTCCGGAGCCCGGCGGGCGGGTTCTTCGGGCACCGCAGGGCGTGGAGCCACTGGGCGATCAACGCCGACCTCGCGCTCAACCTGATCGCGCTTGACGGCGTCGACGAGTACTTCCTCCTGAGCAGCTCCGTCGAGCCGGACAAGGGTGACGACGACCTCGTCCGGCTCGTCCAGGCGGCTGCGGGCGTGCCCGTCGCGGTGGAGGTGCTGAGCCGTCGCATGTGGACACCGGGAGCCGCGCTCGTGGCCGAGCGGTTCGGCGCGGGACGGCTGCTGCTGGCGGGCGACGCGGCCCACCTGTTCACCCCCAACGGCGGGTTCGGCATGAACACCGGCGTCGACGACGTCGCCAACCTGGCCTGGAAGCTCGCGGCGGCGATCCAGGGCTGGGCGGGGCCGGGCCTGATCGGCTCGTACGAGGTGGAGCGCAGGCCGATAGCGCTGCGCAACACGGCCGCCGCCCGCGACCTGAACATCGGCCTCGGCGCCATCGCACGCCCACCGGTCCTGGAGGTCGACTCGGCGGAGGGTGCCGCCGCCCGCGAGAAGACCGGGCGGCAGTTGGCCGAGTACGGCGGGCGCACCCTGGACACGCTGGGCGTGCAACTCGGTGCGCGCTACGACGGGTCCCCCATCGTGGCGGCCGGGAGCCGGCCCGCGCCGTCCGACGCGTTCGCCACCTACACGCCTTCCGGCGTGCCGGGTGGACGGGCTCCGCACGCGTGGCTCGACGACGCCCACGGCCGGCACAGCTCGCTGTTCGACCGGTTCGGCCCCGGGTTCACCCTGCTGCGGCTGGGCGGTGACCCGGCGATGGCCGCGAACCTGGCCGGAGCCGCCGCGGCGCGGGGGATCCCCATCAGCACCGTCGCCGTCGCCGACGACCTCGTGCGCGACCTCTACGGACGGGACCTCGTGCTGATCCGGCCGGATCAGCACGTCGCGTGGCGCGGGAACCGGCTTCCCGAACAGGTGGACGAACTGGTGGCGCGGGTCGTTGGCCACTCCGGCGGCCCGCGGTAGGGCGTGTCCCGCGGATCTTCCCCGGGACACGCCCTGGTGGCTGGGGTTACGGCAGCCGGATCGACTGATCGTGGCGGAACGTGTCCCGTGGATCCCACCTGGCCTTGACGCGCTGGAGCCGTGGGTAGTTGTCCTTGTAGTACAGGGTGTACCAGGGCACGCCCGACCTGTTGTAGCGGGCATCGCTCAGGTCGATGTCCGGATAGTTGACGTAACAGCCGTCGGTCACCGCGTCGGGTACCGGGACACCGCCCGTGTCGGCGTACAGCGCCCGGTAGAAGTTCCTGAGCCAGCTCACATATCTGACGTCGTCGGCCCGGTCCGCCCACTGCAGGTACATGACCATCTTCATCGCCGAGTCCCGGTGCGCGGAGGCCGTCGCACCGGAGGCCGTCGCGTTGACCATGCCGCCGAAGGAGTGGAACTGCGCCATCGCGGAGGGATTGTCGATGGCGGAACTGTTCAGGTTCTCGTAGAGCACCTCGATGTGCCGGTCGGGGATGTTCGCCCGCAGATAGGCCGACTTGTGGTCGGCGCGCTGGGAGGGGTCGTTCACGTTGCCTCCCGTACCGACCGCGCCGCCGAGCAGCCGGGTGGCCTGCAACCACGGGATTCGTTTCGGGGCGGTGAACTCGGGCAACGGGCCGTGCTCCCCGAACGGCGCGGTCACCGATCCGCGCGGAATGCCGACACCGTCGCCGATCGCGGCGACGAAGTCCGCGTGCAGCCGTTCGGCATCGTGGACGGTGGCGTCCGACTGGGTGAGCAGGGAGATCTCGCCGTGCGAACGATGGGTCAGGGTGAGCAACGCGCACAGACCCTCATAACGGTTTCCGGGCGCGCTGTTGGCCATGTGCCACACACTGAAGTTCTTCACCAGAGTGGCGAAGCCCTCGCGGGTCATCTCGCGCCACGGCCAGGAGACGGCACTGACGAGCACGGCCGAGGGTGGTCTGGGCAGCAGCGCCGCCGGATCGGTTCCGGTCGCACCGGGTGAACGGAACCAGTAGCGGGTCACCACCCCGAAGTTGCCACCGCCGCCACCTGTGTGCGCCCACCACAGGTCCCGGTTCGGGTCGGACCTCTCGCGGGTGGCCACCACCGCACGGGCGGTGCCGGCGGCGTCCACGACGACCACCTCCACGGCGTACAGATGGTCCACGCTCAGGCCGTACTGTCTGCACAGCATTCCCCAGCCGCCACCACTGATGTGGCCACCCATGCCGACGTTGTAGCAGACACCGGCGGGCACCGTGACTCCCCAGAGCCGGTAGAGTGTCTCGTAGACATCCAGCAGGGTCGAGCCCGCCTCGACCGCGAACGCGTTGCGGCCGACGTCGAAATACACCCGCTTCATCTCCGACATGTCCACGACGACCTCGACCTTCGGGTTGAAGACGAAGTCCTCGAAGCAGTGGCCGCCGCCGTGCACCGAGATCCGTTTGCCCTCCCGCACCGTGTCCTGCACGACCCGCACCACCTGCGCGGTCGACCCGACGAGGTACACCGCTCTGGGCCTGCCGATCCACCGTTGGTTGAGCCCGCGAACGAGATCCGGGTACCGCCCGTCCTTCGGGGTGACCGCGACCGGGCCGAACCCCGCGACATCGATCGCCCTGTCCTCGGCGGCTGCCGAGCCCGTGGCACCGAACACCGCGGCCGATCCCACCGCGGCGGCACCCGCGAGAAACCGGCGGCGGGCCGTCTCACTCAGATCTCGTTCCATGCGCGACACCTTCCTGGATCCGATCGTCGGTCAGGCGGAAATCAGGGGGCACGACGAGGGCCGGATCGAACAGGACACGATGAACCGCTTCCGCGCTCGGTTCCCTCGGCATGCCGCGCAGTGCAGCATTCCGCGACGCGTCTTCTGGAACACTCCGATTCTTGCGACCCGGCATCCGTCGGGCCGACAGGCAGCCGGCCGCGCCCCCTCGGCAACCGAGTGAGACCGTGCCGCCACCTCGTGGCAGTGCTACGGTTGGGTTGTGCGTCGAGAGTGTGCCTGGACCCAGCGTTCGACGATTCACCGTCCATAAGCTGGCCGCCACTGTTTCGCCGCGGTAGTCGCGTTGGTCCGTCGAGGGATCCGCAGCGGTCGGCATGGCCAGAGGAGCCGACCGTGGGACCAGTAATGCACGACGTGCCAGGCGTGTGTCACGCCTTGCCGAACGGTGCGGTCGCCTGATGCCGGTCACCGAGACCAGAACCCCCACGACGTCACGTCGTCGCCAGCTTGAGGTCGAGCCGGCCGAAAGCCTGCTGGACGCTCTGGTCGACGATCTGGACGTCGGTTTCGCTGAGCTGGTCCGGACCTACGAACGAGTGGTGTTCTCGGTGGCTCTGCGGGTGAGTGGCAGGACCGCGGAGGCCGAGGAGTTGGCGTCGGAGTCGTTTCTGCGTTCCTATCTCGCGCTCCGCGGCTACGAGCCATCCCGCATTCTTGCCCTGCGGCCCGCGCCGTGGCTGATCACGATCATGCTCAACACCTGGCGCAACAACGTTCGGACCGCCAGCAGGCGACCCCAGCAGATATCGATGGCCGACCTTCCCGAGAAGCCGAGCGCCGAGGCGAGCGTCGAGGAGCAGGTCGAACGGGCCGAGACCCGCCACGAGCTGGCCGAACTCATGGCGCTGTTGCCCGAGAACCAACGGCTCGCGGTGGTTCTGCGCCACTTCGTCGGCCTGCCGATCGCCGAGATCGCCACCGCGATGCACCTTCCCGAGGGAACCGCCAAGTCCCATGTCTCGCGTGGCCTCCACGCACTGCGCGACCTGTGCGGGGACCCCCGGTAGGTCGGACGGTCACCCGGTGCGGGCGGAGTCGGCGCAGCCGTTCACCCGCCGTCACCCGAGGCGGGCAGCTGGTCGGGGCGCTGCCGTAGCGCGGACACCTCCAGCATGGGGTCCGCGGCGAGGATCGCCTCGTAGAGCCGGCGCATCCGCGGCACCGGGTCGAGACCGAGCTGGTCGAACAGCAGTGTGCGCAGACGGTGAAACATCTCGATGGCCTGCGCCTGCCGACCGGAGCGATACAGGGCCACCATGAACTGGGCCTGCACGTTCTCGTGCAGAGGGTGGGTGTCGGCGAGAGTACCCAGCTCCGCCAGCAGTTCGTGGTGCCTGCCAAGGCGCAGATATGCCTCGATGCGCTGCTCCAGTACCCCGAACCGCGTCTCCTCCAGGCCGATCCGGTGCACGGCGATGGTCGGGCCGTCCGGTACGTCGGCCAACGCCGACCCGCGCCACAGACCGAGCGCGGAGTCGAACAGCTCGGCCGCACGGCGATCGTCACCCTGGACGATCGCCGCCCGGGCCCGGCCAACCAGGGACTCGAACATCCCGCGGTCGAAGCTTTCCGCAGGGACGTGGAGCTGGTAGCTCATGTTGTGGGTGGTGAGGACCTCCTGACCGCGGACGGTCGGCACCGCTCGGAGCAACCGGCGGATCTGCAGCACGTAGGTCTGCAGGGTGGACACGGCACTCCTGGGCGGGTCGGCCTGCCAGAGCTCGTCGACGCAGGCGTGCACCGGAACCATCTGGTTGGCGTTGACCATCAGCAAGGCGAGCAACTGCCGCCCCTTCGGCGATGTCGGCACACAACTGCGGTTCCCGTGAGCCAGCCGCAGCGCTCCCAGCACGCCGAACTCCACGATGTTCTCGCCTTCTTGCTAACGGGCGACACACGATCCCCAGGTCGGCCGTCTCCCAATTCGGCCGTACAGGTGCACGATACCCGAGAACGGTTCTCCCATCCGGGTCAGCGGATTGATCACAATCAGGCAGCGGCGTATGGCGGTACTTTCCAGGGCCGATCGTCCCAATGCACGCCGGGAAATGCGCCGATCTTGTCGGCCGACGTCACCCACCCGGCTCCTCCAGGCAGCTTTCAGCGCGACCCAACACCATGGACGGCAGGGTGATCGCCACGTGCCAGCCGGGTGCGCCCCCAGGAGGACGCCGTGCACAGAAATCTCTTCACTTCGGAGTCCGTGGCCGAGGGGCATCCGGACAAGATATGCGACGCGGTCAGCGACGCGATTCTCGACGCGATGATCGAGGCGGATCCGCACTCGCGGGTCGCGGTGGAGACACTGGTGACGACCGGTCAGGTGCATATCGCCGGCGAGGTGACGACCAATTCCTACGTCGATATCCCGGCCATCGCCCGGAACACGATCCTGAATATCGGTTACGACTCCTCGGCGAAGGGTTTCGACGGGAACTCCTGCGGCGTCAACGTGGCGATCGGGACCCAGTCGCCGGACATCGCGCAAGGCGTGGACGCCGCCTACGAGACGCGCGTCCAGCACGGCTCCGACGAGATCGACCGCCAGGGCGCGGGAGACCAGGGACTGATGTTCGGCTACGCCTGCACGGACACGCCGGAGCTGATGCCGTTGCCGATCGCGCTGGCGCATCGCCTCGCCCGTCGTATGGCGACGGTCCGCAAGACAGGGGTGATGCCGTACCTGCGTCCGGACGGCAAGACCCAGGTGACGGTCGAGTACGACCACCACACGGCGACCCGCCTGGACACCGTCGTGGTGTCCAGCCAACACGCCGAGGGGGTGAACCTGGACACGCTCCTCGCGCTCGACATCCGCGAACACGTGGTGTCGCCGGAGATCGACGAGTTGGAGCTGGACACGGCGGAGGTGCGGTTGCTGGTCAACCCGACCGGCCGGTTCGTGGTCGGCGGGCCGATGGGTGACGCCGGCGTGACCGGCCGCAAGATCATCGTGGACACCTACGGCGGGATGGCAAGGCACGGTGGCGGCGCGTTCTCCGGCAAGGATCCATCCAAAGTGGACCGATCGGCGGCGTACGCGATGCGCTGGGTCGCCAAGAACGCGGTCGCCGCCGGGCTGGCGTCCCGCATCGAGGTTCAGGTGGCCTACGCCATCGGGAAAGCGGCCCCGGTGGGGTTGTTCGTCGAGACGTTCGGCACCGAGAACGTGGCCCCGGACCGGATCCTGTCCGCGATCCGGGCCGTGTTCGACCTGCGGCCCGCGGCGATCATCCGTGACCTGGACCTGCTACGGCCGATCTACGCGCAGACCGCGGCCTACGGGCATTTCGGACGACTCGACCTCGACCTGTCGTGGGAGCGCACCGACCGCGCCGACGACCTCAAACAGGAGGCCACCACGTGACGATCGAGCACACGGACGGCCGCCGCACGTCAGTGGCGGCGACCGGATCGACCACGACCAGCCGACCACGGCCACACGACGTCGCGGAGACGCCCCGCGCACCCCTGCTCGACGCGCTCGCCGACCGGGTACTCGTCGCCGACGGCGCCATGGGCACGATGCTGCAGACGGCCGACCTGTCGCTGGACGACTTCGCCGGGTTCGAGGGGTGCAACGAGATACTGAACGTGACCCGGCCCGATGTGGTGAAGCAGCTGCACCGCCGGTACCTGACGGTAGGTGCCGATGCCGTCGAGACGAACACCTTCGGGGCGAACCTGGCGAACCTGGCCGAATACGGCATCGCCGATCGCATCCTCGAGTTGTCGGAGAGCGGCGCGCGGTTGGCGCGGGAGGTGGCCGACGAGTTCACCGACGCGACCCGGCAGCGGTTCGTGCTCGGGTCGGTCGGCCCCGGCACGAAGTTGCCGTCCCTGGGTCACGTCCGCTACGCCGAACTGCGGGACGCCTACGAGCTCCAGGTGCGCGGTCTGCTGATCGGCGGGGTGGACGCGGTGATCGTGGAGACCTCGCAGGACCTGCTGCAGACCAAGGCCGCGGTGATCGGCGCGAAGCGCGCCATGGCCACCGAGGGCCGGGGGGTGCCGATCATCACCGAGGTCACCGTGGAGACGACCGGGACCATGCTGCTCGGGTCGGAGATCGGCGCGGCCCTGACCGCCCTCGAGCCGCTGGGCATCGACCTGATCGGGCTGAACTGCGCCACCGGCCCGGCGGAGATGAGTGAACACCTGCGCACCCTGGCCAGGCAGGCGCGCATCCCGCTGGCGGTGATGCCCAACGCCGGTCTCCCCCAGCTCGGTCCGAACGGCGCGGAGTACCCGCTGGACCCGGAAGCACTCGCCGTGGCGCTGTCCGGGTTCGTCACCGAGTTCGGCGTGCGGCTGGTCGGCGGGTGCTGCGGAACGACCGACGAGCACATCCGCCGACTGGTCGACGCGGTCCGCGACCTCGCGCCGACAGCACGCGAGGCGAGCCCGGAGCCGGGCGTGTCGTCGCTGTACCAGGCGGTGCCCTTCGCCCAGGACGCGACGGTGCTGGTGATCGGGGAACGGACCAACGCCAACGGCTCCAAGGCGTTCCGGGACGCGATGCTCGACGCCAGGCTGGACGACTGCGTGGACATCGCCAGAGCGCAGACCCGCGACGGAGCGCACGTGCTCGACCTGTGCGTCGACTACGTTGGCCGCGACGGCGTGCGGGACATGGACGAGCTCGCCGCCCGGCTGGCGACGGCGTCGACCCTGCCGATCGTGCTCGACTCGACCGAGCCCGAGGTGATCGCGGCCGGGCTGGAGCGGCTGGGTGGCCGGTGCACGGTCAACTCGGTGAACTACGAGGACGGGACCGGACCGGAGTCCCGGTTCCAGCGCACGATGACGCTCGTGCGGGAGCACGGTGCGGCCGTCGTGGTCATGTGCATCGACGAGGAAGGGCAGGCGCGCACCGCGGAGAACAAGGTGGCGATCGCGTCCCGCATCGTCGACGACCTCGTCCGCGACTGGGGCATGCGGATCGAGGACATCATCGTCGACTGTCTGACCTTCCCGATCACCACCGGTCAGGAGGAGGTCCGGCGCGACGCGATCGAGACCATCTCGGCGATCGGCCTGCTCAAGGACCGCCATCCCGGGGTCACCACGACCCTGGGCGTGTCCAACGTGTCGTTCGGGTTGAACCCGGCGGCCCGTCAGGTGCTCAACTCCGTCTTCCTGCACGAATGTGTGCAGGCCGGTCTGGACACCGCGATCCTGCATGCCGCGAAGATCCTTCCGCTGGCCCGGATCCCGGACGAGCAGCGCGCCGTAGCGCTCGACCTGATCCACGACCGGCGCCGCGACGGCTACGACCCCCTGCAGGAGCTCATGGGTCTGTTCGACGGCGCATCGGTTGCCTCGTCCAAGGCCAGCCGGGCCCAGGAACTGGCCGCACTGCCACTGTTCGAACGGCTGGAGCGGCGCATCGTCGACGGCGACCGCAACGGGCTGGCAGCCGACCTGGACGCCGCGCTGGTCGAGCGGCCGGCGTTGCGGATCATCAACGAGACGCTGCTGTCCGGGATGAAGACCGTCGGCGAGCTGTTCGGCTCCGGGCAGATGCAACTGCCGTTCGTGCTGCAGTCCGCCGAGGTCATGAAGGCCGCGGTGGCCTGTCTCGAGCCGCACATGGACAAGACGGCCGCCGACGGCAAGGGCCGCATAGTGCTCGCCACGGTCAAGGGCGACGTGCACGACATCGGCAAGAACCTGGTCGACATCATCCTCACCAACAACGGCTACGACGTGGTCAACCTGGGCACCAAGCAACCCATCGGCACCATCCTGGACGCCGCGGACGAACACGGCGCGGACGTCATCGGCATGTCCGGGTTGCTGGTCAAGTCCACCGTGATCATGAAGGACAACCTCAGGGAGATGAACTCCCGCGGCGTCGGCGACCGCTGGCCGGTCCTGCTCGGCGGCGCCGCCCTCACCCGTGCCTACGTGGAGAACGACCTCGGTGACCTGTACACCGGCGACGTCCGGTACGCCAGGGACGCCTTCGAGGGCCTGCGGCTGATGGCGGCCGTCATGGGCGCCAAACGTGGTGAGTCACCGGCCCTCGACGAGGAGGAGCAGGCCAAGGTGGCCGAGCGCAGGACCCGCAGAAAGCGTTCGCTGCGCATAGCCGCCAAGCGGGCGGCCCGTGCGAGCGAGGACGAGCCCCCCGCCGAGTCACTCCCCACCCGCTCGGCGGTGGCCACCGACCTGCCCCTGCCCGCTCCCCCGTTCTGGGGCAACCGGGTCGTGCGGGGCATCCCCGTCGCCCGGTACGCGGCCATGCTCGACGAGCGTGCGACGTTCATGGGCCAGTGGGGACTGCGGGGCAGCCGGGGCGGCGACGGTCCGTCCTACGCGGAACTGGTCGAGAGCGAGGGCCGGCCCAGGCTGCGGTACTGGATGGAGCGGCTCGCCACCGAAGGAGTCCTGGCGGGGGCCGCCGTCGCGTACGGGTACTACCCCTGTGTCGCCGACGGCGACGACCTGGTCCTGCTCACCGAGCCGGCGCCGGACGCCCCCGAGCTCACCCGGTTCAGCTTCCCCCGCCAGCGCAGGGAACGCCGTCTCTGCCTCGCGGACTTCTTCCGGCCCAAGGACGCCGCGCTGGCAGCCGGTGAGGTGGATGTGGTCGGGCTCAGCCTGGTCACCATGGGCCAGTCGATGGCCGACGTCGCCAACGGGCTGTTCGCCGACGACCACTACCGCGACTACCTGGAGGTCCACGGGCTCGGCGTACAGCTCACCGAGGCGCTGGCCGAGCTCTGGCACCGCCGGATCCGGGAGGAGCTGCGCCTCGCGGACGGCAGCGCACTGGCCGCCGACGATCCGGCGGACATCGCGGACTACTTCACCCTCGCCTACCGCGGTGCGCGCTTCTCCCTGGGCTACGGCGCCTGTCCCGACCTCGATGACCGGGCGAAGATCGTCGAACTGCTCGAACCCGAGCGAATCGGGGTCAAGCTCTCCGAGGAGTTCCAGTTGCACCCCGAACAATCGACCGACGCCATCGTCGTGCACCACACCGAGGCCACCTATTTCAATGTCTGAAAAGGACACCACCGGTATGCGGTGGCCGTTCCGCGTCATCTCTCGCTCGTTTCTTCACCGGCGCCTGCGAAGGTGGTTTCATGAGACCGATTCCCACCATCGACGCACTCCATGACTACGTTCTCGACCACAGCGGTCCGGTGGACGGCGCACATCGGAATCCGAATCGGCACACGTCGGCCGCCGGCGAGCGGACGCAGTCACAGATCGGACATGACCAGGGCACGTTCCTGACCATGCTGACCCAGTTGATGAACGCGGAGCGCGCCATCGAGATCGGCACCTTCACCGGCTACTCCGCCCTCTGCATCGCTCGTGGTCTGCCCGCCAACGGCCGCCTGATCACCTGCGACGTCAGCCACGAGTGGAGCGAGACCGCCGGACAGGCCTGGTCGAGGGAGGGACTGTCCGGCCGCATCGAACCGAGGCTGGGCCCTGCTGTCGAGACACTGCGCGCCCTTCCCGCCGATCCCGTCTACGACCTCGCCTTTCTCGGCGCCGACAAACCCGGCTACCTCGACTACTACGAGGAACTGGTACCGCGCCTGCGCGCCGGCGGCCTCATCGTCATCGACGAGGTGCTGCTGGCCGGCACGGTGGTCACGGATCCGGATGCCGAAGCAGCCAGGACCATGCGCGAGTTCAACGCGCATGTCTGCGCCGACAAACGCGTCGACGCCGTGATGTTGTCGATCGGCGACGGCGTGACGCTGGCCCGCAAACGGCTCGCCGACGACACGGCATGAACGTCCATTGTGATCAGCCCTCAACTGACAGGACTCAAGGTGTGAGATGTCCAGAACGCCATTGACTGGCAAACTCCTGCGAATGGCACGGTTGTCGCGCCCTCGCGACAACCGTTATCTGTTCGTGCCGCTCGACCATTCCATGGCCGACGGACCGATCGTCGGCCAGGCTGATTTCAACACGCTCATCAGTGACATCTGCCTGGGCGGCGCCGACGCGCTCATCGTCCACAAAGGACGAGCCCGCACGATCCAGCCGGACCTCCTCGGCGACTGCGCGTTGATAGTGCACCTCAACGCCAGCACCGACCACGCCCTGGACAGCGACGAGAAGGTGCTCGTCGGCGATGTCGAGGAGGCGCTGCGGCTCGGCGCGGACGCCGTGAGCATGCACGTCAACGTCGGCTCCGACACCGAGGCGAGCCAACTCGCCGACCTCGGCACGGTCGCATCGGCCTGTGACCAGTGGGGTGTGCCGCTGCTCGCCATGATCTACCTGCGTGGCCCCCGGGTGATCCATCCGAACAGTCCCGACCAGCTGGCCCACATGGTCAGCATCGCCGCCGACCTCGGCGCGGATCTCGTCAAGACCGTGTTGGCCTCGCCGACCGCCCGGATGGCCGAGGTGACCGCGGCCTCCGCGCTGCCGGTCGTGGTGGCCGGCGGGGACGGACACGACATGAACCTGTACGACTTCGCGACCACGGCGATGGCCGTCGGCTGCCGAGGACTGGCGGTGGGCAGGCGCGTGTTCACCGACGACACCCCCCGAGGAGTGGTGCAGCAGTTGGCCGCCATCGTGCACGGCCGTTATGTCCCCCCTGTTCCCGAGTTGGCACAAGAACTGGCAGGTACCAAGTGAAGTTCGCGTGGATCGATGTACGCAGCGTGCCCGAGGCTCAGGTGGAATCCGTGGTGGACGCCGCGATCCATGCCAGGGTCGACGCGATCGTGCACGACGACGAGACCCTGCTGGGCACGCTCCCCGCCACCGTGCGCAGAGTCCTCCTGTCCGAGGAGGGACCCACGCCGGGCACGGAGACAGCGGATCTCGTGGTGCTGCGCCCCGCGACGGACATGTCCGGGCTCGACCGGTTGCGTGCCCTGCACCGCGCGGGTGACGAGCACGTCGCCGCCCTGGTGGACGTCGTCGACGACCAGTCGTTGACGCTGGCGTGTGAGGCAGCGATCGCGCTGCCCCACACGGTGGTCCGGTTCAAGGACCCGACCAAGATCCCGCTCGAGATCGTGATCGCCGCGGCGGACAGCTCACCGGGGCAGCTGATCTGCCAGGCCGACAACCTGGAGGAAGCGAAGATCATCGTCGATGTCCTGGAGAAGGGTTCCGAAGGCGTGCTGCTGGCGCCCAGGGACGCCAACGACGTGTTCGACCTGATGGCGATGTTGCAGACGAAGACCGAGCCGCTGAGCCTGTCGACACTCACCGTGGACTCGACCGAGCACCTCGGCCTCGGCGACCGGGTGTGCATCGACACCTGTTCGCACTTCGAGGAGGACGAGGGCATGCTCGTCGGCTCCTACGCCCACGGCTACATCCTGTGTTGCAGTGAGACGCACCCCCTGCCGTACATGCCGACCCGGCCCTTCCGGATCAACGCGGGCGCGCTGCACTCGTACGTGTTCGGCCAGGACAACCGCACGAACTACCTCAGCGAGCTGAAGGCAGGCAGCGCGGTGCTCGGTGTGGCCGCCGACGGCCGTACCCGGCGCATCGTCGTCGGCCGGATCAAGCTCGAGTCCCGGCCGCTGCTCAGCATCAAGGCCACCTCGGCCGAGGGGGTGCAGGCGAACCTGATCGTGCAGGACGACTGGCACGTGCGGGTTCTCGGGCCTGGCGGGACCGTCCGCAACGTCACCGAGCTCAAGGCCGGCGACCAGGTGCTCGGCTACGTCGCCACCGACAAACGCCATGTCGGCTGGCCGGTCGGCGAATTCTGCGTGGAGAAGTGACCGCCTCCGGTCTCGCCGCACCGAACCGGCGTGGCGAGCCCGGCCGGGGCGTACCCACGTCCTCCTGGTGGGGCGAGGATCTGCTTGGCCGCAGCGCGGACGACACGCCGTGGGCGCGCGGGGCGAGCACGGTCACAGCGGGCCGGATGCGAACCGAGGTCGCGTGGCTGCGCAAGGTGTACGGCCATCAGGGCATCGGGGCGCGCAGTACCGTGTCCCTGCACGGCACCCCGAGCTTCACCCAGCTGTGGTCGGTGTTCGCGCTGTGGTCGCTCGGCGCACAGGTGACCATGCTGGAGCAGCGGCTGGCACGCGAGGACCGGGCCGTGGTGCACGCCCGGACCCGGCCGCAGTTCCACATGACCTTCGGCGGCTCGAACAGGATGAACAGGCCGTTCACCGACGAGTGCGAGGTGCTGGTCCGCCCGCTGCCGGACGGCGAGCCCGCCGTCACCGACCACTGCCTCGTGCACCTGTCCTCCGGGACCACCGGCCAGGGCAAGATCATCGGCCGGACCCCTGACTCGCTGCTCACCGAGGTGGACCGGCTGGCGGCCCTGGACGCGATGCCACGGCCGGGCGAGCAGGTGCTGATCCTCAGCTCCTGGGCGCACTCCTTCGAGCTGATCGGGGGTGTGCTGCACGGCCTCGACCGGGCGGCCACCCTGGTGTTCCCGACCTCGCTCGTGCCCGAGCGGCTGCTGCTCACCGCACGCGACGCTCAGGTGCTGATCGGAACCCCCCGCCACTTCGAACTCCTCAGCGCGGTGCCCGGCACGCACGTGCTGCCCGAGCTGCGCGTCGCCATCTCCGGCGGCGAGGTGCTCAACCCCAGCGTGTTCGCGCGATTCGCGCGCCGCTACGGGGTGCGGATCGGGCAGGTGTACGGCACGACAGAGGCCGGCATCATCGCCACCGACCTGGCGGGCGCGCACCCCCCGCCGAACGTCGGCCTCCCGGTGCCCGGCGTCCGGGTGCGGATCGAGGACGGCGAGCTGGAGGTCCACCTGGCACAGTCGCCCTACCTGACCGAGGCGCAGCCGTGGTTCGGCGGCTGGATGTCCACACAGGACCGCGTGGTGCCGGACCCGGAAACCGGGGTCCTGCGGCTGTGCGGCCGGTCGGGTGACGAGCGAGCGGACAGGTACCCGGAGGCCGACCTCCTGGAGATCGAGCGGGTCCTGCGTTCGCACCGGGACGTCGACGAGGCGGTCGTGACCGGCGTCGACGCCATCGAGGCCCATGTCTCCGGCTCACCGGGTCTGGATCACATAAACCTGATGGAGTGGTGCAGGCGGCTCATGGGAGAGACGAACACCCCCGCACGCTGCCACGTGGTCTCCTCCCTACCGCGGACCGCCAACGGCAAGTCCTTGCGCACCAGGGGGCTCATCCGGGCGACGGGCTTCCGACCGGCCGGTGGAGGCACACCATGACCACCGTGTACGACGATCGCAGGCGGGCCGTCGACCAGCGCGACCGCCGTGCGGACGGAACGTTCTACTACGCGGTGCCGACCACGGATGTCTACAACAGACCGTCATGCGTCACGAGGCCACCCGCGCGGGACCCACTGCTGATCTTCGACACCACCGTCGAGGCGGAAGCCGCCGGGTTCCGCCCGTGCCTTCGGTGCCGGCCCGACCAGTCGACCCTGCACGAGCGGCACACGGCGGCAGTGGTACGGGCCTGCCGGGTCATCGAGAACATGCACGACGCGCCCAGCCTGGACGACCTGGCCGACGCCGCCGGGTTCAGCCGGTTCCACTTCCACCGTGTCTTCAGGGCGATGACGGGCCTGACACCACACTCCTACATCACCGCCTGCCGCTCGCAGCGCATGCGGGCCGAACTGTCCAGGGCCGACAGCGTCACCAGCGCGATCTACGATGCCGGTTTCAACTCCAACGGCCGCTTCTACGCCACCTCCCCGGAGATCCTGGGCATGACGCCGATGAGCTTCCGCGCGGGCGGCGAGGGAACCCGCGTCCATCGCCACGTCGCGCGGTGCTCCATGGGCTTCGCACTCGTCGCCGCGGCCGATCGCGGTGTGTGCGCGGTCCTGCTCGGCGAGGATGTGGGCACTCTGCTGCACCAACTGCGGCGCTGGTTTCCCCATGCGGCGATCAGCGAGGCGAGCGAGGCATTCGCCGCGCAGGTGGACGAGGCGCTGTTCCTGGCCGAACCGCCGCTGGCGGCCCGCGCGTTGCCTGACGACGTCCGCGGTACCGTGCTGCGTCAGCGAATCCGGGCGGCCCTGCGCGACCGCGACACCTCGGTCACCGCCGACGCCGGTTCCGGCCTGATGGTGCTGCGGGACGCGGTCGCAGGCAACGCCGGCTGAGTACGCGACGAACCTCAGGCGCAGGTCATCAGGTCCAAGGACATACCGGTGCCGGCGATCGGGCCGTCCAGTCTCGGATCGGCGGACAGAATGGCCGTCTGCACACCGGATGCGCCTGCCGACGGCACGATCCCGTGTTCGGCACGCAGCACCGCGCACAGCCGCCGGTACACCGCCAACGCGTCGACCTGCCTGCCACAGCGGTAGAGCGCGGTCATCAGCCGCACCTGCAGCCGTTCGTCGGCCGGGTGCCGGTAACTCAGCGCACCCAGCTCACCGAGCAGCTCATGATGCCTGCTGAGTTCGAGGTCGAGGTCGATGCGCAGGCACAGTGCGTCCATCCGGCGCCGAGCCAGACCGTCGCGCAGCACGCTGGACACGGGTCCCGACAACACGTCCACCAACACCACCGCCTGCCACAGCTCGAGTGCGGCACCGACCAGCCGCGCCGACGCACTCAGGTGGTGCGCGGACCTCGCGACGTCGGCCGCCCGCATCCGGTCGGCGAAGACGGTGACGTCGATCTCGCCACGCTCGGCCGCGAACACATATCCCCGGCCGTGGGTCATCAGCCGGCCGGCACCGGACGGCGCTGACGCCAGCACCTTGCGCAGCTGTGTCATGTGCGCGTGCACGGTCGCGAGCGCACCGGCAGGCGAGTTGCCGTCCCAGAGCTCACGAATGCACTCGTCGACCGACACCGTGCTGTTGGCGTTGAGCAGCAGCAGGGCCAGCAACTGGCGCTGTTTGGGGGCCGATGGAGTGACATCGAGGTCACCGTCGCCGAGACGCAACGGACCGAGCAGGCTGATGTCCATCACAAGGTCTCTCTCCCGGATACGCCGTCAGGTGTGCATACGGTGGAACACCGCGGCGGCCGGATCCGTTGCGGCCGGTACAGGGCAAGAACCAGAGCGGTACCGCGGCCCGCGCGCCGTAACGTCGACGGCATCCAGCTCCCGAGACATTTCCTCCTCAAGGGAACGCCATGTACCTGTTCGGCACCCACCGATCCATCGTCCAGAGGCTGCGGCTGTCCATGGACGGCGACCTCGGCGCGGGGAACTTCTTCTGGCGGGTCTGCGCTGTCGCCGACGACCTCGATCGGCCGATCTTGTTCCGGTCCGGGCCCGACGGCCTCACCGGTCTGTCCCTGAGGACCCTGCGCGAACGCGTGCTGCGCTGTGCGAACTGGTACCTGGCGCACGACGTCGGCCACGGCACCCGGATCGGGGTGTACACATCGGACGGTCTGCGCGCGTTCCTGCACCACATAGCGATCACGAGTCTCGGCGGGGTCACCGTACTGGCCAACCCCAACCTGGACCCCGCGGCCGCCGCCGACTACTTCCGGCGCACCGACACCGCGATGGTGCTGGCCGACACGACCAGGCTCACCGCGATCAGGGCGACCGCGGACCACGAGGGCGATGAGCCCCTTACCACCGCCGACGTCGATACGGTCGAGCGAGAAGCCACCTCGGCCAAGGACCACGCCGAGCACCGGCACCACCACCGACTCGACGATCTCGTCCTCATCTCGCACTCCTCCGGCACCACCGGAACACCGAAACCCACCCTGTTCGCCCACCACACGTTCTCCGTCGGCAAACGGGAACGCCTGTGGAAGTTCCCGTCGGCGACCACCGACCGGATGCTGACCGCGTTGCCACACAGTCATTCCGCCGGAATCAGCTACCTGAGCCTCGCGGTGCTGCTCGGCCTGCCCACGCTGATGATCGACGATCCCTCCGGCGCCGCGGTGGCAGTGGCGATGAACGCGTTCACTCCGACCGTGGTCATCGCCTTCCCACTCTCGCTGGCCGACCTGGCCATCGAGACACTCTCCCCGGCGGCCAGGACGAGCGTCCACACCTGGATGGGCATGGGTGACGCATCGCACGAGCGGCACATCCGGCCGCTCGTCGCGCTCGGCCCGGCTGCCGGCTCGACCTATGTGGATGGTCTGGGATCATCGGAGATGGGCATGGTGTTGTTCAAGCACGCCTACACCAGGGAGTCCACTCGGTACGGACGGGTCATCGGCAGGCCGGTGAAGGTGGTGAGCCGGGCCGCCGTACTCGACGAGCTGGGCAACGAGCTCCCGGACGGCCAGGCCGGTCTGCTCGGGGTGCGCACCCCGAGCGTCACCCCGGGCTATGTCAACGACCCAGCCCTCACCGCGCAGGCCCGCGCCGGCGGATACTTCTTCACCGGCGACGTGGTCCGCCGCGACGCCGATGGCACGTGGTACCACCTCGACCGGACTCCGGACGCGATCCACACGGTGGCAGGCCCGACCTACAGCCTGCCACTGGAGGAAATCGTGCTGAGCGAGACCGGTGCGTTCGACGCGGCCGTGGTCGCGGTGGACGACCCGTTCGCGGTCGGCCGGTCGCGGCCGGTCGCGGTGGTGCTCTTCAAGGGCGGAGGTCCGACGCCGCAGGACGTCCTGGCACGGTGCAACCGCGTCCTGGCACTCGCCGGTATGGCGCTGCTGGCGGCGGTAGTGGTCGCCGAGAGCCGCGCGGACCTGCCGGTCGGCGTCACCGGGAAGGTGCTCAAAAGGGTACTGCGCGACCGCCACCGGCATCTGCTCAGCGAGCACGCTCCGCCGGGCACGGCGATCGACATCCGGTTGACCACGTCAGCCACCGAATAGTCCCGAAGAGGAACCCATGACACAGCAGACCCCTGCCCGCACCGTGGTCGACATCGCCACCGGGACCTGGCGGACCCAGGCCCTGTACGCGGCGACGGTGCTTCGGCTGCCCGATCACGTCGCGGCCGGGCACACCACCAGCGCCGCCCTGGCCGCCGAGGCCGACGCGGCCCCGGACGGCATCATCCGGCTGATGCGGCTGCTGACCGCGCTGGACGTCTTCGCAGGCGACGACCGCACCGGCTACCGGCTGACCCCGGTGTCCCAACTACTGCGCAGCGACGAGCCGGGATCGATGCGGGACATGTGTCTGATGTACGGCGAGGAGTTCCACCGAGCCTGGGGCTCGGCGGCGACCGCGATACGCACCGGTCACGCGGGATTCGAGGACGCGTTCGGCAAGACCTTGCACGAGTATCTCGCCGAAGAGCCGGAGGCGGGGCCGAAGTTCCTGAGCGCGATGAACGCCGGCAGCGTCTTCTTCTCCGACGTGCCTGCGGTGTACGACTTCTCCGGTTGCAAGACGGTGACGGACCTGGCCGGCGGCAGCGGACTGCTGCTGTCCACCGTCCTGCGCGCCAACCCCGGACTGCACGGTGTGCTGCTCGACCGCGAACACATGTTGACGGTTGCCGAGGCGCATCTGAGCTCCACCGTCGAGCCAGGTCGCTACGAGGTGGTGGCCGGCGACATCTTCGAGTCCGTACCGTCTGGTTCCGACGCCTACCTGCTCTCCCGCATCCTGCAGGACTGGGAGGACGACGACTGCATCACGTTGCTGAGCAACGTCCGTCGTGCCATGACCAGCACCGCCGCCCGGCTGCTGATCGTCGAGCGAATGATCCCCGACGGGGGCTCCGCGGTGTTGCCGCTGCTGTACGACCTGCACCTACTGATGATGGCGGGCGGCCGGGAACGCACCCCCGCCGGTTACGCGTCCATTCTGGACGGTGCGGGACTTCGCGTGGAGTCGGTGCACGAACTGGCTCTGGAGACCAGCCTGCTGGTGGCCGCACCCCGGTGACCCGGCCGGAACACCGTTGCGAACGATCCGACCAGCAGGACTGTCCGAGGAGGTGCCGGATGCGGACGAGGACCATCCAGGTCTGCGTCATCGGTCTCGGCCCGCGAGGACTGTCCGTACTGGAGAGGATCTGCGCCAACGCGACCGGGTGCCTGCCGACGGGCCATGACCTTGTGGTGCATCTGGTGGATCCGCGTGCGGGCGAGGGCGGCGGGGTGTGGCGGGACAGTCAGGACCCGGAGCTGCTGATGAACACGGTGGCCGCACAGATCAGCATGTTCGTCGACGACAGCGTGACCTGCGCCGGCCCGGTGGCACCTGGGCCGAGTCTGCACGAGTGGGCCAGGTCCCTCGCCCTGGTCGATGCGCCGCCGGAGGTCCCGGACACCGTGCGCCGGGAGGCGGCGCGACTCGGACCCGACTCGTACCCATCGCGATCGTTCTACGGCCACTATCTCAACTGGACACTGCACCGCGTGGTGCGCACGGCACCGCCGGTGGTCGCGATCCACCTGCACAACGACAACGCGATGGACCTGCGCGAGTCCGAGGACGGTTCGCAGGTGGTCCGGTTGACCGGCGGCGCCACGATCGACCAGCTCGATGCCGTGGTGCTGGCACAGGGACACCTGCCGACCCAGCCGACCAGGGCGCAGGTCGTGCTGAGCCGGTTCGCCGACGAACACACCCTGCGCTACCTGCCGCCGGGCAACCCCGCCGACGTGTCCCTCGACGCCATCGGGGCCGGCGAGGTCACCATCCTGCGCGGCATGGGGCTCACCTTCTTCGACTACATGGCGCTGCTGACCATCGGCCGGGGCGGCGTGTTCTCGCGGCGCGCGGACGGCTCGCTGACCTACCTGCGCTCGGCCGCGGAACCGCGACTGGTCACCGGATCACGACGGGGCGTCCCCTATCAGGCACGCGGCGAGAACCAGAAGGGAGCGACCGGCAGGCACCGGCCGGTCTTCCTCACCGAGAAGGTGATCGCCGGGCTGCGGGCACAGGCGGATCAGGGCCGGCCGGTCAACTTCCGGCGCGACGTGTGGCCGTTGATCGACCTCGAGGTACGCGCGGTGTACTACAGCACACTGGTGCGCGAGCGGAACTGTGTCTGCGACGCCGCGGCCTTCCTGCACTGTTTCACGACGACCGCGGCGGAAGGTAGCGCCCGGGCAGGCGGCGACCCGTTCGGCACCGAGCCGTCGGCAGCCGAGCAGAGGCTGCTGTCCAGCGCCGGTATCGCCGACGACGAGCGGTGGGACTGGCACCGAGTCGCCCGGCCGTACGGTGGGTCAGAGCTGCGTTCCACCGCGGAGTTCCGCGACTGGCTGAGGTCCTACCTGGACGGTGACGTCGCCGAGGCACGGCTGGGCAACGTGCAGAGTGCCCCCAAAGCCGCGCTGGACGTGTTGCGTGATCTACGCAACGAGATACGTCTCGTGGTCGACCACGGCGGGCTTTCCGGCGACTCCTACCGCGACGACCTGCAACGGTGGTACATGCCGCTGAACGCGTACGTGTCGATCGGCCCGCCCGCGCAACGGGTCGAGGAGCTTGGCGCGCTGATCGACGCCGGTGTGGTCTCGGTGATGGGCCCAGGTCTGGTTGTGACGCAGGACGTGAGCACCCACCGCTTCGTGGCCACCTCGCTGATGTTCCCAGACGTGCGAGAACAGGCCACCACGCTGATCGACGCGCGCCTCCCGGAAACCGACCTGCGCCACACGACCGATCCGCTGGTCCGCAATCTGCTGGCCCGCGGGGAGTCCAGGCTGCATCGGATCCCGATCCGCGACGGCGGCTCGTACCCGACCGGCGGCCTGGCGGTGACCCAGCGTCCCTATCACCTCGTGGACGCCGACGGGTCCCCGAACCCGCGTCGCTTCGCCTTCGGCGTACCAACCGAAACAGTGCACTGGATCACCGCGGCGGGTATCCGGCCCGGCGTGAACTCCGTCATCCTCAGCGACGCGGACGCGGTTGCCAGGGCGAGTTTGGCCGCGGCACTCGACCGATCGGTCGTTGCCGCGGCCGCGGACTGAATCGACACCCGCGAGCAGGATGTCGCCGACACGAACCACTCCTGCGACACACGTCAGCGGTGTTGACCACGCCGGTCTCCTGCTCGGAAAGCGGCCACGCGGATGCGCCCGGCCCGTGGTAGGTGACCTCGGTGCGGCGTTGTGCTGTGGGGCTTCGTCAATTCTTGTCGGGCTTCTCCACGTACGAGGCTCGCAGCCGGTCCTTGTCCGACCTCGTCCAGGCGATTCCCCACAGGCCACGCTCGATCGCTACGTGGAAGGTGGGCTTGTCGCCAGTGATTTCGCTTGTCATCGCTGCTGCTTCTGCCAGCGCGGCGCGACCGGCTTCCTCAGCGCCGACACACATGAGGAGAACGGACAGATTGTGCAATGCCTCCGCGAGACTCTGACGGCAGTCAGGGTCGTTTTCGGAGAGTTCGCGTTGCAGGGCGACGGCTTCCCGCGCGACGGCAACGGCGGCCGGTCTGCTGGCTGTCATGTGCAGTCGACGGCTGAGCCGGTCCAATGCGCTGCCAAGCCTCGGGCGGTGCACCAGGGGGTCGGTTCCGATGAGCTCGCGGTAGAGGCCGACAGCTTCCTCTGCTGTGGCAAGCGCGGCGTGTGCAGCTCCTTGGTTCGCCTGGTATTGGCTCAGGTCGTCCAGACTGGCCGCCAAGCCGGAGCGAACCGACGCGGGATCGGCCGCGGCCAGTTCCCGGTAGAGCACGACTGCCTCGCCAACAGCATCAAGAGCTGCTTGCCCACGACCGGCTCGGCTGAAGGCGGTCCCGAGGACGGCCAGGCACCTGGCGAGTTCCGGCCGGAAGGCGTCCGGATCGACCGCGGCGACCTCGCGGTAGCGGGCCACCGCCTCTTCGGCGGGAGCCAAGCTCGCCGTCACATCGCCGTTGTGCGCCAGCCAGAGCCCCAGATTGCTCAGGCTACGGGCCAGTTCGGCGCGGTGCGCGACGGGATCCGACGTCACGAGTTTCCGGTAGAGCGCAACGGCTTCCCGGGCCGGGCCGGCAGCCGTTTCCACCCTGCCCGCCGCTGCCAACAGGTTGCCGTAGTTGTTGAGCGCCAGTGCCAACTTGGGGGCGAACTCGGCGGCGTTGGATTCAACGAGCTCGCCAAGCAATGCCACCGCTTCGCCGACCGGTTCGACCGCGTCTCGCGGGTGCCCGGCTTCACAGAGTCGCACGCCGAAGTTCTGCAAGGCGGTGGCCAGATGTGGCCGGAAGGTCAGTGGATCGGCTTCAGCGAGCTCCCTGCGGATGGCTAGCGCCTCACGTGCGGGCCCGAGTGCGCCTTGCTTGTCGCCTGCGTCGGCGAGCTGGCTACTGAGGTTGATCAGGCTTGCCGCCAAGCTGTCCTGGTGACCACGGCCTGACTCGGCGAGGTAGCGGAAGATCGTCACTGCTTCACGGGCCGGGGCGATCGCGGCTTGCCGCTCGCCTGCGATGCCCTGAAAGGCGCGTTCAGGGCGCTGAGCGCCCTGAACGGCCCATTCACGGCACCGGCCCAGCCCCGTCTCGGGCGACCGCAGAGGTGTGGGTGTCGTGCCCGACGACGGTCCGTACACCCAAGCCACTTCGCATGATCTTCACGGAATCAATCGTCTAGCATGGCGCCGTGCCACGGACCGACACGGGAGCCCGGGTGATACCCGCGCCGCCGGAACGCGTGTACGCCGCCCTCGTCGATCCGGACGCGCTCACAGCATGGCTACCACCCGACGGGATGACCGGCAGATTCGACCGGTTCGACGCACGCCCGGGCGGCTCGTACCGGTTGATCCTGACCTACGCGGACGCGGGTTCACCGGGCAAGGCCACCCCCGACTCCGACGTCGTGGAAGCACGATTCGTCGACATCGTCCCCGGCGCACGCGTGGTACAGGCGGTCGAGTTCGTCTCCGACGACCCCGCCTACGCCGGCACGATGACCATGACCTGGGAGGTCACCGCCCTCGGCACCGGTACCCACGTGGAGATCCGCGCCGACGACGTCCCCGACGGCATCTCCGCCGAGGACCACGCTGCCGGACTGGCCTCCTCGTTGGCGAACCTCGCCGCCTACCTCGAGACAGACTCCTAGCGCCCCGCGCCGGACACCAGGTCTCTGAACCACCTATCGGGCGGCAGCCGGCTTGCCTGCCCCTCGTGAGATCCTGCCCGACCACCGAGTCAACTTCGCCCTGTCGTCGGGGTCCGTCACCGTGAGCGCCGCGCAGGCGCGGTCTGCCAGTTCCGGCACGCCCGCCTGGCGGAGGCGTACCTCGCGCCGTGACGGTGGCCGCTACAGTTGGATCCTGGTGCGACAGCCGGAAGGGGTCAGGTGGCGAACCAGTTCGGTCCGCTGTTGCGGGAGTTCCGGCAGCGGGCGGGACTGACCCAGGAGGCGCTGGCCGAGCGGTCCGGGCTGGGCGTGCGCACCGTCCGCGGGCTGGAGACCGGCGAACGCGACGACCCCAGGATGCGCACCGTGGAGTCGCTCGCGGAGGCGCTCGACCTCACCGCGCACGACCGAATCGAACTGCTCGCCGCGGCCGGCAGCCAACCGCCTGCGGACTCGCCCCGCCGCGTGCCTGCGGGTGCCGACCGGCTGACCGAGGCCGCGAGCCTGCTCGCCTACGAGCTGCGCACCAGGCTGCGCCGCGAGGAGGAGCAGCGGCAGATCCACGACCCCATACCGCTGCCCGTCCGGTGGCGGGCGGCACCGGACGGGTTGCTCGACTCCTGGACGAACATCGGCATGGCCAAACCGGGCGAGACCGTGCGCCCGGTGGAACTGGCCGGCAGCCTGGACGAGATCGTGCGGGTGTACCAGCGCATTCCGTCGGGACGGCTGGTGGTGCTCGGCCGGGCCGGGTCGGGCAAGACCATCCTCACGATGCGCTTCGTGCTCGGCCTGCTCGACGTGAGCGCGCCCGGCGACCCGGTACCGGTGATCTTCAGCGTCGGCTCGTGGCACCCCGGCACGACGGCCCTGCGGGACTGGCTGATCGAGCAGCTCCTGCGCGACCACCCGGGGCTCGACGCGCCCGGTCCCGGCGGGTCGACGTTGGCGGCGGCGTTGGTGGAGTCGGGGCGGATCCTGCCGGTGCTGGATGGGTTCGACGAGATCGCGGCGGGTTTGCACCGGGCGGCGTTGGCCGCGTTGAACGCCACCACCCTGCCGTTGCTGGTGACCAGCCGGGTGGACGAGTACCAGGCCGCGGTCGAGTCGACCGACGTGCTCACGGCGGCCGCCGCGGTCGTGCTCACCGACCTGACCGCCGACGACCTCGCAAGCTACCTGCCACGCACGACCCGGCGGCAAGGCGCGGCAGGCACGGTGTGGGAACCGGTCCTCGCGCACGTGCGCGACCACCCGGACGGCGACCTCGCGGCCGTGCTGACCACGCCGCTGATGGTGAGCCTCGCCAGGACGATCTACAGCGACACCCCCGAGCACGACCCGGCCCAGCTGCTGGAAACCGGCCGTTTCGGCACCCGGGAGGCGATCGAGCGGCACCTGCTCGGCAGCTTCGTGCCGACCGTGTACCGGCGCGAACCTGGCCGGTACACCCACGACGAGGACCGCGTCGAGCACTGGCTCGGCTTCCTCGCCCACCACCTCGACCGGCTCCGCACGCACGACCTCGCCTGGTGGCAGCTCGGCGACCGGATGCCGGGCTGGCTGCGGATGGTGGTGAGCGGGCTGGTGCTCGGCATCGCCGTCGGCCTTCCCGCCGCACTCGTCATCGGCCTGATCCACACCGTCGGGGTCGGTACGGCCAGTGCCGGACTCGGCGGCGGCCTGTCCGCCGCGCTCGCCGCCGGGCCGATGGAGGCGCTCGCGGTGGGCATGACCGTCGGCCTGGCACACGGCGCCTCGCTCGCGTTCCGCAGCACCGTGTTCGAACCCTCCAGGGTGCGGCTCCGGCTGCGGGTGGCACGCCGGAGCCCGGTCCTGCGCCGGTTCGCGGTCGGGCTCGCCGTCGGGGTGGGGCTCGGCATCGGCCTCGGCATCGCGCGTGAGCTGGGCGCGACGTTCTGGATAGTCGGCCGGATCGGCGACACGACCGCGGTGGTCGTGCTGTTCGGGCTGGTGTTCGGTGTCGTGTGGGGCCTCGTCTGGGGCGTGATGGCCAACTTCGAGGCACCGGTGGACATCAGCTCGGCGGGGAGCCCCGTGGACCTGCTGAACACCAACCGCAGGACCGTCGTGGTCCAGTCACTGGCGTTGGGGCTGATGACCTGGCTCACGTACACGGCCATGGTCGCGGTGCTGCACGGGCCCCGGTTCGGGTTGGCGTACGGCCTGTCCTACGGGCTGGTGCTCGGCCTCGCGATCAGCCTCGGCGCGTCCAGCCTGACCGCGTGGGGCACCTGGATGGTGTTCGCGCGGGTGTGGCTGCCGGTGAACGGGCGGCTGCCGTGGACGCTGCCGGAGTTCCTCGAGGACGCCTACCGGCGGGGGGTGCTGCGCAGGGCTGGCGCGGTCTACCAGTTCCGGCACGCCCGCCTCCAAGATCATCTGAAGCAGGCCTACCGAACCGGCCGCTGAGCCGTTTGCCCTGGTCAGAGCGACCGGCCAGATATGGCCGCCGCCTTTGCCTGTCCCTCTTCCACCGCCGAGACGCAACCTGGTGGCACCGGGACGGGGATCTGCGGAAGGGGACACGGGGTGTCAGACGCCTGGGAGCGGTACTTCACCGAGCCGCCTGCCGAAGGCGGGGTGAACTGGGAGGCCTACAGCCACGACGAGCTGTACCAGATGCTGTGGCAGGACGCCGACGTCGCGGACGTCAGCACGGTCGCCACCGAGTGGGCCAGGCACCGCGCCGCACTGGCCACACACGCCGAGGTGCTGCGTGAGCAGAGCGTGGCGCTACTGGACAGCTGGCAGGGCCGGAGTGCGGAGGAGGCTGCCAAGCGGCTGGAGACGCTGGCCGCGCGGGTGGAGAAGATCAGCGAGATGGCCAACGCGGGCGGGCTGGCCGCACAACAGGCCGCCGACGCGCTGGCCACGGCCAGGGCCCGGATGCCGCCGCCACCCGGCAGCCCGGCGGCACCGTTCACCGCCATGCCCGGCCTCACGGCCCCACCTGCGCCGAGCACGCCGACGGCGCCAGCCGCGCCGAGTTCGTCGTCCGTGTCGTCGATGCAGTCGTACGTGTCGTCGATGCAGTCGTACGTGACCGCGATGCAGACGTCGATGCGGGACTCGATGGACTCGATGCGGTCGTCGCTGCCGTCGTGGTCACCGTCCGGGGTGCCGGCCTGGAACCCGGCCACCGCCTCGACGACCACCCCCAGCGCGGCCACCACCTCGGACATGGGCACCGCGTTCGGTGCGGTCGGCAGCGGCGAGTTCAGCTTCTACACCGGCGCCGCCACGGCCGACCAGCAGAAGGCGCAGGCCGTGCACGCGATGCAGGCCTACGAGTCCAGCCTGACCGACAGCGGCCGGCTGCTCGGCGACGCGCGGAGCGCGGTCCCCGCCGCGGCCCCGTTGCCCGCCGCCACCACACCTGCGAGCCATGCCAGCCCGGGCCAGGCGGCCACCGGCGTGCCGTGGCACCGGCTCGTCGGCGCCGGTCCGGCCGGCGGCCTCCGGTCCGGCTCCGGCACGGTCACCGGCGCACCGGTCGGCGGCGGGTCGGGCGGCGGCGGGCCGGGTGGCGCCGTGCCGCTCGGACCGGGCGCCCGCGTCGGCGCGATACCCGGCGTGGCAGGCGGGCCCGCCATGCCGGGCGGACCGCTCGGCGAGACCGCCGCGGCACGTGGGGGCACGCACGGCGGGATGGTGCCGCCGGTCGGCGCGCGCGGCGCCGGCGCGGAGGACGAGCGGCACGTGAACCAGATGCCGACGATCAACCACGGGCTGTTCGCCGTGGACGAGCCGACCGTCACGGCGGTGCTCGGGGAGCCGGAGGAGCGGCGATGAGCGGAGCTTGCGGAGCGAACCATCCGGCAGAGCATCGAGGTTCAGGGCGCCACCTCGACCGCGGAGGGTGCCGGTGGGGCGGAGCCCGCGCAGCGTTGCGGCGCCACGCAGTGAGCGAGGAGGCGGCATGAGCAAGGGATACCAGGTCGAGCCGGATCTGCTCGCGGAGCGGATCTCGACGCTGACCAAGCTCGGTGACCTGACCGGCGACCTGGTCGCGACCGCGAGCCGGCTGGCCGAGCGGCTGCCGATGCTGGGCACGGCGCCGCCCGCCGTGCACCTGGCGGTGCGGCTGCGGGAGGCCGCCGGGCGGACCGGCCTGGCCGGGGAGGTGGCGGCGGCGCAGCGGGAGGTCGAGGCCTTCCAGGCGACGCTGTCCGACGCCAAGCGGGCCTACGACGAGGGGGAGGCCGAGGCCGAGTCGGCGGTGCGCGCGGCCGGTGAGCACGATCATGGGGCGCGGTCATGACCGCCACGACCGAGCGGCACGAGGTCCACTTCGGACTCGTCGAGCTGGACCTGCTCGCCACCCACGCCGGGGTGCCGTTCCCGTTCCCGCTCCGGGTGCCCTCGTTCGGCCGGCTCACCGACGAGCGGGACGAGCTGCTCGCCGCGGCCGGGCACGCGCTGCGCGAGCGCGGCCTGGCCACCGAGCACGGCCCGGCAGGCGTGGCGGCCGAGGTGGTGACCGCGCTGCGCGAGTACCGGAGCGCGGCCGACCTGGTGGTGCTCGACGGCGAAGCGGCGACCGGCGTGGTGGCCATGGTCTGTGGGAACCAGGCGATGCTGTGCCGCCAGTCGCTCGCCGGGCAGGCGGACACCGTCCTGGCCGGGCGGGTCCCGGCGGCCGCGCTGGCCGACGAGTTCGCCGGCCTGGTCCCGGACGTCCCGGCGGCGTCGGCCATGCCGGTCACGCTGCCGCCCGGCGTCATCGGCGACGCCCTGCGGCTGGTCGGCAACACGGCCGACACCCCGGCCACCCGGCGGTACGTGCGCGAACTGGTCCGCGAGTGCGGCGGCGACGAGGCCGTGGTCGACGAGCTCGTCGACCTGCTCCCGACACTGACCGGCCGTGGTCAGCTCGGCGTCACCCGGCGGTCCGGCACCGCCGTGTCCCGCCGGTTCGAGGTGTCGTGGCTGGACAGTCCACGGGGGCGGGTCCGGGTGAGCCGCGACGACCAGGGGTGGGTGAGCGTCAACCCGTTGCGGCGCGGCGAGCTCGTCCGCCTCACCCGCGAGGCGGCCGCACTCGCCCGCGCCTAGCGCTCGGGGAAACACAGGAGAGAGATAAGGGGAACACCATGGATCCAGCACAGTGGCTGGCGGACTACCGGGACCGCCTCGATCGCGTCGCGCACAGTGCCCGCGCGGCGAGCGCGAGCCTGCGCGGGGTCGGGGCGAGCGCGGCCTCGCCGCGCGGTGAGGTCACCGTGACGGTGAACGCCGCGGGCGTGCTCGAGCACATCACCCTGACACCCACGGCCCGCAAGCTCGAGGCCGACGTCCTCGCCGCGCTCATCGTGGCGACCTCACGGGAGGCCCAGAAGCTGGCGGGCGCGCGGATGGCCGAGGTGATGGCGGGCTACCTCGGCGACGGCGACGCGCTGGCGCAGATCACCCAGCACCTGCCCGCGGGAGCCGTGCGATGACCGGGAACCAGGGCGGTTTCAGCCTCGACCCCGACCAGCTGCGTGCGCACTGCGGCTCGCTCGACGGCTACGCCGACCGGCTCTCCGGGATCGGTTCGGGGCTGCCCAGCGCGCTGTCCGAGCAGTCGCTCGGCTCGTTCGCCCAGTTCCTCACCGCCGGGCTGGGTACCGCGATGACCGAGACGCTGACCGCGTTCGGCCACGCCGCGTCCGCGGTGGAGATGGTGGCGGGCGGTGTCCGGCAGACGGTCGACTCCTACCAGCGCACCGACGACGACCGGGCCACGACGTTGACCGGCATCGAGACGAGCATGGTGGAGGAGGGCCGATGACGACGACGCCGGACGCGGTGGAGATCAACGCGTTGCTCGCCGACCTGCGGATCGCCAAGGACGCCGTTGGCGACAAGGAGTGGCTGTCGCCGGAGCTGGCCGGTGGGCCCGCGGTCTCCGTCGAGTTGCTCGGCTCGACCGGCAGTCCGCTGTCCTCCTTGGACAGCGCGGGGATGGGTTTCCTCACGCCGATGGTGTCGTTCCTCGATGAACCGCTCGGCCAGCTGCGTGGCGATCCGTCCTCGGTGTCGTCCGGCGCGGGTGAGTTCGACCGGGCCGCGCAGGACGGGGCCGCCGTTGCCGAGGAGTACCGGGCCACGGCGGGCAGCGAGACCAGCGAGTGGTCCGGCCAGGCCGGGGCGGACTACCTGAACAAGGGCATGGAGCTGGCCGACGGGGTCCTGTCGATCGCGGAGACCTCGCTCACCTCGGCCAAGGCGCTGATCGGTGCTGGCGAGGTGGTCGCCAAGGCCGTCGCCGACGTCACCGCGCTGATCAACGAGGCGGTCGGCCAGATCGTGCCGATCATGAGCCAGGCGATTGCCTCGGCGCCGGTGACGTTCGGGCAGAGCATCGCCGCCGCGATCCCGCAGTGCGTGCAGATCGCCGCCGACTACGCGGGCCGGATCGCGGGCAAGATGGCCGCCCTGCTCTCCAGCGGCGAGAACCTGATGAAGCTCATCGACGGCGCGGTCGGCGTCCTCAAGATCGTCAAGCAGGTGCTGACGTTCATCGGCGAGCAGAGCCAGGGCGGCGCGCCCACCACCACCGTCGCCGCACCGCGCAGGCCCGCGGCCGAGCCGTCGGACGACACCACCGAGGAGGAGTCCTGACCAGGCCGTTCGAGCGGCGCGCCCTCCGGCCGCTCGACGAGCTGGGGCTCGACGACGACACCCCGCTGTACGTGCTGACGACGCCGGAGGGCAACGTCGAGGTGCGGGAGACGCTGCGCGACGAGGTCGTGGTGTGGGCGTACACGCGGCTGGCGCTCATGGTCCCAAGCTGTGGCAGCGGGCAGCCGTTCGTCCGGGTCACCGCGCGCGAGCTGCGTACCGTCGGGAAAGCCCTCGACCGGTTCGCCTACGCAGCGGTCGACCTCCGGCATCCCGACGGGGCGCGCTACCCGGAGCCGGACCGGCGGGACGACGACCACCTGCCGCTGATCGACACGACGGTCCCCGACACGTCGCTGCTGTGGGTGCCGATCCGCCCCGGCTCGGTCGGCACCGCCAAAGCCATGGTCGAGATGGTCGCGGAAGGGCAGGACGGGCTGGACGGGCCGCTCGTGCTCGTCTACTCCACCCTCGCCCGGCTGCGTGCCGAGCTCGGTGCCCGGCGCGCGGCGGCGTCCTTCCGCGCAGAACATCTCGGCCGCCTGACCGACGACATCGGCGCGCGTTCGGTGGTGTTCGACGCGTCGGTGGCAGAGCACAACCGGAAAGAGACTTCATCGTGGACTACAGGTACGACCCGGAGGCGCTGAAGAAGGTCGCCGAGGGCAACTACGTCGCGGCCGGGTCGATAGACACGGGACTGGCCGCGCGAATCCCGTCGGCCGACGCCGGGATGTCGTCGGAGATCGTCGGTCTCACCGTCGCGAACCTGGTGCTGCTCGGTATCACCCTCGCGCAGACCTTCGAGGACATCGCCAAGCAGGTCGACGCGACGGACGGCAGCTACGCCGAAGTGGAGAACAACAACAAGGGCGAGATGGTGTTCATGCGGAAATACCACCTCATGGGGTACCGCGGTCCCGTCGGCCCGCTCGAGAAGGCCCCGACGCGCACGACGGAGGCCACGCCATGACCGATCCCCTGATGACGGTCGTCGCCGGCAGCCCGGGGACCTGCGTCGAGGCCGCGGACGCACTGGACTCGTACGCGGGCTGGGTGCAGAAGGCGGGCGACCTGAGCCGCGGTGCGCGGGCCGTGGCCGAGTCGGGCTGGGAGGGGCCGGCGCACGACGCCTTCGACAAGGTGAGTCAGGTGCCTGCCCGCACCGCGGACGACCTGGCGTTCACCTGCCAGGAGGCCATGCGTGCGCTGAAGGACTTCGCCGGTTCGCTGACCAAGATCATGGAGACGATGCTCACCACGCGCGAGGCCGCTGTGAACGGCGGACTCGAGGTGGTCGACGGCCTCATCTTCCCGCCGGAGCCCGCGCCACCGAAGCCCAGCCTCGACCACCAGGCGTCGTCGTCGGCGGACGCGGACGCCATGTACCGGGACTACCAGGCGAAGATGGCGGCGTGGGTACCGCTCGCCGACGCGTACAACAAGAAGGCGGAGCTGTTCAACACCTGCAGTGACAGCGTGCGGGACGCGCGCGTCAAGGAGGACGAGGCGCACGCCGCACTCCGCGCGGAACTCGGGCCGATCAGCGAGAAGAACATCGACGGGGTCGCCTTCACCATCTCCTCCGAGGTGTCGCTGGGGACGGCGGCGGCGCTCAACTACGTGTCGTCGTTCGGCGGCGCACGGGCCGACGCGGTGGTGGCGCAACAGGCTTTTCTCAAGGAGGCCGATCTCTTCCAGCGATGGGCGACCGGTGACATCACCACGCTCACCCCGGACGAGCGCGCGGTCCTCACCCGTGCGGCCAACACCGGGTCGCCGACCGCGAACAAGATCCTGGCCCAGGTCATGGCGGACTCCTACCAGCAGCGCATCGACCGGTACGACAAGTGGCTGGGGCACCTGCCGGACACGATGCGGAACACGGTGACCGCGTACCCGAGCTTCAGTGCGCTGCAGCGCGCGGACGCGGGACTGGCGGCGCGGGCCACGAACACCGCCCTCAAGAACACGCCATACCTCGGCACCGCGATCACCTTCGGGTTCGAGGGCTGGAACGCCTACCAGGACCAGCAGTCCTGGCCGAAGGCGGCCGCGAAGGCAGGCGTGAGTGTCGTTGGCACCACGATCGGCGGCATGGCAGGCGCCGCGATGGGCTCGGTGCTTCCCGGCCCGGGTACCGCGATCGGCGGTTTCCTCGGCGCCACGGCCGGCGGCTGGGCAGGCAGCTACATCGTCGACAGCCTCGCGCCGGGCGAGGACCCGCACGCCCAGCCACGGGTCGCGCTCGCCGACACCACGGTCCACGACGAGAGCAAGATCGTCCGGCCGGGCCCGACCCCGACACCACCGCCACTCCCCCGCTGAACCGGCGGAGGAGCTCGCGATGACCAGGCCGGCTCACCGGTGGCTCGCGAGTCCGTGCTCGTCGGACACCGGTGCGGGTCGTGCGGGTGCCGGCGCGCACGCCACCAGCGCCACGACGATCGTGACGAGCAGGGCGGGCCGGCGCATCCCGGTTCCTTTCACCGAACGGTCCTACGGTAGGTATCGCACGCAGACGCGGAACGTGACACCCGGCACAACCTGGCCCTGGCAGTCGGGATCCGTCTCCTCGTCAGCCAGGCAGTCTCGTGCCCTGTGATGTGTAGGCCGCCGCGCCACCGGGTACCTCGAACGGGCGTTCGAGAAGAGGAGGGAACATGGTCACGCCTGTGCCGGACAAGGATCCCGAGGAGTGGGTGACGGGAGACGAGCCGATGACCGGCCCCCAGCAGTCGTACCTGAACACGCTCGCGCACGAGGCCGGTGTCGACGTGCCCGACGACCTGACCAAGGCGAGGGCTTCCGAGCTGATCGACGAACTGCAGGAGCGGACCGGCCGCCAGGGCGGCCGGGAGGACGACGGGAGGACTTCCGGCAGTACACCCGGTTCACGGTGATCGACCTGGCGGGGTTCCTGAGGGCACCGGCTTCGCGACCAGGCCGGCGCCGGCCGCGCGCGTGACCGAGCCGTGATCACGCCTCCAGGGTGGTCGCGAGCGCGATGATCGTCAGTCCGACCGCCGCGAAGACGGCCTCCAACGGCTGGAAACCGAGCCAGACCAACTCCACGGACTCGAAGGCGACGAGCCCCGCGCCTGCGAACATGGACAACTCCCGTGCCCACCGGCCTCGCCGGGACTGCCACACCGCCGTCACCAGGAACCCGAAGCCGACCAGGACGGCCAGCAGCACTCCGGGCAGCCGCCAGTCTCGAAACGGGCTCGCGGCCAGCACGGCGGGATCGGCCCGCAGAAGAGCACCATCCGGCGCGATCACCAACAACAGACCGCCGATCACCGCCGCGACACCGGTCACCGCCTCCAGCACGATCAGGACACGTCGCCACCGGACCCGGGACGCGGACACGGCTGGGAGCCACCCGTGATTCCTGTGAGTCGTTCCTGCCACACCACAACTGTCGATGCCGCTCGCCGCCACTGCCAGGGACCAAGGTCGGTAGGTGTACCGCCGATGTGCCTGCTTCGGGCCATGCTCCACATCGCGGTTGCGCTGCCCATGCGTATACCGGGCGCTCATCGCCCCGGCCGTGGCTCGGCGCGTGGCTCGCCCGGCGCCGCGAGCAGCGTGGGCAGCAGGACGGCGGCCGGGTGGTCCGGCCCGGTGTGCAGCCGGACGGTGCCGCGCGGACCGGACGCGTACCAGGCCGGGAACTGGCCGGTGACGGGGTTGCGGGGGAAGAACCAGCGGGTGGCGACCTCGAGGACCAGGCAGTCCCCGGCGGAGAAGCGGGTGGCGGTGGGCAGCAGCGGGACGTCGACCGCGGCGGTCTCGCCGGCGGCGAGGGGCGCCGCCGTGCGGAAGGCGTGCACCGGCTGGGTGGGCGACGGTGACAGCGCGGGGTCGCCGGTGCGTGCGGACGCCGCCAGGAGCCCGGTGGTGACCAGGTCCCGTTCGAACCCGAAGCTGCCCTCGAAGGTGACCTCCCGGCCGGCGTGGAACTTGCGCAGCCCGGCGAACAGGTGCGCGTCGCCGCCACCGGATACCTCGACGTGCAGGCGGAGGGCGACCGGTCCGACCACGTCGAGGTCATCGGGCAGGGTCCACGCGAACCGGGCCGGGCGCCTGCGGCCGACGGTCACCACCGCGGCTTCCTCGGGCGGCTCCTCACCCATCCGTCCGGTCCCGGCGTCCAGGGCCAGCGATCGCGTACGGACCCCGGCCGGCGGGAACTCCGCGGTCTCCCGCACCTCGGCGATCCGGTCGCCCCGGTCCCGGATCTCGAGGCGGACCGCGGGCCGGTCGGCCCACCCGTTGTGCCTGCCCTTGAGGGCCCAGTCGAAGAACGCCTCGCGGGTCGCGGCGGCCTCCGCGGAGTAGTAGGTGGACCACTTGCCACCACGGTGGGTGTAGAGCCACTTGTGCCGGGAGCCCAGCCGCCGCCACGCCTCGAACGAACCCCGGGAGTGGAGGCGGTGGTCGGAAAAGCTCGCGCAGACCAACGCGGGCACCTCGACGCGCTCGAGTTCCGGGCACAGCGCGGCCCACCACCGGTCGAGCAGCGGTCGCGCCTTCTGTTCCGCCCGGATGTCGGTCTCGACCCGGCCGACGCGTTTCACCGCACCTGCCCAGATGGCGCTGAAACCGTCCTCGCGGATCGTGCCGGGCCGCATGAAGTCGCGGTAGATGTCGGTGAACCCCTCCCAGGGGCAGATCGCCGCCAGGTGCGGCGGGCGCAGCGCGGCCGCCTTCCACTGGCTGATCGCGAGGTAGGACACCCCGTCCAGGCCCACCTTGCCGTTGGACCACGGCTGGGTGCCTGCCCATTCGACGAGGTCGTGAACGTCGCGAGCCTCCTGGTCGGACAACGGTGCCCCCACCCCGTCGGAACGTCCGAAGCCACGCAGGTCGGCGTTGACCACCACGTAGCCCCGCCGGACCCAGTAGGCCGGGTCGGGCGCCTCCCACCCGGTGAGCGCCGAGAACTCCACCGGTTGCGGATGCCGGAACACCCGGGACTGGAACACCGGCCGGTACCGTCCCTTCCTCAGCTTTGGCAGGGCGTCCTTGCCGTACGGATGCGCGCTGAGGATCACCGGTGACGGTGGCAGGCCCGGTCCCGGCGGCCGGTGGACGTTCACCCGGAGGACCACCCCGTCGCGCATGGCCACCTCGACGTCGACGTCCTTGACGAGGTCCGCGGGTGGCGCGGTGACCTTGACGTCCTCGGCCCGCAGTGCGCGCACCCGGCGCCGCAGGAGTGCGGTCAACGGAACCCGAACCGGTCCGTACTCAGGCATGGGGCCATGAGACACCCCCGCGCCCGGATAGTCAAGCCACCTTGACTATCCGGGTCGCATACGGTTGACCGGTGCCGACCTCCGACCAGCCTCCGGCGCTCGCGGACGACAATCCGTTCGCCGACGCCGACGACCCGTTCGGCCCCAACCTCGCCGTGCTCCTCACCCTGGCCGCGGAGACCTTCCGCACCAAGGTGCTCACCACCCTCGCCGAACACGGCCACTCCGACCTGCGGAGCAACGACATCGTGCTGCTCCGGCTGGCCGCGACCGGCCGTCCGACGATCACCGAGCTCGCCGAACTGTTCGGCGTCACCAAGCAGGCCATGAGCCAGGTCGTCGACAGCCTGGCGACCCGCGGCTACGTCGAGCGGGTCCGCGATCCCCGGGACGGACGCCGGGTGCGTCTGACGTTGTCGCCACGCGGACGGCAAGCCCTGACGGTGGCTGGCACGGCCCGCGTCACGGAGGAGCGGCGCGTCGCCGCCGCACTCGGGCCGGACACGGCGGCGTTCCTGCGCGGACTGCGGCTCCTGACCGACGAGACCTCACCCACCTGGCTGCGCATGCTCGGCCAGCTCCCCGAGTGACGCGCGGGCTTCATCACGTCGTGTCCCCTCCGGCGGGGACGAGTGGCCGGACGAGGCGCACCGCCTGCCGGAGCAGCTCGTCGGCCTCCGGCGCGACGTCGAGCGCGAAGCCGCGCTCGTCCGGACCGAGCGGCTCCAGGGTCTCGAACTGCGAACGGAGCAACGCGGGCGGCATGAAATGGTCGCGCCGTCGCATCCGCCGGTGCAGAAGTTCCTCCTCGCCGTGCAGGTGCAGGAAGAACGTGTCCGGAACCGGGCGGCGGAGCACGTCGCGGTAGGACCGCCTGAGGGCCGAGCAGGCGAGGACCGTGGACGTCGCCTCGGCCAGCCGGTCAGCCGTCCACCGCGCGAGCTCCTCGAGCCAGGGCCACCGGTCGTCGTCGGTCAGCGGCTCGCCGCTCGACATCTTCGCGATGTTCGCAGGGGGGTGGAAATCGTCCGCCTCGGCGATCCGCAACCCGAACACATCGGCGAGGTGGCGGGCGACAGTGCTCTTGCCCGAGCCGGCCACGCCCATCACGACGACGTGGAAACTGGTGGTCACGGGGGCACTCCGTCCGTCGGTAGGCTGAGGAACATGGCGACGCTGCACGAGGAGGTCCTCGCCAAGCTCGGACCACTCATCATCTCCGGAACTCTCGCGCCGGGATCGACGGTGAACCTGGAGTGGGTGCAGCAGGAGTTCACCGTGTCGCGCACCGTCGCCAGGGAGGTGGTCCAGGTGCTCGCTTCGATGCGGTTGGTCTCCAGCCGCCGCCGCACCGGGGTCACGGTGCTGCCGAAGGACCTGTGGGACAACTACGACCGCGCGGTGATCAGGTGGCGGTTGGCCGGGCCGGAACGCGGCGCGCAGCTGCACCAGCTCTCGCAGCTGCGTAGCGCGATCGAGCCCCCGGCCGCCGCGCTGGCCGCGCAGCACGCCGTCGATCGGCAGCGGGACCGGATCGTCGAGCTCGGTGCGGCGATGGAGGCGGCCGGTGCGGCGGGTGACCTCACGACGTTCCTCGAACACGACGTCGCCTACCACCGGCTGCTGCTGGAGTCGTCGGGCAACGCCATGTTCGCCGGGCTCGCCGACGTCGTGGAGGAGGTCCTGCGCGGGCGCACGCTCCACCACCTGATGCCGCCGCGACCCAAGCCCGAGGCCCGCCGGTTGCACCTTGTGGTGGCCGAGGCGGTCGCCAGTGGCGAGTCGGAGGTCGCCCGGGCCGCGATGACGGCGATCTGTGTCGAGGTGACCAACGAGATGGGTCAGGTGTCCGGGCAGGGCGACTCGGACACCCGACCGCACCGGGATCAGATGACCAGCCACAGGCCGTAGGCGATGGCGAACGCGGAAAGACCGAGCGTCGTCTCCATGACCGTCCAGGTCTTCAGCGTGGTCTTCTCGTCCATCCCGAACAGCCGGCTCACCAGCCAGAAGCCGGAGTCGTTGACGTGTGAGAGCACGGTGGCGCCCGCCGCGATGGCGACCACGAGCAGGGTCAGCTTGAGGTCGCTCAGGTTGGCGTCGGCGACCGCTCCCGCGATCAGCCCGCCGGTCGTGGTGAGCGCGACGGTCGCCGAGCCCTGCGCGACGCGAAGCAGGGTCGCGATGATGAACGCCTGCAGGATCAGGGAGATGCCGAGATCGGAGAGGCTCCCGCTCAGCGCGTCACCGATGCCGCTGAGCTCGAGCACACCGCCGAACATCCCGCCGGCGCCGGTGATCAGGATGATCGCGCACACCGGGCCGAGCGCCTGGTCGAGGATCTTGCTTACGGTCGCCATCGACGCGTTGCGGCGGCCGAGGACCAGGATCGCGACGATGACCGTGATCATCAGGGCGACGGGGGTGACGCCGAGCAGACTCAGGAACCCGACCCAGGTCTGCCCCTCGGCGAGCACGCCGCTGTCCACCAGCGTCGTGAGCACGGTGTTGAACGAGATCAGCACCAGCGGGATGAGCAGCAACATGAGGACGGTGCCGAACGACGGCGTCCGCCGGGTGAGTGCGTCCGCGTCGTCGTCACCGCTTTCGCCGTCACGGCCCCGGCCGTCCTCCACCTCGCCGAAGATCACGTCCGGTACCGACACGGTGACCCTGGCGCCGAGGAAGCGGCTGACCAGCATGACGCCGACGTACCACGCCACGACCGCGATCGGGATGCCGACGAGCAGCGTGAGTCCGACGTTGGCGCCGATCAGGTTCGCCGCGGCGACGGGCCCGGGGTGTGGCGGGACGATCGCGTGCATCGCGGCGAACGCCCCCGCAGCCGGCAGCGCGTAGAAGAGCACGGACCCACCGAAGCGCCGCGCCACGGTGAGGATGATCGGGACGAAGATGACGAGCCCGGCGTCGAAGAAGATCGGGAACCCGAACAACAGGGACGCGACACCCAGCGCCAACGGGGCGCGTTTCTCGCCGAACCGGCCGATGAGCGTGTCCGCGAGTGTCTGTGCGCCGCCGGTCATCTCCAGCAACCGGCCGAGCATGACGCCGAACGCGACCAGCAGCGCCACCGAGCCGATGGTGTCGGCGAACCCGAACATCAACACGCCGGGGATGTCGCTGGGCGCGAACCCGACGAGGATCGCCGTCAGCACGCTCACCAGGACCAGAGAGATGAAGGCGTGCAGCTTCACCTTCATGATCAGGAACAACAACACGGCCACGGCGCCGGCCGCCATCAGTAACAGCGTGACGGTGCCGAACTGCGGTTCGATCGCTTCCACGACAACTCCGTTGTTTCGTCGCTTTGGCCCGACCTCGGGCATGTGCGCACACACCTTGCCGCAAAGGTACTACCTTTGACAAGGCCACGGAGAGTCGATCGGGCACTCACGGTCGCAGCGACACCTGCGACGTGGGGAATCAACCACGGGTCGCTACATCACAGAGTTGCGGGAACGTGCTGGTCGACGCTGACCGTCTCGGGTGGCCGCTGGACGGGAACCGACAGGTCCGGGACGTCCGTGGTCCTGCCCGTGATCGGGGCGTCGGGGTAGGTGCTGGCAACGTACCTGTTCGGATCGGCGACGACGTAGTCGAAGAACTCCCTGCCGTCGGCGTAGTACCAGGTGTAGACGCTTTCCTGGATCCAGCCTGCGACGTGGAAGTTGTTCTTGGCCGGCCCGACGGTCTTGGTGTAGGTCCTGCTCTCGCTGTAGGACTTCGTCGTGGTGGTACCGACCTTGATGTGCAGTCCAGCCTGGACGGTGACTCGCGCTTTCGCGGAGAACCCTTTGATGTCCATGCCGGCTTCCCTGCTGACGCTGATGTTGAGCGTCTTGTCGATCTCTTCCGTCTTCTGTTCCTGCACGCCGACGGTCGTGGTGACACCGAACTGTTCCTGGGTGTTCGCCGGGTAACCCGTGAAGCCGACGAGTTTCCAGCGAACCTGTCGCCGGATGATGACATACGGGCTTTGTTCCCGGCGCCACTTGATGTCGTGGCCTTCGTCGTCGCCCAGTATCGTCCACGGGACAACGGCCTTTCCGGCCTCGATCATCTCGGTGTACTGCGGGGGTTGGTTGCCGTCCGTCAGTTTGGGCACCTTGATGGTCGGCGCCGGCTGGTCCTTGACGGCGAGGACCTTGTCGAACGCCTGCACTTCCTCCAGTGTCCACATGTCCAGGCCATCGTCGCGTTTCTCGGTGTCCACCGCGCAGTAGAGGACCTTTTCGTTCATGATCTGCCGCTCGTCCACCCACAGGTACTTCGAGTTCGCCGCGCTGCGGAGCCGCACGTGGTCCCCGTCGGCGGTGACGTACCAGTCGGTGTCGCGGTCACCGGCGCTGGCGCCGAGCGTGCTCATCGAGAACTTGTCGAACGTGGTGAAGCTGTTGGCCGGTTCCCGGTAGGACTTCTGACAGGTCACGCCCGTGTCTTCCGGGCAGACGGACGGGTTGAGCAGGAGCACGGTCTTGTTCACGTTCGCGGGGTAGGGGGCGAACGTCGGCGCCTTGTCCTTGGCTGCCGGGTGTGCATGAGCGAGGTAGGAGCCGGGCTTGGCCTTGTTCCTGAGCCGGTACGTTCTGCCGACCTCGGGTGTGGTTGCCATCGTTGCACTCCCTGATGTGATGATGTCGGTCTGCTCTGGACACCGGCCGCGGCCAGTGTCCTGCTGGTGTTCCCGCGAACGAAACAGAAGCCACACCGGCCGGACACGTGAGCCTCCGCCGGCCGGACCCGTACTGGCAGACCGGTGCTGCCGGAGGCTCACGTTCGTCCTGGCACTACCTCCGCGTTGACGTGCGGATCAGGGGAGAGCGCCGACCTTGCAGGTCACCTTCTCCACCTTGCCGCTGCCCGCGAAACCGTTGCACTGGATGAACACCTTCTTGGCGCTGTCGATGTTCATCGTGTTCGTGCTGCTGCCCCACGGGACGCTCCAGTAGATCTTGAACCATTTGTTTGGATCGTTCCTGAAGACGTACCTCACCTCGCCTTCGGTACCCGACGGCGAGTTCTGCCTCCCCTGCGAGCAGAATGCCTTGAACTCATCGGCGTTCGGCGGGACGGGTTTCGGGGCTTCGGGCTGCTGACCGTCGGAGTCACACCACTTGCCCCAGTTGTTGTTGGCGTACTCGACATTCAGCCAGTCGTTGTTCAGGTTGGTCAACCAGAGGTGGAACTGCAGATTCTCGGTCCGAGGCTGCACGTCGTGCTGATGAGTGCGCTGTTCGGCAGGCGTCGCCGAAGCCGTGGTCACTGGTATCACACAGGCGGCGGCCGCGACCGCGGCTGCCACCAGCGTCCGAACCCTGGCATGCATTGTTGGTCCCTTCGTTGGGGTCTCGCCGATCGGGTGTCTTTTCGCAAAGAATGCTCATGTCCTGGCGGCTGTTTATCGGCCGATACTGTGAGTCGGGCCAAGCCGGTCGGCCACTCATGTATAGCACCGGGCCTGCTCGCATTGTGCGTTGTTACTCGTAACGTGGCGAGCATCAACCACGCGAGTGAACGCCGTGGCGATTATTTCGACCGCACGGTGACCGGTAATAGTTTGTGGGCTGATCGTCGAGCGGGTCACACCACCGGCACCTGCGCGGTCCGGATGAGCGACTGCCGTCGGTCTCGTGTCACCCTTTCAGGCTGCTTCTGCCCCCGCCATCGGTACCTGCTGGCACTGTCCGGTGACGCACGGCATCGGCCATGTCCACTGCGAAACAGCGGTGCCGACAATCAACGCCTACCCGTGAAGTGGTAACCACCAGCACATCGGCTACTGACCGCGCGCGTGACCTCGGGCTCAGGTCTCGTCGTAGAGGTCGATCGGGCGGCTCTGGTCAGGTCACCCCGCCACACCACCTGTCGCACCACCCGTGGCCAGGTCCATGACCGTGGGCCAGCGCGCGCCATCGCGTGGTCCGCCGCCCAGGACCAGCCCTGCTTGTTCCGAGTCGCAACAAGTCGTCACCCGCAACTGATCTCGGACGGCCGGGCCGGGCCGCGTTAACCCGGTTGGCGGTATATCCGCGCGGGACCGAGCACCTAGCGTCTGAAAGCGCGGCAGAGCGTGGGGGATCTTCGGGGGAAGATCGCGCTGCCCCGGTTCTGTCGCCGGAAATATCGGCAATATGGGGAGATTCGATGAAAATCAGTACGTTTCCTTGTCGTGCTCGCCGGGCTGGCGCTCACCTTCGGGATGACGCAGGTCAGCGCGTCCGCCACCACCATGCCGGACACGAGCGCACCCTCCGGGCACGTGGTTCTCGGCGCGGTCGACGAGTCGTCCTCGCGTGATCTGGCGATCTACGGGTCCAACGAGACGGCATACACCACGGACGCCAATCCCGGTGGCAGGGGCGTGTTCGAGCACTACGGCGAGCACCTGAAGGCCTGCGACATCCAGGGTGACGGCAACCGCGCGGTCGCGTACCTGTACTGGGTCGAGGGCGGCTACGAACACCTCGCCTGGCAGCACGACGCCGACGGCGCGAACGGCAACTGCAAGGACAACAACCTGTCCATCGGTGAAGGCGTCTACGTCGAACTGCAGGTCTGCCTCAGGGACGGCGCGAACGGTGCCGACAAGTGGTGCAGCTCCTGGCAGGGCGCCACCGCCTGACGGTTTCACCGCGGATTTCCGTGCCCGGCCGGGCACGGAAATCCGTGGTGCGTGAATTCGTTCTCGAGTGGTGTTCAGCAGCAGTACGCTCGCGCCGGGCGACTCGCCCATTCCAGTTTCGTGAGCGACTCGCCGGTGACGACCGCCACGAACGCACCGTCGATCTCGATGGTCGCGATCAGATGGCCGCCGCCGGAGTCGACGTTCAGGTCGCTGCCCGCGTAGTCGGCACGGCCGTGGTCGATCACACCCGACGTCACCGGGTCGCTGGCGGCACAGGGCGTCACGGGCGCGGCACTGGAGTCCGCCATCGCGGTCACGGCGATGTTCAACTACCTGACCCGGGTCGCGGACGCCGCCGGCATCGAGTTCGACTACGCCTCACCGCTGCCTGCCTTCGAGCCCGAGCGCGACAAGGACACCGCGGCCCGACCGGACCGCGTCTCCTGGCCGGTCGTCGCCGACGAGTTCCGGACACTGCCCAGCTTCCCGGTGACGAGCGAGGCCTGGCAGCGGTGGCACGAGTACGTCTTCGACTCGGACGAACCGCTGAACCGGCGGGATCGCGGGCTGCTGGCGCGGGCGGCCGCAGAGGAGACCTGTGACCGCGTCCGGGCCGACGAGCTGGCCGGGCACACACCGCGCGACGACCGCGAGGAGCGGCTGGACGAGTTCGCCCGCAAGCTCAGCCGCACCCCCTGGCGGATGAACCCGTCCGATCTCCAGGCCCTGCGCGACCTCGGGTACCCGGAGCCGGCGCTGCTGCACGCGATTTCCGCGGTGGCGCTGCAAAACGCCGAGTCCCGCCTGGCGATGGGGCGCGCCCTGACCGCCACGTGAGCCGCTGACGGTCGTCAGCGCAGCCGGGCGGCAGCGGACCGTGCTTCTGGTGCTGGTGTCCGAGGGCACGTCGTGGGCGGTGCGCCAGGTGGCGCAGCGGCCCGGTGCGCAACGTGCGGGCCCTGCACTCCGAGCCCGGCTCCGAGCCCGGCGAAGGCGTGCACCGTGTCAGCGAGCTTCACCGCCGGTTACGACACCCTGGTCGAGGTCGCGTTCCACACCGCGTCGAGTGGTCCGGGTAGTCGTAGTTTCCAGCCGTGTGGCGCTACCTGCCGGCCAGGTGCCGGTAGCAGGCCGGGTACTCGTTCGAGCAGGACGTCCAGTGCGGTGCGCGCCGTGGCGGTGACCAGTGGGTGTGCCGGGCAACGGTGTGGTCCTGCGCCGAAACCGAGGTGGGTACGGACGTCGCGGTACACGTCGAACCGGTCGGGATCGGGGAACATCGTCTCGTCGCGGTTGGCTGAGGCGATGGCCGCCGCGATCATGCTGTTCGCCGGGATCTCTCGTTCGGCCAGCGTCACGGCACGTGTCGTGCGTCTGCCCAGTACGCCGACCGGTCCGCTCCACCGCAGTGCCTCGTACACCGCCGCGCCGAGCAGTGCCCGGTCGGCGCGGACCGCGGCGAGTTGGTCTGGCGCGGACCACAGCGCCAGCAGTGTCCAGCCCGCCAGCCAGCCCGGCTCGATCACACTCAGCCCGAGGTGCTTGAGCACCGGCACCACGTCGACGTCCCGTCGGGCGTCGCCGGGCCGGTCGTGGTGCAGCAGATGAGAGGTCACCGACGTGTCCGGCTGCTCGCGCAGCCGGTCGACCACCACGGTCACCGCCTTGTCCTCGGCCATCGACGGGCGGGCGGCCTCATCCACTCCCGGATCGCGGCCGAAGTTGTTCGCCACCCTGGTCAACAGGTTGCCCCAGCGCCGCATCGTGTCGGCGCCGTCGGGATCGAGCCCGAGCAGTGCGCACATGGCGGCGACGGCGACCGGTTCGAAGTAGTCCGCGGCCAGGTCGGCACCTCCTGACGGTAAGACCTCGGCGGCGACCCGGTGGGCGACCGGGCGCGCGATGGTGTCGACGAAGTCGTTCACCCGGTGGGGGTCGAAGTCGTGTTGGAATGCTTCCCGCACGTCCTGGTGGGACTCGCCCTCCCGCATCAGCAGGGGCGTTCCGCCGCACAGGTCGAGCATCGGCGACCCTGGCTGGTCGGTGGTGAACCGCTCGACATCCGTCAGAACCGTGTGCACGTCCTGCCAGCGGGTGACCAGCCACTGGCGGGCGTCCGGCACCCACGCGACCGGTTCCTCCGCACGCAGCCGGAGGTAGACGGGGTAGGGGTCGGTCTCCAGTTCCGCGATGGTGACCATGGTTTCAGTCGGCGAACGTCAGCACGGTCGCGACCTCGGGCAGGGGGAACGGGTGGCCCGCCAGGCGTTCGGTGTGCTTGACGAGGCTCTCGACGAACCTCGCCGCGAGGTCGAGGGTGAACCCCTGCCTGCAGACGACCCGGATGACGTCCACGTGCTCCAGGTTCGGCGGCAGGCTGTAGGCGGGCACGTGCCAGCCGTCCCCCTTGAGCGCCTCGGACAGGTGGTACACGGTGAAGCCGTCCGCCTCCGGGTCACGAAGCCGGAACGCCACCACCGGCAGGTCCTCACCGTCGCTGATGACCTCGTACGGCCCGATCGCCTGGACGCACTTCGCGACGTACCGCGCGGTCTCCTGGCAGCGTTGGGCGATCAGCTGGTAGCCCGCCATGCCGTTGCGCAGGAACTCGTAGTACTGCGCGATCACCCCGGAGGCCGGCCGGGAGAAGTTCAGGGTGAACGTGGGGTGGTGGCCGCCGAGAACGTTGCAGTCGAAGATGAGTGACTGTGGCAGGTACTCCGGGTCCCGCCAAAGGCACCACCCGGAGCCGGGGTAGACCAGGCCGAACTTGTGGCCGGACGCATTGATCGACACCACCCTGGGCAGTGCGAAGTCCCAGGCGACGTCCATGTCGAGGAACGGTGCGACGAAGCCGCCGCTGGCCGCGTCGACGTGCAGCGGCACGTCCAGGCCCCGGTCGGCCGCCACACCGTCGAGAGCGGCCGCGATGTCGGCGACCGGGTCGTAGCGCCCGTCCTGTGTGCTGCCCAGCACCGCGACGACGCCGATCGTGTTCTCGTCGACCGCTGCCGCGGTGAGTGCCGGGTCCAGGGTCGTGCGGCCCTCCTCGATCGGCACCATCCGCGCTTCCACGTCCCAGAAGTTGCAGAACTTCGGCCAGCAGACGTGCACATGGGTGCCGAACACCATGTTCGGCCGGCCGGTACCGCCCCGCTCCCGCCACCGGCGCAGCATGGCCAGACCGGCGAGCATGGCCGCCTCCGAACTGCCGCTCGTGGAGCAGCCGATGAACCGGCCGTCGTCGTCGTGCCACAGGTCCGCGAGCGAGTTGATGCACTCCTGCTCGATGTGGGAGCTCGCCGGGTACTCCTCACGGTTCATCAGGTTGATCGACGCGGTCTCGGCGTAGATCTGTTCCAGCTCGGGCTCTGCGGTCGTCGTGCAGAACGTGGCGAGGTTGAGCGCTGCCCGGCCGTCGAGCAACAACCGGGATCGCACGATGCCGGCCGCCACCCCCGCCGGCATCGGGTTCTCCGGCAACCGGCCTTTCGGGACGACGTCCTCGTCGATCCGCTGTGCGAACACCGGAGCCAGCTGAAGATCGTGCTCATCGGTGATCACGCGTTGCAGGCTCATGACAACCTCCGGAAATGCCTTGGGGTTACAAAAGGACAGGTTCAGCTGTCGCCCGTCGAGGTCGTCGTGGTGCCCGACCTGTCGGATGGAGCGTTGTCGGTCATCTGACTCAGTGCTGTCCTTCGGCGACAGAAGGATGGTGTCAGGTCGTTCACAGGCAAGGAAACATCACCGACAACTCGCAACCCGGACAGGTGGACCTGGAGCCTCCGCTGGCTGACAGCACACTCACGCAACGTCGACACGTTCCGGTTCACCTCGACCTGAGGCTGCCCGGTTGAGCCAACCGAGCCGAGAACCATCACCGAGAGCAGGCACCGTGGTGGACAAGCTGGATCAGCCCAGCGGGATGCACCGGTCCGGGCGACAGCCGCGGCTGTGGCCGGTGTGTCGCAAGCGGACTACCGGGAGTCGCGCGTGAACCGGTACTCAGGGCAGTAGTGCCAGCCGCTGTTGTCGGGTAGCGGCGCGGCCATGATCGTTTGTGCCACCTGGCGCATCTTGCCCATGTGGGCGACCGCCTGCGCGACCTGGTCCTTGGCGCACGTGGGGTCGTCGGTGCCCCAGGCGGTCTGCAGGGCGCGCAGCATGCCGCTGTACTCGCAATTGAACGAGTGCAGGGCTTCCAGGACCTTCGGGTCGTGTTCGGTGATGGTCGGGTGGTCCGCCCAGCCGCCCGGGGGGACCTCGGCTGCCGCGTAGGTGTGGGGCATGGTGATCTTGGCGCCGGTGAACGACCAGCGGTCACCGACTCGCTGGAGCTTGCGGCCGTGGTAGAGCTCGCGGAAGGCGTAGTAGTGGGAGAGCTCGCCCTGCTTGAGGTAGTGGGGGTTCTCTGGGGAGGTGGAGGTCGCCTCGCCCTGCTCCATGATGATGTCGAGGCACTTGAGCACCGTGCCCAGGTCCGCCATGGGGACGATCGCGTTGCCCTTGCCGTGCTTGAGCGACAGGTCGAAGTCGATCTGCCTGCGGGCTTGGATCGCTGAGGGTCCGATGGTCGTGAAGGCGGTCCTGATCTTGCGGTAGAAGGCGCCGATCGAGGTGTAGGTCTCCGGGGCGTCCGGGGAGAAGGAGACGATGGGCTCGTCCGGCTCCTCGATCAGCGAGTACATCTCCACCGTCGAGCGGGTCAGCCCGGCCAGGTGGATCTCCAGCTCCGGGCGCACGCCGCCGGGCAGCGCGCCGGGGTAGCTCGGCACCACGCCCTCCTCGGCCAGCACCGGGGTGCCGCCGATGGCGTTGAGCATGTTGCCGACCAGCGCCAGGTGGGACATCTCGTCGAAGAGGATCTCGCGGATGGTGTGGTGGACGTCCTTGTCCCTGACCGGGTCCATGATCGACCACAGTCCACAGGAGTAGGGCGGGATGGTGGCCAGCTCCAGGATCATGGCGTGTTGCAACGCCTTCTTCAGCCACTCGGTGTCGAGGTCGCCGTCCGAGGTCCCCATCAGGGCGACGATCGCCGTGTCCCGATCCACTGTCATCGTCATGGTCGTCCCCCTGTGCCGTCGCGGATGTGACCGTGGAACCGCCTCATCGTGCCCACAGCTACGCCCCGAACACCAGTCGGCGGACGAAGACGACCCGATCGAAGTCAGCCCGACCACCCGACCGGGTGCGGCGAGCTGGTTGCCCGCCAACGAAAGCGCCGCCTGTGCGACGCTCCTTCCGGACATACGGCACCGTCGCCGCTGACTCCCGCTGCGAAGGAACTCGCCGCGGACTTCAGAATCTGGTTCGCCCGCCGCAGCTCACGGTTCGCCCGCCCCAACTCCCGCGATCCTGGCCGCCTCCGCCGAGGTCGTGCCGACCGCACGCCCTCGTCGGTCTCGGCCTGCTTCACCCACGTCGACAACGCCTTCGGACGCACACCGAGCTGGTCGGCGATCTGGGGGTTTCCCCGGTCATTACCTGATCGGGTCCAGGGTGACACGGTGGGCCGGGGAAGGGATGCCAGCGATGAATCGCGCCATTTCCACGGTCTGGGTGATCGGTCTCGGCACCGCCGGATCGGCGATCGTCACCCTGTTGGCCCGCAACGGTGTCCGGGTGGTGGCGGTGGCCCCTGGCCGTGAGCATCGGGTTCGCGCCGCGCTGCACGACGATGCCGACGCCATCGGTCGGGTCGAGTTCGCCGACGAGGTGGCCGACGTCGTGGACGCGGACCTCGTCGTCGAGGCACTGCCGGAACGGCTGGCCGGCACGTGCGCGTTGCCGGCCGAGGTGACCGGCCGCTGCCGGCCGGACACGATCTTCCTCACCACGGCCACCGGGCTGTCCGGTCACCGAGATCGCGTCGAGGTCCGGCCGGTGCAGCGGTCCGCTTGCCCCTGGACACGTAACGGATCCGCCGGACCGCCGACACCTCATGGTGCGGTTCGGAATCCTGGGGCCTGTGCGGGTGCTGCGTGCCGATGCGCCGGTCGACGTCGGTGGGCCCAAGCAACGCGCGCTCCTGACGCTGTTCCTGGCCCGCCCCAACCAGGTGCTGACCGCCGGCTGGCTGGCCGAGACCCTCTGGGACGGCCGTCCGCCGGCCAGCGCGCACGTCACGCTCCGCACCTACGTCACCGGCCTGCGCCGCGCGCTCGAACCCGGCCGGGGCAGGCGAGCACACAGCGATCTCCTCCGCGGCCACCCCGGCGGCTACGAGTTCCACGTCGACCCGGACGCCATCGACGCGGTCCGCTTCGACCGGTTGACCGCGGCCGCGGCGGACGCCGACCCGGCGGAAGCCGAGCGGGTGTTCGCCGAGGCGCTCGCGCTGTGGCACGGCGATCCGCTGGCCAGCGCCGCCGGGCTCGCCGCGCTGCGTCCCGACGTCACCCGTCTCACCGAGGCCCGGCTCGCCGCCGTCGAAGGACGGCACGCCGCGGCGGTCGCCGCGGGCCGACACGAGAGCGTGCTGCCTGAGCTGCACCAGCACGTCGCGGCGCACCCGCAGCGCGAGCGGGCGCGGGCGACCCTGATGCTCGCGCTCTACCGCGCGGGCCGCCAGACCGCCGCGCTCGAGGCGTACGCGGCCGGACACCGGCTCCTCACCACCGAGTTCGGGGTCGAACCCGGCCCGGAGCTGCGCGCACTGCACGAACAGGTCCTCACCCACACCGTCCCCGTCGCACGGCAAGCGCTGTTCGGCCGCGCCGTGGAACTGGCCCGGCTGACCGCGCTCCTGGACGACGCCACCCACGGCCAGGGCCGGGTCGTGACCATCGTCGGAGAGGCAGGTATCGGCAAGACCGGTCTCGCCTCGGCCGTCCGGGACCTGGCGCGGGCTCGGGGCGTGCCGGTGGTGTGGGCACGCTGCCCGGACCTCGGCAGGACACCACCGTTCTGGTTGTGGAACCAGGTCGTCCGCGCACTGTCCACACCGGACGAGGAGGCACCGGCGCTCGCCGTGTTCGCCGAGGACCGGCCCGCCGGGGCCACCGACGCCGCGACCCGCTTCCGAACCTACGACGCGGTGGCGGCGCTCGTGCGGGAGGCCGCGGCACCCACCGGGCTGGTCCTCGTGCTCGACGACCTCCACGCCGCCGATCCGGACTCCCTGCTGCTCCTGCGCTACCTCGCGCCCACCCTCGCGACCGCCCGCGTCCTCGTCGTCGCCACCTCCCGCCCGTACGACCACCTGCCCGCCGTGGTCGCCGCAGTCGCCGATCTGGTGCGCGTCCCCGGCGGCACACAGTTGCGGCCCGCAGGGCTCGACGCCGAGGCCGTGGCCGCCCTGGTCAGGACCGTCACGGGCGCACCACCGCCGCCCGGGCTGGTCGACCGGCTGGTCGCGCGCACCGGCGGCAACCCGTTCTTCATCACCGAGGTCCTCGCGGCCGACCGCACTGGCACCGCGCTGCCGCCCGGCGTGCGCGACGCCATCCGCGCTCATCTGGACACGCTGCCCGGTCCGGCCCGCGCCTGCCTCGACCTGCTGGCCGTCGCGGGCGGTGAGCTGACGCCCGCGCTGTTCGACGACCCCGGCCACCTGACCGAGGCGTTCACGGCGAACCTGGTCACCGAGGTGGGCCACGGCGCCGTCCGCTTCCGGCACCCGCTGTTCGCGGAGGTCGTCTACGCCGCACTGCCCCCGGCGCGCCGCGCCGCACTGCACGCGCGGCTCGCCGACCGCGCCGGCCTGACCAGCGCCGAACGCGCACACCACCACGACCGCGCGGGGCACGCCGAGGAGCACCTGAGCTGGACGCTGCGCGCCGCCGACGACGCCACCCGCCGCCTCGCCTACGAGGACGCGGTGTCGCACCTGGATCGCGCGGCGGATCGCCTCGCGCGTCTCGGCGACGCGGAGGGTGAGCTGGAGGTCCAGCTGCTGCGGATGTCCCTGCTGCAGGTCACCGCGGGCATCGGCAGCGACGAGGTGGCCGCCGCGGCCACACGCGCCCGGGCACTGCTCCCCCAGGCGGGCCCCGATGTCGACCAGCGGCCCGCGTTGTGGGCGCTGGGCGAGGTCGCGTGCAACCACGCCGACTTCGCGCTGGCCGACGACCTGGCCGCCATGCTCTGCGCGGCGACCGGCGACGCCACCGGCCTGGTCGCGGTGGGCGGCCACTACCTGCGCGGAGTGGTCGCCTACTTCACCGGGCGGTTGGCGGCCGCCGAGTCCTTCCTCGGCACGGCTTCGGACATGCTCGCCGAGGCGGGCCCGGTCCCGCCCGCCCGCACGCCGACGTTGACCGTCCACCACTTCCGCGCCCTCGTCCGCTCCCTGCGCGGCGACCGCACCGGAGCCACGGCCGACCTGGCCCGGGTCCGCGCGGCCATGGACCCGCACGGCCGCGCCAACGCCGCGTTGTTCGCGGGCTGGGTCGCGCTGCAGGAGCGCGACGCGGACGCGGGTCTCGTCGCGGGCGCGCGCTGCCACGCGGTCGGGGTCGACGAGAACATGCCGCACTTCGTGCACACCGGCACGTTCTTCACCGAGTGGGCGGCGGTCCGCCGCGGCGACCGGGGCAGGCTGACGGCGATGCGGGTCGCGGGTGACGGGGTGTACCGGCTGGGTCTGCGCTCGACCCGCACGGTCACGGCGTCGGCCATGGCCGACGCGTACCTGGCGGCCGGCGACACCGCGACCGCGACCCGGCTGGCGGACGAGGCGCTGACCTGGGCGGGCACCACGGGCGAGCAGGTGCTGGCCGCCGAACTGCACCGGATCCGCGGCGTCGCCACCCGCGACACCGCCGACCTGCGCGCGGCGACCGACCTGGCCGAGGCACAGGGCGCCCGCCTGCTGTCGGCGCGCGTGGCGGCCGACCTCAACAGGATCTCCACAGCAGCGGGCTGAACTGGCGGCATGCACACGGAAGACGTTGAAGTACTGGTGGTCGGCTGCGGTCCGGTCGGCGCGCTGACCGCGAACCTGCTGGGGACACGCGGCGTGCGGACGCTGGTCGTGGAGAGCAGCACCGCACCGCACGGGCAGCCGAGGGCGTTCTCGTGCGACGACGAGGCCCTGCGGATCTACCAGCAGGCGGGCCTGCGTGACGAGGTCGTCGCCGACATGCACATCCCGTCGGTCGCCGAGTACGTGAACGCGAAGGGCGAGGTGTTCGCCCGCATCGCGCTCGACGAGATCGACTTCGGTCTCGGCGCCCGCCCGCTGTACTTCTTCGACCAGCCGAGGCTGGAGGCGACGCTGCGCGCGGGCCTGGACCGGTTCGCGCACGTCACCCTGCGCACCGGCGTGACCATGGCGGCGATGTCCCAGGGCGCGTCGAACGTGACGGCCGTGCTGCGCGACCGGGAGACCGGTGCGGAGACCAGGGTCCGCGCGCGGTACGTGCTGGGCTGCGACGGCGCTCGCAGCACGACCCGGCGCGCGGTCGGCACACCGCTTTCCGGCTCGTCCTACGCGGAACAGTGGCTGGCGGTGTCGGGCACGGTGCCGCCGGACGCGGTACGCGTGGCCCGCACACGCTTCGTGTGCGACTGGCGCCGCCCGGCGTTCGTGTCGCCGGGCGCGCACGGCACGTACCGCCTCGAGTTCATGCTGCACGACGGCGAGGACCCCGCCACGATGGACGTCGCGGCGCTCGTCGCACCCTACGTGGACCCCGACCGGTTCACGGTCACCCGGTCGAGCGGCTACACGTTCCACCAGCTGGTCGCGGCGCGGTGGCGAGCCGGCCGGGTGTTCCTCCTCGGCGACGCCGCGCACCAGATGCCGCCGTTCCTCGGCCAGGGCCTGTGCAGCGGCCTGCGCGACGCGGCGAACCTGGTGTGGAAACTCGCGCTGGTGCTGGCGGGTGACGCCGACGAGGGCCTGCTCGACAGCTACGAGGCGGAACGCCGTCCGCACACCGAGGAGATGGCGGCCACCAGCGTGCGGATGGGCCACGTCTTCCTGGTGCGCAACCGGTTCGCGGCGGCTGCCCGTGACCTGGTGCTGACCGCGGTCCAGCGCGTCCCGCGCGTCCGCCGGTTCATCAGCCACTTCGAGTTCAAACCACTCCCCGCCCACCGCGAAGGCCTCATGGCAGGCGGCCGCGGCGAGGGCGTGCTCGGCACGATGTTCCCGCAGCCGACGATCGCGGGCAGACCGCTGGACGACCTGCTCGGCCCGGGGTTCGCCGTCCTCGGCCCGGACGTCACCGCCGGAACGGTCAAGTCGTGGGCGGGCCCGCCCGCGACCTTCCACCGCGTGTCCCCGGCCCCGACGAGAAGCGACGAGGTCGCCGAACTGGTGGACGAGTCCCTGGCGGCGTGGTTCGCCAGGCACCGCGTCGGCATGGTCGTCCTGCGCCCGGACCGCTTCGTGTACGCGACGTCGGTGTCCGACGTGTCCGTCCCGCTGATCACCTGTTCGCACCGGCCCAGCGAGGCGTCCCGGCACGGACATCCTGCCCAGGGCTGACCGAACCCGTAACCCAGGGGTGCACGAGAACCGTCCTCCGGCGCCGGGACACTGGATGCCCCCGGGGGCGGGCATCGCGTCGCCACGTGGGTGGAGCCCGCCATGTGGCACCGGCGAGGTAGTTGCCGGGGACACGTACTCGTCGCCGGTCGCCGCACAGCGTAGTGGACGCTGTGCGTGATCTCGGCCAGGCGGCGTTCGGTGTGATGCCCCTGTGTGTCCCGGTTCATGCGAGGGCGGCGCCGGCGTCGAGGAGCTGGGTGGTGCCGGTCAGGAAGCCGGACTCGTCGGACGCGAGGAACACCGCCAGGTGACCGACGTCCTCCGGGGTGCCGAACCGGCCCGGGTGAGGCGTTCGACTCGTGCAGGCTGATCCGCACCCCGACGGGGACCCGGTGGGCGCCGCGCCGCGGACGGCGGCCAGCGCCTCCATCATGAAACGCATCCGGTTCTCGAACGACCCGCCGTAGGCGTCCTCGCGGTGGTTGGACAGCGGGGCGGGCGTAGGCCCGGCCGAGGCCCGCGCCCGCCCCCGCCACCACGATCACCTTGCCGGACGACGTGTTCGCCATGGGCACCTCCTCGGGGTGTGCCCAGAGCGTCGCCGCACACTGTCTACACGCGCTCTACGCGTCCGGCCCCGGCCCCGGCTCCGGCGGGAACCCACCCGCGCGCAGCAGGGCGCTCGGCAGCCGGGTGGCGAGCCGTTCCTCCAGCCAGCCGGCGGCGGCGACCGTCTCCGCCAGGTCGAGGCCGGTGGGCACACCGCTGCGCTCGAACAGGTACACGAGGTCCTCGGTCGCGACGTTGCCGGTCGCGGCGGGCGCGAACGGGCAGCCGCCCGCGCCGCCGATGCTGGCATCCAGTGTGGACACGCCCGCGGCCACGGCGGCGACCGCGTTCGCGACGCCAGTGTGCCGGGTGTCGTGCAGGTGCAGTCGCAGCGGCAGCTCCGTGCCCGCCACGTCCCTGGCGAGCGTGAGGCGTTCGGTCACGTGCGCGGGCACCGCGACGCCGATGGTGTCGGCCAGCGCCAGCTCGTCCGGGCCCGCGTCGACGACGCGGCCGAGCACCTCCCGCAGCCTGGCCACCGGCACCTCGCCCTCGAACGGGCAGCCGAACGACGCACCGATCGTGACGGTGGTGAACGCACCGGCTGCACGTGCCGCACCGACCAGCCCGGCGGCGGTCTCGCACGCCTGCGCGGTGGTCATCCCCTGGTTGCGGCCGCAGAAGGTGTCGGTGGCCACGACCACGACGTCGATCTCGTCGACCCCGGCCGCGAGTGCGCGCTCCAGGCCGCGGGCGTTCATCACCAGTCCCGCGTACCGGACCCCGTCGTGCCGGGGCAGCGCGGCCATGAGTTCGTCCGCGTCCGCCATCTGCGGCACTCGTCTCGGGTTGACGAAGCTCGTCACCTCGATCCGTCTCGCCCCGGCGCGGACCGCACGTTCGACCAGCTCGACCTTGTCCTGTGTGGACAATACGGTCTTCTCGTTCTGCAGCCCGTCGCGGGGCGACATCTCGACGATCTCGACCCCGTTCACGCCTGCTCTCCCAGATAGGCCACCGCGTCCGCCTCGTCGACCACCTCGGCGTACTTGGCCTGCAGGTCGTACAGGTTCGACTCCTGCGTCCGCTCGGTGCGGTCGCCGACGGCCTCGCGCACCACCAGCGGCACGAAGCCGTGCTGGATCGCGTCGACCGCACTCGCCCGGACGCAACCGCTCGTGCTCACGCCGACGAGGACCACGGTGTCCACGCCCTGCGCCAGCAGCGTCGAGGCCAGCGTGGTGCCGAAGAACGCGCTCGCGTACTGCTTCACCAGCACCAGTTCACCGGCGGCTGGGGCGACCTCTGGCATCAGCTCACCCAGCGGACCGCCACCGTCGAACAGGTGCCGCAACGCGGGCACCTTGCGGACGAACACGCCGCCGTCGACCCCGCCCGGCCCGAACGCGACGCGGGTGTGCAGCACCGGCACCCCGTGTGCCCTGGCCGCGGCGAGCACCCGCGCCGCCGCGTCAAGACAGTCGCGGGAGGGCAGGCACAGCGGGCTGTCCGCGTCGAAGTAGGCGCGCATCAGGTCGATCGCGATCACCGCGGGCCGACGGCCGGGGATGAGCCGGCCGTCGAACCCCTCGTCGATGTCCACCACGGTGTCAGCTCGCGATCGGCGGCAGCGGCGCGGGCAGCCCGGTCTCCTCGAGCGCGCGTTCGAGGATCGTCGCGAGTTCCGGGCCGCGGTTGAAGATGGGCAGCGTTTCTGGCCGGCCCGCGCGCAGTTCGGCGCGCAACGCCTCGGTCGCGGCCGTGTCGACCACGCCGTGCTCGTCGCACACCACGCCGTAGCGCCGCGCGCCGTCGACCCCCACCAGCCCTCGGCGCACCTCGAGGGCCACCAGTTCGGGCTCGCGCAGGAGCGGGTCGCCCCAGCCGCCGCCACCCCAGGTCACGAAGTGCAGCAGGTCGCCCGCCTTGACCGGCACGTCGTGCACCTTGCTGCCGAGGATCTCGGTGGTGCCGTCGGCCCGTTCGAGCCACTTGCGGCCCCGCGCGCCCGGGTCGCCGCCGTTGACGCCCCACGGGTAGGTCAGCCACCGGTCGTCGTGGATGGCGATGGTGCCTGGCTCGAGGAACCGGTAGGCCACGTCGACGCCGTTGCCGCCGCGGTGCAGTCCCGCGCCACCGGTGTCGGTCACGGTCTCCCAGCGCTCGATCCGCAGCGGGTAGTAGGACTCCAGGTACTCGCACGGGATGTTCACGAACGACGGCCACAGCGAGTGCCCGTCCGGCCCGTCGCCGAGCGGGCGGCCGGGAATGCCGCCGAACCCGATCGAGTAGAGCTGGAACCACTCCCCCTTTCGCTCACCCTGGCTGTAGTTGCCGGAGTACATGAAGTGCGGCGAGGACGAGAACCCCGCCGCGTTCAGCAGGTCCGGGTTGGTCTGCCCGAGCAGCCCGCCGAACAGGTCGAAGACCCGGCCGATGCCGTGGTTGCGGGCGTTGAGCGCGGCGGGGAACTTCGGCTTCCAGAACGATTCCTCGGGGATCTTCACGTCCACCAGCGGGTAGAACCCGTCGTTCCAGAGGATCTGCGGGTCCGCGACGGTGATCATGTAGATCCCGAAGAACATCCGGATCAGGTTCTCGTTGATGAAGTAGTTGATCGGCCCCTGCGCCTGCGGGCTGCTGCCGGACAGGTCGAGCAGCACCTTCTCACCGGTGCGGGTCAGGCTCATCTTCAGCTCGTACGGGCCGTAGCCGAGGCCGTCGTCGCAGATGTAGTCGGTGAACGAGATGGTCTCCCCGTCCTTGAACACCGCCTGCAGCAGGACCTTCATCGCCCGGTAGTTGCGGTCCAGCAACGCGTCGAGCGCCGAGTTGTAGGTGTCGGCCCCGAACCGCGCGCACATCTCCTGCACGCGACGCGCGGCGGTGCGGCAGGCGGCGACGATGCCGTTGAGGTCGGCCCGGTTCCAGTCGGGCTTGCGGACCTGGTTGAGGATGATCCGCAACGCGTCGTCGTCGAGCACGCCCTTCTTGTAGAGCTTGAAGGGCGGGATCACCACGCCCTCCTCGTAGATGGTGCGCGCGTCGGTCGGCATGGACGCCGGTGTCTTGCCGCCCACGTCGGACATGTGCCCGAACATCGCCGACCAGCCCACGATCCGGCCCTCGAAGAAGATGGGGATCACCACGAGCCAGTCGTTCGCGTGGCTGATCGCCGCGCCGCACGAGTACGGGTCCGACGTGAGCAGCACGTCGCCCTCCTCGATGTCCTGGTCGAAGTTCTCCAGGAAGTCCGGAATGGACAGTCCGAACTGGCCGACTACCATCTTGCCGTCCCGGTTGGCGATCAGCGGGAACTCGTCGTGCTGCTCGCGGATGCCCGGGGACAGGGCGGTCCGGAACAGCACCTCGTCCATCTCGTAGCGGGCGTTGCGCAGCCCGTTCTCGACGAGGTCGAGGGTGATCACGTCCACGTCCACCGCACGCAGCGGCTCGGTCGCGGTCTCGATGAGGCGGGCCATGTCAGTTCTCCTCGATCGGGCGGATCAGCAGACTGCCGCTGGGGTGCACGGTCGCCGCGTGCCCGGGCAGCACCAGAGTGGTCGAGTCCATCTCGGTGACGATCGCGGGACCGGCGACCACGTTGCCCGCGAGCAGCCGCGACCGGTCGTACACACCGGCCTCGACCTCGGCGCCGGTGACCCAGATGGTGGTCTCGGCGGTCCTGGCGGCGCTCGCGTCGGCACCGCCTTCCGGCAGCGCGGCGGCCGCGACCCGCGGGCGCGGTCCGTGCGCGGTGGCCCGGAGGGTCACCAGCTCGTGCTCGGCGTCGAGCACGAACGAGAACAGCCGCTCGTGCTCGGTGTCGAACGCGGCGCGCAGGGCGTCGAGCCCAGCCTTGCCGTCGTCGCCGAAGCCGTCGGCGTCGACGGTCACCGGGATCTCGAACCCCTGACCGTGGTAGCGCAGGTCGGCGGAGTAGACGATCCGCTGCTCCTCCTCGGGAACACCCTGCTCGGCCAGTGTGCCCGCCACCTTGCCCGCCAACTCGGTGAGCAGGCTCTTCACGCTCGCGTCGTCCAGTTCGGCGAACCGGCGGACCAGTGTCCGCACGGCCTCGTCCCGCAGGTTGGTCGTCGCGTCGCCGTAGGCGCACAACACGCCCGGCGACGGTGGGATGATCACCGGCCACGCGCCGGTCAGCCTGCCGAGTGCGTTGGCGTGCAGGGGACCGGCGCCGCCGAACGCGACCAGCGCGAAGTCGCGCGGGTCGAAACCCTGCTGGACCGACACCAGCCGCAGCGCGCCGAACATGTTCTCGTTGACGATGTCGACGATGCCCGCGGCGGCGGCCTCGACCGAGTCGAGGCCGGTGGCGTCGGCGATCGACTTCACCGCGGCGCACGCGGCGTCCCGGTCGAGCGCGATCTCCCCGCCAGCCAGTTCGGTTGGCAGGTAGCCGAGCACGACGTTGGCGTCGGTGACCGTCGGCTCGGTGCCGCCCGCGGCGTACGCGGCCGGACCCGGTGACGCCCCGGCGGACTGCGGGCCGACCCGCAGCGCCTGCGTCAGCGGCGGTACGTGCGCGATCGACCCGCCCCCGGCGCCGACCGTGCGCACGTCGACCGACGTGGCGCGCACGGTGAGGTCGCCGACGGTGGTCTCGCGGCCGACGCGCGGGGTCAGGCCCTGCACGAGCGCGACGTCGGTGGAGGTGCCGCCCATGTCGAAGGTGAGGAAGTCCGGGTACCCGGCCTGTTCCGCAACCCAGGTCGCGCCGGTGACGCCTCCTGCCGGGCCGGACAGCAGCAGGTTCACCGGGTTGTCCGCGGCGGACTCGGCGGAGACCAGTCCGCCGTCGCTGCGCAGGATGCACAGCCGTCCGTCCACGCCGGACCCGCCGAGCTTGTCCGCCAGGTTCGCCACGTACCGGGCGACCTGCGGCTGCACGGCGGCGTTGGCGACGGTCGTGACGGTGCGCTCGTACTCGCGCAGTTCCGGGAGCACGGACGAGGACAGCGACACCGGCACGCCCGGCAGCTCCTGTTCGGCCAGCTCGGCCACGCGCCGCTCGTGATCGGGGTTGGCGTAGGAGTTGATGAGGCTGACACTGAGCGCCTCGATGCCCGCCGTGCGCAGCGTGGCGAGCTTGGCGCGCACGTCCGCCTCGTCCAGCTCGGTCACCACGCCGCCGTCGGCCGCGATCCGGCCGCGGACCTCGACGGTGTCCTCCAGCGCGGCGAGCGGCTCCGGCTTCGGCCAGATGATCCAGCCCGCGAGGCCGCCCGGCACGAAGGACCGCGCGATCTGCAGCACCTGCCGGAAACCCTCGGTCGTGACCAGGCCGACCCGGGCGCCCTTCCCTTCGAGGATCGCGTTGGTGGCCACCGTGGTGCCGTGGAACACCTCGGTGATCTCCGGCATCGGCACCCCGGCGTCGGCGCACACGCGCTCGATGCCGCGCAGCACCCCGACGGACTGGTCCTGGGGTGTGGACGAGGTCTTCGCGCGGTACGTGGTGCCGGTGGCCTCGTCGATCAACAGGATGTCGGTGAACGTCCCTCCGACGTCCACACCTAGCCGGTAGGTCATGGGTCTCCTCCTCAGATGACACCGGCCGAGCGCAACGACGCCACCTCGTCGTCGGGCAGGCCGAGCAGGTCTCGGTAGATCTCTTCGTTGTGCTCCCCGAGTTCGGGGCCCAGGTGCCGGATACGGCCGGGGCTCGCCGAGAGCTTCGGCACCACGTTGTGCATGGCGAAGTCGCCGAGGTCGGGGTGGGCGAGGCGGACGATCGCCTCGCGGGCGGCGAAGTGCGGGTCGCCGAGCATGTCGCGCGCCGTGTAGATCCGTCCCGCGGGCACACCGTGCTCATCGAGCAACGCGAGGAGGTCGTCGGCCTCGTGGGTCGCACTCCACGTCGCGATCAGGTCGTCCAGTTCCGCCATCGACGCGCCCCGCGCACCGTGGGTGGCGTACCGCTCGTCGGTGGCGAGTTCCGGACGGCCCATGGCCTGTGCCAGCCTGCGGAACACGGTGTCCTGGTTGGCCGCGATCAGGATCATCTCGCCGTCGGCGGCCGGGTAGACGTTGCTCGGTGCCACGTTCGGCAGTGTCGTACCGGTGCGTTCGCGCTGGTAGCCGGCGATCTGGTACTCGGGGATCAGCGACTCCATCAGCGCGAGCACCGCCTCGTAGATGGCCGAGTCCACGATCTGGCCCCGGCCGGAACGGCCCCGCTGGTGCAGGGCGACGAGTGTGCCGAGGCAGGCGAAGGTCGCGGCGAGCGAGTCCCCGAGCGAGACGCCCGCGCGGGCTGGCGCCCGGTCGGGGTCACCGGTCACGTACCGGATGCCGCCCATCGCCTCGCCGATGGAGCCGAAGCCCGCCCGGCTCGCGTAGGGTCCGCTCTGCCCGAACCCGCTCACCCGGGTGATGACCAGCCGGGGGTTGATCTCCCACAGCTGCTCGGGCGAGAGCCCCCAGCGTTCGAGCGTGCCGGGACGGAAGTTCTCGAGGAGGACGTCGGCCCGCGCGACGAGCGCGCGCACCAGGTCCTGGCCCCGCTCGGTGCGCAGGTCGGCGGTGACCGACTTCTTGTTCCTGGCCACGACCGGCCACCACAACGACAGCCCGTAGGGACGTTCGCGCCCCCACTGCCGCATCGGGTCGCCGCGCTTCGGGTCCTCCACCTTGATCACCTCGGCGCCGAAGTCGCCGAGGAGCTGACCGCAGAAGGGACCCGCCAGCAGTTGCCCGAGCTCGACCACCCTGACGTCGTCCAGTGGCAACGGGTCGCTCATAGTCCACCTATCCTGAGTTGCATACAACAGTGGCTGACCGTGATCCCCGCTCCGGCAAGTTGCTGGTGAAAGTAGGCGCAGACCGGAAGAAGTGTCAACGGTCAGTCAGATCGTTGCATACAATTCTGCCGATCGGTACAGTCGGCCGATGAGCGAGGTGCTTGGGGACTCCGACGCGGGGCACGCCGCGGACCACGCCTACCGGCTGATCCGCGACGAGATCCTCGCCGGCCGACGAGCCGGTGGCGAGTGGCTGCGTGAGAGCGAGATGGCGGAGTGGACCGGCGTGAGCCGCACTCCGGTGCGCGAGGCGCTGCGCAGGCTCACCGCCGAAGGACTGGTCCGCTACGAACGGCACCGCGGCGTGCAGGTCCAGAGCTGGAACGTCCGGGACGTCGACGAGATCTTCGGCCTGCGTTCGGTCCTGGAACCGTGGGGCTGCAGGCTCGCCGCGACCGCCGGCACCGTCGACATCGCCGAACTCGACGACCTCGCGCACCGGATGGACGAGCTGGCGCCGGACGACCGACCCGCCGACGTGGACAAGCTGACCGAGCTGAACAACGCCTTCCACCGGACGGTGCTGGCAGGCGCCGACAACACCCGGCTCACCACCGTGATCTCGTCGGTCATCCAGCTCCCGCTCGTGTGGCGCACCTTCTCCCGCTACACACCGGACGCGCTGCGACGCAGCCTCGCCCACCACCATGAACTGGTGGCCGCCCTCACCGCCCGCGATGCCGACTGGGCGGAGTCGGTCATGTGCAGCCACGTCCGCGCGGCCTGGCACACGGTCCGCGCGAGCCCGTCCCCCATGGCGCGGGACGCCCCCGCGAGCACCGGCGACCCGATGGCGTGACCGGCGACGGGCGGACCGCGTCGTCCATCGGCGCGCCACGGCACCCAGCCCGAGTGCGATCCGGACCGGGGCCGTCGCACCGGGGCCGCGGTGTCGGGCCCGGGGTCGGGGCGGGCGTAGGCGGGCCGGCCAGTCAGCACCCGCAGTAGCGGCACCACCCCGGCCTGAGCGATGGCGACACGACGAAGTGGCTGGCTGAGTGCGGTTGACCTGTCAGGGCTGCTGGCGGTGACGACCACGACCAGGGCGATAGCGCTGGCTGGGCGGCGACTGGGGAGGTGTGATCACCACTGTCCTCGGCGGCTTGCGGCCCCATGCTTCCTGATCACAGCAGTACATCTGGCTCACCGATGTCGCCGTGCAACCGAGTCCCGACGAGTAGTCGACGCACTCGCTCATCTCGGCGACATCCATTGTGCCGCCGTACTCCGACCCTCGATCATTGTCTACGCGGGCGGGACTCGCTGTGTCTGCCGGTGAACCGGCCGTCAGGGAGAGAGTTCGCCGAGGATCTGTTTCTCCGGCGTGTGCCAGAGGTGGATGCCGCCGGGGAACGTAGCCACATGGGGTGGATGGCTGATGTCAGCAGAGAAGCACAGGCACGTCGGATCACCGGCTCCGAGGCGGGAGGATGCCCGGCTCATCACCGGCCGGGGGCGGTTCGTCGGCGGGGTGCGGTTGCCGGACTCGGCACACGCGGTGGTGGTTCGCAGCGAGGTTCCCCACGGTCGCGTACGCGGTTGCGCTGTCGAGAAGGTGCGGGCCGCCGCCCGCGTCGTGGACGTCATCACGGTCGGGGACGCGCGTGGAATGGAGCTGCCGTGCGCCGGTCTGGGGTCTGACCGGCCGACCCACTACCCGGTGCTGGACGACACCGTGCGCTACGTCGGACAACCGATCGCGGTGGTGGTGGCCGAGACCGCGGAGGCTGCGCACGACGCCGCTGTCCTGTTCGACGTCGACATCGAGCCGTTGCCCGCGGTGGTGGGTCTGGAGACGGCGATGGAACCGGATGCCGCCCTGCTCTACCCCGAGTGGGGGACCAACGTGGGCACCGACTTCCCACTGGGTGACGTGGCGGCGGCCACGGCGGTCGCCGAGCATGTCGTGGAGATGACGTTTCGGCTCGCGAGGGTCGCGCCGCGGCCGATCGAGCCCCGTGGCGTGGTGGCCGACTACGACGGCGAGACCCTGACCGTTCGAACGGGGACCCAGGCCCCGCACTTCGTGCGTGACCATGTGGCTGGGGCGTTGGGTCTTCCGGTCAACGCGGTGCGTGTCCTCGGGTGTGATGTCGGTGGCGGGTTCGGGGCCAAGGAACACGTCTACCCGGATGAGGTGTTGATCTGCCTGGCCGCGGTGCGGCTGCGCAGGCCCGTCCGCTGGAGCGAGGCCCCCGGCGACCACCTGGCCGCCACGCTGCACGCACGCGACGCGGCCCATCGCGGACGCCTCACGCTGGACGCGGACGGCCGGTTCGTCGCGCTCCACTGCGACATCATCGGTGATCTCGGAGCCCACGCGTCGAACGCCGGTCCTGGCCCACTCGTGGTGTCGGCGGTGATGTCACCCGGCCCGTACCGGTTCGACACGGTGGGCGCGCGCATACGTGGGGTGGTCACCACGACCACCCCGACCGGGTCGTACCGGGGGTTCGGTCAGCCGGAGGTCACCTGGACGCGTGAACGGCTCATCGACGAGGCCGCCCGCCGGCTCCGTGTGGACCCGGTCGACCTGCGGCTGCGCAACATGCTCGACCCACACGAACTCCCGGTCAGGACGGGCATGGGACAGGAGTACGACTCCGGTGACTACGCCGCATGCCTGCGCACGCTACGCGACCAGGTGCGGAGCGAGCACGTCGAGGACGGGCGCAGACGCGGCATCGGGTTCTCCTGCCACGTCGAGATGACCGGCGTGGGGCCTTCCATGGCCATGAAGGCCGAGGGCTACCTGGCGGGCGGCTTCGAGAACGCGGTCGTGCGGATGGAACCGGACGCCTCCGTCACCGTCCACACCGGACTCACCGGTATGGGGCAGGGCATCGAGACCACGCTCGCGCAGGTGGCCGCCGACGAACTGGGCGTACCGCTGGCCCATGTCCGGGTCGTGCTGGGCGACACCGCGGTGACGCCGTACTCGCCCATCGGCTCGATAGCGAGCCGATCCCTCGCGGTCGGCGGCGGGGCACTCATCCACGCGGCGACCGCCTTGCGGGACAAGCTGTTCACGATCGCCGCGCACCGCCTCGAGGTCGCGCCCGGCGACCTGGAGATCGCGGACGGAACCATTCGGGTCCACGGTGTGCCGGGCGCCGCGGTCGGTCTCGCCGACCTCGCGACCTCCGCGTGGCGCGGCTGGGACCTCCCGGACGGGGTGCGGCCCGGCCTCGAGGAGCAGGCCACCTACGACCCGCCCGCCTACCTGTACTCCTCCGGCGCGCACGCCGCGGCCGTGGCGGTCGACCCGCGGACCGGTGCCGTGGAGATCGAGGGGTACTGGGTCGTCAACGACTCCGGTGTCCTGGTCAACCCTGCCATCGTCGACGGGCAGCTCCGCGGAGGAGTCGTGCAGGGAATCGGCATGGCGCTGTACGAGCAGGTCATCTACTCACCGGACGGTCAACCTTCCGCCGTGTACGACCTGCCCACCACCGCGGAAGCGCCGGACATCGACATCGTCCACCAACAGACACCGTCCCCGGTGACACCAGGCGGGACGAAGGGAGTCGGCGAGTCCGGGACCATCAGCTCCCCCGCCGCCGTGGCCAACGCGATCGCCGCCGCCCTGCCCGAGATCGCCGAACGGATCACCGCCACACCGCTCACACCGCAAGTCCTTCAACGAACCTTCGCCGACCGGAACCGATGAGGAACGCAGCTTCGACGTGCTGTGTGGTGGCAGGACGAAGCCGTCAACGTCAGAACGGGCCTCGCCGAGGCCGGGGAGATTCGGCGACATCGTCTCCATGGCGATCTACCTCGACCGCAGAGACCTCCCGGTGATCGAGCGTGACCCGGTCAGCTGGCGTGGACCGCTCGCCGCAGCGCACAGCGGCCTGCGCCTCCCCGGGTCGTCAGCGAGCCGCTCCCCCACCTCAGAGCCGCCAATGCGTCGGCCCGGCACCCTGCCCCGGCAACGCCAACCGGTACCGCTGCCATGGCACCGCAACACGCGGCCGGAGAGAACGCCTCACATGCTGATGAGCGGCGCGTCGCGGATAGGCTCACCACGTGCTCGATGTCCGCGAGTTCCGAGCCGCGTGTCACGCAGCCGCGCGGCGAACAGCCGGTTCACTGGTCGAGTTCCGTCTCGCGAGGCGCGCCACTCCCAGCTTCCACCAAGGTGTCATCGCCTACCGCGACAAGACAGTGGCCGTGGTGTGCGACCGAAACGCGCCGCTGACAGCCATCGCGCAGCCGCGAGTGATCGAGGGCGTCGACGCACTGGATTCCGGCCCTCTGACCTTCCTCGACATCCCCGGACTGCACGGCGCCCTGGAAACCATCCTCGGCCATCGAGTCCTCACCAAAGCCGACCTGAACGCCCCGTTCCAACAGGCAGACTGGCCGCACATCGCGGCCACCGACATCAAGTACTGGCGCCCAACCACCGTGGGCGAAGCCCTCTTCAACTTCTGGGACTGACACCGCGGTCCAGGTGGCTAGGCGTTTCTCCCGGGTTTCGGGACGGAGTGGTCAGGATGGTGGCCGAGGAAGTCGTCCGGTCGCTCGGGAGTTGGGGATCAGTGGTCATCGAGCGTGCGCAGACATGACGTATGGCAGTGAACCGCATTGAGCTGTCGTCAACCGCTCCGAACTGACGTGCGCTGACCTGCCGGAGTCACATCCTTGCAGGTCAGCGCACTTGCGAGGTGTTTCCCGGACCTATTCGGCCGCGCTCGTCACACAGTGGGCCAAGCGAGGCCAGCGCGGTGTCCTTGTTCCGGGCGCGATGAGATCGGCGACGGACCGCTCGCCGGCGCGGCGCGGACGCCCGACCACCACTCCGCCCGGAACGTGGTCAGTCGTAGCACACCCAACTGAACGGCCGGCTGTCGTCGATCGGCTTGCCCCAGGCACCTGGGTGATCCTTGTAGTGCCAACGGCAGGCGTCATCCATGTCGATCTCGATCTGACCGCCTCCGCCGGCGATGCACACCCAGCTGTACGCGTCCTCGTAATCGGTGGGCGTCGCGGTCAGGGTGCCTTGCGCGTTGCAGTACCCGATCAGGTTGCCCAACCCACCCAGTTCTATCGCCCGCACGGTCAGCGGGCCGGCCGACGGTTCCGCGGCCGCTGCCGGCACAGAAGCGCCTACCGCAGCGAGCCCAACGAGAACCGACCCGACGAGCTTTGCGCGAAGTGATTTCACTTTCATTCCTCCTGTTTTGTGTGTTTCAACACCGGATCCCTCCGGCGCCCACCACGCTTCACGTTCGCCTGAGCGTGTCGCGTGAGCAGCTGTTCATATCCGGAGAAGAGGCCGCGACGTTGCGCACCCCTTTGTTCAACCCCGAATCCGAGACGCTGGTTTGGTCTGCGGCGGCAGGCGAACGATGGCGAGGTCCGCGACATCGACCGGACCGGCGGCTGACCTGGTTCGGCCAGATCTCGGTGGGGTCCTGCTCCTGCGCGTGAGCGGGCAGCGTGGTGACGAGGGTGGTCAGTACGGCGAGCGTGGCTTTTCGGAACATCGTCTTCTCTCTGTCGTGGGCCGAGGTGGCGTCTTTCACCCACGCCGCACAGCGGAAGTCTCGTTCGGGATTCGGTTCACCCGATTGGGTTTGACGGCAACGGCCCGCACTCGGTCCGTGATCCAGATCTACCGCATCGGGGAGTTGTCTCCGCGTGCTGAACGGCCGAGATAATCAACGCGAGACAATCCCGAAACGCAGGAGACAACCTGGCCGAGCCGGTCGAGCGAAGGGGACGGGGGGCATGCCACGACCTGAGAGCCCGGTGGACCCGCACGCGGGGCAGGTGCAGCTCTTCGCCCACGACCTGCGCCTGCTGCGGGAGAAGGCGGGCTCCCCGCCGTACCGGGTGCTGGCGCTGCGGGCGCATTACGCGCCGGCGACCCTGGCACGGGCGGCCGGAGGGCGGGAGTTGCCGAGCCTCGCGGTGACCCTGGCGTACGTGCGGGCCTGCGATGGCGACGAAGAGCAATGGGAAAACCGCTGGCATGAGGCCGCCGCAGCTGCAGCGCCGCGGACGCGTGGCGAACCGGATCAACCCCCGCCCCCGTTGCCGACACAGCCGGAGGAACAAGGAAGAGCTGCCCGCTTCCGGATCCGCCGCAGCCGGCTGGTCACGATCCTGGCCGCACTGTTCCTGCTGGCGGGAACCACGGGGGTGATCGTGGTCAACGCGGGAACCGATTCGCCGCGTCCCGGCAGACCGCGGCCCGGCAAGGCGGAGATGCTCGACATCCACGCGGCCACCGACGGCACGGTACGGGCCTGGTCGAACACGGGCGGCTTCCCGGGATGGCCGTGGAGCGACCCGGTCAGCATGCTCTTGGGCGAGGTCGACCCGGCCCTGGTCCGCTTCGCCGACCTCAACGGCGACGGGTTCGACGAGCTGGTCCGGATCGCCGCCGACGGGACGATCACCGCATGGTTGAACGACAAGGGCTTCCCGGACCGCCCGTGGTATTCATCGGTGATCGTGGGCAAGGGTTCGACAGACCCGGCGGGCATCCGGTTCGCCGATCTTGACGGTGACGGCAGGGACGAGCTGATCACCATCGGCGAGGTGGTCAGCGCCTGGCCCAACACCGGCGAATTCCCGAAGTGGCCGTGGAGCGATCCGGTGAGTCTGGGTCAGGCACCTGCCCGGCACACCTGGTTCGCCGATCTCGACGGCGACGCGAAGGCCGAACTGATCACCTTGGACACCACCTCCGGTACCCGGATCCAGGCCAGACCCAACACGGGCGCCTTCCCCGCCCAACCGTGGAGCACTGCCGTCGACCTCGGACCCAGCCATGCCGATCCCGCGCGCGTCCGCTTCGCGGACCTCGACGGCGACGGCTTCGACGAGCTGATCTCGCTCCAGACGGACGGCACGACCTCGGCGTGGTGGAACAACCACACCTTCCCCGACCAGCCCTGGCACGCCTCGGTGGTGATCGGCAAGGGGCGGGACCACGACCCGGTGAGATACCACTTCGCCAACCTCACGAGCGACGAACACACCCGCTGACAAGGCTGCGGCGGACCAGCAGGTCGCGTCCGTAGAGCGTGCGGAGCAGGTCCTGGGCGCGGTTCACGCTCACCCGCAACGTCTCGCGCACGTCGGCGTCAGTGGTCGGCCGGGCCGAGGACAACTCCCCTACCGCGCGTAGCTCCGGGAGGTCCTCGCTCCGGCGACCCGGCGCGCCGTGGCGAGGTCCGTCCCGCCACGACTCGGACAGTAAGCTGTCGCGATCTCCGCTGGAGCCGGCCGGGCCTGGCGGCCCGAGCAAGAAGGGTGGGTCACGGGGGATGCCGAGCAAGTCCCTTGGCGGTGGTTCCGGCGCGGTCGCCGCGTCCACGCACGCGGCGTGTGCGCGGTTCCGGGGTACCGACCCGCTCGTCGTCGGCAGGACGCGCCGCCAGCTCGCGGTCGACCTCGGGTTCCCCGACGACTCCGGCTACATCCCGGCGGCCAGGTGGACGCGCGCCATGACGTTCGAGCACCTGGTGCGCGACACCTTGTTCGCCGGTGAGGTCGCGACCACCACGGTCGGGCGGGCCGGGCTCGACCGGCCGACGAAGGTCGTGACCGTCAACGCCCACGTGCACGTCGACGAGACCGCCGAGCTGCTGGCCGCCGCCCACGAACGTGCCGTCGAGGAGGGCGCCGCCACGCTGGTCCACGGGCTCGCGGTGCCGTTCGCCGGGTTCGAGGACAGCGTCGCCACCGAGGTGAAGCCGGACTTCGCGGTGGTCGCCGCCGGCCAGGGGCGCACGTCGTGGCTGATCGTCGGCGACGCCAAGGACTACGAGCGGGTGCGCTCGCGGATCGACGACACCCGGCTGCTGAAGGGCTTCCTCCAGGTGGCGCTGGGGGCGGAGTCGGCGGCGGCGTGGTCGCGACTGCCCGGCGGCATGGCCGTCCACTCGCACGGCGTGCTCGCGGTGCCGAGGAACTCCTTCCTCCAGCCGGAGGCTCTCGTAGAGGCGCTGCACGACCACCGGGCGGAGGTCCGGATGCGGGTGGCCGAGCGGCGGCGCGAGGCGGCGGAGACCAGGTACCTGCCGGGGACCGACGTCGCGCCGTTCGTGGCGCACCTGCGGGCCACGTTCGACCCGGCCACCTGCATCACCTGTCCCCTGTTCTCCTACTGCCGCCACGAGCTGCGGACCTCGCCCAACCCGGCCGACCTGCTGGTGGAGATCGGCGTGCCTGCCGAGCTGCGGTCCCAGGTCGCCGGGCTGGTGACCGGCGGCGAGGCGGCCGCGCGGGCACCGGCCTCGGTTGTCGCGCAGGTGCGCGCCACACTGGACGGCGTCGGCCGCGAAACAGGGCAGCTGCGGGTCGACGGCGCTGGCCGCCCCGGCACCGTCGACATGGTGCTCGCGAAGGCGGACGCCGCCGCGCTCGGTGTGCACGGGATCGCTCTGCGGCGCCACACGGAGCACGGCCAGGAAGATTGGGCCGTCACCGTGTTCGACGAGCCGCAGTCGGTGGAAACCAGGCGGCGGGTGATGCGCCTGCTCGGGCAGGAGATCACCGCCGCGATGGCCGAGAGCGCGAGCCGCGGCGCGTACGCGGTGCACGTCGTCGTCCCCGACGCCGTGACCGCCGACGTACTCGTCTCCATCGCCGACAACCTCGCGGGCGTCGAGCTGAGCAGGCTGCGCTGGGAGCGGGACCAGGAGTTGGGCCGCGAGCCGCTGACGTTCGGCGGCGAGCCCGCGCGGGTGCCCACGGCGTTGCATCCGGTCGAGCGGACCGCGGTGTCGTTCCTCCTGGAGGACGACCGCGCCCGCGCGCTCACGCTCCGAGCGCCGGTCGTCGACCTGCGTGCGGTGCTCGCCCAGCACGTGGTGGCCGGCGGGCCCGCCTTCTCGTCGCTGCGCCTCGACTACCTGGTGGCGTGGGCGGAGACGCTCACGAAGGGCCCGGTCAAACCCCGTGAGCTGGAGGACGACATCGAGGGTTCCCAGCACACGCCGGGTGCCCGGCTGACGGGCAGGCGCTCGGACGCCGTGCACCGCGCGCTGACCGGCGGTCGCAGCGGCGACCCCGACCCGGAGCGGTACACCGCGCTCGTCACCGAGGAGCTGGCGTACAAACGCGACGTGCTGGAGCGGACCCTTGTCGCACTCGCCACCGTCCGTGACTCCAGCCTCCGCGACGTCCACCACACGATCGAGGCCGACGCCCAGGCGGTGTGGCGGCGCAGGCTGGACCTGCACGCGTCCGACCTGGTCCGGTTCGGGCGCACCTACCGGCACTGGCGCAACTCGCTCGTGCCGGTGATCGAGAGCGACGGCCGGTGCCGCCGCCAGCTCGCGGCGCTGGGCAACCCGCAGGCCGCGGCCGACATGGCCGCCGACGCCGGGGTCCGGGAGGTCGTGTCCGCGACCGTGGTCAGCACCGGGCCGCTCGTGCTGGACGTCGGGTCGCGACGGCTCGGCGCGGGCGCGCGGATCGTGCTGCTGCACGTCAACGGGGACGCCTGCGTGGAACGGCCGGGCACGGCCATGACCCCGTTGAAGGGCAGCGTCAAGTTCTCCGGCATGGCGATCGGCCCGCTGGCGGGCGTGGACGACGAGCCGCGCCGTTTCGTGTGGACACCGGACAACGTGCCGGCCCTGGCGCCCGGCGACCGGCTCGTCGTCGCGGACTTCAGCTGGTACTGCGACCTCAAGGGCAACAAGGCCCTGTCCGTCGGCAGGCCCGCGGCGGACGACATGTCGGCGCCGAAACCGGACTGTGGCGCGTACTCGTACGCCGACGCCCCCGAGGAGCACCAGTACTGCTGCCGCCCGCACGAGGACGCGGAGGCGGACTGGTCCGACCGGCTCGCCGAGCGCCGGGACAAGGGTGAGCTGAACCCGCAGGTGTGGCCGCCGGTGTTCGACGAGGACGCGTTCGAGGTGACCCCGGAGGGCGCGCCCGTCGCGGACCTGGCGGCGATGTCGCAGGACGAGGCGCCGGACGACCTGACTCTCGACGACCTGGAGTGACGCCGTGACCCTCGCATTCACCCCGCCCGCCGGGGCGGACACCGGGCCAGGCTCCGCGGCGGTCCACCACGCCGACGCGGCGGCGGGCAACGCGGCCGTCGCCGACGCGGCGGTCGACGTGCTGCGTGCCGCGCTGGCGGGCACCGCGCCGGTGGAGCGCATCCTGCTGAAGGCGGCCGCCGGTGCCGGGAAGTCGCACGTGCTGAAGAAGCTCGTCACCGACGCCGTCGACCACCCCGGCTGTACGCGCGTCGCGATCATCGCGTTCACCAACAAGCAGGTCTACCCGCTCGCGACCGCGCTCGGGAAGGAACTGGGCCGCGACCACGTGTGCCTGTTCGCCAGCAGGAAACGCTACGACGACGTGCCGGAGGAAGCCCACGCGCACGCAACCGTCGTCACCAGCGCGCCGGGCATCCCGGCGGAGACGCGGGTCGTCGTCGCGACGTCGCACAAGCTGGGTGCGCGCGGCGAGCTGGGCAGGCTGGCGACCCATTTCACGGACGGCGAGGAGGCCGACGAGGAGCCAGGCCCGGTGTTCGACGTGCTGTTCGTCGACGAGGCGTGGCAGCTGCCGCACCACCTGTTCGACAAGGTCGCGAAGGCCGCCCCGATCACCGTCGGCGTCGGCGACGTCGGTCAGCTACCGCCGCTGGAGATCGGCGCGAACCCGTGGCGCGGCGATCCCGGCTTCAACCCCTACCGCGCCTGGCCGACCGACTTCGACAGCCCCGAACGCACTGACGAACGTACCGTCGTCATCGAACTGCCCGCGGTCTGGCGGCCCGCCGCCGGGCACCTCCACCTCTGGCGCGCCTTCTACCCGGAGTGGCGACAGCTGAACTGCGTGGCCGCGCCGGGCGACCGGGCGCTGGTCGCAACCGGGCTGACCGGTGCCGCGGCCGACGTGTGGCAGGCGGTCGGCACCGGCGTGCCGACGCTGCTCGAGATCGCCGGGCTGCCGGAACCCGAGGCGGCCGACGTGGACCAGCCGCTGCTCGGCGAGATCGAGGCGCTGCTCGACGCGCTGCTCGACGCCGGGTTCGCCCTCACCCGCGCGGAGTACGACGGCACGGGTGCCCCGACCGGGCGACGCCTCACCACCCGCCCCGGCGAAGGGGGCGACCCGCTGATCACCGTCCTCGCCACCCGCAACCAGGCGGTCGACGACGCGACCGACATCGTCGACCGCCTGCGCGCCAGACACTCCCTCAGCGCGACGGACATCGTGGCATCCACTGTGGACTCCTGGCAGGGGCAGACCAACGGCATCACGGTCGCCATCCACCCGCTGTCCGGCGCAGGACGGCTCGACGAGTTCAACTCCTCGTTCGGCAGGCTGGCCGTCACCTGCACACGCGCGACCCACGGGCTGCTCATGGTCACCCGCCCCGGGCTCGCCGAACTCCTCCGCGACGCACCCGCGCGGCCGGGCACCCCGTTCGGCGAACCCGGCGGCAGGCACCTGCCCCGGCAGACCCACCAGCGCATCCTCGCCGCCTTCACCACCGGCACGCTCGAGCGGTAGCCGGGCTGTCGAAGGAGTGCCGGGTCGGTGGAGCCCTCGCCGGGGTACCCCTCCGACGAGGGGGTCGAGGCGCAGGTGATCGGGCACCATTGCGAGCGTCTCCGCAGGTCGCCGGTCTGGCCTCGAACGTCTTCAGCCGCGTTCGCGAAGCCCTGGGATCCTGTCCTGCTGCTCAATGGCGGGGCGGGTCAGCGAGTTCGGCGAGCATGTCGTTGTAGGCTGCCAGGTCGGGCTCGGTGTCCGCCCGGACGGCGGCACGTTCGTCCGCGCGGGCCCATTGGGCCACGGTCGCCATGAGCACCACCAGCACCGGCATCTCGCCGAGAGCCCATATGAGGTTGCCCGCGTTCCGCTGGTCGGCGGCGACGTCGACCAGCCCCAGAGCAGCGAGGAAACCCTCACCCAGGACGGTGTTCGCGGAACCGACCACGACGGCGAGATACCCGATCCCCAGCAGCAGGGCGGCCATCTGCCCGATCCGCCCCGCGTGCGGCAGTCGCCGTACACCCGGGTCCACCCCGATCACCGACCAGAAGAACGCGTAACCGGCGAGCAACGCGACAGCGTTGATGCCGAGGTGTGACCAATGACTGCCCAGCACGACGTCGACCGAGCCGAACACGTAGAACAGGTAGAACGGCCCGAGCAGAAGCCCGAACGCGACCGCCGGCTGGGTCAGCACCCGGCACACCCGTGACCGCAGGAGCGCGACCAGCCACTCCCGAGGTCCAGGCACGTCGTCCCGTCCGCTCCTCGGCAGCGCCCGCAGCGCGAGGCTCACCGGGCCTCCTAGCACCAGCAGCACCGGTGCCACGACAGCCAGCAACACCTGGCTCGCGAGCAGCATGCTGATCATCACCGGTGCGTACCGGCCGATCCCGGACGACGTGGCGACCAGCACCACCGCACATCCGGTCAACCACATCGCGGTGCGCCCGCGCGGCCAGCCCGGCACCCGCCGGACACCCAGGAGGTATAGCACCGCGAGCACGACCGCCGCCACACCGAACACGACGTCCGGCCACCACCCGAGAAGGAGACCCGCGACCGACGGAGGCCCGGACGGCGACGGAGCCGACACGAATGGCGACACCGCGAGCGCTGCGATGCCGCCCCCCACGCACAGCGCCGCGACCATCACCCGACGCGACATGCCCGATACCTCCCGTTCACGCCTTCCCAGGAGGGTATGCGACGGGCTTCGTCCTACTGCTCGGCCGGGCGCGCATCAGGTCGGCCAACCAGGCCTTCTCGACCGCGTCCAGGGCAGCGAGATCGACGTCCCCACAGGTCAGCGGGGACAGCCACGCGCTTCGCCGACTGCTGCGGTTCAGCCGCGGATGCGCCCGAGGGAGCCGCCGCCGAACGTCGGCAGAACCGACCCCGGCGACGGCGACACTGAAGCGGTCATCGTGACCGCTGGCTATCTCTACTCAGGCACTGACCATCACTTGTCGCCGCGGAACTTGTCCCTGACGTCGTCGGCAACGCCCGCGGCCTTGTCCCGGAGGTCGTGCCCCGCCTCCTTGGCCTCACCGCTGACCTGGTCACGCCTGCCCGCGTTCTCCAACTCCTCGTTGTCCGTCGCCTCGCCGACCCGCTCCTTACCCTGACCGGCAGCCTGCTCGGCCTTGTCCTTCGCCTTGTCGAAAACGCCCATGTGCGCCGACCTCCTTCGTCCTCGCGATGGTTACCCGTGCAAGACCTGCCGACACCTGACCGGACGCCCAACTCCAGCCACGCAGCGCACTGCTGACCCAGTCCTTCTCCGCACTGGTCAACCGGGTGGTGTCACCGCCGCCCTCGGTGCTGCTCGTGTGGAACGCCCAGGACCGTTCGTCGACCACCCGGAGTGGGCGGGCGCGATCTGGCGCTGACCGTGCGGGGGACGGGACGCGGTGGTCCCGTCCCCCGCGCGACAGGTCACGGCCGCACGGTGGTGGTGGCGGTCGCGGTGTTGTCGTCGGGGTTGTCGTCCTCGGCGGGCCACGTGAACCCCGCCACGGCGTCGAACGTCACCGTGCCCACGTCGTCGGGGCCGAAGGTGTAGGCGAAGGGGAACGTCACGGTCGCTCCCTTGGGCACGGTCTGGGTGAGGGTGCCGACGGCGGGTCCCGACCCGTCGGTGCGCTTGCGGAGCGTCACCGTGACCCGTTCGTCGTACCGGGTGTTCGTGACCGCGACCGTGATCTGCTTCGTCGTGTCGACGCGCGCCTTCGCCGGTGCCGTGAACGCCGAGATGCCCACGTCGTGAGACTCCACCCGCAGGACCGACGTGCCTGTCGCGGAGCGGCCGTCCGCGGTGGTGACCGACAGCGTCAGCGTGTAGTCGCCGTCCTCGGTGTACTGGTGCTCCACCGTGTCCATGTCCGCGAGTTCGATTGCCGTGCCGTCACCGAAGTCGAGGTGCGCGCTGACGACCGGCTGGTCCATCGGGTCGCCCGAGGACAGGTGCACCGCCGCCGGCCGGAACACGGTGTCGGGGGCGTGGGAGCCGGCGGCGCGCGGGGCCAGCGCGGGTGCGGTCCGGAAGTCCACGTAGTACTGGCTCGCGTCCTCCGCCGAGGACGCGACCCGGATCAGGTAGGTCTCGCCGACCTCGGCGCGGAACACCGCCCACCCGTACTCGGCCTCGCAGTCCACTTCGGACAGAGCAGTGCCGTGGTGTACGGACACCGCGGTCGACTCGTTGCCCGTCTTGACACCGACCCACCGCGCGCTCGATGGCGTGTAGGAGTACCAGACCGACCGCGTCGCGGACGGATCACAGCTCGGCGGCACCTCGTCCGGCGCCGCCGAGGAGCGGTCCAGGTCGGCGGTGCTGCTCGTCGGCAGCCCCGGCACCCGCTCCGCCGCCGCCACGTCGTCGTTGGGCGCCGCGGGCACCCCCCGCAGCCGCAGCGTCACCTCGCCCGCGTACGGCGGGTACGCGGACTGCACAAGCAGGTGGTACGTCGTGCCCGCCGCGACCGGGAACGTCTCCGCGTCCCCGGTGTACATGGCGCACATCCCCGGCACCGGCGCGAGCGCGCCCCGCGTGCCCGTGTAGGCCGACAGCACCGGCGTGAACGCGGCGTCGGTGATCGTCGCCTGCACGTACCCGTCGGCCTGTGCCGTGTAGCTGAACCAGACGCTCTTGCCCGCGTACCCGTAGCAGTCGCGCGGGTCGTCCGCGGCGGCGGTCGCCGCGCCGGTGTCCACCGTCTGCTCGAAGGGCAGCGCTGTGATCGCCACCGCGTGGTCGAAGTCGTCGGCGCCCGGCGGTGCCGCCGCCGCGGTGCCGGGCGTCAGCAGGACCAGCCCCGCGGCGGCGGCGAAGGCAGCGAGCCGGGGTCTCCTCGTCGGGTGATGTCGCATTTCGTCTCTCCCCAGGGTGTCGTGGGTCACGCGAACCGGAGGTCCGCCGCGCTCGGCGTCACGGTGGCCGCCGCGGAGATCAGCTCGTTGTCCATCGGGCGCGCGTCGCGCACGCCGTCGCGCAGCCGCACCACGGTCCGGAACGCGACCTTGCCCGTGACCGCGTCGGCGCTCGTGAACGTGTAGGCGAACGGGAACTTCACCGTCCGGTCCTTCGGCACGTCCAGCGTGAGCGACCCGACCTCCTGCCAGGTGCTCCCCTCGGACTTGAGGAGGGTCGCGGTGACGCCCTGCTCGCGGTACCGGGGCGCGTTGGCCACGTGCACGGTGATCGTCTTGGTCTCACCGGCGCGGCCCTTCGCGGGCACCGCGAACTTCGCGACCGACACGTCGTGCGTCACCACCTCGACCGTCGTGGTCCGCGTGCCGGTCCGGCCGTCCGCGGTCCGCACGGTCGCGGTGGCCTGGTAGGTGCCGTCCGCGGTGTAGTGGTGGGACGCGCTCTCCCCGTCGAGCGGTTCGACCGTGCCGTCGCCGAAGTCCAGTTCACCGCCCACGACCGGGGTGTCCCACTCACCGGACCCGACCGAGAACTGCGTGAGCTCGTGGATCGTCGGGTCCTCCGGCCAGACGCCGAGCCGCGGGTTCAGGGCGGGGGGCACCTCGACGGTGAGGGCCACCTCGGCCGCGACCGACGCGGTCACCCGGAACCAGTACGTCTCGCCCGCGGTCGCGGCCAGCAGCACCCGGTCGGAGAAACCGCCGTCCGCGCAGCCGACCAGCCGCAGGTCCGGCAGCGCGCCGCCGGTGTAGACCTCCACGGAGGAGTCGTAGTGGTCGGCGCGAGCGCTCAGCGGTGTGGCCGCCGCCGGGGTGTGGCGATACCACACCGACCGGCTCGCTGGGCCGCGGCAGGGGAAAGCGGGTTCCGGTTCGTCGTACTCGGTGCCCGCGATCGAGAGGTCGCCCACCACTGTCGCGGGCAGCGCGGTGATCTCCTCCGCGTCGGCGAACGCGTCGTTCGGAGCGGGAGCGGCCCGGTCCAGGGTGAACGCCAGGTCACCGCCGGGCACGCCATAGCCCGCGACCATGAGATGGTACGTGGTGCCCGCCCGCGCGCGGAACGTGATCTCGCTGCCCGTCACCGTCGCGACGTCGCACGCGTCCGTCACCCCCGCCAGGTCGCCCGGCACGCCGGTGTTGGCGGACAGGATGGTGCCGTGGTCAGCGCCGGTCGCGGTCGCGCGCAGCAGCCCGTCCTCGGTCGCGGTGTACCGGAACCACACCGTGCCGCCGATGTCGTACGTCTGGCACCAGTAGGGGTCGTCGTCGGCGCGCGTCGCCTCGCTCGTGTCGGCCTGCGTGGCGTACGGCAGAGCCGTCACCGCGGTCGCGGCGGTCACGTCGTCGTTCGCCGGTGACACGGCCGCCGCCACGCCCGGCAGCGCCACGGTCGCGGTCACCGCCGCCACGACGGCGGCGAGCACGGCGAACCGCCTCCTTCTCGTCTTCGGCATCGTCCTGCCCCCAGTTCCTCCGGATGTACCGCAGGTTCTATCGGTAACGAGGACGGGACGTAACGAAGTTTCCAGAAACTGCCGGTGAATGACTCCTTTTGACGCAACACCGATCAGGTCGCGCGCACACCTGCCCCGGTGCCGCTCATGGCCGTCGGCCACTGCCTGTCACGGCGACAGCCGCGAAGAGAACCGTCGCCGCTCATGGCGTTGACAGGAGGCGACAGGATCCGCCTGATCCCGAGACCAACGCCTCCGGTCAGGACGCATTGGAACGCAACGGCTGCTGGGCAACACCAAGTGAGCCGAGGGTGTGGTGGTCACCGCTCGAACACCAGCTTTCCGACGGTGCGTCCGGTGCGGTTCTCTTCGATGCCCTGATTCACTCCCTCAAGCGTCAACGGGAAGGTACGCGCCAGGTGCGGAACGACCTGGCCGCTTTCCACGAGCGCGGTCACGCGCTGCAGCAGGGGGTGTGCGGCTTTGAGGAACACGGGAAGGTACTTGATCCCCCGTTTCCCGGCGCCCCGGATGCGGCGGGAGGTGATCGTCGTGAGCAGCCGGACAATGGCGGCGGGAGTGACGACCCCGTCCTCGTCGCGGGAGATCGTCACGAACCGGCCGCCCGGCCGCAGCACACGGCGGGCCTGCACCCACTGATTCCGGCCTCCGACGGTGTCGATGACCACGTCGAAGGAGTCCGCCCCGTACTTCGTCGGCAGGTCGGTCTCGTTCCGGTCGACCACTTCGGCGGCGCCGAGCCCCAGGACGAAGTCGAGGTTGCGGGCGCTCGACACCCCGACGACGAACGCCCCGGCGGCGCGCGCCATCTGGATGACGAAGTGCCCGACTCCGCCGGAGGCACCGATGACCGCGACTCGGGTGCCCGCGGAGACTCCGCCTTGGTCGAGGCAGGTCAGAGCCGTCTGCGCGGCCAGGGGGATCGCCGCGGCCTCTGTGAAGCTCAGCCCGGCGGGGGCGGGGGCGAGGAGGTCCACGGGCACGTTGACGTACTCGGTCCCGCCGCCGCCGTTCATCTCGTTGTCGGCGTACACCCGGTCGCCCACCGTGAACGCCGTGACCGCGCTCCCGACTGCCGTGACGACGCCCGCGAGGTCGAACATCGGCGTGAACGGAAACCGACGCCGGGTGATCAAACGCCGGTTGCCCTCGATCATGTGCCAGTCGATCGGGTTCAACGACGACGCCCGCACGTGCACCTGAACCTCGTGTGCGACGGGAGGGGTGACCGGCACGTCCGTCGCCAGGGCGAGGACGTCGCGCACGTCGCCGTACCGCGTCTGCACGATCGCGTGCTGCGTCCTGGCCGCGGAGTCAGTGGTCATGAAGAGCAGTTCCTTCTGATTGAGGTGATCGACCTGCGGAGCCGCGCGAGAGCGGCGCCGCGGGCAGGGAACCGGTCTGCGGCGCCGGATCGGATGCTCGTCGGCGCCGCACCGCGACGACCACGGCTCCGACTACGAACGCCGCGCAGATCCAGGTGAGAACATCGCCGACGCGGCTGTAGACGGTGGTTGCGCCACGGGTGGGCACATCCACGATCCACGGCGGGTTGTCGCCGGTCGTGGTGTCCTGCTGGGCCAGGACGTGCCCCTGGCGGTCGAACGCCTGGGACGAGCCGTTGAAGTCGCTGCGGACCAGGGCGTACCCGTTCTCGATGGCGCGGAGACTCGCCATCTGGGTGTGGATGCGGCCCATCTCGGGCCAGTCGCCGCCCGGGACGAGCATGATGTCCGCGTCGACGTGCATGTCCGCCGGGAAGTCCGCGTCGTAGCAGATGACGTTGGAAAGGCGCCCGTACGGGGTGTCGACGACCGGCGCCGGTTCGGTCCCGGCCACGTAGTTCTCCAGACCCGGGATCGGATGCCGCTTCTGGTAGGTCCACAGCACCGTGCCGTCGGGACCTAGCAGCACCGTCTGGTCACGACCGTAGGGCGCCTGCTGCAGGTAGACGTTCGCGGCGACGCTGAGGTAGATGCCCTCCTCGCGGGCGAGTGCCCCTGCCTGCGCCACGAACTCCTGCTCGTCCTCGGCGCGGACCCGGGCGGAGTTCTCCGACCAGAAGACGATCTTGGCTCCGGACCGCGCGGCGGTGCGGGTGGCGTCGAGCAGCGGCCGGTTGATCACGTCGGTGGCCGCGCGCACCGTCGCCGAGTCGACGCGGGAGACGCCCTCCAGATCCGTCGGGACGGTACCGAGCAGCCGGCCTGCCTCCGCCAGGGTCGCCATGGCCGGGTTGATGCCGGCGATGCGCACGGTCGGGGAGGTGGCGGCGGGGGCGAAGGCCAGCGAGGCCTGACCGCCCGCGATCACCGCCGCCAGCAGTGCGGTCACCGCGGCCGCCGGCCGGGCGGCGGGCCAGGACGGGCCCTGCTCCCAGAGGTGGTTGGCCGCGGTGGCCACCAACCCGATCAGGAAGGTGATCACGTACGGTCCGGCGACAGAGATCACCTGCAGCAGCGCCAGGTTCTCGTGCTGGGTGACCGCGAGCAACCCGTAGGCGGTGCCGAACGGGTTGTAGTTGCCGAGCAGGAACGCCACGGTGGTCAGCGCGGCCGGGAAGGTGAGCAGCCGGCCGAGCAGGCCGAGGCGGGGTGCCAGCAGGCGGTCCGCCACGTAGGGCACGAGACCGGCCGCGGCGAGCCCGACCACCCCGACGGTGGTCAGGAACGTCAACGGCACCGCGAGTTGCCAGGCCCAGAACAGGCCGCCGGCCACGAGCACCAGCAGCACCAGCGCGATTCCGCGCAAGGCGTGACTGGGCCGCAGGAACCTGATGAGGAAGATCTGGAAGAACCACGCGGCGAGCGCGATGTCCCACCGCCCACCGACTGCGAACAGGTGCAGGACGAACCCGAGGGCAAGCCACAGGTACCTGCGGTCCGATACCGGGCGGCCAGTGTCGGACGGTGTGGATTCGAGTTGCCGGTCGATGCCGGTACTGGTGGTTGTCATGGTGCTCTCCGACCGGGCTGAGGAGCGTGACGGTGGGTGTCCCCGCGATCGACGATAGGGACGCGATCACGCTGTCTCGAGAGCCGCGACTCGCACTATTCGTGACCGCGGCGCGCACCACCGGTCCTCCGGCGTTCCGCCGACAGCCCCAACCCGAACGTTACAATCCGCCGATGTGCGGTTCGACGCTGCCGGGCGACGTGACCGGTCGACTGCTCCGGATCGGAGAGCGACAGGGCCTGGACGTCCCCTCCCTGCTGCGGCGCACGGGCATCCACGTCGACGGCGCGGGCAGCCCGCGCACCGCCGGGGTGTCGAGCACTCAGGCCGCCGAACTGACCCAGGAACTGTGGATCATGACCGGGGACGAGCTGTTCGGGCTCGGGCCGCCCGCACCGCTCGGACTGTTCCGGCTCCTGATGCGGTCGGTGCTCCACGTCCCGGACATGAGGGCCGCGTTGCAACGCCTCGTCGAGGCCGGCGAGGTGCTGCCGGGCGCGCCGCAACTGCGGGTGGCGGTGGACGACGGCCTCGTCGAGGTCGAGATCGGGATCGCACGACTGCACGATCCCGACCACCTGGGGGCCGAGATCCTGGCCACGCTGATCCACCGCGTGCTGGGCTGGCTCGTCGGGCGCCGCATTCCGCTGCTGGCCTTCGAGGTGCCCTGGCCCGCCCCGGACTACGCGGCGGACTACGAGATCGTTTTCGGCCGTCATCCTGAGTTCGACGCCGACCGCCTGGTGCTGGCCTTCGACGGCCGGCTGCTCACCGCGCCCCTGATCCGGGACGAGGACGACCTGGCCGACTACCTCCGGGATCAGCCGAACATCTGGTTCACCTTCCGCGACTACGGCTCGTCGACCGCCGACCAGGTCCACAGGATCCTGGAGCGCGGCCTGCGCGGCGATTGGCTCTCCCCGGACGACATAGCGGCCCGCCTCAACGTGAGCACGCAGCACCTGCGCAGGCTGTTGCACACCGAGCACACCTCGATCCGGCAGATCAAGGAGGACCTCCTGCGCGACGCCGCCGTGGCAAGCCTGTCCCGCGGCGAGGAGTCCGTCGAGGACCTTGCGCGGCGTCTGGGTTTCTCCGACGCCAGCGCCTTCCGCCGCGCGTTCAGCCGCTGGACCGGCAAGCCGACGAGCGCGTTCCGGCCTGCGGCCGCACCCGCTGCGCCGGTTCACCGGGCGCGGTCGAACATCACCTCGTAGAGGTACTCGGGGTCCTCCGCGCAGGACCCCGGCGAAGAACCGGGTCAGCCGGTCTCGTCGTCCACAGTGGAACAGGCCGCCGGTCCTGCTCGGCCACCAGCGGTTCGCACCCCTGTCAACCGGACAGCACGGCGTCCGAGTCGTCGCACAGCACGGCGAGGACCAGCGCTGCCGCGTTCTTCGGACCGGTACCCCAGTAAGCCACGAAGGCCATCCGGGCGAAACGCTATACCGACCGTGCCCAGTTGCCGATCGGTCCGCCGTTCGTGGCCACGCTATCTAGCGATGTCCGTTACCCCGCAACAGAACTAGCGTCGAGACATCATCCGGTTTCTGGACATGGAGGTGTGGGGTGCGGATCAAGCCGTGGCACGTGCTCGTGCTCGCCGGGGCGCTCCTGAGTGCTGGTGCTGTCAGCGCCGGTGCCGCAGGCGGCCCCAGGGCGGACACGGTGGAGGTGGTGGCCAAACGGACGCTGATGTCCGCGTCCGCGAACCCTGCTGTGGGCAGCGGCTTCGTCGCCGGCGGCGACCTGCTCGACGAGCAGGGGCGCGCCAAGGTCGGCGAAGGGTTCTCCCACTGCGGTGTGGTGTCCGTATCGCTGACCGTGCCGCCGGCTGTGACGGCGCACTGCACATCGGTGTTCCGGCTGAAGGACGGCGAGCTGCACCTGTCCGGACTGCGCACCTACAAGGCGCTCGCGACGGGTTTCGATGACACGGCCCTGGCGGTCGTCGGCGGCACCGGCGCATACGCCAACGCCCGTGGCGATGGCAAGGTGACGCGGACCTCGGGGCACGCGGCGGACGTGAGCTACCGGTTCACCTTCACAGTGGTCACGGACTGAACGCGGGTCACGGATCCACCAGCAGCTCGCCACCGACAGGCACGACCGGCGCGCGACGGTTGTCCACGACCACCAGCTGCGGACGTGGCCCTGCGCGCCACTGCCCACCCGCCAACGGAATCGTCGCCACGCCCGGCACCGGCCCGGCGGTCCAGTCGAGCACACCGGCCAGGGTCGCCAGGCGAGTGCGCGCCAGCACCGCCGCCACGCCCGCCCGAGAGTCCGCATCGGACACCGCGTGGCACGCCACCTCCATCAGGGCGTGCGCCAAACCGAGCGGCTGCAGCCACCCCGACCCGGTCGCAGCCTCGTAAGCGGCAGTGAGGTCACGAGGCGTGCGGCCAGTAGCTCGGTGGGCATGCTCCGGCGTCCACGACACGATCGTGGCGACCCGGTCCAGACCATGCCGGGACACACTGAACGGGTAGGTCAACCAACGCGAGCAGGTCACCAGCCGAGGCCGGCACCGGCGCACCGCCGCCGCGAGGTCGGTTGCGGTCGCGGCCCCGGTCATCACCTCGACACCCGTCACATCAGGCAGCTCGCCGCCGGACTCCCGGTACGGCAGGTCAACCAGTTCGTGCCCCCGCGCCGCTGCGACCGGCCGGAACCACCGCCGCAACGCCTCGCCCTGGATACCGTCGTTCCACAGGCAACCGACCGCACGGGCCTGACCCACGTGCTCCCACAGGTCGGCGAACACGACCGCGATGTCGTCCAGACCCCAACCGAAATGGAACGCCCACCCCGGTTGATGCCCGGCGGCGAACACCTGCCACGGCAGAGTCGTGGACACGCACGGCACCTCGCGTTCGGTGCAGGCACCCGCCACCGCGGGCAAAGTCTCGGTCCCACCCAGTGTCACCACGACCCGCACACCGGCCGCCGCCAGAGACAGCGCAGCGGCCCGTGCCCCGCCAGCGGTCGACTCGCTGTCCCGCACGAGCACACCGACAGGCCAGGGCAGGGCGCGTGCGACGAAGTCCAACGGCACGCCGAGCGGCGCCAGCCGTCCAGTCTCGGCGAGGACCACTCCGATCAGTGGCTGTGACATGCTGGGCACCGTACCGACGACGGCACCGACCCGATCGAGCGAACCGCCGGTCGCCGACCGCCGCCTCGCGCGCGACACGGACGATGGTGCCGCGGTCCCGAACCACTCCACGGTAGCCGGCGCCTTGATCCGGTCGTCCCCGTGCGCCTGATCGTGGACGCCCACGGCCTTCGCCTTTGTCCGACGGCCGATTGTGATCCGACTGCCCTCCACCGAGCGACACCCTCGGGCACGCGACCGTTCTCCACCGTCACAGATCGAGGTTGAGCAGGACCGTGAGGACCACGGAGGCGAGTACCGAGAAGACGATCATCAGGAGGCACCCGACGCGACCGCCGAGAGGGCGGACCTTCATTTAGCTCGCCCCCGGACTCAGTGGTCTGCGGACTGGCGGCTACCGGCCTTGGCCAGTCCTCGGCTCACCATGTAGCCGATGGCCAGGAAGGTGATGTACCGCAGCGCCTGCTCGGCGTTGAACGGATCTCCGCCGGTGCTGGCGTCGCCGTCGACGGTCAGGGCAGTCACCACCACCGCGACGACGGCGGCCAGGAACACGAAGAACTCGGTTGTCTTGAACGACGGTTTCGTCTCAACCTCGCCCCGCCTGGTCGTGGCGGCGCCGGGCATGACGTCGCCGGCCATCCGCCCTCCCTGTGCTCCGGGGACACCTGCGGTGCGGCCTGCTGCGCTGGTCATGCCTTCTCCTCAGCTCGGTGGTGGGAAGAGCGGGCTTCGCTCGCCCGCAGATACCCGTGAACGCACCTCGTAAACCGACCGGCGTCGCACTCACCCGTACCGGGGTGATGATTCAACGGTCTGGGTGCGTGTCTCATATGGCGGCTTTGCGGAGTTTCTTGTAGCAGGTGAGGTACGCAACCGCGCATCATCGTCCGTATCGCCCGTAAGGGATCGAGACCGGTAAGTAGCTCGGCAAACACCGTTGGGTGATCGAACGATCGATCGCGTGACTGTTCAGCTTCCCTCACCCTCGCTGCCGCCATCACCTGCTACGAGAAACTCCGCAAAGCCGCCATATGAGACACTCTCTTGGCCTCCCCCATGCAGGGCGACTCTGGAGGGCCGAGGATCCTCCATCTCGCACGCAGCACGCGTTTCCCACGCAAATGTCCGCGGCTGGGCGCTCGTCCGGGGTCGGCGTCGGCGCGATGCTGGCGGCAACGCGGCTGGACCCATCCCGGCGCGCGATGCCAGCGGGGTGTCGGCGATGCTGTGGGCGTGGAGTACGTGTCCAGAGTGCCGCGGCCGCCGCTGGACGGGCTGATCGACGACCTGTACTACCTGGAGGGTGCGCCGCCGTATGCCCGGCTGACGCTGCCGCCGGCGCCGTCGGCGTTGCTCATCGTCAACCTGGGTGCGCCGTTCCGCATCCGCGCCGGCACCGACATCGGGACGGCTGAGTACGCCGATGGCTGCGTGGTCACCATGCGCACCCGCGCGTTGGAGTTCGGCTACCCACTTCGGACCCGGTCCGTCGGCGTGCACGTCAAGCCGTGGGGGCTGGCGCCGTTCCTGCCGATGCCCGCGGCCGAGCTGTGTGACCGGCCGGTGACGGTGGAGCAGGTGTGGGGCCGGCCCGCCGTTGCTGAGCTGCGAGACCGGCTGGCCACGGCGGACGGACCGCACGAGATGCTGACGCTGCTCGAGGAGGAGCTGATGCGACGGCTGGGCGAGCCCCCCGGCCTGGAACTGGTCCGTCATACGAGCAGCGTCCTGGCGGCGACCAGCGGGGCGGTGGCGATCGGGGACCTGAGGGTGGCGGCCGGTGTCAGCAGCACTCATCTGGCACAGCGGTTCAAGGAGGTCGTCGGCGTCACGCCGAAGCGGCTGGCCCGCACCTACCGCTTCGCCGCCTCCGTGTTCGCGATCAACCCCGCCGGACCGGTCGACTGGGTCGACCTCGCCAGTGCCGCGGGCTACTTCGACCAGGCCCACTTCGCCCACGAGTTCCGGGAGTTCACCGGGTTCACGCCGACCCGGTACGTCGAAGTCCGGCGGCGGTTCCTGCGCGAACATCCCGGCCACACGCTGGACGGCTGGCCGCTGCCGGCCGATTGAATTCTTACAAGAGCGACAGCTCACGACCCGCTAGTTTGGGGCACCCCGAAGCAGAGGAGAGCCCGTGGGCAAGGTGGTCATGTACAGCTCGGTGTCGGTGGACGGCTTCGTCGCGGACGAGAATGACCAGCCCGGGCCGCTGTTCGACTGGTTGTCCAACGGTGACGTCCCGTTGGACGAGAGCGGCGAGGTGAAGGTGTCGCAGACCTCCTACGACTACACCCGGCCGTACTGGGACCAGATCGGGGCGACAGTCGTCGGCCGCCACGTCTTCGACATCACGGACGGATGGGACGGGAAGCCTCCGAGCGGGATCGACCACGTGGTCGTCGTGACGCACCGGCCGGAGCCCGAAGGCTGGGACCCAGAGGCACCGTTTCACTTCGTCGATGGCGTCGAGGCAGCCATGGCCAAGGCGCAGGAGCTTGCGGGTGACCGCATGGTCGAGGTCGCCGCCGGCGACGTCGGTGGCCAGATGCTTGCCGCGGGCCTGGTCGACGAGGTGCGCATGGACGTCGTACCCGTCGTGTTCGGGTCCGGCAAGCGCTTCTTCGGGCCGGTCCACGCGCAGCACCTGTTGGAGGATCCTGACGTGGTGATTCAGGCCAACCGGGTGCTTCACCTGCGCTATCGGGTGCGCCGTTGACCGATCCGAGCGGCCATAGCGTTGAGCTGCCGCGAACGTTCCACAACTTTCTACGTATAGTATTCCGGCACCTGAGAAGAAGATGCGATGCCCACCTCGATCAGTTCTGATGAAGCATCTCCCAGATACCTGGTGAAATATCCACCGGCCCTTCTCTCGCGGGCGACCACGTGAGCTTCGCCGGCCCGACGCCCCGGAGCGACCAGGACAACACCAGGACGTCAATGCACATCAATCACAACTGGTAGTCGAACTCCATCTCGTAGACATCGCCATCACGACGACCCGCAGCATCCGGTGTGTTGTCCCAACGTCAGCCCGCTACCTATCGGGCAACGAGCAGCGATCTCCGTTACGATTGATTTCCATAATCCTCCGGAGGAATTCGTAACGTATCACCGTCGTACACCGCATTCCTATCAAGGCGAATACCTGTCGCAACTAAACTCGACAGGCCTAGCATAAAGGTCCACCCTTCGCTTAGTACAGCATATTGCTCCTCTTTTCCATCCTCTCGTGAGATGCCAACCACTACCCCACTGCTTCCACTCAAGCCAAGCGCTAATGTATTGACATCGTCAACAATATTCACAACCTCGTAGAAACCAATCGTACTCACCTATGAGTTACCTCCTCTGTTGACGTCTCCCGAAACCAGCTTCGCTGGGCGCGACCCAACTGTAACAAAGTTCAGTCGGGTGGCGGTGACATCGAGATTGGCTACCCTCGCAGGGCGACCATCGACGGAGAGCAATGAGCCATTCGGACGAAACTGATCAGCTCGTCGCCAGTCAGTGTGGTTTACATTCCAGAATCGGTGCTCGCCGGTCGTGGTAATTCGCATGTCATCTATCATGACCAGGTCAAGCTGAGCATCTCTGTGGACGAGTACGGCAGTTACTCGGCGCGCCGAGCTTTCGTTCGTCACAGGATCCGCGGCACGTACCACGTCGCCAGCCTCGACATCCCTGATGGGTTTCACTGAGCCTTTTCATCCGGCGGTGACCTCGTAGTTCTGTAGCACATGGATGGCACGAACGACTGGTGTCGTTGGCGACGCCCCACGACCAGGTCGGCCCGGTGGACGCCATCCGTCCCAAGCTGGACCGCGCCGATCGGCTGGCGGTCGTGGCCCGGGCCAACGGCCACCACACTCACATGTCGGGACACGAGGCTGTGAAGGTGGCCGTGCCAACGCGAAGGCTCAGCCACCCCGGTGGGTCCGGCGCGCGGGACAACCGACCACTCAGCCGATGTGCCCGTCGACGTCGAGCAGGGTGCGGCCCAGGTCGGCGCGGTACCGGCGGCACAGCGAGGTGAGCGACTCGGTCACCATCACCTCCATCGTGGGGGCGAACGGTGGCGGCGAGGAGGTGACCGCCCCTGGTCGTGGCGTCGCGCAGCCCCAGGACGACGTGCGCGTGCAGGGCGCGCTCACCGCCGTCGTCCCGGCCGATGTAGCCGACCAGCGACAGCACCTCGGTCTGCTCGTCCACCCACGTACGGAGGCATTCCTTCTCCGCCAGGCCGAAGAACCGAGCGTGCTGGCGCCGAACGCGGGCACCGAGGCGGCCTCCACGGCGGCGGCGCACAAAAGGGCGGTCGCAGGCCTCCGGTAAGAACGGGCGTCGGGGGCGCACTACCTGGTGACGGGACCCCCGTACGAAGGAGCAGGAGCCAGTGACAGATGCCGAGGAGAGGCGGTTCACCGCGATCTACGACGCGCACCACGCACAGGTGTACGCGTACGCGGTGAGCCGGGCTGGGCGGCAGCTCGCCGACGACGTCGTGAGCGAGGTGTTCGTCGTGGCGTGGCGCAGACTCGACGCGGCGCCCGCCGCCGCGCTGCCGTGGCTGCTCGGCGTCGCCCGCAACGTGGTGCGTGAGCGCTACCGCGACCAGGCACGGCAGGTCAGCCTGGCCACCGAGCTGCGGGCGTGGGTCGAGGAGGCGAACGCGGACGTCGCTGACGGGGTGGCCGAGCGGGCCGCGGTGCTGGCCGCGCTCGCCCACCTCCGTGACGACGACCGCGAGCTGCTGACACTGGTGGCCTGGCACGGCCTGTCGTCCCGCGAGGCGGCCCAGGTCGTCGGCTGTTCGACGGCCACTTTTTTCGTACGCCTGCACCGAGCCAGGAAACGCCTGCAGGAGGCGTTGGCGGACGCAGGACCGGCCGCCCGGCCGGAGGTACGCCGCAACCACACCCCCACCGAGGAGGAGTACAGCCGATGAGCGTTGACAAGATGCTGGCCGACGCCCGCCCCCGTCGCCTCGACCCGGACCACCGGCCGGACCCGGCGCCGCTCATGGCGCACCCGCGCCCGTCGCCCGTCCGCCGCCCGCGGGTGCGCCGCGCGGTGCTGGTGCCCGCGGTCGCGGCCGCCGTCGCCGCGGGCGCGGTCGTGCTGGGTACCCAGACGGAGTCGGACAACGGTCCACCGGCGGCACACACGACCTCGCCGCAGGCACCGCGGTCGGCGAGCGGGCTGCTGCTCGTCGCGGCGGAGCGCAGTGCGGCCGCGCAGGTCGACGAAGGACGGTACTGGGTGACCCGTAGCGAGTTCGGCACCCGGTACGAAGTGGGCCCGGAGGGCGGGCGGTACGCCATCCTGAGCCGGGACACGGCCGAGCGGTGGCTCTCGACCGGCCCGGACGGTCCGAGCCTCGCGGTGTACGAGCACCTCGGGGCCGCACCGGCGGGCCCGGCCGACGAGACCGCGTGGCGCGCGGACGGCTCGCCGACGCGGTGGCCGGAGGTCGACGCGGAAGGCACGCCCACGGGCCGGTTCCACGAGTCCGCACCCGGACCGCGCGAGATCGTCGGGTACGGGGTCGCGTCGTTCGAACCGACGACGGGTGCGCCGATGCTCGGCGGTAACCCGGTGTCGAAGGCCGCCCTGGACGCCCTGCCCTCCGAGCCGGCCGCGTTGCGGGCGGCTCTCCTGCATCACCGGCAGAACCCGGCCGCGCCGCTGCCGGAGGACTGGGTGCTCTTCTGGACAACGAGGGACCTCGTGCTGAACCTACCGGTGTCCCCGGCCGTGCGGGCCGCGGCGTACCGGGTCATGGCCGGCCTGGAGGAGGTGACCCTGCTCGGCCCAGCCACCGACCAGCGCGGCCGTGCGGGCGAGGCGGTGGCGTTCGTCGAGCACGACCGCGGTGGCTCGACGGAGTACCGCCTGATCATCGACCCGGCCACCGGCCAGGCCTTCGCGACCGAACAGCGGGACACGGCCGGTGAGCTGACCTACTACGAACTGGTGGACGACGCGGGCTTCCGCGACGAGACCCCGCCGACCGAGTGACCCAGCGGCTCAGGGCATCCCCCCGGGGCGCCCTGAGCCGTGTCCGGCGGAGTGGCGTCGAGGACGACGAGGTCGGTGGCGGCACTGGTCGCGGAGCACGGTGAGGAATGGCTCGTGACCTACGTGGTGCCCCCGGGCCCGGCGCCCTCCGGGGGCGAGCTGCGGTGTTTCCTCGCCGAGTCGCTGCCGGACTACCTGGTGCCGACCGTCTTCGCGATCATCGACGCGCTGCCGTTGAGCAGCGGCGGCGAGGTCGACATGCACATCGTGGTGATGCGGACCGCCGTGGTGCTTGCGTTCTGGTGATCCTGCGTCTCGACGCGGCGCGGTGGATGCTGATCGTCGTCGGTTACGCCCTCACCGCCTACTACGTGCTCGCTCTCGTCATGGCGCTGATCCGCGAGGACACCGCCGAGCGCGCCTCGATGACGATCGACTGCCTCGTCTCCTGGACGATCGGCACCGTCCTGCTGTCGCGGCCGCCGACGGGCGGGGCGATGCGGCGAGCGCGACGTCGTCGCACCACACCGGCGTTACGGGTCCGCGTCGCCCGGCGGTCCGCGGGGCGCGCCGCTGACACCTCCCGCTCCGCGAGCCGGAAATCCTGCCCGATGACCGTCCCGGAAATAGTGAACAAGTCTCATTATCTGCGCGTTCGACCGTCGGATCAACGCGTCTGCGACATGCAGGAACATCCACGCCGCCACTGGTAGGAAAGATCGCTTTCGACGACGATTACGCTCCGTTTCCACAGTGGACCGTTTCACACTAACGGGTATCGCTTTCCTGGCGCTTGCTGGGATCGCGTCACACTACCGAGCGGATGGAGTTCAAATTCCGGGCTCAGTGTGCAAGCTTTGAGAGGCAGGACACCACTCTTAAGGAGTTGTTTGAATGGTTGTCACCGAAATGTCAACCCGTAGCGTCACCGAAACACCGGAACTCACTGCGGATGTGGAAGCACTGTTCGACCGGCCCGAGGCCGACGGCGTCTACCGGGAGTCGGAGAAGTGCCTCGGCCTTCTGCTGCTCGCCGGGGCCGCGCTGCTCTCCCCCCCGACGCCGCGACGCAAGGGCTGACTGTGAACGAGCTGCTGGACACATCGGCCCGCGGAGTGGCTGAGGGCGTGCGGGAACTGGCGCGCGCGGTAGTCCGTGCCCTTGACGACGAGGCGCCACTCGAAGTCGAGACGGGCTCGGACGATCCGGTGTTGCTGGCAGCGGCACGGGTGCTCGGGGCGGATGTGCTCGCCCCGAGCACCCTGTCAGCACGTGCCGCCACCGAACCGGAGGTGGCACTGCTGATCGGCGCGGTGCGGGCGTTCCCACCCCAGGAGGGTTCGCCGACCAGTCAATGGACGTACTGGGGGGCGCGCGTCGCGCTCGGCGAGACACGCGGCGGTGCGGACGAGCCGGACCCGGGCCCGGTGGCCGACGTGCCATGGCCCCGGCTCGCCCATCAGTTCGCCGGGCTCGCGGCTCTGTCCACCGTGGTGCCGTCGGCGCTGACCGCCGCCGCCGCGCGCCGGGTCGAGGACCTGTCCCGGGGTTTCGTCCGAGCGGTGCGCCGAGGGGACTGGCCGCAGGCGGCGGGCACCGGACGCTGGCTCGCGGCCGTCGACGGGGTGCCGTCGTCGCTGGGACTCGACGCTGGGCTGGAGTTCGTCGAGATGATGGGGAACGCTGACGCACGCGTCGCGCTCGACGTGCGGGTGGCCAGGATCCTGCGCCGGAGCCGGGCGCGGTGACCGCCACGACGATGACGTGTGTCGACGTGGCCGAGGTGGCGCTGTCGGCGCTGCGCTGGCTCGACGCGCACCAGGAGGAGTTCCGGTTGCCCGACACACCGCACGATCCCCGGCACGGCCGGGACCTGACGTTGCGGCCGCTGGGGGAACTGGCACGGCTGACCCATGTCATCGCGGGACTGGACTGTCTGGGAACGGAAGGACGGCGGATGGCCGCCGCGCTGTTCGACTTCGCCTGGGAAGAGACGGGACACGGCGAGGTGCTGGCGACGATCGCCCGCCGGGAGCCGTTCGCCACCTACCCGCTGGAGATCTACGCCGCGTTCGCGCTGGCGGGTCGGCGCCACGGCGGGCTCGACGCGCAGCTGCGGCGGATCACCACCACCCGGATGTGGCGTACGGCAGAGCGGGACGCGACCAGGACCCTGGGCGTGCTGGGGGCCGAGCGTGACGCCGGGTTGACCCAGCACCGGGATCCGCGCGCGGTGCTGCCGCACACGTGGCTTGGCGGCGGCGCCGAGCCGTGGACGTTCACGGCGGAGACCGGCTACGCCGCCACCCACACCGTCTTCCACCTCACCGACTGGTGCACCGACCCGGGTGGGCTGACTGCCACGCTGTGCGAGCACCTGCGGTTGTGGCTGCCTGCGTGGCTGGACTGCTCGGTCGAGGCGGGCCACTGGGACCTGACCGGCGAGTTGCTCGCGGTGGCGGCCATGCTGCCCGGGCAGGTGGACGTGACCTCGGCATGGCAGGCCCTGGCCGGCGCCCGGCGCGCGGATGGCGCCCTGGCCGAGACCGCCGAACTGGACCGCGAGGGCGCCGGCTTCCACCAGTGCTACCACTCCACCCTGGTGACGGCGTTCAGCGCCACGCTCACGGCTGGACGGGCCGCGTCGTGACCGGTAACCAGGTGTCGCCGAAGGTGCCGCACCAGGTCGGCGCCGCCGCGCTGGAGTGGCTCGCCACGAACCGCGAACACTTTCGCGTCCGTGCCGACGGCGCCACCGCCTTCGAGATCAGGGAGCGGTTCAAGCCCGTCGGTGAGCTGGCGCTCATCAGCGGGGTCCTGCTCCGCGAAGGCGTCGCAGGCTCGCGGCAGGCGGCCCAGATCGCCGGCCTGCTCGACTTCGCCTGGCAGGACGTGCTCGAGGGCGGGGACCTGTTGTCCCGGATGCTGCGCGACGAGCCGCTGAGCCCGATCCCCATGGAGGTGTACGTCCCGTTCCGGGAGCTGGGCCGACACCACCCCGGCATCGAAGCCCACATGCGGGTGGTCGCCCGCACCACGAGCTGGCGGGCACTGGAGTCGGTCCCGCACCGGCGTCTCGGCCTCACCCGGTTCGCCGCGCGAGCCGAGCTGCCCGTGTACGCGGACCTCGCCGGGGCGACCCGGCGCACGTGGCTCGGCCAGACACCGGAGCCGTGGACGGTCGAGTACAACCTCGCCTACGCCATCACCCACGCCGTGTTTCACCTCACCGACTGGGGGCGGCATCCGGACCACCTGCCCGCCGAGCTGGCCGACTACCTCAGCCTCTGGCTGCCGGTCTGGATCGACGAGTGGGCCACACACAGGCACTGGGACCTGCTCGGCGAGCTGCTGGTGGTGGACGCCTGCCTGCCCGAGCCCGCGCTCGACGACGCGGTGTGGCGGTACTTCGCGGCCGCGCAGACCCAGGAGGGAGCCATGCCGGTGAGCGACACGATGCCGACCGGCTCACCCGACGAGGTGTTCGACCTCGTGCACCATCCCACCATCGTGGCCGCCTTCGCCGCCACCATGGCCACCTCGCGTGCCCTCGCCTCGCTGAGCGGTCCCGCGGCGTGACGGACATCGACCGGGACCGGCTGGCGGCCGCAGCGGCCGCCATCGACGCCCCGGACGTGGTGATCGCCTGCTCCCAGCACGGTGAGCGGATGGTCGCCACCGGCGGCACCGCCGCCGGACGGGATCCCGCCACGGTGGCGGCGGCACGATACGAGATCGGGTCGGCGTCCAAGACCTTCACCGGGCTGTTGCTGGCCCAGCTCTCCCGCCGCCACGTGGTGAAGCTCTCCGACCCCGTCACCTGGTACCTGCCGCCGCGCCGCGCACACGCCCGGCGGGACGCCATCGCCCTGTTCCATCTGGTCACCCACACCTCCGGCCTGCCGCGCCTGCCACCCGACCTCTTCCGGCGCGGTCTGCCGCACTGGTTCACCAACCCCTACGCCGGTTACACGACCGAGCAACTGGTCGACGCGTTCACCAGCACCCGCCCGGTCGGCCGGCCGGGAACCCGTTGGCGCTACTCGAACTTCGGTGTCGCCATGCTCGGCACCGCCCTCACCGAAGCCACCGGAACCCCGTTCGAGCCGTTACTGACCGAGGAGATCCTGTCCCCTCTCGGCCTGAAAGACACCGCGCTCACCCCACAACCCGGCGACGCCACCGGACACGGCTACCGCGGTCGCCGCCCGACGCCCGCGTTCGACGCGGGCATCTTCGCCGCGGCAGGTGCCGTCCGGGCCACCGCCGACGACCTGCTCACCTATCTCGAGACACACCTGGACCCCGACCGGGTCCCCGCGCTCAGCGAGGCGCTGCGCTTCGTGCAGCGGACCGCTGTCCGGCGCGGACTGCGCAAGCAACACCACCACAGCCTCTGCTGGTTCGTCCACGAGTACGACGACGGCCCGGTCTTCTTCCATGCCGGCGCGACACCCGGCCAGGAAGCGTTCGTGGGGTTCCGCCCGGCCACCGGCACCGCGGTCGTCGTCCTCGGCACCCGGCGCTACCGGTACGGCAGCAGCCTTCAACAGCAGGCCTACGCCCTGCTGATCTGACTCCCGCACCCGGTGGGCCAGGCGCGCCGCGCGACACATGGTCCTGTATGGACTGCCGTCGGCGGTCGGTGACCGGATTCCCGTGAGACGTCGGATCGCCACGAGGAAGCGGAGTGCTACACCAACCGATCGATAAGGCTACCGACACCGAGGCCCGCACCCTGCTGGCCACCGCGGTGGGCGAGTGTCTGCCCTTGAGGACCCTTCGCCGCGTTCACCGCGACGAGAGCCCTCAAGGCGCGGTGTCACGGGCACACGTCGTGCGGGTCGTGCAGCCAGAAGGCGGTCCAGCTCGTGTCCTCTCCCGCGATGCCGCGAGCGAAGATCGCGCTCGCGGTGGCTGTTCTCCCGGATACCGCACGCGGCGTGCTTTGATGGCGTCGATGTCGTGGAGGGTGCACATGGAGCGGGCTACTGCCGGACAGCAGACGAAGCCGATCCATGATCTCGGCGCGAAATCGGTCACCGCCCTGCCGGCCGGCTGGCTCGAATCCTGCCGCAGCGAAGGCCGCCGACGTTCGGGGTGCACCGGTGACCGCGCTGGAGCGAGCGGCGCGGAGGATTTCTCGCTGTGACACGAGTCGACTCGATGACGTTCGCGCTCCAGCGCGTGGATCTTCTCCGCGCGCGGGCGACGGCGGTGGACTTCGATCCGCACCTGCACGGCACGTACTCGGTCGTGGTCGTCACGAGCGGAACCGCGCACATCTGGTCCGGCCGCTGGAGCAGGACCGTCCGCGCCGGCGATGTGTTCTTCTTCAACCCGTTCGAGGTGCATGCGGGCCGGAGCACAAGCGGTCGCGCGCAGTACGACGTCCTCTACCCGTCGGAGGCGTTCCTCGACAGCTGCACCGCCACGATCCGGCCGGACGAGCTCCGGACCATCCGCACCGATGTGCTGACACGAAGCCGGGCAACCCGTGGGCTGGTCGATGCGCTGTCAGCTCCGATAGTCGACGACGCGTCGATCGAGGAATCTCTCCGGCAGGTGCTGCGGGAGTGCGCTTTCTCGGTCGAGTCACCCGCCTCGACCTCGACGTCGATCGCGCGAACGGTGTGTGAGCTCGTCAGGCGGGACGAGCTGCGCTCGACTCGTACGCACGACCTTGCGCGCGAGATCGGGATCAACCCGAGCCACCTCGTCCGCTCTTTCAAGAAGACGATCGGTGTGCCCCCGCAGACCTACGTTCGCCAGGTTCGCGTCGCCAGAGCCCGGGAACTCATCTGCGCCGGATTCGAGCTGAACGATGTCGCGCAGATGGTGAACTTCGCCGATCAGCCACACCTCACCCGTGAGTTCAAGAAGGTGTTCGGTGTGCCGCCGGGAGCACTGTCGCGTGGCGTGGGCCGCTGAGCCGCCGCTGCGCACATCCTGTTCAAGATTTCGGGGGTCAGCTGTGCCTACCGTCGACATGTCCGAAAGGTGGTCACGATGCCGCACAGCACAAGCACCCACGTCAGCCGCTTCCCCGACTCCGATGGCTACTACGGGGAGTTCGGCGGCAACCACTGGCCCGCGCACATGGGGCCCGCACTCGAGGAACTCGCCGGCGCGTACCGGCAACTGCGGTCGTCGCCGGACTTCCGGCACGAGCTCGGCACCGTCCGCACCGGCCTGCAAGGCCGGCCCACGCCGGTGCACCACCTGGAGAACATCTCGAACCAGGTGGGTGGCGCCAGGATCTACGTCAAACGCGAGGACCTCAACCACACCGGCGCACACAAGATCAACCACTGCGTTGGGTTCGCGCTCCTCGCCAGGAAGATGGGCAAGCGGAAGCTGATCGCCGAGACGGGCGCCGGCCAGCACGGCGTCGCGCTCGCCAGTGCGGCAGCCCGTTTCGGGCTCGAATGCGAAGTCCACATGGGCGCGATCGACCTCGACAAGGTGAACGCGAACGTCAGCCTCATGCGCCTTCTTGGTGCGCGGGTCGTTCCGGTGGCCTCCGGACAGTCGACGTTGAAGGAGGCCAGCGACTCGGCGTTGCACGCGTACACCGAGCAGCACGCCCATGCTCTCTACGCGATCGGTTCGGCCATCGGACCACATCCGTTCCCGGTGATCGTCCGCGACTTCCAGTCGGTCGTCGGGCAGGAGGCTCGCGCACAGTTCCTCTCGATCACCGGCGGAACGTTGCCCGACCACGTCGTAGCCTGCGTCGCCGGTGGCTCGAACGCGCTCGGGGTGTACTCCGGTTTCCTGGACGATCCCGAAGTCGCCCTGCACGCGGTCGAACCCCTCGGCAGGAGTGCTCAACCCGGACAGCACGCGGCCACACTGACCTTCGGACGTCCAGGAACCCTGCACGGGACCTCGTCCGTCGTCCTGCAGGATGACGACGGCGGGCCCGCCGCGGTGCTGTCCATCGCCTCAGGGCTCGCCTATCCCGGCGTCGGCCCCGAGATGGCCATGCTGAGCACATCCGGCCGGGTGTCCGTCGACACCGTTTCCGACGAGGAAGCAGTCGCCACGTTCCTCCGCATCGCGCGGTCGGAAGGCATCATCCCGGCACTCGAGAGCGCGCACGCTCTGGCATTCGCGATCCGCCTGGCGGCGACCAGTCCGCCCACCGAGCGCATCCTGGTCAACCTGTCAGGGCGCGGCGACAAGGACGTCGACTTCGTGCTGGCCAGACACGAGTTCTCCCGGTCTGACGGAGGCTCGCCACTCGACAACTGGCCAGCGACGCAGGGACCTACCGCACCGGTCATCGGCGAAGGACGTCGAACTGCTGGTACTGCGACACGAGGTCGCGGTACCGCTTCGCCAACGGGATCACCCGGTCGTCGCGGCCGTGCACGATGAGCGTCTCGTGCCGCACCGACGCGATGACGGTCGTCCGCGAGCGCCCGTGCGTCGACCCCGTTCTGCCGCGCGGATATGGACCGACCAGTCCACAGTACGTAGCATCCATCTCGTGCCACGCCCACGCGAGTTCAATGAGGAGCACGGTGCGAACCACGGCAGGGAGGGCGGCTCGGAGCCAGGTTCCTCTGCCGGGAACTCGACGACGATCCGTGCATCCCGGTACGGCTCGCGCCCGACCACGACGCGGGTCACGCCCGCCACGACCTCGGACCGGAACCATCCGGACTTCGTCTGAACCGGAACGTCGGCGAACCGTGGGGCCCGATGCCGCAGCACCGACTCGCGCACCGCGTCCAGCTGTCCTTTGCCCCGCACGTAGCCTGCCGCCAGCGCTGCTTGTTCCTCCTGCCACTGGCGGGTCTCTTCGCCGTCGAACTCCAGCCAGCGGTAAGGATCTGGAATCGTCGATCCGGCGAACTCGTCGGCAGCGTCACACACACGCGTCAGCGGCCGGGTGTATTCGGCCTCGGGCCCCATCGGCGCGCTACTGACCGGCCGTGACCGGCTGGAGCATCTGGTTCCGTGCGACGATCGCTTCCTGCGTGGGTGGCACGATAAGCGCGGCACCACCCTCGACCGTGCCCTGGGCGAATTCGACATAAGGCCGCATGCGGGCCTCGTATCGCGGGAACGCCGTGACGTGATCTCCATCCGAACGCTCGAGCTCCTCGGCGAGGAACTGAGCCCCGATCATCGCCAGGGACGTGCCCCGGCCCGCGAGGGGGGACGCGCAATAGCCGGCGTCGCCCACGAGCGCGACCCGGCCCCGGTGCCAGGTGGACATGTGAATCTGGCTGACCGAATCGAAGTAGATGTCGGGATCGGCGCGCACCGCGTCGAGGATCGTCGGGACCTCCCACGAACGACACTCGGCGAACTGGTCGAACAGGATTTTCTTCTGCGCTTCGACGTCGCGGTAGTCGTAGTCGATGGGATCCGACGCGACCATCAGGATCCCGATTGCCTTGTCCTTGAACCGGCCGATGCCGGCCAGGTGCCCGGGACAGTTGTACATGGGATTGATCCGCTCGGCTTCGGCATCAGCCTCGCCGGGCATGTCGGCGATGGCGACGTAGACACCGAGATGCCGGATCCAGTCCTTCTCCGGACCGAACACGAGCCGCCGCACCGCCGAGTGCATACCGTCGGCGCCGAGGACGAGGTCGTAGTTCTCCGAGTTGCCGGAAGCGAACCCGACATCCACCCGGTCGTCGTGCTCGGCGATCGAGTTCACCGACTCGCTCAGCCGCAGGTCCACGGTTTCGGGCAGCGCGTCGGCCAGGATCCAGTACAGGTCCTCGCGGGTGATCTCGATGTCGTCGGACGAATCGCCGATGTCGTCGGGCAACCGGCCAATGGCCGTGCCGTTCTCGTCGACGAAATGCACCTGCTCGGACATTTGGATACGCGCTTCGCGGACCGCGGGCAGGATCCCCATTTTCTCGGCGACCTCGAGCGCATCGCCGCGGATGTCGATGGGCGAACCGTTGCCCCTGAGCCGATCGGCCCGCTCGACGACCGTGACGTGATGACCTCGAATCCCGAGGTCATATCCGAGTGAGAGACCGGCGACGCCCGCACCGGAGACAAGAATTTTCATGCGTACTCCACAACAGTGAGGATGAGCTGGGACTCTTACCGTGCTGGCTGCGACGGGTGGGCGAGCACGAAATCGCGGAGCAACCGGGCGGTTTCTTGCGCGAACTCCACCATGAATCCGTGGCGCGCCCCCGGAATCACCTCCAGCCTCGCCCCAGGGATCGCGTCGGCGACCTTCTGTCCGATTTGGGGAGCGGCCGCGGGATCGTCCTCGCCGTAGATGAGCAGGGTGGGCGCCGTGATCTCGGGTAGGCGATCGGTGACGTCGAAGCCCGGGATCGCGGCCAGTCGCCGCGCATCCGCCTCCGGTGAGCGGTGTACCAATATCGACTTGAGTTCGGCCACCACCTTCTCGTCCGCTTGCCCGCGTTCGGACAGGGCGAGAGCGAGCATCCGCGCATCGCGCTGCGACGGCGACAGTTCGACGACCTCGGAGACCGCGGGTGCTTGCAGCGCCGAGGCGTTGGAGAAGGTGGCGCCGACCGTCAGCGACTGCACGACGTCGGGCACCGATACCGCGACCTGCAGGGCGATGAAGCCGCCGAACGAGGATCCGAAGATGTGCGCTCGTTCGCACCCGAGTCCCCTGATGAGGGCAGCGCAGTCCTCGGCCAGGTCCGGGATGCCGTACGGATCGGGCGGGTTGACCGACGCTCCGGAATCGCGCTGGTCGTAGGCGATCGCACGGATGCCGTCACCGAGCAGGGGCCGGAACGTGTCGTACTGGATGTGGGTGCTCTCGCCGCCGTGCAGCAGGATCACCGGCTCGCCGGCACCGGACTCCGCGTAGGCGATCTCGATCTCGCCGGCCTTCACCGTGCCCAGTGCCGTGGTCACGCCTGCTCCCCGGAGTTCCCGCCGATGAACGTCCCGCGGCCGTTGGTCTGCCCGGGCAGGCGCTTCTCACTCGGCGATCGCTCACTGATCAAGTCGATGATGTAGTGCGTGACCGCCGTGTCACCGACGTTGCGGATGCGGTGCGGGGTGAGGGGTTCCGCGGTGCCGACCGTCTGGAACAGCACGAAGCCCGGCTCGGCCGCCAGCGAGATCCCCCAGTCGGCCTCACCGAGGTTCTGTCCCACGGCCTGCCCGCTGTCCGGCCACAGGATCACGTGGTCGTAGTGGTGCTGATGGAAGTCGAACATGCCGCCCGGCTCCAGCGTCATCGACCAGACGCGCACCCGGTCGTTCTCGAACACCAGGGTGTCGCCCGGGGCGCTCGGATGGGTGGGTCCCACAACGCTCACATCCTTAAAGAGACCGATAGTCTCTTTAAGGTAGCCTCGATCCACCGAGGTGTCCACCGAGGGACAGATGGGAAGATCAGAGGCGTGCCGGAGAACGTGGAGACCTCGGAGACGGCCGACGCCGACGCACGACCGGCAACGCGACCGGGCGGCCGCAACGCTCGGGTGCGGTCGCGGATCCTCGCGGCGACGACGGAGCTCGTCGCGCGAAACGGCGTGGCCGGCCTACGCTACGAAGAGATCGCCGAACTCGCCGGCGTCAACAAGAACAGCGTCTACCGCAACTGGCCGGACCGCACCGAACTCGTCAGCGACGCGCTGCTGCAGTACGCAGAAGATTCCGCACCCCTCCACGACACCGGCAACCTCCGCCGCGACCTGGTCGACTTCTTGATAGTGTTCTCCGAACGCCTGTCGAGCTCGATCGACCGGGCCCTCCTGCAGGCCACCATCGCGGCACCCGGGAACACAGATCTCGACAAGGCAGTCCGAGCTGCCTACGACCAACGACTCGCCACCGCCCGAAGGCGATTCGACAGCGCCGTCGAAAAGGGCGAGATCCCCTCTGTCGACAGCTACTTCGTCACCGAACTGCTGTCCGGCCCGGTATTCCTCTACATCAACCGCCGACGCCACCCCTTCACCCGCGAGGTAGCCGAGAAAATCGTCGACATCGTCCTCGCCGGGATCCACGCCACCACGCCGTAGGGTCCGATCAGCTACACGTGCAAATGAAGGGTTCCCGGCCAGGGCGAGAACTGAGTTCCGTGACGATGTCGTCGCTGTGGCCCGACGCGGCGGGGCTCCGTTGCGGCAGGTCGCAGCCGATTTTCGGGATCTCGGAATCGTGTCTGGCCAACTGGCTGCGTGCCGCCGACATCGAGGACGGCACCCGGCCCGGTGTGACCCGCGAGGAGTCGGTTGAGCTACGTGAGTTGCGTAAGCGCAACCGTCTGCTGGAGCAGGAGAACGAGGTCCTCCGTAAGGCCGCCGCCTACCTCGCGCAGGGCAACCTGCCGGGAAATGATCTTCCCGCTCGTCCGCGAACTGGCCGCGGCCGGTGCCCCCTGTGCGGATGTCGGTCGCGGTGACGTGCAGGGTGCTGGGGATTCTGTTCGGCATCGCCGTGCTGCGCGTGGGCATCCACCCGAAAGTGCCGGTCGTGGCCTATCTTGTGGCCTTCCACGTACTCGCCATCGCCGCCCGACTCCCGGACACCCCTCACGACTGCGATCCACCTGACGGCAGGCGCGTCACTGATATGGCTGGCGTCGGCAGCCCTAGCGCACGCAACAGCGGAGCAGTCCCTTCACGAGTGAACGCCGTGACCTCGTACCGGCTGCTCGAGTAGGGCAGGAGGAACAACGGAATCTCGTCGACCCGTCCCCCGGGCAGTACCACCGGCAGGATCTTCCGCTGCCACGTCCGCCGGTCGTAGGCGAGGCGGTCCCGCAGGAATGCCGCCTCCCCTGCGACACCGTCACCGGAGCCCGGGGGCAGCACACCTTCCGCACGTACCCGGTAGTTCGCCGACGCTACCACCGCCACGAAATCGGCGGCGAGGATTTCCTCGATGGCCCAGAGCGACCAGTCCCGCCGGTCGTACCCGGCCAGCTCGTCCAGCCTGACCTCGACGCCGCACCCATGCAGGAACTCGCACAGCCTCCCCACCAGCAAGCCGTGCCGCGCGTCCTGGCGAGCGTAGGAAACGAACACTCTGGCCATGTCCACCACTTCCCCTCCGTGCCCACCACCAATTCTTCGCGGCCACGGGAAGGCGAGGTGACAACTGGTCAGAATGGTCGAAAACCTGACACCTGCTGGCGTCAACGTTGTGGGCACGTCAAACCACCTGACACAATCTGACAGTCCCTGACAAAAGCGGGACCGTCGGGGGGTGGCGCGTGGCCCACAGCAGACCAGTGCCCGCCCCGACCCCCTTGCGCGCACTGGTCGACGCACTACGCGACCTTCACAGCCGCGCGGGCCTGCCCAGCCGCCGCAAGATCAGCCACGACATCCGCCAGCGCCACGACCTGCGCGACACCGTGAGCCACGAGACTGTCAGCACCATGCTTCGCGGCGACAGCAGGCCGACTTGGCTCAAGTACGAGACGGTCGTCCGCTACCTCGCCGACTATGCCGTGTACCAACCGGACGAGGACGTCCCCGACCACAACGCGCTCGTCGCCCGCTTCCACCACCTCTGGCTGGCTTGCGAGAACACGGCGGAGCCCGCCGTCCCGGCGCCACCGCCCCCGGAACCGGTCAGGACCATCGACAGGGTAGGAGGCGATCCTCCACCGAGGAACCCGAAGTTCGTCGGCAGGGAGCACCAACTCCGCGCCCTCCACGAGATCCTCCGCACCGGCGCCCCGATGCTCGCCCTGACCGGCATCGGCGGCGTGGGCAAAACACAGCTGGCGACCGAGTACATCTACCGCTTCCGCGACGAGTACGACCTCATCTGGTGGGTGCCCGCCGAACACACCCCACCCCTGCGCGCTTCCCTGGCGACCCTGGGCACCCGCCTGAACCTCCCCCGCAGCGGCACGATGCAGCAGCCCTCGGCACAGGTGCTCGAAGAACTGAAGAAGAGCACCCTGCTGTGGCTACTGGTCTTCGACAACGCCCGCTCGCCGGCACATCAGCCCCTGATCCGCCCGGTGGCCACGGGAAAGATTCTGGTCACCTCCCGAGACCCCGACTGGCGCGACGTGGGTCCGACCCTGGACATCGGCGTGTTCGAACGCCACGAGAGCGTCAAGCTGCTCCGGACACGTGCGGTGACCATCGAACCGAGGGACGCCGACACCGTGGCGGAGAAGGTCGGCGACCTCCCGCTGGCGGTCGACCAGGTGGCGAACTGGCATGTCGCCACCGGCACGCCGATGAGCAGCCTGCTGACTCGCCTGGACGATGTCCTCACCGACCCCGGGGCGACGGCGGCCGGGTACCCAGCTCCGCTGGCAGGTGCCCTGTACGTCGCGTTCGAACAGTTGACGGCCGCAGCGGCGCAGCTACTGGAGCTCTTCGCCTGGCTCGGCGCGGAACCCGTGTGGTTGGCGCTGCTGCGACGGGGCAGGCAGGGCACGGTGACCGAGCCACTGCGCTCGGCTCTGCGTCAGGAGCCGGACATCAACGCGGCGGTGCGGGAGCTGCGCAGGCATGGGCTCGTCACCCTGCTCAAGGTCCCTGGCGAACGACTGCAGATGCACCGGGTCTTCCAGAGCGTGCTCCGCGACTGGCTGTCACCGGACCGGCTGGCCCGCGGCCGGGACAACCTGCGTGCCATCCTCGCCGCGGCGAATCCCGGCGAGCCGGACAATCCGGACTTCTGGCCGCACTACAACGAGGTCGGTCCGCACATCCACCGCGCTGACCTCGCGGCCGCGAGCGACTTCGAGGTGCGGCGTGTCGTGCTCGACCAGGCCCGATTCCTCAACAAGGTCGGTCACTACGAGGAAAGCGAGGCCCTATCGGCACAGCTCGTCACCGAGGGTGGTGAGCAGGACTCCGTCGTGGACCACCAGTTCACCGTGCAGGCCACCCGCCATCTGGCCAACGCCTCGCGGAACCTGGGGAAGTACGAGGAGGCCGCCCGGCTGACCCGCGACGCGCTCGACTACATGAGCCGCCATCCCGTCTTCGGCAAGGACCACGAGTACCGCACCGAGCTGCTGGGCATGCTCGCCCTCGACCTGCGCATCGCCGGGCAGTACGAGAAGGCGCTCGCCGTCGACACAGGCAATCTCGACCAGGTCGATCCGGACGACCGGGAGAGCGGGCTCGTCAACCGCAACAACATCGCCGTCAACTACCGGTTGCTCGGACGGTCCGCGGAGGCCTACCGGATCGACAGCGACCTGGTCCGGGAGTGGGAGAAGGACCAGCGGCGCGACCACCCCCGTGCCTTGCTCGCCCGCTGCAACCTCGCGCGCGACCTGTACGGCCTCGGCCGGTACCGCGAGGCGGCGACACTGCTCGCCGACACCCTGCCGGTCTACCGCGGCGTCGTCGGCGATATGCATCCCGGCGCGCTGCTCGTCACCAGGATCCAGGTGATGGTGCTGCGCAAGCTGGGTCACATCGGTGACGCGGTGCGCTTGGCCCGAAAGAACCAGCACGACGTCGAGCTGTGGTTCGGCAAGCACCACGAGAACACGCTCAACATCGGTTTGTCGCTGGTCAACGCGTTGCTGGCGGACGGGGACCTCGGCAACGCGACGCTCACGTCGAACACCGTGCAGGACGACTGCGCGCGCGTCTTCGGTGATGACCACCCGACCACGCTCGCGATGCTCGTGAACTCCGCCGCCGTGCTCCGTGCGCTGGGTGGAGACATGTCCGAGGCACGCAGACGCGACGAGCGGGCCGCTACAGAGCTCAGCCGCGCGCTCGGTGCAGACCACCCGTACGCGCTGTGCGCCCGGCACAACCTCGCTGTTGACCTGGCCATGCTCGGGTTCGAGGGCCGGGCTCTCGACGAGTTCAAGGCCGTGCTGGACCTGTCCGTCCGACACCGGCCCACCACACATCCCGACCACCTCGCGACCGAGATCGACCTGGCGCTGGCCAGGATCGCGATCGGCGGGCCGGCCGCGGGTCTGCCCGCGCTCACCACCGCGACCGCCGCACTCGAGGCGGAACTGGGCGCAGACCACCCGAACGTGGTTGCCGCGAAGGAGAAGCGCTGGCTTGAGTGCGACATCGAGCCGCCGGCGACCTGATGGCGCGAGATCATCCATTTGTGGTCACGGGGTGTGGCAAACGCGATCCCGCGACGTATCGTCTAGGTGAACGACTCGTTCGGCGTCATACGAAGGGGGCCCGGTGGACGACATCTCCATCGATCTGGGGACCGATCTCGCCGACCTGTCCGACGTGCTGCTGGAGGACCTCCGCACCGCCGACGACACCCCGCTGGCCCACTCCATCCGCAGAGTTCTCGCGGAGAGCGCGGACGACACCGCATCCGTAGTCGCCGGCCATGAGACCCACATCTGAGCCGATCGTGGTCCCGATCACCGAATACGTGGTTAAGGTGGCCAGTCGCTGCAACCTTGCCTGCGACTACTGCTACGTCTACGAGATGGCCGACCAGAGCTGGCGTACCCGTCCCCACTTCCCTGCCGGGGAAACCGTGGCCGCAACGGCACAACGGATCGGCGAGCACATGCGGACGCACGGACTCGACACCGTCTCCGTAGCGTTGCACGGTGGTGAGCCACTGCTCGCAGGTCCGGAACGGGTCGCGGGCGTGGTGACTGCCATCCGGCAGGCGTGCCCTGGTGGTTCGACCATTGACGCACGGGTTCAGACCAATGGCGTGCTGCTCGACGAGCCGATGCTGACCGTCCTCCGGGCACATGGGATCCGAGTCGGCGTGAGCGTCGACGGCAACCGCGCCCACCACGACCGGCACCGCCGCGACCACGCCGGGCAGGGCAGCTGGGACGGCACGGCACGCGCGCTGCGGCTTCTGCGGGACAACCCCGACCTGTACTCCGGGCTGCTGTGCGTCATCGACCTCGCGAACGATCCCGTCGAGGTGTACGAGGCGTTGCTGGAGTTCGCACCCCCCGTCGTCGACTTCCTGCTGCCACAAGCCAGCTGGCCTGCGCCGCCACCACGCCACGGCGAACCGGCGCCGTACGCCGACTGGCTGACCGCGGTGTTCGACCGCTGGTACGACGCCCCGCTGCGGGAGACCGGTGTCCGGTTGTTCGAGGAGATCATCCACCTGCTGCTTGGCAGGCAGAGCACATCGGACCAGGTCGGCCTGAGTCCGGTGGCGTACCTGGTCGTCGACACCGACGGCTCGTTCCAGCAGGCCGACATGCTCAAGTCGACCGCACACGGTCAACCGGAGACCGGGTTCACCGTGTTCGACCACACCGTCGACACAGTGCTCACCCATCCGGACATCCGCGCACGACAGGCCGGGATCGCGTCCCTGGCGGACGAATGCCGGCGGTGCGCGCTGGTGCGGGTCTGCGGTGGCGGCAACTACACCCACCGTTTCGGGGCGGACCGCGGCTTCAGCCATCCGTCTGTGTACTGTCCGGACCTCGCACGGCTGATCGAGCACGTCGCGGGCCGTGTCCGTTCGGACCTCGCGGTTCGGCTCGCTCGTTGAGTGGCTACCACCACCTCCCACCGTCCATCTTGGACTCGATGTGCGGCGGCGGCGACGAGCCGGAGCGAAAGCTCTGGCGTACGGCACATGTGAGCAAGCGGATGGCACAGCTGCGCGCGATCCTCGACATCGTCGACGACGACCTGGCGGCGAAGTCAGGCGTGCGAGACAGCTTCCGCATTCTGGCAGAGGTACAACGGCACGATCCGCGTATGGTCGCCGAACTGCTGAGCAGCCCGCAGACGGGTGCGTGGGCGGCAACCTGCCTGCGACTACTGACCTCCCGTGATCCGGATAGTCCTGTGTGGCTTCATCTCGCCCATCTCGGCTCAGTGGCGGCGATATCCGCACTGCGCGCTCGACAGCGCGTGCGGGTCATGGTGCCTGTGCACGCCGGGGCCGTTCACCTGCCCACATTCGGGCGCGCTTCTATTGCCACCGCGGAAAAGCTGGTGGAGTGCGACACCGATCTGGGCTTGTGGTTGAACGGTGCGGAACCCGCGGCGTGGGAATCGGTGCGCACTCTGCACAGCGTCGCCGGTGGCGTGCCGCTGGAAGTACAGCTCGACGACGTCGACCCGTATTGGTCGTCGTTCGGCATGCCCACCACCGGCCGGCTCACCAACGAGGAGGTGGCGGTCTGGAAGGACCAGATCGACGAGGCGTGGGCCATCCTGGGCGAACGCCACCCGCACCGGCTGCACACGCTGGCCGCCGCGCTGCGGTGCCTGGTGCCGGTCCGGCAGGATGGCCGGATCGGCGGTGTCAGCGCGAGTTCGGTGGACGCACCAGGCGCAGTCGCCCTCACGGAGCCGATGAGCCCTGTGCGGTTGGCGGCTACGCTGATCCACGAGTCGCAGCACTACCGGCTCGCCAGCCTCCATGATCTACGGCACCTGTACACGACGCCGCCGACCCAGCTGCGCTATTCCCCGTGGCGCAACGATCCCCGGCCGGTGTCCGGAGTCGTGCACGGGCTCATGGCGTTCGCCGGCGTGGCCGAATTCTGGTCGCGGGAACGCGTCGACCTGCCGACCGAGCTGGAGTACGCGCGGCACATACGGCAGCTGCGTGTCGCACACCGAGTGGCGTCCACCGCTTCTGACCTCACCGAACTCGGCAGGGCGCTCGTCGCCGCACTGGGCACCGCGATCGACGCGATGCCGGTCGACACCGGGCCTGAGGACGTCCGCCGCGTAGCTGACGATCTCGTCAGCGAGCACGAGGCGAGGTGGCGACTCCGCACCATCGTGCCCTCCCCGGAGAACGTCCGCGCCTTCGGCGAAGCCTGGCTAGCCGGCACCTCACTACCGATCAGTCACGCGACTCCCCCAGCGGCCTGTGCGCCGAGTGGGGACAACCCGGTGACAAGAGTCGCCATGGCGTTGCTGGAGGGCAAGTTCGAACGGCAAAAACTCGGCGATGTCCAGTTCGCCCAGCACTTTCCGGGCGCGGTCTCATACCACGTGCCGCTGGTCGCCGGCGACTACCAGGTAGCCCGCGACGACGCGCTGGCGTACATCGGCGCGGACACGGCAGATGACGCGGCGTGGGCCACGTTGTCCGTCGCATGCGGACGGTTGAGCGCCGAGCCGAACCGGTCCCCCGTCGTCCGAGTGCCGGAGCTGGTCCGTGCCGCGTTCGCCGTCATCGCACCGGACGGCGATCTCCGCCCGTTGCGGGCGTTGCTGGCTCGTTAGGACGCGGGCACCTCTACGTCGGACGCCACGCGGCGGTATGCATTGGCGTTCAACGTCTCCGGGTGATCGATCCCAAGCTTCTCGCGGAACAGCGGGAAGATCTCGCGCCGCAGGGCGGTTGCCTCGACCGGGTCGCCCGTGGCTTCAAGGTCCAACGCGTGGTTCGCCGCGCACGCCAGGGTGTTCGGGTGGTCCGCGCCCCGAACGTGGCGTGAGCGGTCGAGCAGCCGCTTGCTCAGCTCTCTGGCCTCCTGGTGCCTTCCGGCCAACGCCAGGCCGCTGGCCTTGGTGTTGACCGCGCACAGCGTGTGCGGGTGGTCCTCACCGAGGCTGGTCGTCAGCCCGTCGAGCGCGGGGTCGTTCAGCTCTTCGGCTTCCGGGAGCTGGTCGAGCGCCTGGAGCACGATCGCGACGTCCACCCGGCAGGCCAGCGTGAACGGGTGCAGCTCGCCGAACACCTCGCGGTAGATGGTGAGCGCCCGCTGGCCGAACCGCAGCGCACCGTCGTGGTCACCCGTCACCCGCAGCGTGTTGCTGAGGCTCATGAGCGCGGACAGCGTGTGCTCGTGGGAGCGGCCCAGGGTGCGGCGGCAGACGTCGTACAGGTCGCGTGCGTGCTGGAGCGCCTCGGCGTTGTGGCCGGCCTTGCGCAGCAGGATCGAATAGGTCCGCTTGGTCAGCAGCAGGTTCCGGTGGTTGTCCGGCATCTGCTGCTCCTGCAGCGGCAGCTTCTCCCGTCCCAGCTCCAGCCCGCGCCGGTACTCGCCGAGGCCGTAAAGGTCACGCATGAGGCAGCCGTAGGAGAACAGTGTGCTCATGTGGTCCTCGCCAAGGGCGCTCGCCTTGATGGCGATGGCTTCCTGGTCGAGCTCGGCGGCCTTGGCGAAGTCGCCGACCATGCGGTAGTCGACGGCGAGGTTGGTCAGGGCACGCAGGGTGTGCAGGTCGCTCTCGCCGAGCACCTCGCGGTGCCGCACCAGGTTCTGGGCGTCCAGAGCCAGCGCTTCCCGGAACTCACCGGCGACGCGCAGGTCGGCGGCCACACTGCCCGCTGTGACAAGGGCGTGCTCGTGGTCCTCGCCCAGTGTCTCGACCATCAGCTCCAGAGTCTCCTGGCTGAGCTGACGAGCCTCGGCGTAGTACCCGAGCGACCGCAACGAGATCGACAGGTGCCTGCTCGCGACGAGCGTCAGCTCGTCGCTCTCACCGCAGGCCGACCGCCAGACCTCGACCGCACTCTCCCCGACCTTGCGGCTTCCCGCGAAGTCACCGATGGCGAACAGATACCGGATCTGGTCGAGAACGACCTGCCGGACGGCTGGGTCAAGCGAGTACACCAGGCCGGCGGGCTCCACGTGCGGTGCGATCTGGGCGTGGGCCAGCCAGTTGTTGGGATTGTCCGGATCACCGGGGTTGGCGCCTGCCAGGACGGTGTGGGCGTGCAGTTGGACGGCCGGGCGTTCGCCTTCCGGGGTGGCGTCGCGGATCAGGGCTCGGACGAGGCTGTGGACACGGAGGAGGTCACGGCCGATGTCCAATTGGACGAGGGCGAAGCGGCCCAGGTCGCGGACCGCGCGGCGGACCTTGATGTCGTCGCCCAGGTCGATGTCCTGGTCGGCGGGTTGGGCGGCGCGGCCTCGGGTGAGCAGCGGCAGGGCGATGGGCTGGGCGGAGAGGAACGCGCAGAGCCGCAGGAGGTAGGCCGCGCCCGGGGAGATGTCACGAACGCTGTTGAACGCCAGGCTGAGCGTGGCGGCCACCGACTGGGGGTAGTTGGCCGGGTTGCCCTCGGCGAGGATCTGACTCGGGCTGTTCCGCAGGGCCCGCTGGTACTCAGCGAGGGGGATGCCTGTCTGTTCGTGCATGGCCGCGGCCTGTTCGAGCGCCAGCGGGAGATGGCCGAGGTCGGTGGCCAGCTCGAGTGCCTCGTCGTCGGTGAGGTCGTGCCAGCGGCTGCGGATCAGGCCGATGCTCTCCTCGGGGCTGAAGACGTCGACCTCGATGGCGTTCGACTCGCTGGCCCAGGTACGGCTACGCGAGGTGACGATGACGTGGCCGACGCCCGAGGGCAGGTACGGGCCGACGACGCCGGGCTCCGGGGCGTCGTCGTAGATGAGCAGCCAGCTCGTGTACGGGTCGCGGCGGCGCAGGACGTCGAGCACGTTGTCGACGGTGTCCTGGACGTCGGCGCTCTCCGGGAGGTGCAGGCGCTTGGCCAGCGACACGAGCGAGCGCCGCACCGAGCGTTCGTCGTTGGCCTGGACCCACCAGACGAGCTGGTAGTCGTTCTGGTAGCGGTAGGCGTACTCGACGGCCAGCTGACTCTTGCCGATCCCGCCGAGGCCATGCAGGGCCTGGGGCACGAGCGCGGACTGTGCGTGCTGACCCAGCGTGCGCTGCACCTGGACGAGGATGTCCTCGCGGCCGGTGAAATGCTTGTTGCGCGGCGGCACCCCGCCCCACACCTGCGGCGCGGACATAGTCACGGCCTGGCCTGGCCTCACACGGGTGCGGTTCACGGGGTCGTCCTCGTCGTCATCGGCCTCGGGCCCCGCTTCATCTTCAGACACGGGCGGAAGGGCTGGCGGGTTCAGTTCGGCGGGCCCGGATTCGTCAGCGCGCGCCGTGCCACGACACAGCTCCGGCGCGACATGGGCCAGGTCGAGCCGCGCGGCCAGCAGGTCGATCAGCCGATGGAGCTCAACCATGTCGTACTCGGGCAGCTCGTGCGCGACCCGTTCGAGGAACGTCAGCAGCGGGATCGACCTGGACGCGACCAGCAGGGTCGCGTAGACGTCCAGGGCGTTGCCGCCGAGGCGGCTGCCCTCGAAGACCTCATGCCGCAGCGCCCTCGCCACGACCTCGCCCGACACCGTGACGAGAAGCGACTGGATCCGTCGGTCCAGCTCGTGGTCGCCCGTCGCGGCGTTCGGCTGCCTGGGGAACAGCTCTTCGACCAGCTCACTCAACTGCTGCCACTGGAGGGCCTGCCCACCGACGAGCTTCAGGATCGTCACCAGGGTGCGCATCGCGCCTTCGATGCGCATGCACGTGCTGACCAGGGCCCAAGTGTCCGCGTTGGTGCCGGAGTGCCGCAGCGGGTCGAACTGGCTGCCGTACTCGTCCCGCAGCTCGTCGAGGACCAGCTGACGCTGGTGCGGGTCACGCAGCACGGGAACCGCGTTCAGCGCCTCCATGAGGCGCTCCTTGTCGGCGATGGTCAGTCCCGACCGGTGCCTGCCATCGGTTTCGTGTGGCACGGGCTCACCTCGGCACTGGAAAGACACCGACTGTGGCGTGTCGGTGGTACGCCCCGGTTCTGATGGCATCCTGCCGGGCGTCAGGTGTCATGTGACCCATGACTCACAGCATTCCACGACATAGCTCGTCGCTCCACTGGGCCGTCCGTTACACCTGGCCTGGCGGAAGGGATAGTCTGCCGATTCTTCACGCACCGCTGGAGGTGCGGTCGAGCCTGTCACGTTGATGGTCCCTCGTCGAATTTGCGACGAGAACTCGCTATGTGCTGCCGGGGCCGGGAACTGGTTCGACACCGTTAGGTCGTGCGGGTGTCACCCGCTACGGTGACGACGTCATCAGCCGACAGGGTGAGAACGTGCCGCCGTGGTTGCGTGCCTGTGACGACATCCGCGATCAGGGCTGGGGTGACCAGTGGGCGGGCCGCGTCGTGCAGGAGGACGACATCCACCTCGCCGTCGTGCGGGCCTATGACGTCGCTTTCGGCGCCGACGGGTACCTGGTCGACATGTACGGCTGGACCGTCACGCTGCTCGCCGACCATGAGCACAATCCGCCGAGCCTGACCCGTCACCTGCCCGCGCACGTTCCGGACGGCGCGAATTCGACTACCCCGCCGACCCGCTCATCGACGGGGAGACTGATCTCGACGAGCATGTACGAGACCTGCTGCACGTCGAAGCCTCGGCCCTTAAGAGCCTGTTCCTGAACTGATCTTGGTCGGCGTGTCAGGGTGCTGGAATGGAGGAACTCCTGGTAGAGCAGTCGGTGTCGAATCGCCGCTTTACCAGGAGTTCCGTTGTCATCGTGCCGTATCGAGGTTGCTGGTGTGGTCTCGGGGTCGGAGTGCTGCCGTCTGGGCCCGCTTCACGCTTCGTCGGGGGTGTCTCGTGTTCGCCGGTATCCCTCGGACACCACCGATGCGCAGTGGGCGCTGATCGATCCGTTGTTACCGGATCCGGCATGGTTGACCGGGCAGGGCGGACGACGGGAAGTGCACTGCCGGCGGGCGGTTGTCGACGCGATCTTCTATCTGGTGGACAACGGCATCAAGTGGCGAGCGTTGCCCGCGGACTTCCCGCCGTGGTCGACGGTCTACAACTACTTCGCCGCGTGGGAGAAAGCCGGGCTCACCCAGAACCTCCTCGACAGCCTGCGTGACCGCGTACGCCTGCGGGAAGGTCGCACCGCCGAACCCACGGCCGCGATCGCTGATTCCCAGTCGATCAAAGCCGCCGAAACCGTGGGACGAACCAGCCGTGGTTTCGACGCGGGCAAGAAGATCAACGGCCGCAAACGCCACATCGTCGTGGACACCCTTGGTCTGTTGTTATGCGTGCTGATCACCACAGCCTCGACACAAGACCGCGACGGCGCCCGCCCACTGCTCGACCAGCTGGCCGCCGCCTGCCGCCGCGTCCGGCTGGTCTGGGCCGACGGCGGCTACGCCGGCAAACTCCTCGGCTGGGCCAAAGTCACCCACAAGATCGTGGTGCAGATCGTCAAACGCACCGACGACGTCGTCGGTTTCCAAGTCCTGCCCCGACGCTGGGTCGTCGAACGCACACTCGCCTGGATCACCCGACACCGCCGCTGCGTCCGCGACTACGAACGACTACCCGAACACCACGCCGCCACGGTCCGCTGACCATGATCCGCATCACCAGCCGACGCCTCACGAAATAAGTTCAGGAACAGGCTCTCAGAAACAACCTGACGCCAAGACACCAAAGGAGTAACCGACCGAGACCAGGCCCACACGCAGAGTGGGCATCTCCAGCTGATAGGACCGACCAGCAACGTTATGTGACGATGAACACACGCATCGCGTTACCACGCATCTACTTCTCGCCCAGCAAAGCCTCCAAGGACGACGACTCCCACTCCGAGCCGAGGTCGACCTGGCGACACCCGACTTACGCCGAGTCGGCCCAATGGGGTCGGCGTCGGCTCACAAGGGCGGCAGGGCTTGCCAGAGTCTGTCCGCGATCGTGGAGGCAGCCGTGCACGCAGCCTTGCCCTGGCCAGCGGGGAGCCGCACAAGGATCGTCACGCTCTCCACGATCGCCATCTCGAAGGGAACGTGTTCGCCGCCGACCTCACACAGCGAGAACTCACCGAAATCGGCGTACTGCGTCGTCGCGGTGTAACGACCGTGCAGCGCGCCACCGGAATCGCCCACCGGGAGAGGTCCGATCTCGAACTCGAGGTCAAGCGTCGCCCGCGTGTCATGGTGCTCCCACCAGCAACTGTGACCGGCGACGAACTCCATCGGCTCGACGTCAGCACCGAGACCAGGCACCGCAGCAAGCAACTCCGGCCCGACGAGCGTGCACGCATCGAGCCCGCCGAGTGAACCTTCGGGCAGGGTGAGGCTTTCCGCGCGACCATCCAGAACCACCGAGACGACGTGGTCGGCAAGCGCGTCGCTCACCACGCACGGATCGGTGTTCCCCATGGACGTGTCGGCGACGGCGTTGACCCCCAACGCAAGACCGTCGGCGAACACGACGTCCCGCGCGCAGCCACCACGGATGTCGGGCCGTCCGTGGGCGATCGAGATCCCTGCTTCCTGCGCAGATTGGGTGGTCGTGGCGCGGTCACCCTGGTTCGGTGGCGTCGACCACGCCGGTGAAGACGGCGAACACGATGACGTTGTCGCGGTAGCTGTTCGCGGCCTTGTCGAACGAGCCGCCGCACGTGATCAGCCGCAGCTCCGGTTCCTTCGTGTCGCCGTACACCTGGCCGGCGGGAAACTCGGTCTTCGGGAACTGTTCGATGCGCTCGACCACGAACCGGGTGACCTGCTTGTCCTCGCGGCCGATCCGGATCTCGTCACCCGGCTTCAGCTCGTGCAGGCGCGCGAAGATGCCGTCATGGCCGCCGCCGTTGACGTGACCGAGCACGACCGAGGGGCCGGTCTGGCCCGGTGCCGGGCTGTGCTTGTACCACCCGGCCTGCATCGGCTGGTCCACAGGCGGGACCTCGACCGTCCGGTCGGCGTTGAGGCCGAGTGGTACCAGCGAGGAGTGGGCGCGGATGCCGGGCACGTCGATCCACACCGGGCGCGACCGCGGGAGCGAGCCTGACTCGTCGGCAGGCGGTGGCGGCGTCTTGGATCGCGGTGACGTGGACTGGGTCGGCTGTGGTGTCGGCTGCGCGGCGGTATCGGGTGCCGAGCAGCCGGCAAGGATGAGTACGACGAGGAGCAGGGAGGCCGCGAGTGTGCCGCGGCCTCCCCGGGTTCCCGTGGTGCGGAACCGCAATGTTGCTCCCCGGCCCTACTGTGCGCCAGCGCGTCGGCGGCGCAGCAGCAGCACGGCACCGCCGGCCGCGACGGCCACGACCGCCGTCGTGCCACCGGCCACGGCCAGGTCGATGCCCGTCTCCTCCGGCCCGCCGCCGGTCTCCGGCGCACCCTCCGGCCGCACGGACACCTGAGCGTCAGGTGGCGGCACGCTGACCGTCACCGGACCAGGATCGTCCGGCAGGGCCGACGGCGGTGCGGTGTCCGCCGGTGCCGCCGTCGGGTCCGCCGCCGACGGCTGCTCCGCCACTGGCGCGGGCTCCTGGTCGGCCAGCGCGGTCCCGGCGGTCAGCGGGAGTGCCACCGCCCACAGCACGGCTCCTGCGGCGCATGCTCGGCCCAGCTTCATGGATGTCCTTTCCTCAGCGAGGTGTCCGGCCGTTGCCGGACGACGATCAGTCTGGGGAGCGGTTTTCAAGATCCTGTGTGCCGAATATGAAGAACCTGTTCGGTTTTCGCCCGCGTCGGGCGGTCGCGAGATCCCGCGTGGGACAGCACGCATAATGCGGGGGTGTACGCACAGGTGCTGGTCGCAGAGGACGATCCGAAGCAGGCCGAACTGATCCGGCGCTACCTGGTGCACGACAACCACACGGTGACCGTCGTGCACGACGGTCGGGCCGCCATCGACGAGGCGCGGCGCAGGAAACCCGATCTCGTGGTCCTCGACGTGATGATGCCCAGGGTCGACGGGCTGGACGTGTGCCGCGTGCTGCGTGCCGAGTCGGACGTCCCGATCGTGTTGCTCACCGCGCGCACCACCGAGGACGACGTGCTGCTCGGCCTCGACCTCGGCGCGGACGACTACATCACCAAGCCCTACAGCCCGAGACAGCTCGCGGCGCGCGTGCGTGCGGTGCTGCGCCGGTCCCACCGGGCGGGCGGCCGCGCGCAGCCGGTGTTGTCTGCCGGTGATCTGGTGGTGGACCGGCAGCGGCACGAGGTCACGTTCGGCGGCGCCGCGCTGGACTGCACACCGGCGGAGTTCCGGTTGCTTGCGGTGCTGGTCGCCGAGCCCGGCCGCACGTTCAGCCGGGGCCAGCTGCTCAGCCAGGCGTTCGGCATGGACAGGTTCGTCACCGAGCGCACGGTCGACGTGCACGTGATGAACCTGCGCCGCAAACTCGAACCCGACCCGCGCAACCCGGTGCACCTGCTCACCGTGTACGGGGTCGGCTACAAACTGAGGGACATCGGCGCCGATGACCCGACGGCATAGCCTGCTCACGCGGCTGCTCGCGATGTCGGTGGTCGTGGCCGGTTGCTCGGTCGGCGCCTCGGCGTGGCTGGCCGCGCAGAGCACCAGCGGCGCGATCAACCAGGAGATCAGCGAGTCGCTGGCCACTGACGCGGAGATCTACGACCTGCTGCTCGGCCACGCCGCCACCCACGTGAACTGGTCGGGTGTGCGGGTGCTGGTGGACCGCGTCGCGAAGGAGACCGGACGGCACATCACGGTGACGACCCCCTCGCGGACGCCGATCGCCGACTCCGGCGGGGCACCGGAGTCGGCGCTGCCCCGGACGCCGTCGGCGGTGGTCGATCCGCTGTCGGTCGACCCGGTGCTCAAGCCGGACGCCGGGAAGTCGGGTATCGACGCGCGTGCCGTCGGCCCGTACCGCCTGACCACCGCCGAGCGCGACGGGCTGCGCCGCGCCGCGCAGGCGCAGCTGACCTGCCTGCGCGGCCTCGGCGGCGACGGGGTGATCGTCGAGAAGCCCAACGGCCGCCCCGTCGTGGACGAGGTGACCGGCGCTGCTGCGACACGACGACCGGAGTCGGCGGCGCCGGTCGACCGAGCGCCGCCGGTCGTGTTGTTGCCGTCGGAAGACCAGAGTTCACCGGTGCCCGGCCCGGTCAAGGTCGAGATCCCGCCGACGTCCGAACACGCCGACCTCTGTCCGGGACCGGCGGCGACGACCACGACCGAGACCGCGGCGAGCACCGAACTGCTGAAGCTGGTCAACGCGTGCCTCGACCGGCAGGGCAAGGCTCCGTTGCCCACGCGACCCGCCGAGCTGGTCTCGCCGGACGAGCTGCGCCCAGCGCCGGACGACCAGCGCTGCGTGGACTCCGCGCGCCGCGAACAGCTCGCGTCCCACGTATCGGCCCCCGCGTACCTGTACGTCGGCAAGCCGGGCGGGCAGGCCGACCGGTTCGATCTGTCCACAGTGGGCTATTCCAGGATCGCGTGGGCAGCGCTGGCCGTGCTCGTGTTGACGGTCGGCGTGACCGCGCTCGCCGCCACCCGCCTCACTCGGCCCATCCATGCGATCACCTCCGCGGCACGCAGGATGGGTGACGGCGAACGATCCACGCGCGTCGAAACCACTGCCCGCGGCGAGATCGGTGCGCTGGCGACGGCGTTCAACCGGATGTCCGAGCAGATCGAGACCGCCGAGCGGCAGCGCAGGACGATGGTCAGCGATGTCGCGCACGAGCTGCGGACCCCGCTGGTGAACATCCGCGGCTGGCTGGAGGCCGCGCAGGACGGGATGGCGAACCTGGAGCCCTCGCTGGTGGCCTCGCTGGTGGAGGAAACGGTGTTGCTGCAGCACATCATCGACGACCTGCAGGACCTCGCCCTCGCCGACGCGGGGAAGCTGCGGATGCACCCGGAACAGGTGTCCGTCAGGTCGATCCTGGCGCAGGTCGCCTCGGCCCACCAAGGCCACGCGACCGCGGCGGGCATCGTGCTGCGGATCACGATCGACGGCGATCCCGACCTGTCCGCCGACCCGACCCGGTTGCGCCAGGCGCTCGGCAACCTGGTGTCCAACGCCCTGCGTCACACCCAGGCCGGTGGCCAGGTGGCCCTGGCGGCCCGCCGCGGATCCGGTGACGAGGTGCTCATCGACGTCGCCGACACCGGCTCCGGGATCGACGCGGAGTCGCTCCCGCACATCTTCGACCGCTTCTGGCGCGCCGACCGGTCGAGGAGCCGCGCCTCCGGCGGCAGCGGCCTCGGCTTGGCGATCACCCATCACCTGGTCGCCGCGCACGGCGGTCGGATCGACGTCCGCAGCACGCCCGGCACCGGCACCACGTTCACCATCCACCTGCCCGCGAACCCGGCCTGACGTAGGCCGACCGGCCTGCCCGGGGAGTGGTGCCAGGCGTGCGCGACCCTGCGGAGGAAAGCGCCCGGTGGGTATCCGCGCTGGAACGCCTCCTGTCGATGAACGCCTCCTGCAACGGGGGGCAGGTCGTCACCTGGGGCGAGGCCTTCGCTCGTGGTGAACTCGATGCCGGCGTGGCGGACCGCCAACAGGCCCGAGGGGGCCAACACGTGCGACCGGCCCCCGGGCACGACGTCTCCGGGACGCTCTGGAGGTCACTGACGAACGTCCGCACATGCCGACGAGCGGTAGTCGCGTTCGCAAGCGAGGCAGTCATGTCCACCAACACCAAAACCCGCACGCTGCAAGCTGTCCCCGGCTCGGCCAAGCCGCGGACCGAAGCCGAGGAGAAGCTGTGGCAGGCACTGCGAAACACCCCCGATAGCACAGCCGCCGCGCTGTCGGCCGCCCGCTGGGATCGGTAGGTCCACCGCCCCCAAGATTCTCACCCGCTGGGAGCCGACGGTCTCTTCGTCCGGGCCACCGGGATCGCCGACGGTGGCTCCCGCGCCGCCGACCGCTAGTAGGACTTTGTTAGTTCGTCATGGTGGTTGTTGGTGGCAGGTGGGGCATCGTGTGCCGCTCGAAAGGTCATCGACGCATGTCACGCGGCGTATCTGTACTCGTTGACGAGGCCACCGAGGATGCGGGTGCGGAGCACTCTGCGGGCGTCGTGGTCGTGCGCGTCGGTGGGGCGCTGGCGGACGTCGGGTGGTAGCTGGTCGCGGGCCTGGTGGGGTCGGTGTCGGTTGTAGTGGTCTTCGAAGGTCCTGAGGACTTGTCGTGCGTGGGCTTCTCCCAGGATCTGGATGTGGTCGAGTAGTTCGTGTCGGATGGTGCCGATGACCCGTTCGCAGTGGGCGTTCATCCGCGGTGCCTGCGACGCGCTCTTGACCACACGGAGATCACCGGCCTGAAGAACGGCGTCGAACGCCTGGCCGTACTTGCCGTCGCGGTCACGGAGCACGAAGCGCAGGGACTCCATCCGGTGTCCGAGGTCGGCGGCGAGGTTCCTGGCCTGCTGCGTCGTCCATGCCTGAGTTGGGTGCGCGGTGACGCCGGCAACGTGCAGGCGCCTGGTGCCGTGTTCGAAGAACACCAATGCGTAGAGACGTTGGCCGAGTGCGGTGTCGATGTGGAGGAAGTCCGCCGCGATGATGCCCTGGGCTTGGGCGGTGAGGAACTCACGCCAGCTCGGCCCGGTACGGCGGGGCGCCGGGTCGATGCCCGCGTCATGCAGGATCTGCCAAACCGTCGAGCTGGCGCCCCTGTGGCCGAGCCAGGCCAGTTCGCCTTGGATCCGCCGGTGACCCCACCATGGGTTCTCCCTGGCGAGCCGCCACACGAACGATGTGATCGCAACTCGTGTCGGTGGACGTCCGGTGCGTCGACCCGCGGAGTAGTCCCACCTACCGGCCACGAATCCGCGATGCCAGGCGACCAGAGTGCCCGGCATCACCGGGAAGACCTCCCGCCACCGCCGACGATCCACCAACCCGGACAAGGCGGCAAACCAGAACCGATCCGCGGGCTCATAGCGGACCAGACCCGCCAATTGCCGACGTAGGACCACGTTCTCGTGCCGCGAGCAGTTCGGCATCCTGCGCTGCCTCGCGGCGCAGCAGCACCAACGGAACTGACAGCAACACCGGGTCACCTTGAACAGCAGAGACACGACCACCCAGCCACACTCCCAGGACAGCGTCGCCCTCGCCCTACCAGCGACGATGACTTTCGAGCGGCACAGGCGCCGACAAACATCAGATCGACAAGTTACGGGCCGTGCCGTCGGTGATGTGGATGGGAACGTCAGCATAGAACGCGATCGAGATCCCGCCGCCCACATAGCTGATCTCGATATCGCCCGATGCCAGAGCCTCGGTCTGGACGTGGAAGACATCGCCTTTCACCAGGATGTACTCCCTGCCCCAGGGCTCGAGGTAGACCGAGCACTGATCACCCTCGAGACAGGTCAACTTCAAGCTAGGCATCGTGGTGCGCACGCTGGACACTATCATCACCCGCCCAGTGCCTTGATGATGTCGCCGAGTTCCCGACCGTCGTCGCGCTCTGGACGTTCACCCCAGGAATTCGCGCAAACTCGGTAGCGCTGCGGGTACCGATGAGCGCCTTGGCACCTTGAGCGCCAGTACCCCAGATCTGGTTTCCCAACAGGGCAATCCACTCCGACCTCGACGCTGTGATCACCTGCACCACAACAAACATGATCAACTACTGGTCAAGCAACCCGACACCCGGGTTACGTGACAGCCCTAAGTCAAACGCGGCAGCGGAAGTATCTCACCGCCCACACGTCTAAACGAGGCCAGCCGCCCCAAGTAACGAACGTCCGCACTGCCTCGCCTCGGTAACGTGGCCGGGGCCAGGCTACTTCAGTTTGAGATAGCCGGTAGTGGTGTCGTGCTCGACGACTGCCTCGACGTCACCTGTCTGGTAATCGAGCATGAACCGCACGTCATAGACGGTTGCCCCCCGCACGACCTCCTCGTCGTTGACGAACACGAGAAGCATTCCCTCTGTAAGGAAGTGGTCGGACATGTCGATTGAGTGGCCTACTCGTTCCTCAACGTAATCACGTACTACGGATTCCATGTCGAAGATATGAACAGTTGACCAGTCGCCCGCCACGAGGTCATGCAGGCGTTGCTGCTCACCACCCTCCTGGATGGACATCAACTGCTGCTCGAGTACGGAGTCCCTCTCCACCGAGGGCTCGTTCGGGGCGCAGGCGAGAACAGACCCCAGACCGATAACAACCGTCGTCGCCATTGTGGCTAAGCGCACATACGTACGCCCGAATCTACCTGTAGCCATACCCACCCTCGTAGTACTGCCCATCTACGTTGACATCGAACGGCGCCATCCTGTCCCAGTCGACCGCCATCGGTTGGTCGATGGAATGTCGCCATCGCCTCGACCTCGACGTCAGTGAGGGGCTGATCAGCGTCTAACCAGGGTAACGGCTTGGGTGAGTTCGAATCTCCACACGTTCCTCGCAAGCTCCCGGCGGTCCATAGCGTTTGACTAGGCAAGCACTCTGCCCGTAGGACTGTCCGACTAGGACATCGATGATCGCCCCGGCCAGTTGGTTGGCGTCCGCGCCGTAGGGGTAAATAACAACGTCTCCGCTGTGGAGATCCACTCGTGTCCGTCGAGCTCACCCGCGCCTATCTGGCCGATGGCATCGATGAGGACGTCTTCGAGGTCCGCAACGTCGGCTAGGTCGGTCGGCTCGAGCGAACCGGACAGGTGCACGAGGACGGCGTGCTCGCTCACCGGGTACCGCCGTAGGCTTGCACTCGCGGGTCATACAGGGTGCCCCCGTTGAGCAGGTGGGTCAACGCCTTCTCGACTGCCCCCGATCCGGATACTCCGGTTTTTGGCAAGCGCAAGCATTCCTCGACCGTAATTTGCTCCCGCGTCGCATATTCGGTCAGATTGTCATCTTTGTATGTGACCTTCCACGCCAGCCTGCCAGGCCCTTCGATGTAACCAAAAACCGGCACCGGCCAGTTATCCGGCTCCCATTCCTCATGGCCGCCTATAACAGACCACTTGCCATCGGCCAATCCTGGATCTCCATAGTTGCAGGTGTGAATCGCATCCGAGGGGCGGAGGGACGACGCCAACTCGACAACCTCGGGCACCACCAGTCGCCGAGGTCCGAAGAAGTAACTGGTGACACCGCCGGCACCGTCAGCCTGCGCGACGATGCCGACTACGTACCCCTCGTCCCTCAGCGGCACGGCCACCCAATCACCACGTCGATACGGCAACGACGACCGTGAGCGCTTCGCCATCATCCAACTCCAAACCGGGCCAGGAAGTCATCCGCAGCGCCGAGGTAGTGGTTCCTGCGCGGATCGTACGGGCCGATCCCGTTGATGCGATTCATGCGGGGCCTGCCATGAGCGTCGTGCGCGAGCTGCTCCAAGCCTCGTTGTTCGGCGTAGTTATAGGTCCGGAAGATCACTTCGAACTCGTAGTCCTCTGTGCCGGCCGACTTGCGGCGCTCTCCAGCCCGTCTGGCGGGTCCCCGCTTCGTCCCGTCCGCACGACCTCCCCGGTCGTCGGGTCGACCAGCCGGTACACGCCACCCCCGGGCGCTACCGTCTCCCGCATCTGAAATGCCCCGGTCTAGGGCGTGTCCCGTGGATCATGAAACGGGGTCTTTGAGCCAGATCCGGATGGACGCGACGTCGATGGTGGCTTGATACATGAAGTCGCGTTTGTCGTAGCGGGTGGCCACCGCCCGGAATCCCTTGAGCTTGTTGATACAACGTTCGACGGTGTTGCGTTGCTTGTAGCGCTCGGCATCGAACGCGGGCGGTCGTCCTCCGCGGCTGCCGCGCTTGGCGCGGTGGCGGATCTGGTCGGCCTTCTCCGGAATTGTCGCGGTGATCCCACGCCGACGGCACTGTTCGCGGATGGTCTTGCTGGAAAACGCCTTGTCCCTCAACAAGTGCCCCGGCGTGCTGCGGGGACGCCCCGGACCGGCGTGCTCGATCCGGATACCGTCCATCACCGCGGCGAAAGCGGTCGAGTCGTGCCGATGACCGGCCGTGGTGACACGCGAGATCGGACGTGCTCGCGAGTCACCGGCCAGCACGATCTTCGTGGTCAACCCGCCCCGAGACCGCCCCAGAGCCTCCCGCTCCGCGACCTGCTCCGCGGACAGTACGGCGGAATTTGTCATTCGACAGATCCCCCTGTGTGAACTGGAGGAGCGTGGCGGGCACCGGTGGCGTGCTGGTGGGCACGCACCACGGTCCCATCGACCGCCACCGCCCAGTCCGGGCCCTCCGACTGGTCGCGCCCGCGGCGTAACCCGTCGAGGATGTCCGCCCACACACCCTCGCTCGCCCACCTGTAGTGCCGGTTATAGATCGTCTTCCAATTCCCGTACTCGGCGGGCACATCCCGCCACGACACACCCGCCCGCGTCCGCCACAACACCGCGTTGATCACCTGACGGTGATCCATCCACCGGCCACCCCGACACGGCGTCCGATCCGGCAACAACGGCTCCAGCCGTGCCCACTCCTCATCAGTCAAGTCATGCCGATCAAACATGACCTAGGTTCTATCGAACACACCCACCAAGCACGCATGGTCGTTGGCTGACAACGCGGGCGCACGACAAGACCGGTTCAAACAATCAAATCTATGACAGAAGCCTCAGTATTAGCATCGGCGAACACTGTTATATCATGTCGACCTACCCCGAGATTCAACTCCGTTTTTTGCTCACGATGCGCATCCGACACGCGAATAACACCGCTTGGCAGTTCAATACTGCCTGTGAATATTTGAACACCAGATACTTCCGCGTCAGTATCCCAAATCCTCACCGATGTCTCGCCATCGTCAGCATGTAGCACGCGCACCACCAGAGCTGTTTTCGCAGCCGTTACCTGGTCCTCGGCCGTAGCCCAGGCTGGAATGGGCTCAGTCGATTCGACGTCAGCCACGAGCAGCACACCATACGGAAACTCCGCATCCAGCCGAACCCTCAACATATCCGCAATCCTCCATGACTACATCCTCAAATCTGCCCTTGCTGCATGAGAGGTTGATCACCCACAGACCCTGGGCATTGCTGCACGACAAGCATTGCGGAAAGAGTACCTGAGGTGTGCCAGGGGAGACAGTCCGTGACACTGGCATGTGATCACCAACCCAGTTTCCAGACTTGGTTCCAGGCGAACGTGCACCACATGAGTGGCATCCATACTTCGCTCCGAGGGGTTCAGTTGTGCGCGCTCGGCGGCGGTAGTCTTACCGACTGCGCTGGATGGAACCGACTCCACCGCCCATGGCCCGGCTTCATCAGGTCGTTCCCGACAGCCGGCACCTTCGCCGTGCTTTTAGCAGCCGTGCCGGCACCACGCCCAATGGGGGCAGCTACAGTAACAGCCGTGGAAAACGGATAGGAGCGCATCCCAACCATCGGCTCGTTCATTGCCGATGCTGTAGGACCATTCACAGAAGCCTGGGTGGGCGCGGGCGCCGCCGCTGTTGCACGTGTAGGTGGCCCAGTTGGTTACGGCCTGTTGGTATGTATCTCCTGGGGCCATCGGGGTTGGCATGCCGATGGACATGCTGTGTTGCATTTCTTCGGCGGTGGGGAGGCGGACGCCGGCGATGATGGGCTGGTTGGAGCCGTCGCCGGTGCCTGTTCTCCATTGGTAGCGGAGTTTGGTGCGTCGCTGCTTCCCACGCGGCGTCCAGCACGTCGAGCGGCACGCGCGGGACGCCCGCCCCAAGGACGGTTTCGTCGGCGAGGAGGGCGGCCGCTCCGGTCCGAACGGCGCCGAACGCCATTGGCTGGTCGACCCGTTGGGCGGAACGCGCAACTTCGCGGCACGCACCCCGCTGGTCGCCGTCAACGTGGCTTTGCACGGTACTGGCGGCGTCCTCGCCGTCACCGCCGACCCGTTCTCCGGCGAGGTGTTCTGGATTGGCGGCGAGGGCGCCCACGTCCACTCGGAGGCCGGGGACGCACCACTGCGCCCCGATCCTGGCAGCCGGCTCGCCGACCTCGACCCTCCATTCCCCAACGCGACCTGGTTCCGGGCCGTCGACCTCTTGACCAGCGACAGGTTCACGCTGCACCCGCAGGTTCTGTCCACCAGCCTCGCGCTGGTCTGGGTCGCGGACCGGCGGGTAGTGGCGAAGCCGGAGGATGGGGTGGAATCGACGGCGACTTGGGCGGTGCCATGTTGGTCGTTTTGGAGGTATTGGGGGTTGGCGCCGCCGACGCGCATGGCGACGCTCGTGCCGTTGTGGGTGTAGCAGCGGGTGCCTTTGAGCAGGCATCTGCAAATGTCTTGGCCCAGACATCCAAAATTACGTTCTGTCGATACCGATCCGTTGAGCCTGGTCGATCAACGACTGCGGCAGCTTGGCATCGGCTGCCAACACTTCAACACCGATGATCCGTCCGTCCTCGTCGAAGTCGATGTTTATCATCCCGGCTTCGATCGGGTCACATGAGTACATGTGAGCGACTTTTGCACCCGGCGGCCCGGGATCGAAGTAGATATATGCCGCATTCGCGGCCTCGTCATAGGTGACCTGAATGTCCGTCATATCTCACCTACTATTCTTCATGAGCCTGTCAATGTACGACCTGTTCACATTGACCATTACCGTTGCCACATTTCCTTCGGTGTTTTGGCGACAAACACCTTGGAATTCGGATCACAATAGCCTAACTTCCACTGATCGTCATGAAAGTAGTCGAACGGTTGCCTTTCGAGAACTGCACGTGCATCCCCTTCCGAAACTCCACGCGTCCTCAGACGTTGCATCGCGTGATCTGAGAAGTTGTCCACGCTGTCGGCCACATGGTACGTGATGTCGCCGATGCCTTCACAGGTGCAGGAAAGTTGCATGCCCGGGAAATATCCACCACAGTTGTGAACCAGGACTGGCCGAGTTCCCGCGAGTACGTAGTACGTGTTGATGATAGCGACTGTCAGGTTGTGCGCAATGAGCTATTCCGGGTAGCCGTTGGTGCCTGTGGGTAGCGGTGGTCTGTGGCGGCGGTAGCGGCACGCCGATCCTGTTGACATACAACAAAAGAGCGCAGAACCCCGGTATGAAGGTGGTCCTTCCGAGATCAACTTCATAGAGGTTCTGCGCCTGATGAGTGTCGCATACACCGCTGTCCTGGAGGTATCCGAGGACAGCGTCTTGTTCCTGTCTGGTTTGCTGTATGCCGAGCGTGTCCGGCGGGGTACCCGCAAGGGCGCTCGCGCGTTGGGGACCTACAAGCAGGCCGTGCTGGTGCTGCGCCGGTTCCTGGACGACACCCGGATGTCGGCTTTGGCCAGGGACAACAACATTGCCGTGTCCACCGCATACGAGTATCGGGACGAGGGCATCGCGGTGCTCGCCGCGCGTCAGCCGTCGTTGCACGGGGCGTTGCTGGCGGCGAAAGCGGCTGGCCACTCGCATGTGATCGTGGACGGCACACTGATCCACACCGACCGGATCTCCACACCGGGCCCCACTCGCGGGGTGGACTTGTGGTGGAGCGGCAAGCACCGCCATCACGGTGGCAACATCCAGGTCGTCTCCGCCCCGGATGGGTGGCCACTGTGGACCTCCGGTGTCCGTCCGGGCCGGGAGCACGACACGAGTGCCGCCCGCGCCGACCCCGACCTACTGGCCAGGATCACCGACTGGATCAGCGACGGCGCCCTCGCGCTGGCCGACCTGGGCTACGAAGGCGAGCCAGAGACCTTCACGATTCCGTTCAAGAAACCAAAAGACGGTCAGCTGACCGTCGACGAGCAGGCATACAACGCCATCCACGGCGCTCTGCGCTGCCTCGGCGAACGCGCCAACTCGCTACTCAAGACCACCTACAAGGCCCTCCGCCGCCACCGCGGCTGCCCCTGGCGCCTCGGCGGCATCGTCGCAGCCGCTGTGGTGCTGCTCCACCACGAACACCACCGCACCACCTGACCAAACAGAACTTGATCACACGCAGCGACCAACGGTTACGCGGAATGGCTCAATGGCCGCGAGACCAGACGTGGACACCTCCGGATTGTCCCGGCCGAGCAAGAACGGCCCCCATTCCGGGCGCCCGTGGGCTGCCCACCCGCCCGGCTCGCCCGCGAGCCGCAAGACGTCCTGCCAGTCGGTCAGCGGCGCTCGCGCTTCCTCGAGGGTGTCGGCGACTGCCTGCGGCATGGCGATCACGAGTGTGCTGGCGGTGACGGATCCCAGCGACGGCGTGGCGGGATCCGTCCCGCCACCCGCCTCGGTATCGTGGGTCAGCAGCTGGGTCCACATCGACGACGTGGGCAGCCACACCTGCGGTTCCGGCGGCAGGTCCTCGCCGCCCAGCCGCCAGCCGGCGGCCAGAGCGACCTTGGCCTTGCCGGAGGTCATGCCGTGCACGGAGAGGTCGTCGACGCACCGGCCGCCGACGGCGCGTTCCGCGCCGGCGTAGTCGGCGGCGAGCTCCGTGACCAGCGCCGCCTTCTCCGTCGACACACTGACCTCAAGGTCCACCGACCTCGCGCAGTCGGCGAGGGGGTCTGACCCAGCGGGCACGACGAAGAAGCTCAGGACCATCAGCGCGGCGGTCTCCGCGCCGTCCACCGGTATCAGCGCGTCGATGAACGGAGCGGCGCCTTCTCCCATGGGCCGCAACGCGAAGACCACCTGGAAGATCTTGTCCAGGTAGTCGGCCGGGGTGGCACCGCCGAAGAGGTCGAGGTGGTGCTGGTCAAGGCAGTGCCGCAGCCAGCGGGGGTCCACCGCGACCACGACGGCGAACAGCGGCAGGCCAAGCAGCAGGTGCACAGCGGCCAGCACGTCCACCACCTTGCGCGGCGGACACCGGTCCAGGTCGTCGATGTAGAGAACGATCCGTTCCAGCGGCGGGGGCCGGTCCGGGCGCGCGAGTTCCCACTCCGCCAGTGCCGCGCCCGCCGCGTCGCTGAGTCCCCGCAGGTCTTCGTGGGCGCGGCTGACCAGGCCGCGGTACTGCTCGTAGTCGCCGGAGCGGGCCTCCCGCACCAGTAGGTCCAGCCGTTCCGCCGCGTCGAACCGGGCCAGGCGCACCCGCGCGTCACGCAGGGCGGCCGCCAGCTCGTTCCTGCGCCTGCCCGTGTACTCGCGCACCGCCCGCCAACCGTCGCGGACGCGCAAGAACACCGGGGTGACGGCCGTGAGCACGGTCGAGGTGGCGACGAGCGCGGTGAGCACCGTGCTGACGCCGAGCAGCGCGATGGTGGCGGTGGCACCGGCGAGCACGAGTAGTAGCGCCAGCACGAGGACACGGCCCCGCCAGGAGGCAGACCGGAGCGCTCGCCGACCAGAGCACCTTGGGCAGCAGCAACAACCGCCCGACACCGGCCGGCTTCCCGTTCAGCTCGTCCAGGTTCCGCACCCGGGTACGCAGAAAATCTCGCTCCGCACGCGCCTGTTCGGAGTCCGGTGGCGTCTCCGGCCGGGCAAGCTCCGCGAACAGGTGGTCCAGCAACCCGGTCCACAGCTGGTCGTCGGCGTAGTGCCAGGCGTTGAACCGCACCTGCCGCACCGCGTTGGCGAACACTCTGCGGGCGGGGTTGCCCCGCGACTGATCGGCAAGCCTGGCCACCCGGTCCTGGAGTTGCCGCACGAAGCTGGACTTGCCCGACCCCCACCGGCCGAGCAGCGCGATGGCCAGCGGCAGCTCGGTCTGCCGGTCCGCGATCAGCGTGGCGATACCGTCCACGTCCGCGCGGAACCCGAGCAGGTCAGCGGTGCTCTCCCGGTCGCTGAGCACGCCGGGCCGCGGCTGGAGCGGCTTGCGGACGTCGATCGGGGCGCTCGAGGCGAGTTCCCACAACTGGACGGTGCCGTCCTCGGCTCCGCTGACCAGCCGCGCGTTGTCCGGGGTGATCGCAAGCGCCGTGATCGGCGCGCCGTGCCCGACCAGCTGCGACGCCACGGCAGGGTGCCTGCGCTGCCAGACCCAGATGTGCCCGGCGAGGTCACCGGCCGCGACCTGGGTGCCGTCCGGGGACAGCGCGATCCTCAGCACGTCGCCCGAGTGCCCGGTCAGCTCCACCGGTTCAGGACGGGCAGAGGCCGCACTCCACAGCCGCACCACGCGGTCCTTGTCCAAGCTCACCACCCACGACCCGTCTGGGGTGGCAGCGACGGCGACGACGTCCGGTCGATGCCCGGGAAACTCCCGCACCACGGTCCCGGCCCGGTTCAGCACGACCACGGCGGCGTGTGCCCGCCGACGACGAACCGGTCGTCGCCAGCGCGCGGACGGCGAACCCCGTGGCCGGACCGTCCGCCTCGGCGTAGTGCCCGTCCTCGCCGCGTTCCCACACCCGGAGCGAAGTCGTGCCGGCCGCGACGATCGCGTCACCGGTGGACGACACCGCCGCCACGGTAGCCGGACCCCATCCGGGCACCGGGACGGAGGAAGGCGAGTCGTCCAGCTGCCACACCGTGCTGTCCTCGGCGCCACACAACACGAGCCCGCGGTCCCGCGTCACCGCAGCGGCGAGCAGGCGTCCTTCGGGTCGCGCCAGGCTGCCCCGCAACAGACCGGCCCGCAGGTCCATGTTCCGGACCACCGGGTCGTCGCCCCCGACGACGATCCCGTCCCCGTCGGGAAACACGGCGATGGCACGGATCGCGCCTTCGTACCTGGCGAACGGCTCGGGAAAAGTCAATGACGTCATGGTGATCTGTCAGCTTAATGCCCGGTCCGCGGACCGGGCACCGGAGTCGCGGCGCGCAGGGTGGGCCGTCCGAGACCGACGACGCTCGAACGCTCCGTCTACCGACCGCTCGGCGGCACCGGTCGGCTGACCGGTGCCGCCGGAATCGGGGCCTCACCGACAGCAGGGTTGACGCCGCGGGCGGCGGGTATGCCCGGATTGAACGACATCGACGAAGGAGAACGTGATGGCTGGTTTGTTGAACCGGATCAAGAGCTTCATGCGCGGCCCGCGGGGCCGGCAGATGACCACCAAGGCACGGACGATGGCGAAGGATCCCCGCAACCGCGAGCGCGCCCGCCAGGCCGTGACGAAATTCCGCCGCAAGCGCTGACGGCGGCCTCACGAACGGCTCCCGGCTCGGGCCACGTCCAGTCACCATCCACGAGTCCTGCGGTCGCCCGACGGTCGCCGCTCGCATGTCCAGTGGTCGTTGGCGAGCGAGAACGGCGGGTGCAGCGACCGAAGGGAAACACCGACGACTGGCGGGCCCGACCACCTTCGTGAAGACATCGAATTGCCCGGCGTCACAGCAGCACCAGCAGGCAGAGCACGCCGAGGAGCAGCGCGGCCCACCAGACCATCAGATGCGTCGAGCAGGGTGCCGCGATGCGCCCGCTGGGCCGGAGTGGGCCACTGGCCGTCACCCACAGACGTCCGGCGTGGTGGCGCAGTGCCGTGCCGAGTTGGTGGCCGAGGCGGGTCGTGGTCCGCGTCAGGGCCTGCCAGGCGGCGGGAAGGGCGCGCCGCGCCGCCGGAGGAGCCGGCCGCGCCCGACGCCCGAACACTGGTGGCCGACGCCCGCGCGGTCGGCGAGCAGGTGGACCGCGCTGTCGACGGCGACCCGGCGCACATCTCCCCCACGGTCCTGCGCACCGCGTACCTGGTGGTGCAGGAGTCGCTGACGAACGCCCGCAAGCACGCCCCCGGCGCGGAGGTGACGGTGGCGCTGGCCTACCGAGCCGACGGGATGACGGTGCAGGTCGTCAACGGCGCCGCCCGCCGCCCGCCGGACGGCGCGCTGGCCGGCAGCGGGTCCGGTGCAGGGCTGCGCGGTCTGAGGCAACGAGTGGAGCTGGTCGGCGGCACGCTGCGCACCGGCCCGCGGCCGGGCGGCGGGTACCAGGTGGATGCGATACTCCCGGCCTACGTGCCGACGCGGGGGACGCCGAATGATCCGGGTGGTCGTCGTCGACGACGAGCCGATGGTGTGCGCGCACCTGCGGATGATCCTCGGCGCCGCCGCCGACCTCGAGGTGGTCGCTCAGGCGCAGGACGGCGCGGAGGGTGTCGAGGCGGTCGTGCGGCACCGGCCCGACGTGGTCCTGATGGACCTGCGGATGCCCGGGGTCGACGGGCTGACCGCGATCGAGCGGATCGCCACGTTGCCGGCGCCGCCGGTCGTGGTCGCACTCACCACGTTCGACGCGGACAGCTACGTGCTGCGGGCGCTGCGGGGCGGTGCGGCCGGATTCCTGCTGAAGTCCACGCCACTGCGGGACCTCGTTGCGCTGGTGCGGGTGGCGGCCGCCGGGCACACCGTGCTGTCACCGGTCGCGGCGGCTCGGCTGCTCGCCGCCTCCGCCGGCGGCAAGCAGCGCGGTGACGACGCCAGGGCACGGCTGCGCGTGCTCACCGAGCGGGAGGTCGAGGTGCTGACCCGCCTCGGTCGCGGACTGTCCAATGCGGACATCGCGCGGGAGCTGCACCTGTCGGAGGCGACGGTGAAGAGCTACGTGTCGCGGATGCTCGTCAAGGTCGACTGTCGCAACCGGACCCAGGCCGGCCTGCTCGCCCACGAGGCGGGTCTGGTGAGCGGAGAGGCCTGACCTGGTCAGCTCCAGTACCCGTGGCCAGGAATGCCGCGCAGGCCGGGAAGCTGGTGTCGCACCGGCCCGGTGTGCAGGGGGCCGTCAGCCGGGTGCGGGCCGACTCCCACCGGGCGTAGCCGAGGTCGAGCAGGGCCAGTGCCAGTGCCTACTGTGCCCAGGACATGCCGGGTGGGGGCACGCCGGGTTCTGGTGCGGCGAAGGTGTGGCAGCGTGGTTCGTCGCCCGCACCAACACCGGGGACTACCTACCGGCTACTTCACCGCGATCGCGACAGCGTGGCCACCATGTCGTTGCTTCCCGTGACTAGCCGGGTGGCAGCAGGGTCCCGAGTGGACCGAGGTCGAGGTTGAGGTCCTCGCGGCGGAGGCCGAAGTGGGTACAGAGCTCGTCCATGCCCTCGTCGAGTCGCATCAGTGTCAGGCCGATCTCCTCGATCTGCTCGTCGTCGAGGGTGTCGGAGTCGACGCGGCGGATCGCCTGTCGTTCCATCAGCTGTCGCAGGAGATCGACCACGGTGAGCACCAACCCGGCAAGGCTCTGCTGGGCGGTGTCGGGGTCGGCGTTGATGTGGTGGCGGGGCGGGTCGGTCATCGGTTCTGCTCCAGGGCGCTGATCGAGGTCAACAGGGCGCGCAGCGAGATGTGGACGAGTTCCACGTCGGCGATGGACAAGGTCACCTCGCCGTGGATCACCACACCGCCCGCCAGTACCCGGTCGAGCAGGTCGACCAGGGCGATGCGCCGTTCGGGCGTGGGCATCGGCGTCGGTCCGGTCATGGCTCCAGTCCGATCGAGGAGAACGAATACGCGGGCCACGGGCCGGTGAGCTCGAGTTCGACGCCAGGACGTCGTTCGTCCTGCCGGCCGACCTCGTGTGCGAACTCTTCGACCGCGCCGTTGTCGACGAGGTACGCGGCGTTGAGGATCATCGGCAGTATCCCGGGGGTCCGCGAGTCGCCCCCCGGACTTTTCTGCTGGGACAGGGCAGGGCTTTGCGGGCGGTGGAGGCAGGCGTCCACGGCGAGCGCGGTGAGCGTCGCGTGGATCTCGTCGGCGTGCTCGACCGCGAGCTCGTCGATCCGTTCGCGGAGCAGGTGGTGCTCGCGCTTGCGGCGCAGGTAGGCCGCGCCCGCACCGCTCCCGCGGCGGTCACTCGCTTCGGCGGGCGCGGCTTCGCTCAGCTCGTTGACGTCGAGCAGGGCTTTCACCCCCCACTCCGACCGTCCGTCCACACGCGACAACGCCGCGCGGAAGCCGTCCCCGCGGTCTTCCAGCAGGGATCCCACCCGGTCGTCGTCGAAGTAGACGGTGGCCATCCGGAACGGCACCGCAGGCACCGCGCGTGCCACGGCCGCCACCACGGCGTCGTGTGCCTGCGCGACACGGGCGAGCCAGTCGATGTCCTCGAGGTTGCGGTGCAGCGCGTCCTCGCCGAACGCCGCCAGCGGTACCGTGCCGACCACCGCGGTCAGCCCGTTCGCGCCGGTGGTCCGCACCGGTTCCCCCGCCACCCCCGTCATGCCGGTGAGCAGGTTCGGTTCCACGCCTTCGACGACGACGTAGACCCAGGTTCCGTGCTCAGGCATGGTCGCTTTCCTCGATCTTCTCGGGTTCGCGTCGTCCTTCGAGTTCGGCGATGCGCGCACGGAGTTCCTCGTTCTCGCGCTCGAGCCCGCGGTCACCTCGCTCCCCGGTGAGCCAGGGGTCGTGTTCCCACCAGTCGATCCCGACCTGCTTCGCGGTCTCCAGCGACGCGATGACCAGCCGGAGCTTGATCGTGAGCAGTTCGATGTCGAGCAGGTTGACCCGGATGTCGCCCGCGATGATCAGGCCCTTGTCCAGTACGCGCTCAAGGATGTCGCCGAGGTTGGCGCTCTGGTTGCTGCCGTTCGCGCTCTGCGCCACCGTGGTGGGCTGTGCCGACACAGTCATCTCAACTCCTCCCCACGTCGGCGCCGCCCCGCGGGTAACGCCTGGTCCTGCGGTAGGCCAGCAGATCGCCGTGCTCGTTCAGTTCGGCCTCGTAGAGCGCGAGCACGTCCGACGACGACGGGATCCGCCGGTCCTCCAGCACCTCGACCTCGACCAGCCAGCCCTGCTCGACCGGTCCGACGGACGTCACACCCACGACGCTCTTCGAGGTGAGGGCGCTGATGTGTTCCTGGGCCTGTGCCGCGATCCGCGACGCGGACGACTTCTGCCCGGCGCCACGGTCGCCACTTCCCTCGGCTCTGTTCTCGGTGTTGTCCTCCGTGTTCTTGGCGTTCGTGGCCACGCGGGAGTCACCGCCCCTTCGTTCCCGGTTGTGTGGTCATCCGGCGCAGCACTCGTTGCTGTGCCTGGGCTTCCTCTTCCTCGGACAGCTCCCCCTCGGCGCGCTTGCGTTCGACCTCCTCGAGCTCGCGTCGGGCGGATGCGGGGTGGTAGAGCTCCTCCTCGACCTGCCGCTGCACCAGCTCACCGAGCTTGATGACGCCGCGCACCGGCGCGAGCGGCAGGCCGAGGAGAACGGACACGAGACCCATGGCTACTCCGCCGCCTTGCTGACCACGAAGTCGTAGGCCGCGAGTGGACCGAGCAGCCGGAGGTCCACCCGGCCCTCCCATCCGGTGGCGAGCCGCTCGACCGCCTCCTCGAGCTCGGACTCCTTGTCCGTCTCCGCGAGGAAGACGACGTGCGCCGCGTCCTCGTCGTGCGTCGGTTCCCGCACGACCGTCATCAACCCGAGGTCGTCCAGCGCCCGCCGCACGGTCTCGGTGTCCGCGTCGCGCTTCGCCGAGATCGCGTTCGTGATCGCCTCACCGAGCGCCATGCGCTCGTTGCGCGTGGCATCCTCCGGCTTGTCCCGGATCGCCTCGCGCAGCCGGCCGAGTTCGGCGTTCTCCGCGAGGATCTCCTTGAAGATCGCCTCTTGCCGGTACCGGCCGCGCACGACGTACTGCGCCTTGCCTTCCAGTTCACGCAGCGCGGCGGCGAACTCGTCGTGGTGTGCGGCGAGCAGTTCCTCGGTCACGTCGTCCTCGCTGGTGAGCACGGCACCGAACTTGATCGGCAGCACGGGTGCCGCGGCCGCGGCGCCGTCGAGCAGCGCGGCGTGTGCCGCCAGGTCCTCGGGGCTGCCCAGCGAGGAGTCCGCGGCCACGGCGCTGACCAGTGCGGCGACGTCACCGTGCTTGATCGTGGTCACCTCGCCTGGCGGGTCGCCGACACCTCGCGCGTCGGGTTCGGTCTCCACATCGGAGGGCACGATCCCGTATACGTAGAACCTCTGGTCCGATTCGGCCATCCCCGTCACTTCCTCTCCCGTTTCCCGGCCCGCTCGCCCTCCTCGTCACCGAGGAAGCCGCGCAGCTTGTCCCCCGCCGCGTCGAGCGCGCCCTTGGTCTTGGTCTTGGCGCCGCCCTGCTGCATGTCCTCCACCAGGTCGGGCAGGCCCTTCTTGTCGTTGTCCGAGATGTCGAGCCGGTTCACGGCCTCGGCGAACCTCAGGTAGGTGTCCACACTGGCCACGACGACGCGCGCATCGATCGTCAGCAACTCGATGCCGACGAGGGAGACCCGCACGTAGGCGTCGATGACCAGACCCTTGTCCAGGATGGTGTCGATCACGTCGGCCAGGCTGGACGAGGTGGGGCGCTCGACCCCACCACCACCGGCCGGCTGTACCGCTGTGGTCATTCGGTTCGCTCCTCACTTACCGTCGGCGGCGGCACCCTCGCGTTCGCGTTCCTCGCGGGGTTCCTCGTCGCCGGCTTCGGTGTCGTCCACCGGTTCTCGGTCCTCGGCCCGCTCGACCACCCGGCCGTCGTGGATCTCGCCGCGCCAGCCCTCGACGTCGTCCGGGTGCAGCAAGGTCCGGGTCATCACGTGGCGCTGGAAGTGCTTGAGCTCGAGGCGGGCCCTGCGTCCCTGGGCGCGCCACAGGTTGCCGGTCCGCTCGAACAGCCCCTGGGGGTGGTACTCGAGCACCAGCAGGACCCTGGTCAGGTCCGGCGCCAGTTCGTGGAAGGTGACCGCGCCGTCGACGTGGCCCTTGTGCCCTTCGGACCGCCACACGATCCGCTCGTCGGGCACCTGCTCGACGATCGTGGACTCCCAGGACCGGTGCGACCAGAAGATCTGCGCCTTCCAGCGCAGCTTCTCGTCGCTGACCTGCTCGACGTGCTCGACCTTCTTCAGAAACCCGGGGAAGTCGGTGAAGCGGGTCCACTGGTCGTATGCCAGGTCGACCGGCACACCGACGTCGATGTGCTCGACGATGTTGGTGACCTTGATCTTGTCGTTGCCACCGCCACCGAGCGCACCGCTGATCTTGTCCTTGATCCCTTCCGCGACACCGGAAAGCGCACCTTTCACCGCGCCGGTCGCGGCCTTCCTGCCCGCACCCGGTTCCTTTCCGGTGACGGCGCTCAGCAGGCCGGGACCACCGCCGCCGGTGCCGTACTCGCCGAGCCGCCCGGCCGTCGAGCTGACCTTGTCGGTCAACGACGTGGCGGCACGAGTGGTGACCGTCTGCGCGAGCCTGCGTACCGAGTCGGCAAGCGGCGAGGCGCCCCCGGACACCGTGCCCGTGGTGTCCTTCGCTTTCTTCGCCGTGTTCTTGCCCGTCTTCGCGGCCGTGTCGGCAACCATCCCGATCACCTCCCGGCCCGGCGCACCGGCGCGCGGGAGCCGCGCCGCGTGCTGCCCCGGCGTGGCTTGTCGTCCGAGTCGTCCGTGCTCGCGCGACGCCGGGCCGTGCTCGCCCGCCTGCGCGGCCGGGGCGATTCACCGCCGTCGTCCTCGCGGTCGTCCTGGCTGTCCTCAGCGCCGTCCTGGGCGCCGTCCTGGGCGCCGTCCTGGGCGCCGTCCTCGGCAGGTTCCTCTGTGGACTTCTCCTCATCGTCGTCACCGCCGGGCCTGCCCTGCAGCCGTTCGTTGAAGGCGTCGATGCGACTGCTGGCCGCGGTCATCGCCGCGGTCTTGGCGGCGTCGACGAGCTGTCCTCTAGCCATCGTGGTCAGTTTGTCGACCTCGGGTACCGACGCGAGTTGCTTCAGCCCGCGTTGCACCAGCTGGCGCGGCGTGCCTGCCGCACCTGTCGCACCCGCGACCATCAGCGCCAGCCGCATCTTGCGGGTACGACCGAGCAGGTACCCGATCGCCACGCCGCAAGCGAGGCGTGTTCGAGAGCTCATACCTGTCCTCCTGACTGAAGTGATCTCCCGTGCGCATCGGAGTCGGCGAATCAAATAGCGCCGCACAAGTCTGGTACCCACGGTTATCGAGTTCAAAAACCAGGTCTGCCAAAATTGGGCCGGATGGACCAGTTGTTTGAACCGACAAAGACACCGAGTCTACATCGGACAGAGTTTGAGCAGGTCAGGACACACGTCAACCCTGTCGACAGGCCGCTCAGGGTTTTTCGAAATGCGCCGCAGAACAATTCGTCCGCGAACCTGACGAAAAGGGCGCTCGACGACCATCGAGATCGTCACAAAGACGCAATCTAGACAACTGCGGCATTTTAATATCGCGGTGCTCGCCCCGTCACGAAGCCTCACTCGCCGAGTGAAGGTGACCTGGACACAGCAGAAGCGCTGAGCACGATGTGCTCGGATCGGTGCCGGGGTGGTCGAAGGTCGGTGCGACCGCCACTGGTACATCCCACGCGAAGTCCTCCTCCCCGACTGCGAGAACGACACTCCTCCACGACGTTGACCAGCCGGTCACCTCCTTCGCGCGCCACGAGCGGCACCGCAGGCGGACCGACTCGTACTCATCCACTTCACCTGTTAGGCGCACGAAGCGTCCGAAGCGTCACACCCCCAGGTCACGCAGCGGATCGGCCGGTCTCACGACGACGTTCCGGCCCCACGGTCCTCACGTTTCGCCGGCGCGGGAGCGGGGAAACCAGATGGCCACCGGAGGAGACGAAAGGGGAAGACGTGATCGGCAAGCTCGAGACAGTCGTTCTGGACACGCGCGATCCCAGGGCCCTGGCGGGTTTCTACGCGGACCTCCTCGGAGCGCGGATCGTCACGGACGAGGACGACTGGGTGTCCATCGTGGACGCTGAGGGGCGCAGGCTGTCTTTCCAGACCTCACCCGAGCACCAGGAAACCCGCGCATCCGCGAATCGGCCGCCGGATGGAGACACAGGCAACGGTGCTCGCGGATAATTCAGCCCCGCCGGACTGCTACTGACCGAGAGACGACGACAAGCGCCTGGAAGATCGTCTGCCGCCTGCCAGAAAATCCACTAGACCGCGAATGGCTCCCACCAGAAACGGAACGGCGAGTACCACGAATAGCCATCCTCCCCAAGCGCGGGGACCCAAATCATCCTCGAACGTCCACCACATCCAACTTGGCCTGTCTTCGGGCGCCAATGTTGCCACCCATCCAAAGCTCGCCGACCACACGCCAAATACTCCAAGGAGCAGTGCTTGCGTCAGGCTTCCCCACTTCCAGCGCCAACGGCGGTGGGCATCGAGATACTCCTCGACTGCCAACTCATAGTGCTTGACGAGTTCACGGTACGTCCGGCTATTGGGTGGGGCAAGGCTTATGAGCTCGGCAGCGGTCTTCGCCTGCTTGGCCAGCCGCGCCCGCCGACGCCCGTCCTGCACGGCGAAGGTTAGAAGGGTGACCAGTGGTGTCAGGAGTATTCCCAGGCCGCGCAGCAAAATATCAACCGTCATGACAACCCACAATGACAGCAGGAACCAAAAGCCATGCACTGACCCTAGCTGTTCCGTGAACTCAACTTGCAGTCGAGGGCGGGACCAACTGCCCGACTGGTCTTCGGCTGGCTCACCCATCATCCGAAGACGAACAAGCCATGCTCCCGCCGGGCCGGCAGCCGGTGACCCGACCAGACCCGGTCAACCAGCTGGGTTCCCGCAACCACCTGGTTGGCCTCGACGAGCAGGTTGGCCAGCACGCACCGCTGCCGGGCGTGTCCGACTTCCGCCGGCCGGCCGTCGACGTAGGCCTGAATGGCGCCGAGCAGCTGGAACTCCACGACCACCGCGACCCCCAGCCGACCTCTTCCGGAGCAAACATCCGTTTATATCGGCTGAATCGAACCGGCTCAAGTTCCGCTCGGAAAACGCGGCCGTTCGGCCGCAAAGCCTGCGCCGACAGGCGTGCGCCATCCCATGGCGCATCTCAGGGAATGCCGGGAAGCAGCTCCAGCAGGAATTTTTGAGAGCACGTACGCGATGCCTGAACCATTTGGCGTGAACCTTACCGCCGACTCCGCTGAAAGACTGTCGCTGCTGCGGCTGCGGCCCGCGGAAGGCGAGGTTGAGCAGGATCGCGAGGAGTACCGAGGCGAGCACCGAGACGGCGATCAGAACACAAACCAGACGACCGGCGAGAGAACGGATCTTCACGGGTCGCCTGTCACCTCGTCGTGCACGCGAACAACTATCCGCTGCCGCGTGCGAAAGATGACGAAAATCACCACTCTGGACCTGCAGGAAGGACAACAGACGCCCCGCAATGATGATTGATGTGTGTCAGGAAGGTTGCCTGGCGGCGGGCACTCACGGGCTGTGGATCGTGAGCGTCGTCGGGCCGGTGAGACTCCCGACACCAGCCCCCGCACACGCCAGCGCGTTCGGCGTCATGAGCGTGGCGACCTGGACTGCGCTGCCCGGCGCATACCGTCCCGCCGTGATCAAACCGGTGTTGGTGACCACGACCTGGCCGGCGACCACGGTGGTCGTGAAGTTGTAGGTGAAGGTGGTCGGCGCGGCCAGCGGGTTACCCCACTGGTAGGTGCGGGACGTCGAGCCGGCGTTGAGCAGCGTCGTGCAGGAGACCGTGTCCGTGAACACCTGCGTGTAGGACGCGGTGAAGGCCTGGAGGTCAGTGCAGACGGGGAAGGTTCCGGTGAGGACACCGGACACGAGCTGGGGCGTGTTGGTGATGGGCGGATCGTAGGTGACCGCCCAGGTACCCACACAGGATTGGACGGCGGCCTCGGCGTGCGCCGAACCCGCCAGGCCCAGCACGCTACTCGACGCGGCGAGTACTGCCGCCAGAAAAGCACCGAACCTCCGCGACCGGCTCACGACAGCTCCATCCTGCAGCACACCCGTTCCACATCCTTCGTAATAAACCACGAAGGATGGTTTGCGAATACCGCCGTTCCGGCATTCCGCGCCGCAGAAGTCGGACGGTGTCGATGTGATGTCGACTCTCGCAGCACCACCATCGATGGACTCAAGAGTCCGAATACTGTCCGCTGATCAGAGCCCGGCCAGGTCGTCGGATACTGAGGCGAATCCGGCCGCGGCGGTGTTTGCCGGCCAGGTGGTCGAGCGAACTGGTGCCGGAATGGCCAGTGTCACCGATGACGTGGCGAGGAGCCAGGCGAGGGCGACCTGTGCGGGCGTGGCCTGGTGGCGGGCGGCGACGCCCGTGAGGCAGGCCGTGTCGAGCGGGCCCTGCCGCCGCCGAGTGGAAAGTACGGCACGTAGGCGATGCCGTCTTGTTCGCACTGCTCGAGAACCTCGGCGTCGCTGCGGTCGTGGATGTGGAACTGGTTCTGCACCGCGGCGACCGGGGCGACCGGCCGCGCCTCGGCGAGCTGGGGCGCGTCGACGTGGCTGACCCGAGGTGCCGGATCAGCCCCTCACGGCGCAGGTCGGCAAGGACCGGTCTGGTCAGCCGCGGTAGTGGTCGGCGAGGGTGTGGAAGGCAGCCTTGGGTTCCAAGGGCATGTCGGGTAGGTGTTGCCGTGGCGGTGTTCCAGGACTTTGACGATGCCGAGACTGTCGAGGTCGTGGCGGGGGTCGTCGGGGCGGTGGGGGATGTTGTCGAGCGCGAACAGATACACGAAGGCGCTGTCCACGCCTTCGGCGTCGAAGATCTCCAGCAACTCGAGCAGGTAGGTGGCCTGGCCGGCCTCGTCGCGGACGTACTCCCCGTTCAGTCCGGCCGACCGGCCGGTCTTGTCGTACTCGACGATCTCCATACTGCACGGCGCGACGTCGCCCGCTCCGCGCCAGGTCGCCGTGCCCAAGCCGGTGATCGCAACCGGCTTTCCCCGCGCGACGAGGTATGCAGGCGTAGGTGATCCTTCGAAACCGTTCGCGGACCGCGGCGACGGCATCCCCGAGGAAGTCGTTGAGGCGGGCACTCGCCTCGGCGATCGGCTCGGCCCGGCCGTCGGGCTCGCCCAACAGCCGGCCGAGCCGCTCGTCGAGGGTGTCGCCGGGCAGAAATCTCAGGCTCATGATGGTCAGCTCGATGCCGGTGACGAACACGACTTCGGATCCCGTCCGCCGGATCCGTTCCGCCCGCTGCGCGCAGTCGGTGAACTTGGCGCCACCGCGCCTCGACACAGGCGTAACGCACCATGCACATGCCACGCGCAGCGCGCGTCCCCACCGGGACTACTCCGTGCCGTCCGCCGGCAGGCGCTCCGGCAGCCCGGCCCGCGGGAACTGGTCGTCGTGGAACGTGACGAGCTCGGTGATCGCCCCGCCGGTGACACGCAGGACGTCGAGCGTCAGCGGCAGGTACGCGCCCTCCCCCTTCCGCCAGAGGTAGAACGCGACGGCGGGCTGCCGGTTCACCGAGGTGCGGACCGCGCGCAGGCTCCCCAGGCTCTCGAAGCCGTCCTCGACCCAGTCGTTCACCACCGCGTCGCGACCTACGTACAGGCCCGGTGTCGGCGGCATCGAGCAGCGGACGTCTTCCCGCAGCAGTGCGGCGAGCCCTTCGATGTCCTTGGCCACGCTGGCGTCGGTGAAGCGGCGCACCAGCTCACGCGTCGCGGCGTCCTCCTCGCCGCCGGTCCAGTCCTGCCGTTGCGCGGGCAGGTGCTCCCGCATGCCGGCGCGGGCCCGCTGCAGCGCGCTGTTCACGGAGTTGACGGAGTCCCCGAGGAGCTCCGCGACGTCCTTCGCTGGCCAGCCGAGCACGTCCCGCAGGATCAGCACGGCCCGCGGGCGAGGCGCGAGGTGCTGGACCGCGACCAGGTACGCCAGCTCGATCGTCTCCCGCGCGACGGCGACGGTCTCCGGTTCGTCCCCATCGCTCGCGGGCAGTTCGTCGAGCAGCCGGTCCGGGTAGGGCTGCAGCCACCGCACCTCGCCGCCGTTCGCAGGCTCCGGGCGGCACTTGGCGAGCAGGTCCAGGCAGGCGTTGGTGGCGATCCGGTACAGCCAGGCCCGGAACGTCGACCGCCCCTCGAAGGTCTCCCGCCGCCGCCAGGCGCGCAGGAAGGTCTCCTGCACGGTGTCCTCGGCGTCCTCGAACGACCCGAGCATCCGGTAGCAGTGCACGTGCAACTCCCGCCGGTGCCGCCCCGCCAGCGCCGAGAACGCCGGCTCGTCGACCTCGCCCAGACCGCTCACGCCCAGCTCCTCCAGCCGCGTGTCCACACTCATCACGTCATCCTTCCGCCTCGTCGTGTCCGTCGTAGGTATGACGGGCGCGGGCGCGACAACTCATCACCGAAGTCGGTCGGCACGCTGAGGCAGTGACGCGGCCGGCTCCGACGCGATGTAGGACGAGGATGGCCCGCACGATCGCGGTGGCGCGGCGTGGACAGCAGCACGGCCGCGACGGCCTTCGTGGACTCGTCAACCGGCTGCGGTGGATACGGCGACCGCAGTCGGCCCAAACCGGTGCATGGCCACGTGTCAGCGGGCGGTGAAGTCCAGGCTGACGGTGGATCCGTTGCCGCGATCCTGGACGGTGACTGTGTAGGTGCCGGGGTGATGGATGTCGTCGTGCCCGGGAGTGCTGCCGAACCACTCGAATTCCAGGCGAGCGTAGCCATTCCGGTCGGCTTCGGCGCCCCCGCTGGAGATGAGGTTGCAGGGGCCGCCGGTGATCTTGGGACACACCCCGCCCTGCGCAGCGGGGTCCGCGATCTCGATATCGACGTAGGTGTCCAGACCCCCGTCGGAGGTTTCGATGGTGATCACTTGGGGTGTCGCGGCATCGAACTCCGGAGGGCCGAGGGAGAGCTGGAAGTTCTTGATGGCGTCGGTGGTGGTGGCCGGCGCCGGAGGCGCCACCTGCCGGTCCCCCGTCACAGCCGTCGCGGTCGTCGTCGGGACAGGTGTCGCCGTCACCGGGGACGACTGGTCTGCGGGGTCGGGAGTCGAGCCCGAGGTGGCGGCACCCCGATGGCCGGAGCCGTCGCGGACGGCTCCGAGGGATGGAGGAGCTCGGGCAGGTCCTTGCCGGTGATGAAGCTCAACAGGCCGGTCACGTCAGCGAGCACTCCGAGCAACGCCACGACCAGCGCCGCGACCGCAGTGATCTTGAAAGCTTTCATCGGCGGAGTCGCCTCGGCCATCCCCACCATCCTCCCGTGTCCCGCCCCACGTGCCACCGAGGCCGACAGGAGTGGAGATGTGTTCAACCGCCTGGAGCCGCCCCGGGCGATGGGTCACCGCCACCACGGTTGTGGGAGGCCAAGTACTGACCGCGGCACGAACTGCCGACGAGCGACGTGCTGCCACCACATCGCCGCAACGAACTCTCATGCCGCGGACCGAGTTGGCCGCGACGCCCTGTCATGCCGATGAGAGCCTTGTTGGCGGTCATTCTTCGGCACGGTCCAGGCGTTCGAGCACGTCGGTGAGTTGGCCGTCTTCATAGAGTTGCGCAAGCACCATTGTCATGTTGGTGACACCTGGTTCGCGCACGATCACGCCGTCTGAGCACCAGAAGTAGCTTCCGCCGCCGTACTCACCAGTGACAGCCCATCGCGCCATGAGTCGTTCCACCTCAGCGAGGGTAAACATCGTTGCACTCCAGCACGAACCGTCAGCCAGCGTGACCTCCACGTCAACGGTGTCTATCTCATCGGGATCCTCGCCAGCACCGATCACGAACGCCACGTTGAACGAGGAGGTCCGAACGCGATAGATCGATCCCTCCCAGCCTTCGGAGGCCTCGAACATCGAGTTCTGCACGGTGGCCGACCCTACCCCGCGCAACCGTATGGTCGCCCTGCCGCCACGCGCGCTCGTGCCGCGAGTCGGCTGCGTGGTGCGCGACTTGATGTATCAGTGATCCTGATGCGGGTCTCGTGGTGGTTACTACGGCGAAGACGACATCCGTCACGGATCGTTTGACAACGAAGTCCTCGACGCAGTCGCCGGGGTCGCTATGTGGACTCTACGTCTGTGAAAGACTTCTGCCGGGGTCGTTGTCAGTTCGGGAAGATTGTCGCGTGAGCAGCAATGACCTGCCAGTTCGTTGTATGGAGCCAAGTTCGGGTGTAACGCGCGCGGGCGGTCAGGTGCTGACCGGCGACGGTGACCTCCAGGGTGCCCAGGAACCAGGTGACGCCAGTGGCGCCTATCGCGAACACCTGGAGGTCCTCCTCGTCGACGCGGTGGACGACCTGTGCGCCGGACTGGTGGGCATGCAGGTCGTCGGCCTTGGTGAGAAGGGTGCCGTCGGGGCCGGTGAAGCGGACGTCGTCATGGAGCAACGCCGTCAAGGCCTCGACGTCGGAGGTGCGTTGCGCGGCCTGCAGGCGTCGTTCCGCGGCGCGGAGGCTATCGACGAGATCAGCATGGGAGTTGTCGACGGGATCTGAGTCGGGCATAGCGCACAGCCTGGCAGCCGACGACACCAGGCGCAGGTGTGTTCGCTTGTGGCGGACCTACACAGGACGCACCTGCGCGAGGCGAACCTCCGCGGGGCGTGACCGGGCGGCGTAGTCGGCCTGCCCGAGGACCAACCACCAGCAGCCGAGGCGGCCTGATCGCGGCGGTCTGCTCGGTGTGGCCACCGGCGCCGATCCGGACCGAACAGCTCCAACTCCACCGGTCCGAGGACCGCGACCGGGCGGCACACCTCGGGTTGGCCGCCTCGCCGCAGATGTACTCCTACCCCGGGTGATCCCCGGCCGCGTGCCGTGCTCGAGATGCCCGAGATCCCCGGCCGGCGGTACACGCACGCGACGGCGCCGGCAAACACCTCGACGGCGATGAGGTCATAACGTCCGCTCATGCCGCCGAGCGAGCATCTCGCGCGGTTGCACTGATCGTCGGCAGCCCGGACACCTGCCGCAAGAAACTGCGCAAGTACGCCGACCTCGGCATCGACCGGCTGATGTGCCTCCAGCAGATCGGCAACATCGGCGACGAAGAAGTCCTGACCAGCATCCGCTTGATCGGCGACCTGATCCCGGAGTTCGACCGCTGACGTTCAGCCGGGGTCAACCGCGGTCAGGAGGCCCGCCGGACCGCCGCATCCTGGAACACGCCGAGTGCCTCGTACACCGTTCTCCGGAAGGGAAGAACTCAACGTGACAGGGCACCACTGCGCGTAGATCCCGCCCTCACCCCGGCGACTCGCCCCACCCCGACCTCGGAGGTCGCGCTGTTCCGGGACGTGACTGTCCACTCATGCCGCTGGTCGGTCGTATGCCGAGCGTGCGCTGAGCCGAGGGGCGTGTACCTGGGCTATCGAAGGAACGCCGGATCGTCGAAGCCCATGGCGCGCGCGTCGGGTAACTGTGGGATGGCGGCGACGAACCACACCGCTCCCGCGTCGAAGTCGATGCGCAATGCCGTCGGCACGTCCACCGTGCGCGCCGGCGCAACCACGCTGCCATCGGCTCGCCGGGCCGGGCCCAGTTCCATTCGCTCCCAATGCAAGGCGGTCCGACGAACCGCCGCCCCGAGGTACCTGCGCCACACACTCCCGGAATCGATGAGCGGCCCGATCCGCACGGGACCTCCCTCGCCCAGGACGAGATGCTCCTGGATCCCGTTGTCGAAGACCTCGACGCCGTGAGGGAAGAAGGTGTTGGTCCAGGTCACCGTCGCCGGCCCCGCGTCGCAGGTGAGCTCGAAGCCCATGACTGCGTGATGCCAGTCGCCGTAGTCCCACCGTGCCGGTTCGGGGGCGTCGATGTGGATGTCCCAGTAGTCCACCGCCGTGAACCGACGGCCGCGCAGATCGCTCAGCTTCGCCTCGAATCGTGCCCGCTGATCATCAACCTCGTTGACCGAACCCACGGCGTCATACTCCCCCAAACCGCCCACCGATCCGGCCAGGTGGTCACTCCTCACCCCACAGCATGAACGGCACCTCCCGAGCCCGCTGCGCGCCTCCGCTGTCGCCCGACGTCTCCGCGATCCGCGCCAGAACCAACCGAAACTCCACCCGGTCAGCAGAGCTCAAGGCGTCCAGCTCATGACTGATCACCTCGATACCCCGCACGGCCACATCCGGGTCGATCTCGTCGTCCGCGGCGTGCTCGAAGAACATCAGGGCCTCGACGACCGCCCGAACCAGCGGCGTGCTGTCCATGCCGGGATTAAACCCGACCCACCGGCATTCCTATCCGCCGGTCCGTGACGCAGCCCCACGAACACACCTTCGTTCACCCACCTGCTCACGTCGCCAGACGAGCAACCGAGGATGCCCGCTCATGCCGAGTTGCGGACGGCCGATGTCGCGATTGACGCCGACGGCGTTCGACGTTGGTCGGCCCTAATATCCCGGATCGGTGACGACCTGAACCCACAGCGAGGCGGGATCATCCAGGCGGACGTGGCTGTCGATCTCCTCGATGCGCTTCAGGACGATCCGCTCACCTGCGCTGACTCGGTTGTCGAAGGCTTCGTGCGCGTCAAGCGGTGCGGCGGCAGGGGGAGGTTCCAGCGTCCGGAGAATGCGCAGCGCGGCACGCCAGCGCCAACTGATCTCGACCAGTTGCGCCACCGATGAGTTGATGAAGTCCACAGCCGGGCGGTACAGGTCGTGATGAACCTCCCGCAGAGCCGGATGCAGGTCCTGGGCTGTCATCGGTCTGTCGCGGATCGCCAGGACCCGGCCGTCGCCGGCGGCGGCGCCCATCCACGGCGTGCGGTCGTGACCGCCCCACCTCCCCAGCCGGTACAACCGATCCTCCGGCGTGATCAGCCGGCTCTCCACCGGCCCGGCCACGTTCGGCACGAGCACAGGTTCGGATTCCACCTGCAAACAGGGTGTCATGAGCACGTCCCTCGGAAGCCCCCACTCGGCCAATGCCCTGAGGTCACTCTCCGGCAGACGCCATTTTCCGCACCGCCACGGCCGGAGGAAGCACCCGCACGTCACCATCGACGATCGAATCCAGCGGCGCGGTCATCACCGCGACAAGCCGATCTTCCGCCACTACCACGGCACAAGAGTAGGGACCCACCGCACCGCTCATCACACACGGATCAACCCGGACGTCCTCTCGTGCCGCTGAGCGGCAGCAACTGGGTCCCCGAGGAGCACGTGGGAGCGGGCTGTCGGGAGCAAATTGAGAGCCAGATAGGCCATCGAACGACAGTGAGCTGCGCTGAACTGCTCCGAACAGACGTACGCCGACCTGCCAGAGTCACGTTTACGCAGGTCAGCGCACTTCTTGATCTACGTTGACACGGTAGAGGTCATGGTGGGCGGCGGCCGTCGCCGCATGCAGTACCGACCGACTCGGCTCACTCTTGTGAGTGTCTTCACGGTCAGCCGATCGTGTACTTGCGTATTCATCTTCGGCAGAGGATCACGGAGGTTGAACCGCCCCGGGTCTGATGGAGACTCACTCGTTGAGTGAGGATGTGGATCATGGCCGGGAAGAGT